>NZ_JBSXNP010000009.1:0-779889 GCF_056857695.1 Jannaschia sp. L-14R
CGACAGCCACGATCAGCTCCGCGGCCATATCGCGGACTTCCTGGACGCTTACAACTTCGCCCGTCGTCTCAAGACTCTCAGCGGGCTCACACCCTACGAATACATCTGCAAAATCTGGACTTCAGAGCCAGACCGCTTCATCGTCGATCCGATCCACCAGATGACGGGACTAAACACCTAAGGAACATCTGAAAAACCTCGGCATGGCGGCGTGATCTGGTAGGTTCGGATCGAACGACAAAGGAACCCGCCGATGCCCAAACAGATGACATTTGCCGCCCTCGCCCGCACCACCAAGAAGAAGGTGACGCGGCGGGAGAAGTTCCTGATCGAGATGGATGCTGTGTGCCCTGGTCGCTGCTTTTGGCATTGATCGAACCGCATTACCCGATGGTGGGCAGCAAGGGTGTGCGACCGGCTATGCCTTTGGGCCGATCGGTTCCGGTCCAATCTCGCCCAAACCAGCGGAGCGTTCCTGCATCCAAGTCGCGTCCCAGTTCGCAGCAGCGACCAAAAGGAGTGTGCCTGCCCACACGGTCAATTTTGATGGAATGGAATTCCCCCGGTTTTGTGGAAACTTTTCATTAGATGAAGGAGAGTGTTTTACATGCCGAGAACAAGGAACCCGTACCCGACGGAATTCAGGGATCAGACACCGAAGAGATCTGCATCCGCATCGCTCTCCTCAACCGCTTCAACGCCCAAGGCACCGCCGAAATCGTCCGTTTGGACTGAGATCAACAGGATAAGGGAAAGGGAAAGTCATGCCTCAAGCCGGGTTCTGCAATAACGCAGATACTATCCCTCAGGCTCCATGCTGCACTCGCCCACCGGTCGGGCGACCGAATGGCGCGCGCGCCCTGCGCGCTTGGATGCGTAAAGCGCGCTGTCGGCATCCGAGACCAGCCGCTCTGCATCCAGCGTGTCATAGTAGCTGGACATAGTGATGCCGATGCTGGCCGATATCCTGCATTCCTGTCCCTGCCAGTCGATAGGTAATTCCAGCCGCTGAATAATCCGGCCAGCAATCTGCTGCAGCAAACCGACGTCGGCGCAATTCTCGAACAGCAGCATGAACTCGTCCCCCCCGACACGGGCCACCATGTCGCCGCTCCGAACCTCTTGGCGAAGGATCCGGGCAACCTCCTCCAGCACGCGGTCGCCTGCGGCATGGCCCATCGTGTCGTTGACCGATTTGAAGTAATCCAGGTCTATATTCATCAGACCGAAGGCAGGCCCCGCATCAACGGTCAGACGGCCCAGATGGTCGTCCATTGCGCGGCGATTGCGAAGGCCCGTCAGCTTGTCCGTGACGGCCGCTTCCTCCGCCGCCGTGCGGGCCTGATCCAATCGTTCGCTCAACCGCTCGAATTCTGACAGCACCATTGCATGCGCTTCGATAAGATAAAGAAAATCGACCATCGGATCGGTTGCCGTGAAATCGCGCGACGTCAGCCTGTGCCGCTTGAGCGCGACACCTGGATCGGCCCCCAGCGCCAGGTTGATAAGCCCGCGCCGATCCGAGAGCGGCACGACAGTGCCGCGCAGAGTCGACAGCCCCTCGCCCGGTGGAATGTTCGCCTCGTGCCGAAGTTCCACCCGAAGCTTGCGACCGGAATATCGAAGCACGTCTGCGCAGCTTCCTGACAATTGCGGGTGAACGAAATTCATCACCCCCGCCAAGCCTTTGCCAACGGCACCGGGTGCTATCTTCTCGAACGTCGGCCCGACATGGGTGACAGTACCGCATGCTTCGAACAGAAGCGCCATAGGCAAGGCATGGTCCAGCGTGGACGTTTCGACCGAAATCACGCTCATCGGACACCCCCGAGGGTGAATTCGCGCGGCTCATGAAAGGTGTTCTCGATCACGCGCACGGAAATCGTCTCGATCACGGTGTCACCGTCCTGCGACAGCCCGCCACGCTCAATGATCGCCAGGGTGCCGTAATCGTCGGCCATCGCCCGCAGCATGCCGGTCAAAACCGCCGCCGCCCCAGGCACCATCCATTGCGACGTCACGACGAATTCATCCGATGCCGTAAGTTCGACCCGAAACTGCGGCAGATGCAGGTTTGGAAGCGCAATGCGTGCCCGGTCTTCGATCTCCTCGAGCGAGAAGAGAAGATCAACGAAACTGGTTCCCGAAAACCGGATCAGCCGTCGGACAGGTTCCAACGGCGGATGGGTGCAGATCCAATGCCCGATATCCTCGAGCAGCGGAGACTGACGACGGTCCAATACACCGCCGGTGGCGGCGACCAGATCCATCAGGACGGCATCGTCGTAGATGCGCAACGCTTCGAACCTCTCGAACGGAAGCCTGGCCGCGCGACGAATGCGTTCCCATTGCAGATCCCCGTGCTGATCGCGCACGAATCCTTCCAGCGATTTGCAGATCAGACCCAGCATTCACGTCTCCGGACACCACCGGGCCGTTCAAACAGACAAATCTGAAGATGCGGTTAAGCTGTGCGCCAGGTTGCGAAATCAGGCGGCCGGCACTCCGATACCGCGTGTGGCCAGCCATGCGGGCAATCCGGTGATGTCCGGCAGAACGGCCTCCGCCAATGGTGACAGATCCGCGTGGCCCAGCGTACCGGTCAGCACCGCCACCGGCACCAGCCCTGCCCCCTTCGCGGCGGCCATGTCGGTCCGGCCATCCCCGACCAAGGCCACCGAGCTGCGCGGCAGCTCCAGCGCATCCGCAAAATCCGCCGCGCCGCGGGGATCGGGCTTGGCGCCGAAGCCGCTGTCGCAGCCGATCACCCGATGCAGAAGATGTCCGATCCCCATGCCGATCAGATGACGATGGGCCTCGGCTTCGTCCGCGTTTGTCAGGATGCCGATCGGCAGGCCGGCGGCGTGCAGCCGCGCCAGAACCTGTGGCACGCCGGGGACCATGACTTGCCGGACAACGTGCGACCTCGGTGCGAGCCAGCGCGACAGCCGCGCCGTCGGCCAGCCGATCACGGATGCGACGCCTGCGGTAACGACATGACCGGGGGCCGTCACGAACAGGCCGTCCGCCGGTATACGCCCGGTCGCCAGATCGAACCCGAAAGCCTTTGCGACGGTATCGGCCTCGGCCCCGCTCTCGTGCGCAAGGGCGTGTATCATGGTCGGCATCCACGCCTCCCACGTGGCGCGGAAGTCGGTCAGTGTGCCATCCTTATCGAGGAGAATCGCGCGAATCATGGAGCGGACATAGACGGCACCGGCATTCGGGGTCCAGCCGGATCAGTCCAGTTTGACCGCGCCGATGATCGGCCCCGGTCGCCCATCGACTTGCGCCTGCGCCAGAACCGCGCGATGCAGACCATTGCCCAGTTGTGGAACGTCGATCGCACCGGGCGCACCGTCCCAATCGCCCAGCACATCCCAGGAATGAACGACGTTGTAATAGGTAATGACCTTACCTGCATTTTCGCCATACAGCACTTTAACGGTCGCTTCGGACTGGTATCCGACAAGGATCAGCTGACCGCCGGTCGCATGTTCCGAAAGCGTGACCCGCCGACCCTCGCTGCCGGGTTCAATGCCCAGCACGTCCGTCGCAGAGGAAATGGCGACATTCTTCTGGACAAGGTCCCAGAGCTGCATTCCAGACGGCCCGGCCAAACGATCCGTTCCATTGACGATGAACTGGGGCGTATAGCGAACGCTGGAATTCTCCGCCTCGCTATACTGCAGCTGGCGTTCGCTGAACGCCGGGTTGCCGAAAGTATCCTTCCAGCCGATCCAGTCCCAGTAATCGACGTGCAGAGACAGGGCGAGAACATCCTCGCGTTGTGTCAGTTGTCCCAGCATCTCGTCAGCGGGGGGGCAGGCCGAGCAGCCTTGCGAGGTATAAAGCTCGACCACCGTCGGATCGGCCAGCGCGGCAGGGACGGCGGCAAGGCAGGATACGGCAAGGATCGGAGCAAAGGCAGCGCGCATCGGGAACCGTGGTCAGGAAAAGATGAGTGGTAAACGGATCGTAGACTCTTCATTAGCCTTTGAATACCGCCGCCGCCAATCACCCCTTGGTTACATCATCCCGCGGGCAAGACCCGGCGCGGACGGCCATGCCTGAAAAGGACGGCACCCGGAAAAGACACCGTCCCTTGATTTCGTCCCTTGATTTCGTCGCCTGATGCTGCCCCCGAAGGGCCGCGGCAATCAGGCCGCGACGAGGCTGCGCAGCACGTAATGCAGCACGCCGCCGTTCTTGATGTAGTCGATCTCGACTTCCGTATCGATCCGGCACTTCAACGTGACCGATTTCTCGGTGCCGTCGGCCATGATGATCGTCGCCGGAACCTCCTGCAACGGTTTTACGTCTGCCAGACCCAGGATGTTCACCGTCTCCTCGCCGGTCAGGCCCAGCGACGTGCGGGTGTCGCCGCCGGTGAATTCGAACGGTATGACCCCCATGCCGACAAGGTTGCTGCGGTGGATGCGCTCGAAGTTCTCGGCAATGACCGCCTTCACACCCAGCAATGCCGTGCCCTTGGCCGCCCAGTCGCGCGACGATCCGGCACCATATTGTTCGCCCCCGAAGACGACCAGCGGCACGCCCTTCTCCTGCCATGCCATCGCGGCATCGTAGATCGAGGTCTGCTGACCGTCCGGACCTTTGGTATAGCCGCCTTCGACCCCCGACAGCATCTCGTTCCTGATGCGGATGTTGGCGAAAGTGCCGCGCATCATGATCTCGTGGTTGCCACGGCGCGACCCGTAGGAATTGAACTCCCGCACCGGAACCTGCCGCTCGATCAGGTATTTTCCCGCGGGCGAGGTTTCCTTGAACGATCCGGCCGGAGAGATGTGGTCGGTCGTAATCATGTCGCCCAGCACGGCGAGGACGCGCGCGCCCGCGATATCCTCGATCTGACCGGGCTTCGGGTCCATGTTCTGAAAATACGGCGGATTCTGCACGTAGGTCGATGTGGCAGGCCAGTCATAGGTTTCCTGTTCGGGCACCTCGACGCTCTGCCATTTCTCGTCGCCCTTGAAGACATCGGCGTATTTGTCGAGGAATGCCTCGCGCGTCACGGTCTTTTCGACCAAATCCGCGATTTCCTTCGCGCTCGGCCAGATATCCTTCAGATAGACGTCCTGCCCATCCTTGCCCTTGCCCAGGCTGGCGGTCGAGATATCCACGTTCATGTCGCCGACCAGCGCATAGGCCACCACAAGCGGCGGCGACGCCAGATAGTTGGCACGCACGTCCGGACTGATCCGGCCTTCGAAGTTGCGGTTGCCCGACAGGACGGAAGTCGCGATCAGGTCGCAATCGTTGATCGTCTTGCTGATCTCCGGTGCCAGCGGACCGGAGTTGCCGATACACGTGGTGCAGCCATAGCCCACCAGATTGAACCCGATGGCGTCCAGATCCTCCTGAAGACCGGCGGCCTCCAGATAATGCGAGACGACCTGGCTGCCCGGCGCCAGAGATGTCTTGACCCAGGGCTTCCGGTTCAGACCCAGTTCCCGCGCCTTGCGGGCGACCAGACCGGCCCCGATCATGACGTAAGGATTAGATGTATTCGTGCATGATGTGATCGAGGCGATCACGATGGACCCGTCATGCAACTGCATCCGGTCCGCTTCACTGCCATTTACATGACCGCGCGCGTGATGCCCTTCATCGCCCGGAATATCGACCGGCTCAGGCGCACCGCCCTCGCCTTCCCAGCGCACTTCGGCTCGCGGCGATGCATCCTCGCCGGACCGGATACCCTTGACGTATTTGCCGAATGCCGACGCGGCTTCGGTCAATGCGATGAAATCCTGCGGTCGCTTCGGTCCGGAAATGGCAGGCACGATCGTCCCCATGTCCAGCGTCAGGGTGTCGGTATAGACCGGCGCATAATCGTCCCCCCGCCAGAACCCGTTCTCCCTGGCATAGGCTTCGACCAGCGCGATGCGGTCCTTGTCGCGGCCGGTGTTCTCCAGATAGCGCAGCGTCTCGCCGTCAATCGGGAAGAAGCCGCAGGTCGCGCCGTATTCCGGCGCCATGTTGGCAATCGTCGCCCGGTCCGCCAGCGGCAGGTGATCCAGCCCCGCGCCATAGAACTCGACGAACTTGGACACGACACCCTTTTCGCGCAGCATTTCCACGACCTTCAGCACCAGATCGGTGCCGGTCGTGCCCTCGACCATCTGGCCGGTCAGCTCAAAACCGACAACCTCGGGGATCAGCATTGAAATCGGCTGCCCCAGCATCGCGGCTTCGGCCTCGATTCCGCCGACGCCCCAGCCCAGAACCGCGGCACCGTTCACCATCGTCGTGTGGCTGTCCGTGCCGACCAGCGTATCCGGGTAGGCCACCAGTTCGCCGTTCTGATCCTTGTCGGTCCAGACCGTCTGCGACAGATACTCCAGGTTCACCTGGTGGCAGATGCCCGTGCCCGGCGGCACCACGCGGAAGTTGTCGAACGCGGTCTGGCCCCACTTCAGAAACTGATACCGCTCCATGTTGCGCTCATATTCGCGGTCCACGTTCAACTGGAAGGCGCGCGGGTTGCCGAACTCGTCGATCATGACCGAGTGGTCGATCACGAGGTCCACGGGGTTCAGCGGGTTGATCTTCTGCGCGTCACCGCCCAGCGCCTTGATCCCGTCGCGCATGGCGGCAAGGTCCACGACCGCCGGAACACCGGTAAAATCCTGCATCAGGACGCGGGCCGGACGATAAGCGATTTCCCGCGGGTTCTTGCCGCCCTTGGTGGCCCACTCGGCAAAAGCCTTGATGTCGTCGGTCCTGACCGTGCGGCCGCCGTCCTCGAACCGCAGCATGTTCTCCAGCACGACCTTCAACGCGGCCGGCAGCCTGGAGAAGTCACCCAGCCCCGCATCTGTCGCCGCGGCAATGGAATAATAGCTGACGCTCTGCGCGCCGACCGACAGCGTGCGCCGTGTCTTGGCGGTATCGGTTCCGACTTGGACAGTCATGAAAGGCCTCCGGGAAGTGTTACGGGATTTGCCCGCGTCATGCCCGAAAGGGGGACGAAGTTCAAGGGTATACCGTGGTATGCAATGTCGCCCGACCCTGCCATGATGCCAAGGTCGCCCTGCGCCTTGTCGCACCCGGCCAGATCGGTCCGACGTTTAGGTCAGCCCTTCCGGCATCACGGTTCGATCTTCCGTCCGACGGATCGTCGCGGTTATAGCGGAAGAGGAACAGCGCGGCCTTCGGGTCGATCACCCGATGATCCAGGTTGCCTGCATATCGCCCGAAAGGAAAGTCCGTGCCGCTCTCATCCTCCGATTACGTCGTCCTGCTGGGCACCAAGGGCGGCCCCGCGATCCGCCCCGGATCGACCATGCCGACGTCCAGCCTGCTATGCCTCGACGGGCAACTGGCGGTCATAGACTGCGGTCTGGGGGTCACACGTGCACTTTGCGACCAGAACATCGCCCTGCCGTCACTTTCGGCGATCTTCATCACCCATCTTCATTCCGATCATTATCTGGAACTGGGACCGCTTCTGCACACTGCGTGGACGGCAGGGCTGTCTGCGCCGGTGAATATCTGGGGGCCAAAGGGACTGGACCTTTACTGGAGCGGTTTCCTGACATCCATGCAGGCCGATATTGATCTGCGCATCGCCGACGAAGGACGCCCCGATCTGCGCGACCTGATCCGCGTCAACGCCATCGACGCCGGTGACGTGACAATGCTCGGACCGACCGCCGTCACCGCCATGCAGGTCGATCATCCGCCCCTCATCGACTGTTTCGCCCTGTCCTTCCGCGGCAGCAGACACCATGTCGTCTTCTCGGGCGACACCGCATATCACCCCGGGCTGGCCGATTTCGCACGCGGTGCCGACCTTCTGGTGCACGAAGCCATGCTCATGCCTGCGCTCGCGGCACTCGTGGCACGCGTCGGCAACGGCGATGACCGGTTGATGCGACACCTGCGGCGATCACACACCACCGCAGACGACGCCGCGCGGATCGCGCAAGCAGCAGACGTCGGCGCGCTGGCACTCCATCATCTGATCCCGTCTGACGATCCCGAATACGGATCCGCCGACTGGGCCGCAGCCACAGCCCCTATCTGGTCCGGGCCACTGCACATCGGGACGGACGGACTTCGGATAGACCTCTGACGCCTCTTTCCCCGCGCCCGAACGCCCCCTAAACCTGCTCCATGACATTTACCGTCACCGACCTGTCCTGCCGCCGGGGCGAAATCACCGTTCTGCGGGACGTGACGTTTTCCGTCGCGGCGGGTGAAGCGCTGGTGCTGCGCGGCCCCAACGGCGCCGGCAAAACGACGCTGCTGCGCACCCTCGCCGGATTGACACCCCCGGTCAGGGGCGCTGTCGATGCGGACGTCTGCGCCTATGCCGCCCATGCCGACGGGCTGAAATCACAACTGACCGTGGCCGAGAACCTTATCTTCTGGGCGCGTGTCTTCGGACGCCGCGATATCGCGCCCGCCGTTCATGCCTTTGACCTGCGCGCCCTGCTCGACCGCCGTGCCGCCGACCTGTCCGCCGGGCAGAAGCGCCGTGTCGCCCTTGCCCGCCTGCCGCTGACCGCCCGTCCGGTCTGGCTGATGGACGAGCCGACGGTATCGCTGGATGCCGCCAATGTCGCGTTGTTCGGTCGCGCGGTCGCCGTGCATCTGCAAACCGGAGGTTGTGCCATCCTCGCCACCCACATCGACCTTGGCCTGCCGGACACCCGCACCCTCGACGTGACACGCTTCACCGCGACGCAGACCGACGACACGACCGACCCTTTCGCCGAGGCGTTGGAATGACGGCGCTCCTGCTTCGCGACCTGCGGCTGGCGATCCGGGCGGGGGGCGGCTTCGGTCTGGGGCTGGCGTTTTTCCTGATCCTCGCCACACTGGTGCCCCTCGCCGTCGGGCCACAGCCCACCCTGCTCGGGCCGATCGCACCCGGCATCCTGTGGCTCGGTGCGCTGCTGGCCTGCCTGCTCTCACTGGACCGCATTTTCGCGCTGGACCTCGAGGACGGCTCCCTCGACCTGATCGCCACCGCGCCCTTGCCGCTGGAAGGCGTGGCGACCATCAAGGCCCTGACCCACTGGCTGACAACCGGCCTGCCCCTGACAATCATCGCCCCCGCCCTGGGTCTGCTGCTGTTCCTGCCCTCCTCCGCGACCCTCTGGCTGGTGATTGCGCTGCTGATCGGAACCCCGGCCCTGTCATGGCTGGGCACTTTCGGCGCGGCGCTGACAGTGGGCCTGAAACGCGGCTCGCTGCTTCTGTCGCTCCTTGTGCTGCCGCTCTACATTCCCACACTCGTCTTCGGGGCCGAAGTCGTGCGCCGCGGAGCCGAAGGCCTGCCCACCGCCACCCCCCTCGCCCTGCTGGGCGGCATCACGCTGGGCTGTATCGCGCTTCTGCCCTTTGCCACCGCCGCCGCGCTTCGCGTCAACCTGCGATAACGCGACGGCCAACCGGTGCGCCCCGCCGCCGCCCGGCGCGAAATGGACAGAGGCGGCCTGCGGAGGGTATCGTCCTTACATCCCGCGCAGCGGTATGCCCCAAAAAGGAAGCAAGGAAGACCATCCGATGTCCTTCCAACTCTCCGGCTCCGGTCCCGATATCTACGAAAGAACCCTTGTGCCCCTCTGGTTCGGACGCTGGGCCGAGGCGCTGCTGGCTCAGGTCTCGCTGGCACCCGGAGAGCGTGTTCTGGACGTGGCCTGCGGAACGGGCATCACCACGCGACTGGCAAAACGGGCTGTCGGCGATGACGGACATGTGACCGGGTTGGACAACAACGCCGGTATGCTGGCGATGGCGCGCACCCTTGCCGCCGAACTGGACATCACCTGGGTCGAACGCGATGCGGTGGACACCGGGCTGCCGTCAGACAGTATCGATGCCATCATATCCCAGCACGGATACCATTATTTCCCGGATCAGGCCGCAGCATTGGCGGAGTTTCACCGCATCCTTGTCCCGGGCGGCCGCATTGCTGTGTCCATCTGGGACGGACACAGCGTATATACCAAGGCACTGTGCGCGGCCCTCGAAATGCACATCTCTCCGCGGATCGCCCGAAAGCAACGCGCCCAGAGACAAACCCCGTCGGCCCGGACGCTGGAGGACAGCCTGTCAGCAGCCGGGTTCCACGATGTTTGCGTGGTGCGGCAGGAATTGTCGATCAACGTCCCGCTGGCCGCGGACTTCGTTCCGCTTCATCTGGCTTCCATGCCAATAGCGGCCGCCTTCCATGACCTTGCAGACCAGAACAGGACCGCCTTGATCGCCGATGTGTCCCGCGCGCTCCGCGACTACGTTGTGGGCGACCGGATGATTTATCCCGATGCGGTGAACGTCCTGACCGGGTTGAAACGGCATCCGATGACATCTCAGGGCGATGGCACTTTGCCGTCACAGGTATAGGTGATCGCGACGGGGCGCGCGCCCTGCGCCAGTGCCTGACCCGAATATCGTCGGTGCAGGACAGACGCCCCCGGCAGGGCCTGTTGCACGCATCCCCTGCCGCAACCGGAAAACCGGGCCTTCACCCTTGCGCGAGGTCGCTTGCGACCCCCGGCTACGCCCCATAGAACGCGCGTAATGTCGATATGGGAATACGCCAATCCGCGCCGCTTCATGGCGTTGTCCGCCAGGGTTCAGCCATGGATCTGGGGCGTGGCGATCGTGTTGTCGGGCAGCGGCCTGATCTGGGGGTTCTTCTTCACGCCCGAAGACTTCCGCATGGGCTATTCGGTCAAGATAATCTACCTCCACGTTCCCTCCGCCTTCCTTGCCATCAATGCGTGGTTCATGATGCTGGTCGCCTCGCTGATCTGGCTGATCCGCCGCCACCACGTCTCCGCACTGGCCGCCCGCGCCGCTGCACCCATCGGTCTCGTGATGACCGCCGTGGCGCTTCTGACCGGCGCGATCTGGGGCAAGCCGATGTGGGGGACATACTGGGAATGGGACCCACGCCTGACGTCTTTCCTGATCCTAGGACTGTTCTATCTTGGCTATATCGCACTCTGGTCGGCCATCGAAAACCAGGATGCCGCCGCCGACCTCACGTCGATCCTCTGCCTTGTCGGCACGGTCTTCGCAGTGCTGTCGCGCTACGCCGCGCAGTTCTGGAACCAGGGCCTGCATCAGGGCGCATCGCTGTCGCTGGATGCACAGGAGAATATCTCCGACGTCTTCTGGCTGCCGCTGGTCGTAACGATCGCCGGGTTCGTGGCCCTGTTTCTCGCGCTGGTCCTGATGCGCACCCGAACGGAGCTGCGCCGGCGCCGTCTGCATTCCCTTGCCGCAAAAGCCCGTCTCGCATGAAGGATCGCCCATGATCGACCTTGGCAAATACAGCTTCGATATCCTGCTGGCCTATGGCCTGTCGGGCATCCTGATCGCGGGCCTGATCTTGCAGTCCGTCGTCGCCTCTCGCCGTACCGCGCGCCGCCTGAAGGAGATCGAACAATGAAGATCCTCGCCCTCATCCCCCTCGCGATTTTCGCGGCGCTCGGCGGATTCTTCGCGTCCGGTCTGTTCCGCGACAACCCCAGTGCCCTGCCGTCGACCTTCATCGGCAGGCCCGCCCCGGCACTGGAATTGACCGCTCTGCCCGGAAAACCGGCGCTGACCTCCGCTGTCCTGACGGACGGAGAGGTCAAGCTGATCAACTTCTGGGCCAGCTGGTGCGTCCCCTGCCGGGTCGAACATCCCCAGATCCAGGCCCTGTCGGAGATCGTTCCGGTCTATGGCATCAACTACAAGGACCAACGCGATGCCTCGCCCGACGCGGCGCTGGGCTTCCTCGAGGAACTGGGCGACCCCTATGCGGCCATCGGGGCCGACGATACCGGCCGCATCGGTATCGAATGGGGGCTGTATGGCGTGCCCGAAACCTTCATCGTGGACGGCGCGGGTATCGTCCGCCTGCGCTATGCCGGGCCGATCACGGCGTCGGTCATGCAAGATCAGATCCTGCCCGCCATCGAGGCCGCGCGCACGCCCTGACGGCACCACAGACAGGCGATACCGCTGGTCTGCACTGTCGGGATGCGCGGCCTGCGCTCTGCCAGGTCTCTTCCCTGCGCCAGACAGGTCACGGGCGTGCAGCTTTCTTCTGCTAGTGGCCCGCTCGGCCTCTCCGTCGCCTTCACCGCAATCCGGTCCATCGGCATCCCGACCTTTACTTCAGCAAAGCGGCCGACATTGGCCAGGCTCCGGTGTCGGTTGCATGGGGCAAAGATGACGCGGCGCGCACGCGGCAATGCGGCTGGAACTTCGCTTTGCAGCCCGGAACCGACTTGGGATTGGGCACCTTCGCGCCAACGGATCCACACATGTGTCCATACCGGACCGATGCATCACACTTACCGCACACACCCTTTCCCCACCCCCGCATCTCGCCTATTCTGTCCGTGAGCACACAAGATAGAGCAGCCAATGCCCGAAGACCTTCTCAACAGCGCCGCCTCCAAGGATACCTACGACGCCTCCTCCATCGAGGTGCTGGAGGATATGGAGCATGTGCGCCTGCGCCCCGGCATGTATATCGGCGGCAAGGACGAACGGTCGCTGCACCACATGGTCGCCGAAATCGTCGACAACTCGATGGACGAAGCCGTCGCGGGCCACGCCACCTGGATCGAGATCGAGCTGCACGACAACGGCCACGTCTCCGTGCGCGACAACGGACGCGGCATTCCGACCGATCCGCACCCCAAGGACCCGTCGAAATCCGCGCTCGAAATCATCTTCTGCACCCTGAACGCGGGCGGCAAGTTCTCGGGCGACAGCTACCAGACCTCGGGCGGTCTGCACGGCGTCGGCTCGTCCGTCGTCAACGCCCTGTCCGACCACCTGCGCGTCGAAGTCGCCCGCAACCGCGAACTCTACGCCATGGAATTCTCCAAAGGTGTGCCGCAGGCCCCGCTGGCCAAGGTCGGCGCGGCCCCGAACCGACGCGGCACCGCCGTCACCTTCCACCCGGACCCCGAAATCTTCGGCGCCCTGACCTTCAAACCGTCCCGCCTGTTCCGCATGGCACGCTCCAAGGCCTACCTGTTCTCGGGCGTCGAAATCCGCTGGAAATCCGGCATCGACGACGGCGAAACCCCGACCGAGGCGACATTTCACTTCCCCGGCGGCCTGTCCGATTACCTGCGCGAAACCCTCGGCACCGCCAGCACCTATGCCGACGCCCCCTTCGCCGACACCGTGTCGTTTGAAAAGTTCGGCGTGCCGGGCAAGGTCGAATGGGCGATCAACTGGACCCCCTCGCGCGACGGCTTTATCCAGTCCTACTGCAATACCGTCCCCACCCCCGAAGGCGGCACGCACGAGGCCGGGTTCTGGGCCGCGATCCTCAAGGGCATCAAGGCCTACGGCGAACACGCCAACAACAAGAAGGCCGCGCAAATCACCCGCGACGACCTGACCACCGGGGCGGGCGCGCTGGTATCCTGCTTCATCCGCGACCCGGAATTCGTCGGCCAGACCAAGGACCGCCTCGCCACCGTCGACGCCCAGCGGATGGTCGAAAACTCCGTCCGCGACCGCTTCGACAACTGGCTGGCGGGCGACACGAAATCCGCGGGTGCGATCCTCGACTTCCTCGTCCTGCGCGCCGAGGAACGCCTGCGCCGCCGCGCCGAAAAGGAAACGGCCCGGAAATCCGCGACGAAAAAACTCCGCCTGCCCGGCAAACTCGTCGACTGCTCGCAGAACGCCCGCGACGGCACCGAATTGTTCATCGTCGAGGGCGACAGCGCGGGCGGCTCCGCCAAGATGGCCCGCAACCGCAAGACGCAGGCCCTCCTGCCCCTGCGCGGCAAGATCCTGAACGTGCTGGGCGCGGCCTCCGGCAAACTGACGTCGAACGCGGAAATCAGCGACCTGTCACAGGCCCTCGGCGTTTCGCTCGGCACCCGGTTCAACATCGATGACCTGCGCTACGACAAGGTCATCATCATGACCGACGCCGACGTCGACGGCGCGCATATCGCGGCGCTCCTGATGACGTTCTTCTTCACCCAGATGCGCCCGATGATCGACGCGGGCCACCTCTACCTCGCCTGCCCGCCCCTGTTCCGCCTGACGCAGGGCGCGAAACGTGTCTATTGCATCGACGAGGCGGAACGCGACGCCGCGCTGGCCCGCGGCCTCGGCGGCAAGGGCAAGATCGACGTCTCCCGTTTCAAGGGACTGGGCGAGATGGACGCCAAGGACCTGAAAGAGACCACCATGGACCCGGCCTCCCGCAAGCTGATCCGCATCACGATCAACGAAGAGACGCCGGGCGACACCGGCGATCTGGTCGAGCGGCTGATGGGGAAGAAGCCGGAGATGCGGTTTCAGTATATTAGTGAGAACGCGCAGTTCGCGGGGGAGTTGGATGTTTGACAACTCTAGTTTCTGGGATAGTGTTCACTAACCGTTCCAAAGGAATTATTCATGCCAGACGCTCAGTATTTCCCTCAGCTCCCTTCAACTGTCTGGTGGGGGGTGAGGGAGTTGCTTTCGGTGAAACCAACAGCAACTTTTACCGATACCTTGCTTGCGACCCACTTGGGCGTTCAGCAGACTGCGGCTAAAGCTTATCTCAAAGAACTTCGCACTCTCGGTATACTAACCGACGAAGGCAAGGCCACAGACGTAGCTTTGAAGTGGCGAACAGATCCGGCTTATTCGGAAGCAGTTTCTGAGATCGTTTCGCAGGCTTATCCGGAAGAGTTGCTTACAATTTCTCCGCCGGAAAATCCTGATAGATCTAAAGCGAAACAATGGTTCGTGATGAGCGGACTAGGCACAGGTTCGGCGGGCAATAAAGCCGCTACATATATTTTGGTGAGCAGCCCGACCCCCGGCGGTGCAACCGAAAAAACCACAATGACAAACGAGAAATTTAAACCAAAAGTGAAGGCCAAAACTAATTCTGAAAAAATCAAGAGTGACGATTCAAAAACGGTGACACAAAACAGCAATGATAATTCGTCGTCAAAGAGTGAAAAAATTACACCGCCAAATGTTCCGTTAAACGTTAATGTACAAATACATATAAGCGCTGACGCATCAGCAGATCAAATCGATGCCATATTCAAATCGATGCGAACGCATTTATACAATGACACTCTTTAATCGCGCGAAGTCAATCCAAGCAGACGCGGACGCTGCCGGCCTTGGTTCGACAAATATATTTGCCAAAAAACTTGTATCAACTATAGACCCTGCTGAGTCTGAGGAAGGCACGTTAGCCGAGGCACTATTTTCGCAACAGGTAACTGAGAACGAAATTCTCACCGCCTGCCGAGATCTATTCTTTAGTGGATTCTATAGTCAAGCCATTCAAGAGAGCTTCAAAGCTCTTGACCTTTTTGTTCAAAAGAAGTCCGGCATCTCAAACTTATCGGGAACCAAATTGATGCGAACTGTCTTCGCAGCAAACGACCCAAAGTTTACCTGGTCCAACCGTATTAGCCAAGCAGAAAAAGATGAACATGAGGGATATCAACATTTATTTGCTGGAGCAATGCTGGGAATTCGTAATCCAACTACACATGAGTTCAACTGGAATGATGATGCAGAAAGGTCATTGGAAATAATTCTGTTCGCCCAGCATCTAATAAGAAGAGCTAAGGAAGCCGAGCTATCAAACAGCAAATTGTAAATAGCAGGTATGACATAGTTCATTCTGTAGCCGCCCTATTCCCCTGCTAGTCAGGCCTCGTTCACACCTCTAACCTGCCGGCATGCGCGCCCTCTTCCTCCTCGCCCTCCTCGCCGCCTGCACCCGCCCGCTGACCCCGGCGGAAACGGCCCTCCTCGCCCCGATCCACGGCCCGTCCCTCGACACGTCGCAGGTCCGCCTGACTCGCGCGCCCATCGTCGGGGCCTTTCCGATCACCTATGACGCCCGTCCGCGTGCCACCTGCCGCGAACGCATCGGCCCGCCCGAGGTCGGGCGCGTCATCGCGCGCACCGGCGGCATCGTCCTGTTCGAAAATCTGTTCCTGAGCGGCGAGGCCTGGCGCGACGATTATGCTGCAGACAAGCCGCTCGACCTCGCCTACGCGATGTTCCTCGTCCACGAGACGACGCATGTCTGGCAATGGCAGAACCGCGCGTGGACCGGGTATAGCCCGATCAAGGCCTTCACCGAACAGGTGACATTCGACGACCCGTATCTGCTGGACCCCGATCCCACACGCGCCTTCCTGGATTACGGATACGAGCAGCAGGCGTCATTGGTCGAGGAGTATCTGTGCTGTGCCACCCTCGACCCGGCTGGCGGGCGCACAGACGCTCTCCGCAACCTGCTGTCGCAGGTCATGCCGGTGGCCGGGCCCGAAGCATTCGCCCGCCCGGTCGTTGTCCCCTACGCCGAAGATCTGAACGGCATCTGCGCCTGAGCCAGTGCAGAAACCGGTATGTACGGGGGGTGTACAGGGGGTGCACGGGGGGTGACACCCGCCTGCCCGCCCGTCAGACAAGTTTTCCTTAACCGGCGGCAGCGTCGGATTCGGCCCGTTCCGACAACGTCAGCCACTCTTCCTCGACAGCCGCCAATCTGGCATGCCGCGCGACGAGTGCATCGGTCGCCTTCTGAAATTTCGCGGGCTGGCTGGTGAACAGCTCGGGGTCGGACATCAACTCTTCCAGCTTGGCGATCTCCGCTTCCAGCCGGGCGATCTCGGCGGGCAATTCGTCCAGCCGGTGCTGTTCGGTATAGGTCAGGCTGTCGGTCTTTTTCGACACTGATGCAGACCCGCCACCCCTTGCGGACTGCTTCGCCGTTTTTTCTTTTACCGTGTTATTTTCGATAGTTGCGCCGCGTTGTTCAACCATGTCGGTCCAGCCGCCGGGATAGACCTGCGCCCGCCCGTTGCCTTCCATCGCGATGGTCTGCGTCGCCACACGGTCCAGAAAATCCCGATCGTGACTGACCAGAAGGACGGTGCCGTCATAATCGCCCAGCACGTCCTGCAACAGGTCCAGCGTCTCGATATCCAGGTCGTTCGTCGGTTCATCCAGAACCAGAAGGTTCGATGGCATCGCCATGATCCGAGCCAACAAAAGCCGCGCCTTCTCGCCCCCTGAAAGCGACTTCACCGGCGCCTTGAACTGCTTGTCATCAAACAGAAAATCCTTCAGGTATCCCGCCACATGCTTCGGCGTCCCGCGAACCATCACCTGGTCACTCGCCCCCGAAACCCCGAGGAGCGGATCAAGTGTCAGCGAGTCCCAAAGCGTCGCATCCGGGTCCAGTTTGGCCCGCGCCTGATCGAACACCGCGACTTCCAGATTGGTGCCCAGCTTGACGCTGCCCGCATCCGGTTTCACTTCGCCCAGAAGCATCTTCAGAACGGTCGTCTTGCCAACGCCGTTCGGACCGACGAACGCAACCCGATCGCCCCGCAGCACCCGCAGGTTGAAGTCGCGCACGATCAGCTGTTCGCCAAAAGACTTCGTTATATCAAGGGCCTCTATGACACGCTTACCGCTGGCCTGCCCCGCATCCAGTTCCAGAGCCGCGGTTCCCGCGCGGCGAATCTGGGACGATCGCTCGGCGCGCAGTTCGGACAGTGCACGCACCCGGCCCTGATTGCGTTTACGGCGGGCCGAAATGCCTTCGACGGCCCAGCGCGCCTCGGATTTGATCTTGCGGTCCAGCTTGTGCCGCTGCTGGTCCTCCTCTTCCCAGGTCTTGTCGCGCCACGCCTCGAAGCTTTCGAAACCTTTCTCTTGACGGCGGGTCATGCCACGGTCGATCCAGAGGGTTGCGCGGGTCAGCGACCGAAGGAATGCACGGTCGTGCGAGATCAGGACAAAGGCCGCGCGGGTCGATTTCAGCTCTGTCTCCAGCCAGGCGATGGCTTCGATATCAAGATGATTCGTCGGCTCGTCCAACAGCATCAGCTCCGGCGCCTCGGCCAGCAATTTCGCCAGGGCCGCACGACGACATTCGCCGCCCGATGCGGCTTCGGGGTCGGCTTCAAGGTTCAGCTTCAACCCTTCGGCCACTGCCTCCACACGCCATGATTCCGATGGATCGAGGTTCGACGTGGCATAGTCGCCCAGGGTCGCAAAACCCGACAGGTCCGGCTCCTGCTCCATGTATCCGACCGATGTTCCGGGGGATAACACTCGCGTACCCTTGTCGGATTCGACCAGACCGGCCATGACCTTCATCAGGGTCGATTTGCCCGACCCGTTGCGGCCCACCAGGGCAACGCGGTCGCCTTGCTGGACGACGAGGCCAAGCTCGGAAAATACCGGTGCACCCCCGAACGTGAGGGAAATGTCGGAGAGTTGAAGAAGGGGTGCGCGTGCCATGTCGCGCCGCCTATCGCTGCGGGCGCGCAGGGTCAATCGCCCGTGGCCCGGCGCCGATCAAACGGCGTCCAGCATCCCAGTCAGCAGCCGGGCACGCCCGGGAGAGATTGCTTCGATGGGCAGCGCGGTGAAGACATGAAGGGTTCCCAGGTCGCGGTCGACAACGGCATGATCGGACACCACAGCGCCAAATGACAGGTAAGACCGGAGCAGCGACGGCAGCGGGCCGGGAACCCGCGACAGCGATTGTGTCAGGAGAGCTTTGCGGCGGGGGGCCCATGCATCTGGGGCCTGCCGGTCGGCCAGTCGCGCCATGCCTGCACCATTCGCCGGAAAGGACGAACACCCATAAAGAACGGCGGTCCCTTCGACCCCGACAATCCGGGCGAGCGATGCCAGTAAAAGGCGCGGCACGTCCAGGTCACGGCACTCGGGCGCAAGACAGACCCGTCCGACCTCGAGCGCCGAGGCGAAACCTGCCGAAAAGGCTGACAGATCATAATGTTGTGCCGTATATCCGGTCAGGACATCCGCGCCCCGCTGAACGGTCAGCCGGGCGCAGGCGGCGATACCGGTCGCATCCTCGATCAAAAGATGCCTGGCCTGCGCATCGTAAGCATCGGCATCGCAGGCCCCTGACCGAAAAACCCGCGCCCGAAGGTCCAATGCAGCCTCTGCCTGTGCCAAAGACACGATACGCGCCCGCCAGCGTCCTGCCTTGATGTTCACCGTAGCCTCCGGGCTTGGCGCAAGGGTGTCGCGCGCCTAGATCAAGTCTCGCACCGCACCTTCGCGGTGTCCACGGAAAGGCATGCACAATGGACAAGGTCGTCAAGTCGGACGCGGAGTGGAAAGAGCAACTGGGACCCGAGGCCTTCAAGGTCCTGCGCGGTCACGGGACCGAGCGTGCCGGCACGCACGAGGATTTCCCAAAGGGTGCCGGGACCTATCGCTGCAAGGGGTGTGGTGCACCGCTGTTCGATCAGGCGCACAAGTTCGAGAGCGGGACCGGATGGCCGTCATTCTGGCAGCCGGTCGATGGCCTGCAATCCGAAACCGTGGACGAAAGCGTGGACAATTCGTGGTTCATGAAGCGGACCGAAGTGCATTGCGCCCGCTGCGACGGCCATCTGGGGCATGTGTTCCCCGACGGGCCGCAGCCGACCGGCCTGCGCTATTGCATCAACGGTGTCGCCCTGGCGTTCGAGGCAGAGGACTAGATCGCGTTCTGAACGGGGCGTCGCAAGGGCGTCCTGGACGACAGGAACCGGTGCCAGACCTGCCCTGTCCGTGTCACATAACGATAGGACGGGTCGCCATGTCAGGGACTGTCGTCCAGCGTCTGACCGACATTGATGCGGCCGAAGTTACGGATGATCTGCTGGATCAGGCCAAAGTCGCGAATCGAGGTTTCGGTCACGCGCCGCGACAGCGGGACGACCCGGCCCCGCTCCAGCCCGAAGCGTTCGATATTGGCCAGTGTGCCGTTTTCGGAAAAGCTGATCGCGACCAGTTCCCGGCTTTCTACCTTGGGTGCCCGATAGGCAAAATTCTTGACCCGGCTCTGGATATAATACCAGGAATCGTCCCGCTCTACCCCGTTGGTGGACGGTCGACCGATGGTCTGCTCGACAGTGGCGCGGGTGTCCCGTCCTACGACAAGCGACTGAAGATCGACCTCTGTCGGGACATATCCATGATTGCGATACGTCGCGGCGCAGGCAGACAGGCCCACCATAAGAAGGGCCGCGCACAGCGCCTTTACGATCTTGCCCATTGCCAGCCCCTTATCGCCCATGTCCCGCAGCCCACCGTTGCCCGGAGGAACCATTCGGAATATGGCTTAACCGTCCACGCCTGCTCCATCAAGGGTGGGTGCGTGTCGCCATCAAACTGGTCTGCCTGTTATGAAACCCGTTCTGTCCCATCCCGTCCGCTTTGCCGACATGCCGCAACGCAAGGTTTCGCGTATACGCCTTGTCCCCGATGTAGGACAGCTTGAGGCGTTGGCCGATCGTCTGGACGTCGATGCGTTTCGCAAGGTTCTGCTGGATGTTGAGCTTTCGCCCGGACCGGGACGCGACTGGACGCTGACCGGCAAGCTGGGCGCGACGGTGGTGCAACCGTGCCGCGTCACCACGGAACCCGTTGTCACCCGCATCGATGAGCCGGTCGTCCGCCGCTATACTCCCGACCTGACGACGCCTGAAGGCGAAGAGGTCGAGATGCCGGAAGACGACAGTCTGGAGCCTCTGCCGAAGGTTCTGGATCTGGGAGATGTACTGGAGGAGGCGCTGGCGTTGATGATCCCGGAATTTCCCCGCGCCGAAGGAGCAGAAGACATTGATCTGACTGTCCAGCCACCTGGAGCCGAGCCGTTGAGCGACGAAGCCGTCAAGCCGTTCGCGGGTCTGGCCGCATTGAAGGCGCGAATGGAAGGCGGCGAATGACGCAGCCTTCGGGATCGCCGACTTAGCTGGCGACCGTCAGCATCGCTTCTATTTCGATCATGCGGTCGGGTGTGAAATGCGTATTGAAGTCGCGGTTCGGCGTGACGTCTGCAGTTGCCAGCCCGAGGATCAGAACAGGGGCAGCGATGAGGGTAAGTATAAGCGGGATGTGGCGCATCTTTGCGCTCCTTCACGGGTGGGTGGCCAGTTGGCCGGGCCGCTGAAGCGGCGGCGGATACATACAGAGACGTTCAATATACCATAAAAGTTGCAAAATCGCGCCTGATCATTTCGAGAGACCCGATGTGTGAAATTCACGCGGACCACCGAGCCGGATGATTCTGCGGCATTATTTCAAGCCGCCGGGTCGCCCTTGCATTTTGCTGCAATGACTGTATGACGCGCGCTCCGGTCGGGAACGCCCGGAAAGCGCTGGACCCTTCGCGCGAATGCCACTAGGGACCGCAGGCAAGATTCACAGATACCCGGGGGCGTCGATACCCCTGTTTCAGTTAGACCGAGGTTGAGCCATGGCTGTTCCGCAGAACAAGATCACCAAGTCCCGCCGCAACAACCGGCGCTCGCACGATTTTCTCGTGCCCGGCAATCCGGCCGAATGCCCCAACTGCGGCGAGCTGAAGCGCCCGCATCACGTTTGCGGTGCCTGCGGCCACTATGCCGACCGCGAAGTCATTGCGGCGGATGCCGTTGATCTGGATGACGACGTCGCCTGATCGGTGTCGCACAAGGTAAGGAAGGGGGCGATTCATGTCGGATAAGACCGGCATGGCCCCTATCCGCGATGCAGCGGCCACCGGCGTGCTGTCCATCGACGCCATGGGAGGCGATCTTGGCCCCGAAGCCGTGGTCTCCGGGCTTGCCCTCGCGGTCAAGAAAATCCCTGCTATCCGTTTCATCGTTCACGGCGACAAGCCGACCCTGGATGCGCTGATTGCCAAGCGTCGCGGCCTGTCCGATCATTGCACCGTGCGCCATGCCGATGACATCGTCGCCATGACCGACAAACCGTCGCAGGTTCTTCGCACCGGCAGGGACACGTCGATGTGGTCCGCCGTCGAAGCCGTCAAGTCGGGCGAAGCCACTGTCTGCGTCAGCTGCGGCAACACCGGTGCGCTGATGGCGGTGTCGACGATCCGCCTGCGCAAGCTGCCGGGTGTGAATCGCCCCGCGATCGCGATCCTCTGGCCGTCGCGCAACCCGTCGGGTTTCAACGTGATGCTGGACGTCGGGGCCGATATCAGAGCCGACGCCGAAGATCTTGTGCAATATGCGCTGATGGGCATGTCCTATGCCCGCAACGGGCTGGGACTGGATCGTCCCCGCGTCGGCTTGCTGAATGTCGGCACAGAAGAAAACAAGGGCCGGACCGAGCTGAAGGATGCGCACGATCGCATCGAAAAAGTCGCGGTCGACAACGGATTCGATTTCGTGGGTTTCGTCGAGGGCGGCGATATTCCGGGCGACCGCGTCGATGTGATCGTGACCGACGGATTCACCGGCAATGTCGCGTTGAAAACCGGCGAAGGCACGGCCCGTTTCGTCCGCGACATGCTGGCCGAGGCGTTCCGCGCCACGCCCCTCTCCAAGGTCGCGGCCCTGTTGGCGATGTCCTCTCTCAAGCGCCTGTCGCGCCGCATCGATCCACGCCGGGTCAACGGCGGCGTCTTTCTGGGCCTGAACGGTACGGTCGTGAAATCCCACGGATCGGCGGATGAGACCGGCATCGCAGCGGCTGTCGGGCTGGCCTGGAACCTCTCGGAAGCTGGGTTCAGCGAACGCCTGAAGGCACGCGTCGCTGCCGCGACAGCCACGCTGGAACAGACCGCCCCCGAGGCAGAGACATGATCCGCGCGCAGGTCCGTGGCATTGGCCATTATCTGCCCGAACGGGTCGTGCCGAACGACTGGTTCACATCTTTTCTGGACACATCGAACGAGTGGATCGTCTCCCGGTCCGGAATCGAGCGGCGGCATTTCGCGGCCGAGGGTCAGACCACTTCGGACTTGGCCATCCGGGCGGCCCGCGCCGCGCTTGACGATGCAGGACTGGTTGCGGATGACATCGACTCCATCATCCTCGCCACCTCAACGCCCGATCTGACGTTTCCTGCGACAGCGACCATTGTACAGGCCGGGCTTGGCATGACACGTGGCTTCGCCTTCGACGTCCAGGCGGTCTGCGCCGGGTTTGTCTTTGCCCTGGCCAATGCCAACGCGATGATCCAATCAGGTCAGGCAAAGCGTGTTCTGGTGATCGGAGCGGAAACCTTCAGCCGGATCATGAACTGGGAGGATCGGGGCACCTGTGTACTGTTCGGCGATGGTGCAGGCGCGCTGATTCTGGAAGCGGCCGAGGGCGACGGCACGGTCGAAGACCGGGGTATCCTGGCGACCGATCTGAACTCCGATGGACGATACAGGGATATTCTTCAGGTTTCCGGCGGCGTGTCGTCATCGCAGACCACGGGGCATCTGATGATGGCGGGCAAGGAAGTCTTCCGCCACGCCGTCGATAAACTGGCGCAGACCACCGTGGCGGTGATGGAAAAGGCCGGAGTGACAGCAGAAGATATCGACCGCGTCGTGCCGCACCAGGCCAATATCCGCATCATCACCGGAACCGCCCGCAAGCTGGGCCTGCCGATGGAAAAGATCGTGGTCACGGTGCAGGACCACGGCAATACCTCGGCCGCATCGATTCCCCTCGCCATGTCGGTCGCCAAGGCCGAAGGCCAGTTGCGCCCCGGTCAACTTGTCGTAACGGAAGCGATCGGTGGTGGCCTGGCCTGGGGGGCCGTTCTGCTGCGATGGTAACCTAACCCCCGGATGACATTGCACCTTTCTAATTTTCCGGATACGCCGACAACTGGCGGTCTTTTGCATGAACTTCGCCCTGCAACCCCCTCTCGTTGACTTGTTTTCTGCCAAGGCCCAAAGCTTGCGCAGGATGCGGAAGAACCAATTTCGAAATCGAGGATATTCATGACTGACAAAACGCTGACACGCATGGATCTGAGTGAAGCTGTTTTCCGCAATGTTGGGCTGAGTCGTAATGAAAGCGCGGCTTTGGTCGGGCAGATTCTGCAGCATGTCTCGGACGCTCTGGTCAACGGGCAACAAGTGAAGGTGTCGGGGTTCGGCACGTTTTCGACCCGTGACAAATCGGCCCGTGTGGGCCGCAATCCGAAGACCGGCGAAGAGGCACCGATTCCGCCTCGCCGCGTACTGACCTTCCGTCCATCGCACCTGATGAAGGACCGCGTTGCTGTCGGGAACGCCACCAGGAAGAGCTGATCCTTGGCAGGCCCTGAAAAATCAGACGGCGCGTTCCGTACGATCCGCGAAGTGGCGGACTGGCTGGGTGTGCCGACGCATGTCCTGAGGTTCTGGGAATCGAAGTTCAGCCAGATCGCGCCGGTCAAGGGCGCGGGCGGACGACGTTATTACCGGCCCGAGGATATGCGCCTGCTGGGGGGCATCAAGGTGATGCTGCACGATCAGGGTCTGACCATCCGGGGTGTCAGCCAGAAGATCGACGATGACGGCATCAAGGTGGTGATGGAATTGTCGCCCGAACTGGAGACGGTCGAGACAACCTCTCCGGCGCGGCCCCGTCGCGTTATCCGCAGCGGCGAAGATGCCGAGACCGGTCGCGTTCTGGCCTTCGACCGGACGACGCCGAAACCGGTGCCCGCCCCGGATGAAGACGAGCCTGCGGGTGCGGACCAACCCGGTGAGCAGGACATCGATGCGGACCCGATGCCGGACCAGCCAGGCGAAGAGGTCGAGTCTGTGCAACCTTCCGACCTGCCGCCGGACGCGCCCGAGAAGCCGTCGCAGCCGGATGTGATCGAGATGCCTGCCGCCCCCGAACCGGACCCTGATCCACCGGCGGATCCGAAAGAGGAGCGGGGCGTCGAAGGCAAACCGCATGCGACACCGTCGAAGGTCGCCAGGCCCGTGACAGCGCCTCCCCCACGGGGCATCGCGGGTTCGACGGTCTATGTTCCGGTGCTGTCACCTTCGGATCATCGCAAATTCCGCCGGATCGTTCGCAAGCTGCGTGGCCTTATCGAAGAGGTCGAGGCAGAGCTGACGGACGGGGACCAAAGCTGACCGGTATCGCAAAGCTTTCGGCTTGCGCGCCCCGGCGAAAGCCGTATGAAGGCGCTCAAGTCGGGCTATGGCGCAGCCTGGTAGCGCGTCCGTCTGGGGGACGGAAGGTCGCAGGTTCGAGTCCTGCTAGCCCGACCAAATCGCAACGCCTCTCCCCTCGCGGGGTGGGGCGTTTCGCTTATCAGGGGGGCCGATGAGCCATTCACAGAATACGCTGCCGACAGGCGTTCTGGCCAGTCAGCAGATCGAGGCACTGGTTGCCTCCGGTGCGATCGCAGCCCCTGCACTGGTACCCGGTCAGGTTCAGCCTGCCAGCCTGGATCTGCGACTGGGCAGCGTCGCCTATCGCGTTCGCGCCTCCTTCCTGCCGGGGGCCGGTCGCACGCTGGAAGATCGGCTGGCCGAATTCGAAATGCACCGGATCGATTTGACCCAAGGCGCAGTGCTGGAAAAGGGCGCAGTCTATCTGGTGCCGCTACAGGAGCGTGTGGCCCTGCCCGTTGGTGTCTCTGCGGTCGCCAACGCCAAATCGTCTACCGGACGTCTGGACCTTCTGACCCGGACGGTCACCGATGGCGGGACCGAATTCGACCGCATTCCCGGTGGCTATAACGGGCCGCTCTATGCCGAAATCTGTCCGCGCAGCTTTTCGGTTCTGGTCCGTCCCGGAATGCGCCTGAACCAGATCCGCTTTCGCGTGGGCGAAGCGATGCTATCCGACGACGCCCTGCGCAACCTGCATGCCGCCAGTCCGCTGGTCGATGGCACCCCTGTGATCGACGACGGATTGGGTTTCAGCGTCGATCTGACGCCCGGTCCGCAAAACCTTGTCGGATGGCGCGCCAAGCCCCACACCGGAGTCATCGACCTGGATCGACTGGGACATTACAGCCCGGATGATTTCTGGGAGGCGATCCGCACCGATCAGCGTCGCATCATCCTCGACCCCGGCGCGTTCTATATCCTCGTCTCGCGCGAGGCGGTCAGCATCCCGCCGACGCATGCCGCCGAAATGGCGCCCTATCTGGCCATGGTGGGTGAATTCCGGGTGCATTACGCGGGCTTTTTCGACCCAGGCTTCGGGCATGGTACGCCCGCGCGCGGCGTGCTGGAAGTTCGCTGCCACGAAGCGCCTTTCGTTCTGGAAGACGGGCAGATCGTCGGGCGGCTGGTCTATGAGACCATGTCCGAGACCCCGGCACAGCTATACGGACAAGGTATCGCGTCGAATTATCAGGGTCAGGGTCTGAAGCTGTCTAAACACTTCGCCGCGCCCTGACGTCAGACGACCGGGCAGCGCGCCCTCTGTTCAGGCGTCAGATTTTCCAGCGCGACGACCCAGGTATGCACGGCGAACAGGATTGCGCCCGTTTGCGGCAGACGCAGAACCGTCTGCCGTTCGGATCGCAGGTATCGCGGCGGCCGGGCCGTTGACCTGGGTGCGGCTTCGGGCTTGGGTTGATACAGATCCGGCTCGGCGTAGCCAAGGGCATTTGCGCGCCACATCGCCCGGCCTATGGGGACCCGGTCGAAAAGACGCTGCACCTGCCCTGCCAGCCGCGCGTCATAGTCGGGGACCGGGCGGTGGATACGGGTCAGGGCACGGCCGATCTTTTCCGCCAGGATCCAGGACGCGGGAAAGCACAGAAGGCCCGCGGTCAAGACATGTTCGTCGCCTTGGCGCTCCAACAGCAGCAGATCCTCCTGTAACAGATGGCCCAGCACCACAAGCGGCTCGCCGGTCAGCGACACGATTGCGCCATCGGGCCGGACGATCGTTTCGCCCCGGCGCGCGAACCCAGGCGGCAGAGTGTTCAGGATAAAGGCCAAAAGTTCTGCCTGCGCACGCCCCGAGCCGTCGCAGGTTCGCAGCACATCCACTCGCCGATCCCGCAAAAGGCGTTCGCGTTCCGCCATCTGCGGCCCATAGGCATCGTCGACCCTGACCCAATGCCCGGTTACAGGCATCAGGCCTGGCCTTCGCGACAGGCCCGGATCATCCCAAGGCGTATGCGGCAACATCGCTTGCAGAATTGGCGCGCCCTGCCCCGGATCCGTCATTCTCGCGGCGCGGCAGGGCTCAGCAGATCGGCATCACCCTCGGTGCGACGCTCGTCCTCGACCATACGCTCAATCGTGCGATCCGGTGCAACCTCTTCGGCCCTGAGTGGCTCCGGTGGAGGTGCGGGGTCCGCTTCGGACATCACAAGCGCTTCGGGACGGCTTTCGGAGTCCGGCAAATCCACTACGGGTAACGCGCCACCTGTCAGGTTAAGGCGGTAGGTCGGCTCCGGCATGCCGATCCCGGCACTGGTCAAAGCGCCCATGACCACGCGCAGCGCTTCACCCCGTGCGGCATTGAAATCGGCCTGTCGCTGATTGAGCCAAGCGAAGAATTCCACTGTCACGGTGCTGTCGCCCGCATCCTTGACCCAGACCTGAGGCGACGGATCGGTCAGCACGAACTCCAGACCGGACAGGGTCTCAAGGCCGATGCGCTTGGCTTCGGCCAGGTCGTCGTTCGGGTCGATCCCGAGCACGAAGCCGAAACGCCGTTCATCGTTCCGTGTGTAATTTATGATCTTCGCCTTGAAGACAAAAGCGTTCGGCAGGCGGACGTGATTGCCGTTCGGATCCAGCAGGATGGTCGCGCGGCTGGTCAACCGGATCACCGAGCCGATGGAGCCTTCGATGTCCACGACATCGTTGGGCCGGAAGGGTTGTCGCAGTGACAGCATGATCGACGCGATAAAATTCTCGACCGTGTCGCGAACTGCAAAGCCTACGGCCAGACCGACGATGCCGGCCGCCCCGAACAGGCCGGTCAGGATCGCCGTCGCGTTCAGGATATCGAGCGCCACGACAACCCCCGCAATCACGAAGACCAGGCGCAGCACGACGCGGTAGATTTCCGCGATGAAAGCATTCGGCGCCAGACTGTGCCACGGACGTTCCCAGCGGGCCAAGGCAAACCCCGCGACCATCACAAGCCCCCCCACCAGTATCGCAATCAGCAAAAGCGGCAGATAGCTGATGAACTGGCCGATCCGGTCCTGAAACCTTTCCAGAACGGGGTCCAGACGGGTGGCCACATCGGTCGTTTCGGTCACGTCGTTCTCGATCGCGACAACGCCGTCGACCCGTGCCGCGATTTCATCCAGCCGCGGCACGGCAGCGGCCTCGACCACCTCGCCCGAGAAGGTGACGATGCCTTCGCGAACATCGACGCTCACTCCGTCGTAGCCGTCCAGTTCGGCGATGATCGCCTCGATCCGGCGGTCGATGGCGGCGTCACCCAGGCTATCCTGCGCAGTCGAAATGGTGCCGGAAGGCTGCACCGGCTCCTGCGCGAATGTGGGAGAAGCAAGGCACAGGAAAAGCAGAGCGGTGCGAAACATCGCTACACTTTCGAGCACGATGCACATCGGATCAAGTCCTTGCCGCGCATCTGTCAGAATGTCTGATCGTAGTCACCGACATTCGGCTCCACCCTGATGATCGCGTCGAGGTCTTCGAAGATCGCGCGCAATTCTTCCTGAGAAGTCGGGCTTTCGCAGACGACGACAAGGTTCGGGGTATTGGACGATGCCCGAACCAGACCCCAACCGCCGTTCTCCAGCATGACACGCGCGCCGTTGACCGTGATTACATCCACGATCTTCTGACCGCCCAGCGTGCCCTGCCCCTTCATCGGCACGATCCGGTCGACGATACGTTGCAACGTATCGTATTTTTCCAGATCGGGGCAGTACGGCGAAAGGGTCGGCGTGTTATAGACCTTGGGGAGCGCTTTGCGCAGATCGCTCATCTTCATATCGGGGTTACGATCCAGCAGTTTGCAGACCTCGACCGCCACCCGCATGCCGCAGTCGTAGCCCCGCCCGATGGGTTCAGCCAGAAAGTAGTGCCCAGATTTCTCGAACCCGGCCAGGGCGCCGATCTCGTGGACGCGACGCTTCATGTGGCTGTGGCCGGTTTTCCAGTAATCCGCCTTGGCGCCATTGGCCTGCAGTACCGGGTCGCTGGCGAACAGGCCGGTAGATTTGACGTCGGCCACGAATGTCGAATTGGGATAGAGCCGCGACAGGTCGCGGGCCATGATGACACCCATGATATCGGCGAAAATCTCTTCCCCCTCGTCGTCGACCACGCCGCAGCGGTCACCGTCACCGTCGAAACCCAGCGCAAGATCCGCGCCGCTGGCCTTAACCGACGCCGACATATCATGCAGCATTTCCATCGCTTCAGGGTTCGGATTGTAGTGCGGAAAAGTATAATCCAGTTCGTTGTGCGACGGCACGACCTCAACCCCGATCCGGCGCAGCACTTCGGGCGCGAAGGCTGAGGCCGTTCCATTGCCTGTTGCGCAGACGATCTTGAGCTTCCGGCTCATCTGGAAATCACCGCAAAGGTCGTCGAGGTAGGCCTCCATCACGCCGTCCACACGCTCCCAAGTGCCGCCGGGTTTTGCCTCACCCTCACCATTCAGAACAATGTCACGAAGCTCGTTCATTTCGTCCGGGCCATGCGTCAATGGGCGCTCAAAGCCCATCTTCACGCCGGTCCAGCCGTTGGGGTTGTGCGAAGCGGTCACCATTGCAACGGCAGGCGCATCCAGATGGAACTGCGCGAAATAGGCCATCGGCGACAAGGCGGGACCGATGTCCTGCACATGGATGCCGGCCTGTGTCAGGCCCAGGATCAGGGCGTTCTTGATGGCGACGGAATAGTCGCGGTAGTCGTTGCCGACAGCAATCCGCGGTTCGATGCCACGTCGCGTCATCTGGGTGCCAAGGCCCAGTCCCAGCGCGGTCACACCAGGCAGGTTGATCCCTTCGGGATATTTCCAGCGGGCGTCGTATTCCCGGAATCCGGTGGGCGCGATCATCGGGTCGCGCAGAAAAGCCCAAGTATTGGGCGTGACGTCGGCAAGCGGCTTCATGGTAATCCTCGGGCATGGACAGGGCGGTCGCGACACAGCTAGCCGTGCAGACCCTTAATGCAAACCGGAAGTTAGCCAGACACCTGTTCGCGCAGGATTGCCGCTGTCAAAGAGACCATAAGATAGATGCCGGCAAAGACCAGAAACGCCAAAATTGTATTCTCGAAACTGCGTGGATAGGTCGGACGATCGGGCGCGATCGGCGGCACGGGCGTAGACAAATAACGCACCTGACGGTTCGCCTCGATCCGCGCCAGCTCCAGCTGCTGTGCCGATTGCTGAAGCAGAAGCTGCCGCGTCACAAGATCCTGTTGCGCGACCTGTAATTCGGCGGTGACCCGCGCAAGGCTGACTTCGTCTTCCACTCCGACGGTCAGACTCTTGCGGAGGGCATCGATTTCAGCTTGCAGACTGTCGACATTGGACTGCGCGACTTCGACCCGCGTGGCGTTGGGGCGCGCGTTGGACCGCAGTTGATCCAGGCGCAGACGCTCGGCCCGGACCTCGGTCTCCATAGCACCGATCTGGCTGTAAATCAGGGATTCCTCAGCGGTGGCAGAGACCACTCCGACACGTTCCTGCAAATCGACGATCCGGCTCTGTGCCTCCAGCATACGCTGTTCCGCTGCGGCGAAACTGTCCTGTGCCCCGGACATCTGATCGGTCCGCAAGCGAGAGGTCAGGTTATCGACCTGTTCTTCCGCATATCCGATCAGCGCCTTGCTGAACGCCGCGGACAACTTTGGATCTGCCGCCACGACCTCCATCTTGACGACACCTTCTGTCGGGTCATACCCAATCTGCACCATCCGCTTGTAGAGCTTGTAGGCCGCATCGCGCGAACCGTCAGCCTCCAGCCGCTGTAACGGGTCGATGCGGTCCTGCGAGAAATGTTCGGTGAAACCCAGGTCGCTATCGAGGCGGTTCAGTGCGTCGCGTGACAGAAGGTAGGACTGGACCGAGATGCTGTCCTGTTGCGTGGCCAGACCAGTGCCCGAAAATAACCCGCCCAGCCCCGTGGCCCCGGCGGAGGCAGCATCGGCTTGCTGGATGATGAATTCGGACTTGGTGGCATACATGGGCGTGGCGATGGTGTAGAAATAGAACGCGGCGATCGCTGTCGGCAGACCGACGAAAAATGTCAGACGCGTTGCCAGAAGGGCCAGCCTGCGTCGGCGGCGGCGGGCAATGTCGCGCTGAATGTTGACGATTTCACTGGCCCGGTGATCGGCATCAATCGTCGCCGGGATCGGTGTCGCGGGGGACGGTGCCGAGGGCCGCGCGATGGCGGGCACCTGTGCGGTTGGGTTGGCCTGCGCGCCTGCTCCGCCCTTGGCCGGACCTGGCACAAGCTGCAGCATATTGGACCGCTCGAAGGGGTCGATACCCCTGGCGCGCAGTGCCTCGACGGCTTCGCGGTCGGACCCTGCGCTTATCCCGTGTTTCTGGGCAATGCGTCGGGCCATGCGAAGCTGACGACCAGTGGGCGACGGCCCATCCGCTGGACGTGGCGACGGATCGTTGGCTGCCGCGACCTGTGCGCCCGGTGGGATATCGGGCACGGGCATGGTCGCAGGCACCTTGGCACCGGGGCGATTGAAACCTGCATCCGGGCGGGTTCTGAACTTGAGGGCTTTAGGCATCGTATTCGTAAAGCCTCCGGGCCTCTTCCAGGGTGTCGAACTGATACAGGCGCCCATCGCGCAGCACGGCCGCCGTACTCGCGAACCGTTCAAGGATTTCCGGCTGATGACTGACGATCACCACCGTCGCTTCTTTCAGACGATCCTTCAAGATCGACCCTGCCTTGCGATTGAATTCCGCATCCGTTGTAGATGGCATTCCTTCGTCGATCAGATAGATATCAAATTCCAGTGCCAGCATCAGCGAAAAACTGAACCGCGCCTTCATACCCTGGCTATAGGTACCGACGGGCATGTCGAAATATTCTTCGATGCCACACAGATACCGGCAGAACGCTTCGACATAATCGGGGTCGAGACCATAGAGCGTCGCGATATAACGCGCGTTCTCGGTCGCCGTGTTCTTGGAGATGATACCCCCCATGAAGCCCAGTGGAAACGAAACGCGGCTGGTCCGGCGGATTTCTCCCTCGTCAGGTCTTTCAAGACCCGCCATCATGTTGATGATCGTCGTCTTGCCGGTGCCGTTCGGGGCAAGCACACCGACCGATCGCCCCGGTTCCACGCGAAACGAAGCGCGGTCAAGGATCACTTTGCGCTGCTTGCCCGTCCAGAAGGACTTCGAGACGTTGTCGAATTCTATCATCCGCCCAATAGGCCCCCGAATCGTTAATCCCGCGTAAACCGGATTCGGAGTTCACGGAATGCTTTGGTAACCAGACAATCGGACTTCAATATGGTGCTCTGCCCCCGATTGCCATGATCAGGGGCAGATTCTGCGGCCATTTTACGGCAGGTCGGGCCGTCAGCCCGGCTGTTTCTGCACCTTCGTCAGCTTGCCTACGATAAGGCTCAGGCCTGCCGCGCCAAAGCTCAGCAGCGCGCCCATCTTGGCTGCATCCTGAACCGGTCCGTTATCAAAGGCGACCGACGCGACAAAGAGCGATACGGTAAAACCGATGGCCGCGACGCAACCGATTGTAAACAAGTCCACCGTACGCATCCCTTCGGGCAGACCCAATTTCAATGTATGCGCCCCGACATAGCCAAACAGAAGGACGCCCAGCGGCTTGCCGATAATCAAACCGGCCAGAACAAGCCAGGTCGGCTCGGAGATCGAGGAAAACGCTACGCCCGCATTCATCAGCCCGAACAGGAACAGCACCACTTCGACAGGATGTTTCAACAGGTGTTCTGTGTGGTTCAGAAGATCGGTCAGATATTGTTCCGCCTCGGCGAACAGGCCGAAAGCACGGTCGGCGTGTGGAAGTGTCGGCACGATGGGCAACAGACCCAGGGCCGGATTCAGCCCGGATTGCGCAAATCCAAACCACGACAGCGCTCCGGCAATCAGATAGGGCCAGAACGACAGTTTCTGACGCACCCAGGTCGATGTAGGCCGTAGCTGATTGCCGCGGTCCATCTTGCGCGGAAGCCAGTTGAACAGGATGAATACGCCAACCGCCGCCGTCAGGGATAGCAACAGCCAGATCGGCGCCAGCTCGCCTGACGGGTAGAAGATGGCAAGGATTATGAGGCCGACCGCGTCGTCTGCGATGGCCAGCAGCAGAAGAAACCTTACAGCAGGATGGCCCGCGCCGAACACCAGACGCCCGACCAGATAGCTGAATGCGATGTCTGTGGCCGTGGGAATGGCCCAGCCATTGGCGACCAAGGCGAACTTGTCCGGCCCCATCATCCAGGCCAGTCCCAAGTAGACGGTAATAGGCCCGATCATGCCTCCGGCCGTGGCGAAGAGCGGCGTTGCGGCCTTCTTGCCGCGCAGGCTGCCGTTTTCCAGAATAACAGCTTCCCAGACTTCCTTGGCCGCTATGGCGAAGAAAAATGCCATCAGGATTTCGTTCACGAAATAGTGTGCCGTCAGAACCTTGGCCGTCTCGGTATAACCGTACGCATCGGCTTTCTCGCCGACCAGTTCTTCCCACTCACGAAGTTCGATTCCGATCCAGTCGTTGAACCAGATCGGGTAATCCACGAGCGCGTGATAGCTGTAAACGTCGGTATTGGCCCAGATCAGCGCGATCACGGCACCGATTATCAGGAGAAGCGAATAGTTGGTGACGAAATTCCAGACCCGATACATGCGCTCTCCCCAGTTTACATTGCCGGTTTAGCTAGCCGAGGGCGGGCGGTGCGGCAAGGTGGTGTCTGCGAAAATACGGGACGTCCTGCAGGTCCGCACAGGATCGGTGGCTCGGGGGGGCGTGATGCGGACAGAAGTTCGCAGCCTGAATGCTCCTTCTTCCGCTTCATAAGCCGTGTCACGGTCATACCCCAACGTGCTATATGAATGTGTCGCGAAACTTGTAATCGTGCCCGATGCCCCCCATCACCGCTTCGTCCCTGACGCCGAATGCAGGCTTCAGATCGGCGACAAGGCAACGTCTTTCCATGGCCGACAACAGAACTGTCACGGGCAACTTCGCAGGTGTGTCACAATATGACTCTCTGCCGCCGGTCTTACGACAGATCATGCGGGGTCTTGACGGCCCCGTGTGCGTTGAATGGCTTGGGCAGTTGCAGCGCCCGTACGACGCGCGCTGACGTAAGGGGCAAATGCCCTTCTTTTTTGGGATCGCAGTCAACATAAAGGCCCCCGAAGGGGCCTTTTGCTGACTACAGGTCTGGCTGAACGTCAAATCCAGTACGGTGCCAGGCCATAACTCTGATAGGTTCTGGTCTCCCAGTCCCGATCCCGTTCCCAGCCTTCTTCAGCGGCAGGGGCATCATTCAGTTGGTCTTCGGTGATCGACGTTCGGAAACCGCCAAGGCTCTTGTCGTAGGTCAGCGTTTCCCATGGAACAGGCCGCTCATCGCCACCCATCCCCAGCAATCCGCCGAAGCTCATCACAGCATAGGCGACTTTACCGGACGACTTGTCGATCATTACCCGATCGATCGTACCGACGTTCGAGTTGTCGGCGCCATAGACCGTTGTTCCGGATACATCGCCGGCAGCGACCAGATTCGCATCATCATGTACCATTGTTTCCTCCGTTTGCAGGTTTCGACCCCTTGCAGAGATCTTGAATGAAAAACGAAAGACCCCCCTGCGCGGTTCCCTCGGGCTTCCTGCCTTCGGCATGGTTCCGCGTGTTCGAAGAAATGAATTCAGGCTGGTCGAGATGCCGGAAGCTTTCACGACAAAGGCCCCCGTGACGGGGGCCATTGCTTTGCGCCAATCAGCGCGATTTCATTTGACCGGCGGGCGGCTTTCGCGCCCCGGCATGGCCGGGACGCTGCCGCCGCATCGACAGACTTTCCTGTGGAAAGCCGTCTTACATCATGCCGCCCATGCCGCCCATGTCGGGCATGCCGCCGCCGCCGCCACCGGCACCCGGCTTCTCGGGTTTATCGGCAACCATGGCTTCCGTGGTGATCAGCAGACCGGCGATCGAAGCCGCATCCTGCAAGGCGTGACGAACGACCTTGGCCGGGTCGATGACGCCGAACTTGAACATGTCGCCATATTCTTCGGTCTGCGCGTTGAACCCGAACTTGGGATCGTTGCTTTCACGAACCTTGCCCGCAACGACCGAGCCATCGACACCGGAGTTTTCGGCGATCTGACGCAGCGGAGCTTCGAGAGCCTTGCGCACGATCGAGATGCCGACCGTCTGATCGTTGTTCGCACCGGTCATATCCACCAGCGTCTTGCCGGCCTGAACCAGAGCAACACCACCGCCAACGACGATGCCTTCCTGAACCGCAGCACGGGTCGCGTTCAGCGCGTCATCGACACGGTCCTTACGCTCCTTCACTTCGGTCTCGGTCATGCCGCCGACGCGGATGACAGCAACGCCGCCTGCCAGCTTGGCAACACGTTCCTGCAGCTTTTCACGGTCGTAGTCCGAGGTGGTTTCCTCGATCTGCTGACGGATCTGGCTGACGCGGGCTTCGATCTCGGCTTTCTCACCGGAACCGTCCACGATGGTCGTCGTGTCCTTCGTGATCGAGACGCGCTTGGCGGAGCCCAGCATGTCCATGGTCACGTTTTCCAGCTTCATGCCCAGATCTTCCGAGATGACCTGACCACCGGTCAGGATCGCGATATCCTGCAGCATCGACTTGCGACGATCACCGAAGCCCGGAGCCTTGACGGCCGAAATCTTCAGGCCACCGCGCAGCTTGTTCACGACCAGCGTGGCCAAGGCCTCGCCTTCGACGTCTTCAGCAATGATCAGCAGCGGCTTCTGCGACTGAATCACCTGCTCCAAAAGCGGAACCATCGGCTGCAGCGACGAGAGCTTCTTCTCGTGCAGCAGGATAATCACGTCTTCCAGTTCGGCGGTCATCTTGTCGGCATTGGTCACGAAGTACGGCGACAGGTAGCCACGGTCGAACTGCATGCCTTCGACGACATCGGTCTCGGTCTCGAGGCCTTTGTTCTCTTCTACGGTGATGACACCCTCGTTGCCGACTTTCTGCATTGCGTCGGCGATCTGACGACCGATTTCCGCTTCGCCGTTGGCCGAGATGGTGCCGACCTGTGCGACTTCGTCGCTGTCGGTCACGTCACGGGCGGCGGCCTTGATGGCCTCGACGACCTTGGCAGTGGCCAGGTCGATGCCGCGCTTCAGGTCCATCGGGTTCATGCCCGCTGCGACCGACTTCATGCCTTCCTTGACGATGGCCTGGGCCAGAACCGTCGCGGTGGTGGTGCCGTCACCGGCCTCGTCGTTGGTCCGGGAGGCGACTTCCTTGACCATCTGCGCGCCCATGTTCTCGAACTTGTCCTCAAGCTCGATCTCTTTAGCGACAGACACACCGTCCTTGGTGATGCGGGGGGCACCGAACGACTTGTCCAGAACCACGTTACGACCCTTGGGGCCCAGCGTGACCTTGACAGCGTCGGCCAGGATGTTGACGCCTTTCAGAATACGATTGCGGGCATCGGCGTCGAATTTCACGTCCTTAGCAGCCATGTTATTCTCCTAGAATTTTAATGTTTTACAGGACGTTCTTCAGGCCATAATGCCGAGAATGTCCGACTCTTTCATGATCAGCAGGTCTTCGCCGTCGATCTGAACTTCGGTGCCCGACCATTTGCCGAACAGGATCTTGTCGCCGGCCTTGACCGACGGGGCGATCAACTCGCCCGAATCCTTGCGGGCGCCTTCGCCCACAGACACGATCTCGCCCTCGGCGGGCTTTTCCTTGGCGGTGTCTGGAATGATGAGACCGCCCTTGGTCTTTTCGTCGGATTCGACACGGCGGACCAGAACGCGGTCCTGCAGCGGTTTGAAAGCCATTGCGTCAGCCTTTCAGTTAGATGTTTCTCTTTGTCACTCACCTGTAGGGAGTGCCAACGACGGGTAGGTAGGCGCTTGAAATCAGGGTGTCAACGGGTCCGGATACCAAGACATTTAATTAAAGACCCAAGCTCGCTTCAGGCTTTGTTCATGACCCCGTCCGAAGGTGTTCTCAACGGAGGGCCCGGTCATGACAGGCGAGAATTCCAGGGGCAGCGCGAAGTCCGATCAACACGAAAGCGAAGATGGTGGCAAAGGCAACGACACCATCAAGGGTGGGGATGGCAACGACAGATTGCGCGGAAACGGCGGTCACGACTCGATCCGGGGGGGCCGTGGCAATGACACGCTGGAAGGCGGCGATGGCAACGACACCGTCTGGGGCGAGGATGGCAATGATTCCATCGACGGCGGCGAAGGCGATGATGCGCTTGTCGGCGGACATGGTGCGGACACGATAAAAGGCGGCAATGGCGATGATCGGATATGGGGTCAGGACGGCCGCGACAGCATCGAGGGCGGCGACGGCGACGACAGCGTTGCCGCCGGATCGGATGACGACACAGTTCGCGGCGGCGGCGGAAACGACCAGCTCTGGGGCGAAGCGGGCAACGACAGTATCGACGGCGGAGAAGGTGACGACGGTCTCTCGGGCGGGGATGGCAGCGACACGCTGGATGGCGGTGCGGGCAGTGACATTCTCATGGGTGAAGGCGGCAACGACTGCATTCGTGCAGGCGATGGGCGCAATTCCGTCGACGGCGGCGCGGGCGATGACACGATTACTGCCGGAGACGGAGACGATACGATCCGTGGCGGCACCGGCAACGACGACATTGACGTGGGCGGCGGCCAGAATACCGTCGATGGCGGCGATGGCGATGACACGGTCCTGGCCGGCGGCGGCGATGACAGTATCGATGGAGGTTCGGGCCGCAACAACCTGGCGGGCGGCGGTGGCGACGACACCATTCACGGCGGCACGGACGACGATACGATTGAGGGCGGGTCCGGCCAGAACGAACTCTCCGGCGGCGGCGGCGACGACCGCATAACCGGCGGGGATGACAATGACACGATCTACGGCGGGGCCGGAGGCGACAGCATCGTCGCCGGGAATGGTGACAACTATGTCGACGGTGGCAGCGGTAATGATCTGATCGAATTCAACGGCACCGGTGGCGGCATCTCCACCATCGGCTGGGGTGACGGATACGGGAATGACACGGTTACCGGCTTCGATCCGGCAACCGATTTCATCGACCTCTCCGACGGGATGAATCAGGATGACCTGATCTTCACGGCGACGGAAAACCCGAAAATCTGGAAGATCACGATCAGGGACGGCAATCCCGACGACAGCCTGACCCTGGATTTCACTCAGTATCAGCACACCAACATCACCGAAGAGGACCTGCGCGCCCGCGTCAGCGGCCACGAGGCTTCGGACCCGGACGAGGCGCATTCCACCCCCGCCTGCTTCACGCCCGGCAGCCGCATCCTGACCGATGAGGGCCCATGCCGGATCGAGGATCTGCAGGTTGGCGACCGCATCGCCACCCGCGACCACGGTTCCCTGCCCCTGCGCGCGCTGCTGCGCACCCGGCTGACAGCCGAACAGATCGCCGACCGGCCTGAATTGCGGGCCGTCGTCCTGCCGCGCGGATGTCTGGGCAATGGTCTTCCCCTAAGGCGCTCGGTCGTATCGGCCCAGCACGGTCTGCGCTGCGATCTGCCGGACGGGCCTGCCCTGATCCGTGCGCGCCATATCGTGGAAATCGGGAAATGTGGTCATCGGTCGCGTGGCGGCGCGCAAGGCCTGACCTATCTCCATCTGCTTCTGGACCGGCATGCGCTGGTCTCGGTCGACGGCCTGTGGTCCGAGTCGTTCCGCCCCGGCCCCAACACGACGGCAGGGCGGGCTCTCCTGCAAATGCTCCCGGCAAGCGCCGCCTTCGTCCAGACGCTTCGAACTGCGCGGCGTTCGAACCTGCGCCAACTGTCGCGACAGGCCATCCGAACGGGACTCTGCAGTGCCGCACAAGCCGTGGCGGTGGCTGGCACATCCTGACACGACCTCGTCGCAAGTCTTTCGCAGCCGACTTGTCTATCCCCCTGACGCCGCTAGCTGTCGGCGCATGGATTTACCCGATGAGATCGCCGCCTGCCGCCACTGCGCAGAGCGCTTTGCCGCTACTGCGACGGCGCATTTGCCTCGTCCCGTTGTCTGGTTCCGGCCCGGCGCGCCGATCGTCGTGGCCAGCCAGGCACCCGGACTGCGCGCGCATACATCCGGCAAACCTTTTGACGACCCATCTGGCGTGCGGCTGCGCGACTGGATGGGGGTGGATGGCGAGACGTTCTGGAACCGCGACAAGGTGGCGATCGTGCCGATGGGGTTCTGCTTTCCCGGTTACGACATCAAGGGATCGGACCTGCCGCCACCTCGCATTTGCGCCAGAATGTGGCGCGCCGCTGCCCTCGACCATGTCGGCTCGCCAAAGGTCACGTTGCTGATCGGCGGTTATGCGCAGGAATGGCATCTGGGAAAAGGCCGTGTCACCGACCGGGTTCGCGACTGGCGCAGCCGCGCGCCCGGCATCTTCTGCTTGCCCCATCCGTCATGGCGCAATACCGGATGGCTCAGACGTCACCCCTGGTTCGAGGCCGATACCTTGCCTGCCCTGCGCCGCGCCATCAAGGATGCCCTGACATGACCCCCCTTGATCGCGCCCATCTCGCAGCGGAAGACGACGGCACCGACACCGCCCGCCTGACCTTTTTCGAACGTCTCGCCGAAGCAGAGCTGCACCTGTTGCTGGACGACGGCGATAGCCGCGACGGCACGATCACCCCTCGCCTGTTCGAGATCGAGGGCACGCGCTATGTCCTCGCCTTCGACCTTCCGGACCGCCTGACCGATTTCGCCGGGGCCGCAGCCACCGCCACGCTGTCTGGCCGTCGGTTGGCGACCATGCTGGCCTCCGAAAACCTGGGTCTCGGCCTCAACCTCGAAGACGCGCCATCGGCTCAACTGCTGGACCCTGAGGCCCTGCGCTGGCTGAACAGGACGCTCGCCCATCAGCCCGAAGAGACCGAAGCCCGCATTCAGGAGGTCTCCTCCCCCGGTGACATCCCCGACGCCCTGCTGACGGCGTTGGACGGCAAACTGGGGCTGGCCGTCGGATTGGCCCGCACCGGATACCTGGCCGGTGTCGCCTATGAGGGCGGCGCGCGGGGTCACATTCTGGGATTTGTCGATGTCGTGCCGGGGGCCGAAGGCGATCTGGCGCGCGCGGTGTCCGAGGCGCTGGTGTTCTCAGGTCTCGATGCCGGCCAGATCGACGTGACCTTCCTGCGCGCTGCGCACCCCCTGGCCGCAACACTCGCCCGGCATGGCCTGCGGATAGATCTGCCGGTGCCGGACGCGCCCGCGACGCCCACGGCACCCGGCACGGATGCGCCGCCGCGTTTGCGTTAGCGCCCGCTTCGTCATTTCAGAATATCGCGGTCACGATGGGCGGTGTCCCTGCATCGGGGCCAGCGTGATGCCTTCGGTCTCCAGCCCGGCGCGCACGGCTCGGGCAATGGCAACCGCATCGGGACCGTCGCCATGCAGGCAGATAGAGTCGCAGGCCGCAGGGATCTGTCGGCCCGAATTGGCGATGATCGCCGCGGACTTCACGAAGGCCACCATCCGCGCAGCCGCATCATTCGGGTCATGCACCATTGCACCCGGTTGGCCGCGTGTCACCAGCGTGGCATCGTCGTTGTAGCCCCGGTCGGCGAATATCTCGCCCGCCCAGCGTGCGTCCAGTGATCTGGCCGCCGCCTCCTGCGCCGTGCCCGCCAGAACCAGCAGGATGACGTCCGGATCGACGCGCAAGGCCGCGGAATACGCCGCGCGCGCCATCTCGATGTCTTCGGAGGCCATGTTCGCCATCGCACCATGCAGTTTGAAATGACGGACCTGTGTGCCCAACGCCGCCGCCATGCCGCGCGCCGCGCCGAATTGCCATATGACAAGATTGGCAAGGCTCTCTCCGGGCATCGACATGCGCCGCCGACCAAACCCCTGAAGGTCGGGAAATCCCGGATGCGCCCCGATGCCGACCCCCCTGTCGCGGGCCTGCGTCATCGTCCGTGCCATCACGTCCCAGTCCCCGGCATGCGCCCCACAAGCGACGTTGGCCGAGGTCACGATGTCCAGCAACGCGCCGTCGTTCCCCATCCGCCAGTCGCCGAAGGCTTCGCCCATGTCGGCATTCAGATCGATGCGCATCAGCTATCTCCGTCGCGGGCGGACATCACGCCGCCGATCAGTTGCAGGCTTAGCAGGTCCGTGATCTCGGACGGATCGCGGACCAGCGGCGACACCTCGGGGCGTTTGGACCGGGCCGCGCGCGCCTCGGCCAGTGTCACGAACCGGAACCGCAATTTCGCCCCCGGCACTGCCTGCATGGCCCGCGGCATGTCAGCGGAAATCACCGTGCCGATCCGCGGATAGCCGCCGGTCGTCTGACATTCTGGCCCAAGGATATACGGCACGCCATCGCCGGTCATCTGCACATCGCCCGGCAGGATGAAATCCGACAGCAGGTTCAGCTGTGCTTCGGTCGCGAAGCCCGGTCCATTCATCGACAGCCTGACGCCCTGCCGATTGCCGCGCATATCGCGGGTAAATGCCGTGTCGGCGAAGCGGGCCAGTTCCGCTTCGGGAAACAGCCGTGTCTGCGGTGTCGGCAGCAGCCGCAGAAGCCCGCCGCCCAGCCGCTCGCTCGCCGCGACCTTCCGGGGCCGCAGCACCTGTGGCATGCCGGGCAGACGGTCGCCCGCGGTCAGCGGTTTGCCGATATTGGCAATCAGGTGCGCGGCGCGACTGCCCAGCATCGTTTCGGTCTGGAAACCACCGGGAACGTGGACGTAGGAGTATACCCCCTGCCCGCTTGGCCGCAGGTTCAGCGTTGCTTGGTCCTCCAGCGTCTGGGCGGTATTCCAAGCCACCGCGCGGCCATCCATGTCGGCGCGCATCGGTGCCCCGGTCAGCGCAACGGTCGTGGCCCCGTGGGCGCGCAGACACAACGGCGATCCCGGTGTCTCGATCCCCGCGCCGACCTGACCCAGAAGGGCGTCGGCATCGTCCAGCGCATGCTGGTCGGCGGCCCCGCCATGGGCCAGCCCCTGAGTCAGATAACCCGCGCGGCCGCGATCCTGAATTGTCACCATCGGGCCGCAGGACAGAACTTCGATCATGGCAAAACCTCGAACGTCGCACCGCCGTGGCGGTCGGGATCAGCGGCAGCCTCATCCCGCAATTCCGACATGGAAACGGCGGGAAATATCACTTCATCCCCCGGTGTCAGCGCGATGGGACGGTCCCGCGACGGGTCGAAACACACGAACAGCGTGCGACCGACCTGACGCCAGCCCGTCGGTGCCTCGGTCCCGAACAGGACAAGCTGCCGGACCGCCGTGACCAGCGCGCCTTCGGGAACCTTCGGCGTCAAGCCCGTCTGACGCGGCAGGTCCCATTCAGGCGGTAATATTCCGGTGTAGGGCATGCCCGGCACGAACCCCAATGCCAGAACCCGCACCCGCGCTGACGACAGCGCCGCAATGGCATCGGCCTGCGACAGTCCGGCCATCGCGGCGGCCTCCTCCAGCTGTGGGCCATCGTCGCCGCCATAGCTGCAGGGGATGCGCCACAAGCGGCGGGCGGGCGGCGCGATCTGCGACCAGTCGCGGGCGTTCAGGCGATCGGTGAGCGCAGCCTCCAGCGCCTCAGGGTCACCTTCGTATCGCACCAGCACCGACCCGAGGGACGATGCGGTTTCGACCACACCTGTTATCGGCTCGGCCTCCAACCCGGCGCGAAAAGCGACGCAGGCGCGATTGGCGCGGTCATCCAGCGTTGGGGCGAAACGCAGCAAAAGTGCCGCTTCGCCCAATGGCTCGATCCGGGGGAAATGTTCTGACATCCGGCCATGGGTCGCTTGCCGTGCAGGCCGCGTCAAGCCTTGCACCGCCGGGCGGCCCGTGGAACCAAGGCCCATGCGCCTTGCCTATACCATGACCGAAGGTCGCGGAGAGCTTGATCCCCTTTTACATCGCGTGGCCCTGGCGGCCATCGCGCAGGGCCATCGCGTCGCCGGGATCGTGCAGATCAACAGCGACCGGCCGGGCTGCGCCCGCTGCGACATGGACGCGGTCGTACTGCCCGATGGCCCGGTCATCCGCATCAGCCAATCGCTGGGCCGCGAGGCACGGGGCTGTCGGCTGGATGCCGAAGGGCTGGAAACCGCCGTCGCCGCTGCCGAAGCATGTCTGGCACAGGGTGTGGACCTGCTGATCGTCAACAAGTTCGGCAAACAGGAAGCCTCGGGCCGCGGGTTCCGTCCGGTGATCGCCGCCGCGCTGGAGACAGGCGCCGACGTGCTGGTCGGGGTGAACCCGCTAAACCTCGACGCTTTGCAGATGTTCACGGGGGGGACGGCGGATGCCTTGAAGGCGGACGCAACGGTGTTGCTTGACTGGATCGCGGCGCGACAGGCCTGACAGACCATTTCGAAAGGCCTTGATCTGCAGTGCGAACGACCCGTCGCGCTCGACACACAGAAAAGTCGATCCCGAATGGGTATTCGAAGGCCGGTGGCAGTCCGAGCGAACCCGGCATCGAATACCCATTGGGCGCGAAATACGGTGAACCCGTCTGGCCGCGACCTCGCCCAAGGTGTCGATCAATTGCGCCACATTTCAGAAGCCAGACGTGTGACGCCTCAGGCGGTCGGCAGTGCGGCAAAATTCTGCGCGGTCTGGAGTATTGCGCCATCGCCCGGCAGGCTGCCAAATGCCCTTGGCCCGGACCAGGAAAGGACCGTCGCAACGAGCGGCAGACTGCGTCTCGGCCAACTTCACCGCCCCGCGCGTCCAGGCGAAGATAGGCGGCAAGTCTGTCGACCATGCAATTGGAACATACCTGCAACCCGGATCGATGTACCGACACTTGATTCGCCGAACATCCGGCCCCGGCTTCCCCGCATTGCCCGAACATGGGATCTTGTCGCGCATTACAAACACGACACTTCGCCGCTCAGCCCTTGCGGCGGTGCCGCATGGAAGCCTAGGACGTGCCCACGATGCCATACCCCAGCCCTTCTCCCGCCGCGACGCCGATCAAGGCCTGGCACATCTGGCTCTGGCCTGTGCTGTTGGTCGTGATCGCCTTGGGCATGTGGTTGCTGCCTTGGGGCGACTGGGTTCCGATTCTGCGCGATTGGGTCAAGTCGCACGGCACATACGGGATCGTGGTTTTCGTCCTGGCCTATGTGGTTGTCGTAATCCTGCCGCTGCCTGCGGCGGCGATGTCGGTGGTCGGCGGGTTGGCATTCGGCTGGTGGGGATATCCGCTTTCGATGCTGGGCAGTATCCTCGGTGCGATTCCACCCTTTCTTATCGGTCGACACTGGCTGCGCGCGCCCCTGATGCGCCGGATCGACGGACCCCGCGTCCGCGCCGCCGACCGGGCAATCGCCCAGAACAGTCTGGTCTTCGTCGTGCTGCTTCGATTGACGCCGATCCTGCCGTTCACGGCACAGAACTGGTTACTGGGGTTTACGGCCGTGCGACCCTGGACATATCTTCTAGCGACGACGGCAGGACTGGCACCGGGCACTTTGGCCATGGTCTGGATCGGTGAAATGGGCGGGCTGGCCACTGTCGGGGCAAGCCGGGCACAACTGATGCTGGGCGGCGGCGGTTTGCTGGCCTTCGGATTGATGGTGATCTGGCTGGGCCGGGTCGCCACGCGCGAGATGCGGCGTGCCGGGTTTCACAAGACCGGACCGGCCCAGCCCCTTGCCGACAATGCCATACGTCCGGAATCCAAACCGACTCTCCCCGACAACTGAACGCCCCCGCCTTTCGACCTCCTGCGCAAAGCGCAACAGATTGGCCTCCGCAGGCACGGCGAAACATGTATTTTCACCACGGAAATTGCTGTGCCGCTGGCCGTGGCCGTTCTGATCGGATGCAAGACCCGGTCGAAACCGGCCGACCAAAGTTGCAACAGGGACTGAACTGTCCCCCCTGGCTTCAGCCTTCCTGTTCAGGCGGGGAGCGTTCGAACATGTCGTCGGTCGCGTCTTCTTCGGTGTCCGGCACATCGTCCGGGCGTGGGGAGCTGTCCAGCAAACCGGCGCCGCGCAATTCCTTCAGGCCCGGCAGATCGCGCGGGGACGAAAGGCCGAAATGGTCGAGGAAACCCCGTGTCACGACGAAAGTCACAGGCCGCCCCGGCGTGTTGCGGCGCTGGCCCAGCCTGATCCAGTCCAGTTCCATCAACTGCTCGACCGTGCCCTTGCTGACCGAAACGCCGCGGATTTCTTCAATCTCGGCGCGTGTGACGGGCTGGTGATAGGCGACGATGGCCAGCGTCTCGACCGCCGCCCGGCTCAGCTTGCGGGTCTCGACCGTCTCGCGCGTCATCAGAAACGCAAGGTCCGCCGCGGTGCGGATCGCCCAGGCATCGCCCACGCGCGCCACCCGTACGCCCCGTCCGTCATATCGTTTCGCCAACTGCTCCAACGCGGCGGGCGCGTCGCAGCCGTGCGGCAGGCGGGCGTGTAACTCGCCCACCGTGACCGGTGTGGCGGAGGCGAACAGGATCGCCTCGACCATCCGTTCCTGTTCGGCCAGCGGCGGTGCCTCGAACAGGGTCTCGGGTCTGGTGGTTTCACCGTCCCTCACGCCGTCCCCCGAATACGGATCGGTCCGAACATATCGGTCTGCTGCAATTCAAGCCGTCCGTTCTTGGCCAGTTCAAGCGTCGCGGCAAAGGTCGAGGCAGTGGCCGAGCGTCGCCGCGCCTGATCGCCGTCCCAGCCATCGGGTAAAAATGACATCAGGTCGGCCCAGTCCAGGGTTGCGCCGATCAGCGGACGCAGATGCAACAGCGCCTCCTCCATGGTAAAAACGCCGTCGCGGTCCATGACGAAGGGGCGGAAATCGTCTCGCGTCCTCAGACGGGCATAACCCTGCATCAGGTCCAGCAGTGTCGCCGTCCAGACCACCCTGCGCGATCGTTCCAACCCTTGCGGCTCGCCACGGGCAAAGACATCCCGGCCCAGCTGATCGCGGGCCATGAGTCGGGCGGCGGCAGTGCGCATCGCCTCAAGTCGTTCCAGCTGAAACGCCAGATGCGCCGCCAGATCTTCGGCGCTTGGCCCTTCATCCTCGGGGTCGGGCGGCAACAGAAGGCGCGACTTCAGGAAGGCCAGCCAGGCGGCCATGACCAGATAGTCGGCCGCAAGCTCCAGCCGCAATTCCCGCGCCTTTTCGACGAAAACCAGATATTGCCGGGCCAGTTGCAGGACCGAGATCGTGCGCAGGTCGACCTTCTGCGTCCGCGCCAGCGTCAGCAAAAGGTCCAGCGGCCCCTCGAACCCATCGACATCGACGATCAGCGCCTCGGCGGCCAGACGTTCGGCAACCGTGTCCGGATCGGGGTCACGGGCCGGGCCTTCGATGAAGTCGTCTGCAAGTTCGTCGGCCACGCGCGTCCCCTCAGGACATGAGGGCGTCAAGTTCCGCATGGGCTGCCTTGATGTCAAGCTCGACCGGGGCAGCACGCATCGACAGGGCGCGGTCGGCGCGGGTCTGACCCATATCCGACAGGCAAGGCGTGTTTTCCGCCACCGCCGCCATGTCGTCCCATTCGCCGTTGCAATGCAGGATCACGTCACACCCCGCCGCGATCGACGCCTTGCACCGGCTGGCCATGTCACCCGGCAGTGCCGCCATGCTGATATCGTCGGTCATCAGAAGGCCGTCAAACCCGATGCCACCGCGCACTTCAGCGATAACAGCGGCGGAAATCGTGCCGGGGGCGGTGTCGATGTCGGAATAGACGACATGCGCCGACATTCCCAACGGCAGGTCGTTCAGTCGGCGGAAGACCTCGAAATCCGTAACGCGCAGGTCTTCACAGGAGGTATCGACACGCGGCAGACCCAGATGGCTGTCGACATTGGCACGCCCGTGCCCCGGAATATGCTTCATCACCGGCAGAACGCCCCCCTGAAGGCAGCCTTCGGCGTTGGCGCGCGCGCGCGCGGAAACGGTTTCGACGCTATCTCCATAGAGCCGGGACAACAGGAAGGGATGCGTAATCTCGGTTGCGATATCGGCGGTCGGCGTGCAGTTCACGTCGATGCCGACGTTGCGCAATTCGCGCGCGATCAGCGTGGCGCGAAGGAACATCGCGCGCTCCGGGTCCGAGGCCCTGCACATCTGCGTCAGAGGTCGGGACCAGCGCGTCCAGAACGGCGGGCCGAGGCGTTGAACGCGTCCGCCTTCCTGATCGATCAGGATCGGGGCATCGCGGCCCAGGGCGTCGCGGAGGGATGCCGTCAGGGCGCGCAACCGATCCGGGGTATCGACATTGCGGGCGAACAGGATGAAGCCCCAGGGGTCGCAATCGCGGAAAAATGCCGCCTCCCTGGCATTTAGGTCGGGGCCTTCACACCCAAGGATAAAGGCCCCGGCGGGCATGTCAGCGGACAGTGACGGGGATGCAGGCGGCGTCTTTTGCCAGCAATTCGGCACAGAACCGGCGCGCGTCCGAACTGTCGTCGAACCCGACGACGCGCAGCCGCCAGAAATCGCGTCCGCCCGAGTTGGCCTTCTGGATCATCCGACCCTTGCCGACCATGTAGGCGCGAAAACGACCTTCCAGACGGTCCCATTCGCTGCGCGCGACGCTCTCGCTGCCAAAAGCACCGAGTTGTACGACGCGCGTGCCCGGCTTGATGGTGGACGGGTCGACATCCCGCGAGGACACGACCGGGGCCGGAGCCGAAGCCGGAACAGAGGTTTCGATAGACGCGACACGCGTGCCTTCCGACTGCGCCGGGGCCTCGGTCGGGACCGTGGCGGGACCGTTGCGCAGGGCAGCAGGTCGCTGACCGGCGGGACGCTGGCGGGGGCGCGACGACTGGGAGATGCCGGATGCTTTTGCTGACACAACAGCGGCCACGGGCTCGGACGGTGCGGTCGTGACAGCCGGTGTCACAACAACCTGCTCGACCGGTGCGCTCGCCCCGACAAGCACCTGATCCGCATCGGCCTCGACCGAGGCCAGTTCAAGACTTTCCAGTCGCTCGGGCGCGGCGATTTCAGCCGTCTGACCAGGGGTCACCTGTGGCTCGTCGGCCTCGGATGCTGCAACGGCAGCCGCGTATGCCACACTCTGTGAAGCTTCGGCGGTGGCCATACGCTCAGCCAGGGCCGGCGCGTTCAGCGTGACGGGCGGCGGGGCCAGCACGATCTGGTCCGGGGCCGGGGCCGCCACGCCACCGGACGTGATGTCGGACAGGGCCATACCCTGAAACGGGGCAACTGTGCCGCCTGGGTCTTTCGGGGCCACGCGCATCGGACCCTCCAGTGCCGCGATGACGGGCACGCCCGACACATCACGGAACGTCAGGTCGATAGCCCAGACCGCCATTCCGGCTGTCAGCCCCAGCGAGGTCAGCGCCCCGGCCCAGTTCGCAAAGCCGAAATTGCGCACGGCCTCCATAACGCGAGAAGGCTCTTCCGCGCCGTAGTCGGCGCCGTAATAGTCGAAATCCGCCATGTGCCTGCCCTCCACCTTCCGACGCGGCGTTGCCCCGGAGGTTGTGTGTCACTGCCATCAAGATCCGGCTGCTACCCGAATCTCATCTCACCGATGGACGCGGGGTTGACCCCGCTGTCCGCCTCTCAATCGCCTGCGACGCTCAGCCCTTTCAGGGTCTTCAGCGCATTTCATTCGCAGGTTCGACGCCCAGAATACCCAGACCAGCCGCAATTACAACGGCCACGGACCGGGCCAGTGCGATCTTTGCGCGACTGACATTGGCGTCATCTTGCAGGAATCGCAGTGACGGATCGTCATTGCCGCGATTCCAGTGACCATGCAGCGCGGACGCCAGTTCATATAAATAGAAGGCCACACGGTGCGGCTCGTGGGTGCGCGCGGCGATCTCGACCAGCCGGGGCCATTCCGCCACCTTGGCCGCCAACGCCTGTTCAGCTTCGTGGCGAAGATGTGACAGGTCGGCGGATATGAGCGCAGCATCGGACACGTCCATCCCCGACTCGGTTGCCTTTCGCAGCACCGAACATACGCGGGCGTGGGCATACTGGACATAGAAGACCGGGTTGTCCTTCGACTGTTCCAGCACCTTGTCGATGTCGAAATCCAGCGGCGCGTCGTTCTTGCGGGTCAGCATGACGAATCGGGTGACGTCCCGACCGACCATGTCGACCACGTCCGCCAGCGTCACGAACGTCCCTGCCCGCTTGGACATCTTCAGCTGCTCGCCACCGCGGGTCAGCTTCACCAGTTGCGTCAGCTTGATATCCAGCGGCACGCGCCCGTCGGTCAGCGCCGCGACCGCCGCCTTCATCCGTTTGACATAGCCGCCATGATCCGCCCCGAACACGTCGATCAGCGCGTCGAACCCGCGCTGCGTCTTGTCGTAATGATACGCGATGTCGGGCGCGAAATACGTCCAGCCACCATCGGATTTCCGGATCGGACGGTCGACGTCGTCACCGTAGTCAGTCGATCTGAACAGCGTCTGCTCCCGCGGCTCCCAGTCTTCGGGCAACTTTCCCTTGGGCGGCTCCAGAGTGCCGCGATAGATCAGGCCCTTGGCGTCCAGCGCGGCGATCGCGGCTTCGATCTGTCCGGTGCCATAGAGCGCCTTCTCGGACGAGAACACGTCCATCTCGACGCCCAACAGCGCCAGATCGGCGCGGATCAGCGTCATCATGGCATCGGTCGAGAATTCGCGGATTTCGGCCAGCCAGACCTGTTCGTCCTTGTCTACATAGGCGTCGCCAACCTTGGCCTTGAGCGCCTCGCCCACTTCGATCAGGTAGTCGCCCGGATATGTGCCTTCGGGCCAATCCACGCTGAGATCATGCGCCTCGAGATACCGATTATAGACCGAGCGTGCCAGCACATCGACCTGCGCACCCGCATCATTGATGTAGTATTCACGGGTGACGTCATGGCCCGAAAATGCCAGTAGAGAAGCCAGCGCATCGCCGAATACCGCGCCCCGTGTGTGCCCGACGTGCAGCGGCCCGGTCGGGTTGGCGCTGACGTATTCGACATTGACCCGCGCGCCATTTCCCATGTTCGACCGCCCGAAAGCCGTGCCCTGCGCCAGCACCTCGCCCACGATCTGCATCCAGACCGACGGATCCAGCCGGATATTCAGGAACCCCGGTCCCGCCACCTCGGCACTGGCCACGCGGGGGTCGGCGGTCAGCCGTGTGGCCAGATTACCGGCGATATCGCGCGGCTTCATTCCCGCCGGTTTCGCCAGCACCATCGCCGCATTGGTCGCCATGTCGCCATGCGCCGCATCGCGCGGCGGCTCCACCGTGACGTTCGCGGTATCAAGGCCGTCGGGCAGGATGCCGTCGCGCGTCATCGCGGACAGGGTGTCGATGGTCAGGGCACGAATATCGGAAAACAGGTTCATTGCAGTCGGTCCTAGCGGGGTTCCGCCCCTTTACCGCCGCTTGCGGCCGTTCTCAATGGTCGGGGCGAATCCGCAAAACTTCGCCCATGTTCCCGTGGTTCTTCGCGCTCAGCCGATCAGCGTTTCATGACTTTGCAATGCGAACCGATCCGTCATGCCGGCGATGTAATCGGACACGATGCGGGCCAGCGCGCTTTCGTCGTCGGCTTCCTCCACGTCCTTGCGCCATTGCTTGGGCAGATCGTCCGTATGCGCCATGAACCACGGGAACAGGTCGTCGACCACCTGCGTCACCTGTTCGCGCATCGCAATAACCGTGGGCGCGCGATACATCCGTTCAAACAGAAACGCGCGGATGACCTTCAGGTCGGACCAGAGCGCGGGCGAGAACTGCACCATCATCCGACCCGCCGCACGGATATCTTCGGGCGATTGCGGTGCCAGATCGCGAAGGTTGCCTTCGGTCACGCGGATCACATCCTCGACCAGGACACCGAAGAACCGGCGCAGGGCTTCATGTCTGCGGCGATAGTAGTTCAGACCGGGATACTTGATATCCACCTCGGCAAAACAATCCCGCAGGATCGGCAGTTCGGCCAGATCGTCGGTTGAAAACAGCTCCGCCCGCAACCCGTCGTGCAGGTCGTGGTTGTTATAAGCAATGTCATCGGACAGCGCGGCGACCTGTGCTTCGGCGCTTGCATGCGTGTGCAATTCCAGATCGTGCAGCGCGTCGTATTCGACCAGCGCCCATGGCACCGGGTCCAGCACGGGACCGTTGTGCTTGGCGATGCCCTCAAGCGTTTCCCATGTCAGGTTCAACCCGTCCCATTCGGCGTAATGCCGCTCCAACCGCGTGACGATCCGCACGGCCTGCGCGTTGTGATCGAAGCCGCCATAGGGCGTCATAAGCCGGTTCAGCGCCTCCTCTCCGGTATGACCGAACGGCGTGTGGCCAAGATCGTGGGCCAGCGCCACGCCCTCGGTCAGTTCCATGTTCAGACCAAGGTGCTTGCTGATCGTGCGTGCCACCTGCGCCACTTCGATCGAATGCGTCAGGCGGGTGCGGAAGTAATCGCCCTCATGTTCGATGAAGACCTGCGTCTTGTGCTTGAGCCGCCGGAACGCGCTGGCATGGATGATCCGGTCGCGATCCCGCTGAAACGGCGACCGGAATGTGCTTTCCTCCTCGGGATACAGCCGCCCGCGGGTGCGGGCAGGATCGCAGGCAAAGGCAACTGTCACAAAGGGCTCACTTGGCAGGGAAGGTTGGCGACCATATATCTATCGCATAACGGATGCACAGCCCCGAGGCCAAGATGGACCTGTCCCTTCCCCCCCGCGTCACCCCCCGCGCTTTCGAGCGTCTGTCCGAAATCGGTGCAGGCGGTCAGGGCAAGGCCCTTCGCGTCGCGGTCGAGGGTGGCGGATGTTCCGGGTTCCAGTATCAGATCGAGTTGGATGACATTGCCGAAGGCGATACGGTGCTGGAGGGCGCGGGCGAAAAGGTCGTGGTAGACGAAGTGTCCCTGCCCTTTCTCGGCGGTGCGACCATCGACTTTACCGAAGAACTGATCGGCGCGCGGTTCACGATCCAGAACCCGAATGCCTCCAGCAGTTGCGGCTGCGGCGTCAGCTTCTCGATGTAGCCAGATCCGGTCGCGTGATCCGCACGAAGCGGGTCATCAGCGCCACGGTTGCCGCCGCCAGCCCGACGACCAGACCCAGCCAGATACCATCCGGTCCCAGCCCCAGCGGAAAGCCCAGCAGATAGCTGGCCGGTATACCCAGTACCCAATAGGACACGATCGCATAGATCATCGGCCGCCGCGTATCCTGCACTCCGCGCAGGAACCCCAGCGCCATGACCTGCCCCGCGTCCACAAGCTGGAACAGTGCCGCCAGCACCAGAAGATGCGTCCCCAGCGTCAGGATCGCGGCGGCATCCGGGTCGGTCGGGTCAATGAAATTTGATACGATCCACTCGCCAAAACCCAGATACATCACCAGCGACAGCGCCACGACGATGCCCGACAAAAGGCCCGCCGCAATGGCCGCACGCCGCAAGGCGCCCGCGTCCCCCATGCCCCAGGCCCGCCCGACCCGCACCGTGGCCGCGGACGACAGGCCCAGATGGACCATGAAGGTCAAAGCCGCGATCTGGATCGCCACGCCATGCGCGGCCAGCGGAACCGTCCCCAGCCAGCCCATCATCAGGGCCGATCCGGTGAACAGGCCGGATTCGGACAGATGCGTCAGACCGATGGGCCAGCCCAGCCGAAATATCTCGCCGAAGGCGGGCCAGTCGGGTCGGTGGATGTTCCGCAGCAGATCGAACCGCGCCATGTCCGGACCACGCGTCGCATAAAGCGCCAGCACCAGCGTCGTCAGCACATGCACCGCTACCGAAGCCAGCGCCGCCCCGCGCAAACCCATTTCAGGAAAGCCCAGGTTCCCGAAAATCAACAGCCAGTTCAGCGCGATATTCAGCCCGGCGGCCACCAGCGTCGCGACAAGAACAATCCGGGTGCGTTCCAGCGCGCTCAGGTGGCTGCGGAACGTGGCGGTCAACAACGCCGGGATCATGCCGAAACCTGCCACGCGCAGATAGCTTTGGGCGTCCGCCGCGACCGAAGCCCTCTGCCCCAGCGCCAGCAGGATCGGTTCGGAAAATATCATCAGGGGTGCCATTGCAAGGCCCGTCGCCAACGACAGCCACAGCCCCATTCGCGCAATCCTGCGCACCCGCACCTCGTCGTCTCTGGCCAGCGCGATGGCCGCCATGGGCATGCAGGCCACGGCAAAACCCGACCCCAGCACGAACATCGCGAAAAAGAACGACGTGCTGAGGGTCGATGCCGCCAATGCCGCGACCGAATAGCGCCCCAGCATCAATGTGTCGGTCAAGCCGATCAGAATCTGCGCCAGCTGGCTGCCGACAAGCGGCAGACCCAGAATCAACGTGCGCCGCAGATGAAGTGAAAGCCGGTCTGACATGCCCAGCCGCTACGCCGACGCGAACGGCGCGGCAATCCCTGCAAGGGCAGAACCGGGTTTGCCTTAGGCGTCCAGTCTGTCCTGCGCGTCGTTCACACTCACAACAAGACGTGCGCGCTGCCGTTCCAACACGTCGCGAATGCGCGGCTCGGAGGCGGCCTCGATGCCGTCGGCGATCAGGTCCAGCAGGCGCGTGCCATCCTTGACGACATCGGGCAACCCGCCTTTCGACAGCAACGATCGGACTCCTTCGATCAGTCCGCCACCCTCGGCGGGCAGACTTCCGCGGGAAATCAGAAGGGCCGAGATGTCCTCTTCCAAAGCGCGCAAGGAATCGTGCCAAGCCAAAAGTATCTCAACGTCTTCAGCGGGCTGGCCCTGGATATCGATGTGATCCAGCGCCGCCTCGCATGTCGACAGCAGGTGGCGCAACACATCGGACTGACGGTCGGGGCGACTGATATCGTCATTTTCAACGGTTTCAGTGGCTACCATGTGATTTGCCGCCATTTGCGGGGGCGTCGCCGGGTTTTTCATAAAAGACCCTCCTGACCGGACAAACAACCGGGTCATCCTCAGGGTTCCGCACATCAAAAAAGGCGTCCCGAAGGACGCCTCGTTATCAGATGCTCGCGGTGTGTCAGCCGACCAGTTCGAGACCGGAAAAGAAGAACGCGATCTCTTCCGCGGCGGTCTCGGGCGCGTCGGACCCGTGAACCGAATTTTCGCCGATCGACAGCGCGTAGTCTTTGCGGATCGTGCCCGCATCTGCATCGGCCGGATTGGTCGCGCCCATGACGTCGCGGTTCTTGGCGATGGCATTTTCACCTTCCAGAACCTGCACCACGATGGGTTCGGAGACCATGAATTCGGTCAGCTCACCAAAGAACGGACGATCCTTGTGGACGCCGTAGAATTCCTGAGCCTGGGCCAGTGACAACTGAATACGCTTGGAGGCAACGACGCGCAGGCCCGCCTCTTCGAACCTGGCGGTGATCGCGCCGGTCAGGTTGCGCCGGGTGGCATCGGGTTTGATGATCGAGAAGGTGCGTTCGAGGGCCATGTCGGTCTCCGGTCAGGTTACGTTTGGCGGGCCTCTAGCAGCGTCGCAGACCAAAGGAAACCGGGTGTTGACGGCGGGCGTCGCAGCCGCCATGGCACCGCCCATGCTACAAATCACCGACCTCAACTATTCCGTCGCCGGACGGCCCCTGTTCGAAGGCGCCAGCGCCACCATTCCCGAAGGTCACAAGGTCGGCCTTGTGGGACGCAACGGCACGGGCAAAACGACGCTTTTCCGTCTGATCCGGGGCCAACTGGCCCTGGACTCCGGCGACATGTCCCTTCCGTCCCGCGCCCGCATTGGCGGCGTCGCGCAGGAGGTGCCGTCGTCCGATGTCACCGTGTTGCAGACCGTTCTGGATGCCGATACCGAACGTGCCGCGTTGATGGCCGAAGCGGAGACCGCCACGGACGCGCATCGTATCGCCGAGGTTCAGGCCCGCCTGCAGGACATCGATGCCTGGTCCGGCGAGGCACGTGCATCCAGCATTCTCAAAGGTTTGGGCTTCGAAGTTCATGAACAGTCGCGGCCTTGTTCGGATTATTCCGGCGGCTGGCGTATGCGTGTCGCCCTGGCGGGCGTGCTGTTCGCGCAGCCCGATCTGTTGCTCCTGGACGAACCGACGAACTACCTCGATCTTGAAGGCGCATTGTGGCTGGAAAGCTATCTTGCCAAGTATCCGCATACTGTCATCATCATCAGCCACGACCGCGAGTTGCTGAACCGTGCGGTGGGCGGCATCCTGCATCTTGAAGACAAGAAACTGACTTACTATACAGGAACTTACGATCAGTTTGTCCGCGCCCGCGCCGAGAAACGCGCAGGTCAGGCAGCCGAGGCATCCAAGCAGGCGGCGCGGCGGGCGCATCTGCAAAGCTTCGTGGACCGTTTCAAGGCGAAGGCCAGCAAGGCGAAACAGGCGCAGAGCCGGGTCAAGATGCTGGAAAAGATGGAGACCATCCGGGCGCCCGAGGACGCCGCGCGGACTGTGTTCACTTTCCCCCAACCCGAAGAAATGTCGCCGCCGATCCTGCGGCTGGATGCGGCAGCTGTCGGGTACGGCGGCGACCCCGTGTTGCAGCGCCTTAATGTTCGAATAGATCAAGATGATCGCATCGCGCTGCTGGGTCGGAACGGTGAAGGAAAATCCACGCTTTCCAAGTTGTTGTCAGACAGACTTAAGACGTCTGATGGCAAGCGCATCGCGTCGAAGAAGTTGCGGATCGGCTATTTCGCGCAACACCAAGTGGACGAGCTTTTCGTTGACGAGACGCCCCTCGAACACCTCAAGCGCGAACGCCCTGACGATGCCCCACCCAAGCTGCGCGCGCGGCTGGCCGGATTCGGGCTGGGTGTCGATCAGGCGGAGACTGTGGTGGCCAAGCTGTCGGGGGGGCAGAAGGCCAGGTTGTCGTTGCTTCTGGCCACGCTGGACGCGCCGCACATGCTGATCCTGGACGAGCCGACGAACCACCTGGATATCGAGAGCCGCGAAGCGCTGGTAGATGCTTTGACGGCCTATACGGGCGCCGTGGTTCTGGTCAGCCACGACATGCATCTGCTGAGCCTTGTTGCGGACCGTTTGTGGCTGGTCAAAGGCGGCACTGTCGGCCCGTATGAGGGCGATCTGGAGCAGTATCGCAAGCTGCTTCTGCAGGGTGAAGACAAGCCTGCAAAGCCTGGACGCGAAAAGGAAAAACCCAAACCCGTCAGCCGTGACAAGCTGATGGAACTGCGGTCCGAGACGCGGCGCGCGGAGGAGCGCGTGAAGAAGATCGAGGACATGCGCGACAAGCTGGCCAAGAAGCTGGCCGACCCGTCGCTCTACGAGGAAGGCCGCAAGGGTGAGCTGGAGACCTGGAACAAGAAATATGCCGAGGTGATGCAGGCATCCGACCGGGCCGAAGCGATGTGGCTGACGGCGATGGAAAGCCTCGAAAAAGCGCAGAAATAACCCTGTCACCCCCCGTGCACCCCCTGTACACCCCCCGTACAGACATGCGTGCACGGGACCCAAGGCACTTCCCATGACCCTGACCGAAGCCATCACCGCTTTCACAGCGCTGTTCGTCGTCATCGACCCGATCGGTCTGGCCCCGATCTTCGTCGCGATGACGGCGGGCATGACGCCGCAGTTGCGCCGGGCCATTGCCATCCGCGCCTGCGTGATCGCTGCCGGCCTTCTGATTGCCTTCGCGCTTTTGGGGGAGTCGATCCTGACCTTCCTCGGGATCTCGATGCCTGCGTTCCGCATCGCCGGCGGCCTGCTGCTGTTCCTCACGGCGCTGGAGATGCTGTTCGAAAAGCGTCAGCCCAAGCGCGAGGGTCGCGCCGATGAGCCGACGAGCGACCCGTCGGTCTTCCCCCTTGCCCTGCCATTGATTGCCGGACCGGGGGCCATCGCGACGATGATCCTGTTGACCGACAATGCCAGCGCCATCGGGTCTGTGCAGGCAATCGGGGTCATGCTGGTCGTGATCGCGGGGGTATTCGGGTTCTTTCTGCTGGCCACGCCCCTCGAACGGCTGCTGGGCCACACCGGAACGAATGTGGTGACACGCCTGTTGGGAATGTTGCTGGCGGCGCTGTCGGTTCAGTTCGTTCTGGACGGCCTGAGCGATCTTCCGGGCTGGTAAGTTGCGCCGACGTGCCTAGATTAGCGTCATGACCGGAGATGACACCGCCTATCTGATTTACCTTTCTCTGTTCGGGCTTGTCATCGGCGGGTCCTATTTCATTGCGAACCGTCACCGATTGGGTCAGGTCGCGCAGCAGGCGGCGATCTGGTTCTTCATCTTCCTGACTGCCGCACTTATCTTCGGCAACTGGGACCGCGTGCAGCAGACCCTGATGCCATCGCAAACCTACCTCTCGGGCGAAGCGGGCACGATCGTGGACGTGCCCCTGGGACGCGACGGGCATTACTACATGACGCTGGGTGTGAACGGTCAACCGATCGACTTCGTGGTCGACACCGGGGCCAGCGACATCGTGCTGTCCCGCGACGACGCGGTGGCGGTCGGGATCAACCTGGATGGGCTGCAATATTTCGGTCAGGCGATTACGGCGAACGGCACGATCCGCACCGCACAGGTCTTTCTGGACGAAGTGAAGCTGGGCGATACCGTCAACACCGATGTGCGTGCCATCGTCGGCGAAGGCGATCTGGGGGTCAGCCTTCTGGGGATGTCGTACCTGCAGACCTTCGGCAAGATCGAGATCGAGGGCAATCGGCTGCGATTGATCCGCTAGGGCTTAGCCGGGGACGTTCTTCGTCGCCTTTTCCACCCATTTCCCCGTTTCCTCGGACCAGTAGCGCGCGGCGCAGCCCGCTTCGGTCAGCGCCCTCCATTGGCTCCGGGCCCGGGACAGAGCCTCGCCGTCGGTGCCGTCGAACAGGATGCAGGTGCGCTGCATCTGCGTGACTTCATCGGCCGCGACCTCGGCCCCGTCGACCGCCATCAGACAGTCGGGGGCATTGTCCGCAGCGCCCAGCGTCAGCAGGACGGGTTGGCGCGCATCATGCGGCCCGCCGGCCCGACCATGCGGAAGAAAGCCGTCGCCCAGCCACAAACGTTCGTCCAGCCACTCCAGCCGCCCGGCATCGCCGCCGCGCACGGCCACGCGCCACGATTGCGCCAGCGAACGGGTCAGCAGATTGGCCAGCGTCGCATCCACGGCAGTGCGGGTCAGATGGTAGAAATAGGCCTCACCCATCGGTGGAGTCGGCCTCCGGCTTCGGCTCGAACCTGTCGCGGATCAACCGGTCGAGAGCGCGGACACCCCAGCCGGTCGCGCCCGCCGGGGCCAGCGCCGTGCCCCCCGAGACGGAGGCGACGCCCGCGATGTCGAGGTGGATCCACGGTGTTTCGTCACGCACAAACCGTTGCAGGAACTGTGCCGCCGTAATCGACCCCGCGGGGCGGCCGCCGATGTTCTTCATGTCGGCCACGCGCGATTTCAGCAGCTTGTCGTAGGCATCGCCCAGCGGCATCCGCCACGCGCCTTCGCCGGTGTCTTTCGCCGCCTTCAGGAACGCATCGCAGAGCGTGTCGTTGTTCGAGAACACGCCCGCGTTTTCGTGGCCCAGACCCACGACGATGGCCCCGGTCAGGGTGGCGAGATCGATCATGCCCGTAGGCTGAAACCGCTCCTGCGCATACCACATCACATCGCACAGCACGAGGCGGCCTTCGGCGTCGGTGTTGATGATCTCGACCGTATCGCCCTTCATCGAGGCGACGACATCGCCGGGGCGGATTGCGCGCCCGTCGGGCATGTTCTCGACCAGACCGACCAGCGCCACCACGTTCGCCTTGGCCTTGCGTTTGGCGATGGTGTGCATGACGCCCGCGACGGTGCCGGCCCCGCCCATGTCCATCGTCATGTCCTCCATGCCCGCAGAGGGTTTGATGCTGATGCCGCCGGTATCGAAGACCACGCCCTTGCCGATCAGGGCGAAGGGTTTCTCGTCAGCCCCGCCGTTCCATTCCATCACCACGACCTTGGAGGGCGACTCCGATCCCTGCCCCACCGCCAGAAGTGTGCGCATACCGAGCTTTTCGAGGTCGGCTTCCTCCAGCACCTCGACTTTGACGCCGAGGTCGGTGAGGGCCTCCAGCCGGGTGGCGAACTCCGCTGTGGTCAGGACATTCGCCGGTTCGTTCACCAGATCGCGGGTAAAGAACACGCCTTCCGCCACGGCGCGGGCATCGGCGAAGGCGGTTTCGGCCTCGTCGGGCCTGGAGGTCATCACGGTGACGGCAGCAGCGGGGCTTTTGTCGTTGCCGGTCTTGTGGTCGCTGAAATCGTAGCCGCGCAGGGCGGCGCCCAGAACGGCATCGGTCAGGCGGCGCAGCGTGCCGCCAAGGATCAGCAGATCGCGCGAGCCGCGCAGTTTGGCGACCGCGGCCCCGGCCCCCATCGCCTTCATCATATGCGGGCGACGGTCGAGTTTGGCGATGGCGACGGTCGTGGCCGCGACGCCGGTCGGGAAGCCGAGGTCCAGCACTTCGCCCGCGTCCAGTTTATCGAAAGCCGGGCTGTCGACCGCCCGTTTCACGGCCCCCTTGGTCAGCCGGTTCAGACGCCGCGCCTCGACCCCCAGCGTCCCGTCGGTGACGACGAAACAGGCGATTACACCGTCGAACGTGGCCAAGGCGTCCAGATCGGTTTCGACAAAGCGGACGGGGGCGGGTGCGGTCATGGGATGCTCCGGGAGAGTGTGATTTCGCGCGACCCTAAACGGGGGGTCGGTGACTTTCCAGACACGCGCCGCAATCTGGGGTTTGATGCCAGCGCCAAGCCCGCTAGGAAGGGTCAAATGAGCCCGGAGAACGTTCCGGGAGGGGGATGATTGGGCCTGTTCGACAGATACCTTTCGGGACAATTGCTGATGTATTTCAGCTTCTTCAGCCTGGTTCTGGTAGCGGTCTATTGGGTCAACCGGGCGATCGGGCTGTTCGACCAGCTGATCGCGGGCGGATCGAACATTCTGACCTTCCTGGAGTTTACAGCGCTGGCCCTGCCCAACGTGATCATGGCGGTGCTGCCGGTATCGGCACTGGTGGCCACGCTCTACGGGATCAACCGGCTGGCGGCGGAGTCCGAAATGGTGGTGGCGCAGACGACCGGCTTGTCGCCCTGGCGGCTGGCGCGCCCGGTGCTGATCTTCGGCTTCGTCGTCGCGCTGATGGTCAGCGTACTGGCGCATGTGCTGACCCCGGCGTCGCGCAGCGCACTGGCGGTGCGGGGTGCGCAACTGTCGCAGGATGTGACCGCGCGGTTCCTGAAGGAGGGCGAGTTCATCCATCCCGGCGCGGGCATCACCGTCTATGTCCGCGAGATCACGCAGCGGGGCGAACTTCTGGGCCTGTTCCTTCAGGATCGTCGCAGCCCCGAGGTGCGCACGTCCTACACCGCCGAACGCGCCATTCTGGTCCGTGCCGACCCGGACGTGGGCGGAGGCACGCGGTTGGTGATGTTCGACGGCATGGCCCAGACCCTGCAAACCGTGGACCGCAATCTGGTGACCACGACGTTCAACGATTTCGCCTATGATCTGGCGGGGCTGGCCGGATCCGCCGCCGCAAGGACGCGCGATCCGCGCGAATTGTCGACGCCCGAGCTGCTGCGGGCCGACGCCACGACGCAGGAATTGACGGGTGTGGATGTGGCGAAATTGCAGTACGAAGGTCATCTCAGGATATCCGAGGCCCTCTTCGCCTTCGCCCTGCCGTTGATGGCGCTTGGGTTCCTGATGCTGGGCGGCTATTCGCGGCTGGGGTTGTGGCGCCAGATTCTGGCGGCGGTCGTGGCGGCCATCATACTGAAAATGCTGGGCAACATCGCAGAAACCGCCGCCCGCGGCCAGGTCGGGGGGTGGTGGCTGACCTATGTGCCTTCGCTGATGACGCTGGCCCTGGGGGCGGGGCTGATCTGGCGCAGTACATTCGGGCCGCTGCGTCTGCGCCGGACCGGGGGGGGCGCATGATCCTGCAGATGTATCTGGCGCGCCGGTTCCTGTGGCTGGTGTTCATCGTCACGCTGGTATTCACCGGCCTGCTGCTGCCCATCGACCTGATGGAGCAGTTGCGCCGTCTGGACGGGCGCGGCGGAGATGTAGGGGACGGCTTGCGGCTGGCGGCGCTGAACCTGCCGGCGGCGCTCTATCAGATCCTGCCGTTGATCGTGATCCTGTCGACGCTGGCACTGTTCCTGTCGCTGGCGCGGTCGTCCGAAATGGTGGTGATCCGGGCCGCGGGCCGCTCGGCGATGCGGGCAGCCTTCGCGCCCGTCATGGCCGCGTTCGTTCTGGGCGTTGCCGCACTGGTGACCGTGAATCCCATCGTAGCCGCGACGCAGGGCGTCTATGAACGGGAGATCGCGCGGTGGCGCACCGGGTCCAGCAGCGTGATGTCGATCAGCGAGGAGGGCGTCTGGCTGCGGCAGGGCGACGGCACCGGCCAGACGGTGATCCGCGCGCAGCGGTCGTCGCTGGACGGGACCCTGCTCTATGATGTGACGTTCCTGTCGTTCGATGCGAATGGCACGCCGGTCGAACGGATCGAGGCGGCGCAGGCCGAACTGACCGACGGAGAATGGTTGCTGGCGGACGCGAAGATGTGGCCGCTCAGCCAGTCCGAAAACCCCGAGCGCGACTCGCGCGCCGTGGCCATAGCCACGATCCCGTCATCGCTGACCCGCGATCAGATCCGCGACAGTTTCGGCGTGCCGTCGTCGATCCCGATCTTTCAGTTGCCGGGATTCATACGTCAGCTTGACGCCGCCGGCTTTTCGGGGCGCACGCACCGCATCTGGTTGCAGATGGAATTGGCGAACCCGCTGATGCTGGCAGCCATGGTCCTGATCGGGGCGGCGTTTTCGATGCGTCAGGTCCGGGCCGGGCGGTCGGGAATAATGGTGCTGACGGCGCTTCTTCTGGGGTTCGGGGTTTTCTTTCTGCGCAACTTCGCTCAGGTGCTGAGCGAGAACGGGCAGCTTCCCGTGGTGCTGGCCGCGTGGTCGCCGCCGATTGCCGCGATCCTGCTGTCCGCAGGTATCATTCTGCGTCTGGAGGACGGGTGATGCGTCTGATCATCGCGCTGTTGGCCCGCCTGATGGGTGGCACCTGCCTGATTGTTTTCCCGGTCTCCGCCTTCGCGCAGACGACCGTCGCGGCGGCCGATGCCGCGCAGCAGGTGGCCCCGGCAACGCTGGTGGCGGATAGCGTCGAGTTCGACGCCGGGAAACTGGTCGCGGAAGGTAACGTCGAGATTTATTTTGACGGGCGCATCCTGCGCGCGACGCGCGTGACCTATCTTCGGGCCGAGGACCGGGTCATCGTCGATGGGCCGTTGACCTTGCTGGACGGGCCGGACGCGATTCTGGTCGCGGACTTCGCATCGCTGGCGTCGGATCTGCGCAATTCGGTCCTGCAGGGGGCACGTCTGGTTCTGGATCAACGCCTGCAGATCGCCGCGTCCGAAATCGCGACCGATGCCGAGGGGCGGTATACGCAGCTTTATCAGACCGTCGCGTCGTCTTGTCAGGTCTGCGTCGGCAGTCCTGTGCCGCTTTGGCAGATAAGGGCGCGGCGCATCGTCCACGACAAGGAAAAACAGCAGCTTTATTTCGAAGGTGCCCGGTTCGAGGTGGTCGGCGTGCCCATCGCCTGGTTCCCTCGTCTTCGCCTGCCCGATCCGACGCAGGAAAGGTCGACCGGTTTGTTGACCCCCCGGCTGACCTCGGACGATTTGCTGGGCACCGGTCTTTCACTGCCCTATTTCATCGAACTGGGGCCATCGCGCGATCTGACGCTGACGCCGTTCATCACGAACACCGAAACGCGCAGCCTGGGCTTCCGATATCGTCAGGCATTCGACAACGGTGACATCGAGGTGAACGGGGCGCTGTCCAGCGATATGATCCGACCGGGGGAAACGCGGGGGTATATCTTCGCAGAAGGAAACTTTTCGCTGCCCCGCGATTACCGGCTGACATTCAATATCGAGGCGGTCAGCGACAAGGATTATCTGGCAACCTATGGTATCGGCCAGCAGGATCTTCTGGAAAGCAGCATCGCCATCACGCGGGTCGACCGAGAGGACCGGTTTCTGGCAGAAGTGATCGCCTTCAATACGTTGCGCGACGGCGAAAACAACCGATTCCAGCCGACGCCGGTCTTTACCATCGAACGGCAGCGGCGCGTCCCCGAGAGTTTTCTGGGCGGTCAGACCGTCTGGACGCTGCAGGCGCATGCCCGCAACCGTGACGCGAGCACGGTTCCTGCGGGCATGCCTGCCAATTCTGCGCGCGACACGCTGCGCCTGTCGGCGGGCGTGGATTGGAAGCGCAGTCGCATCTTCGACTCGGGACTTGTTACGACGGCCCTGGGTGGGCTGAATCTGGATGCCTATAATGTGCAGCAGGACCCGTTTTTCCCGGATACGACCTTCCTGCGTGCCGTGCCCTATGCGGGTCTGGAGTTGCGTTTGCCGATGGCGCGAGCCGAGGCGGGCGGCGTGCGCCACGTGATCGAGCCGATCGCACAGGTGATCCTGGCACCGAACGATCGCCGCCTGACACCCAACGAGGACAGTCTCACCACCGAATTCGATGAGGGAAACCTGTTTTCGCCGTCACGGTTCGCGGGTCGTGACCAGAGGGAATTGGGCAACAGGTTGAATATCGGCGTCAGCTATACCCGCTACGACCCGTCCGGCTGGAAGGTCGGAGCGACGGCGGGACGGATATGGCGGCAGGACGACTTGGGTCAGTTTCGCCAGGGCACGGGACTTGCGGGAACGGCCTCGGACTGGCTGCTGGCGTTCAAGGCGGACTCTGGCGACGGATTTCAGCTGATGCAGCGGTCGCTGCTTTCGGACGGTCTGGAGTTTTCCCGCTCCGAAACCATTCTGCGCTGGAATGGCGAACGGCACGCGCTGGAGACGCGCTATACCTGGCTGGAGGCGGACGCCGGGGCGGGCCGACCGACAGCTACATCGGAATGGGCGGTGGATGCGTCGCGCGACCTGGGCCGTGACTGGACGGGGCGGGTAAACTGGCGATATGACTTCATCACGAACGACGCCAGCAGCGCCGGTCTGGGACTGACCTATCTGTCGGATTGCCTGACGGTCGATTTTGATGTGGAGCGACGCTTCACATCGACGACCACGCTGCAATCATCGACCAGTTTCGGACTGGGTATAGAACTGGCAGGCTTCGGAGCGGACGACCGGCGCGACCGAAAACGGCGCTGCGGAATATGAGAGGGCGGGCAATGACACGATTTCTGGCGACACTGACGGTGGCCATCACGCTGGGGCTGGCCGGATTGGCAACGCCGGGCGCGGCGCAACAACCGTTCGCGGCTGCGGCGACCGTCAACGGACAGGCAATCACCAACTTTCAGGTGCAGCAGCGCGCCCGTTTTTTCGGACTGTTGCGGGCACCGAATGCCGATCCCGAAGGGGCGACCGACGTGTTGATCGACGAGGCGTTGCAGGTGCAGGCCGCCAGAGCCGCGGGCGTGGAGCTGACCGCCGAGGACCTGGATGCCGGGCTGGTTGAATTCGCCGGCCGGGCGAACCTGAGCCCCGATGCGTTCATCGCGGCCCTGGAGCAGGAGGGCGTTGCCGCCGAAACATTCCGCGATTTCGTGCGAAACGGGCTGTATTGGCGCAATCTGGTGCAGGAAAGGTTCGGGCCGCAGTCGCGACCGAACGAAGCCGAAGTCCGGCGCACGCTGGCCCGTGGCGGGGCCGCCAATGTCCGGGTTCTGCTGTCGGAAATCGTACTTCCGCTGACACCTGAAAATCAGGCCGAACAGGCAGCGCTGGCACAACGGCTGTCCGATACGATATCCGGTCAGGCCGCGTTCGAGCAGGCGGCTCGCACCTATTCCAAGTCGAACTCGGCCCGCTCAGGCGGACGGATCGACTATGTCGACCTGAATGCACTGGCCCCGCCGATCGCCAGTCAGGTGCTGACGCTTGCACCCGGCGAGATTTCGGACCCGGTGAACCTCGGCTCATTTATCGGGCTGTTCATCCTGCGCGGTCTGGACGATTCTCCGGTCAACGCGCCGACGGCCCTGAGCGTCGATTATGCCGAATACCTGATCCCCGGGGGCCGCACGGCGGAAACACTTGGCATCGCCGCGCAGTTGCAGGACCGGATCGACGCCTGCGACGACCTTTACGGTGTTCTGCCGAACGCCGGACAGGGGCAATTGACGCGCCAGACCGTGCCGACCTCCAGCCTGGCAGGCGATCTGCGGCAGGAGTTGGCCAAGCTGGACGAGGGCGAAGTCTCGACCCTTCTGACGCGCGACGGGTTCCTGCGCTTCATCATGATGTGCGGTCGCGAAGTCGAAGCCGACGATGAGGCATTTACCCGGCTGGGCCAGCAATTGCTGAATCAGCGGTTGGGCAGCTATGCCGACGGTTTGCTGGCGGAACTGCGCGCCGATGCCATCATCACCCGCTGACACCCGGCCACTGGCGATCACTTGCGGGGAACCTTCGGGCATCGGTCCCGAAGTGATCGCCAAGGCGCGGACTGAAATTTCAGATGTGCCGTTCTTCGTGATCGGGAACCCCGACCATTTTGCGGGGTTCGGCGCCCTGATGCGTCTGATCGACGACCCGTCCGAAGCGGGAAACGATGCGCTTTGCATCCTGCCCCATGACGTTCCCGGCCCGGCGCGCCCCGGCTGGCCCGACAGGCAACAGGCGGCGGGGGTGATTTCCGCCATCGCGCGGGCCGTCGATCTGGCCCTGGGCGGCAGGGTATCTGGTGTCGTGACCGCGCCGATTCACAAGAAGGCGTTGAAGGATGGGGCGGATTTTCCGCATCCGGGGCATACCGAATACCTGGCCGCACTGGCCGGTAACGTCGATGTCGTGATGATGCTGGCCTGCCCCGCGTTGCGCGTCGTGCCCGCCACCATCCATATCGCGCTGGACCGGGTATCGACGGAGTTGACGCCCGCTGTTCTGGAGACGGTGCTGCGCGTCACCCATGCGGGCCTGCGCCGGGATTTCGGCATCGCCGCGCCCCGCATCGCGGTGGCCGGATTGAACCCGCACGCGGGCGAAGGCGGCACCATGGGACGGCAGGAGGTCGAGTGGATCGCCGATCTGGTCGCGCGGCTGGCCCCCGAACTGGGCTGTTTCGGCCCCCTGCCCGCCGACACGATGTTTCACGCGGGCGCACGAGCCGGATACGACGCGGCGGTGGCGATGTATCACGATCAGGCGCTGATCCCGATCAAGACCATCGATTTCGCGGGCGGCGTGAACGTCACGCTGGGTTTGCCGTTCATCCGCACCTCGCCCGATCATGGCACCGCCTTCGACATCGCCGGGCGCGGCGTAGCCGATCCGACGTCGATCATCGCGGCAATCCGGATGGCGTGGGACATGGGACAACTCCGGAACGCCTTGGCCTGAGGCCCCGCCCCCGCTAAGGCGAGTAGCATGAGCCAGATCGATACCCTGCCGCCGTTGCGCGACGTCATAAATGCGCATGATTTGCGCGCCAAGAAATCCCTGGGCCAGAATTTCCTGCTGGACCTGAACCTCACGGCGCGGATCGCACGTGTCGCCGGGTCGCTGGAAGGCGTCGATGTACTGGAGGTCGGACCCGGTCCCGGTGGTCTGACACGTGGATTGCTGGCCGAGGGAGCCCGGCATGTTCTGGCCGTGGAAAAGGACGCGCGGTGTCTGCCCGCCCTGGCCCAGATCGAAGCCGCCTGCCCCGGTCGCCTGACCGTTGTGAACGCGGACGCGCTGAAGCTGGACGCAAGCGATCATCTGAGTACGCCGTGGCGGATCATTTCGAACCTGCCGTATAATGTCGGGACGGAATTGCTGGTGCGCTGGCTGACGCCCGCCAGCTGGCCCCCACCATGGCAAAGCCTGACGCTGATGTTCCAGAAGGAAGTGGCCGAACGCATCGTCGCCGCGCCGGGGTCCAAGGCCTACGGGCGGCTGGCGATTCTGGCGCAATGGCGCTGCGACGTGCGCATCGCGATGACGCTGCCGCCCGAGGCGTTCACACCGCCCCCCAAGATCCATTCAGCGGTGGTGCATTTCACAGCCTTGCCTGCGCCGCGGTTTCCAGCGGATGCGGCGGTTCTGGAACGGGTTGTCGCCAAGGGCTTCAACCAGCGGCGCAAGATGCTGCGCGCCGCGTTGAAGGGGCTGGTGCCGGATGTGGAAGATCGTCTGGTCGCGGCAGGGATCAAGCCCACCGACCGGGCCGAGCAGATACCGCTGGAGGCCTGGTGCGCCCTGGCCCGCGAAATCGCCTGAGCTGACACAAGGGGCCGGAGACCCCTTGTGCATTTTCAGGCCGGTATCAGCTGTCCGCAGCCGGTTCGCTGGATGTGTCTTCCACCTTGGCCGGGGCCTTCTTGCGCACGCGGGTGCGTTTGGGCTTGTCGGCGGGCGGCGCATCGGCGCGGTTTTCAGGCGTCTCGACCGGCCCGTTATCGACCTCGGGCGCGTCGATTACGTCGACGGTCTGTGCACGTTTACTGCTCCGCGTCGGGGTGTCGGGCTGTGATGCTTCGACCGGTTGTCTGGCGTCACCACCCTGATCGTTGCCCTGATCGTTGCGGGTGTCGTTGCGATTATCGCGACGACGGTTACCGCCCTGATTGCCGCCCTGACCGGAATTGTCCTGACCGCCGCCCTGCTGGTTGGGGTTCTGGTTATTCTGGTTGTTGTTATTGTTCTGCTGACCATTCTGGTTGCCATTCTGCTGGCCCCCGGTCTGGTTGCTGTTCTGCTGGTTGTTGTTCGGCTGATTGCTGCTGTTCTGCTGGTTATTCTGCTGGCGGGCCTCCAGCTCCTTCTGGGCGGCGGCAAGCAACCGGGTGTAGTGCTCGGCATGCTGCTGGAAGTTCTCGACGGCGACGCGGTCGCCGGATAGCTGCGCATCCCGGGCCAACTGGTTGTATTTCTCGATGACCTGCGCGGGCGTTCCGCGCACCTTGCCCTCGGGGCCGGAGCTGTCGAACGTCCGATTGATGATATTGCCGCCGCCCTGAGGGTTGCGACTACGGTTCTTGTTCCGCGAACGGGACTTGCTGCTTCTCATGCGTGGTGTATTCCGCTGATCGTTGCCGTGGACCCTGCCCGTCTCATGCGGGTCGCGGGGTCCGGAGATGGTCGGGCGTCGCATCCGGGGCACGTCTTACCGTGTCAACCGCCGATGCTGTGTAGGTTATGGGTGTGTCGGGCCGCACATACAAGCTGATTTATTGCCCATTGGCCGGTTTTTCTGCCGAAACCACCCGATCCTTGCCGTTGAGGTCGCATTTTACCGCCACGTTGGTCAATCCGGCCTTGTGAAACAGGGCCGAAACATCATCTGCCTGCGTCGCGCCGATTTCTACCAGAAGGCGACCGCCGGAGGTAAGGTGCGCCGATGCGTCGCGGGCGATGATGCGATATGCGTCCAATCCATCGCCGCCGGGCGTCAGGGCGAGGTGCGGCTCGTGCAGGACTTCGGGCGACAGATCGGCCATTTCCGAAGCGGTGATATAGGGCGGGTTGGAGACGATGAGATCGAAGGCGCCTTCGACCGACGCCAGCCAGTCGGAGTTGAGTAAGGTCACGCGATCGGCGACGCCGACCATCGCCGCATTCTGTGCCGCAACTTTCAAAGCGTCATCCGAGATGTCGGTGCCCAGCCCGGCCGCTTCGGTCTGTTCGTAAAGAAGCGACAGCAGGATGCAGCCGGACCCGGTGCCAAGGTCGAGGACGTTCGTGAACTTCGTCTGCAATGCAGTCTCGATCAGCGTTTCAGTGTCGGGACGCGGGTCAAGTACGTCGGCATTGACGATGAAATCATGCATCCAGAAGGCGCGCCGTCCGGTGATATGCGATACCGGTTCGCGGCGAAGGCGACGCCGGATCGCCCGTTCATAGGCATCCGCGATATCGGGCGGCATGGTGTCGCCGCTGCCCACCGCATCCTCGGCCACGGCAAGAAACAGCGCGGAGGCGTCACGCGCCGGGTCGGGGATGCCGACCAGTTCCATCCGCTGACGGGCGGAGTGCATGGCGCGGGCAACGTCGGTTTCGTTCATGTTCCCATCTCGGCCATCAACTGCGCCTGAAGATCGGCGGTCAGGGCGTCGATGACATCGTCCAGATCGCCCTGCATCACGGCGTCGAGCTTATAGAGTGTCAGGTTGATCCGGTGGTCGGTCATGCGGCCCTGTGGAAAATTATAGGTGCGGATGCGTTCGCTGCGGTCGCCCGACCCGACCTGTGCCTTCCGGTCTGCGGACCGTTCGGCATCGACCGCCGCCCGCTGCGCCTCATAGAGCCGTGCGCGCAGCACATTCATCGCGATCTCGCGGTTGCGGTGCTGGGATTTCTCGCTACTGGTCACGACGATGCCGGTCGGCAGGTGCGTGATGCGCACGGCAGAATCGGTGGTGTTGACGTGCTGCCCGCCGGCCCCGGATGCGCGCATCGTGTCGATACGGATATCGGTGGCCGGGATGTCGATATCGACCTCCTCCGCCTCGGGCAGGACGGCGACGGTCGCGGCAGAGGTATGGATGCGCCCGCCGGATTCGGTCGAGGGTACGCGCTGAACCCGGTGGACCCCGGATTCGAACTTGAGGCGCGCGAAGACGTTCTCGCCCTCGATCCGGGCCGTCAGTTCCTTGATGCCACCCAGATCGGTTTCCTGCCGTTCTATCATCTCGACCCGCCAGCCGCGTCCTTCGGCATAGCGGCGATACATGGTTTCCAGATCCGCGGCGAAGAGCGACGCCTCGTCGCCGCCAGTGCCGGGCCGGATTTCCAGGATCGCGGGCCGCGCGTCGGCGGCATCTTTGGGCAGCAGCGCAAGCTGCAACTGCGCCTGCCCCGCCGCAAGCGCGGCCTCGAGTTCCGGCAGTTCGGCCTGCGCCAGTTCGGCCATTTCAGCGTCGGCCAGCATGGCGCGCGCCTCGTCGATCTGACGTTCCAGCAGGCGATGCGCGCGAACCTGTTCGGCAACCGGCTTCACATCGGAATATTCACGCGTCAGGTCGGCGATCTCCGATGCCTCGGGCCCTGCATTCAGGCGCGCTTCGAGATATTCGAAGCGCGACAGGATCTGATCGAGGCGGTCGGACGGGATCATGCGCGCGTGATGCGGGGCAGATCGGATTTGGTCAAGGGCACCCGGAATGTTAGCATATTCGGCAGGAGGTATTGCCGATGCGCCGTGTTGTCCTGTTTCTGTGTCTTTCCGCCCTTCCTGCGGCGGCCCAGGATCTTTATCCTCCGATGCCCGGTGTCGACTGTTATTGCACCGACACGACCGGCGGGCGGGTCGAAATGGGAGTCGAAGCCTGTCTTACCGTGGGGGGCCGAAGTTTCATGGCGCTTTGCGATATGTCGTTGAACGTGTCGATCTGGCGGGACACGGGGCGAGACTGCATCAGTAGTTGAGGCGGGAATACCGCGTCAGGGCGCGGTAGTCCTTGCGCGGCCCGATGACATGCCAGCGCACCGACCAGCGTGGCCAGAGCGTGAAATCATACGTCAGGCAATATGTATCGGGCGCGCAGTCGTGCGTCGCGGCAGGGCGCGGTCCGGGTCCGATGACATGGAATGGGCGCGCATCGGCGAAGGCCACCGCGATGGCATTGTCCTGCGCCTGCCAGAGTGTCGTTCGGTTGCCCGACACCGGGGCCATGGCGCCAATGGTCAGCGACCCGATCTCATCGCAGCGAAGACCAGTTGCGTCCGGGGACCAGTCCGCCGTGCCGCTGAACCGGGCCGTCGTGCCATCGGCGTGACGGATCACCCGCGCGACCTGCCACTTGCCCGACAATTGGGCCAGACGATCAGCCGGGGTCATGGCAGCTTCCTTGCGGTGAGAACCTCTGCACCCTAAGAGGCACGCGACCCGTCCACCAGTCGAGAGTGCCGCCATGATCCCCCGTTATTCCCGCCCCGAAATGGTCGCCATCTGGTCGCCTGAGACGAAATTCCGCATCTGGTACGAGATCGAGGCCCATGCCTGCGATGCGATGGCCGATCTGGGCGTCATCCCCCGCGAAAACGCCGAAGCCGTGTGGAAGGCCAGGGATACGGACTTCGACGTCACGCGCATCGACGAGATCGAGGCGGTGACCAAGCATGACGTCATCGCGTTCCTGACGCATCTGGCCGAGATCATCGGTGCGGACGCAGCACGCTTCGTGCACCAGGGCATGACATCTTCGGACGTTCTGGACACCACCTTTAATGTGCAACTGGTGCGCGCCGCCGATCTGTTGATCGCGGATGTCGAGGCATTGCTGGAGGCGCTGAAACGTCGGGCCATCGAACATAAAGACACGGTTCGGATCGGGCGATCGCATGGCATTCATGCGGAACCGACGACGATGGGCCTGACCTTTGCGCGGTTTTACGCGGAAATGGCGCGCAACCTGAAACGGCTGCAAACAGCGCGCGCGGAAATCGCGACGGGTGCCATCAGCGGTGCGGTCGGAACGTTTGCCAATATCGACCCGGCGGTCGAGGAGCACGTCTGCGCCAAGCTGGGGTTGGAGCCGGAGCCGATCAGCACGCAGGTCATCCCGCGTGACCGCCATGCCGCCTTCTTCTGCGCGCTTGCTGTCGTGTCGTCGTCGGTCGAGAATATCGCCATCGAGATCCGCCACATGCAGCGGACTGAAGTGCTGGAGGCGGAAGAATTTTTCAGCGCGGGCCAGAAGGGGTCAAGTGCCATGCCGCACAAGCGCAACCCCGTTCTGACCGAGAACCTGACGGGTTTGGCGCGGATCGTACGGATGGCCGTCATTCCTGCGTTGGAGAATGTCGCGCTGTGGCATGAGCGGGATATTTCCCACTCCTCCGTCGAGCGGATGATCGGGCCGGATGCGACCGTGACGCTGGATTTTGCGTTGTCGCGCCTGACGGGCGTGATCGACAAGCTGGTGATCTATCCCGACAACATGCTGGCGAACATGAACAAGTTCCGGGGCCTTGTGATGTCGCAACGGGTCTTGCTGGCGCTGACGCAGGCCGGGGTCAGCCGCGAGGACAGCTATAAACTGGTGCAGCGCAATGCGATGAAAGTTTGGGAGCAAGGCGCTGATTTTCAGACCGAATTGCTGGCCGATGCGGACGTTCGGGCGGCTTTGTCCGAGGATGAGATCAGGGAAAAGTTCGATCTTGGCTATCACACCAAGCATGTCGACACGATCTTCAAGCGGGTCTTCGGCTAGGTCAGGCTTATCGAAGCTCCGGTTCGGAGTTCACGAAGGCTGTGCGATGCCCAACGTGGCCGTCACCGTCGGGGACGCTGCCGACGCGGGCGACAAGCCGACCGTTCCCGGCTAGCCAGACCGTGACAGACCGGATTTCATCGGTCTGCCCGCGACATAGGTCTGCGCGACGGCACGGTCGTCGCCCATCATGATGGTCGGGAACACTGCTTCCCAGAGATCGTCGGCCTGCGCCTGCCGTTGTGCGATGGCGGGGGTCGAAGCCAGGTCGAGGACGACAAGATCTGCCATCGCGCCGGGCGCCAATCGCCCGATGTCATCGGCCATCAAGGCGCGCGCCGACCCTTCGGTCGCCAGATACAGAAGCTGCGCAGGGTGCAGGGCGGTGCCGCGCAGTTGCGCGACTTCGTAGGCGGCGGCCATGGTGCGCAGCATCGAAAAGCTGCTGCCGCCGCCGGTATCGGTGGCAAGTCCGACACGCATCCGCGCCGACATCCCCATGTCGAACAGGCCCGACCCGATGAATGTATTGGATGTCGGGCAGTGGATTATGGCGGCACCGACGTCGGCCAGTCGATCCTTTTCGCGATCCGTCAGGTGGATGGAGTGCCCGTAGAGACCGCGTTCGCCCAGCAAACCATGCGTCTCGTAGGTGTCGAGGTAATCGCGCGCGTCGGGAAACAGGTCGCCGACCCAGGCGATTTCATCGGTCTGTTCGCTCAGGTGCGTTTGCATCATGCAATCCGGGTTCTCGGACCAGAGCGCGCCCAATGCCGATAGCTGGTCGGGCGTGGACGTCGGCGCAAAGCGCGGCGTGATGACGTAACGTGCGCGCCCTGCCCCATGCCATTTCGACAGCAAGGCGGCGCTGTCGTCATAGGCCGATTGCGCCGTGTCGCGCAGGGTGTCCGGGGCATTGCGATCCATACAGGTCTTGCCCGCCCAGATAGCCATATCGCGCTTGGCCGCGGCCTCGAAAACTGCATCAACGCTGGCGGGGTGGATTGTGGCGAAGCTGCAGGCGGATGTCGTGCCGTGCGCGAGCGCAAGATCGAGGTAGCGATTGGCAATTTCACCGGCGTAAGCGGGGTCGTTGAACCGCGCCTCCTCGGGGAAGGTATAGGTATTCAGCCAGTCGATCAGCCGCTTGCCCCAGGAGGCGATGATCGCGGTTTGCGGATAATGGACATGGGCATCGACGAAACCCGGCAGGATCAGGTTCTGACCGTGATCCGTAACCTTTGCATCGGGATAGTCGGCGCGAAGCCGGTCCGCGGGGCCGGTTACCACGATGCGTCCATCCTCCATCGCAACAGCACCATGTCTGTGATGGACAACCGCCTCGGTTGGATCGGTCGCAAAGGGATCTGAGGTGAAAGCCAGTGTCTGGCCGAGGATCAGAGATGTCATGCCCCTGCCTACCTGCACGGCGAAATCCCCGCTACCCCTTACTCGGCAGGCGCGCTATCCCCACAGCAACAGCACGGGGAGACAGCGCATGGACGAGCCGGACCTGCAGATCGATGATGAAATCGACGATGACATCGAGCTGGATCAACCGCGCCTGAAACTGGTGCGCACCGCGCTGGACGAGCGCGATTCCATGGCGCTGGACGACCTTCTGGAACCTTTGCACGGCGCAGATATCGCCGACATTCTGGAACAGATCACCGAGCTGGAACGCGCCACCCTGATCGAATTGTGGTCCGGTAATATCGACGGGGAAATCCTGTCGGAACTGGACGAGTCGCTGCGCGAGGAGATCCTCGCCGCGCTGCCCGCCGAGGATGTCGCCGACGCGGTTCGCGAGCTGGACACCGACGACGTCGTTGACCTGATCGAGAACCTGGACGATCAGACGCAGGCCGGTGCGATCCTTGGCGCACTGACCGACATTGACCGGGTCGCGGTCGAACAGGCGTTGACCTATCCGGAGTATTCCGCCGGTCGCCTGATGCAGCGCGAGGTGGTCGTCGCGCCCTCGTTCTGGAACGTCGGACAGGCCATCGACCATCTGCGAACCGCCGAGGATCTGCCCGAGCAGTTCTATCATGTCATTCTGGTCGATCCGCGGATGCGGCCGGTGGGTCATGTGACATTGGGCAAACTTCTTGCGACGGCGCGCGATGTGCCGCTGTCGGACATCGAGGAGGAAAGTTTCCGCACCTTCGAAGTCACCGACCCCGAAAGCGAAGTCGCCTATGCCTTCAACCAGTACCACCTTATTTCCGCCGCTGTGACGGATGCTGACGACCGTCTTCTGGGGGTCATCACCATCGACGACGCGATCCGGATTCTGGATGAGGAAGCCGAGGAGGACATTCTGCGTCTGGCCGGTGTGGACGCCGAGGAATCGCTGTCCAACAAGACGCTGGGCGTCGTCCGGCGACGGTTTCCCTGGCTGGCGGTCAACCTGGTGACGGCTATCCTGGCATCAATGGTGATTTCTCAGTTCGAGGCGGTGCTGACCCAGATCGTCGCGCTGGCCGTTCTTATGCCGATCGTGGCGTCGATGGGCGGCAATGCAGGCACACAATCGCTGACCGTGGCGGTGCGCGCGCTTGCGACGCGCGACCTGACAGGGGCGAACGTCTGGCGGATTATCCGGCGCGAAGTGATGGCGGGCGCAATCAACGGGTTGGCTTTCGCGGCGATCATGTCCGTTGTGGGCATTATCTGGTTCGACTCGCTGATGCTGGGGGCGGTGATCGCGGTGGCGATGGTCATCAACATGATCGTTGCGGGGCTGGCGGGCGTGGGCATACCGGTCGTGCTGGAAAAGGTCGGGATCGATCCGGCACTCGCGTCCGGCGCTTTCGTGACCACTGTGACGGATATCGTCGGGTTTTTCGCGTTTCTGGGGCTGGCGGCGCTCTGGTTGCTCTAGGCGCTCAGGCAGCCGCGTCCAACAGGGCCTGCGCCGCACCACGGGCCGCGTCTGTAATCGTGTCACCGGCTAGCATGCGGGCAATTTCGTCGACGCGGTCGGTTTCAGCAACCGGGACGACGGTCGAGGTGGTAATGTCTTTGGCGATAGATTTCTCGACGCGCCAGTGATGCGCGCCGAAGGCGGCAACCTGCGGAGAATGCGTCACGACGAGGACCTGGCCGCCGTCGGCCAGCTTCTTCAGACGGCGACCGACCGCGTCCGCAGTGGCTCCTCCGACGCCGCGGTCGATCTCGTCGAAAATCAGCGTCAGGGTGCGGTCGCCGCCGGTCAGGCAGACCTTCAGGGCCAGCAAGAAGCGGCTGAGTTCGCCGCCCGATGCGATCTTGTTAAGCGGGCCGGAAGGCGCACCGGGATTGGTGGCAACCTCAAAGGCGACCCCGTCGGCCCCGTCGGGGCCGGGCGTGGCGGGGGTGACGATCGTCGTGAAGGTTGCACGGTCCATCTTGAGCGGGGCGAGCTCTTCTGCCATAGCGCGGTCCAGCGATTTGGCCGCCTTTGTGCGCGTAGCGGTGAGGGCGGCGGCGGCGGTGTCGTACGCCTTTTGCGCCGCGTCCGCCTCGGCCTGCAATTTCGGCAGCGCACCTTCGGATGCATCCAGCAGGGCCAGCCTTTCGCGCAACTCGGCGGCAAATGCGGGCAAATCGTCGGGTTGCCTGCCGTGCTTGCGGGCCAACGCGCGGATGGCGAACAGCCGCTCCTCCGTCTCCTCCAGCTCATACGGATTGAAGCTGAGCGCATCCAGGCAGGATTCGACCCCGGCCTGTACGTCGGACAACTCGACCATGGCGCGGTTCAGCGCGTCGATGGCAGGGTTGATCGTGTCACCTGCCCTGTCCGCCGCGCCCTCGAGCCAGCGGGTTGCATCAATCATCTGACCTTCGGCCCCCTGCGGCCCGATCGCCTGCAGGGCGCGGGCGACGTCGGCACGTATTTTCTCGGCGCCCTGCATCAGACGGCGGCGGGCGTCGAGGTCGGCTTCCTCTCCGGCTTGTGGGTCCAGGGCATCGAATTCCGCGACCGCATGGCGCAGGAAATCCTCCTCGGCGCGGGCCTCGTCGCGGCGGGCTTCGGCCAGTTTGAGCGTCCGGCGGGCAAGGCTGAGGCTGGACCACGCGCGCGACACCGGAGACAGGTCCGACCCGGCGAATGCGTCCAGCAGCGCGCGGTGACCGCGCACGTCCAGCAGCCCACGATCGTCATGCTGGCCGTGCAATTCCAGCAGGGTATCGGACAACGCGCGCAGCACCTCGCCGGTGACGCGGATACCGTTGACCCAGGCGGTTTTGCGTCCGTCCCGCGTATTGATGCGGCGCAGCAGCAATTCACCATCGTCGGCAGGGATGGAATGATCGGCCAGAACCGCGCGGGCAGCGTGACCGGCTGGCAGGTCGAAACTGGCGGAGACCTCGCCCTGATCGGCCCCCTGTCGCACCAGCTCGGCCCTCCCCCGCCAGCCCAGAACGAAGCCGAGAGAATCGAGCAGAATCGATTTGCCCGCACCGGTTTCGCCGGTCAGCACGTTCAGCCCCGCGTGAAATTCCAACGCGAGGTGGTCGATGATAAGGAGATCGCGGATATCGAGTGTGCGGAGCATCCGGCTATCTAGCGCGCAGAATTAGCGAACCACCAGTGGCGCGCAGGTTGCGCATCCGAGGTTACAGCCAGCGGCCCTGAACTGTGCGACGATAAATGTCGCGCAGCCAGCTTGTGCCCTTGGCTTCGGGTGCAAGACCGCGGCCCGTCAACTGGCGGTAGGCATCGTCATAAAACGGCGAGGACTGGAAGTTATAGCCAAGGATCGCCGCTGCGGTTTGTGCTTCGTCGGTCAAGCCCAGCGAAAGATAGGCTTCAACCAGCCGCATCAGTGCTTCGGGGGTATGGGTGGTGGTCTGAAACTCTTCGACCACGGTGCGAAACCTGTTGATCGCCGCAGGGTAGTGGCCACGCTTGAGGTAATAGCGCCCGATTTCCATCTCTTTCGCGGCCAGGTGGTCGAAAGCCAGATCGAACTTGAGGATCGATGAACGGGCATATTCGCTGTCGGGATATTGCTCGATCACGGTGCGCAGCGATTGCAGCGCCTGGAAGGTCAGGCCCTGGTCGCGACCGACTTGATCAATCTGGTCATAGTAGCTGAGCGCCAGAAGATATTGCGCATAGGCCGCATCTTCGTCCGCCGGATAGAAATCGATGAACCGCTGGGCGGCAGCGCGCGCATTCTCGTAGTCGCGGTCCTTGTAATAGGAAAACGCCTGCATGATCAGGCCGCGCTTGGCGAAATCGGAATAGGGGTAGAGCCGCTCGATCTCGGCGAAAAGAACGGCGGCATCGTCGGGATCACCCGATGCAAGCTTGAGCTCAGCGCGCTGATATATTGTCTCGGGGGCAGTGTCTTCGAGAACCAGAGTATCGTTCGCCCCGCCACAGGCCCCAAGAAATCCCAAAAGCGTCAATGTCGCCAAGGGTTTCCCTATGCGAAGCAAATGCCGTGCGGTCATGCGTCCAATTCCCTGCCCATGCCCGTTCAGGGCCTTGCCGCACCATAGTCCAGCGACCCCGGCCTGTGAAGCACCGCAACGGCGAAAACAGACGTCAGATGTGCGAGAACACATCACGCTCCAGTCCGGCCCCCGGCAGAAGACGGCATTCCGTTGCCGACAACGTGCGGATACGATAGGCCAGAGGGTCCGCGAACAGGGCCCGAAGCAGTTTGTTCGTCACTGCATGGCCCGCGCGAATGCCGGTATAACGACCCAGGATGGGCGCACCGGCCAGCGCAAGATCGCCCAAGGCATCCAGCATCTTGTGGCGCACTGCCTCGTCAATATGACGCAGGCCTTCGGGGTTCAGTACGCGTGCGCCATCGACGACCACGGCGTTCGACAAGCTGCCGCCAAGAGCCTTGCCCGCGGCCCGCATCGCATCGACGTCCGACTGGCTGCAAAATGTGCGGCTGTCACAAAGCTCGCGTACGAACGTCCCGTTCGACAGACGCAGAACCTTGTGCTGCTGGCCGATGGCGGCGTCGACGAAATCAATCGAGAAATCGATTTCGAGTTCATCGGCCGGTGTCAGGGTCGCGCTGGCAGTCCCGTCGGAAACATGAACGCGGCGCAGAATCTCGATGGCGTGGACGGGTGCATCCAGACGACGTACGCCGGTCTTGAGAATCGCGCGAACGAATTCGGCGGCGGACCCGTCAAGGATCGGAACCTCGGGGCCGTCGATCTCGAGGATGGCGTTCAGCACGCCGCAGCCGGACAATGCGGCCATCACATGCTCGACTGTCGAGACGGAGACGCCCGCCTCGTTCACCAGCAACGTGCAGAGCGGCGACAACTCGACCGCATCGTGGCGCGCGGCGATCATCGCGTTGCCTTCGATGTCGGTGCGGCGGAACCAGATGCCGTGATTGGCGGGAGCGGGATGAATCGACAGGCGCGCGGGACGGCCCTGGTGCAGGCCGGTTCCGGCAAAACGGACGATGCTTTTGATTGTCGTTTGCATATGCTTGCCCGTTTCATTCAATGATCGCGCCACTCACGGACACTTCTTCAATGGTGAGATAAGCAGACAGGCCTGTCCCGGCAATTCAACGGTGGTTACGGCGTGAAACAGGGCCGCATCAAGAGTGGCAAAAATCTGCCGACGATCGGAAAATTCATAAAAATTCTTTTTTATACAGTTGTTTAATAAAACACAGAAGCAAGCCCCAGCGACCGTATGGGCATGATTTGTGATCGGCCACTGCCTGAAAGATGCCGTATTCAAGGCAAAAACGGCGACCCGAAGGGGCCGCCGTTTCAGGTCTTGGGTCTTTGGAGGAGACTAGTTTGCCTGACGACGCAGGAAGGCCGGGATCTCGATACGCTCGTCCTCGGGCTCGGGCTGTGGCCGGGATTGAGGGGCCGGAGCGGCTGCGGCCGGGCGCTGGACCGGAGTATCGGCGGCGGTGCCGGTCATCCGGTTGATCAGCGATCCGATGCCGAAGCGCGCACCTGCATCGCCATGCGTGGCGGGCGCAGGCGCGGTTGAGCGGCGTTCACCGTTCAGCACGGCTGCGCGCAGGCGATCCATCGCTTCGGGCGAAGGGGCACCGGTCGGGCGCGGCGCGGTGAAGCTGGCCTGTTCGGGCTCGGCGGCGTGATGGACCGGCGCGGCGGGCGCAGGCGTATAGGCTGGGGCCGGCAGGTCATCATCAGGCGCGGCGCCATGACCGAAGAAACTGTCGGCAGATGCGGCTTCTTCAGCCTCGTGCTGATCGATGGCGTCGAAGAAATTCGGCTCCGAAGGGGCGGCGGGCGCCTTGGCAACCGGCTCGGGCTGCGGCGCAGGAACCGCGGCGGCAAGCGGCGCAGCGGCGGGATCTTCGACCGGGGAACCCTGTTCGGTCGCCATGCGACGGCGCGGCATCGGAGTGGCGTCCATCGCCGATGATGCGTCGATGCCCGTGGCGACGACCGACACGCGCATGATACCTTCCATGGCCGGGTCAAGCGTCGAACCGACGATGATATTCGCGTCCTCGTCCACTTCCTTGCGGATACGATTGGCGGCTTCGTCCATTTCGAACAGGGTCAGGTCGTGACCGCCGGTGATGTTGATCAGAACACCCTTGGCTCCCGACAGCGACAGCTCGTCCAGCAGCGGGTTGGCGATGGCCTTTTCGGCGGCTTCGACGGCGCGATCTTCGCCCTCGGCCTCGCCGGTGCCCATCATGGCCTTGCCCATCTCGTCCATCACCGAACGGACGTCGGCGAAGTCGAGGTTGATCATGCCCGGACGGACCATCAGGTCGGTCACACCCTTGACGCCCTGGTAGAGCACGTCGTCGGCCATCGAGAACGCCTCGGTGAAGGTCGTCTTCTCATTGGCAAGGCGGAACAGGTTCTGGTTTGGAATGATGATAAGGGTATCGACGACTTTCTGCAGGGCCTCGACGCCCTCCTCGGCCTGACGCATCCGCTTGCTGCCTTCGAACTGGAAGGGCTTGGTGACGACGCCGACGGTCAGGATGCCCAATTCACGCGCGGCCTGCGCGATGATCGGGGCAGCTCCGGTTCCGGTGCCGCCGCCCATACCGGCAGTGATGAAGCACATATGCGCGCCGGCCAGACGGTCGACGATTTCCTCGATGGTTTCTTCGGCGGCGGACGCGCCGACCTGTGGGCGCGCACCGGCACCCAGACCTTCGGTGACGCGGGCGCCAAGCTGGATCCGCGACGGGGCGTGATTCTGTTGCAGCGCCTGCGCGTCGGTGTTGGCGACGACGAATTCAACGCCTTCCAGATCTTTCTGGATCATGTTGTTGACGGCATTGCCGCCTGCCCCGCCAACACCGAACACGGTGATGCGCGGGCGCAGATCGTGTTCCGTGGTCTGGCCGCCGGGCATTGTGAGATTCAGTGTCATAGCTCTGTCCGCCTGTATTGCCGGCCCTGCCTCAGGCCATTTGGAGTTCCGTCTTTCTGGACGGTTGCCTTATTTTTGCCCCAAGTTAGCGAAGCTGATCCCCGACGTCACCCCAAAAAGAAATCGGTGGGCAATTTCTGCTGATTGCGGCTTTTTCGCCCTTCCATCTGTGCTGTTTTCCCTGCGGAACGGTCGAAATAGTGTTGCCCGGAAGACTCACCAATTGTCCTTGAACCAGCGGACCGCGCGACGCAACGACCGACCCGAGGTGCGTTCGGACGTGGCGTCGAAATCCCAGAACTCGTCCTGCGGCTCGGCACCCTGCATACACAGGCCGACGCAGGCCGCGAATGCCGGGCCCTTGGCCGCTTCGGGAAGGCCGTGAACCCTCAGGGGGCGGCCCAGCCGGACCTGGTTGCCGAGGATGCGCGCGGCCAATCCGTCGAGACCGGGAATTTGCGATGCGCCGCCTGTCAACACTATGCGCTGCGACGGCAGATCGCCGAAACCCGCGGCATCCAGACGGGCACGGGCATCTTCCAGAATTTCCTCGACCCGCGGGCGTATGATGCCGATCAACTCGGTCCGGGTGACGGAGCGGCGGTCGTGGTGCCAGTCGCCGGTGTCCGCCTCCAGCGCGATCAATTCGCGGTCGTCCATGCCGGTGGCGACAACACCGCCATAGCGGGTCTTGATCATTTCGGCGGTGCCCGTGGGAATGCGCAGGCCTTGCGATATGTCCGACGTCACATTCGCCCCGCCAAAGGGAATCGTGTCTGCGAAGACCATGTGCTTGCGCATGAAGATCGAGATGCCGGTGGTGCCAGCCCCCATGTCGATGCAGGCCGCGCCCAGTTCCTTCTCATCCTCGACCAGCGCGGAGGTTGCGGCGGCATAGGGCGCGGACGCCAACCCCGCCAGTTCCAGATCGCAGCGATGGATGCAGGTCAGCAGGTTCTCGATCGCGTGGGCATCGACGGATAGCAGGTGCATATCGGCGCGCAGCATTTCGCCGGTCTGGCCGCGCGGGTCGCGCAGGGTGGTGCGGTGGTCGATGCCGAAGTTGACCGGCTGCGCGTGCAGCACTTCACGCCCCGGACCGATGTCAGGCGTGTCGATGGATGACAGGACACGGGCGACGTCGTGCACGCCGCACGGACCGGATTCGAGCATCACCTCTCCCGCCAGCGGCCAGGACGTCGGACGCCCCCCCGAAAAGCAGGCGATGACATGATCGACGCGGACGTTCGCCATCTTCTGTGCGCCCTGCACGGCGGTCCGGATAGCGCGTTCGGTTTCGGGCATCGCGTCGACTTCGCCATGCCGGATGCCCCGCGACCGGGTGGTCGTCGCACCGATCACGCGGAAGTTGGACTGCCCCGCCATGTGGCCGACGCCTTCGCCTTGCGGTGTGTTTTCCTCGAACCGCAAGACGAGGCAGGCAGTCTTGTAGGTGCCGACGTCAAGGATCGCGACAACCCCCCGCTGCAGCGCGGCCTGACGTTTGCGCCGCATGGCGCGTTGGGCATGGAACAATCGGCTCATTGGGTTCCCTCGGTATTGACCTGTGACAATCGTTCCAGATCCTGCAGGCGCTTCAATTCGGCCCTTGCAGGCTGACTCAGGCGCAGGATCGGGCGCCCCGGAAGCCGCAGGTCCACGACGCGAACGTCACGGGCCAGCACATCCTTGGCGGCATTCATCGCCAGCGCACGGTCGAGCGCGGCGGCGGGGGCATCTTCGGGCAACGCGATGCGCTGATCGCCGGTCAGCACAACATCCCAGCGGCGATTGCCGATACGGGCCAGGCCGATCAAACGGTCATTGATGGGCGATGCGGCAGCGATCAGGGTCAAGGCTTCGGGGACATTTTTCTCTGCACCTTCCCCCGCGATCAGGGGCAGCCCACCAGCAGATTCGATGTCCGATAACGTGGCGACGCGCTGTCCCGTTGCATCCAGAATTTCGATCCCATCATCATAGCTCCATGCGACGGCGGGTGTGCGTTCCGTCACCCTGAGCAGCAGGACACCGCCCGACTTGACCCGCACCTCGGCGTCCAGCACGGGGTCCAGATCGACCAGCAGCGACCGCAGCTCGCCCATATCCAACCGGAACTGCGACAAAGGCAGGTCGATGGGCAACGCTTCCTGAATATCGTCCTGAAGATCCTCGCTGGCCCCTTCGATCCGCAACAGGGAGACCATGAATTCCGGTCGGTCCTGGACGGCACTGACCGCGCCCTCATACCAGTCGATCATCGCGGCGATGCGGACCGGGTCATTGATGTACCAGGTAAACAGAAACACGAAGCCGAAGCTGGGAATGCCGGTTCGGATCATCGCCCTGAACATCGGCGTCAGCCACAGCCGCTCCATCCGGTATTGCCAGCGGGTGGGGGCCGGGTCGACGGCCTTGTGAGCCTTGCTGTCTGTGGGCTGGCCCGTGAAAGCGGGGTCTATCTGTCGCATGACGCATCCTCGACAAGTTCGCGGCACAGCATGCCGAATGTGATTCCGTCCTGCGCCGCCTGTTCGGGCGACAGGGACGTGGGCGTCATGCCGGGCTGGGTATTCGTCTCGAGCAGGATCAGACCATCGATCCCACGCGCGTCATCCCAGCGGAAATCCGTGCGACTGATCGACCGGCATCCCAGCGCCGCATGTGCGCGCAACGCAAAGCTGCGGCATGCGGCGGTGATATCGGCGGGCAGGTTGGCGGGCACGGTGTGACGGCTGCCGCCAGGGGCGTATTTCGCTTCGTAATCGTACCAGCCGTCCATGTGGATTTCCGTCACAGGCAGCGCCCGCTCGTGGCCCGGCGCGCCCAGCACGGTGCAGGTCAGCTCACGCCCCGGCGCATAGGTTTCGACCATGACGGTTTCCGGCATCGTGTCGGGCAGCGCGACAGGGGCATCGCCCTCTTTCACGATATATATACCCACGGATGAGCCTTCGTTGTTCGGCTTGATGACATAGGGCGTCGGCAGGACGTGATCGGCTGCGGCGTCGGCGCGCAAGACGATGCGGCTTTGCACCACAGGCAGGCCCGCCGCGCGGTAGACATCCTTGCTGCGCGCCTTGTCCATTGCCGTGGCCGAGGCCAGCACGCCGGAATGCGTATACGGCAACCGCATCCATTCCAGAATGCCCTGCACACAGCCATCTTCGCCCCAGCGACCGTGTAGCGCGTTGAACACGACGTCCGGGGCAATCTGTTGCAGGCGGGCAACGACATCCGCGCCCGCATCCAGTTCGGTCACCTCATACCCTTCGCCCCGCATGGCCTCCGCGCAGCCGCGTGCCGTCGAGAGGGAAACCTCACGTTCTGCCGAAGGGCCGCCCATAAGGACGACGATGTGCTGGGGTGTCCTGCCCGACATACCCGATATCCTGCGCCTCGTGCCGGGGTCGTATCGCCCTGGCCTTCTTTTTGCCCCAGCCTCTGACGGGCTTTCGGGGTCCACGGGTTCTTCGACCCGCTATGAGAGATTGTCGCCAACTCTCATTATTTCCCACTCTAGCGTCAATCCACTGGCGTCGAAAACCTTTTTCCGCACCTCTTCGCCAAGTCCTTCAAGATCTGCTGCCGTCGCGCCGCCCTGATTGACCAGAAAGTTCGGGTGTTTCGGCGACATGACCGCCCCGCCCAATGTCGCGCCACGCATGCCAGCGTCATCAATCACCTTCCACGCTTTCAGGTCGTGGGTGTCGTCGGCGCGTCCTGTGCTGCTGTGCCCTGCGGGGTTGCGGAAGGTGCTGCCGGCGCTGCGGTCCCGGGTTGGCTGGGTCGCGTCGCGCTTGGCCAGTTGTTCGGCCATCTTCGCGTCCAGCGCCTCGGGCGCGCCTGCACCTGCCCGGAACGTGGCGCGGGTGACGATCATGCCCTCGGGGATCGTGCTGCTGCGATAGGCAAAACCCAGATCAGTGGCGGGGATCGTGACGATTTCGCCAGTTCGCGCGACCGCCTGCACCTCGACCAGATGGTCGGCGACATAGCTGCCGTAGCAGCCCGCATTCATCTTGACCGCGCCCCCGATACTGCCGGGAATGGTTCGCAGGAACGTCAGGTCCAGCCCAGCCTGCGCCGCCTTGCGCGCGACATGCGCGTCCAGTGCGGCGGCCCCGGCGTGGATGCGGTCGCCGTCGATCTCGATTGCGTTAAATCCCCGTCCCAGTCGGACGACGACGGCGCGCAGGCCGCCATCGCGCACGATCAGGTTCGACCCGACGCCCATGGGGAAGACCGGCACATCGCTCGGCAGCGCCGCAAGAAACGCGCTGAGATCGTCCAGATCGGCGGGCTGGAACAGCGCATCCGCAGGTCCGCCGACGCGCAGCCACGTCAGATCGGCCAGCGGGCGGTCCAGGGTCAGAGCGCCACGCACTTCTGGTAATTTCATTGCACCAATCCTTTTAGCCAGCGGCCAAAATACCGCAGTGGCCACCGCAGGACCAGCGCCATCACCGTCACTCCCAATAGCGCCCAGAGCCATCCCATGGACCAGCCCAGCCAGATCGCCAGCGGCAGGCCGACAGCGATCAGGCCATAGGCAGCGGGCCAGCTTTGCCTGGCGGTCAGCGTGACCATCAGAACCCAGGCCACCACGACCCAGAGGCAAAGTGCGATCAGGGCCATGGTCTTGCCTTCCTCTTTCCGAATATCCCGGGAGCGCGAGGGCTGGCCCTCGCCCGACCTCAGCCGTTCAAACGCCCCGGCAGCGCATTGGCCCAGGCCGAAATCGTTCCCGCGCCAAGGCAGACGACGATGTCGCCGTCGCGTGCCTGTTCGCGGACCAGCCGCTCCAGATCGTCTTCGCTGGTGACGGCGCGGGCGTGACGGTGGCCGGTGCGGATCAGGCCCGCGACCAGATCGTCGCGGCCGGCGCCTTCGATCGGGGCTTCGCCCGCAGCATAGATGTCGGCGATGCCAACCACATCGGCGTCTGCGAAACAGCCGCAGAAATCGTCGAAGAGGCTTGCCAGACGCGAATAGCGGTGCGGCTGATGGATGGCGATGACGCGTCCGGTGTCGCCGATGGACTGCCGCGCAGCTTTCAGCACGGCGGCGATTTCTACGGGGTGATGACCATAGTCGTCGATGATCGGCACACCGTTCCATTCGCCCACACGGGTGAAGCGGCGATTGACCCCGCCAAAGCTGGCCAAGCCCTCGCGAATGACGTCCTTTGGCACACCAAGTTCGCGCGCGACGGCCACGGCGGACAGGGCGTTCGACACGTTGTGGTCGCCCGGCATCGGCAATTTGCAGCCTTCAATCACCGTCTCCTCGGCCTGCAACTGGATATCGAAATGCGCGACACCCGCCTTGTACTTCAGGTTGACCGCGCGAACGTCCGCCTGCGCATTGAAGCCGAACGTGATGATCCTTCGATCTGTGACGCGGCCGACAAGCGCCCGCACTTCGGGGTGATCGGTGCAACAGATGGCGGCACCATAGAACGGAATGTTGGACACGAAATCAGTGAAACCCTGCCGCAGCGCCTCGATCGTGCCCCAGTGCTCCATATGTTCAGGGTCGATGTTGGTGACGATGGCGATAGTCGCGGGCAAGCGGTTGAAGGTGCCATCGCTCTCGTCCGCTTCGACCACCATCCATTCGCCCTGCCCCATCCGGGCGTTCGAGCCATAGGCATGGATGATGCCACCGTTGATGACGGTCGGGTCCAGCTTGCCCGCGTCCAGCAGGGCCGCGACCATCGTGGTGGTGGTCGTCTTGCCGTGCGTGCCCGCGACCGCGATGTTGGATTTCATCCGCATCAATTCAGCCAGCATCTCGGCGCGGCGCACGACAGGCATGCCCCGTGCGCGGGCCGCATCGAGTTCGGGGTTGCCCGGCTTGATGGCCGAGGAGATCACCATGACCTCCGCATCCTCGATGTTTTCCGCCCGTTGCCCTTCGAAGATGCGGACGCCAAGACCTGCAAGCCGGTCGGTGATCTGCGATACCTTCTGGTCCGATCCCTGCACCGAATACCCATGGGACAGCAGCATTTCGGCAATTCCGGACATGCCGATGCCACCGATGCCGACGAAGTGGATCGTGCCCATCTGGGTAGGCAGCTTGGTCGCATTCATAAATTCTTGCTCGCAGTATATTCGGCCAGGTCGGCCAGCCGCCGCACCGCATCGGGCACGGCGACGGACATGGCCGCGCGGTGCATCTGCAACGCGCCGTCGGGGTTCGACAAGATCAGGTTGGCCTGTTCGGCCAGACTTTCGGGCGTCAGTTTCCGCTCGGGGATCAGGATGGCGGCGCCCGCCTCGGCCAGCGCGTGCGCGTTTGCGGTCTGTTCGTCGCGGATCGCAGTGGCCAGAGGCACGAAGATCGACGGGCGGCCAATCACGCTGACGTCCGCTACTGTCGAGGCACCGGACCGCGCGATCAGCAGTTGCGCATCCGCCAGCCGGGTCGGAACGTCATCGAAAAAGGTGCGGACATCCGCATCTATCCCGGCCTGATCGTAGGCCAAGACAACGCGGTCCTGATCTTCCGGACGGGCCTGATGCGATACTCGGAGATGTCTGCGAATGTCGACGGGCATGAGCGACAGGGCCTCGGGCACGACGTCCGACAGGATGCGCGCGCCCTGACTGCCGCCCAGAACCAGAACGGTCATCGGATAATCGCCGGGCGGGATATACGCCGCACCCGCGCGGGCCAGGATCGCCGCGCGTACGGGATTGCCGGTGTGAATACCCTCCACGCCGTCGGGCAGCTTCGTAGGCCAGGTGCCGCAGGCGACGGCATCGACGCGCGTTGCGAATATCTGATTCACACGCCCCAACACGCCGTTTTGTTCATGCAACAGGCGCGGCAGCTTCATCAGGACCGCCGCCGCCATCGCCGGGATGGCCGGATAGCCGCCAAATCCGGCAACCAGCGACGGGCGATCCTGTCGGAAGCCGCGCATGGCGCGCATCACACCGGAAGCCAGCTTGAACGGCACCCGCACCTTGGTCATCAGGTCGCCGCGCGCGAATGTCGCGGCAGGCACGACTTCGATCTCGACATCGCCGGGGAAGCCGCCCGCATAACGCGCGCCCCGGTCATCGGTCGAAAGCTTGACCCGCCACCTGCGCCTGAGCATTTCTTCGGCCAGCGACTGTGCCGGGAACATGTGCCCCCCTGTGCCGCCAGCGGCAATGACGATAAGCGGAGCGGTCATGTCAGACTTTCTTCAGCGGTATCCGTTCGACAGCAGGTGATCCCCGATTTCAGCCTGCGGTCGTGTCCGCGTGAAGCACAGCAGCATCCCGGTCAAGGCACCCATCGCGATCAGCGAAGACCCGCCGTAGCTGACGAAAGGCAGCGTCATGCCCTTGGCTGGCAACAGCCGCACCGCGACACCCAGATTGATGAAAGCCTGCGCCGACAGCAGTACGGTCAGACCGGCGCCCGCCAGCCGGATGAACGTATCTCGCTCGACACACAGGCGGGTCAGGCAGCGCACCGCGATGAACCCGAACAGAGCGACGATGAACAGGACCATGACCAGCCCGTATTCCTCGGCTGCGACGGCGATGATGAAGTCGGTATGGGCGTCGGGAAGAATCCATTTCACCCGGCCCTCGTTGACACCGGTTCCGAAGAAGCCGCCCTCGCGGATGGCGTCGATCGCATATCCCATCTGGGTGCGCGGATCGACGTCCGGCGACAGGAAGCCGTCGATGCGCCGGGCGAAATGTTCAGAGTTCTTATAGGCCACAACACCGACAAGACCGACGATCATGCCAATTGCCGTCAGCAAGAGGATCGGCGCGCCCGCCACAAAATAGATGCCCGACCACGCAACGATCGTCAGCATTGCCTGCCCGAAGTCCGGCTGCAGCGCCAGAAACGCCACGACCACGATCAACACGCCAAAACTGATCAATCTGCCCGGAGGACCGCCCGGTTCGCTCGCCGAAGCCATCAGCCATGCTGAGATAATGATGAAGACCGGCTTCAGAAATTCGGACGGCTGGAGAGAGATGAAGCCCAGCGAATACCAGCGGGTCGCGCCCTTGCCGAAATCGGTACCCAAAGCAGGCAGCAACATCAGGGCGGCGGCGGCGAAGAAAAACCCGATTACGCCCAGCCGACGGACCATGTCGGGCGACATCATCGACGTGCCCAACATGACCACGAACGCCATGCCGCCGAAAAACGCCTGTCGATAGACATAGTAAAATGGCGGCAACCCGTTGCGTTCGGCCAGGGGGACCGATGCCGCGAAGCCCAGAAGAAGGCCCACTGCGAAAAGAAGCACAAGCGCGCCGAGCACGCCCTTGTCGATCGTCCGCCACCAACGGGAAACGATGGCCTCGCCCGGTAGGACGACGACCGCGCCATGCGCAATTTCTGTCATTGATCCGCCTGTATCTGCTTACTGCCCTGCCCGGTTTTCCGGGTCTGCCATACCATTGTAGCGCAGTGATTCGAATCGCGCCACCCATTTACGACCCGGAGCCTGATTGCGGCTCCACGCCCGCATCAATCAGCCGGTGATGGCCGGGGTTCCGGGTCTGGTGGCCATGTCACGGATGTCTTGTGCAGTTGCATATGTCCGACGGTGCCGTCCGCGACGTCTGTTTCGAAGGTCGGAAGGAGGACGCCCCCGGTCGGAGGCGTGAGCAGCATCGCGCGCAGCATCGGCGTCCCGATTTTCAGTTCGTCCAGTGTCGTCATGTCGGCCACGGAGGGCAGTGCAAGGGTAGCGACAGTCAGCATGGCTGCGATGAGAGATGTTGGCCGCATAAGAAACTCCGGGGCTGTCGCCTGCCGGAATGACATGCCACTGCGGCAGGGCCGGTTGAACCCCGATACGATGTCGCACCCGGTGATGTGACCGGCCCGGTTGCCGGGGTTCACACAGGCGGCGATCCTCAATCGCAGGATATGGCCGGGTCAACTCCCATAGGCGACCGAAGGCAACCATGTCGTCAGTGCCGGGAATACGAACACGATGGCCAGCCCGATCAGTTGCAGCAATACGAAGGGAATGATGCCGCGATAGATATGCGCCAGCGTCACACCGGGCGGACTGACACCCTTGAGATAGAACAGCGCGAACCCAACGGGTGGCGTCAGGAACGACGTCTGCAACGTCACCGCGACCAGAATTGCGAACCAGACCACCGCCGGGTCCTGCACCTGACCATAACCCGGCACCGAAAGTTCAAGGCCCTGAATAATCGGCAGCATCAGTGGCATGATAATGATCGTGATTTCGATCCAGTCCAGCAGGAAGCCCAGCAGAAACACGATAAACAGGATGAACATGACGATGAAATACGGGTTCTGGAACGCGCCGAGGACGTGGTCCTGAACGATCTCGTCGCCGCCATAGCGCCGCAGGACGAGGGCGAAGAAGTTCGCCGCCAGAAAGATGCCGACGATATAGCCCGAGGTGTTCATCGTCGATCGCCCGACCTCCCTGAACACCTTCAAGGACAGCTTGCCGTTCAGCAGAGCCAGGACCGTCGCGCCCAATGCACCCAGACCCGAGGCTTCCGTCGGCGTGGCGATGCCCGCGAAGATCGACCCTAGCACCAGAAGAATCAGGAACATGGGCGGGACCACGGCCAGCAGCACCTCCTTGATGACGGGCCAGCCGACTTCGCCGGTGTATTCCGGCGCAGGCATCGCCTCGGGTTTGACGAAGCCGTAGATCACGATGAACCCGATATAGAGCCCACCCAGGATCAGCCCCGGAAACAGCGCACCCATGAACAGATCGCCCAGCGAAATCGCCAGCTGATCCGACATGATGACCAACATGATCGAAGGCGGGATCAGGATGCCCAGCGTGCCTGCTGACGCGATGGTTCCGGTTGCGATTTCCTTGGAGTAGTTCTGGTTCATCATCGCCGGCAGGGCCATCACGCCCAGCAACGTGACGGAAGCACCGATGACGCCTGTGGACGCCGCCAGAATGATACCGATCAGCAATACCGTCAGAGACAAGCCGCCACGCAACCCGCCGAACAGTTTCTGCATGGCGTGCATCATCCGTTGCGCCACGCCGGACTGGTCCAGCATCAGGCCCATGTAGATGAACATCGGCAACGCCACGAGGACAGGATTCTTGACTATATTGCCGAACAGGCGACCCGACAGGACCGACAGCTTCTGATAGTCGATGCCGGTGCGGTCGAATTCGATGATGTCACGGAAGCTGCCGCGGAACGGATCCAGGAAAATCTCGGCGAACAGCGCAAAGATCAGCGACACGCCGACCAGCGCCATGGCAACCGGAATACCGCGGAACAGCATCCAGATGAACGACAGGAACATCAGCAACACGGCAAGTTCGTTCAGCGTCATCAGACGCCCGATGACTTCGAGTATGAACATCAGGCGGCGTCCCCGGATTTGTCCCGCAGGACGTAAGCCGCCGCGATGATTACGATGGTCACGATCAGGGCCGAGGCGATGGTGTATTTCATCTCTTCCGGGCCGATGGCAAAGGTATCGAAGAACCAGTGACGGGTGGCCTGCCGTGCATTTTCCGCCTCGGTCGTATAGAGGACGAGGCCCAGTGCACTGTAATAGATGATCAGGTTGACCACGAAGGCGACCGCCGGAAAGGCATATAGAAGCTTGCGCCACCAGAGCGGGCGCGTGATCAGGGCCAGGTTGCGTACGTAGGCCGACCAGATCGCGACAGCAATGAACAGGAAGCTGAGGTTCATGAACATCTTCAACAGGTACAGCCTGTGCAGCCCGTTCGGGCTGTCCGAGCCCTCGCTCGCTTTCACCGACGAAATCGCGTAGTCCAGCGTTACATCCCAGCACATTATGATGAACGGCAGGAACAGCCACGCCAGCGCGAAAACGTCGATCTTTCGCTGCTTGGTCGCCGGATAGCCATCATAGAAAATGTCGACACGGACGTGGGAATTGGTCGTCACCGCATAGCCGATACCGATCAGGACGGCAGCCCCGTAGAGCCACCACTGCAAATCGTCGAGCCACGCCTGGTTGTTGCCCATACCGCGCAACACGACCTGCGACGAGATCGCGATCATCAGGATCGGGAACAGCCAGGCGAAAAAGTTGCTGACATGCACGACGAAGCGATCGCCGCGATTATGCTCGGCGCGCCCGACCTCGCCCGGATCGGAGATGGAGACGATAGGATCGTCGGCCTGGTCCTGCGGCATGGAAAAACCCCCTGTGCGCGCTTGGCTGCGCAGCAATCGCATTCAAGGAACCGGGCGACGATTATCGCCCGGTTCCCCCGCCCTGAAGGGCCTGTCGGCCTTGATCAGTTACCGCGCGGACGAGGCAGATAGATTGCGTCGTTCCAGACTTTGTAGCCTTCCCGGAACTCCTGAAGGTCGGCCCAGACTTCGGCGAAATACTCATCTTCGGCGGCCAGATCGGCGGCGACGGCGTTCCAGTTCTCCTCGAACGCGGCCAGTATCTCGGGCGACCACGTCATGTTGGTCACGCCGTTGTTGGCCTCATTGTCGGCCATCGCCTCGAAGTTGGTGGCTTCGCCTTCGGCATAGTTGGTCGTGATGTTGGCGAGGCAGGCAACCTCGATCTGCTTCTGGCTGCGCTCATCCAGACCTTCCCAGACGTCCTTGTTGATCAGCAACTCGAACAGTGTGGCGGGCTGGTGCCAGCCGGGGAAGTAGTTGAATTTGGCGATGTTGTAGAAGCCCAGACGCGCGTCGATGCGGGGCATCGAGAATTCGGTCGCGTCGATGGCGCCCCGCTCCAGCGCGGGGAAGATATCGCCACCCGCCAGAAGCGATGTCGAAACGCCCAGGCGCTCCATGACTTCGGCCCCCAGACCGAAGAAGCGCATGTTCAGGCCTTCCAGATCGGCGAGCGTATTGATCTCGTTCTTGAACCAGCCAGAGGTTTCGGGGGCAATGATGCCGCAGGGCGTGACGCGAACATTGTAGCCGTTCTCGTCGTACATGCGCTGAAACAACTCGGCGCCGTCATCATATAGCATCCAGGCGAGGAATTCGCCGGCCTCGGGGCCGAACGGCACGGCGGCGAACAGCGAGGCGGCGGTGATCTTGCCCTGCCAGTATCCTGCGGTCGTATAGGCGGCGTCGACCGATCCATTGGACACCGCGTCGAGGGCTTCCAGGGTCGGGACCAGTTCACCGGGATCGAAATGTTCGAACTCGACGCTTTCGGAAATACTGTTGATCTTCTCGACGAAATCGACACCGGCTGTGCCCAGAATGGGCAGGTTTTTCCCGAAGGCCGAGGTCATTTCGAGGACTTCCTGCGCCTGCGCGCCGCCAGTCGAGACAAGCGCAGCCGTAGTGGCAAGCGCGATCGCTTTGAGTTTCATGTGGTTCCTCCCTTTTGAACCGATGCGTGGGACGTCGTTGCGCCCCGCAAGACGATCCCTCCCGGACCGTCTGGTAAAGTTTTCTTACCGATTGGCGACAATCATATCCAGCAGAAACGCCGCCCGCAGAGAATTCGGCCACGGGCATTTCGTGGGACAAGCCGAACAGAACAGCATCAGGACTGCGGTCCCGATGATAATCGCCACGTCTCGGGCAGCCCCGCCTCGGCAGGAAACCTCACCCGGACCAACGGGTCGTGGCCGGGTATGACCAGCCCCGGCGACGACGCCAGCCGCTGGATCGTGGCAAACCCGTCCAGCATTTCGGACACGTCCGCAACGATCGGAAACGGCTTTCCCGCCTCGAAGTTTTCGTAGAAATGCGCAGCATCCGACGCAAGGCACAGCCATCCCGCCTGCGTCCGCACCCGCACCGCCTGTAACCCCCTGGAATGGCCGCCGATGCGGTGGACAGTCACGCCATCGGCAATCTGCGCATCGCCATCGGCAAAGACCACCCGACCCCGATACAGACGTTTCACCGCTTCGCAGACATGATCGCCCGTAAACGGCATCCGCAGCGTGTCGTGGCACATGCAGGGACCGGTGGCATAGGCCATTTCGGCGGCTTGCATATGCAGCGTGGCGTTGGGAAACAAGTGCAACCCACCCGCGTGATCATAGTGCAGATGCGTAACGATCACGGTGTCGATTGCATCCGGCATCAGGCCGAACGGCTCCAGTGCGGCGCGCGGGTCCATCAGGATGGGACGATCGCGGCGGGTGGCCTCGACCTCGTCATAGCCGGTATCGACGAGGATCGCCCGTTCCCCCTGCCGCAATAACCACATGAAGTAGTCCATCGGATGCGGTGCGGAGTGGTCGTCGTCGAACAGGAAGCTGTCGGCCCGAACCCGCGCGTTACGATCGGCATAGCGCAGCGCGAAGACCTCCCACTCCGACATATCAGCCCTCGACGACAGCGTAGGTCTTGATCGACTTCCGCCGGATCATATCCGTCACCAGCGTGTCAAAGGCCTTGTAATGCGAAGTCTGGTGATGTGCCTCGAACCCGGCTTCGTCGTCATATAGTTCATATAGAAAAACCTCATCCGGGCGCGACGGATCGGACAGAACGTCGAACCGGTTGCAGGCAGGCTCTGCCAGCGAAGCGCGGGCATTTTCCATCATGGCGGGTTTGAATTCGGCCATCCGGTTGGGGAAAACCTCAATGGTGACGGCGACTGCGAACATGCTTTCCCTCCAGTTTGGGGCGTTCTATCGAGTTGTCAGACTGACGCGGGGAGGCATTCATGTCCAAGACTTTCAACATTGCCGTCTTTCACGGCGATGGCATCGGCCCGGAAATCATGGCCCCGACCCTGGACCTGCTGCGCGCCTTCGGCCACGACTTTGCCTTCCACGACTGCCCTGCGGGTGCGACCAGTTACCTGGATTGCGGCAGCGACCTGCCCCGGACGTCACTGGACACGGCCCGAAATGCCGATGCCATATTGCTCAGCGCGTTGGGCGACCCGGCGGTCCGATACCCGGACGGGACCGAAATGACCCCGCAGATCGACATCCGCATCGCGCTGGACCTGTATGCGGGAATCCGCCCGGTGCGCGTTGTCCCCGGCATGAAAACGCCGCTGAATATCCCCGAGGGCCGCGTCATAGACTTCGTTCTGGTGCGCGAGTCGACCGAAGGGCTGTTCCACACCCAGGGCAAGGGCACCGTCACCGAAGACTACGCCGAGGAGACGCTGCGATTGACCCGCAGGACCACCACCAAGGTCTGCGATTACACGTTCCGTCTGGCGCAGGACCGCAAGGCCGCAGGCCACATGGGACGCGTGACGTCGGTCGACAAGGCGAACGTGTTCCGCGCCTTCGCGTTCTGGCGCGATATCTTTGACGAGGTGACCAAGGAATACCCGGACCTGACCGCCGACCACGCCTATGTCGATGCGATGGCGCTGTGGTTCGTGCTGAAACCATGGGACTGGGACGTGATGGTGACCGAGAATATGTTCGGCGACATCCTGTCCGACCTGGGCGCGGGCCTGATGGGCGGCCTCGGCATGGCCCCGTCGGCAGATATCGGCGACGATCACGCCGTGTTCCAGCCGTGCCACGGATCGGCCCCCGACATCGCAGGCCAAGGCATCGCCAATCCCTTCGCGATGATCCTGTCTGCGGGCATGATGCTGGACTGGCTGGGCCGTCGCCATGACCAACCGCAGATGATCGAGGATGCCAGCCGCGTTCAGACCGCCGTCGATGCCTGTCTTGCGGCGGGCGAGACGACCGGCGATCTGGGTGGCACGCTCGACACCAGGGGGGCGGCGGCAGCGGTCATCGCGCGCCTCTGATGCTGAGGGTCGGCATGGTCGGCGCGGGATACTTCGCGCAGTTTCACCGGAACGCGTGGACACGGATCGCAGGCGTAGAACTCGTCGCGATCTGCGACAGGGATCCGGCCAAGTCCCCTGATTATCCCGATGCTACCGCGATGCTGGCCGCCGAGGCGCTGGATATTCTCGACATCGCCGGGCCGCCCCCGATGCATGCCGCCACGATCCGCGCCGCCCTGCCCCACAAACCCCGCGCCATCATCTGCCAGAAGCCGTTCTGCCAGTCACTGGAAGAGGCCGAGGCCGTAACGGCACAGGCCGAAGCGGCGGACGTCCCGCTCATTATTCACGAAAATTTCCGTTTCCAGCCATGGTTCCGGACAATGAAGACGGCGCTGGACTCGGGCCGGATCGGCAGGCCGCTGAACCTGACGTTCCGTCTGCGCACGGGCGATGGTCAGGGGCCGGATGCCTATCTGGCGCGTCAGCCGTATTTCCAAACCATGCCGCGCCTGCTGATCCACGAGACGGGAGTGCATTACATCGACACCTTTCGATACCTCCTGGGGCACCCCGATGGGGTCTACGCCGATCTGCGCCGCCTTAACCCGGCGATCAGGGGTGAGGATGCGGGGCATCTGATACTGGACTATGACACTGGCGCGCGCGCGGTTTTCGATGGCAACCGTTTGCTGGATTTCGACACCGACGACACCCGCCGCACCTTTGGCGACGCCTTTCTGGAAGGCAGTGCGGGAACGCTGACGCTGACCGGCAACGGCACTGTGTCCCTGCGCGCCCACGGCAGCCGCGAATCCGAGGTCCTGTTGCCGACGCAGGACTGGCCGGACTTCGCGGGCGACTGCGTTCACGCCCTGCAATCTCATGTCGTGACTGCAGTGACGGAAGGTGATCCGTTCGAGAATGCGGCCCGAGATTACCTGACCGTCATGCGCCTGTCGGACCTGGCCTATGCCGCCCACGAGGCGCGCGCGCGACTGCCGGTCCATTTCGCCTGAACGGTCAATTTGATTAAAATCAGGACATCAATCTCGACATCTCGTCAGCTCGCTTAACCGCGTCTTTAAGGATTGTCGGCCATATCTCTCACAACACACGAGGGATTGATGACCGAAGACGAACTCCGCGATCTTGTGCTGGAACGGCTGCACGACGATGCGACTGCCTTTCGTTCGCTGATACGCGATCTTGCGGTGACTTACCCTGAAATATCCGCCCGGACATTGGAAACCGCGTTGCTCACCGCTGCCCGCGAAATGGACGCCGCCATCCGCAGAGGCGGCTCTCCCACGGACGAGGCGCAGACGGCCAGACGGTTGGCCATCCTGCTGAGTATGGACATAGACCGTGCTCGATCCGACGCCCCGGTGACACTCGGGGATCTGCGGGATTGGTGGACAAGAAACGACGACTTTTTTCTGCGCCTCTGAAAGGGGATGCAGTCGGTCGGGGCGAAGCCCTGGCCCCCGGTGGCGGACGTTCAGCCCGCCATCCCTGATGGAACATTGCTCTGAAAGGGCAGCCCATGATCGGACAGACAACACCCGGCCGCCGCAATATGCATCTGGCTTATCTGCTGCTGGCTATCCTTGCCGTCGCAGCGTTGACGCCCGTTGACGCGGTGCACATCGAAACGGCCAAAGTGCCGGATAGTCTCGCGCCGCAACACGCTACAGGGCCGGGACCGTGGCCCGGTTTCAAGCACTGAACAGTGCTCTCGCCCCAATCTGACGCCAATTGCGCTATCAGCGTTCCGCAGCCGTCCGGATCGCCGCTATGTTACGGCCATAGGGTGCAGGGTCTGTGACCGAACCATCGCGAAACACCGCCGATCCGGCCACCAGAACATCCGCCCCGGCCGCCACGACCAAGGGGGCAGTGTCCGGATCAACGCCGCCATCCACCTCGATATGAACCGGCCGGTCTGCGATCATCGCACGCAAATCGCGAATCTTCTCGACCTGTGAATGTATGAATTTCTGCCCCCCGAAACCGGGGTTCACGGTCATTACGCAGATCATGTCGACATCGTCCAGCAAGGAAGCAACAGCCGATGCCGGCGTGCCGGGGTTCAACGCCAATCCGGCTTTCGCGCCCGCGCCCCGGATCGCCTGAAGCGTGCGATGGATATGCGGTCCGGCTTCGACATGGGCGGTGATGATATCTGCACCGGCCTGCGCAAAGGCGTCGATATAGGGATCGATCGGCGCGATCATCAGATGTACGTCCATTACACCCTTGATGTGGGGCCGGAGCGCCGCGCACATCGCCGTGCCGAAGGTTATGTTCGGCACGAAATGTCCGTCCATGACGTCCACGTGAATCCAGTCCGCCCCCTGCCTCTCGACCGCCGCGCACTCCGCTCCGAAATTGGCGAAATCGGCGGCGAGGATCGACGGCGCGATCTTGACGGTGCGGTCAAATGTATCAGTCATCCGGGCCTCGGGGTTTGAGATGCCGTCCGATTACACCGTGCCGTCCGCGCCGAAAACCCCTGCATCGGTGATGATGTATGGCAGGGTGATGTCGGTTCGCTCCTGCGGGATGGCCTCGACGCGCTGCGCTTCCAGGGCAAACCCGATGGCCAGCGCATCACCCATGCCCGCCAGCGTTCGGTCATAATACCCCCCGCCATAGCCCAGCCGCCCGCCGCCCGCATCGAACCCGACCATCGGCAGGATCAGCACATCCGGGACACGCCAGCCACCCTCGGTTGGGACAGGCACACCGAACGCGCCCTTCTCCAGCGGACAATCGGGCCACCATTCCCGGAATCGCAACGGCGCACCGCGCGCCGTCACGACCGGAACGCAAATACGATTATCCCTGGCCAGAACGCGCATCGCATGGGTCGGGTTGGCCTCGGACCCGATCGGCAGATAGCCTGCGATGGTTCGTCCGCGCAGACCCATGAGCCGCGCGTACAGGCGCGTGCCCGCCATGGCACGGCGCAACGGCCCGACTCCATCGCGGGCGGCAAGACATTCCTTGCGCAATTGCGCCTTCCGCGCCGTCAGACTAGCGTCGTCCCCCATGACAGACTTTGACCACTTCGCCATCGCCGCCGCAACGCTGGATGACGGCGCGGCCCATGTCTTGACCCATCTGGGGCATCATATGGGTCCGGGCGGCAAACATGCGCTCATGTCGACGCACAATCGTCTGTCCGGTCTGGCGGCGGGTGAGTATTTCGAAGTCATAGCGATCGATCCTGATGCCGCTGCGCCGGATCGACCGCGCTGGTTCGACCTGGATCGCCGTGCCGGACTGCCCCGGATCGGCAACTGGATCTTGCGGACCGACGATCTGGATGCGCTTGTCGATCGCTTTCCGCAGGCCGGACGCCCGCTGTCATTCGCGCGCGGCGCATTCCGCTGGCGCATGGCAGTGCCCGATGACGGGATACTTCCGTTTGATGGATGTTTTCCTGCCTTGATCCAATGGGACAGCCCGGCACCGACGTTTCCGGACAGCGGTTTGCACCTTGCGGAGCTGACGCTGACGCACCCCGACGAAGGGCTGACGGCGTGTATCGCCGATCTGACAGACGATCCGCGAATCACGGTCACGGTCGGTCCCCGGCGAATAACGGCACGGATCGGCACGCCTTACGGAATGCGCGTGATCGCATGATCGCCCCCGATATCGAGGATCTGCGCAAGATCGCCGAGGCGACGCGCGCCGCGTTTCCCTCGCCCTTCGCGGGCCTGGCAGCCGATGTCAGGCTGTCGGTGGAGGATTGGCCGTCGGATGATCTGCTGGATGAGATGGAGATCGAGGACGCCTATGACCTGACCGGCCTTTATGAGGGCGTCGCCCTGACCCAGCGGTCGGTGGACTATCCCGACCCGCCCTCGACAATCTTTCTGTTCCGTCGCCCGATTCTGGATGAATGGGCGGCGCGCGGGGACGTCACGCTGGAAGCTTTGGTGGCGCATGTCACGGTTCACGAATTTGCGCATCATTTCGGTTGGTCAGACAGTGATATCGCGCGTATCGATGAATGGTGGACCTGACGCGGGAAAGGCGCCCCGAAGGACGCCTTTCAGCTTTCAAGATACTGTATATGAACGATCTTATGCGGCCGCAACGCGTGCCGAAAGCACTTCATCGACAGCTTTGAGGGCACCGTCCTCGTCCATGTCGGCATTCACGGCGGCAAGTTCGCGGGTCAGGCGATCCAGCGCAGCTTCGTAAAGCTGACGCTCGGAATAGGACTGTTCGCGCTGTTCATCGTTGCGGTGCAGATCGCGTACGACCTCTGCGATGGCGATCAGGTCGCCGGAGTTGATCTTGGCTTCGTATTCCTGTGCCCGGCGCGACCACATCGCACGCTTGACGCGGGCCTTGCCCTTGAGCGTGGTCATGGCCTTCGCCACAACTTCGGGTGACGACAGCGAACGCATGCCAACGTCGGTCGCCTTGTGAGTCGGAACCCGCAGCGTCATCTTGTCCTTTACGAAATTGATGACGAACAATTCCAGCTCAAGGCCAGCGACCTCCTGTTTTTCCACGGAGACGATCTGACCTACGCCGTGGGCAGGATAGACGACGAAATCATTCGGGCTAAAGTCGAGCTTCTTGGACATGGGCATCCTTTCGATGTCTCAATTCGCGCATCGGCCTGGTTTTACAGGCAAAAAACACCGGCCACGGGCAAGCCCGTAGGTCAGGTCATATGCAATTTGATGTCGGCCCTGACGCAGTTGCGTGTTTTTGGGGGTCGGACACAGTGGAAAATGCGAAGGAAATCCCCCGCTATGTCGACGACCATACCACAAAAACAGGCACTGCGAAAGTGTCATGCACGCTGACCCATCTGGCCGCGCTTGAATCAGAACCTCAGCCGCCCTCGCCGGGGGCTTCCGAAAACAACTTTATCTTGTCTGGCTTGCCGTCCATTTCCTCGGCATTCGGCAGAGGGTCCTTCTTGGTAATGATGACAGGCCAAAGTTCGGAATATTTACGATTGAATTCAACCCACTTCTCCATATCCGGCTCGGTATCGGGACGGATCGCATCGGCGGGGCATTCCGGCTCGCAGACGCCGCAGTCGATGCATTCGTCAGGATGGATGACCAGCATGTTCTCACCCTCGTAGAAACAATCCACGGGGCAGACCTCGACGCAGTCGGTATATTTGCATTCGATGCAGGCGTCATTGACGATATAGGTCATGAAACGTGTCCTTATTCGGGTCGAAATCCGTCTAGCCCCCCCGCCGGGGGGGTTCAAGCGGGGCTGACGGGGCTGTGACTTACCTGCGATATGGGGCGGCAGATGCGGTATTACGACAGGGCCAACCAAGGTATTACGCCGGTATTACCGCCGCGTCACTGTCGGTGCGTCTCATCGTCGCGCGCGGCATCCATGCGCCGCCGGTCGCGCCCCGTGGGACGAGGGCCGACACGCGGCACGGGTTTGGGAGAGTGATCGGTATAAAGGGCCTGCGCTTCGGACGCGGGGCCCCGACGCACGGCCAGTGCCACGATTTCGACCACGCGGATGCGGTCGCCTGCCGTGAAGGTCAACGTATCGCCCGGCACGACCGGCAAGGCGGGTTTGCCGACTTTTTCGCCATTTACCCTCACCCGCCCATCGCTCACCGTTCGAGCGGCCAGGGTGCGCGTCTTGTAGAACCGCGCCTGCCACAGCCACTTATCCAGCCGCTGCTTCGGCGCGGGGTCTTCGGACTGTCCGGTCATTTGTCCTTAAGTGCGGCAAGCGCCGCGAAGGGATTGTCGGGGTCGATGGGCTTGTCGCGTTTGGGTTTGGCTTCATAAGTTTTGGGCCCGCGATCACCTGCGGGTTTGCCTTTGCCACCATCACGTCGCCCGCCACCTTTGCCCTGCGGCTTTCCACCCTTTCGGGCAGGTCGGTCGCCCTCACGGGCCTGATCGCGCCCCTGATCTTTACGCGGACCACGATTGTTCTGGCGGCGCGGTGCCCAGGTAAAGGTATAGAAAACCTCGACTTCGGGTGCATCAGCGGCGGGTGCGGCGGCGTCGGTCTGGCCCGACATTTCAGGCGGCACTTCGGTTGGAGGCGTCGCCGGGCCTTCCGGCGGATCGATGACCGGAGTTTCTGCGGGCGTCTCGCCTGGCACCTCGGTCGGCGGTGCGGGCGGAGTCTCCGTGGGCTCCTGCACCGGAGTTTCCTGCGGCGTTTTCGTCGGCTCGTCCGGCGTGTCGGACTTGGCGGAGACCGGCTTTACCTTCGGTCGCTCGCCCTTTTCGGCGTTATAGCCCAGACCGCCCATCAGGTCGGAAAACTGCTCCAGGGTCATGCCGGTGATCGACAGCATGTCGGGTGTCGCCTCGAAGCCGCCGCGCGAATCGGCAGGACGCAGCAGGTCGGCCAACCGCTCCAGCATGTCGATGCGGATCGCCCGCGCGCCGGCCTGCCGGTAACCGGCCATCGTGTAATAACCCTGCGGCGCACCAGCGGCGGCGGGCACGGTGACCAGACCGGGCGGGGGTGCTTCGGGAAATTCCTGCAGGTCCTGCACAAGCGACCAAAGCACAAGCCGCAGACGCGTCGGCGCGGGCTTCAGCAGCAATTGCTGGAAAATGGTGAATTGGCCAAAACGGACGCCATGCTTGCGCAGTTGCCCACGGGCATCCTGATCCAGTTCCTTCACCTCCTGCGCGACCTCGGCACGGGGTAGGACACCGAAGGATTCAAGCATCCGGAACGCGAACCCGCGCGCCAGTCCCGTCAGCGTCTCGTCACGGGACATCGCCATGAGCGGGTCCATCGCGGCGGCGACCTTGCGGTCGATGAAGTGCTGCAACCGGCGCGTGACCTTCTGCATGACCTCCGGCCCGGCCTCGTCATCGACGAAAGCTTCGACGCCCGGCCTGAGCGGCTCGGCCCCCTTGACCAGCTTGCCGACGGCCTGGTCGCCCCACATCAGGCCACCCTGCTCGGTGAAATCCATCTCGGTGTCGGGCGCATTGTAGAATCGGTCTGCGCGGAGGTGGAATTCGGGCCGCAACGCCTGGGTCGCGGCCTGCCGCACGGTCCTGGCCTCGTCCGGTGACGCGGTTCCGGTCTGATGGAATCGAAAGCCTTCGAGACGACCCAGCGTCTCGCCCTCGACGGTGACTTCACCTTTGTCGTTGATGTCGGCCAACAGGCCCTCCTTCATCTTCAGCCGCCGCAGCAGCACAGAGGTTCGCCGGTCGACGAACCGATTGGTCAACGCCTGGTGGAGCGCGTCCGACAGACGGTCTTCTATCGCCCGCGTGGCATCGCGCCAATGCGCATCGTTGTCCACCCAGCCCTTTCGCTGCGCAACATACGTCCATGTGCGGATATACGCCAATCGTTTGGACAACATGTCGATGTCGCCATCGGTTCGGTCGATGCGTTTAACCTGTCGGGCGAACCAATCGCCATCGACGCGACCCCGTTCGTGCAGAAATCCGAAGATGCGCGCCAGCATGGTGGTATGCTCGCCGTGACTGATGCCCTGGAAATCGGGAATGCGGCAAACTTCCCACAACAGTTTCACATCGCGGGCATCGCGCAGGCGGACGGCAACGGTTTCCAGCTGATTCAAGGTCTTAAGCGACGACAGGTCATCCGCCTCGCGCCCCTTCGTCAGCTGAAGTTCGGTGCTGGGCGCTTCCAGAGAGGCGATGAGCGCTTCGGGGCTGCCGAAATCCAGACGATCATTGCGCCACATCAGGCGGTCGATGGGTTTGAAGGCGTGAGATTGAATGGCCTCGACCAGCCCGTCCTCCAGCGGCGAAGCTTCGCCGGTCACGCCAAAAGTGCCGGGCTGCATATAGCGCCCGGCGCGTCCGGCGATCTGCGCCAGTTCATGCGGCATCAGGGGTCGAATGCGCTGGCCGTCGAACTTGGAGGTGGCCGAGAAAGCAACATGCCTGATGTCGAGGTTCAGGCCCATGCCGATGGCGTCGGTGGCGACGAGGTAATCGACGTCGCCATTTTGATACATCTCGACCTGCGCGTTGCGCGTTCTGGGCGAAAGCGCCCCCATGACGACCGCTGCACCGCCCTTTTGACGGCGCAGGAGTTCCGCAATGGCATACACATTGTCGACACTAAATCCGACAATCGCGGTTCTGCCCGGCATGCGACTTATCTTTTTCGAACCTGTATAGGTCAGATCGCTGAATCGTTCGCGCCGGGCGAACTGCACTTTGGGGATCAGCGCCGCGATCGAGGGCCGCATCGTGTCGGACCCCATGAACAACGTCTCGTGCAGGCCGCGCATGTTCAGCAGACGGTCGGTGAAGACATGGCCCCGCTCCGGGTCGGCGCAGAGCTGGATTTCGTCGATGGCAACGAAGTCGGTGCCCATCCCCTGCGGCATCGCCTCGACCGTGCAGACCCAGTAGGCGGCACGTGGCGGCACGATCCGTTCCTCGCCGGTGACGAGTGCCACGACCGAAGGACCCCGTGCCGCAACGATGCGATCATAGACCTCGCGCGCCAGAAGGCGCAGCGGCAGGCCGATGATGCCGGTGCGATGCGCCAGCATCCGCTCGATGGCATAGTGAGTCTTGCCGGTATTCGTCGGTCCGAGGACCGCCGTTACCCGCCCGAGAGGGCTATCCATCAGAGGGTCCGACCTCCGGTCGCGGCTTCAAGGCGCTCGACGGATCTGTTGACGTTTTCCTCGGCCGGAAAAATCTGTTGCGCGGCACGGAAGGCCCGGAGTGCCCCCTGCTCATCGCCAAGTTCTTCGAGAATGATCCCCAGACCCGCCAGAGCACCGAAATGACGCGGTTCGAGAATCAGGACCTGCTCGATATCCGACAGCGCCTCGCCGTATCGGTCGGTCAGGAAAAACGCGGTCGCCCGCTGGTTCCAGCCCTCGGCGAATTCGGGCGCATGATCGGTCAAAGCAGTCAGATGCGCGATGGCGCGGACAAAATCGCCGTCCTGCATCGCGTCGATCCCACGTTGCAGAAGCAGGTCCAGCGTGGCGCTGCCCGTATGGGTCCAGCGTTCCTGAATTTCATTGGCCAGACGGGTCGCCTCGCCCGCATCACCTTCGCCCGTAAGGGTTCCGAGCCGGTTCAGCAGGATCTGCGGATCAGCCTCGAGCGGCGCGATCTCGGACGGGGTCTCGGGTCCGGGGGTGTCGCCAAGCCCTTGCGCAACGGAATACGTGGCGTAACTACACAGCACCGCGACTGCGAGGGCCTTGAGAGTGACGCGCTGGTCAATCATCCTGTCCACGACCCAATCCCGCCATATCGGCGATCAGAATAAGAGGATTCCATGAGCGACATCATCAACGAGGCCGTCACGCAGCTTTCCACAAAGATTGGCACCTTCGACGGCAGCGTCAAGTTCGTGGTCGAAGATGAAGGCGCGATCATGCTCGATTCCGATGGTGTGCGTGCCGGGGACGGCGACGCCGAGTGCACGATGACCGCCGATGCCGAGACGTTCAAGGGCATCCTTGACGGCGATGTGAACCCGACGTCGGCTTTCATGACCGGCAAGCTGTCGGTCGATGGCGACATGGGACAGGCGATGAAGCTGGGCGCGGCGCTGTCCTGACTGTGGCCGATACGATGGCCGGTGGCGCGATCCCTTATCCGGCGGCCCCTTATTACGCCGATGTCGCTCGCGGCCCGGTCGAAGGGCGGGCCGTGTGGGCCACGACGTCGGATGGCATCCGCCTTCGGGTCGCGGTCTGGCAGGATGGGTCGCGCGGCACCCTGGTCATGTGTCCAGGGCGCACCGAATATGTCGAAAAATATTCCGATGCAGCACGCGAGATGCAGGCGCGCGGTTATGCCAGCGTTGCGATCGACTGGCGCGGTCAAGGTCTTTCGCCGCGACCCGAGCACGACAAGAACATTGGTCATGTGAATAATTTCAATTACTTTCAGCGTGACGTTGATGCATTACTTGATCTTTGTGCCGCGCTGAACCTTCCCCGGCCCTGGCACATTCTGGGACATTCGATGGGTGGCTTGATTGGGCTGCGCACTCTGATGAGAACCGACACTTTCGAAAAAGCCGTGTTCTCTGCCCCGATGTGGGGTCTGAAACTATCGCCCCACCGCCGCGCGATCGGATGGGGGGTGTCGGCGATGGCATCGCTCATCGGTCTGGGACAACGCTCGGCTCCGGGGTCGGGAAAGATCGCGGACCCGATAGACGCACCCTTCGATGACAATCTGCTGACCACCGACCCGGAGATGTTCGCCTGGATGAAACGTCAGCTTGCCGCGCATCCTGAACTGGCCCTGGGCGGCCCGTCGCTTGCCTGGATCTGGGCCGCGTTCCGCGAGATGCACACCACTGCGCGCGAGGCGGCGCCGAAGGTGCCCTGCCTGACGTTTCTGGGCACGGACGAGGGCATCGTATCCGACGATTCGATCCATGTTCGCATGGGTTCCTGGCCCAACAGCCAGTTGGAAATGATCGAGGGCGCGCGCCACGAAGTGCTGATGGAGACGCCCGAGACGCGGAACCGCGTCTTCGACCAGATCGCGGCTTTCCTGAACAAATAGTCTTTAGGCCAGGCGCCCGCCGTCCAGCCGCAGCACGCGATCCATGCGACCCGCAAGCTCCAGATTGTGGGTCGCGATCAGCGCGGCCATCCCCCTCTCCCGCACCAGCGTCAACAAGGCTGCGAACACCGTGTCGGACGTTCCGGGGTCAAGGTTGCCCGTCGGCTCATCCGCCAGCAGCAGGCCGGGCCCGTTGGCCAGCGCGCGGCAAAAGGCGGTGCGCTGCTGTTCGCCGCCCGACATTTCGGCGGGGCGATGGTCCGCCCGGTGTGACAGGCCGACACGGCCCAGCAGATCCTCGGCACGGGAACGGGCGGCACGGGCCGATACTCCGTTGGCCAGTTGCGGCAGGATGATATTCTCGGCAGCCGTGAATTCGGGCAGCAAGTGATGAAACTGATAGATGAAACCGATGCGGTCTCGTCTGGCCCGCGTCCGCAAGCGGTCGGATGCGCCCGTGAGGTCGGTGCCGCCCATGGTAACAGCGCCGTCATCAGGCGTGTCCAGAAGCCCTGCGATATGCAGAAGCGTCGATTTGCCCGCGCCGGACGGTGCGACGAGAGCCACGACCTCGCCCGCGTTCAGGGTCAGATCGACGCCGTTCAACACGCGAATCTCGCTGGGCTTACCCAGATGGTAGCCTTTCCGGATGCCGGTCAGCCTGAGCGTCTCACTCATAGCGGAGCGCCTCGACCGGGTTCATGCGGGCGGCACGGCGCGCCGGAAAGATCGTCACGATGAACGACAGCGTCAGGGACAGGGCCACGGCGGACAGCACGTCTCCCAGTTCCAAACGGGCGGGCAAGGCAGAGATGAAACGCACGGAGGGGTCCCAGACACCGCCGCCCGCGACCCAGTTCACGAAGCTGAAGATCGGATCGATATAGAGCGCGAAAAGGCAACCGAGGACCACCCCGATCACGGTGCCGATGACACCGATGCCCGCGCCGCACAGGAAGAACACGCGCAGGATGGTGCCTTCGGTCAGGCCCATGGTGCGCAGGATGCCGATGTCGCGGCCCTTGTTCTTGACCAGCATCACAAGGCCGGAGGTGATGTTCAGCGTCGCGATCAGCACGAGGATCGAAAGGATGACGAACATGATGTTGTCCTCCATCTGAAGCGCGCGCAGGAATCCGCCCGCACTGTCGCGCCACGTCCAGACCCAGCCGTCCGATCCGACCGCGGCGAGAAGCGAGGGGCTGAGTGCGTCCACCGCCTCGGGGTCGGTGATCGAGACCTGGATTTCATCCGCGACGCCCTCGCGGTTGAAATAGGTCTGCGCCTCGGAGAACGGCATGTAGATACGGGTCAGGTCGATGTCGTAGCGCCCGACCTGAAAGACATAGGACACGAGATAGGATTTCACCCGCGGGCTGGTCCCGAAAGGCGTCTTCTGGCCGTCCGGCGAAATCAGGCGAATACGGTCGCCCGCGCGCACGCCCAGCGTGTCGGCCAGATACCAGCCGATGGCGATGCCCTGACCTTCGTCCACTCCGAAAGCCGCGATGTCGCCCTGCGATTGTTCGGGAGCCTGGACGCGCGGAATGTCGGCCAGATCGCCGGGCCGGATGCCGATGACCTGTGCGCCGGTGTTCGCGCCGTTGGCCGAGGCCATGACCTGACCCGTCACCACCGGCACGGCGTGGGTCACGCCCGGCACCTGGGCCAGACTGTCGGCCAGCGCATCATAGTCGGGCGTGGTCCCGGTGAGCATACCGTTGGGCTGCGCCTCGCCATAGGGACGGATCGTGGCATGGGGGTTGGCACCAACAATCGTGTCGACGAATTCGTAGCGAAAGCCGGACCGCACGGCCAGCGTCGCGATCAGGGCGAAGACCGCCAGCGCGATGCCGACAAGGCTGATCCACGTCATCACCGAGATGCCGCCCTCGGACCGGCGCGCGCGCAGATAGCGCCAGGCGATCATCCATTCGAAACGGCTGAACATGGGGATTGCTCCGGCTGCGTTGGGTTAAGGGCGGATCAAAGGTGCGGCGCGTAGATGTCTTTCAGGCGCGCGATGGCGGCCTGCGGCGTCACTTCCTCGGTCTCGCCGGTGCGGCGCGACGTCAGCTCCACCAGACCGTTCGCCAGCCCGCGCGGGCCGACGGTGATCCGCCACGGCAGGCCGATCAGGTCCATGGTCGCGAACTTTGCGCCCGCCCGATCCTTGCGGTCGTCGTAGAGCGCGGTCAGGCCCTGCGACTCCAACTCCTTGTAGATGCCTTCGCAGGCGGAATCGGTGGCCGGGTCATCCTGCTTGAGGTTGACGATCCCGACGTGGAACGGTGTGACGCCTTCGGGCCAGATAATGCCCTTGTCGTCGTGACTGGCTTCGATGATCGCGCCGACAAGCCGACTGACGCCGATGCCGTGTGATCCCATGTGCAGCGCCGTGGGTTTGCCGTCAGGGCCCTGGACCCTGGCGCCCAGCGCATCGGAATACTTGGTGCCGAAATAGAAGATCTGCCCGACTTCGATGCCGCGCGCGGACCGGCGGCGATCTTCGGGGACCTTGGTGAATTCAGCCTCGTCGTGGGTTTCGTCAGTGCGGGCGTACAGCGTGGTGAATTCTTCCATCACCTTGGCGCATTGACCCACGTCGTCGTAGTCGATGTCGCGCTGGCCCAGCGAAATCTCGGTGACATTGCTGTCGTAGAACACCTCGGATTCGCCCGTGTCGGCCAATACCAGGAATTCATGGGTGTCATCGCCGCCGATCGGTCCGGAATCGGCGCGCATCGGGATCGCCTGCAGGCCCATCCGCTCGTAGGTGCGCAGATAGCTGACCAGATGGCGGTTGTAGGCATGCATCGCATCAGCACGGGTCAGATCGAAGTTATAGCCGTCCTTCATCAGGAATTCGCGACCGCGCATGACGCCGAAGCGCGGGCGCATCTCGTCGCGGAACTTCCACTGGATATGGTAGAGCGTCAGCGGCAAATCCTTGTAGCTGGCGACGTTCGAGCGGACGATATCGGTAATCAATTCCTCGTTGGTGGGACCGTAGAGCATCTCGCGGTCCTGCCGGTCGGTGAAACGCAGCATTTCCGGGCCATAGGCGTCGTAACGCCCGGATTCGCGCCAGAGGTCGGCGGATTGCAGCGTCGGCATCAGCATCGGGATGTGGCCCGCGCGCTGCTGCTCCTCATGGACGATCTGTTCGATGCGTTTCAGAACGCGATGGCCCAGCGGAAGCCACGAATAGATGCCCGCAGCGGACTGCTTGATCATGCCCGCGCGCAACATCAGGCGATGACTGACGATCTGCGCCTCGGAGGGCGTCTCTTTCAGGACGGGCAGGAAATAGCGGCTGAGACGCATGACAGGGCTCCGGGACGGCGCGGCAAAAGTTTGACCTGCGCTACCAACGCCTGCGCATGGGGGCAAGGCGCGCCTTGCCTGTCAGCGTTTGATAACCCGCACCCGTCCCTCGACCCCAAGACTTGAGGCCAGCGACTTGAACCGCGCCTCGGCCACTTCGCCGAACAGGGCCTCGCCATCGCCCTTGGGCAGCGACAGTTGCAGAATGCCCTTCTTGGGATACAGCTTCAGCTCCCCCATCAGAGCCGGGTCCTGCGCCGAGAACATCGCCCCGAAGCGCATTGCCTTGCCGACGACTTCCGCCTGATTGGTGTCCGCCTCGCCCAAAAGCGGGGCCAGCGCCTCGAACGGGGTGCCCTCGCGTTTGTTGCGGTAACGATGCAGCAGGGCCAGACCCATGTAGACCCGTTCGGAATGGGTCAGCCCGCCGAGGTTGGCGCGGGTGGCGTTGTCGAAGCAGATTTCGGCGCGGTAATCGGGATGCGCCCGCCAACTGACGTCGTGCAGCAGGCAACAGGCCCGGATCAGGCGGCGGCGGCGGTCCGGTACCCGCGCGAACAGCGGATGCAGGAACCGATAGAGGATGCGACCGAACCCCGGCAGGCGGGCATAGGCAGCCTCGGACGCACGACAGGATTCGATCAGCGGATCGCGGGCGCGCAGCACATCGGGCATCTGTTCGTAGAGAAGCCCCTCGCGGATGCCATAGCTGGAGATCGCGATCTCCTTGGGCCGGAACGTCTTGACCACGCGGTCCAGCACCTCGCCGGCAATCGGAACCAGCGACATCCGGGCGGAACTGGTGCCGGTGCGTTTGCCCAGGTCGGATATGTCCTCGGACGCGATGAAATCCAGCGTCGCGCGCAGATCCTTGGGGGTCATCTTGTATTCATGCAGGACGTGCAGCGGATAATTCCGCCGTTCCATATCGACCCGCGCAATGGCGCGCCAACTGCCGCCGACGAGATATATCTTGTCGTATCTTTCCTGCCCCAGCTCTTTGGCCATGGCGGCGATACCCGCGTCGATCTCGCTGCGGCGCGCGCCCTTGCCCTTGATGCCCTGCAACTTGAGCGGCCCCAGTTTGCCCGACACTGTCGCGCCCACGCTGCCGCCTTTGAGTTCGGCCAGTTCCATGCTGCTGCCGCCTATGTCGCACATCAGGCCTTCGGCTTCGGGCCAGCCCAGCAAGACCCCCTGCCCCGACAAGCGCGCCTCCTCCTTGCCATCAATCACCCAGAGCTTCAGGCCGGTCTCGGACTTGACCTCCAACTCGAACGCCTGGCCATCCTCGGCTTCGCGGACGGCGGCGGTGGCCACGGCGGTCAACGAATTGACCTCCATGCCGCGTGCAAGGATTGCGAAGCGTTTCAGCGCGGCCAGCGCACGCACCCGGCCTTCGGGATTCAGACGACCGCTCTCCGACAGGCCCGCGCCCAGACCGCAGAGGATCTTCTCGTTATAAAAATAGGCGGGCGAGCGGGCCGCCCCGTCGAACACCACCAGCCGGACCGAATTCGAGCCTACGTCGATCACCCCGACCCGGCGCAGCGCACGCGCCTGGGGTCCATCGAACAGGGGCGCGCCGAACGGGCCGGATTCCTCGGCCTCCAGGGTATCTTCCATCATGGGCTGCGGTTTCCTCAGGCCGATGTCGTGCCGAGGGTCTGACACGGCCCGCGTCAGGCGGTCAATCGCCGAGAGATAACTGGCGAAACCGGCGTTGCCGCCAACCGAAACGATCGGATGCGACGGGTTCCAGGTCGAAAACGCGGCTCAGACTTCGGGCAAGGCGAGAATCATCTCCACTCGAACAGACGCCATCCTGTCGGTGCATCTGAGAGGAGCGGCAGTCGCCATCGTTACAACGGGACCCCATACCGACCGCCCGGCCCTGTGCCACAGTCACACCAGAAGCATGGGGCCAGCCTGTAAAATCTCTCCTGTTGTCGCATTGCACTTGTCCCCCCACATTGCCGTTCCCCGCATTGCCGATCCCCGTCTGCCCCGCTACGCCTGTTGCCTGACCGAACGTCTGCACCGGAGGGCGCATATGCCCAATCTGAACCCGAATCTTGCCGCCACGATCCCGCCGCCCGTGATGGAGGCGCGGCGCTGGATCGCGGACGCCACCTTCACACCGGACCGCCCGCTTCTGAACCTCAGCCAGGCCGCGCCCGCCGATCCGCCGCCCGCACCGCTGCGACAGGCCATGGCCGACATCGTGATGACCGATCCGGCGGCCCATATGTATGGCGATGTCCTGGGCCTTCCCGCCCTGCGCGACCGGGTTGCCGCCGACTGGACGCGTGACTACGGCGGCACGGTCCGTGCCGATCAGGTCGCCATCACCTCGGGCTGCAATCAGGCCTTCGCGGCCGCCATCGCCACCCTGGCGCGGGACGGCGACAACGTGATTCTGCCGGTGCCGTATTATTTCAACCACAAGATGTGGCTGGATACCGTGGGCGTCGACGCGCGCATTCTCGATACAGGCGACGACCTCCTGCCAGACCCCTCTGCTGCCGCCGCGCTGATCGACGACAGAACCCGTGCCATCATTCTGATAAGCCCCAACAATCCCGGTGGCGTCGAATACCCCGCCGACCTGATGGCGGCCTTCCGCGATCTGGCCCGCACGCGCGGCATCGCCCTGATCCTGGACGAGACCTACCGCGATTTTCACGCGGTCGATGGCGCGCCGCATGCGTTGTTCACGGACCCTGACTGGGACGACACGCTGATCCAGCTTTATTCCTTTTCCAAGGCCTATCGCCTGACCGGGCACCGGGTCGGGGCCATCCTTGCCGCGCCATCCCGGCTGCGCGAAGTCGAGAAGTGGCTCGATTCCGTGGCGATCTGCCCGACCGGGCTGGGTCAGCGCGCCGCGCTCTGGGGGATGGAGAACCTTGGCGACTGGCTGGCGGGGGAACGCCGCGAAATCCTGCGCCGACGCACCGCGATCGCAGACGGGTTCGCGGATCGGGCCGATTGGCCCCTGCTTGGCTGCGGGGCCTATTTCGCCTATGTCATGCACCCTTTCGACCTGCCGTCGGACCGGGTTGCCCGCGCACTGGTCGACCGCGCCGCGCTGCTGCTTCTGCCCGGCACGATGTTCGGACCCCTGCGCAGCGACGGTGGCAGCGGACGGGCCGAACGCAGCCTGCGGATCGCCTTTGCCAATGCGGACGCAGATGGAATTGCCACGCTGTTCAACCGGCTGGACGAGGTGGCGCAAAGCGGGCTCTGACCCGACGACCGGACGCGCTTGCCCCCGGCTGGCCCGCATCCTATCACTCCCCGACCGTATCGCAGGGGGCAAGCCACATGGCCGAGAAACGTCGCAGGAAGACATCGAACACGATCATGTGGGTCATTCTTGGTCTGCTTATCCTTGCCCTCGGTGGCTTCGGGATCGGCGGCTTCGGCAGCTCGCTCTCGACAGTGGCAAGCGTCGGTGACCGGGAAATTACCGTGCAGGAATACGCCAACGCACTGCAATTCGAGATCAATCGCCTGCAACAGGACACCGGCCAGCGCCTGACGCTTCAGCAGATGCAGCTGTTCGGTCTGGACCGCAATGTCATGGAACGCCTTCTGGCAGCCGCCGCGCTGGAATCCGAGGCTGATCGCATCGGCATATCTGTGGGCGATCAAGCCGTGGCCGAACGGATTCGCGAAAACCCCGCTTTCAGCGGCGTGGGGGGCGGCTTCGACCGCGAAGGCTATCGCTTCGCACTTCAGAGCGCGGGCCTGAACGAGTCTGGCTACGAAGAGGATATCCGCGACGAAGCCGCGCGCGAGCTGTTGCAGGGGGCAGTCGCCGGAGGTGTCGAAGTGCCCGCAGCCTATGTCGACGCCATCGCCCGCTGGATCGCCGAAAGCCGCGATGTCACGCTGGCCACCGTCACGGTGCAGGATCTTCCGGGCGGCGACCTGGCCCCGACCGACGCCGACCTGACGGCGTTCTACGACGCCGATCCGACGCGGTTCGAGACCCCCGAATTGCGGGCCATCACCTATGTCTGGATGACCCCGGACAGCGTCGTGGACAACATCCAGATCGACGAAGATCAACTGCGACAGCTTTATGAAGATCGTGCCGCAGACTATCGGCAACCGCAACGCGTGCTGGCCGAACGTCTGGCCTTTGCCGACATGCAGTCCGCAACCGACGCCCTCGCTGCGATCGAATCCGGGACGACGACCTTCGATGCGCTGGTCGAGGAACGCGGGTTGACGCTGGAAGATGTGGATCAGGGCGAATTGTCGCGCGATGGGCTGGACCCGGTTATCGCCGACGCGCTGTTCGCGCTGGAACAGCCCGGGCTTGCCGGGCCGGTCGAAACGCCGCTGGGGCCAGCAATCTATCGGGTCAATGCGGTTCTCGACGCGACCGAAGTGCCGCTCGAGGATGTGCGCGACGATCTGGTCGCCGAGGCGGGTATCGACGCCGCACGCCGCCGCATCGATGCCGCGCGCGAGAATATCGACGACCTGCTGGCTGGCGGCGCGACCCTCGAAGAAGTGGCGGATCAGACTGACATGGAACTGGGCAATATCCGCTGGGACCCTGCGGCGGGCGAAGAACAGGGCGGTTTCGGCATCGTCGCCTACGATGAGTTTCGCTCTGCCGCCCGGGCCGCGCAGGCGGGCGATTTCCCTGAACTGGGGACGCTGTCCGACGGTGGATTGTTCTCGCTGCGACTGGATGAGGTGATCGCCCCGATCGTGCCGCCGCTGGACGAGATCCGGGGGCAGGTCGAAGCCGCATGGCGCTCCGAAAGTCTGCGCAGTCGCTTGTTCGACCGCGCCGGCGAATTGTCCGAGAACCCGGTGCAGGACATCATGGGTCAGCCCGAAACGCTGACCGGCATCGTCCGCGACGCCACGCTGGAAGGCGCGCCGGACGGACTGATCGATCGCATTTTCGAGGCTGCGCCGGGTGATATCTTCGCCTTTGAGGGCGACGACCAACGCGCCTTCGTCGTGCGCGTCGATGCCGTGACCGAAGCCGACCTGTCCACCGGAGACGGCGCGCAGCTGCGCCAGGCCATCGAGACGCAGACGGGTACCGAACTGACCGGCGACCTGTTCGAAAGCTACGGCCGCTCCGTCCAGGGCATGGCCGGATTCACCGTCAATTCGCAGGCCGTCGAGGCGGTGCAGTCGCAGCTTGGCGGCGGCTGATGATCGCACCCGACTTCCCGACCTTCGAGACCGGCTTCGGGCGGGGCGAAAATCAGATCCTGTGGACCCGCCTGCCCGCCGATCTCGACACGCCGGTCTCTCTGATGCTCAAGCTGGCCGAGGCGCAGCCGTTTTCCTTTGTCCTGGAATCCGTAACCGGAGGCGAGGTCCGGGGCCGCTATTCCATCGTCGGCATGAAGCCCGACCTGATCTGGGAATGTCGCGGCACCGCGTCGCGCGTGAACCGCGCCGCGCGCTACGACCCGACCGCATGGACCGACGCCGGGGAACCGCTGGCTGCGATCCGCGCCCTGCTCGATGAATCGCGGATAACCCTTCCCGACGACTTGCCCGCCGCCTGCGCTGGGCTGTTCGGATACCTGGGTTACGATATGATCCGGCTGGTCGAACACCTGCCGAACGTGAACCCCGATACGCTGAATTTGCCCGATGCGGTGCTGATGCGCCCATCGGTCGTGGCGGTTCTGGACGGCGTGAAGGGTGAGGTGATTCTTGTTGCGCCGTCGTGGTTCAACAAGTCCACGACCGCCCGTGCCGCCTATGCCCAGGCCGCTGAACGCCTTCAGGATGCCCTGACATCGCTGGGCCATGCCGTGACCGAACCGCGCGACATGGCGGAGCCGTTTGATCTGGCCGAACCTGTGTCGAACTTCACCAAGGACGATTACAAGGCGGCGGTCGAAGTGGCGCGGGATTATATCGCGGCGGGCGACATCTTTCAGGTCGTGCCATCGCAGCGCTGGACATACGATTTTCCACTGCCGCCGTTCTCGCTCTACCGCGCGCTGCGCCGAACGAACCCGTCGCCCTTCATGTTCCATTTCGACATGGGCGAATTTCAGATCGTCGGCGCCTCGCCCGAAATCCTGGTCCGCGTTTTCGGCAACGAGGTGACGATCCGTCCCATTGCCGGTACCCGCCCGCGCGGCGCCACCCCCGCCGAGGATCTGGCGCTGGAGCAGGATTTGCTGAGCGATCAGAAAGAACTGGCGGAACACCTGATGTTGCTTGACCTTGGTCGGAACGATGTCGGGCGGGTCGCGAAAACCGGGACCGTGAAGCCGACCGAGAAGTTCATAATCGAGCGGTATTCCCACGTCATGCACATCGTGTCGAACGTCGTGGGCGAATTGTCGGCGGATCACGATGCCCTGTCGGCGCTGCTGGCGGGGTTGCCTGCGGGCACGGTGTCGGGCGCGCCAAAAGTGCGGGCGATGGAGATCATCGACGAACTGGAGCCCGAAAAACGCGGCGTTTACGGCGGTGGGGTGGGATATTTCTCGGCCAATGGCGATATGGATATGTGCATCGCCCTGCGGACTGGCGTCGTGAAAGACGGCAAGCTGTATGTTCAGGCGGGGGGAGGTGTGGTGCACGACAGCGACCCCGAGGCCGAATGGCAGGAGACGGTCAATAAGTCGCGGGCACTGAAGATAGCCGCGTCCGAGGCCGGTCGGTTCCTGGCGCGCGGCAACCGCTGAGGGCGATGCGAAAAGTGTCGACGGAGCCTCCGGCGGAAATATTTTCGGAGCAAGGAAGCGGGTCTAGCCCTTGGCCATGCGCGTCAGTATCCGGTCCAGCGCGTTCTTGAACGCGGCCCGGTCGCGGGGGCCGAACGGGGGCTGGCCGCCACCCTGCCCGCCGGTCATCCCCTCCATCCCCGGGCGAAGCTCGTGCATCAGATTGCGGCTGGCGACCGTCTCGCCGATCGAGGTTTCGGTGAACTCGCGGCCCCTCGGGTCCAACGCAGCACCCCCGGCCTTGATGACCCGTTCGGCCAGCAGGATGTCGGCGGTGATCGTGACGGTGCCGGGGCGCGCGACCTCGGCGATGGCATCGTCGGCGGCATCGAACCTGTCGCCCGCCACGAACAGTTTGATCAGCGGATGGTTGGTCAGGCGCAGATAGCTGCCTGCCACGAAAATGGCCTGCATGTTGCGGCGCAGGGCGACTTCGGTGATTTCGGATTTCACCGGGCAGGCGTCGGCGTCGATCAGGATCATTGAAAATGGGTTCCGTCAAAAGGAATGGTGATGGTCTCGGCAGCCGTCCGCATCGTCAGGCTGTCGGGACCGGGCGTGACGGATCGGATGTCATGGCGTCCGGGAATGCGCGCGATGGCATGTGCGATGACGTGGCGGCCGGGCAGCAGCGCGGTGGCCACGCCCTCCTCCGTCACGCGGTTGGCGTCCAGCGCGGCGGCGAACCTTTCGGCCCCGGCACAGATCGCGTCTTCGATGCCGATGATGCCGCGTACGCCGGACCATGGGGGCTGCGCACGTGCGCCGTTCGAGATCCAGATGTTCGTGGCCGGAAGCTGATCGGCGCGGCGCAGCGTCAGGATCGTGTCGTTTTCGGCATGGCGGGCAAGCGCGGTCCAGCCGGGGCCGTCAACAAGGCTCAGGAAGTCTTCGCATGGCGCATCCGGATAGTCCCGGAGGCTGTCCGGGAACCCGTCGAAGCGGCTATTTTGCGGATGGAACGGGGCTTCTGCGGCGAAGGTCAGTGTCGCCTGCGGTGTGGCAGAGAGACGTCCGCCGTCTGCGAGGTGAAACATCGGGTGATGCGCGAAGGTGCAGGGCGCGGTCAGGTCCAGCATATGCGTCTGGTAGAGGACGGGGTGGCCGTCACGCAGCGCGATGCGGGCGGTGATCTGGCCATGCGCGACATGCCGCGTGGCGGTCAGCGCGCTGGGCACAGCGCGTATGACCCTCCAGGGTGCGTTGGCAGACAGGCCGTGCAGCGGGCCGTTATTCACATCGTCGTGCCCGAACGGGGTGCAGGTGAATGTGCCACCAAGGCTGCGCTCGACGGGGGGGATATCCGGGTCGACAGCGATGGCTGGATCGTCGCGCCACGGCGCGGACCACAGGACAGGCGCGCCGTCGATGACGAGAGACGGCAAATGGCCGCAACCCCCATCCCATTCGGCGCGGACGCCCTGCGCCGAGAGGATCACAGAAGCGCCCGCAGACCCTGTGCCAGCACCATCGCATCCGACCCCATCGACACGACGCGCGCGCCCTCCGCGATCCAGCGGTCCGGGTCGGCGGCGAAAATGCCCGGCGGTATTCCCGTTGCGGCGATCCGCGCGATGGCATCGGTCAAGGCCGCATGGACGGCGGGGTCGCTGGCGTCGGTGCCCATGTCTGCGGCAAGATCGGCGGGGCCGAGGAACACGCAGTCGACGCCGGGGACGGCGCAGATGGCTTCGAGGTTGTCCAGCGCGGCGCGGCTTTCGGCCTGCACCCAGACCGATACGTCGTCATTGGCGCGGGTGATATAGCCGGGGTCGAGCGAATACATCGCGGCGCGCGCGACGAAGGCCCCCATGCCGCGCGTGCCTGCGGGCGGATAGCGGCAGGCGGCCACGACGACGGCGGCCTGTTCGGCGGTGTCGACCATCGGGACAAGGACGGTTCGCGCGCCAAGGTCCAGCGCCTGTTTCAGAATCCAGGCCTCGTCGCAGGGGACGCGGACCACGGCGTCAGGCGCGGCGATCAGGCGGGCGCGGATGTCGGCAGGGTCCCACGCGCCGTGTTCCCCGTCGATGACCAGCCAGTCGAAGCCCGCATGGGCGACAAGTTCGGCAAGTTCGGGACCGGGGAGATTCTGCCACAGACCGCGCGTGACGGCGCCCGAGGCCAGTTTATCTTTGAGTGTGTTCATGGGCGGTTCGTGCCACGCTGAACCCGCGCGCGGCAAGGTCGAAACATCATGGGCCAGCAACGATTACGGCCCGATATAACCTCCACTCGTGAAACTTTCGGAAAGTTTTGCACCGCTGAGAGAAACTTTTCCCTGATCGGTTGACGCCCGCGACCATATGTTTATGGATGTGAGCAGGACAAGGAACCGCAGATGAACACGCTTCTCGTAATTGTCGGAATTGGGTGCATGGGCTGAGACATCGGCAACCATATTGGTAACCATGCGCCCCCGGAGTTCCCCCTCCGGGGGTTTTTCATGGAAGCGCGACGCAGAAGGATCAGGACGATGAACAAACATTCCGGCGCAAAGCAGCTGACGGGCGCGCAGATGGTCGTGAAGGCGCTGGTCGATCAGGGGGTCGATACGATCTTCGGGTATCCCGGCGGTGCGGTGCTGCCGATCTATGACGAGATTTTTCAGCAGACCGATATCAGGCACATCCTCGTGCGCCACGAACAGGCCGCCGTCCACGCCGCCGAAGGTTACGCCCGCAGCACGGGCAAGCCCGGCGTGGCGCTTGTGACCTCCGGCCCTGGCGCGACCAACGCGGTGACCGGGCTGACTGACGCGCTGATGGACAGCATCCCGATCGTCGTCCTGTCGGGTCAGGTGCCGACCTTCATGATCGGCTCGGACGCCTTTCAGGAGGCGGATACCGTCGGCATTACCCGGCCCTGCACCAAGCACAACTGGCTGGTGAAGGAGACCGACGATCTGGCCCCCGCCCTGCACGAGGCGTTTCATGTCGCCACTTCCGGTCGTCCCGGTCCGGTTCTGGTCGACATCCCCAAGGACATCCAGTTCGCCAACGGCAATTACGTCGGGCCGAAGCAGATCGGGACGTCGCATTATCAGCCACGCCTGAAGGGCGACCCGGATGCGATCGAGCAGCTGGTCGATCTGATCGAACGCGCCGAACGCCCGGTATTCTATACCGGCGGCGGAGTCATCAACTCCGGCCCCGCCGCGTCGCAATTGCTGCGCGAACTGGTCGAGGGCACCGGCTTTCCGATCACCTCCACCCTGATGGGGCTGGGGGCGTATCCGGCCTCGGGCGCCAAGTGGCTGGGCATGTTGGGAATGCACGGGCTGTATGAAGCCAACATGGCGATGCACGGCTGTGACCTGATGATCAACGTCGGCGCGCGGTTCGACGACCGGATCACTGGCGTGCTGGAACATTTCAGCCCGAAATCCACCAAGGTCCACATCGATATCGACCCGTCGTCGATCAACAAGGTGGTCAAGGCGGATGTCCCGATCCTGGGCGATATCGCCCATGTGCTGGAGGATGCGCTGCGCCTGTGGAAGGCGCGCGGGCGCAAGACCAACGCGGGCGGCGTTCAGAAATGGTGGGGCCAGATCGAGGAATGGCGCAAGGTCGATTGCCTGAAGTTCAGGCAGGAAGGCGCTGTCATCAAGCCGCAATACGCGCTGTCGCGTCTGGAGGCTCTGACCAAGGACCATGATCGGTATATCTGCACCGAGGTCGGCCAGCATCAGATGTGGGCCGCGCAATACATGGGGTTCGAGGATCCGAACCGATGGATGACGAGCGGCGGGCTGGGCACGATGGGCTATGGCTTCCCATCGTCCATCGGCGTGCAGGTCGCACACCCCGATGCGCTGGTCATCAACGTCGCCGGTGAGGCGTCTTGGCTGATGAACATGCAGGAGATGGGCACGGCGGCACAGTTCAAACTGCCGGTGAAGCAGTTCATCATCAACAACGAGCGTCTGGGCATGGTCCGTCAGTGGCAGGAATTGCTGCACGGCGAGCGGTATTCACAATCATGGTCCGAGGCCCTGCCTGATTTCGTCAAACTGGCCGAGGCGTTCGGGGCCAAGGGCATCCGCTGCGACAACCCCGACGATCTGGACGAGGCGATCAAGGAAATGCTGGCTTACGACGGGCCGGTGGTCTTCGATTGTCTGGTCGAAAAGCACGAGAACTGCTTCCCCATGATCCCCTCGGGCAAAGCGCACAATGATATGCTGCTGGGTGACGCGGATACCCAGGGCGTGATCGACGCCAAAGGGTCGGTTCTGGTCTGATGACATCAGGGGGCGCAGGCATTGCGCCCCCTTCCGAACCGGGCCGGGGGCCGGAGGGAAACGGCCCCGTCCCGGCAATCTAGCGCGCGAGCAGCCCGTCTTCGGCCAGATCGGCCTCGACCATGGCGATCTCTTCCGCGTCGAGTGTGCCCGACCCGTCGCCGTCGTAGCGATTGAACAGCAGGGCGTTGAACTCGGCCTCATCGACGCCGCCGTCGCCGTTCAGATCCATGTTGGCATATTCGCCGACGTCGCCCAGACCCGTGTCCCATTCGGCCTGATCCAGTTGGACGCTGCCGTCGGCGTCGAACGTCGAGAACTTGTCCAGCGCGCCGAAGCCGGAAACGAATTCCTGAGGATTGAGGGAGCCGTCGGCGTTCTGGTCCCAGCTGGCCTGCGCCATCGCTGAACCGACCGACAGGGCGAAAGCACTCGTCAGAAGCATCAGTTTGCCTGCATTCGAAAGGGTCATGTCATCTCTCCTTGGTGGACCACGGACGGAATGCCCGCGTCTCCTGCCTCTGACCTGACCGCGCCGGGGGACTGTCGCCACTGGCAATCCCGCGCAGCATCGATCTTGGACGGACGTCGCCGGTCCAGCGGCGGTGAGACGCCAGAAATCGCGCGGTGTTCTGCCGTCTGCGGTTTTCCGCACGTGCAAAACGAGCCAAGGGGTCGATTGGCAAGCGTCGACTGACCGAACAATCACAATCCGGACACTGCCATGCGAAGACACGCCCAGACGATCGCACGGGGCAGCATGTGCATCCCGGCCCCGTCGACCCGGTGCAATCTCCCTGTTGCCCCCGTCTCTTCCCCCCGCCCCGGATTTCCGGCATGACTCTCCCCAAACGCCAAGGGAGACTCGGGTCATGTCCGCGCTGAAACTCAAGAAAGGCTCGACCAGCCATTCCGCCTATAACCTTCGGCCGAACTTCTCGGACGTTCAGGAAAGGCATACACTGGCCATTCTGGTCGAAAACGAAGCCGGTGTGCTGGCCCGCGTGATCGGCCTGTTTTCCGGGCGCGGCTATAACATCGAAAGCCTGACCGTCGCCGAAGTCGACCACGAGGGGCATACGTCGCGCGTCACCGTCGTCACCGTCGGCACGCCCCAGGTGATCGAGCAGATCAAGGCGCAGCTGGGCCGAATCGTGTCGGTGCGCGATGTCCACGACCTGACGGTCGAGGGCAAACCGGTCGAGCGGGAGCTGGCGCTGTTCAAGGTGCAGGGCACCGGCGAAAAACGGATCGAGGCCCTGCGCCTGGCCGAGATCTTCCGCGCCAATGTCGTGGATTCGACGCTGGACAGCTTCGTGTTCGAGATCACCGGCGACGTCGGCAAGATCGACGCCTTCGCCGACCTGATGCGACCCATCGGCCTGGTTGAAATGGCCCGCACGGGTGTTGCGGCCTTGTCGCGGGGCGGATCGGCAGACTGAAACGGAGGATTGACCGCGCGGCGATCGCGGAGGGTCAGTGTCCGAACCTGTCGCGCAGCGCGTCATCCACGGGCGGCGTGACGAAAGACGACACGTCGCCGCCCAGCCGCGCGATTTCCTTGACCAGCTTGGACGCAATGGCCTGATGCTGTGCTTCGGCCATCAGGAATACGGTCTCGATCTGATCGTCCAGAATGCGGTTCATACCGACCATCTGATATTCGTACTCGAAATCCGCGACCGCGCGCAGGCCGCGCACGATCATCTGCGCGCCGACGTCCCGTGCACAGTCGATCAGCAGGTTCTCGAACGGGTATACGACGATCTCCGTGCCGGTGCGGTCGGACCAGAACACCGCCTCGGCCTCGACCATGGCAACGCGTTCCTCAAGAGTGAACAATGGGCTTTTGTCGCGATTGATGGCGACCCCGATCACCAGACGATCCACCAGCGTGCAGGCCCGTTTGATGATGTCGATATGACCCTTGGTGATCGGATCGAACGTGCCGGGATAGAGGGCAGTGCGCATGAAGGGGGCCCTTCGCAAGAATATTGCGTGATGCCTGACACGTGCCGCCATAGGGATCAAGCGCCATAGGGATCAAGCACAGACACCGCGCGCCTCCCCGCTTCAGCCTATGGCAGGCGCGGACGCAGGGCACCATGCCGCGTCTCAGTGGCCCGTGATCATCGCCTCCAGCGCATCCTTTTCCATTGACACTTCGCTCAGCCGTGCCTTGACCAGGTCGCCAAGGCTGATCAGCCCGATCAACAGGCCATCCTCCTCGACCGGCATGTGGCGGAACCGGCCGGCGGTCATTGCCTGCAGGATGGTTTCGGCATTGTCGCCGGGGGCGCAGGTCTTAAGGTCGCGGGTCATCAGGTCGCCGACGGTGCGGGTCAGGACTTCGCCCCCGTCGCTGCTGAGTTCGCGCACGATATCGCGTTCCGACAGAATGCCCTGCGCCCGGCGACCATCGCCGCTGACGACCAGCGCACCGATACGGCGCTTGGCCAGTTCGGCCACGGCATCCGCGATGGATGCGCCGGGGTCGATGGTCAGAACGCCTTGCGTGGATTTGGATTTGAGGATCTGGGTGACGAACATGGAACCCTCCCTTGGTCGATGCCTATCCGAAGCGTTGCCCCGCGACGGCAGCGAGTCAAGTCCGCGCGACGACGGCCCCCCGTGACTCGGACCGTTCGGTGGGGCACAGAGGGCCAATGGACAGGCTCAGCAACTCCGATCTCTCGACGTTGATCGCGCTTCGACGCGACCTGCACGCCCGGCCCGAAGTGTCGGGCGCGGAGGAAAAAACCGCTGCCCGAATTGCGGATGTCCTGAGCTGGATCGGCGCGGATCAGGTGGTGACGGATCTGGGCGGGCACGGTGTGGCGGGCATTTTCTTAGGCGCAGCCCCCGGCCCGACGGTCCTGTTGCGGTGCGAGCTGGATGCCCTGCCGATCGAGGAGGTGGGGACGCCGGACTGGCGCAGCACCGTGCCGGGCACGGGCCACCTGTGTGGCCACGACGGGCATATGGTCACGATGCTGGGCGTCGGACAGATGCTGGCCCGCACCCGTCCGGCAAAGGGCCGCGTCGTCCTGATGTTCCAGCCCGCCGAGGAAGATGGATCGGGGGCCATCGCCGTCTGTGACGATCCGGCGTATGCGCCGCTGACGCCCGACTGGGCCTTCGCGCAGCATAACGAGCCCGAGATTCCGCGCGGCGTGGCGCATGTGCCGGTCGGGCTGGCCAGTGCGCCATCGGTCGGATTGCGGGTCGCCATCACCGGGGTCGAGGCGCATGCTTGCGCGCCCGAGGACGGCCTGTCGCCCGCCGTCGCGATGGCCGATCTGATGACCGCGCTGCCCGCCCTGTCGCGCGGGCCGTTTCCGGCAGACGATTTCCGGTTGGTGACGCTGACACACGCGCGCTTGGGCGAACCCGCTTTCGGTATCGCGCCGGGCCGGGGCGAGGTTATGGTGACATGCCGCACCACGTCCGATGCCAGCCTGACCGATCTTGTGGCACTGGTCCGGGGGCGCGTCGCGATGGTGACGGACGGCACCGGGTTGTCCGTCGAGATCACCGAACACGATCACTTCCTGGCCGGAATGAACCATCCCGAAGCTGCGCGCATCCTGCATTCCGCGTCCGAGGCGGCGGGCCTGAAGACGATGGCGGGCGCCCCCCTGCGCGCGTCCGAGGACTTCGGTCGTTTCGGCCACGACTGCCCTGCCGCGATGTTGCTTTTGGGTGCCGGACCGGGTCCGGCGCTGCACAACCCTGACTACGATTTCGAAGACGATCTGATCGCGCCGGGCGCGGCCTTGCTGCTGGGGGCCGCGCGCGCGATCACCGGGTGAAACCCTGCCGAGGGTCCCGGCATGGCTGTATCTGTCGGTCTTCACGGGATCACCCGCCCCTGCAACGCCTGTGCCGGGCGGTTCACGCAATGGTCCGCGACGGCCCCTGCCGTCACCTGCGACAGCATCGTCCAGTCGCCGGGCGTCGTGGGACGGGGCCAGTCGTAGACGCTTTCGATGATATCTCGGTGCAGCCGTTCACCGGCACCCGTGCGGGTCACCATGGATTGCTGTTCCCTGCGTGACTGGCCCCGGCGGCGCCCGTCGACCACGGCCTGTGCCAATGCGACCCGATCGACACAGCCCGGCACGAACGGCAGGATCACGACCGGTTTCGGCCGGAACCACGCACAGCCCGAGAGCAAAAGGAAAAGAAACAGAAGGCGCGCCATGCCCCGCATGTGACAGCCAAAGGTTACGATTCCCTCAAGGCCTGCTCATGCGCCGGGTGCGACAATGTCTCCAGCCTTGCGACTTCGGCGCGGACGCCATCGGCCAGAAGCTCGGCGGCCCGGTCGATCAGCGGCCCGCCCGCATCGGTGTGACGGCTCAGGTGAAAGGCGCGGGTCAGGTGCAGGTCATCCGGCAGCACGCGCCGAAGGTCCGGCGCGGTGGCCAGCATGAAATCATGCACCACGCCGACTCCGCCGCCCGCGCGGATCAGGCCCAGCTGCACCGCCGCCGAGTTCGAGGCAAGGCCGGGCGGCCCCGCCCCCACCTCGCCCAGGTAATCCAGATCGGCGTCGAAAATCATGTCCGGAATATAGCCGACGATGGCGTGATCCTTCAGGTCGGCACGGGTCGATATCGGGCTGGATGCCGCAAGGTAATCGCGATGTGCCGCAAGGCTGAGCCGATAATCGCAAAGCCGCCTGACGCGCAGCCGCCCGGCCCTGGGCGCGCTGACGGTGATCGCCAGATCGGCCTCGCGCCGTCCAAGATCAAAGACGCGCGGCAGGGCCACCAGATCCAGCCCGAGTTCGGGATGCGCGGCCCGCATGGCGCAGAGAACCGCAGGCAGGACATGGTTCGCGATGCCGTCGGGTGCGCCGATACGGATGCGGCCCCGCAACCGGTCATCCCCCGACAGGGCGGCGACTCCGGCGCGGGCCCGCGCCTCCATACCCTCGGCATGGGGCAGAAGGCGGTGTCCGGCCCCGGTCAGGGCATAGCCGCGCGGCGACTTCAGAAACAGTGCGGTGCCCGCCCCGACCTCCAGCCGGGCGATGCGGCGGCTGAGCGTGGCCGGGTCGAGGCGCAGGCCTTTGGCCGCCTCGGCCAGCGAGCCACCACGCGCCACACCAAGGAAAATTCGCAGGTCATCCCAGTCCATCAGCGCATCCATCCCGACATATACGCAAGACCACCCTGCCTCTCTACCTCTGTCATCGCAAGTCCCCTGCGCGTAGGGTGCCACCGAACCCAAGGAGGATTTCATGGAACAGATCGGACATTGGATCGACGGCGCTAAAGTCGCCGGATCGGGTCGCACGGCAGACGTCTTCAACCCGTCCACAGGCGAGATTCAGGCCAAGGTCGCGCTGGCCGGCAAGGCCGAACTGGACCGGGCCGTCGAGATTGCCGCCGCGGCACAGCCCGCGTGGGAAGCGACCAATCCGCAGCGCCGCGCCCGCGTGCTGATGAAGTTCGTCGATCTTCTGAACCGCGATATGGACAAGCTGGCCGAAGCGCTGTCGCGGGAACACGGCAAGACCCTGCCCGATGCCAAGGGTGACGTGCAGCGCGGTCTGGAAGTCGTCGAATTCTGCATCGGCGCGCCGCACCACCTGAAGGGCGAGTTCACAGACAGCGCCGGTCCGGGCATCGACATGTATTCCATGCGCCAGGCGCTTGGCGTCACCGCCGGTATCACGCCGTTCAACTTCCCCGCGATGATCCCGATGTGGATGTTCGCGCCCGCGATTGCCTGCGGCAACGCCTTCATCCTCAAACCGTCGGAGCGTGATCCCTCGGTGCCGATGATGCTGGCCGAATTGCTGGAGGAGGCGGGCCTGCCCAAGGGCATCCTGCAGGTCGTCAACGGCGACAAGGAAGCGGTCGACGCGATTCTGGACCATCCCGTCATACAGTCGGTCGGTTTCGTCGGTTCGACCCCGATCGCGGCCTATATCTACGAACGCGCATCGGCGAACGGCAAGCGGGCGCAATGTTTCGGCGGGGCCAAGAACCACATGATCATCATGCCAGATGCCGACATGGATCAGGCCGCCGATGCGCTGGTCGGGGCCGGGTACGGCGCGGCAGGCGAACGCTGCATGGCGATTTCGGTGGCTGTTCCCGTGGGCGACGACACCGCCGACCGTCTGATCGCCAAGCTGGCTCCTCGGGTCGAGGCGCTGAAGGTCGGGCCCTATACCTCCGGCGAAGACGTCGATTTCGGTCCCGTCGTGACGGCGGCGGCCAAGCAGAACATCCTTGGACTGATCCAATCCGGCAAGGACGCGGGCGCCGAGGCCGTCGTGGACGGCAGCGACATGAATGTGCAAGGCTATGAGGACGGCTTCTTCGTAGGCCCCGTCCTGTTCGATCGTGTGACACCGGACATGGACATCTACCGCAAGGAGATCTTCGGGCCGGTTCTGTCCTGCGTGCGCGCCAAGGACTACGAAGAGGCGCTTGGACTGGCCATGGACCACGAATACGGCAACGGCACCGCGATCTTCACCCGCGACGGCGATGCGGCGCGCGACTTTGCCAAGCGCGTGAACGTTGGCATGGTCGGCGTGAACGTCCCGATCCCGGTGCCGCTGGCCTATCACACGTTCGGCGGCTGGAAGAAGTCGATGTTCGGCGACCTGAACCAGCACGGACCCGACGCCTTCAAGTTCTACACCCGCACCAAGACCGTCACCGCGCGCTGGCCGTCGGGCATCAAGGAAGGCGGCGAATTCTCCATCCCCGTGATGGAGTAAATCACGTTTGCGAGGGGCGGGTTGATCGGTCGGTGATGCTGGGTAACGGTATGGGGAGACTATGGAGGATGATCCCATGCCCATTACCCGCCGCTCACTGCTGACCGCCTCGATCGCCGCACCTTTGGCCGCTGCCCTGGCGACCCGCGCCCGCGCCGCGACCCATACCGTGATGATCCGGAACTTTGCGTACATTCCGGCCTCGCTGAACGTCGCTCCCGGCGACACGGTCACGTTCACGAATGCCGACCGTGCGCCGCATACGGCGACGTCCAGTCAGGACGGCGTGTTCGATACCGGTCGGTTGAATCAGGGCCAATCGGCGACCGTCACGATCGGCTTCACCGGCACGGCGCAATATTTCTGCAAGGTGCATCCCCGCATGCGCGCCTCGCTGACGTCGGCCTGACTGCAACGCCGCCAGACGTGTGAACCTCGCGATTCCCGTGTCGCTGGCTATCCGCCTGCGGTGGCTGGAAGACGTCGATGTCCGGCGACTGGCACCTAGGCCGGGGCCTCGGCCAGAAGCGCGTCGATATCGAGGGGCGCATTGGTCATCAATATCTTCCCCGTATCGTCGCGCGGCCATTCCGCTTCGGGGCGATCACGATAGAGTTCGACCCCGTTTCCATCCGGGTCATCAAAGTACAGCGCCTCGCTCACCCCGTGATCGGCCTTCCCCGTCAGCCGGACCCCGGCGGCCATCGCCCGGCGCAGGGCGCGCGCCAGCGACGGGCGGTCAGGATAGAGAAAGGCGCTGTGATAGAGACCGGGGTGACCCGTGGGCGCAGCCCCTGCACCGCGACTGTCCCATGTGTTGAGGCCAAGACGGTGGTGATAGCCGTGCGAACTGAGGAAGGCGGCCTGATCGCCGTAGAACGTGACCAGTTCCAACCCCACGACGTCAGTATAGAAATCGATGGCGCGCTGAAGGTCCGCGACCTTCAGATGAACGTGCCCGAGGGTCGGCGCGGTTGCTGAGGACGTCGGGTCTGATGACAGGTCGGTCGGGGTCATGGCGATCTCCGGGCTTTGAATGCAGGTTGCATCCTAGGACCGGGACAGGGGGCTCTGTCCAGTCCCGGCGCAGTGCGCCCGGCATCCACGCTGCCCCCCTGCGCGTCAGGACAGACCGCAATGCTCCCCCCCTGTGCCGATGGGGACCCAAGGTTTCGCGCGGCTCAGGCCCCCATCCGCGACTGACGCAAGGCGCGCAGGTCTTCGGCACTGGAACAGGCATCGACCGGATAGCGCGAGACGCACGCACGGCGAAATGCAGTGGGTTCCATCAGACGGTTCGATGCGGCGGCGATCGATTCCTTTCAGCACTCCGGCAGCAATTGATCCGTTCGGCCGGAACGGACATCAGGACGTCTGGCGGGCGCACCGGGGATAAACTCCGGTCGGTTTTCCCAAGCGAACATCTGCCGAACGGACCCATGCTTGCAAAAACGTGAAGATCTGCCCCCTTCCCCAAATCAAGAAGTCGCTATAATCAAAGGAGGAAAATAAAATGGAGTCATTCCGATGAGCGATCAAACTCGCCGTACCCTGCTGATGGGCGCCGCCGCGACCCTTGCAACGCCCACCGTGCTGCGCGCCCAGACGTTTACCGCCGATACCCTTGGCGCGGCTACGGAAACGCCTCGCAATACCTCCAGTTTCCAGATGATTGACTGGCGCGACCACTTCTCGACGCTGGGCAAGGCCACGATCATCGCCGATACGGTATCGCGCGCGTTGCATTACTGGGACGCGACCGGCACCGACTATCGCCTGTATCCGACCTCTGTTCCGATGACCGACGAATTGACCCGTCGCGGCTACACCGAGATCGTGCGCAAGAAAGTCGCGCCAAGCTGGACCCCGACGGCGAACATGCGCCGCCGCGACCCCAGCCTGCCCATTCGCGTCGAAGGCGGAGATCCCATCAACCCGCTGGGCACCCACGGCATGTATCTGGACTGGCCCGCCTATCTGGTCCACGGAACGGCAGATACCCGCAAGATCGGCCGCCGGTCGTCCTCGGGCTGCATCGGTCTCTACAACGAGCAGATCGCGGAACTGTACGAGATCACACCGATCGGAACCCAGGTTCGCCTGATCTAGGCATCGCGCTGATCAGGTCGGACCCGAGCCATTATCGGGCTTCGTGTCCTTGCTCATGCAAAACCGTTCACCGAAAGCGCGCCCCCTGCGGCGCGCTTTTTCGTTTGCCCTCGCGCCGCCGGACCGCCACTCTTGAACAAGCGTTCGATTAACGGCACGGGAGGGCCCAGAATGGATTTCGCACTTTCCGAGGAATCCGAGGCGATCTTCGACATGGCCCGCGACGTGGCCATGACCGAGATCGCGCCCTTTGCCCGTGACTGGGAAGCCGATGGTGCAATCCCCAGGGCGCTCTGGCCCAAGCTGGCGGAACTGGGGTTCGGAGCCCTCTACGTGTCCGAGGATATTGGCGGCAGCAATCTGTCGCGGCTGGACGCCACGCTGGTGTTCGAGGCGCTGTCGATGGCCTGTCCTTCGGTCGCGGCCTTCCTGTCGATCCACAACATGTGCGCCAAGATGATCGACACCTTCGGATCCGACGACCTGAAGGCGCGGCACCTGCCCGAAGCCGTGTCGATGGAAAAGGTGTTCAGCTATTGCCTGACCGAACCCGGCAGCGGGTCCGACGCCGCCGCGCTGCGCACCCGTGCTGAACGCACCAACGAGGGCTGGCTGCTGACCGGCACCAAGGCGTTCATATCAGGCGGCGGCTATTCAGACGCCTATATCGTCATGGCCCGCACCGGCGGCGACGGCCCGAAGGGGATTTCCGCGCTGATCGTCGAGGACGGGGCCGAAGGTCTGTCGTTCGGTGGCCTGGAGGACAAGATGGGCTGGCGCTCGCAACCCACGCGGCAGGTGCAGCTCGACGACTGCCCCGTTCCCGCAGGCGATCTGCTGGGCGAGGAGGGCAAGGGCTTCCACTATGCCATGGCAAGCCTCGACGGCGGCCGCCTGAACATCGCCGCCTGCTCGCTGGGTGCGGCGCAACAGGCGATGGACCTGACGCTGGACTATATGGCCGGGCGCCGCGCCTTCGGTCAGCCCATCGACCAGTTTCAGGCCTTGCAGTTCCGGCTGGCCGATATGGAAATCGACCTGTCGGCCGCGCGCGTCTTCCTGCGGCAGGCGGCATGGAAACTGGACACCGGCGCGCCCGATGCGACCAAGTTCTGCGCCATGGCCAAGAAGCTGGTGACCGAAACCGGCAGCCGCATCGTCGATCAGTGTCTGCAACTGCACGGCGGCTACGGCTATCTTGCGGACTACGGCATCGAGAAACTGGTCCGTGACCTGCGGGTGCACCAGATTTTGGAAGGCACGAACGAGATCATGCGGATGATCGTTGCCCGCGAGATGTTGAAGGCATGAAGCTGCAACCTGTCCCTGCCATCTTGCGCCGCGCCTTCCTGCGCCATGAAATCGCAGCCTTGCGCGAAATGCGTGACGGTGGAACTTGGCGGCAGATCGGCTTCGCCGCAGTCTGGGGCGGCGGGGCCGCAATCGGGCTTTTCGCGGCCGGGTATGGGGCAATGCAACTCCTGCTGCCACAAGGCCATCGGTTCGAATCTGCGGGCCTCGTGGTCGGAACGACTGCTCTCCTCGTGCTGTTCTACTATCAATGGACCGTCTGGACCTGGCTGAAGGACGGTGTCGACACCATCAACGGGGGCGCCGGCATCGGGGCCCCGGTCCCTCCGGGCGAACTGATGGCGCGAAAATACGCCGAATTGGAAGCGCTGCAATGACCGACATCCTGATCCGCACCGAAGGCCGTGCGGGCCGCATCACGCTGAACCGGCCCGACGTCATGAACGCACTGACCTGGGACATGTGTCTCGAAATCGAAAAAGCATTGAAAACCTGGGCTGTGGACGACGACGTTCATCTGGTCCTGATTGACGCCACGCCCGGACGGGCCTTCTGCTCGGGCGGCGATATCACCGCGATGCACGCCGCCGGAGCGCGCGGCGAATACGACTACGGCGCGCGCTTCTGGGGCGACGAATATCGGATGAACGCACGCATTTTCCACTTCCCCAAACCCGTCGTCACCTTTCTGCACGGCTTCACCATGGGCGGCGGCGTCGGCGTCGGGTGCCACGGCTCGCACCGCATCGTCGACGACAGCTCGCGCATCGCCATGCCCGAATGCGCCATCGGGCTGGTGCCGGACGTCGGCGGCTCCCTCCTCCTCGCCCGCGCGCCCGGACGGCTGGGCGAATACCTCGGCACCACCGGCGCGCGCATGGGGCCGGGCGACGCGATCCACGCGGGCTTCGCCGACTACTATGTTCCGGGCGACTGGGACGCGCTGAAGGCGACACTGTGCGAAACCGGCGACCCCACCGCCGTCGACGCAGCCGCGCGCCCCGCCCCCGAGGCCCCCCTCGCCGCCCTGCAACCCGAGGTCGACGCGCTTTTCGCAGGTGAAACGCTGGGCGACATCGCCCGTGCCCTCGATGGCCAGACCGGCCCCGCCGCCGAACTGGCGCGCGACGCCTTCGCCCGCAATGCCCCCCTCTCGATGGCCTGCGCCGTCGAGATCCTGCACCGGCTGGGCGACGATCCGACCATCGAACAGGCCCTGCACCAGGAGGCCCGCTTCACCTTCCGCGCCCTTGAACATGCCGATTTCATCGAGGGCATCCGGGCGCAGGTCATCGACAAGGACCGCAAACCCCGCTGGAAACACACCGGCCCGCAGGATGTGCCCGCCATCGACGTCGCCAACATCCTGCGTCCCCTCGGGCCACTGGCCCCGCAACTGGAGGATCTGACATGAACATCGGTTTCATCGGACTTGGCAACATGGGCGCGCCGATGGCCGCCAATCTGGCCACCGCCGGGCATACCGTCACCGGCTACGACATGGCGACCCCGGCCCCCGAAGGCGTCACCATGGCCGACGACGCGGCCTCCGCGGCAAGGGGCGCGGACGTGGTCATCACCATGCTGCCCAATGGCACGATCCTGCAATCGGTCGCCGCCGACATCATTCCGGCGATGACCCCCGGTGCAGTGCTGCTGGACTGCTCGACCGTCGACGTGGACAGCGCGCGCGCCGTGGCCGCCATGGCCGCCGACCACGGCTGCAAGGCGCTGGATGCCCCCGTCTCGGGCGGCATCGGCGGCGCGTCGGCGGGCACGCTGACCTTCATGGTGGGCGGGCCGGACGACGCGCTGGCCACGGCCATGCCGCTCTTTGACGTGATGGGCGGGCGCACCGTGCATTGCGGGCCCGCGGGCAACGGACAGGCCGCCAAGATCTGCAACAACATGATCCTGGGCGCCACCATGGCCGTCACCTGCGAAGCCTTTGCGCTGGCCGACAAGCTGGGGCTGGACCGGCAGGCGATGTATGATGTCGTCTCCACCTCCTCGGGGCAGTCATGGTCGCTCACGACCTATTGCCCGGCCCCCGGCGTCGGGCCGCAATCGCCCGCCGACAACGGCTACAAACCGGGCTTCGCCGCCGAGTTGATGCTCAAGGATCTGGGACTGGCCCTTCAGGCCGCCGAGGCGGTCGACGCCCCGACCCCGGTCGGAACCGAGGCGCTGCATCAATATACCGTCTTCGTCGAACAGGAGGACGGGCGCGGCAAGGATTTCAGCGCGCTTCTGCCCCGGCTGGCCGGGCGGGGGCGGGACTGAGGGGAAATGGCGCGGTTGACGGGGCTCGAACCCGCGACCCCCGGCGTGACAGGCCGGTACTCTAACCAACTGAGCTACAACCGCGCGTGAGAGGCGGGATAACGGCGTCGCACGGGGCGGTCAATGGGGGTTGTGCACCGCCGTGCCATCGGGGACGGTAACGCCGGGGTACGGGGTGCGGTGCAATGGCGAACGAAGACCGGGACGAGGCGCTTCGGCGGATTGAAAAAGCGCGGGAGACTGGGGCGACGATCCTGGACCTTTCCAAGCTGAAGATTGACACGCTGCCTCCGAAGATCGCGGACCTCACCAATCTGCACTCGCTCGACCTCCACGACACGCAGATCACCGACCTCTCCCACATCGCGGACCTCACCAACCTGCAGTGGCTCTACCTCAGCAACACGCAGGTCACCGACCTCTCCCACGTTGCGGGCCTCACCAACCTGCAGTTGCTCGCCCTCGACAACACGCAGGTTACCGACCTCTCCCCCATCGCGGGCCTCACCAACCTGCAGAGGCTCTCCCTCGGCAACACGCAGGTCACCGATCTGCGCCTCCTTCTCGACCTGCCCCGTCTGACCCATCCAGATGTCCCCGAAGACGGTCGAGGCGTCTTTTTCAGCAATACCCCCGCCTGCAACGATCCTGCCATTGCCACCGCAGCCGAGATCGAAGACGACGAAGACCGCCTCCAGACCCTCCTCGCCCATCTGCGCACCCTGCCGCCCTGGCCGGAACCGTTGCCGGTTTTCGGAAAACGGCCCGCAGCACCAACCGTCCCATCCCCGGTCCCGGCCCCGTTGGAAGTAGAAGTCGCCGGAACCCGGCTTCGCGTCAGCAATCGCATCGCCGAGACGGGACAATCAGCGGCAACTTTCGAAGCGTGGCAAGCCTTGCGGGAAATGCTTCAGGACCTCGATGACCTGGAACCCGGCATCGGGAACGCCATGCCGCGCCTTGCCAAGGCCCTGATGCGGGTAGAGGCCGCGCTCGGGATGGCTCCAGAAATGTGCAAGGCTATCAACCTTGGCCTTCACGGAAACCGGGTCATCGCCCTTGCCGAACACGCGCCGGAGGCGCTGATGGACGAAGCCGCATCAGAGGTGGTTGCCTTCGCTGCCGCCCTCGCCCTGCACCTCGAACGGTTTCCGGCATGGACCGATTATCGCGCGGCACAACCCGTGCCCCTCGCACAGGACGTTGCGGACATCCTGCCCGATCTGCGCACATTGCTCGCCGAGCTTCGCGCCTCCGAAGCTGTCGATCCAGCCATTCCGAACTCGTTCGGCGCGTTAATCGACGTCATCGAAGAAACGCCAGCCGATCCGCTGGCCCGAAAAGGTCTGGTAGACTCCGCCCGCAACCTTGCCATTGGCATTGTCGGTTGGGTGCATAACGAAGCGAAGGACATCAGTTCACAGTCCTGGAGCGCGACGAAGAAGGGTATCGCCACGACCGTCGGCGTGGGATCGATCGCAGGTCTCCTCGCACTTCTGGAAGCCAACGCAGGCACGTTCACCCAACTCGCGATCAAGGCACCCGGCACGTTCGGCTGGTTGAAGCCCGTCCTGACTTCCCTCGGCCTGTGAATGCCTGCACCCACCGAACGCCCGCCTGCACAACCCCCGACGATGTCGGACACGGATCACCCGTGGATCACCCCCGGATCACCCGCAAAATCTGCGGTCGTTTCAAACGATAAGGGGAAAATGGCGCGGTTGACGGGGCTCGAACCCGCGACCCCCGGCGTGACAGGCCGGTACTCTAACCAACTGAGCTACAACCGCGCATCCGCCGGTCGCCCGGCGTGTGGGGTGTCTATGGCGCGCCCCCAGTCCCGTCAAGCGGGGAACTTGCGGTAATTCGATCCTTTCGCCTCAGACACGATCCCGTTCCAACCCGGCCGACCCTTTCGGGTATCCGCAACGTTCATCAGGCGCGCGGTCATGATGCCCGGATCGGCGGAGATATCGACCGGCCCAAGAATTGCAGCCCCGCGAATCCTGCAGGTCAAAACATTGATATACATGGCATGATTTCGGACCGCACCGCCGACCCGCAGGTCTTGTGGCAATCCGAAGGACCGAAGCTGCCGGGATGCAGAGGGGGCCAGATCCGTTTGAGCCAGACAACTGTCCGCCCCTGGAAACAGCGCGCCACGGGGTCCGTCGCCGGTGCCGCCACGGCGTCATCTTATGGAAGGTCCGCGCGGCGCGCCCTAGCGATCCGGCAGCGGGATGTATTCGTCCTCGTCGCCGGGCGGAAGCTGGAACCTGCCGTGCGCCCAGTCGCCGGCGCGCCATGCTTCCTTGGCGGCATCGATCCGATCCTGACTGCTGGCGACGAAGTTCCACCAGATATGACGCGGCCCGTCCATCGTGTCGCCGCCTAACATCATCAGCCGCGCCCCCTCCGGTCCCGCCTTCAAGGACAGCGCATCGCCGGGACGGAACACCATCATGCGGCCCGCGTCATAGGTTTCGCCCGCCACGTCGATGGACCCCGTCAAGACGTAGACGCCCCGATCCTCGTGATCGTCGGGCAGCGGAATCCTGGCCCCCGGCTCCAGCATTGCGTCGGCATAGAACATCCGGCTGCTCGTCTCGACCGGCGCACTTACACCCCAGGCATCGCCCAAAACAAGACGCACGCGTTTGCCCTCGGCCTCCAGTTCCGGCAAGTCGGTTCTGGCGGCATGGATGAAATCGGCCGGACGATCCTCCTTGTCCTTGGGCAGCGCGACCCAGGTCTGAATGCCGAACAGCGGTTTGTCGGTGTCGCGATAGGTGCCGTCCATCCGTTCCGAATGGGTGATGCCCTGCCCCGCGACCATCCAGTTGACGGCCCCCGGTTCGATCCACTGATCGGTGCCCAGGCTATCGCGGTGATGGATGCGCCCCTGCATAAGATAGGTCACCGTCGCCAGCCCGATATGCGGGTGCGGGCGTACGTCGATGCCCTGGCCGGTCAGGAATTCGACAGGGCCGAACTGATCGAAGAAGATGAATGGCCCGACCATCTGACGCCTGGGCGCAGGCAGCGCGCGACGCACCTCGAACCCGCCCAGATCGCGGGCGCGGGGAACGATAACGGTTTCGATGGCGTCGACAGCATCGCCAATCGGGATATGCGTATCGAGGATGGGGTTCCAGCTCATGTCAGGCCTCCGGACCTTAGGGTCTGATCCACATATAGGACAACGCAGCCCTTCGGTCATCGCCGCCGCGCGCGCAGACGCCCTGCGCATGTTCACAAATGCTTCTCACCGCTGGCCGTGTCGCCTAGCGTTGCACGAACAGTCAGGGACGGAGACAGGCATGGACAAGACTGCAGTGGTGACGGGCGCGGCGCGGGGGATCGGGCTGGCAACGACAAAACTGTTTCTGGCCGAGGGTCGACGGGTGGCCATGATCGACAATGACACAGAAGAACTGGCGCGTGCCGCAGACGGTCTGACGGGCGCAATCGCCCTGCCCTGCGATGTCAGCGACGAAGCCGCCGTGGCCGCGCTGGTGCCTGCCGCACTCGACGCCCTGGGCCGGGTCGATGCCCTGGTCAACAACGCCGGAGTCGCAGACTTCGGCCCGATCGAGGGCACGACGTTCGAGCGCTGGCGGCGCGTCATGGCGACCAATCTGGACGGCGTGTTCCTGATGACGCAGGCCTTCACGCCTGCCCTGCGCGACGGAAGGGGCGCCATCGTCAACATCGCGTCGATCTCGGCTTTGCGGGCTTCCACATTGCGCGTGGCCTATGGCACCAGCAAGGCGGGCGTGGCGCATCTGACACAGCAACAGGCGGTCGAATTGGGGGAATTCGGCATCCGCGCGAATTGCGTATGCCCCGGCCCGGTGCGGACCAAACTGGCTATGGCAGTCCATACGCAGGACATCATCGACGCCTATCACGATGCGATCCCCCTGAACCGCTATGGCAACGAGGGAGAAATTGCCGAAGCCATCGTCTGGCTGTGTTCCGACAAGGCCAGCTATATCACCGGTCAGCGGCTGGCCGTAGATGGCGGGTTCGAGGCAACCGGGATCGGTCTGCCGTCGTTGCGGCAGTAAGGGGTCGGCATCTGAAAACAGTCGCGGTTCCGGCTTGGTGCCCATCGACATGCGCCGCCGTGTGTCATTGCCCGGACGGGCCCCGCGATCTTCGGCGATCCTGCGATTGCGCGCCCTTGCCCGAGGCAGGTCATCGCAGGTTGCCACCATCGTCACCGTCGCGGGCAAGCGGGCGGTCGCTGCAATAAGGGCAACCCCGGAGTGTTTCAGCGACGGCGCCCTCTGGCGTCGACATTCGCCAGGTATCTCTCGAAGGCCTTTAGCGTCTGGCGCGAAACGTGGTGTTCAATTCCCTCCGCGTCCAGTTCCGCCACGTCCGCAGGAACGCCGACCGCCACGAGAAAGGCGACGACGGTCCGGTGCCGCGCCCGGACACGGTCGGCGAGAAGGGTTCCCGCTTCGGTCAGGAACACGCCGCGATACGGTCGGGAGGTGGCCAGATCCTCGCGCTTGAGCCGGGAAATCGCCTTGGTTGCGGTGGGCTGGGCAACCCCCATCCGTTCCGCGATATCGGCCACGCGCGCCTCGCCCAGTTCCGCATGCAGATCACCGATCATCTCCACGTAGTCTTCCAGCAGGGCGACGGACTGCGACTCCCGCGCGCGGGCAAAACGATCGGCCTGATCCTTGGGATGAGCGGGTTGGTCGGGCATGGCTCTGGCATCCGGAAATGTGTCGGGACCACAGTATAGCCAAGGCTCGACCGTTTCACCATCAGGTACCGCATTGTACACACGGCAATTAAAATTTAGCTCTTGTATGATTTATAGCTATGGCTATTTACCGGCGAAAATTCCAGGAACCTGACATGCATAATCTGACTGACAAGACCCGCGTCGGCATCACGGGCGTCCTGAGCGGAGAGCGTCGCGGTTGGCGAAGCAGGCTGCTGTTCGCCGGTCCGGCCATCATCGCCTCGGTCGCATATATGGATCCAGGCAACTACGCGACGAACATTCAGGCCGGGGCAGGATATGGCTATACCCTGCTATGGGTGGTCCTGATGGCGAACCTCATCGCGATGTTGTTTCAGGCCCTGTCTGCGCGACTGGGAATCGTGACAAGCAAGAACCTTGCCGAGCTGTCGCGCGATAATTTCCCGAAGCCGGTCGTGTGGATCATGTGGGCCATCAGCGAGGTGGCGGCGATGGCGACCGACCTTGCGGAGTTTCTTGGCGGGGCAATCGGTCTTTCGCTTCTGTTCGGCCTGCCGTTATTCGCTGGCATGGTGATCACCGCGATCGTGACTTATGCCATCCTTATCTTCGAACGCTACGGTTTCCGCCCGATGGAACTTATCATCGGCGCCTTCGTCGGTGTGATCGGATTGAGCTACCTTGCAGAAATGTTCATCGCTCCGGTGGACTGGGCGGCCGCGGCCATGGGCATGATACAGCCCGGCCTGCCGGATTCAGCTGCACTGACCATCGCTGTCGGTATCATCGGCGCGACCGTCATGCCGCACGCGATCTACCTGCATTCCGGACTGATGCAATCGCGCGCCCATGCCCGCAACGATGCAGACAGACGCAAAATCCTGTGGTTCTCGAATATCGAGGTCATTCTGGCTCTGGCCGTTGCGGGCATGGTCAATATCGCCATGGTCATCATGGCGGCCAGCGCATTCAACCAAGGGAATCCCCAGGTCGCTGAAATCGAAACTGCGTATTACATGCTCACACCGTTACTGGGTGCGGCGGCGGCAGGCATGTTTCTCTCCTCGCTTATCGCGTCGGGCATTTCCAGTTCCGTGGTCGGAACCATGGCGGGACAGATGATCATGCAGGGATTTCTGCATTTCCACGTTCCGATCTGGGTGCGCCGCCTTGTGACCATGGTGCCGGCCTTCGTGGTCGTCGGCATTGGTGTGAATGCCACGCAGGCCCTTGTGATGAGTCAGGTGGTCCTGTCGATCGCCCTGCCGGTGCCTATGATCGCGTTGATCATCTTCTCGTCGCGCAAGGACATCATGGGCGATTTCATCGTCGGTCCGGTGTTGCGCATTCTGTCAGGGCTGGGTGCCTTGGCCGTACTGGGGTTGAATTTCGTTCTGCTGGCCGATTTCTTCGGCCTCCCGATTCCGTTTCTCGACGGCTAGCGCGCGTCTCGTGGACTTCGCGCGCAGGCTCCGGCGCGAGGGGTTGGCTGAACGAAATGCTGCGTGAGCCTTGGCGACGTCAGAACCAGGACCGTACCGGGGTGCAGTGATGCAGTGACCGTTGCGGCGGATTCGGATCAAGCCTCGCAGCGGCAAGGGATATGGTGGGTGGTGAGGGGCTCGAACCCCCGACATTCTCGGTGTAAACGAGACGCTCTACCAACTGAGCTAACCACCCGCTGCGCCGGGATAGCGCGCCCGGCGCGGGCCTTCAAGACGGCTTATGCCAACAGTCGCTCGACCCCGTTCTCGATGACATGGACGACGCCTTGCGGGTCTTCCATCCTGTCCCAGTGCTCGGCTGGAAACCCGCACAGCAGGGCGCGCAAAACGATCCCGATGGCGCCGTGCGTGATCAGGATGACAGGCTCCGCCATATCGTCGGCCAGCAAGTCCTCCAGACGGGCGCGCACCGTTGCCAGTCCCTCGCCTCCGGGGGCGTCGAACTTCCACATCAGACCCGACGCTGTCGTGATGTCGGCGCGCAACCGGCCTTCCCATGCGCCCATGCCGACTTCGGCCAGCCGGGCGTCGGCAATCGCCTCCAGTCCGGCCAGTCGCGCCGTTTCCATGGCCCGGCCCAGCGGACTGGAGCGCGCATGGCAGGTCACGCCATGATCCCGCAGGATCGCCCCCTGCCGCGCGGCCTGTGCCCGGCCTCTGACGGTCAGCGGACTGTCCCGCTGCCCCTGCATCCGGGCGTCGAGGTTCCAGACCGTTTCGCCGTGCCGCATCAGGTAGACGGGGGGCATGGCACACCGCTGTTCAGGGAAAGGACGGTGGGTGATAAGGGATTTGAACCCCTGACATCTTCGATGTGAACGAAGCGCTCTACCACTGAGCTAATCACCCGATCCGTGCCCGGCGTTTAGACAACTGGGGGATCGGGTTCAAGACCGTTGTGCGCGGGCCTGTCCGCCGGTGCGGCCTTTGCGCAGGTAAGCTTCGGTGTCATCGACGCCGATGGCGACGACGCGATCAGCGCAGCCGAATTCTCGGACTCATTCGGTGGCGATACGTCCGGCTTCAGCCAGATCGACAGCAATGGCGACGGCCTTCTGTCGCGCACCGAGGTCGATGTGGCCGGTGTCGGCGAGACACCCACCTTTGCCGAAATCGATCTGGACGACGATGGCATGCTGGAGCCGGACAAGATGTCATATCGCATGGCCCGCACGGCCGATGGCACGGCCCCCGGCGGCAGCTCCGGTCCGGGGGGCCGTAATCGCGGCGGCAACGGTGGAGGGACGGCGGCGGCAAAGGCTGACATCATCTGAGAATATCTGAAAAAGAAACCCCGGGGCACGCGCACGCGCCCCGGGGCATTTTGATAACAGATCGGACCCGTGCCGAACGCTCCATTCGGCTCAGTGCGCCGTGGCGCCACCTGCCCCGGCCTGAGCGGCCTTGGCGGCCAGAGCGGCGGCCTCCTCGGCGGCTTCGTCCCAGTCGATCGCTGTGGGCGTGTCGACCAGAGCGAGCTTGAGCACCTCGGACACATGCGTGACCGGAATGATCTCCAACCCGGAGGTCACACTCTCCGGCAGGTCTACCAGATCCTTCTCGTTCTCCTGCGGGATCAGCACCGTCGTGATGCCACCGCGCAGGGCCGCGAGCAGTTTCTCCTTCAGGCCACCAATCGGCATGGCATTGCCGCGCAGGCTGACTTCGCCCGTCATGGCGATGTCGCGCCGTACCGGGATCTGCGTCAGGGCCGACACGATGGACGTCACCATTGCCAAACCCGCGGACGGGCCGTCCTTGGGTGTCGCGCCGTCGGGCACGTGGACGTGAATGTCCATCGTGTCGAACTTCGGCGGTTTGACCCCAATCGCGGGCGCGATGGACCGGACATAACTGCTGGCCGCGTCGATGCTTTCCTTCATGACATCGCCCAGCTTGCCGGTGGTCTTCATCCGACCCTTGCCCGGCAGGCGCAGCGCCTCGATCTGCAGAAGGTCACCGCCGACGCTGGTATAGGCCAGCCCGGTGACGACACCGATCTGATCCTCCAGTTCCGCCAGACCATAGCGATACTTCTTCACCCCAAGATAATCGTCCAGATTATCCTCGGTGATGCGGACCGCCGTTTCCGTCTTGCCGACGATCTTGGTTACCGCCTTGCGGGCCAGCTTTGCGATCTCACGCTCCAGATTTCGCACCCCCGCCTCGCGGGTATAAGTGCGGACCATTTCGCGCAGCGCGCCGTCGGTCAGTTCGAACTCGCCCTTGCGCAGACCGTGGTTCTTCACCTGCTTGGCAAGCAAGTGCTGCTTGGCGATCTCGACCTTTTCCTCCTCGGTGTAACCGGCAAGGGGGATGATCTCCATCCGGTCCAGAAGCGGACTCGGCATGTTGTAGGAGTTCGCGGTCGTCAGGAACATCACGTTCGACAGGTCATATTCGACCTCCAGATAATGGTCGATGAACGTGCTGTTCTGCTCGGGGTCCAGAACCTCAAGCATTGCGGACGCCGGATCGCCCCGGAAATCCTGACCCATCTTGTCAATTTCGTCCAGAAGGATCAGCGGGTTGGTCGTCTTGGCCTTTTTCAGCGCCTGAATGATCTTGCCCGGCATGGACCCGATATAAGTCCGGCGGTGGCCGCGGATTTCCGACTCGTCGCGAACCCCACCCAGCGAGATGCGGATGAATTCGCGCCCCGTGGCCTTGGCGACCGACTTGCCCAGGCTGGTCTTGCCCACGCCCGGAGGACCGACAAGGCACAGGATCGGTCCCTTCAGCTTGGTCGACCGTGCCTGCACGGCCAGATATTCGACGATGCGGTCCTTGACCTTTTCCAGCCCGAAGTGATCCTTGTCGAGAACCTCACGCGCCTTGACGATATCCTTCTTGGTCCGGGACTTGTCGCCCCACGGGATCGACAGCATCCAGTCCAGATAGTTGCGCACGACAGTGGCTTCGGCGGACATGGGGGACATGTTCCGCAGCTTCTTCAGTTCGGTATAGGCCTTTTCGCGGGCTTCTTTGGACAGCTTGGTCTTCGCGATCCGCGCTTCCAGTTCGGAAACCTCGTTCTGGCCTTCTTCGCCTTCGCCAAGCTCCTTCTGGATCGCCTTCATCTGTTCGTTCAGATAGTATTCACGCTGTGTGCGCTCCATCTGCGACTTGACGCGGGACTTGATGCGCTTTTCGACCTGCAGGACGGACATCTCGCCCTGCATCATGCCATAGACCTTCTCCAGCCGCTCGGACACGGTCAGAAGCTCCAGAAGTTCCTGCTTCTGGTCGACTTCGATGCCCAGGTGGCCGGACACGAGGTCCACCAGCTTGGCCGGGTCCTGCGCTTCGGCGACGGCGCCCAACGCCTCTTCGGGGATGTTCTTCTTGACCTTGGCATAGCGCTCGAACTCATCGGCGACCGACCGCAGCAGGGCCTCGATCGTCGACTCGTCACCGCGCGATTCTTCCAGAACCTCGGCTTCGGCTTCGAAAAAGCTGTCGTTGTCGACGAACCGGGTGATCCGCACCCGCGACCGGCCTTCGACCAGCACCTTCACGGTGCCGTCGGGCAGCTTGAGCAGTTGCAGAACGTTGGCCAGGACGCCGACACGGTAAATGCCATCCTGATCGGGTTCGTCCGTCGCCGGATCGACCTGCGACGACAGCAGGATCTGCTTGTCGTCGTTCATCACCTCTTCCAGGGCGCGAACCGATTTTTCGCGACCGACGAACAGGGGAACGATCATGTGGGGGAAAACGACGATGTCGCGCAGCGGCAACACGGGGTGGGTGGAAGTCGTCATATTTATCTGTCCTTTCGCAAAGGACCCCTGCCCCGTAATCGGCGGCCTTCGGGTCCTTCCGTCATCGATGCCCTAGGTGGGCATGCGACGGCCTGTCTTCAATACGCGGGATGTTCCCGTCTTGTTTCGCATTGTGGAGAGGGCGGGGGCGGTGCGCAAGCGTAACGCGTCAGCCGCCTGCGATATGCGGTGGCCGGAGCACATGAAAATATCATATCCGCTCGATATCGCCATCCGCCCGCATCGCGTGAAACCCGGCCTGCCAAGCCGTGAATGTGGCGCCTGCAATGGCGTCGCGCATGCCCGCCATCAACTCCTGAAAGTAGTGCAGGTTGTGCCACGTCAGAAGCATGGAGCCGATGATCTCCTGACTGCGGATGACGTGATGCAGATAGGCGCGGGAATAGCCCTGACAGGTCGGGCAGGTGCAGGCTTCGTCCAGCGGTCGCGGATCGTCGGCATGACGCGCGTTGCGCAGATTGACCTGCCCCCGTCGCGTCCAGCCCTGCCCCGTTCGTCCCGACCGCGACGGCAACACGCAGTCCATCATATCGATTCCCCGCGCCACGGCACCCACGATATCGTCGGGCTTACCGACCCCCATCAGGTATCGCGGCTTGTCGTTGGGCAACTGATCCGGCGCGTAGTCGAGCACGTCGAACATCGCATCCTGCCCCTCGCCCACCGCCAAACCGCCGACGGCATAGCCATCGAAGCCGATGTGACGCAGGGCGTCCGCGCTCTGGGCGCGCAGGTCGCGATCCAGTCCGCCTTGCTGTATTCCGAACAGTGCATGGCCGGGCCGGTCGCCGAACGCCGCCCTAGACCGTGCGGCCCAGCGCATCGACAGTTCCATCGACGTGGCGATGCGGTCGCGGTCGGCGGGCAGGCTGGGACATTCATCAAAGCACATTACGATGTCGGACCCGAGAAGCCGCTGGATTTCCATGCTGCGTTCGGGCGTCAGGCGATGTTTGGAGCCGTCGATATGCGATTTGAAGGTAACGCCATCTTCATCCAGCTTGCGCAAGGCCCCCAGCGACATGACCTGAAACCCGCCAGAGTCGGTCAAAATCGGCCCATCCCAGTTCATGAACCTGTGCAGTCCGCCCAGCCTGTCGATCCGCTCCGCCGTTGGCCGCAGCATCAGATGATAGGTGTTACCCAACAAGATATCCGCACCTGTCGCCCGCACCGACTCAGGCAACATCGCCTTGACGGTGGCGGCGGTGCCGACAGGCATGAAGGCAGGCGTCCGGATTTCTCCGCGAGGGGTCGAGATCGCGCCGGTCCGGGCGCGCCCGTCGCTGGCATCGCACCGGAATGAGAAGGGCTGTGTCATCGGACCTCGGATCGTGAATTTTCGGCATTACGGGGGCGTTTAGCAGGACCTTGCCGAAATGACTACGAACCGGCCAGATCCTGCCGACCGAGCCGGAAATGCGATGCAAAAAACACATAAAACAAGTTGTGATCGCCGACGGAAAGTAATTCAGGAACCGTGTGCCTATCTGCGGGCTTGAGGTCACGTCTGCTCCACGATGACGTGGCTATCACAACCGAATGCAGAACAGAAAAAACTTAAGGAGCTATCATGAACCGTTTCATCATCGCCGCACTTCCCGTCCTTATCGCCTCTCCCGCTCTGGCGGGTGGTGTCGTTCCCACTCCGCTTGAGCCGGCACCCGTTTTCGTCGAGCCTGCGGCTCCTGCCTATGACTGGACCGGCTTCTACGTCGGTGCACAGGCAAGCTATGCTGACGTTGAAGCCGACGGCACGATCAATGCCGATGGCAACGGCGGAGTGTATGGTCTGCGCGCAGGTTACGATCTGGACCTGGGAAGCACCGTCGTCGGTGGCCTGGTACAGTATGACACCGGCAGCATCGGACTTGACGGAACCACAACCGAGCTGGACAACATCCTGCGCGTCGGTGGCCGCGTCGGCTTCGACGCCGGACGCAGCCTCTACTACGCAACGGCCGGTTATGCTTCGGCCGATACCAGTGATCAGGGCAGCGCCGACGGTTACTTCGCCGGTGTGGGATACGAAATGTTCCTGACGCCTGCGGTCTCCCTGGGTGCCGAAGCGATCTATAACGATTTCGGCGAACTGGACAATTCCGCCGGGACCGATCTCAAGGCGACAACGGTCGGTCTGAACGTCAACTATCGTTTCTGATCGGACGACACTGAGACAGAAAGGGGTGGTCCGGGATCGGGCTGCCCCTTTTTGATGTCAACTTGCCCTTTACCCGGCCCGATCCAATCCTTATCTTTTCAGTCGACCAATAGGGGATCGCCATGCCAGTCGATACGAATGCCCAAACGGCCGACCGTCTTGAAGGTGCGCCGCTGATCGCGCCCTCCACCACCGATCATCCTTTGCACGAAGGCGTGGTCGACGCTTGCCGGTCGGTCTTCGACCCCGAAATTCCGGTAAACATCTTCGATCTCGGCCTGATTTACACCATCGATATCGACCCCGAGAATGCCGTGAAGGTCATCATGACTCTGACTGCCCCCGGTTGCCCGGTTGCCGGCGAAATGCCCGGCTGGGTCGCGGATGCGGTGTCGGCCTTGCCCGGCGTCAAGACCGTCGACGTCGATCTGACGTTCGAGCCGCCCTGGGGCATGGAAATGATGTCCGACGAGGCCCGCCTTGAACTGGGCTTCATGTAGGACACCGGTTTCTTCCCGAATATCGGCGGCGACCGTCCGTCGTCCTCGGACTCGGGCCTGCGACAGTCAAAACCGCCCATCGCCACAAGCGTCATTCAGCCGTTACCAACGGTTCGTTCAATCTGCATGACCGCATTCCGGACTGAGATGTTACACTCCTCTCAGGAGGATTTTGCCATGTCGCTTCGCCCTGTCCTTGCCATTCTGATGGTGTCGACCACACAGGTTCTGGCCGACGGCCATACCGACACCGGACTGACCTACGGCCCCCGACCTGCCTGGCTGATAAGCCAGATGGACGACGGCGCGTTGAAGACCAGGCTTCAGGCCTGTCTGTCGCAGACACCGACGCGCACCGACTTTTCCATCGGGCACCGGGGCGCGCCGCTGATGTTCCCCGAACATACCGTGGAATCGAATATTGCAGCCGCACAGATGGGCGCGGGCATTCTGGAATGCGACGTGACCTTCACCAAGGATCACGAATTGGTCTGCCGTCACGCACAAAACGACCTGCAAACCACGACGAATATCCTTGTCTCCGATCTGGCCGACACCTGCACGACGCCCTTCACCGCGGCGAATGGTGATGAAGATGCGACCGCCGAATGCCGGACCTCCGAGATCACTCTGGAGGAGTATCGTACCCTGACACCCAAAATGGACGCCGCCGATGCCAGAGCCATGACAGCGGAAGAATATCAGGGCGGCGTCGCTGACTATCGCACGACACTCTACAGCACGGGCACCACGTTGCTGTCCCATGCCGAGTCGATCGAATTGTTCCGCGATCTGGGCGCGAAATTCACGCCCGAATTGAAGTCCGCGGCGGTCGACATGCCGCACGATGGCTTCACGCAGGAAGACTATGCCCAGAAGATGATCGATGAATACAAGGCGGCGGGCGTTCCCGCGTCTGACGTCTGGGCACAATCCTTCAACCTGTCCGATATCCTGTACTGGATCGAGAACGAACCGGAGTTCGGTGCGCAGGCCGTCTATCTCGATGACCGCTACGAGGCTTTTGACGAGGATGAAGGCGAAATCGACCCGATGGACGCCGCGACGTTCAAGCCGACGATGCAGGAACTGGCCGATATGGGCGTGAACTACATCGCGCCACCACTGTGGATGCTGGTCACGGTCGAAGACGGCGAAATTGTCCCGTCCGTCTATGCGACGGAGGCCAAATCCGCCGGTCTGAACCTGATCGCATGGTCGCTGGAGCGCTCCGGCCCGCTGAACGACGGCGGCGGCTGGTATTACCAGTCCATCGCGGATGTGACCGACAACGACGGCGTCACCTATGAATTGCTCGACGTGCTGGCGCAGGATGTGGGCGTCGCGGGCGTCTTTTCTGACTGGCCCGCGACGGTGACCTATTACGCGAACTGCATGGGGTTGTGACAGAAAGGCGGGGTGGCCGGAATGATCGACCGCCTGCCGCCGCCGCCCCTTGAGACCTGCGGCATCGGGGCATATCTTGGAGGCGAAGGAGCATTCCAATGTTTGCAATCCCCGGACAGTCCCCCGTTACCGTGACCCCCGCCGCCGCGGCGCAGATCGCGAAGCTGATGACCAAGGACAAATCCGCCGGTCTGCGGATCGGCGTCAAGAAAGGCGGCTGCGCCGGTATGGAATACACCATGGAATATGTCGCCGAAGCCGAGGCACATGACGAAGTTGTCGAAGTTGGCGAGGCCCGCGTGCTGATCGCGCCGATGGCCCAGATGTTCCTGTTCGGCACCGAGATCGATTACGAGACGTCGCTCCTTGAATCCGGGTTCAAGTTCCGCAATCCGAACGTCATCGATGCCTGTGGCTGTGGCGAGTCGATCAAGTTCGACGAAACGCTGAGCCAGACTGCGGTCCAGCCCAGCTAGGATTGTCGCATCGCCCGGTGTATGCCCCTGTGCAAACAGGAGGGCTCCCCATGCCGAAGAAAATCGCCGCCGGAAACTGGAAGATGAACGGAACGCGCGCCGCCGTATCCGAGGCTATGGCCATCGGCCAGGCGGACGCAGGCGATTGCGTCGTTATCCTGTGCCCCCCTGCCACCTTGCTGACGGTCCTGTCTGACGCGCGCTTGGCGCTTGGCGGACAGTATTGTCACGCTGAAACGTCAGGCGCGCATACCGGCGATATCTCGGCCCCGATGCTGGCCGATGCAGGCGCGACCTATTGCATCACCGGCCATTCCGAACGCCGGGCCGACCATGGCGAGACCGATGCCGATGTCCGGGCCCAGACCCAGGCCGCCTGGAATGCAGGTCTGATTGCGATTCTGTGCATCGGCGAGACACTGGAGCAGCGCGAGGCCGGGGAAACCCTGGCGGTTCTGGAAGGACAGCTGAACGGCTCTCTCCCCGACGGGGCGACGGCGGACAATACGATCATCGCCTACGAGCCGGTCTGGGCCATCGGCACCGGCAAGGTCGCCAGCGCGGCCCAGGTCGCGGAAGTCCACGACGCGCTGCGCGCGCAGGTCGGCCCCCGAATGTCATTGCTTTACGGCGGATCGGTCAAGGCGGGGAACGCGGCGGAGTTGTTCGCGCTGACCAATGTCGATGGGGCATTGGTCGGGGGCGCCAGTCTGAAGGCAGCGGATTTCGTGCCAATCATCGAGGCGCTTGCCGCCAGTTGACGGCTGTGCCCGACCCGAAACTCTTTGACAGGGGCCGGTCCTGCGGCGGATCCTCTCACCCTGACCGGGAAGAGGGCCATGACGCAGGACGATATCTACGGCAGCGATGAACAACGGGCCCTTCTGCGACGCGGGCGGGCCCTGTTCGACATCCTCGGGCAGGATCCCCGCTATACCTACTACGGACGCACGGTCGGCCTTGCCACGGGTGCGGTCCGCGATCTCGACCACCTGACGGCCCTGGCACGGGTGCAGGGCAACGCCGCTATCGCCCTGGTCCCCGAAGCGGAGGTTGCGGCCCTGCATGATGGGCTGACGGCACGGAACCTCGTCCCGATTGCCTATTCCAGATGGGACGGGGGGGCGGCATCCCTTGCGGCGGCCAAGGCAATCGTGCGGGATCTGCCCTTGCCTGCCGGTTTGACGATGACCCGTATCGATGCCGATACCCCCTCGACGGTCCTTGCCTCCCTTGCGGACATGGCACTGGGGAGCGGCGTCCTGCCCTTGGCCGGCGAGGTGCTGCGCGGCCTTCTCAATCCAGCCGTCTGCCTTGTTGCACAGGATGGGGAAGGCAAGGTGGTGTCCTGCGGGGCTTCGGCCGGGTTTGCACACCCCGATCATCCAGTTCCGGGCAGGCAGGCCTATTGGGGCATGCTTGCCACCGACACGGCCTGGCGCGGGCGTAAACTGGCCCTCATCCTCGGGGCCCATGCGATGCTGTCGATGTCACGGAACCATGGCATTGAAGCCTTCTTCACCGGGGTGGAGCCGGGAAATACCCCGTCCGAAGGGGTCTGTACGCGGCTGATGTTTGCCCGCTCCGTGGCTGTCATCCTGGGATGTGCCGATCCTCGATCACTGCGCAGCGGACGCATGACGAAGTAAGAGATCGCGAGAGAAAGGGGCCTTCCGGCCCCCGACCCTATTTTATGATCAGTTCCGGTCCCATCACCAGCGTCGGCAACCACGTCGAAATGATCGGGATGTATGTCACCATGATCAGGAATACGAAGAGTACGGCCAGAAACGGAAGCGCCGCCTTCACCACCGCCATCATCGACATGCCCGCCACGCCCGAGGTGACGAACAGGTTCAGGCCGACTGGAGGCGTGATCATCCCGATTTCCATGTTCACCACCATGATGATGCCCAGATGGATCGGGTCGATCCCCAACTCAATCGCGATGGGGAAGACCAGCGGAGCGACGATGACCAGCAGGCCCGACGGCTCCATGAACTGACCGCCGATCAGAAGAATGACATTCACCGCGATCAGGAAGGTGATCGGCCCCAAGCCGACCCCCAGCATGGCGTTCGCGATGCTCTGCGGAATTTGTTCGTCGGTCAGAACATATTTCAGGATCAGCGCGTTGGCGATGATGAACATCAGCGTGATCGTCAGCTTGGCTGCATCCAGAAGCGTGGCAATCGTGTCGCGATGGAAGAACGCGGTGAGCAGCGCCTGTGGGTGAGACATAAGCGACTTGGGCGTCCCGATCGGCGCGTTCATTCCGACCGCGACCGCCGCGCCGACCGATTGCGCCTGGGCCGGGGCCAGAGGGCCGATGTCGCGGTAGACGAACATCGCCACAAGGAAGGCATAGACTGACGCGACGGCCGCCGCCTCGGTCGGCGTGAAGATCGCACCCGTCAGGCCCGGAATTCCGTAGATACCCAGCATGATGATCGCGATCAGCATCAGACCCCAGAATGCGTCGCGGAAGGATGCCCCGACCTCGCCCCAGCCCGCGAAGTCACCCTTGGGCATATTCCGTTTCACCGCGATGACATAGATCGTGATCATCAGCATCAGACCGGCCAGAATGCCCGGAATGACACCGGCCAGGAACATCCGGCCGACCGACACATCCGTCGCCGACGCATAGACCACCATCACGATGGAAGGCGGAATCAGGATTCCCAGCGTGCCCGCGTTGCAGATGACACCGGCGGCGAATTCCTTGGTGTATCCGGCCTGTTTCATCGCCGCGATAACGATCGTGCCGATGGCGACCACCGTAGCCGGGGACGACCCGGACAGGGCCGCGAACATCATGCAGGCAAAGACACCCGCAATGGCCAGACCGCCGCGGAAGTGGCCGACACAGGCGATTGAAAACCGGATGATCCGCCTGGCCACGCCGCCGGTGGACATGAAACTCGACGCCAGAATGAAGAAGGGAATGGCCAGCAATGTGTAATGCTCGGCCATCGAGTCGTAGAATTGCTTGGCAATGGACGACAACGAGGTATTCGAGAATGCAAGCAGGAAGACGATGGAACTGAAGCCCAGGCTGACCGCGATCGGCACACCGATCAGAAGCAGTCCCACGATCATCACGAATAGAAGCAGAACGTCCATGTCTCAGATCCTTCCTGCTTCGTGTTCAGCCGGATACTCCGAGGCGCGCAGGGTCGCCGCCGCCTCGTCAACCGCATCTTCGGCCTCGTGGCTGACGATCAGGCTTTCGCGTTCGCCACGCGCGATGGCGATGACGGCCTGCACCACGCGGAGCAGAATCAACGCCGCACCCAGTGGCATGATCATGAAGGGAATGGCACGGGGAAATTTCTCGAAGGGTTCGTCCCCTTCGATCAGCAGCCAGGATTCCAGCGGCCAGCGCAGCCAGTCGAGCATCGGCACCTGTTGCGTCGGCGTATAGCCGCGGTAATCCTGCGGGCGCATGTCCTGCAATCCGGTCGGAAACCAGCGGCCCGTCGTCTGCGGCAGGTTGCCGTAATTGGCCCAGAAGTCCCAGGCACCCTTCAGGAGCAAGGCCGCGTAAGCGATGGTCACCAGCCCGGCCAGCAGCGCGGCAAGGCGTTTGCCGCGCGTCGGCAGAAGGCCGGTCACGGCATCGACGCCAAGGTTGGACGTCGTCTTGAAGGCGTAGCTGACGCCGAAGATAACCAGCCAGGCGAAGAGCATCAGGATGACTTCCAGCGACCAGATGACCGATTGGTTGAAGACATATCGAAGCAGCACGTTCACGAAAGTCAGAAGCGTCATCACGCCAAGCAGGAAGGCGATCGCGATCTCTTCGAACCTGTGAATGACATGACCCAGTCGGCCTTTCGGTACATAGCGCTCGGCCATGATGTCCCCTCCCTTGCGTGACGGACCGGGCCGCGCATCCTCTCCCAGCGCGGCCCGGCCCCCTGTCGTGTAAGAGCGGTGTCAGCTCTCCTGTGCGGCACCCACGGCGACTGCCGCGTCAATCACGTCCTGGCCGATGCCATCGGCGAATTTCGCCCAGACGGGCTTCATCGCATCGACCCAGGCCTGACGCTGTTCGGGCGTCAGTTCGCGGATCACGCCACCGGCGTCCAGAACCGCCTGACGGGCTTCCTGGTCGATCTGACCCACCGCCGCATTCCGTTCTTCCGTCACTTCGGCCAGGATCGTCATCATCTGATCCCGCACCGCCGGATCAAGGCTGTCGAGGAAGTCGGTCGAGGTCACGACAAGGTAATCCAGCGCACCGTGGTTCGTCTCGGTGACACCATCCTGAACTTCGAAGAACTTCTGGCCGTAGATGTTCGACCAGGTATTCTCCTGCCCGTCGACGACGCCGGTCTGCAGGGCGCCATAGACCTCGGAAAAGGCCATCGGCTGTGGCGAGACACCGATCGCCTCCATCTGCGCGACGATGACATCGGACGGCTGGACACGGAACTTCAGACCGGCGGCATCCGTCGGCAGGATCAGCGCCTTGTTGGCCGACATCTGCTTGAGACCGTTATGCCAGAATGCCAGACCCTGCAGGCCGCGGCGCTGCATGGAGTTCATCATATCCTGACCGACTTCGCCTTGCTGGAAGGTATCCAGCGCCTCGATGTTCGGGAACAGGAATGGCAGGTCGAACACCTGGAAAACCTTGGTGAAGGCTTCGAATTTCGACAGCGACGGGGCGGCCATCTGGACGTCGCCCTGTAACATGGCCTCCAGCACCTGGTCATCGTTGTAGAGTGTAGAGTTCGGGAAGACCTCGACACACATGATGCCATCCATCTCCGCGTTCACACGCTCCTGGAACAGGGCGGCGGCAAGGCCTTTGGGATGCTTGTCGGTGTTGGTGACATGCGCGAACTTGACGACGATCTCGCCAGCTTCACAGCTTGCGAAAGCAGCCTGCGCCGTCATGGTCAGAGCCACCGCAGTGGCGGCGGTTGTCAGATACTTCATGAATTTATCTCCCTTGCGCGCGTCCCTCCCCGGAACGCTTGCAAAAAAGGTATCAGCGTTGCGAAGCGGGTAAAGCGAGAAGTCGCCGATATCTGAAAATCATATATTTCAAATGGTTACTGCATTACGTTCACGCTACGAAATCAAAATCGTGCGGAAATCCGCACGGTTGTCCCCGTCTTAGTGCGAGAATCTGCACAGGTCAGTCCGGACGATAATCCTCCGCCCGCAGTCCATGCCGCGTCAGCTTGTCGTAAAACGTCTTGCGCGGCAGATCGAGATCGCGCGCCGCCATCGTCGCCTGACCTTTGTGTCGGGTCAATGTCTCGATCAGGATCGAGCGTTCCACCATCCGCATCCGGTCCGCCAATCCGGCGCGTGGCCTGTCGCCCTGCTCCGACGGCTCGACGGTCAGATTGTCGGACAGGCCCATCGCGTAGCGCATTGCATGGTTCATCAACCCGCGTGCATTTCCGGGCCAGTTCTGCGCCATCAGGCGGGACTGCACGTCCGGCGGCACGTCGGGCACCGGAAGGTCGGCCTGTTCGCAGGCCAGCGCCAGATAATGCCGGAACAGCACCGGAACGTCGCCGGGCCGGTCGCGCAGCGGCGTGATATGGACGCGCAGTGCCTCAAGCCTGTAGAAAAGATCCGGATCCAGCGCATGGTGCAGCACCGCCGGATCAGCGTTCGTCGCGGCCAGAAGCCGCACGCCATCCGTCTGGGCATCGTCTTCGGGCAAACGGTGTTGCAAGGGGCGCGGCAGGGCGTCGATATGATCCACGAACAGGCTTCCACCGCGCGCCAGCGTCAGCGCTTCGACCAGCGTTGCGGTGTCCAGTGCGGGGGCGGAGCGTTTGACGAACGGTCCGGTCGCACGCGGCGAAAGAAGGTGGATCACCTCGGCCACTTTCGAGGTGCCGGTCCCCGGCTCTCCGTGGATCAGCACCGCCCCCGAGGCCCGCGCAACCGTCCGGGTCGTGTCCCGCAGCACGCCCGATTGCGGCGATACGCCCGTCAGCATCCGGGCCGCCGCGTCCCCGCCTTCCTGCGCCCCCCGTGCCCGCCGGGCCTCCAGCGTCGCGCGGCGCAGGGTCAGTGCGCGGCGCACCGTCGCCACCAATTCATCCGGGTTGCAGGGTTTTTCCAGAAACGCAAAGGCCCCTTCCGACATGCCGCGCACCGCCGTCGGCACATCCCCCTCGCCCGTCAGAAGGATCACCGGCAGATCGGGATCGGCCTGCCGCGCACAGGCCAACAGATGAAACCCGTCGCGCCCCGGCATCCGGATATCGCTGACCACCACGCCCGCCAGATCGCGCGTCAGGCGCGGCTGTGCGGCCAGGAAGCTGCCCGCCTGCGTCACGTTCAGATCCGCCAGTTCCAGTGTCTGGGACAGCGCGTCGCGGACGTTCAGATCGTCTTCGACCAGCAGGACATCGGTCATGCCGCCGCCCCGTCGCATGCCGCGACCGCAGGCTGCAATTCGACCGTGAATGCGGCCCCGCCCTCGACGTTGCTGCCCCGGATCGCGCCGCCGAAACCGGACACGATACCGTAACTGATAGACAGGCCCAGCCCCAGCCCGGCGCCCACCTCCTTGGTGGTATAGAACGGGTCGAAAATCGCCTCCGGGTTATCCAGCCCCGGCCCGGTATCGCGCACCGTGATCGCGGGCGGCCCGTCGCACAGCGTGACGGTCAGCAAGCGTGTTTCCCCCCCGGCCATCGCATCCACCGCGTTCGAGATCAGGTTGACCACGACCTGCGCCATCCGCACTTCGCCCGCCATCGCCAGAACCGGCATCTCCGGCAGATCCAGTCGCACCTCCACCCCGGTTTCACGCCGCCGCGTTTCGGTGATTTCCAGCGCGATCTCGATCACGGTCCCAAGATCCGTCTCGATCGCCGGTTGCGGCTCGGCGCGGGCGAAGGCCGACAGGTTGCGGATGATCCGCCCCATGCGGCCCGCCAGATCGCCGATCCGCGTCAGGTTGCTGCCCGCTGCCTCGACATTTCCGCGTTCCAGAAAGGTCGCGCCGTTCTGGGCGAAGCTTCGGATCGCCATCAGCGGCTGGTTCAGTTCATGGCTTATGCCCGCCGACAACTGCCCCAGGGCCGACAGCTTGCCCGCCTGCACCAGATCGGCCTGCGCGCGGGTCAGGGCGGCCTGTGCCTCGCGCCGTTCGCGCACTTCGGCAGTCAGCGCTGCGGTGCGTTCGGCCACGCGATCCTCCAGCATGAGATTGGCGCGGGCCAGCACGCGACGGCGTTCCCATAGAAGAACCAGCAATGCGCCCAGCACCAGAAGCGCTGCGCCCGCCGCTTGTGCCCGCGCAATGGCCAGCGCCCGTGCCGGCGCCGTGTCGAGCAGGATTTCCGCCGTCAGGTCCAGTGTCGGCAGCGGCAGTTCCAGATGCAGCGCATCACGCGGGATATAGCGCCCGACCTCGGTCCGCCGGATGTCGAAGCCCTGGATCGGGACGCGTTCCTGCGGCGGCGGGCCACCCAGCAATTCCTCGCGGTTCGACACCACGACGTGGCCCGCCCGGTCAGTGAAATAGATCGCCTGCGGATCGCCGCGCCAGCTCCGCTCCAGCGTCGTCAAATCGCGCGTCACGGCCACCGCGCCCGACACCTTGCCCTGCGCATCGAACGTCGGCGCGGCGTGGGTGAATATGCGGCCCGTCGACCCGCTGTCGGGTGGCATCGCGCCGACGCCCAGCGCCCCCTGCCGCGTCCGCTCCATCCAGCCGGTCGCAGACAGATCGCCCCGACGACCGGAGGCAGAGGCGATAATGACCCCGTTCTTGCGCAGCAGCAGCACGTCCGATGCACCCGACCGGTCGGCAAAGCCCTGCAAGCGTGTGGCCGGGTATTCGATACGGCCCGCATTGGCGATCGACCGGGCGATGATCGGATCGCCCGCCAGCAGGACAGCCAGATCGCGCCCGCGTTGCAACTCCAGCCGCAGACGGTCGGCGGCAAGGCTCAGGTCCGACCGGCCCTTGGCCTCCAGCGCGGTGAGTGCCGTGCCCAGCGTCGTCCACCAGACGGCTCCCGCCAAAAGGGCCGATGCCGTCAGTGTCAGAAGGATGAGAAACGCACGATGCATGTGCCAAGCCTACGACTGCCCGGTCGCGGGGCCAAGCCTTGACGCCTGCGGATCGTCCCGGCACTTCGGGCGTCATGGACCGCTTCGACCAATCCCCAACCGATCCGGCCTTCGTTCAGGACCCTTATCCGTTCTACGACCGGCTTCGCGCCGCCGGGCCGCTGGCGTGGTGGACGGATTACGAAATGCCGGTCGCCGCCTCGCATGCAGTGGTCAGCGCTTTGCTGCGTGACCGTCGGTTCGGACGCGAAGACCCGTTTCCGCCAGTACGGCCCGCGCATCAAGCCGGATTCTGGTCGGTCGAGGAGCATTCGATGCTGGAACTGGAGCCGCCGCGCCACACCCGCCTGCGGTCACAGGTCCTGCGCGCCTTTACATCGCGCCGGGTCGCCGCCCTCGGCCCCGAGATTGCGACGCTGGCCCACGGCCTGATCGACGGCTTTCCGGCAGGCACGTTCGACCTGCTCGATGCCTTCGCCCGGCCCCTGCCGGTGCGCGTCATCGCTCGCCTGCTGGGCGTGCCGGAATCCGATGCGCCCCTGTTGCTGGGCTGGTCGAACGCCATGGTCGGCATGTATCAGGCGTGCCGCACCCATGCCGATGAACTTGCCGCTGCCCAGGCGGCCACGGATTTCACGACCTATCTGCACGATATCTTCCGTGCGCCCCCGGACGACAGCCTGATCGCCCAGCTTCTGGCCGTTGCGCAGGACGGAAAACTCTCGCCCGAGGAAGTCACCGCCACTTGCATCCTGCTGCTGAATGCGGGGCACGAAGCGACGGTGCACACGCTGGGCAACGGTATTTCAGGTCTGATCGCGGCAGGTCACTGGGGCACGCCCGTCACGCCCGATCTGGTCGAGGAGGTGCTGCGCCACGACCCGCCGCTGCATATGTTCACGCGCTATGCCACCGAAGACGTCGAGGTGCAGGGTCACCGTTTTGCCCGAGGCGAACAGGTCGGGCTGTTGCTGGGGGCCGCAAATCGCGACCCCGCCGCCTATGCCGACCCCGCGACCTTTGACGCGACGCGCTTCCCGGATGCGCCGGTCTCGACCAGCTTCGGGGCCGGGCTGCACTTCTGTCTTGGCGCGCCGCTGGCCCGGTTGGAGCTGTTGCACGGGTTGCAGGCCCTGAGCGAACGCCGACCCGATCTGCGCCTGACAGAACCGCCCCGCTATGCCGATATCTATCACTTCCACGGGCTGCGCCGACTGATCGTGAGCTAGCTCACCGGCGCTTTGCCCTCATTGCGGCCGGGCGGAACGCCGCCGAAGTTGCCACACGGACTGAACCGGATACCTGATCCACACGTTGGCTTGGCGCACAACCAATGGAATGGAGAGATTTGTGAAAAAGTTCCTGATATTGACCACGGTTCTTGGTCTGGCCGCGACCGCCCCGGCGTTCGCCAACGGCAAGGGGAATGGCAACGGCAACGGCGATCATCGCGCCGAACGGGTGGCGAACCCGTCAAATGGTCGTTGCCCGCCAGGTCTAGCCAAGAAGGACCCGCCCTGCATTCCACCGGGACAGGCCCGCAAGATGGATCGCGATGACGACGACCGGGGCCATTACCAGGTCGGCGACCGGCTGGATCGCGACTATGTGATTATCGACCGCCGCGACTATGGCCTGCCGCGTCTCAACGATGGCGAGGCCTATGTGCGCGCGGGCGACCGTCTTCTGCGCCTCGACCGGGATCAGCGCCTCGTCCTCGATATCCTCGACGTCGTCCTGAACTGACCCTGGGGGGCGTGATGGCCACGCCCCCTATTCCGCCGCTACCCTGCGTCCGGCCAGCAAAGTCTTGAGGTAGCGGCCCGTGTGGCTGTCGTCGATCCCGGCAATCTGTTCGGGCGTGCCGGTGCCGACCACCTCGCCGCCGCCGTCCCCGCCCTCGGGACCGATGTCGATCACGTGGTCGGCGGTTTTCACGACATCCAGATTGTGTTCGATCACCACGACCGAATTGCCCTGATCGACCAATTCATGAAGCACTTCCAGCAGCTTTCGCACATCCTCGAAATGCAGACCCGTCGTCGGCTCGTCCAGGATATAGAGTGTCCGTCCGGTCGAACGCTTCGACAGCTCCTTCGACAGCTTCACCCGCTGCGCCTCGCCGCCCGACAGGGTCGTCGCCTGCTGGCCCACCTTGATATAGCCCAGACCCACACGCATCAGCGCGTCCATCTTCTCGCGGATCGAGGGCACGGCCTTGAAGAATTCCTGCGCATCCTCGACCGTCATATCCAGAACGTCGGCAATGCTTTTGCCCTTGAAGTGGATCTCCAGAGTTTCGCGGTTGTAACGTTTGCCCCGGCAGGTCTCGCATTCGACATAGACGTCGGGCAGGAAGTGCATCTCGATCTTGATGACGCCATCGCCCTGACAGGCCTCGCAGCGCCCGCCCTTGACGTTGAAGCTGAACCGGCCGGGCTTGTACCCGCGCGTTTTCGATTCCGGCAGACCGGCGAACCAGTCACGGATCGGCGTGAATGCCCCGACATAGGTCGCCGGATTTGACCGCGGCGTCCGTCCGATGGGCCGCTGATCAATGTCGATCACCTTGTCCAGATGCTCCAGTCCCTTGACCGTCTCACAGGGCGCGGGCGTCTGCCGGGCACCGTTCAGCTTCATGCTGGCCGTCTTGAACAGCGTCTCGATGGTCAGGGTCGATTTGCCACCCCCCGACACACCGGTGACGGCCACGAACTGGCCCAGCGGGTAATCGACCGTGACGCCCTTCAGGTTGTTGCCCGTCGCCTTGACCACGGTGACTTTCTTCTTGTTGCCCTTGCGGCGCTTGTCCGGCACCGGAATGGACCGCCGCCCCGAAAGATAGTCGCCCGTGATGCTGGCCGGGTTTGCCTCCAGTTCGGACGGCACGCCATGCGCCACGACCGTGCCGCCATGCACACCGGCCCCCGGCCCGATGTCATAGACGTAATCGGCCTCGCGGATCGCTTCCTCGTCATGCTCGACCACGATGACCGTATTGCCCTGATCGCGCAGGTTCTTGAGCGTCGTCAAAAGCCGGTCGTTGTCGCGCTGGTGCAGACCGATCGACGGCTCGTCCAGCACATACAGCACACCCGTCAAACCGCTGCCGATCTGCGACGCCAGCCGGATGCGCTGACTCTCGCCACCCGACAAGGTTCCCGCGTTTCTGGACAGGGTCAGGTATTGCAGGCCAACGTTGTTCAAAAAACCCAGACGCTCGCGAATTTCCTTCAGGATGGCGCGCGCGATCTCGTTGTTCTGTTTGGACAGGGCTTTGGGCACCTGGGCACACCAGTCCAGCGCCTCCTTGATGGACATCTGCACGATCTCGCCAACATGCTTCATGTCGATCTTCACCGCCAGCGCCTCGGGCCGCAGACGATAGCCGCCACAGGCGCCGCACGGCCGGTTGTTCTGATAGCGCTCGAACTCCTCGCGCACCCATGCCGAATCCGTCTCGCGGTAGCGACGTTCCATGTTCGGGACCACGCCCTCGAACACCCGGCTCACCTCATAGATGCGCCCGCCCTCGTCATAGCGGAACTTGATCTTCTCGTCGCCCGATCCGCGCAAAAACACCTCTTGGATCTTCTCCGGCAGATCCTTCCACGGCAGCTTCTGGTTGAACCCGTAATGCTTCGCGATCGACTCGATCGTCTGGATGAAATAAGGGCTTTTTCCCTTGTTCCATGGTGCGATCGCCCCTTTCGCCAGAGGCAGCGTCACGTCCGGCACCACCAGCCGGTCATCAAAAAACAGCTCCACCCCCAATCCGTCGCATTTCGGACAGGCCCCGAACGGCGCATTGAAGGAAAACAGGCGCGGCTCGATCTCGGGGATGGTGAAGCCCGACACCGGACAGGCGAATTTTTCGGAGAAGGTGATGCGCTCCGGCTCGCCATCCTTGGGCGCAGTCTCCAGAATGGCGATGCCATCGGCCAGATCCAGCGCCGTGCGGAACGAATCCGCCAGCCGCGTCTCCAGCCCTTCGCGCACGACGATCCGGTCGACCACAACGTCGATGTCATGCCGGAACTTCTTGTCCAGTTCGGGCGGCTGATCCAGATCGTGGAATTCCCCGTCGACCTTGACCCGCTGGAAGCCCTGCTTGCGCAGCTCCAGCATCTCCTTGCGATACTCACCCTTCCGGTCGCGCACGATGGGGGCCAGCAGATATCCGCGCGTCCCCTCCTCCATCGTCATGACGCGGTCCACCATATCCTGCACCTGTTGCGCAGTGATCGGCAGACCTGTGGCAGGCGAATACGGGGTGCCTGCGCGCGCGAACAGCAGACGCATGTAGTCATAGATTTCCGTGACCGTGCCGACAGTTGACCGGGGGTTCTTGGACGTTGTCTTCTGTTCGATGGAAATGGCGGGCGACAGGCCGGAAATGTGATCCACGTCCGGCTTCTGCATCATGTCCAGGAACTGGCGCGCATAGGCCGACAGCGACTCGACATATCTGCGCTGCCCTTCGGCATAGATCGTGTCGAAGGCCAGCGACGACTTGCCCGAGCCCGACAGCCCGGTAATCACGACCAGTTGGTCGCGCGGAATGTCCACGTCGATTCCCTTGAGGTTGTGTTCGCGCGCGCCGCGCACCTCGATGAATTTCTGTTCGGCCATATCGCCCCCGGTGTGTCGCTACGCCACCTAGGGATCGCGACGTGTCTTGCAACCTCTCCGACCGGAATCGGCCAGAACATTTACGGAACGTTTACCACTTCCGCCGCGACGCTGCCAGAGGCGCGCCGTCCCGACCATAACGCCAGCGCCAGACCCAGCACCGATATGGTCACCATAAGTAATGACAACGCCGCCATGCCCCCCGCCGCAAATGTCAGTGCAAAGACCGGCGTGCCGGTGACGGTTCCCAGATTGCCCAACTGCGCGATGGCCCCCGTCGCCCGCGCCCGGTCGCCCGGAGCCGCGTTCCAGGCCGGAATTGCCGCGAAGCTGGCACCAGGGATCAGGCCCATGGCCAGAAAACAGCCCTCGACCGCGCCCGGTAATCCCAGCGCCACGCCCACGGACCCCAGTGCCGTTCCGGCATACCCCACCGCCGCCACGTGATGCGGCGCGAACCGGCTGCACAGCGCTCCGCCCGCCAGGGTGGACGTCAACGTCACCACCGGCAGAATTGTCGCCAGCGCAGGCCGGTTCAGTGCGCCCGGCAGAAACGCAATCGCGGCGATGAACAGGAAAGTGTAGCAGACGAAGCCCAACCCCGGAGCCATAGAGCGGATCGAGCCATAGATCGCCCGATGCACGGCCACGGGGTTCAGCGACACCCGTACCATCGGCACCCGTGGCACCCATCGCCACAACACCGCCGCCAGCACCAGCAGAGCCGCCCCATGCAGCGCGAACAGCAAAGGCAGCCCGCCGGACGCCAGTATGCCCGGAAATATCTGCGCCGAAATCGCCAGCGACGTGCCGAAGAACACCGCCCACAGCCCCATCACCAACGGGCGATCCCGGTCGCTTGCCGCCGCCGCCATCAACGGAGGCCCGGACACGACCAGCGCCAGATGGGCCAGCCCTTCGACCACGCGGGTGATGACGAACACGCCCAGAGACGGCATCAGGGCCTGCGCCAGAGACACTGAGCCGCCCAACACCAGACCTGCCAGAAATGTCCGCCCGATGCCGAAACCTGCGGCTACGCCTCCGGCCATCGACCCCAGCAACAGCCCCATCAACCCTACGACCGACACCAGAAACGCGACCGATGTCACGGGCCGGTCGAATGCGCCCGCCACGACGGGCAGCAAAAGCGCGATCTTTCCGAATTGCGCGGCAGCCAGCAGACCGCCGACGAAAATCAGGACCACGAGGCCCCAGCGAGTTCGTTCCATCCGCCATTTCTTGCAGGCTGCAAGAAGGTCCGCCAGTCCCTTGAAGCCGGTTCTGTCCGCGCTTGTCGTTTACCAGTTAACCAATTGTTTACATTAACCTTTCATTAAGGTTCCGGCTTCCGCGACGTTCTCCACTTCGATACGCATTTTCAGACAAATCGCTCTATCGGAGTTTCCCCATGCGCCTCACAGCCCTTGCCACAGCCTTTCTGGCCACGCTCGCCTCCACGGCACAGGCCCAGGATCGAACGATCCCTCTCGACTGGTCCGGCCCCTATGTCAGCGCCAGTCTCGGGGTGTCCGACAATAGCCTCAGCGCCGATTTTCCGACCACGGCCTTTTCGCTGTCCGGTTCGGGCGATGCCTATGGCGTGGCTCTGGGCTACCAGCGGCAGTCGGGGCGTATGGTCTACGGTGGGGAAATCGCGGCGTGGGACGTCAACGGCAGCCCTTCCTCGGGGATACGGCGAGTCGATTTTGACAACGGCTTACGGGCCTCGGGGCGGCTTGGGGTCAGCATGGGGCGCGCATTGATCTATGGCACTGTCGGCGTAACCAGCACCCGTATTTCCAGTCCGGGCGGCCCGTCGTCGCGCGCCATGGGATATGTTGTCGGCGGCGGTGTCGATCTGCGCATCACGCCCTCGGTCGATCTGGGCGTCGAATACCTGCACCATCGATACCGCGATCCGGATGACAGCCCGATGCCCCCATTCAACGTCGAGGCGGATATCAGGACGGTCGGCCTGAAGCTTACCTATCGGTTTTAGGCCTGCCCCACCCTCTTAAACATGAAGTATCCTGCGCCCGGTACGGCATTGCGCGCCCGCCCAGGGACATCCGGCATTCACGTCGGAGCCTCCGGAGGGAAAATATTCAGCACATTAAGACCGCAACATAGTCTTCGTTCGTCAAACATTCCCGCCGGAGGCTCCGACAGATCATCGGGACGCGATCAGAAGTGAATGGCCCGCCCGTCCGCGTCCAGCACGCTCTCGTGCATCATTTCCGACAGGGTCGGATGCGGGAACACGGTGTGCGCAAGATCCTCCTCCGTCGTCTCCAGCTGTCGCCCGACGATATAGCCCTGGATCAGCTCGGTCACTTCCGCGCCGATCATATGGGCCCCCAGCAATTCGCCGGTTTTCTTGTCGAAGATGGTCTTCACCATGCCCTCCGGCTCTCCCAGGGCAATCGCCTTGCCGTTGCCGATAAAGGGGAAGTGCCCGACCTTGATATCGTGTCCGGCTTCCCTGGCCTTGGCCTCGGTCATGCCCACGGAGGCAACCTGCGGGTGGCAATAGGTGCAGCCCGCGATGCTTTCGGGACGCACGGGATGCACGTCGTTCTTGCCCGCGATCAGTTCGGCCACCATCACGCCTTCATGCGACGCCTTGTGCGCCAGCCACGGCGCACCGGCGATATCGCCGATGGCATAGATACCCTCGACCCCGGTGCGGCAGAATTCGTCGGTGACGATATGGGTGCGATCGATCTTGATCCCCACATCCTCCAGTCCCAGACCTTCGATATTGCCGACGATACCGACGGCCGAAATCACCGTGTCGAACTCCTGCGTCTCGGACTTGCCGCCAGCCTCGATTGTGGCGATCACCTTGTCGGCCTTGCGGTCCAGCGACTTGACGGTCGCCTTCTGTAGTATCTTCATCCCCTGCTTTTCAAACTGCTTCTTGGCGAACTTGGAAATCTCCTCGTCCTCCACCGGCAGGATACGGTCCATGACCTCGACGACAGTCGTTTCGGCCCCGAGGGTGTTGTAGAAGCTGGCGAATTCGATGCCGATGGCCCCAGACCCGATGACTAGCAACTTCTTTGGCATATGCGGCGGCTGCAACGCGGCCCTGTAGGACCAGACGCGCTTGCCGTCTGCCTCCAGCCCCGGCAGGTCGCGGGCCCGTGCACCGGTGGCGATCACGATATTCTTGGCCTCAAGGATGTCTTCGCCCTTGTCGGTTTTCACCGACACCTTGCCCTTGCCGACCAGTTTGGCCTCGCCCATGATGGTCGTGACCTTGTTCTTCTTGAACAGATGCCCGATGCCGCCCGACAACTGCTTGGCCACACCCCGCGAGCGTTTGACCACGGCGTCCAGATCGTAATCGACCCCATCGCACTTCAGACCGAACTCCTTGGCGCGGTGCATCAGGTGGAACACCTCGGACGAGCGCAGCATCGCCTTGGTCGGAATGCAGCCCCAGTTCAGGCAGATGCCACCCAGATTTTCCCGCTCGATGCAGGCAACCTTCTGGCCCAGTTGCGCGGCACGTATGGCGGCAACGTAGCCGCCGGGTCCTGCGCCGATCACGATCAGGTCGAATTGCTGGGCCATGATATCTGCTCCGTTCGGACGGTGTTGGAATATAGTTCAGCCTTAAACGGTTAGATGCAAGGGGGTAAGCCCCCGGCATTTCAGGCGGCGACCGCGCCCAGTCGCCCGACCTTCGCGATCCAGCCGTCGACCGCGCGGGGACGCGGATCGCTGGCCCCGGAGAAATACGTGAACCGGGTCGGCCGGATGCCCACGAAACCCAGGATATGTCCGCCCAACTGGTGAAAAATGGCGTTCCGGTGGACCAGCCGCAGGAACCAGCCCGGCGTGTCCGACGTCACGATCACCCGCGCGCTGCGCCCCGTCAGCATCGGCGTCGGCATCCCCATTTTCAGGACGCGCGTGTCGAACGTCCGGCCCGGCAGGAATGTCCGGTCGATCAGCCCCTTCAGCTTGGCGGGAAGTCCGCCCCACCACATCGGCACGGCCAGCACGACATGGTTCGCCCATTCGATATCGGACAGCACGCCGTCCAGCACCGGCTCCAGCGGTTTCCAGTTGTCATAGCCGCCCTGCCCGAAGTCCATGTCGAAAACCATGTCGTGCAGATGCGCCATCCGAACCTCGTGACCAGCGGCCCTGGCACGCGTCGCATAGACCTCGGCAAAGGTGCGCGAGAGAGATGTTTCGGCAGGGTGGCCGTCAAGAATGAATATACGCTTGGGTGTCATCGTTGCCTCCTTAATTGACCGTGGTCATATTTGTTGCAATAAAATTGACCACGGTCAATGCATAATTTGACCACGGTCGAAAAAACTGGCAGATCATGGTCATGGGAAGACCGGTCCAGAAACGCACGCTCGAAACCCGCGCCCGCCTGATCGCGGCCGCCGAAGCCGCTGTGGCACGCACCGGGTTCGAGGCCCTGCGCGTCGAGGAGATCGTGCTGGCCGCAGGTGTCGCCAAGGGCACCTTCTTCGCGCATTTCAAAGACAAGGATGCGTTGATGGACCTGCTGATCGGCTCCCGGATCGACGCGCACCTGGATGCCATCGAAACCTCCCCCGCGCCGCGTAGCCCCGAAGATCTGGTCGATCGCCTGATGCCGCTGATGACCTTCATGACCTGCGAGCGTTATGTCTTCGACGTTATCCTGCGCCGCTCGGGGGCCGCCGCGATCGAGGACATCGGCCCAATCGCGCGCACGTTCGAGCGCTATGTCCGTGTGGTCTCGACATGGATCGCAGGCAGCACCTTCCGCCGCGACGTTCCGCCCGACATTCTGGCCGAGGGCGTGCAGGCCTTTGCGATACAGGTCATGGCGCTGCGATTCTGCGCCCTGCATGTGAGCGACGGGCTGCGTGAACCGCTTCTGACGTTCCTCGACGCATGGCTGTGTCCGCGGGTCCGCCCTTCCGACTGATCGCGGCCTACCCCGCCTGCAAACCCTGCAAAATCGCGCCGTATCCACCGTCGTCGATGAAGGCCTGTTCGGCGGGCGACGTCATCCGTCCCAGCGCGGCATTGCGGAACGGGAACCGCCCGAAACGGCGGATGATCGCGCGATGGGCACGCGCATGCAGCAGCGTCTGCGGCGCTTCCCCCCACATCGCGATCAGACGGACGGCCCGCTCCTGATCGGGTATCACCTCCGAATGCTCCAGCGGAAGATAGAAAAACTGACGCGCTGTCCCTTCGATCCGCCGGTCGAACCCGCGTGAGATGGCCCACTTCGTCACCGCCCGCGCCAGGTTATCCGTGGCGAAAGCCCGCGCCGTGCCGCGAAACATGTTGCGCGGAAACTGATCCGTCAGGATCAGCAGCGCCAGCGTGCCCTCAGGCGTGGTGCGCCACTGCGAAAGGGGCTGCGACAGGGGAAGTGTCTGATCCAGGGTCGCGCCGAACCGGTCCCGGATCTTCGCATCCAGCGCGTCGTCCTGTGTGTACCAGTCGGCAGGCGAACACTCCTCCAGCCAGAACCGCAGGACGGCGTCCGGCGCGACGGGTGCGACGGCGGCGGTCACGGGTTCACCGCCATGGTGTCGGTCCCGACCTCCGGGGCCTGATCTTCCCACTCCTCGACCACGGATTCGATGGTGACAGGCGTGGTGGCCATCGGGGACATGACGACATAATTGGTATCGTCGCCGATCGGTTGCGCGCCACGCTGCGTCATCCGCCACCCGGCATAGACCGCCAGCACCAGCATCAACACACCCACGAAGATGAAGAACCCCGCCGGTCCGGCGACACCCATCAGCCAACCGGTGATCAGCGGCCCGCCGACCGCCCCCAGACCGTTGACGAACAGCAACCGACCGGACGCCGCCGACATATCCTCGTATTCCAGATAATCGTTCGTATAGGCCAGCAGAATCCCATAGAGCGGGTTCGCCATGCCGCCGATCAGGAATGCCGATACCAGTGCGCCGTTGACGCCGCCCAGACCTGATATGCCCAACCCACAGGCCAGCACCCCGATCACCGCACCCGCGATGACCAGCTTTCGCCGATCGGCCCGGTCAGACAGCCAGCCAATTGGATACTGCAATAGCATCCCCCCAGTATAGATCGCCGAGACGAACAAAGCGATCTGCCCCGTGGTCAGCCCCGCCGCCGCTCCGTAAACGCCGGCCATGCCGAACAGCGCCGAGAAGACTGCCCCCATCAGGAAAATGCCGATGAAGCCCAGCGGCGATACGTGATAAAGTTTGCTGAACGACATCGGCTTGGCGCTCTCGAATGGCGGCACCGGCGTCGCCGCCAGAAGGATCGGCGCGAAGGCCAGCGACACCAGGACCGACACGATGATGAACAGCGTGTACTCCGACGCATCGCCCCAGGCGAACAGGGCCTGCGCCGCGACGATCCCGACCATCTGGGCGATCATGTAAAGCGCCAGCGCCCGGCCCCGCGTCTCGTTCGTGGTCGAATTGTTGAGCCAGGATTCCGACACGATGTAGACGCCGCAAAAGCAGAAGCCGAGCAACAGCCGCAGTCCGGTCCAGGCGATCGGGTTCGTCAGCAGCGGATAGAGGATCAGACCCGCCGAGGCGAGCGAGCCCAGAAACGCGAACACCCGCACATGTCCCACCCTGCGGATCATGTCCGGCACCATCTGCGAGCCCAGCAGGAAGCCCGCGAAATAGCTGGCCATGATGATCGACATTGCGCCGGTCGAGAACCCCTCGATCGCGCCCCGCACACCCAGCAGCGTGCCCTGCATACCGTTGCCCAGCATCAGCAGCATGATGCCGAACAAAAGTGCCCAGGAGTTACGGATGACGGTCAGCATCGGGCGGCCTCGATCAACGGTTGTGTCTTGGCGCGCCTACGCCCGATGGCGGGATGCGTCCAGCCGAAATGCGACGCCGGGACGGGTGGCCATTTTTGCGAGCACGTCATCGCCTCGATCCGGGTCTACCGTCCAGGTGAGTATCGAAGATTAACGTGCGGACGTCCGACGCAGATCACCCGTTGCGAATACCCGCATCACCTACGAAATCCGCCGCGCAAGCGCTTGTTTGTCAATGCCGCGGTGTGGGCAAAAGCAACGATGCGTCGCCATAGCTGAAAAACCGGTAGGACCGCGAAATCGCATGGGCATAGGCCGCCAGCATCCGATCCCGTCCCATCAGCGCCGACACCAGCATCAGCAGCGTCGATTGTGGCAGGTGAAAGTTCGTGATCAACCCATCCGCCACCCGGAAATCATATCCGGGGTATATGAAAATGTCCGTATCCCCTTGAAACGGATTAATTTCTCCGTTCGCAGCCGCACTTTCGATCAGACGCAGGGCGGTTGTCCCCACGGGAATGATCCGCCCGCCCGCCGCCTTGGTCGCGGCGATGGCGGCGGCGGCATCGGGCGTGACCTCGCCCCATTCGGCATGCATTCGATGCGTCGTCACGTCTTCGACCTTGACCGGAAGAAAGGTGCCCGCACCGACATGCAATGTGACTTCGGTGAATTCAACACCCTGATTTCGCAGGGCTTCCAGCAATGGCGTATCGAAATGCAAACTCGCCGTAGGCGCCGCAACCGCTCCGGAATGGCGGGCCCAGACGGTCTGATAATCGTCCTTGTCGCGCGCATCGGGCGCACGTTTGGCGGCGATATACGGCGGCAAAGGCATCTCGCCCGCGGCCTCAAGAACGGCGTGCAACGCGCTGGAGTCGCAGTCGAACCGCAGCGTCAGATCGGTCTCGCCCCGTGCAATGACCTGCGCCGTATGGCCCGCCGCCAATTCGATCAGATCGCCGGCGCGCAGCTTGCGCAGCGGCTTGGCCAGGGCCTTCCACGACCCGTCCGGCTGCGGCGCAGTCAGTGTCAGCTCGACCTTCGCGCGACCCGATCCATCCGCCGTCTGCCGCACCCGCGTGCCGTTCAGACGGGCTGGTATCACCTTGGTATCGTTCAAAACAAGACGATCTCCGGGCCGCAGCCAACGGGTCAGATCGGTGAAGACAGCGTCGCTGATCCGGTCGCCCTCCATCACCATCAACCGCGATGACGATCGCGGCGTGGCGGGCCGGGTCGCGATCAGGTCGTCGGGCAGGTCGAAATCGAAATCGCTGAGTTTCATGGCCGCCTCCTAGCAGCCGGGAAACCGCTCAGGAAGGTGGCGGCTTGCGGAAGATATCGCGGAACACCCCCGGCGTCAGGATCGACAGAGGATTGACCGAAACCTGCGGATCGGCGGCAAGCCCTGTCAGGCGATAGGTGAAGCCGAACAAGCCTTCGTCCCGTCGCGCAAACAGCGCACCGAACAGCCCGTTTACCAGATAGATGGGTGAAATGACGCCCTGCAGGTCCATCCGTTTAGTGCCGATATCATAGGTGCCGTCCGCCGTGATCGACATCGACGGGCCGACTGCGCTGGCCCGCTGCACGACGATGTCTTCGGGGCGTAACGTGAAGTCCGATTCGACCGTCTGGAAGAAAAGCCCCTCGCCGCCCAATTGCTCCAGAATGCCGACCACCGACAGCGCCTGCAAAAGCGAGGCCAGCGCAGGCGCGTTGCGGACGCGGACATTGCCCATGCGCAGCTCGCCTGAGTAAACGCCGGTCTGCCCGGTCGGGCGCAGCGTCATGGTGATCGACCCGCCGCGCGCGTCCCTGAACAGCCCGGCAGATTGCAGGACCGCGCCGCCATCCGTGCCCCGCACCTGCACCGCCGATCCGCCACCCTGTGGGGCCAGCACGCCCTCAACCGCAGCGCCGCCGTTGATGCGCCCGGTGAAACTGCCCGCTCCGCCACGCAGTGTCGCGCGCAGGTCGGTCAGCGCGATGCCTTCGGTGATCGTCAGGCGGTCAAGCACGATTTCCAGCGGCGCGCTGTCGCCCCCACCCCCGCTGCCCGCGTCGCCCGCCAGCAAGGCGCGGCGCAGGTCGGCCTGACCGCTGCGGATCGAGATGGCCGGCGATACGCCCGGACCCCGCCCCGTCAGGACGAGGGGGCCACGGAACCATCCGGTGTCGACGCTGTCGAAGGTGGCCCGCTCCAACCCGCCGCCGTTCGGGCGCAGGGTCACATGCCCCTGCGCGGTCAAGCCAGGTGCGTCCAGCTTGATCCGCGTGACCTCGGGCACGGCGCCCAATGTCGCTTCGACGGCGAAGGAGGCCGATTGTTCGGCGGGCTTGGACCAGCTGATGACGGGCAAAGCGACGGACATGCCGCGCAGATCGCTGGTGACCGACAGGCGCGGGGCAGCGCCCTGCGGCAAGCTGACGGAGATATCGGCCTGCGCCGATCCGCGCAGCGACAGCGCGTCCAGCGCTATCCCCAGCCGTGCCAGCCCATCGGGCGAAATGCGGGCCGTGCCGGTCACGCGCCCCGGCTCCGGCAGGGGCTGCGCCGGAGGCCGGGGCACATTCGGATCAAGGGGTATGGTCGAAGGGGGCGGCAGGGATTGTTGCCAGCGGCCGGAAAACGGCACACCTTCAAGCGCCATGTCGCCCGCGATCTGCACATGCCCCGGCACGACAGTTAGCGTCAGATCGTCCGCGGCAATCACACGCCCCGGAACGATGCTGCGACTTTCCACGTCCGTCAGGCGCGCGGTGACGTCATAGACGAAATCGGCCGGGGCATTGCCCTTGCGCAGAGGCAGGGTCGCCGACACCCGCGCCTCGGCCCGGCCAGATGCCATGTCGCGCGTCTTGTTCAGCCGTTGCAGCAGGCGGAATGGCGGGTTGTCCAGCAGGGTCAGCATGTCGCCGATCTCACCGCGAGCCAGAAGCGCGAGCTTGCCGGTCGAAGGTCGTTGTGTGGTATCGAGGATGGTAAAGGTACTGCCAGCGATATCGACTTCGCCCCCCGGCCCCGTCGGGTCGGACGGGTCTGGCCCGATGGCGGGCACGCGACCCCGGTCAACGCGCAGGGTCAGACGATTGCCACTCAGCTGTGCGGCCCCCGCCGCACCGGTAGCGAGCGGCATCGCACGCATGTAGCGGAAGTTGCCATCGGAGAAATCGAAGCTGGCCGCGACCTCGGGGGGCTGACCGGGCGCGATGCGGACCAGTGCCGTCGCATCCGTTGCCTGGCCGTCCAGAAGGTTCGTGGTGAACCAGTCGCGGGCCTGCGTCTGCAGGGACGGCGGCCAGAGCGCGGTCAGGTCCGCCACGTTCATGCGCGGCACCGACAGGCGCAGCGCACCGACCGCACCTTCAGCGCCGTAGTCCAGACGACCCGACAGACGCGCCGTTCCGCTTGGACCCGTTACCATTGCCTGCCCGATCCGCAGGCCCAGCGGACGCTGTATCAGCCGGGCCTCGATCACGCCCTGCCGGAATTCGACACGCCGGTCCAGCAGGCCTTCCGGGTCGAAGATCGTCTCCCCCAGTTGCAACTGCACCTGGACCGGTCCGGTCAATCCGTCGTCCAGAAGGACCTGACCGCCTGCGAGAACCGCAATCTCGTCCGACGAGGCCGAGATTTCCGACAGGCCGATCCGGCCCGATCCCGGCAACCAGTCGAAGGCCAGCACCGCCCTGTCCAGCGCCATCGACGCGTGATCCGTCATGCGGGCGTCGCGTCCCACCACGCGTCCCCGCAGCGGGCCGGGCGTGCCATCCTCGGACAGGGTCATGGCCGCGGTCGCCGACACCTCGCCCGTGACCAGCGTCAGGGCCGGAATATTGGGCAGCATGTCCGCCAATCCCGCCAGTGACAAAGAGGTCAGCGCAAAGGTCGCCTCGGCACCCTGTCCGGCTCCGTCGTCGTCCGTGCGCCGCAACAGGCTGAGTGCGGCCTGCGCCCTGCGCGCACCCAGCCGCAAATCCGACGTCAGGGTCAATCGCACGCCCGCGCCCTGTCGAGCCCAGGTGAAGGTGCCGTTTTCCGTCTGCTGCGACAGGCCGGTGATCACGTCGTCGAACCGGACGGTGACGCCCTCGATCGTGACGTTGTCCAGCGCGGCAATGGCCGGAGTCGCCAATGCTGTGTCCAGCGATGCAAGCGCCTCGGCCCAGGTGCCCGGCAGCGCGCCGCCGCCCGACCCGAATGCCAGCGAAAAGCGCCCCTCGGCATCGCGCGACATATCCAGCGTCAGTCCTTCGACCGCGACGGTGCGCGGGCGCAGCTTTCCGCGCAACAGGGCCGCGCCATCCAGTGTCACGCGCGCGTCGGGCAACAGCAGAACCTGCACGCCCGCGTCCGTCAGTTGCGCGTCGCGCAACACCAGCCGCAGCGCCTGGTCCCGCAGATCATACGAAATCGCGACCTGTCCCATGGATACGGCGCGCGGGCCCAGATTGCGTCCGATCCGCTCTTCGATCCGGTCAACCGTCCATTCCGGCAGGGCAATCGGTCCACGGGTCAGACGAAAGGCTGTTCCGGCCGCGATCACCCCCACGATCAGCAGCAGAACCCCGACCCCGCGCAGGGCGCGTTGGCCGGGTCGTCTGACCGGTCTGTCCGGGGCTTGTGGCATCTGAATTGGGCATCCGGAGTGTTGGGAAGCGCGGACTGCATCTTGACCTGACCCCTGCCGGGTTCCAAGTCCCCCATAGATAACAGTCACCCAACCAGCGGAGAATGTCATGTCCAGTCAGATCGAAGCGGGTGCGGACGCCCCCGGATTCACCCTGCCCCGAGATGGCGGCGGCCATGTCAGCCTGTCGGATTTCACAGGCAAGTCGGGTGGCAAACAGGTGGTGTTGTATTTCTACCCCAAGGACGACACGCCCGGCTGCACCAAGGAAGGCATCGCCTTTTCCGAAGCCATCGCCGCGTTTGATGCGGCGGGCGCTGTGGTGATCGGCGTGTCGAAGGACACCGCCGCCAAGCACGACAAGTTTCTGGCCAAGCACGATCTGAAGGTGATCCTCGCCTCCGATGCGGACGGCACGACCTGCGAGGATTACGGCGTCTGGGTCGAGAAGAACATGTACGGCAAGACCTATATGGGGATCGAGCGTGCGACGTTCCTGATCGACGGATTGGGCAAGGTGCGGCAGGTCTGGCGCAAGGTTAAGGTGCCGGGCCATGTGGACGACGTGCTGGACGCGGTAAGGGGATGACGCTCAGTCTCGCGCGGATGGCGGTCGAGGTGCTGACGACCGCCGAGGGCCGCGCCAAGACCGCCCTCTCTCGTGCTCACGCGGCCCGTTGGCGCGCATCCCGAGCCGAGGGGGGAGCGGTCATTCCGGTCGGCACCGCGACGCCGCCCGACAAGCCGGCACGCCCCGACCGGCCCGAACTGGCCCAGCCGCGCGACGTGCCGCGCCGCAAACCCGGCACGCCCGAGGGCCGGATCGCCCTCCTGCATGCTGTCGCGCATATCGAATTGAACGCCGTCGACCTGCACTGGGACATCATCGCGCGCTTTTCCACGACGCCCCTGCCGATGGGTTTCTTCGACGACTGGGTGTCGGCGGCGGACGACGAGGCGAAACACTTCAATCTGATGGCGGATTGCCTGAACGCGGTCGGCAGCCACTATGGTGCCCTGCCTGCCCATGCCGGAATGTGGCGCGCGGCGGAAGAAACTGCGGGCGACCTGATGGCCCGTCTGGCCGTCGTGCCGATGGTACTGGAGGCGCGCGGGCTGGACGTCACGCCGGGCATGATCGAGGTCTTTCTTCGCGCCGGGGCAACCGACGCGGTTACCGCGTTGGAAACCATCTACAGCGAAGAGGTTGCGCATGTCGCTTTCGGGTCGAAATGGTTCAACTTCCTGTGCGGACGGCAGGACCTGGACCCGAAGCCCGCCTTCCATGATCTGGTGCGCCGCCATTTCCACGGCAATCTGAAACCCCCTTTCAACGTCGAAAAACGTGCCGATGCCGGCCTTCCGCCAGATTTCTACTGGCCATTGACCGAAGACATCTGACCGGAGGTCGGACCCGGTACGCGCGGGTTTCTGCCGCCGACGGGCCTGAACGGTTGCCCGATTGCATCACAATGTCTAGAACCCGCCGAAATGACGAACCCTATGAAAAATTCAGGGCCGTCGGGGGAACTAAATTCGGGCCGGACACGGCTTGTCAGTATCAGACGGGGGAACGGCGCGTGAAGCAACGGCTGTCGGACAAGATCAACGCGAAACTGGAACGTCACCTGCCCGAGCAGAGACTGTTCCTGAAATCCGAAGAAGGCACACGCTTCATCCGACTCCGTCCTCTGACCCAGGCCAGCACCCTGATCGGCGGGGCATTGGTGGTGGGCTGGACGGTCGTGGTCACTTCGTTCTTCCTGATCGGAGCCATCACGTCCGGGTCCAGCCGCGACCAGACGGCGCGTGCCCAGATCGCCTATGAGACGCGTCTGGCCGCCCTGTCCACCGAACGTGACACCCGCGCGCAGGAAGCCGAACAGGCGCTGGAACGATTCTACTCCGCACTTGACGAAGTTTCGAAAATGCAGGGCACCGTCCTGACCTCCGAACAGCGCGTCCGCGAACTCGAGACAGGCATCGAAGTCATTCAGCGAACGCTGCGCCGCACTGTGAGCGAGCGTAACGAGGCCCGCGACGAGGCCGAGAGCCTGCTGGCCCGCCTCGATAACGCGCCCGAGGCGACGGCTCTGGCCGAGCGGTTGGCCGCGGATAGCGCAGAGACCGCCGAAATTCTGGCCGATGCGCTGGATGCAACCGCACTCGCCCGTGACGAAGCCATGGTTGTGGCGATGGGCGCTGACGCCGAAATCACCCGCATGGAAGCGATGGCCGAAGTCGTTGCCGAGCGGAACAATCGCATCTTTAGCCGTCTGGAAGACGCTCTCGAGACGTCGATGGTCCCGCTGGAGCGGGTGTTCAACCAGGCCGGCATCTCGTCCGATTCGCTCCTGCAATCGGTTCGCAGTGGGTACAGCGGTCAGGGTGGCCCCCTGGAACCCGTCGTCGTTTCCACGCGTGGCGGCGCCGATCTGGTCGATGTGGACACAGCCCGTGCAAACCGTCTGATGGACAAGCTGGAAGACGTCGACATGTACCGTATTGCAGCCGAAAGCCTGCCGCTGGGCAAACCTGTCAAGTCTGCCTATCGCCTGACATCGGCTTTCGGGCCGCGATGGGGCCGGATGCATTCGGGCGTGGACCTGGCAGCCAGTCGCGGAACGCCGATTCTTGCAGCGGCGGATGGCGTCGTCACCTTTGCCGGGTGGTCGTCAGCATATGGCAAGCTGATCAAAATTCGGCACCCCTTGGGCTTCGAGACGCGCTATGCACATAATGACTCCATTGCCGTTACCGTCGGCCAAAGGGTCTCGCGTGGGGAGACCATCGGTGGTATGGGGGACACCGGACGGGTTACCGGTGTGCATTCCCACTATGAGATCAGGCGGAATGGTGAGGCGCTGAACCCTAATACCTTTATAAAAGCAGGTCAGGATGTTTTCTAAATCTAAGTTGAACCAGCCCGGCGGTGACGCCTCGGACAAGCCTACCACACCCGGCGCGACACCGCCTCCTTCCTCGACGCCACCGTCGAAGCCTGCGGGTCTTGAACTCGGTGCCGGTCAGGCCGCGATGAAGCCCAAGGTGGCACCGTCGTCGCTGTCTTCGGACCTTGTTATCAAGGGCGACATCAAGACGTCCGGCGACATCCAGATCGAAGGCGAGGTCGAAGGCAATATCCAGGCCCACCTGCTGACCGTCGGCGAAGGTGCCGTGGTCCGGGGCGAAGTCATCGCCGACGATATCGTCGTCAACGGGCGTGTCATCGGTCGCGTCCGGGGCCTGAAAGTCCGGCTGACGTCGACCGCTCGTGTCGAGGGCGACATCATCCACAAGACGATTGCCATCGAATCCGGTGCGCATTTCGAGGGCGCGGTGCAGCGTCAGGACGACCCGCTGTCGAGTGGATCGCGCCAGAATGCCAAACCTGTCGTGACAACATCGCCGACCAACACGACCAATACGACACCCAAAAGTTAAGCACACTACATGGCCAATGTCGTGCGAACCCCGTTCCGGAAATGGAGCGGGGTTTCGCATCTTTCAGGCCTCGAAGGACGCATCCCGCCGTCCCGCCGGGGGGCCGTGGTTCTGACGACAGCGGGATCGCTGGGCGATCTCTATCCCGTTCTGTCGATCGCGCGGTCACTGGACCGGATCGGAGTGGAGGTCCGGCTGCTTCTGTCCCCCGACGATTGCGTCATTGCCCGGTCCTGGGGGCTTCTGGCTACGCCGGTCGGTCCGACCAGGGCACAGGTTGCCGCCGACCTGGGTGTGAGTTTCGACAGACTCGCCGACGACTTCTTCCGCAACCCGATGCCTTTCCTGCGCCGCGTGGTCTTCCCCGCTATTCCCGATACGCTGCCGCAGATCGAGGAAGCCTGTATCGGTGCGGCCTGTGTCGCCGGCACCGTCATGACCTTCACGGCGGCGATCGCGGCGGAACGGGCGGGCCTGCCCTTCGTGCCCCTGACCCTGCAACCGACGCTGGCGTTCTCGGCGTTGGACCCGCCGCGCGGACCGGGGATGGATCTGGCCGTCCGCACCCCGCGAAACCCGGTCACGCGGGGCTGGAACCGGGCTGTCATGGGCACGGCCAGATCGGTTCTGCGCGCCGGTCTGTCGCCCTCCCTGAATCGGGTCCGCGCCCGGCTGGACCTGCCGCCGCACCACGGCACGCCGATGGTCGATCCGGGTATGGAAGCCGTTCCGATCCGCCTTGGCCTCTGGTCCGAAAGCTTCGCGCCGGTCCCCGACGATGCCCCGCCCGGCCTGATCGCCGTCGGCTTCCCCCGCGCACCATTGGGAGATCTGTCGGCTTCGGTGCAGGCGTGGCTTGAAGCCGGGCCTCCGCCGCTGGTTGTCACGCTGGGCAGCATTGCTCAGGGTATCGGTGGCCCGGCCTTCTGGGACGAAGCGGTGCGGCTGTCGCGGGCGCTCGGCCTGCGGTCGGTGCTGTTGCACGGACAGGCGGAGGTTCCGGACGGCCTCGATATTCTGTCATTGCCGCACACGCCGCACGCGCCGCTGTTTCCACAGGCTGCAGCGATTCTGCATCACGGTGGCATGGGGACTGCTGCCGAAGCGCTGCGATCCGGTCGCCCGCAACTGGTCGTACCGATTGGCGGCGATCAGCTCGATAATGCCGCCAGACTGGCCCGCATGGGCATGGCTGTCGTTCTGCCCCGCCGCCAATTCAACGCATCGCGCGCGATGCCCAAACTGCGCGAATTGTTGGAGCGGTTCGATTACGCCCATGCCACCGATCTGGGCGAACGGATTGCGCATGAGGACGGGGCATTGCTGGCGGCGATGCACCTGGCGCAGATCGCCAGCGCGGATTAATCCCCGGTGCTGTCGGCCCGGCTCTTGCCTGATGCATCCGAGGCCAGAACGCTGGCCATGATCCCGTCGATCGACCCGTCCAGAACACCCTGCGTATCCGACGTCTCGTACCCGGTGCGCAAATCCTTGACCATCTGGTAGGGTTGCAGGACGTAAGACCGGATCTGATTGCCCCAACCGGCGTCACCCTTGGCTTCGTGGGCGGCGTTGATCTCGGCGTTTCGGCGATCCAGCTCCATCTGATAGAGCCGGGATTTCAGCGCCTTCATGGCGATATCGCGGTTCTGGTGCTGGGATTTCTCGGAACTGGTCACGACGATGTTCGTCGGCAAGTGGGTGATCCGAACGGCAGAGTCGGTGGTATTCACGTGCTGCCCGCCCGCACCGGACGACCGGTAGGTGTCGATACGGATGTCGTTGGGCGCGACCTCGATCTCGATGTTGTCATCGACAACGGGATAGACCCAGACCGAACTGAACGACGTGTGACGCCGCGCCGCGGAATCGTAGGGGCTGATGCGGACCAGCCGGTGCACGCCGGATTCAGACTTCAGCCAGCCATAGGCATTCTTGCCGCTGATCTTGTAGGACGCCGACTTGATCCCGACTTCCTCCCCCGGCGACCGCGACTGCAACTCGACGGTATAGCCGCGCTTTTCGGCCCAACGCGTATACATCCGCGCCAGCATATTGGCCCAGTCGCAGGACTCCGTGCCACCTGCGCCCGAGTTGATTTCCAGAAAGGTGTCGTTGCCGTCCGCCTCGCCGTCCAGAAGCGCCTCGAGTTCTTTCTCCGCGGCGGTCTCGACCAGTCTGGCGATGGCGGCTTCGGCCTCGGCAACGATCTCGGCGTCGTCTTCCAGTTCGCCCATGCCGATCATTTCGACATTATCGGAAGTTTCACGTTCCAGCGCCTCAATGCCCTCGATACTATCCATCAGGGCCTGCCGGTCGCGCATCAGCTTCTGCGCACGCTCGGGATCGTCCCAAAGGGTCGGGTCCTCGATCATCGCATTGAACTCCTCCATCCGGTGCGGCGCCGTTTCCCAGTCCAGCCGCCGCTTGAGAAGGGCGACAGACTTGCCGATGGCGTCGACGTTGTTCTGGACTTCTGCGCGCATCATCGTCTCCGGATATCATTCGTCAGGTGAGGTAGCCGCTGCGTGTCCGCGCGGCAAGGGACCGGCCAGAACGGAATCGGGTCGTCGGACCCGAAGGTCCTCCCGCAGCGGCACTCCGCAAATGACGGTGGCTAGTAAAGACCGCCCGAACTCAGCGATCCGAAGCTGGCGCGACCTGGTACGACGACCTTTCGGCCGGTCGAGGTCTGCACTTCCGAGGACGGCGGGGCAACTGTGCCGTCGCTGTCATCCCCCTCGCCCCGACCGAACAACGGCAAGTCACCTGCAAGGGCAAAGCCACCGTCGATGACGGTACTGCCCAGACCGACGAACGGGTCATCGCCGATGCGGAAATATTCGGCGACAACGTCATCGCCGGATGCGTCGTCGGGCAGACGCGCACCGGTGAAACGGTCGATATTCACGAAATAGCCACCATCGGGTACCTCGAACGGACCGCCCCCGTATTCCTTGATCGCTTCTTCCATGAACTCCTGGAACACCGGGCCGCACGTGCCGCCGCCCGAAGCCCCCTGACCAAGGCGTCGCGGTCGGTCATAACCGATGTAGCAGCCTGCCACGATGGTCGACGAAAAACCGATGAACCAGACGTCCTTGGAATCGTTGGTCGTGCCTGTCTTGCCAGCGATCGGGACCGGCAGGTTGACGGTGCGCGACGCGGTGCCCCGCTCGACCACGCCCGTCATCATAGAGGTCAGCTGATAGGCTGTGATCGGGTCCATCACCCGTTCGCGGTTCGAAACGATGCGGGGGCCGAACCCTTCGGACAAGGTCGCAAACTGTTCGCAATCGCTGCACGAACGCTGATCATGCTTGAACACGGTGCGGCCATAGCGGTCCTGGATTCGGTCGACCAGCGTCGGCTCCACCCGTTCGCCACCGTTTGCGAACATGGCGTAGGCCGAAACCATCTTGTAAAGTGTGGTTTCCTGCGACCCCAGGGCGTTGGCCAGCAATTCTTCCATGTCATCATACACGCCGAACCGTTCGGCATAGCTGGCGACGACGTTCATCCCGACATCCTGCGCCAGACGCACGGTCATCAGGTTACGCGACCGCTCGATCCCGGTGCGCAACGGACTAGGGCCATAATACCGGTTCGAAGCATTCTTGGGACGCCAGATTTCTCCGTTGCCCTGATCGACCTCGATCGGCGCATCGACGATGATGGTATTTGGTTGATAACCACTGTCGAGCGCCGAAGCATAGACGAATGGCTTGAAGCTGGACCCCGGTTGCCGTGTCGCCTGCGTGGCGCGGTTGAACAGGGAATACTGATAGCTGAAGCCCCCCTGCATCGCCAGAACGCGACCGGTGTTGACGTCCATCGCCATGAACCCGCCCTGAACCTCGGGCACCTGCCGCAGGGACCAGCGGATAAGATCACCGGTCGCGTCATCGGTCAGCTTACGCACATGGACGACCTGTCCGGGCTCGAAATTGTCGGTGAAGCTGCCACGTATCCATTCGATATCCGCGCGCGGAACCTCGATCGTGCCTTCGACCCCTTCGGCACCCAGCGTCATGGACTGATCACCGACGTTCAGGACGACCGCGGGCAGCCAGGGATTGCCGAGGTCTATGTCACGGGCGACGTCTGCCGCCTCGAGCGCCGTGCGCCATGCGACCTCATCATCCAGAATCTCGACCGGAATGGTCTCGCCAGTGCCGCGCCAGATGCCGCCGTTACGGTCGAACTTTTCCAACGCCCTGCGCAGAGCGGTAGCGGCAACGCTCTGCATCTTGGCGTCGATTGTGGCCCGGATGTTGAAGCCCTGCGTAAAGAAGGCCTCCGCTCCGAAATCACGGGTCAGTTGTCGACGAATCTCATCAGTGAAATAATCGCGCGCCGGCAGGCTGGCACGGAACGGCGGATAATGTCCCGACTGGACTGTCAGGAGTGGCTTCATCTGCGCTTCCTGCATTTCCGCGCGTGTGATGTAACCGTTATCGAACATTTCGCCCAGGACGTAGTTGCGGCGCTCGATTGCCCGTTCGGCCTCCCGGACGGGATGATAATCTGATGGAGCCTTGGGCAGAATCGCAAGGTAGGCGGCCTCTTCCAGCGTCAGGTCGGCCAGCGTCTTGTTGAAATAGGTCTGCGCGGCGGCAGCCACGCCATAGGAATTCTGCCCGAGAAAAATCTCGTTCAGATAAAGCTCCAGAATATCTTCCTTGCTCAGCGTTTCCTCGATGCGGGAGGCAAGAATGATTTCCTTCACCTTCCGCTCCGCCGACCGGTCGGATGACAGAAGGAAGTTCTTCATCACCTGCTGCGTGATGGTCGAGGCGCCGCGCAGACGCTCGCCCCGTGCGGCGTCCACCGCGGCCGAAATCATACCTATCGGATCATAGCCCGCATGCAGGTAGAAATTCTTGTCCTCGGCCGAAATGAATGCCTCTTTGACCAGTGTCGGGATATCTTCGGCCGGAACGAACAGACGGCGTTCACGGGCGAATTCGTCCATCAAACGGCCTTCGCCGGAATAGATGCGGCTGATCGTGGGGGGGGTGTATTGGGCAAGCTGTTCATAGTTGGGCAGATCGCGCCCGTACATCCAAAGTACGCCGCCGATCGAAATGGCGATCGCGATGATACCAAGAGTCACCGCCGAAAAGATGCCGCCGATAGCCGACAGCAGGAACATGCCGATGCCCTTCGTGGCATTGGCCCCCCCCCTGCCCATCGTCCGCATCGTGCCTATGATCTTCATGGTCGCCCCTGGACTATCCGCGCATGACACCGACCTTGCGGCATCAGGTTCGATATACGCAGACGTGCGTTTGCCGTCAAAGCGACAACGTGGGCACGGGCGACGCATCGCCCAAGGTCAATGGCAGCGCGATGGTAAAGTTTGCGTTACATCCGGGGGCTTTCGCAGACCCGGCCTGCATGGCACCTTCGGACGCATGATCGAGCCGCCCCTGTGCTTTGCCAATCACGACAGTCCTGTCGGCCCCCTTTTGCTGGCGGGCGATGCCGACGCACTGCATTTCCTCAGCTTCCAGGATGGGCACAAGGCCTTTGGGCCGAAGGACGGGTGGGCGCGCAATGACCGGGCCTTCGACGCAGTCCGCAAGCAGCTTGACGCTTACTTCGCTGGCCAACTGCGCGTTTTCGACCTGCCGATACGGCCACGCGGCACGGCGTTTCAGATGCGGGTCTGGCATTGGCTTGCCACGATCCCGTTCGGCGAAACCTGTAGTTATGGCGACATGGCCCGCGCCCTTGGCTGTCCCGGTGCCAGCCGGGCCGTTGGAGCGGCGAACGGGGCGAATCCGCTACCGATCATCCTGCCCTGCCATCGGGTGATCGGCGCATCGGGCAAACTGACCGGATTTGGCGGCGGGATCGGGCGCAAGGCTTTTCTGCTGTCGCACGAAGGCGCGATGCCCGGCGGGGGTCAGCCCCGCCTGCTGTGACTACTGCCGCAGGCGCAGCGCCTCTGCGGCATCCTCGATTGCCCATGCTTCGATACCGTCACTGACCGCCGCAGCCATTCGGGAACGCCAGTCGACAGATCTCAGGTTGTCCATGTCCTCCGGGTCGGACATGAACCCAAGCTCCAGCAGGACAGACGGGATATCCGGCGCTTTCAGCACGGTGAACCGCCCGCCCAGACGCGGGCGCTTGTGGAGCTGGACACCCGCCCCCGACAAGCCCGTCACCAGTGCATCGGCCAGCATCAGGCCGCGCGGCGCGGTTTCCGCACGGGCCAGTTCAACAAGGATGCGCGCGATTTCGTCCCCCTGTTCGATATCGCCTGCGCCCAGCAGAAGGTCGTCGCGACCGTGACGTTGCGCGATTTCGGCGGCCAGGGCGTTGGTATTGCCCGGTGACAATGTATAGACCGTCGCGCCCTCGGCCCCGCCACCCTCGACCGCATCGGCGTGCAGCGAAATCATCAGATCGGCCCTCGCCGCCCGCGCGATCGTGGACCGCCCGCGCAGGCCGACGAATTCATCGTTCTCGCGCGTCAGAACGACCCTGTGCCCCCGGCGCCGCAACACCTCGGCCAATTCTCGGGCGAAGCGCAACATCAGATCAGCCTCGGTCAGCCCGTCCCGCTCGGCCCCGGGATCTACACCCCCGTGACCGGGATCGAGGGCGATTACCAAGGGCCGATCGCCGGTCTGGCGGGGCCGCGCGGCAGTGGGCACGGCATCGGGTGCCGCGTCCCATTCCTGCGGGCTGAGCGGGCCGGTCGGGTTCGCACCGTCGGCCAATGCGATACGGATCGTCGCGTCCTGCCCGGTCTCCATCCAGGCACGGTCGATGCGACGGGGACCGGGCAGAAGGATGACCAGACGCGACCAGCCGGCCCGGATACGGCCGCTGCGCGCCTGACCAAGGTTGGTCAGCAGATCCGCATTCAGGGTGGTCCAGTCGACTTCGGACGTGTCGATCACCAACCGCCACGGGTCATCTTCCACGAATACCCGCCATGGTATCGGCTGGCTGAGCGTCAGAGTCAGGGCATCGCGTTTGGCCTGGGCATCGATAACGGTCGCGCGGGCATTGAAGTCCTGCGCGACGGCGACCCCGGCCATCCAGATCAGGAGGAACGCCAGTCGGATCATCGCGCCGCCATGAATGTTTCCAGTCGCGCCAGACCTTCTTCGATATCCGCTGTTGCGCGGGCATAGCTGAACCGTAGGGTTCCCGCCCCCCGGTCCGGATCGAAGTCAAGGCCAGGTGTGATAGCTACACCTGCTTTTTCCAGCACTTCCGATGCGAACTTCACACTGTCATCTGTCAGGTGGCTCACGTCGGCATAAATATAGAACGCCCCGTCCGGTGGCGCTATCCGGTCAAATCCCGCGGCTGGCAGGCCGTCCAGCATAAGCGCGCGATTGCGGGCATAGACGGCCCGGTTCGCCTCCAACTCGTCCTCAGCATCCATGGCATGCAGGGCGGCGATCTGGCTGGCGTGGGGGGCGCAGATGAACATGTTCTGCGCCAGCCGTTCAATGGTTCGGACGTGGCTTTCGGGCACGACCATCCAGCCGATCCGCCAGCCGGTCATGCTGAAATACTTGCTGAACGAATTGATGACATAGACGTCGTCCGACGCCTCCAGCGCGGTGACGGCGGGCGCATCATGATGCAATCCGTGATAGATTTCGTCCGAGATGAAAGCCGTGCCCCGCGCGTGACAGTTGTCGATCAGCAATGACATCGCCTTCCGGTCCAGCATGGTGCCGGTGGGGTTTGAGGGCGACGCGACGATCAATCCTGCCAGATCGGGCAATTCGGAGGCGACCGGCTGAAACCGGTTGGCCGCCTGCGTCGGAATCCCGACTGGCTGCAACGACAGTGCCTTCAGGATTTGACGATAGGACGGGTAGCCCGGCAATCCCAGACCGACCCGATCTCCTGCATCGAACAATGCCGTGAATGCCAGAAGGAACGCTGCCGACGACCCAGCGGTCACGACCACGCGGTTCGGGTCAAGGTCCACCCCGTACCAGCGACGATACAGGTCAGCGATTTTCGCACGCAAATCGGGCAGGCCCAGTGCAACCGTGTATCCCAGTGCACCGTCCGCCATGGCCGCCGCCAATCCGTCGCGTGCGATTTGCGGGGCAGGTGTGCCGGGCTGGCCGACCTCCATGTGGATGACGCTGCGGCCCGCGTCTTCCAGACGCCGGGCCTGTTCCATCACGTCCATGACGATGAATGGATCGACGTTCGACCGGGCTGACACCCCTGATGCACCTGTCATTCATTCCTCCGCCCTGCGTCTGCAGACAGATGGACCGGCCCCGCACCGGGCGTCAATGACGCGCCGCGTGATCTGCGACGTTCCGCAGGCAAACAGACGATCCGAACCTAACAGGGCGCCCCGAAGCGGGACGCCCCATTCAGATCTTGCCGGTTGGTGTCAGCCTCCGAAAGACCACCATCCCTTGCGTTTGGGCTTGGGCTCGTCGCCAGCGTCGGCGGTGACGACCGCGTCCGCTTCCTGCGCCGTCGGGGCGGAGGTTGCTTCGGGCGCGGCCTGCTGGGCTTGCTCGGCCTGTTCGGCGGCGTTGGCGACCTCGTCTGAAGTCCCGGCTGCCGGAACTTTGGTGCGGGCCCGCGACCGGGGTTTCGGTTTGGTCGCCGGGGCGGCCTCTGCCTCGGGTTCCGCCGGAGACGCGGCAACCGGCGCATCCTCGGCACCTGCTTCGGTATCGGATGGTTCGACCTTCTTTGACCGGGAGCGGCTGCGCGACCGTGACCTGGGCTTCGGCGCATCCTCTGCCGCAGGCGCGTCGGACGCATCCGTTCCGGTCGCCTCGGGTGCGGCACCCGCCGTCACAGCGTCGGAAGCGGCATCCGCAGAGCCATCCGAACCTTCATCGGCAGCGTCCGTCCGGTTCTCACCGTTCTGGCCGGCATTCTGGTCCGTCTGCTCGCCATTGCCGGACTTCTTGCGGCGCGACCGGCGGCGGCGCTTCTTCTTGGGCGCACCGTCATTATCGCCGCGTTCTCCGCCGTTGCCGTTTTCCGTATCGGCGTTTTCCGAATTGCCGATGTCGTTCGATCCGGCCTCCGGCGCTTCCTCGGCATCGACCTCCTCCGCCTCGATTGCGTCATCGTCATCAGACGTCCAGGAGGTGTCCACCTGAACCACATTGCGGGCCTTGGGGATCACCCGCGTCGCGGTCTTGAACTTCTCGATGGAATAATCCGGTGCGACCATCTGTGGATCGGCGATCACGCGCACGGCCATGTCGTAGCGCGCCTCGATCGAGGCAAGATGCTCGCGCTTTTCATTCATCAGATAGTTGCAGACGTCGACCGGAACCGTAAGCTTCACCTCGCGCGAGCGACGTTTGGTCCCCTCTTCCTCCAGAGCGCGCAGGATCTGCAAAGCGACCGAATCGTCGGAACGGATCATGCCTGTGCCATGGCAGTGCGGGCAGGCCTGTGTCGTGGCCTCCAACATGCCGGGACGCAGGCGTTGACGCGACATTTCCAGCAGGCCGAAGCTCGAAATCCGGCCAAGCTGAATCCGCGCACGATCGTTCTTGAGTGCGTCTTTCAGACGTTTTTCCACGGCAGCGTTGTTCTTGCGCTCGTCCATGTCGATGAAGTCGATGACAATCAGACCGGCCAGATCGCGCAACCGCATCTGGCGGGCTACTTCGTCGGCAGCCTCCAGGTTGGTCTTGGTGGCGGTATCTTCGATCGAGCCTTCCTTGGTCGACTTGCCCGAGTTGACGTCGACCGCGACCAGCGCCTCGGTGATACCGATAACGATATAGCCGCCGGATTTCAGCTGCACGGTCGGGTTGAACATGCCCGCCAGATACGATTCGACACCATACTTGGCGAACAGCGGCTGGCCGCCCTCCGCGTGCAACTTCACGTTCTTCGCATGGGACGGCATGATCAGTTTCATGTAGTCCTTGGCATCGCGATACCCGGCCTCGCCCTCGACGATGACTTCGTCGATGTCGCGATTATACAGGTCCCGGATCGACCGGTGGATCAGGTTGCCCTCTTCGTAGATCGGGGCGGGCGCGATTGATTTCAGCGTCAGTTCGCGGACCTGTTCCCACATCCGTTGCAGGTATTCGTAATCGCGCTTGATTTCAGTCTTGGTGCGCTTGGCACCGGCCGTCCGCACGATCAGGCCCGCACCCTGCGGCACGTCGATTTCCTGTGCGATTTCCTTCAGCTTCTTGCGGTCGGGCGCGTTGGTGATCTTGCGGCTGATGCCACCGCCCCGCGCGGTGTTCGGCATCAGGACGCAGTACCGACCGGCCAGCGAAAGATAAGTCGTCAGGGCAGCGCCCTTGTTGCCGCGCTCCTCCTTGACGACCTGCACCAGCATGATCTGGCGGACCTTCACGACTTCCTGGATCTTGTACTTGCGGGCCTTGGGGCGCTGAACGCGGGGGGCGCGAACTTCGGCAACGTCGTCGTCGCCCGATACTGTCTCGACATCGTCGGCGGGTGACACATCGTCCTGAGTTTCAGCGGGCTTTTCGGCCGGCTTCTTGCGACTCCGCGACCGACTGGTCCGCTTGGGCGCAGGCTCCTCGACCGGAGTATCGGCGGCGTCAGGAGAGTTGGTTTCCGCGGTCTCGCCTTCGGACAGGTCGACGGTTTCCATACCCGCCGGTACCTGCGGAGCTTCGGCCTCGGTCTGCGACGCTGTCTCTGCGGTCTGGTCGGAAGAGACGGTCTCGTCTTCCAGACCGGCGCTTTCGGCAATGGTCTTCACCGGACCGCTATCGTCAGAACCCTCGTCATCCGGGCCACTGTCATCCGGACCGGCATCTTGCGGGCCAGTCTCGTCGCGCGATCCGCCCTGCCCGACCGTTTCGGTTGCGGCTTCCGACACATCCGCGGATCCTCCAGTCACGATGCCGGGGGCGCTGGCCTCGGTCGCTTCGATCGCGGAGTTTGCCGAGGGCATTTCGTCGGGCGATGGCGCGTTGTCCGCATCAGGAGCGTCACCGTTGTCGGTCAGGGCTTCGACAGGTTTCTTGGATCGGCTGCGCGACCGGCTGCGTGACCGGGATTTCTTCGGTTTGTCTTCCTCGCCATCTCCAGCCGCCCCGCCATCTGGCGCATCCGATACAGCTCGAGCATTCGCGGCCCTGTTGTCCGCCGCTTCATCCGCAGCGTTCTGCGCCTCGGCAAAGGCGCGTTCCTCGGCCAGAATCGCATCCCGGTCGGCTTTGGGTATCTGGTAATAATCCGGGTGGATTTCCGAGAAGGCCAGGAAGCCGTGCCGGTTGCCACCATAGTCGATGAACGCCGCCTGCAACGAGGGCTCGACCCGCGTCACCTTGGCCAGATAGATATTTCCGGCAAGCTGCCTCTTGTTCAGATTTTCGAAATCAAATTCTTCGACCTTGTTTCCGTCTGCCACCACGACCCGGGTCTCTTCCGGGTGGGTGGCGTCGATCAGCATTTTCTTCGCCATTGTGCTTTCCATGACATCGGACCTGCATCCCCGGAGGGGCAAGATCGGCATGTCTTATTGATGGAGCGATAGCAGGCACACCGTCGGCGGGGCGGCTGTGCCGCATCCCGTCCGTCACTGTCATGTCCTGCCTCATCGCCCGTGTACTCCGACCCGCGCGCTCCGATTTCCGGAGGGCAGGTCTGTTCAATGCCCGACGTTGTGGGTACGGGCGTCTCTCCGAAGGCGGCATTTGCACGCTTTCGCAAACTTACCCCGATGCGCGAACCTATGATCGGTCCGATGATTGCACGGGAAAGAATCTCACCGGTCCCGACCACCGACCAACCGGCGGCACAACCGTATGTCCTATGTGTTACATAAGTGATGCAAAGACAATGGCACATCGGCAAAGGTGTGCCGGTTTGGCATCTGAATGCGCACCGAATTAGTTAACTCAGCTTTACCCGTCACCCTTTTCCAAAGGGATATACCGCCCGTCTTTTCAGATGGTCAGATCCAGGATCATGGGTCGGTGATCAGACATTACCGGCGTTGCCGGGACATCGAAGGCAATCACCCGGTCCGGGTCGGACACAAAACAGTAGTTCGCGTGTCGTTGTGCCTTGGGGTAGAGAACCGTTCGCGTATCGGAATGTCCGCGTGTCGTGACCAGCTCGATCAACCCTTCTGCTGCCAGCACGTCGAAGGTTGAGCTGTCCGGCAGCAGGTTAAAGTCTCCGGCGACAACCACGGTCTCATTCCCGTTCCGAAACTCTCGGAGCTGCCGACGCAGCGATGCAGCCTGCGTATCGCGGTCGGGCGTGTCACCCTTGCCGTTCGGATCGCGCAGCCCGTGCAGATGGGCCACAACCAGTGCCGCGCCACCGCTGGCGATCCGCTGCATCTGCACTGCGCGGGGAACAGGTTCGGGTCCCCAGCCGCTGGCCCGAAACCGACCGTGAACAAAGTCCTGCCTGCGACCCGTGACCGAAAGCTGCGGTGCGACCCAGCAGGCCAGCCCATGTTCAGACCAGATCGGCCGTCCGGCCGCATCTTCCAGCAAGCCACGAGTGGCGGGCGCGAAGGTGGCCAGCCAGCCGGGCAGAAGCCGGGAGATGTCGCCGAACAGGTCCGCACGCTGATCCAGCCTGCGATACGGATCGCGATAGATCAGCCAATCGGGCGATGGCGCAATCCGGCGCGTTACTTCCTGAAGGCAGAGGACGTCGAAGGCCGCCTGCTCCACCCAAGCGGACAATTGCTCCCAGACCGCGCCGCGCCCCAGGCATTCAGATTGACGATCCGCATACCGGCCTTTCAGCGACTAGAGGTAATTCCCACGGCTCAACCCGTATTTCGCCATCTTCTCGTTCAGGGTCCGGCGCGGCAGCGAAAGCTCCTCCATCACACCGGCAATCGACCCGCGATGACGGCGCATGGTATTGTCGATCAGCATCCGCTCGAACGCCTCGACATATTCTTTCAGCGGCTTGCCCTCGGTCGTGACCTGCACAGTCTCGCCCTGCTCCTGAGTGTCCGACATCAGCAGCGACGAAATCGATCCTGTGCCGCGACGCTGTTGCAAAACCGCACGTTCCCCCAGGTTTATCAATTGTCTGACATTTCCCGGCCAGGGCGCCTGCAACAGTTGAGCGGCTTCCTGCGCAGAGAGTTGCGGCGGGGCCGCACCGTATTCCTCGCCAAACGACTCGGCGAAATGCGTGAACAGCGTCAGCACGTCCTCACCCCGGTTTCGCAGGGGCGGCAAAACAAGTTTCATTGCCGCCAGCCGGAAGAACAGGTCTGGCCGCAACGAATCTTCAAGCGTCTTTTCGGGATCGGACCCATTGTGGATGGCTACGATGCGCGTCTCGGCAGGGGTGCCCTGATCGTTGATGAAGGTCAGCAGACGAGCCTGCAACGCCAATGGCAGCGCCTCAATATCCTCCAGCACCAGCGTGCCGCCGCGGGCTTCCTCGACCAGCGGCAGGCCGCCTTCGGTGACCGGGCCGAACAGCTTGGCGCCCAAGGCTTCCTCGCCCAAGGCCGCGCAGGAGGTCAGGGCAAAGGTCTTGCCCTGGCGCGGGCCGACGGCGTGCAGCGCGTGAGCCACCAGCGTCTTGCCGGTGCCGGTTTCGCCGTCGATCAGCACGTGCGTGTCGGCCTGCCCCAGATCGAGGATATCCTCGCGCAGACGCTCCATTGCCGGGGACGTGCCGATCAGCTTGCGCATCAGCACGGTACCGTCCGACAATTCCCGGCGCAGGGCACGATTGTCGAGCGTCAGCTTGCGGGCCTGCGCCGCACGGCGCGCAAGCTCGGTCAGACGGTCCGGATTGAACGGCTTTTCCATGAAGTCATATGCGCCAAGCTGCATCGCCTCGACCGCCATCGGCACGTCGCCATGCCCGGTGATCATGATGACCGGAAGACTGCTGTCGGCGCTCATCAATCGCTTGAGGAACTGCATCCCGTCCATGCCCGGCATCCGAATGTCGCTGATGACGACGCCGGGATAATCCGGCGTGATCTTCTTGAGCGCCTCTTCCGCGCTGGCATAAGTCTCGGTGGCAAATCCCGAGAGGGCCAGCCACTGGCTGATCGATTGCCGCATGTCCTGCTCATCGTCTACGATGGCGATCCGGGTCTGCTCGGCCATTTGAGTTCCTTACTCGGCTGCGTCCATTGCGATATCTACTGTCGGAAGGCGGACTTCAAAGACCGCCCCGCCTTTGTCGGCATTTCGCGCGGTCAGCCGCCCACCGAGGTCGTTGACGATGCCCGAGCTGATCGCCAGCCCCAGGCCGACACCCTCGCCCGGCTTCTTGGTAGTATAGAACGGCTCGAACAACTTTTCGGGCGCGTTGATGCCCGATCCGGTGTCGCGGACCGCCAGCACGACTTCTTCGCCCTGCGTCAGAAGGATGTCCAGCTCACGGTTCTCGGAACCTTTCATGGCGTCCAGCGCGTTGCGCACAAGGTTGATGATGACCTGTTCCAGACGCAGCCGGTCGGCAATCACAAGAACCGGCGTTTCAGGGATGATCTGGCTTAACTGCACCTGTTCTTGCCGCAACTGAGGCTCCATCAGTGTCAATGCCGAGGACAGGGCGTGGCGCATATCCACCTCCTCGAAGGCATCGCCACCTTTGCGGGCATAGGACTTTAATTGCCGCGTGATCGCACCCATCCGGTCGATCAGGTCGTCGATACGCTGAAAACTGGACAGCGCCTCGTCCGCGCGACGCCGTTGCAACAGAAGGCGCGCACCGGCCAGATAGGTCTTCATTGCCGCCAATGGCTGGTTCAGTTCGTGACTGACGGCGGCCGACATTTCACCCAGTGCGGCCAGTTTTGAGGACTGTGCAAGACTTTGCTCGGTTTCTTTCAACTCTTCCTGCACACGTTTACGTTCGGCGACTTCGCGCGACAGCCGGTCATTCAGACGGCGCAGCTGGACCGATTCTCGCTGGAACAGCATCGAGCGCAGGGTCGAGCGTCGGTTCAGGATATAGAACCCCAATGCCAGCAGCAGTGCGAACCCCGTTATAATCAGGGCGAGCACGCCGTTCACCCGTTCGCGGACACTTTCGTAAGTCGTGAAACTGACCAGGCGCCAGCCCCGGAACGGCACCCGCGTTTCCAATTGTATCAATGCGTTGCCCGAAAAATACCGTCCATCGAGATCGGTTCCGAAGGCACCGGTCGTTGCCAGCGCACGGTCCAGGGCCGAGGGAACCGATGTTCTCAGGATCGCCTCGCTCAGCGGCTTGCCGCGCCAGCGCGGTTCTGTCGACAGGATGACGGTTCCGCCCGCGTCGGTCACGGCAACGGCGGCTGTGGTGCCGCGCCACCGGCTTTCGAACTGTGACAGGTTCACCTGCACCTGCAACACGCCCAACTGTCGCACGCCGTCCTGAACGACACGGCTGAAACTGGCCTCATAAGCGCCTGCTTCATTGGGAAAGATGGTGAAGACGGTATCGGTGGTGTCGATCGCTTCGGTAAAGAATGGGCTGTTGGCATAATTCGAGCCGAGCTGTTCCCGGTCGGTAGCGGCGACAGTCCGGCCGTCCATATCCAGCAGGCGGATGGAAGCGGCGCCGATCTCGTCCACGTAGGAAATCAGGCGCTGGCTGGAGGTCGAGAAATCCTTGGCGTTCAGCGCGGCGATCAGCGTCGGGTCGCGCGACAGCAGCAGCGGCACGACCGAATTGCGCTGCAACTCCGACAGGATCGCACCGCCATAGAGCGATTGCCGAAGCTCCGCCCGCTGCCGCGTGGTTTCCACAAGCCGTTCGGTCAGAAGGATATTCACGACCCAGATCGCCGCAATTGCCGCTACGATCATCAGGACGATCAGGACGCGCACCGCCCAGGGAAGGCGCAACTTGACGCGATCGGACGCGCCCCCTGCAAGAGAGGCCGCCGGAACGGTCTCGGGGTCGACAGACCCACCGGAGCGATGACGCCAGAACATTCTGCTATCTACCGCAAGGGTTCACTACGTCTCAAGCGACGATGCGCCGATCGGCGGACATCGTCAGGCAGCGACAAGCGTCTGCGCCAGACTGCGGAACAACGCGGCCCCGTCGGCCTTGCCATGCAGCGGCTCTGCCGCGCGTTCGGGGTGCGGCATCATGCCCAACACCCGTCGGTTCGGCGACAGGACGCCCGCAATACCGTCCATTGCGCCATTGGGTGTCGCAACATACCGGAATGCCACAAGGTTTTCGCCCTCCAGCCGCCGCAAGGTGTCGGGATCGGCGGTGTAATTCCCCTCGTGATGGGCGATCGGAATCTCGATGACCTGCCCCTTGGAATAGCCTGCGGTGAAAGCACTCTGTGTTTCTTCGACGCGCAAGGCGCTGGTCTGACAGATGTATTTCAGGCCGGAGTTTCGCAACAGCGCACCAGGCAGCATCCCCGCTTCGGTCAGAATCTGAAATCCATTGCAGGGCGCGAAGACATAGCCGCCACGGTCCGCATGGGAAATCAATGCACTGGAAATGGGCGACCGGGCCGCGATGGCGCCGCAGCGCAGATAATCGCCATAGCTGAACCCACCCGGAACGCCAACGACATCAATGTCTTGTGGAAGCTCCGTTTCTTTGTGCCAGACCATCGTCGTATCGAACCCGGCACCCCGAAAGGCCACGGCCAGATCGCGGTCGCAGTTGGACCCTGGGAAGACGAGGACGGCGGCTTTCATGGCGCGGCTTTCACATTCTGGGGTAACTCTGGGCGCGACATTTCACATTTTGTTCAAGAGTTCTAGCGGTGGATATGCGTCGATTGTCGTCCCGCATATCCGTCACGGAAAATTCCGACCCGCTTTTTAGGGTCCTGTCAGATGTAACCAAAGGAATAATTCAGACCGACGCCAAAGTATTGTCCGCCTCGGTCAGCGCAAAGCACGGACCCATAAGGTATCTGGCAAGCAGGCACAGCTATGTTCCATCCGACAGATGGTCAGGTTAGGACAGCCGTTTTCAACCCATCGCCAAGAAAGACTGCCCATCATGGACTGGACCGCCCTTACGAAAGAGCTTGTGACGCTTCTGGTGGTTATAGACCCTGTCGGCTCGATCCCGGTCTTTCTGTTCGCCGTCCAGAATGTGCCGCGTCATCTGCATCGACGGTTCGCATTGCGGGCCGTCGCCATCGCGGCCATGGTGTTGCTGTCGTTTCTCGTCGGGGGCCAGTTTCTTCTGGAGACGCTGGGCCTGCGGCTGGGATCGTTTCAGATCGCGGGCGGGGTCATCCTTTTCCTGTTCGCGATGACGATGATCTTCGGCGATTCCAAACCGTCCCGCGAAATCGAGGAAGCTGAACGCGATCACCTGGCCGGCGCGGTTTTTCCGCTCGCCATGCCATCTATTGCCTCGCCCGGCGCGATGCTGGCGATCGTGATCCTGACCGACAACAATACCGAGTCCGTTTTGGACCAGGCCGTTACCGCCGGGCTTCTTATCATCGTCTTGATCGTGACAACGGGGCTATTGCTGGCGGCAAGTTTTGTTCACCGTTTTATCGGCAACACCGGCGCGAGCGTGATCAGCCGGGTGATGGGGATCGTGCTGGCAACCATCGCAGTGGATTCGATCCTGGGAGGCTTCGATGCCCTCGGCGTGCTTAATGTCGCACCCGCGCCCGTAGAAACTCCGCTAGGGTAGATGCCCGCGTTCGCACACCCGCTCGGAAGGCGATGCGGTGCATTTACCGATCATTCGGTCAAAACCAGGAGATGGGCGAAATGCTCTCTGGGTTCGAAATCGCCATTTACCCATGTCCCTACCCGGCAAAATCCGTGATGACGGCCACGCCCGGAGGGGTCGGGCCATTGAATGCGGCGAGTTCGGCAGATGTATCGGACAAAGCGACCTCGCGGGCGATGAGGGGGGACATATCGACCCTGCCGCTGGTGATCAGGCCGAGCAGTGACGGAAAACGCCAGCCGGGCATGCCGCGCGTCCCATAAAGCGCGAGGTTGCCTTGATAGACAGCGGACATGTCGACATCCATCCGTGCGGTGTGACCGACGGGCATTCCGACCTGAACATGACGTCCCAGCACGCGCAGGCAGTTCAACGAGGCGTTGACGGTAACGGGAATGCCCAGTGCCTCGACGCTGACGTGAGCCCCGCCTCCGGTGATCTCCTTGATCTGCGCTGCAGTGTCGTCGGATGCGAGGACGGCGGCGTCGATGCCAAGCGACAACGCATGGTCGAGCTTTTCCTGCACCACATCGACGACCACGACATAGGCACCGAGCGCCTTGCCCAGAAGGGCCGCCGACAGCCCGATTCCGCCGGTGCCGTGGACGGCCAGCCATTCGCCCGCCTGCAATGCCGCACGCCCGGTCAGCGCGTGCCATGACGTCGTGACGCGACAGCCAAGGCCTGCAGCGACGGTCGGCGACAGGGTCTCCGGCAGGCGGGTCAGGTTGTGATCGCGGGGCACGGCAACATATTCGGCGAAGGCACCCGGTTCGATAAACCCCGGCAGACGTTGATCGAAGCAGGTATTCTGTTGCCCCGCGCGACATTGCGGGCAGATGCCACAGGCAAGGATGAAGGGGGCGACCAGTTTGTCTCCGACCCCAAACTGCGCATCCGGACCAGCGGCCACCACTTCGCCGCAGTATTCGTGACCTCCGATCTGACCGGGTTTGACGCGCGGGTGTTCACCGACCCAGCCGTGCCAGTCGCTGCGACAGACGCCGCAGGCGATGGTTTTCAGGACGACGCCATCCGAAGGGCAGTCCGGGTCGGGGAAATCCTCTATGACCAGGGGTTGGTTGTAGGCTCTGAGAATGGCGGCGCGCATGGTGTCTCTCCTCCGGTGCCATGAGGTTTTGCCGGGAGGATAAGATTGTAAAGGATTCGCGAGACCGGGTGGCAAGCTGACAAGGTGCAGGGAGGGTCTTCTGGACCGGGGCGGGGCGGGACATCTGTCGTCGCAGTGACTGTTGCGCAAACCGGTGCGACCGCAAACGAAAAGCCCCGGCCGCGCGGGGGCACGACCGGGGCAGCACACTTCGATCGTCAGACGATCAAAGCGAGTCGATCCAGTTGTCGACCTTGCGCTTGGCGGTTTCCTTGTCGTCGCCGTAGCGTTCCTGAATCTTGCCTTCCAGCACTTCACGGTCGCCGTTGGCCTGCTGGATGTCGTCATCGGTCAGATCGGCCCATTGTTGCTTGGCCTTGCCGGTAAATTGCTTCCAGTTACCCTGTACTTGATCCCAGTTCATCGCGTCTCTCCTTGCAGGTTGAGTTACGGAGATTGAACGCAGAAGGGCGCGCCATCGTTCCCGACAGCGCGCCCTCATAAGCCAGACTTGGCCGTTCCTTACATCTCGATGCGGTAGCTTTCGATCACGGTGTTCGCCAGCAGTTTGTCACACATCGCAGTCACGTCGGATTCTGTGGTGCCGGATGTCACGTCCAGTTCGATCAATTTGCCTTGGCGGACACCTTCGACGCCGCGAAAGCCCATCGTGCCCAAGGCGTGGCGCACGGCCTCGCCCTGGGGGTCGAGAACGCCCTGCTTGAGCATGACGGTCACGCGGACCTTCCTGGTGTCTGCTGTCATCGGAGCCTCAGTTGATCAGATGCGGCTTGGTCGCCGGGGCGGAGTTGGTGGGCAATACACCCAGACGACGCGCGACTTCGGTATAGGCATCGGTCAGCGAGCCCAGGTCGCGGCGAAACACGTCCTTATCCAGCTTTTTGCCGGTTTCAATGTCCCACAGGCGACAGCTGTCGGGGCTGATTTCATCGGCCAGGATAAGACGCTGGAAATCATTGTCCCAAATGCGTCCGACCTCGATCTTGAAATCAACCAGCTTGATCCCGACAGCCAGCATGCAGCCCGACAGGAAGTCATTTACCCGAAGGGCAAGTGCAACGATATCGTCCAGATCCTGCTGCGTGGCCCAACCGAAGGCAATGATGTGTTCCTCGGCCACGAGCGGGTCGCCCAGCTTGTCGTCCTTGTAGCAGAACTCGATGATCGGGCGCGGCAGAGGCGTCCCTTCCTCAATGCCCAGACGGGTCGAAAGGCTGCCCGCGGCGACGTTGCGCACGATGATTTCCAGCGGAATGATCTCGACCGCGCGGATCAATTGTTCACGCATGTTCAGACGCTTGATGAAGTGCGTCGGCACACCGATCTGACCGAGGCCGACCATGAAGAATTCGGAAAGGCGGTTGTTCAAAACGCCCTTGCCGTCGATCACGTCCTTCTTTTCAGCGTTGAAGGCTGTCGCGTCGTCCTTGAAATACTGGACCAGCGTACCCGGCTCGGGGCCTTCATACAGGATCTTGGCCTTACCTTCGTAGACCTTCTTGCGTCTGGCCATCATATCCTCGGGGGTGAGTTTGGTCGCGGTTCCGGCAGTCCATAAGCCGATCCATCCGCTTTGCCAAGCGAAGCGGCTTGCAGCGGCAGGTCAGGCTGCGCATATCGAAGGGATAATTGATTTATCCGGGAGTCCACCCATGGCCGACAACTTCAAAGACCGCGAAAAGAGTTTCGAGAGCAAGTATGCGCATGACGCCGAAGTCCAGTTCAAGGTCGATGCGCGACGCAATCGTCTGCTGGGCGAATGGGCCGCAGAGCTTCTGGGCAAGGAAGGCGACGAAAAAGCCGCCTACGCCAAGGAAGTCGTCAAGGCCGATTTCGAGGAGGCGGGAGATGACGACGTGCTGCGCAAGGTCGCGGGTGATCTGGGCGAAAAGGTCCCCACAGCCGAGATCCGCGCCAAGATGGATGCGTTGATGGTCACCGCCAAGGAACAGGTGATGACCGAATTGAAGTGAGATCTGCTGCGGTCAGGCTTGCGGGCCTGATCGTCCCGCCCTGCCGGGGAACTGCGGTGCAGGCGTATTTGCGCGCACCTCATGTTTTTCATGCATAATATGAATTTGCCTGCGCGCCGCGCCCGCGCGAGAAGGCCCCCCTTCCTTTCCGTCCCGGAGACTGTCCATGTCCAATGCCCTGACCGACCTGCTCAAGACCCGCGACTGGCTGCTGACAGACGGGGCTACGGGCACGACGTTGTTCAATATGGGACTGACGTCCGGCGATGCGCCCGAAATGTGGAATGAGACCGAAACCGACAAGATTCGCGCGCTCTATTCCGGTGCGGTCGACGCGGGTTCGGACATCTTCCTGACCAATACCTTCGGCGGCAATGCTTCGCGACTGAAACTTCACGGTGCCGAAAAACGCGCCGGAGAGCTGTCGCGGATGGGGGCGGAAATCGGACGGGAAATTGCAGACAAGGCCGGGCGTACGGTTGTCGTCGCCGGTTCCATGGGTCCCACTGGCGAGATCATGGCACCGATGGGACCGCTGACGCATGAGATCGCGGTCGAAATCTTCCACGATCAGGCCGAGGGATTGAAGGCAGGCGGAGCCGATGTGCTCTGGGCCGAGACAATTTCCGCCCCCGAAGAGCTGCGTGCCGTGGCCGAAGCCGCAGCATTGGCCGACATGCCGTGGTGCGTCACCATGAGCTTTGACACCGCGGGCCGCACCATGATGGGCACAACGTCGGGCGAGATGACCCGGATCATCGGCAAATTGGCGCATCAGCCGGTTGCTTACGGGGCGAACTGCGGCGTGGGGTCGTCGGACCTGATCCGCACCCTCATGGGTTTCGGCAAGGGATCGGGGCCGCTGATCGCCAAGGGCAACGCGGGCATTCCCAAATATCACGATGGCCACATCCATTACAACGGCACACCCGAACTGATGGCAGATTACGCCGTTCTTGCGCGCAATGCCGGGGCCACGATCATCGGGGGCTGCTGCGGCACGACGCCCGACCACCTGCGGGCGATGCGCGCGGCGCTGGAATCCACGCCCAGAGGTCCGGCCGCGCCTTTGGCCGAAGTGGCCGAGCGGCTGGGCGGGTTTTCGTCCGACAGCGACGGGACCGACGGCAAAGGCCCGACGCGGGATCGGACCAGCAGACGGCGCGCACGCGTCTGATGCGTCGGTCCCTGCGCGGTCTGTCGGTCGCCGTGATCGCGGCGAGCGTGATTTGCGTGCTGGCCGCGATGGCTGCATGGTGGTTACCCGCGTTCGATTCGCTGCGGATCGTGTCGCCCTATGCGGCTGTCGTCATCCTTGGTCTGGCCATGCTTGGCCGGGGTCTGACGCAAGGGATGCGATGGGCGGTTCTGCCCGTGGCCATGATTGGCATATGGCCGGTGGTGGATCTGACCTGGCCGGTCGCCAATGCCGCCCCGACGGATGCAACGCTGCGATTGTTGCAGCACAATCTGTATTACAAGAACCCGGCGACGGATCTGACCGCGCGGCTGGGTGATTTCGATATCGCCACCCTTCAGGAGACGCGTGGGGCCAGGGTCGCGCTTTCCGGATTGCCGCCCGGATGGACCGTTATCACCTGCGGGGATAAGACATTGACGCAGAAGGCAGTGGTATCTCGGTTTCCGGCCCTTGCCTCCGGATGTCTTGCGAACGGCGAGGCCTGGATGCGGGTCGAGACACCGGGTGGCGACGTCACCATTGTGTCCCTTCATCTGGTTTGGCCGTGGCCAGCCGGTGGAAATGCGCAGGCCCGACAGGTCGCGCGACTGACATCGGATCTCGCAGCCCTGCCAGGTCCCGTGATTATAGGCGGCGATTTCAACCAGATGCCCTGGTCGGCTGCTACCACCCGCATTGCAAGGGCCAGTAACACACGACCGATCGACGGCATTCGCGCGACATTTATCAAGAAGAATGGCCTCGTTCGCCTGCCGATCGACCACGTTCTGGTACCGCCGGGCTGGAACGCCCGCGCGACCGTCACAGGACAAAATGGATCGGACCACGAGGCTGTCTTGGCGGAGATCAACGTTGGACGGAGTGTCGGCGGATGATCGACTTGAGACACAGGCTTCTCCATCCTGCGGGCACGCGTCGGCGGCACAGCCCCCTAGAACAACGACATCTGCGATCCTGGTACGCTGAACAGATCGGTCCGGAGCGGCGGCAGACGCGAAACAAGTCCTGTCTCTCGGCAGGCCCGCTCGAACCGTTTTTGCAGCAGGTCGGCATGCACACCCTTGCCGCGCATCCGGTGACCGAAGCCAGCATCATAGAGCTTGCCCCCGTGAAACTCCCGCACCCGATTCAACACCTTGCGGGCGCGGTCGGGGACATGGGCACGAAGCCATTCCTCGAACAGGGGAGCGACTTCCAGCGGCAGGCGCAAGGGAATCATGCTGGCAGCGACTGCACCCGCGTCGGCGGCGGCGCGCAGGATCGCCTCGACCTCGTGATCGGTCAGACCGGGAATCACCGGGCTGACCATGACGCGGACCTGGACACCGGCATTCGCCAGCCGTTCGATCGCCTTCAGTCGGCGCGACGGGACCGGCACCCGCGGCTCCAGTCGACGGGCCAGCGCGTCGTCCAGCGTCGTAACCGACAGGCCGACGCGGCAAAGCTCCGGCCCCATCTCGGTCAGGATATCCGCGTCGCGTTCGACCATCACGCCCTTGGTGGTGATGCCGACCGGATGGGCGTGGTCGCGCAGGACGCAAAGCAATTGCCGCATGATCTTCCGGTCGCGTTCGATGGGCTGGTAGGGGTCAGTGTTCGTGCCGATGGCGATCAGCTTCGGAACATAGGATCTGGCTGCCAATTCGCGCGTCAGGGCGGCGGCGGCGTTCGGGCGGGCAATCAGCCTGGTCTCGAAATCAAGACCCGGCGACAGGCCAAGCCACGCATGCGTCGGGCGGGCATAACAATAGATGCAGCCGTGTTCACAGCCGCGATAGGGGTTGATCGACCGGTCGAACCCGATATCGGGCGATGTATTGGTCGAAATGACCCGACCCACCACTTCATCCCGCACCTCGGTCCGCAGGGTATCCGGCAAGGGCGCATCGCGCTGAAACGCCTCGTACCGGCCAGTGTCGTTGGACAGGGCCCCCCGGGCCACAAGCCCTGGATAATCGTGCCGTTCATGGCCCATGATAACCCTCGTTCCCAAGTCTGGCGAATGAGAACATATGTAGAACACTTATCCCGATCCGACAAGAGGCGTCGCCCGATGCGCGCCCGATGTCGCTTTCCGCGCTGACCCCTGCGCTGCGAACCCGCAATTCTCGATCATTACCGTGCCCCGGAGGCCCCCATGTCCGACGATGACGAAATCATCCTTGCCGATCTCGATGACGAAGAACTCGTCGCGCAGATGTTCGACGATCTTTACGATGGCCTGAAGGAAGAGATCGAGGAAGGCGTGAACATCCTGCTCGAACGGGGTTGGGAACCTTACGATGTTCTGACCAAGGCGCTAGTCGGTGGAATGACCATTGTCGGCAACGATTTCCGCGATGGTATCCTGTTCGTTCCCGAAGTCCTGTTGGCGGCGGGCGCGATGAAGGGCGGTATGGCGATCCTGAAACCACTTCTGGCCGAAACCGGCGCGCCCCGCGTCGGCAAGATGGTGATCGGCACGGTCAAGGGCGACATTCATGACATCGGCAAGAACCTCGTCGGCATGATGATGGAGGGCGCAGGCTTTGAGGTCGTGGACATCGGCATCAACAATGCCGTCGACAATTATCTGGACACGGCCAAGGCCGAAGACGCTGATATCATCGGCATGTCGGCCCTTCTGACGACGACGATGCCGTATATGAAGGTCGTGATCGACACGATGGTTGCGCAGGGCATCCGCGAAAATTACATCGTATTGGTCGGCGGCGCCCCCCTGAACGAGGAATTCGGCAAGGCCATCGGTGCAGATGCCTATTGCCGCGATGCCGCCGTCGCGGTCGAAACGGCGAAAACATGGATGGCGCGCAAGCATAACCAGATGTCGGCCTGAAGGCGCGATTCGGCCGGGGTCGGAGGGGGCGCTGCCCCGCCCTTTGGGGCCCCCGGAATATTTTACGAGCAAAGAGGCGCGCGCACCCCGAGCTCAGTTTGAACCCGCCCGCCAACACGGAAGTTTCGGATGCGCGAGACTTTGTGCGTCATTTCGCCAGCGGTCCCCATGATCTTGGCACCAAAACAACGCTGCCCCAGCCGGCCTACGGCGTTGAGCCACAGGCTGGGGCGCAGGCGAACGGATTGCCTGCAAGGGTCTGCTTTCGACCTTATCTGCCCATCAAGGTCAGGGCCATCACGCAAGCGCGCGCAGCCGGTTCATGATATCGCCCAGCACACGGGCAGGCGGGCGCGTGATATCGACCTCGACCGCGATTTCACCCGGCGCAAATCCCTCCAATGTAGCCAGTTGGCTGTCCAGCAAGGAGACCGGCATGAAATGCCCCTCGCGGGCCTTCATCCGTTCGGCAATTACTTCGCGCGGACCCGTCAGGTGCACGAAGATCACCGATCCGGCGTGTTTGCGGATACGATCCCGGTAAATCCTCTTGAGCGCCGAACTGGCCACTACCACGGTGCCCTGCCCCTGAGCCAATCGCTGCCCCACAAGATCAAGCCAGGGCGCGCGGTCCATGTCGTTCAGCGGCTCGCCCCGCGCCATCTTGGCGACGTTGGATTTCGGATGCAGGTCATCGCCGTCGATGAACGTGCCGCCAAGGGCATCGGCCAGCATCCGTCCCATCAGGCTCTTGCCCGTCGAGGTCACACCCATCACGACAATTCTCAAGTCAATTCTCCTCCGCATGGCCTTGCGAAGCTGACTTCGACGGACAACGACGTCAACGGGCCATTGGCAGGGCGCGCCATCGTCCCCATACTAGGAATACGTTTTTCGTCGGAGACCGCCATGCCGCTGGACCGTCTTGTCCTGATCCTCGTGATCGTGATTGCCGCCGCCGCCGCAACGGTCTGGCTGGCGGCGGTCATCGCGGCATCGACCATGATGCCGATCGGAATTTTCGCCCTGATTCCCGGACTTCTGGTGGCATATGTGGTTTGGCGCGTGGTCGCGGACCGGTTGGGCAGCGACGACGACGATCACTACGACAAGATGGAGTAGGACGATGATCCTGACGACGACGGATGCCGTGCCGGGGCGCGAGATTACCAGCTGTTTCGGGCTGGTCAAAGGATCGTCCGTGCGCGCCAAACATATCGGGGCGGATATCGTTGCCAGCCTGCGCAACCTGGTGGGCGGAGAGGTCAAGGAATACGCGGCCCTTCTGGCCGGGACCCGCGAACAGGCCATTGACCGGATGGTGGCGGAAGCGCGCAAGATGGGTGCCGATGCCATTGTCGCCATGCGGCTGGAGACATCGACTATCACGGATGGTGCGTCGGAAGTCATAGCTTATGGCACAGCGGTGAAATTGACGTGACGCCGGATGCTACGCTTACCGCCAGCGGGCCTGAGGCGACCGGCAAGGGCCGTGTCCTGATCGTGGCATGCGGGGCTCTGGCGCATGAAATCCTTGCGGTGAAGGCGGCCAACCGGCTGGATCATATCGACCTGCATTGCCTGCCGGCCATCCTGCACAACCACCCCGAAAAGATCGCGCCCGCCGTGGAAGCCGCCATAGCGGCGCGCGCCGGAGGGTATATGCGGGTCTTCGTGGCCTATGCCGACTGCGGCACCGGCGGCGATCTGGCGCGGCTGTGTGACCGGCTGGGCGTCGGCATGATAGAGGGGCCGCATTGCTATGCCTTCTTCGAAGGGCTGGGCACTTTTGCCGACCGCGACGAGATTGATGCCTTCTATCTGACCGATTTTCTGGCGCGGCAGTTCGATGCCTTCGTGACGCGGCCTTTGGGCCTGGACCGGCATCCGCAGCTGCGGGACATGTATTTCGGGCATTACACCAAGGTCGTCTACCTGGCTCAGACCGATGACCCCGATCTGACCGCCAGGGCGCAGAAGGCGGCCGACAAACTGGGGTTGGCCTTCGAACGGCGGGCGACAGGGTATGGCGACCTTATTCCAGCGATCAAGCAGGCCTAAGGCAGGGCTTCACCCCCCGGCCACCCTGCCCTATGACACGGACCAAGCCGCCGCGCCCCGGAGACCGTGCATGCAAGACCCCGACCTGACACCAGACTTGATCGCCGCCCACGGGCTGAGCGACGCAGAGTACGACCGCATTCTGGAAATCATGGGTCGGGAACCGTCGTTCACCGAGCTGGGTATCTTTTCTGCGATGTGGAACGAGCATTGTTCCTACAAATCATCGAAGAAGTGGCTGCGCGGGTTGCCGGTCGAAGGGCCCCAAGTCGTCTGCGGACCGGGCGAGAACGCGGGCGTGGTCGACATCGGCGACGGGCAAGTCGTCGTGTTCAAGATGGAGAGCCACAACCACCCGTCCTACATCGAACCCTATCAGGGGGCGGCGACCGGCGTGGGGGGCATTCTGCGCGACGTATTCACCATGGGCGCGCGGCCCGTCGCGGCGATGAACGCATTGTCCTTCGGCGAAGTGTCGCACCCGAAGACGCGGCAGTTGGTACATGGCGTGGTCGAAGGCATCGGTGGATATGGCAATTGCTTCGGCGTGCCGACGGTGGGTGGCGAGGTTCGCTTCGACGCCAGCTATAACGGCAATTGCCTTGTGAACGCCTTCGCGGCGGGCATCGCGGACGCGGACAAGATCTTCTATTCGGCGGCCAGCGGCGTGGGGCGTCCGGTGGTCTATCTGGGTGCCAAGACCGGGCGCGACGGCGTCGGCGGAGCGACGATGGCCAGTGCCGAGTTCGACGATACCATCGAGGACAAGCGCCCGACGGTGCAGGTCGGTGACCCATTCACGGAAAAGCGGCTGATGGAGGCCACGCTGGAGCTGATGGCGACAGGTGCGGTCGTGTCGATACAGGACATGGGCGCGGCTGGCCTGACCTGTTCTGCGGTCGAGATGGGTGACAAGGGTGGCCTTGGTATCCGGCTGGATCTGGACCGCGTGCCAGTGCGCGAAGAGAACATGACCGCCTATGAGATGATGCTGTCCGAGAGCCAGGAACGCATGCTGATGGTCTTGGACCCGGAGCGGGAGGACGCTGCCCGCGCGGTATTCGACAAATGGGATCTGGATTTCGCTATCGTCGGCGAAACCATTGCTGAAGATCGATTTCTGATCATGCTGGCCGGTGAGATCAAGGCTGATCTTCCGCTCTCGACACTGGCATCCAGCGCGCCGGAATATGACCGCCCCTGGGTGCCGACGCCCGCCCCCGCACCGTTGGCCCATGTTGCGGAGATCGACCCTGTCGACGGCCTGCGCGCCCTGATCGGCAGCGTGAATTACTGTGCCCGCGACTGGATAATCCGGCAGTACGACACGCAGGTCATGGGCGACACCGCGATCCTGCCGGGTCTGGATGGCGGCGTGATCAGGGTGCATGGCACCGACAAGGGGTTGGCCTTCACATCGGACGTGACGCCACGTTACGTCAAGGCAAACCCGGTCGAGGGGGGCAAACAGGCCGTTGCCGAAGCCTATCGCAACCTGATCTGCAAGGGCGCGAAACCGTTGGCGACGACTGACAACCTGAACTTCGGCAACCCCGAGAAACCTGAGATCATGGGTCAGTTCGTCGGCGCGCTGGACGGTATCGGCCAGGCCTGCCGCGCGCTGGACATGCCGATCGTGTCTGGCAATGTCTCGCTCTATAATGAAACCGATGGCACCGGCATCGACCCCACGCCCACCATTGGCGCGGTCGGATTGATCGACGTATTGGGCAGCCGCATCGCAGGTCCGGTGCACGAAGGCATGATCGCCCTTCTGTTGGGCGGCGAAGGCACGCACTTGGGTTGTTCGGCGTTGCTGGCAGAACATCTGAACCGGCGCGACGGCGATGCCCCCGTCGTCGATCTGGAGGTCGAGCGACGGCACGGCGAGTTCATGCTGGCCAACCGCGCCCTGATCACGGCCTGCACCGACCTGAGCGACGGTGGACTGGCGCTGGCCGCCTTCACATTGGCCGAGACATACGGGTTGGGTGTCACGCTGGACGTTACCGGCACCGCAGCCCTGTTCGGAGAGGATCAGGGCCGCTACCTGATTGCCTGCACCTTCGACGCCGCCGAATCGCTGATGGTCGCGGCTGGTCAAGCCGACGTTCCGCTTGCCATGGTGGGTCAGTTCGGGGGTGAATTTGTCAAGTTCGGCCCCACCGAGACCCCTCTGGCAGGCTTGTCGTCATTGTATCGCGGTGCGTTCGAAGCCGCCTTTGCCTGAACCAACGCGACTTGTCCGAAACCACTTCGACGCCTATTTTCAGGTATGACACCACGAGGAACCGCCAATGGCCATGCAGGCACGTGATATCGAAGACCTGATCCGCGAAACGTTTCCCGACGCGCAGATCACCATCACCGACCTTGCGGGCGACGGGAACCATTATGCCGCCGAAGTCGTTGATGCGTCCTTCGCAGGCAAGTCGCGGGTGGCGCAGCAGCGCGCGGTCTATGCGGCCTTGAAGGGCAAGATGGACGGTGCGCAGGGCGAATTGCATGCGCTGGCCCTGACCACTCGTGCGCCAACATGAGTAGCCTTGCGGCCTGGATCTCGGCGGGGATTCTGACGATGCTGGTGGCCCGCGCCGTCTGGGTCCTGCGGTCCGAGGCCGCGCAGGAGGACGACGGGCGCCCCCGTGGCATCCCACCCGGCGACGGGTATACCGAAATCACAAGCGACTATTCTTCGGGCCTGGGCGGGGGCAATCAGCTGACCACCCGTGTCCCGCAAGACCCACAGGAATACGCGCGCAGCTTCGTTCCGAAGCGCGACAGACAAAGGAGCTGACAGATGGCCGACGCCAAGACCAAGATAGACGAAATGGTGAAATCCAAGGATGTGGTGCTGTTCATGAAAGGCACCAAGGCGATGCCGCAATGCGGATTTTCCAGCAAGGTGGCCGGGGTGCTGAACTACATGGGCGTCGATTATTCCGATGTGAACGTGCTGGAAGACGCCGACATCCGCCAGGGCATCAAGGAATATTCGGACTGGCCGACCATCCCTCAGCTTTATGTAAAGGGCGAATTTGTCGGCGGATGCGACATCATAACCGAAATGACCCTTTCGGGCGAATTGGACACAATGCTGGAACAGAACGGCGTCACCTATGACAAGGACGCCGCGAACAAGATTCGCGAAGCCAACGCCTGAACAGCCAGAATGGTGACAGACATGCCGAAGGCGCGCGTCCCGACAGGGTCGCGCGCCTTTTTTAGGCCTGAAGGTTACTGGTGAGGTTACTGGTCGGTATTTTCCGCCGGGGCCGCGAAACGATCGCAGAATTCCTCGCAGATGATGTCATCGCGGGCCAGAGAGACCTGAATTTCGGTGGACTGGGTCTCGAACGCAGTGAACAGAACTGCCGTAACTGCAAGTCCCAGTGCGACAAGCGTGGCCGTCAGGACCACCCAGTCAACGGTCACGGCACCGGAATCGTCTGTCAGGAAGGTATTGAGCATCATTGCAGCGGGTTTCCTTTGAATTACCCCCCGACATAGACGGTCATATTGGCCAAAACTGTGGCGTAACCCGTTCTGAACTTGGGAGTTTTAGAAACAACGGTATCCGTCGCCCGATCCCGCGGTCACTCCGGTTTGCGCCCCAGCGTATGTTTGCGCAGGCGTGACGGCTCGACCCGCCTGCGGTTCTTGTAGGGGTTCGCATCGCCCTGCCCACGAAGGTGCAGACGGATTGGCGTGCCCGGCATGTCGAAATCGACGCGCAGCCCGTTTACCAGATAGCGGGAATAGCTTTCGGGCATCAGGTCGGGGTGCGAGCACATCACGACGAAGCCCGGCGGCCGCGTCTTGACCTGCGTCATGTAGCGCAGGCGAATGCGTTTGCCCTGCGGTGCGGGCGGCGGATGCTGTTCCAGCATACCCGCCAGCCAGCGGTTCAGCGCCGCGGTCGGGATACGACGATTCCAGACTTCATGTGCCTTGAGGATCGCCTCTTGCAAGCGGTCCATGCCGCGGCCCGTCTTGGCGGACACGGTGACAAGCGGCGCGCCGCGAAGTTGTGGCAGAAGGCGTTCGAACTGCTCTTTAAGGGCAGCCAGCTTTTCCTGCCGGTTCTCCTCCAGGTCCCACTTGTTGACGGCCACGACAACGGCGCGGCCCTCGCGTTCGGCCAGGTCGGCGATCCGCAGATCCTGTGTCTCGAACGGAATGTCGGCGTCCAGCAGAACGACGACGACTTCGGCGAACTTCACGGCCCGCAGACCGTCGCTGACCGACAGTTTCTCCAGCTTTTCGACGACCTTGGCGCGCTTGCGCATCCCGGCCGTATCGAACAGACGAGTCGGCACACCGTCCCATTCGAAGTTGACCGAGATGGCATCGCGCGTGATCCCGGCCTCGGGTCCGGTCAACAGGCGTTCCTGGCCGATGATCTGGTTGATAAGCGTCGACTTACCCGCGTTCGGACGGCCCACGACGGCGATTTTCAGGGGGCGTTTGACGGTCGGGGCCCAGTCGGCCTCCTCGCCGATATCGTCACCGTCGACGGAAACGTCGGTATCGGCTTCCTCGTCCATCTCCTCGGCTTCGGCTTCGGCGGCGTCGATCAAAGGGCGCAGCATTCCGGCCAGCTCCGCCATGCCTTCACCGTGTTCGGCAGACAGGGCCAACGGCTCGCCCAGACCCAGCGAATAGGCCTCCAGCAGGCCGGATTCGGCGGCGCGGCCTTCGCATTTGTTGGCGGCCAGAAAGACCGGGTGGCCCTTCTTGCGCAGGATTTCGGCAAAGACCTGATCGGTGGGCGTCACGCCGACGCGGGCGTCGATCACGAAAAGCGCGGCATCGGCCATGTCGACAGCGCGTTCGGTCAGACGGCGCATGCGGCCCTGAAGGCTGTCGTCAGTCGCTTCCTCCAGGCCCGCGGTGTCAATCACCGTGAACTTCAGGTCGCCCAGACGGGCAGAACCTTCGCGCAGGTCGCGTGTTACGCCGGGCTGGTCATCGACCAGCGCCAGACGTTTGCCGACAAGACGGTTGAACAGGGTGGATTTGCCCACATTGGGCCGTCCGACGATGGCGAGGGTGAACATGGGGCACAGCTTCCGAAAACTCAGAGACGCCGCCTAGCGCATCTCGTGGCCAACGACCAGAGAGGTTTCGCCGCCCTGCCGCTCAGCGGAAGGCGAGCAGGGAACCCTTGCGGCTGACAACATAGAGCGCGTCGCCAAAGGCGATCGGACGTGAGGCCGCGCCACCCGGCAGGTCGACGGTCGCCGTCAACTGACCAGATGTCGGGTCGAAGCCACGCAGCACACCGTCGGATGACGCCACCCAGAGGCGTCCGCCAGCCAGAACCGGGCCATAATGCGCATAAATGCCCTGACGGCGCTTGAGCCGCTGGTTGCGATAGAACGGCAGGTCCGACCGCCACAACACCTGACCCGTCGCCGCGTCCAATCGCAAAAGTTGCGCCCGATCGGACACAGCGAACACTGAACCACCCGCGACGGTCAGCGGCGAAACCGCACCTTCGTTCGCCGTCCATATCCGGTCCCCCGAGGAGGTCGACAGAGCGACCATGCGACCAGACGATGTGCCAACAAAGGTCGATCCGCCCGACACGACCGGATCCCCGGTGATATCGCCAACGCCGTTATAGGCCACGCCCCGGCGACGGCCCGAGACAGGGCTGCCCCAGACACGCACGCCGGACTGACGCAGGGCGGCAACGACTTCGCCTGATCCAAAGGGAAACAGGACAGCGCGATCGGTGATCGCGGGTGCCGGCGCGGTGGCCATGACACTGGTCGATGGCGCGGCGGAGAGGTCCCACTGGATGCGACCGGTATCGGCGTTGATGGCCCAGGCACGATTGTCGCGACTGACCACATAGACCAGCCCCCCGGCAACTTTGGGTGTGGTGATCGGCGCGTCAAGACGCTGAACCCAGCGTTCGCGGCCCGTTGCGGCGTCCAGCGCATGAAGATCACCGAAGCCCGTCGAGACGAAAACCGTGCCGGCCGCGACGGCCACGCCCCCGCCGGACGCATCGCTGGCCCGCTCGGAGCCGGGGACAAGGTTGCGGGACCAGATCGTGCCACCGTTCAGGGCGGTAGCGGTCACGCCGGAGCGTGCATCGAGGGTATAGATCCGACTGCCGTCCGAGACCGGGTCGGCCGTGATACGCTGACGACGGCTGTCACCTGCCCCGATATTTGCCGACCAGACCAGTTGCGGCGCGGCGGACAGCGTTGCGTGCGGCGGATCGTTCAGCACGTTGCCGACGCGCATCGGCCAATCGTCCAGACGACGGGGCGCGGCAAGTGACAGCGCAGGAACCGCGACGGCATCGGTCACGGTTTCGGATGCGGCGGCGATCACGCCGATACCGCTGTCATTGCGCACCGGAAGCCGTTCACCGGGAAGGATGACTTCTTTCTCGGCACAGCCCGAGATCGTCAGCCCGACGCTGATCAGAATGCCCGCGATTGTTCTCATGGTCCTGCCCTTCAGTCGTCCCCGTCAGCCCGTCCGGTGTTCACGCCGGTTCAGGCAAAGCGCCCAACGCTACAATCAACTGCTGGGCGCGTCGGCGCAAGGCTTGCGTGGCCTCGGCGTCTTCGGTCAGCGCGCGCAGAAGCGTCAGTGCCGTCTCCTCGTCTCCCGCGTCCAGTGCCGTAAGGGCCTGAAGTTCGATGGCCATGGACCGGAACGGCGCGCCCGGCGCGGCCAGTTCTTCCAGAATTGCGCCATCACGCGCGGCATCGCCGCTGCCCCCGGCCAGCATCGCCTTGATCAACGCCAGGTGCCGATAGGTGGTCGCCAGATCCGGCGTGTCGGCCACGGCCAGAAGACGGTCGCGGGCCGCCTGTGCATCGGCATCATCGCCATCCAACGCGGCACTGGCCTGCAACAGGCCCAGGATCGCGACCTGATTAGCGTCAGCAGGTTCGATGCCGGCAAGCGCGGCGCGGCGGGCGGCAACATCCTCGGCTGTCAGCGCAGCCATCACGGAATCGCCGAATGCCTGGGCTTTCTCCGCCCTGTTGGCACGAGACCATTCCGTCCAGGCTGCACCGCCGACGATGCCGATGACGATCAGCGCGGCGACCCATCCCCAGCGCCGCAGTAACGCATACAGACGGTCGCGGCGCACCTCTTCGCTGATCTCGTTGATGAAGCTATCCGGATTGGACATGCGGCCCTCCTGCAGGTGTCGGCGCGTTCTAGCGCAGGGGACACGACGCGCCAACCCGCAAAGGCTCTGCCATGGCATTGTGCGTGCAGGGGCACGTCTGTGGCGCGCATTTGGGCACATTGGCATATGGCATTATTCAGCATATCGGGGGTCTTGCTGATCAGACCCATCCACATTAAAAACTAAACCAAACGGTTTACCCGACTTTGGCATGTTGCAAAGATCAGTTCCCGCCTTACGGCGCAGAAAGGCCAGACCATGCGTTTCTTTCCTCTCTTGACTGCGATCCTGGTCGGCATCGCCCTGTTCTTCGTGGTTCTGCAACGCGATGCCCTGTTTCGGTTTGCCCAAGGCATCACAACGGATGGCACGGCTCCGCCGGTGATCGACAATGCCGCCGCGCCCGCCGCTGCGCCCGTGTCGATCACGGATGACGACAACCAGGCGGGGCCCCGCGCCGTGCCTGTCGTCGCCATTCGCTCCAAGGCGCAGGACGTTCCCGATGCCGTGCGCGTCCGCGGTCAGTCCGAGGCGGCGCGGCAGGTCGAGGTTATGGCCGAAACAACTGGCAGGGTGATTTCCACGCCGATCCGCAAGGGGGCCTTTGTCGAGGAAGGGCAGCTTCTGTGCGAACTCGATCCGGGCACTCGTGACGCATCTTTGGCCGAAGCCCGCGCGCGGCTGGCCGAGGCGCGCGCGCGCCTTCCCGAAGCGGAGGCCCGCATCCCCGAAACCCAAGCCCGCATCGCCGAAGCGGAAGCCGTGCTGGAGGAAGCGCGCCTGAACCAGACCGCCGCCAGCCGCCTGTCAGAAGGCGGCTTCGCATCCGACACGCGCGTCTTGAACGCTGCCGCCGCGCTTCGTTCCGCCGAAGCGGCGGTCATTGCGGCTACGACAGGGCTGGATACGGCACAGGCCGGCATCGAATCGGCGCAGTCCGGGATACAGGCCGCCGAAGCCGCCGTGGACCGGGCCGAACTGGATATTGCGCAACTGACGATCGAGGCACCTTTCTCGGGGCTGCTGGAAACGGATACGGCTGAACTGGGCGCGCTTTTGCAAAGCGGTGGCCAGGGCGCGGGCAGCTGCGCGACGATCGTGCAGCTGGACCCCATAAAGCTGGTCGGGTTCCTTCCGGAAGCGCAGGTCGACCGCGTGACGGTGGGGGCCAACGCCGGGGCGCGACTGGCGTCCGGCCAGACGGTCGAGGGCGTCGTCACCTTCCTGAGCCGCTCGGCCGACGATCTGACGCGCACCTTTCGGGTCGAAGTGACGGTGCCGAACCCGGACATGCGCATCCGTGATGGCCAGACGGCGGAAATCCTGATCGAGACCCCGGCGACCGTTGCGCACCTGATCCCTGCGTCGGCCCTGACGCTGAACGACGAGGGGCAATTGGGCGTACGCATCATCGAAGACGGCAAGGCCGGTTTCGCCGCTGTCGACCTGGTCCGCGATACGCTGGATGGCGTTTTGCTGACGGGCCTGCCGAATACGGTCGACGTGATCACCGTGGGGCAGGAATACGTCACCAACGGTGTTCTTGTGCGCCCTACCTTTGTCGATGAGGTCTCCACCCTGGGGACATCGGTCAACGATCCGGCGACCGGGGGCGGTTCGGGGCTGACACCGGAGATTACGCAGTGACTGGCCTGATCGACTGGGCCGCCGAACGGGCACGGATGGTCATGGCCTTCGTGGTCTTGTCCATTATCGCCGGCACGGTCGCTTACATCTCGCTTCCGAAAGAGGGTGAGCCCGACATCGACATACCCGGCATCTTCGTGTCGGTTCCCTTTCCCGGCATAAGCGCCAGCGATTCCGAAAAGCTTCTGGTCAAGCCGATGGAAACCAAGCTGAAGGAACTGGACGGTCTGAAATCCATGACCGCAACGGCGGCGGAAAACTATGCCGGTCTGTTTCTGGAATTCGAATTCGGTTGGGACAAGTCCGCGACCATCGCCGACGTCCGCGACAAAATGGGTCAGGCAGAGACCGATTTCCCCGACGGGGCCGAGCAATACACCATCAACGAGATCAACTTTTCCGAATTTCCGATCCTGATCGTATCGCTGTCCGGCTCCGCGCCCGAGCGTACGTTGCTGCGGTTGGCCAACGAATTTCAGGCCCTTCTGGAAGGAATGCCTCCGATTCTGGAGGCCGGGCTGGCCGGGCATCGCGAAGAAATGCTGGAGGTGCTGATCGATCCGCTGGCGTTGGAGGCATATAACGTGACCGCCGGGGAATTGTCCGCCGTGGTGACGCAGAACAACCTTCTTGTGGCTACCGGGTCGATCGAAACCGCGTCAGGGGCCTTTCCGGTGAAAATCCCCGGATCATTCGAGTCGGCGGCGGATGTCTATGCCCTGCCGGTCAAGACCAATGGCGACCGCGTCGTGACGCTGGGCGATTTGGCCCGGATCAACCTGACGTTCGAGGATCGAACCGGCACCGCTCGTTATAACGGCGATACGACGGTCGCGTTGCAGGTGGTGAAGCGCAAGGGCTTCAACATCATCGACACGGCACAGCAGGTCCGCGACGAAATCGCGCGTGAAACAGAACGCTGGCCCGAAGAATTGCGCCAGGCCGTCGATGTCACCATCACGCTGGACCAGTCGCGCACCGTGCGTTCGATGGTGTCGCAGCTGGAAGGCTCGGTCCTGACGGCCATCGCGCTTGTCATGATCGTGGTCCTGGCCACACTGGGCACGCGGTCGGCGCTGTTGGTGGGGTTCGCGATCCCAACTTCGTTCCTTTTGTCCTTCGCGATCATGGCCGTCATGGGCATCACCATTTCGAATATCGTGATGTTCGGCCTTATCCTGTCCGTCGGCATGCTGGTCGACGGGGCCATCGTGGTGGTCGAATATGCCGACAAGCGCATCTCCGAGGGCTCCGGCCCGATGAAAGCCTATACCGAGGCTGCGAAGCGCATGTTCTGGCCGGTCGTGTCGTCCACCGCGACAACGCTTTGTGCGTTCCTGCCGATGCTGTTCTGGCCCGGCGTTCCGGGCGAATTCATGGGAAATCTGCCGGTCACCCTGATCTTCGTGCTGTCCGCCTCACTGGTCGTGGCGCTGGTCTACCTGCCGGTGCTGGGCGGCGTTGCGGGCCGTATTTCCCGCATATTCGAGGGTGGGTCGAACTGGCTGCGTCGCAGCTTCCCGTGGATCGTCCGGCTGGTGCTGACGCTGGCGTCCGCTTGGTTGATGATCGTGTCGATCCTGCAGGTCCTGAATCCCGCCTATCTGTTGCCGCCCGGAGTTCCGATGGGCAACCTGATCGGCGCGCTGATGTTCGTGGCGTCGGCGGCGCTGTTATCCACGACGCTGGGGTCGGTCACCTTTCACCGTCGCGCCCGCCGGGTCCGGTCGGGATATCGGCGCAGCCTGTTCGGTCAGTTCATCCACCTGATTGTCGGCAACCCGATCGGTCCGATCGTTGCCGTTGTGATGGTCGGGTTCACGGTCGTTTCGGTGTTCACCTACTTCGGGGCCAACAACAATGGCGTCGAATTCTTCGTTGAAAGCGAGCTTGAGAACGCCAATATCTTCGTCCGGGCGCGGGGCAATCTGTCGCTGGAAGAAAAGGATGCCTTGTTGCGTCAGGCCGAACGGATCGTGCTGGATACGCCCGGCATCCAGTCGGCTTTTGCCTTCGCGGGCGAAGGTGGTCTGCAATCGGGCGGTCCCGGCGCATCAAGCGGGCCGGGCGATACCATCGGACAGATCCAGATCGAAATGGTCCCCTGGGAAGACCGCCCGACCATTTCCGAACCATTGTTCACGCTGTTCGGTGTGACGTTCAATAAATCCGTCGTCGATCCGGCGTTCGACGGCGATATGATTGCTGAGGATCTGCTGGCGCGGTTGCGTGAACTTCCGGGTATCAAGATCGACCTGTCTGCACAGGATCGCGGCCCGGCGCAGGGCAAGCCTGTGCATCTGCGCCTCAAGGGTCAGAACTGGGCCGACCTGCAGGTGGCCACGGCGACAATGTCCGAAAGACTGTCTGGAATGGCGGGCCTGATCGACGTCGAGGATACCTTGCCCCTGCCCGGTATCGACTGGGAAATCGACGTCGACGTCGAGAACGCAGGCCGTTTCGGTGCGGATGTGGCAACGGTCGGCGGCATGGTGCAACTGGTCACGCGCGGCATCCTGCTGGACAAGATGCGGGTGGATACGTCCGACGACGAGATCGAAATCCGCATCCGCCTGCCCGAGGAGGATCGCGTTCTTTCGACACTGGACTCCCTCAAGGTCCGGACAACCGACGGACTCGTGCCGTTGGACAATTTCATCACCCGCCGCCCGGTGCCGCAACTGGCGCAGATCGACCGCTTCGATGGCGAACGGTTCTTTGATGTGAAGGCCGATGTGGTGACGGGACTGACGATCCTCAAGGCGACGCCAGTGGCCAGCGACGATCCAGCTTCGGGCGGCCCGTCTGACGATACGGTGGCCGTGGACCTTGGTTTCGGCAGCGCCGTTTCGGAAGCCCAGATCGCGGCCGGCGCAAGCTATAACCTGACACGGCGTGTTCAAGCGACCGGGCTTGCCGCAATGCTCGCCGGGATCGGGCTGGGACAGGCCGAAACCGTCACCTATTACGATCTGGACCAGCCAACGATCGCAGGCGGTGTCGCTGCCGCGCAGGACCTGCTGGATGCAGGTGCCTTGCCGTCCGTCGTCCCCGTCACCGCGAACGAACGCATCGCCCTGATCACCGAACAATTGCAATCCGACGATCTGTTGCCCGCATCGGTTGCATGGGAATGGACCGGCGATCAGGAAGAACAGGCCGAAAGCGAAGCATTTCTGGGCCAGGCCTTCATCGGTGCCCTGGGCCTGATGTTCGTGATCCTGCTGGCGCAGTTCAACTCGATCTACAACTCGGTCCTCGTGTTGCTGGCAGTCATCCTGTCGACGACCGGCGTTCTGGTCGGGATGCTGGTTATGGGTCAGGCGTTCTCGATCATCATGACCGGCACCGGTATCGTCGCACTGGCCGGGATCGTGGTGAACAACAATATCGTGCTGATCGACACCTATCAGGACTATTCCCGCTACATGCCCCGGCTGGAAGCGATTACCCGCACCGCCGAGGACCGCATCCGACCTGTCCTGCTGACTACGCTGACCACGATGGCGGGACTTGCACCGATGATGTTCGGCCTGTCGATCAACTTCATAGGCGGCGGCTATTCAATCGGGTCGCCGACCGCGCTGTGGTGGATCCAGCTTGCAACGGCAGTGGTCTGGGGTCTGGGTGTAGCCACGGTCCTGACGCTGATCTTTACGCCCGCGATGCTGGCGGGCCGGGTCTGGGTCGTCGCCTATGCACGGGGGATCGGCCGCTTGCTGGGACGTCTGGGTATGGGACAAGGAAGTCGTGCCGCACACGATTGGGCCCTGCGGCGTCAGGCCAAGCGGGTGCGAATGCCCGTCCTGCTCTGGGCCGAGGAAATCGACGAGGAGCCGGAGCTGCCGATGGATCTGCCTTACGCAGGAAATGCTGTTCCGGTTGGCGTATCGGACCGGTCTGACGATACCGGACAGACCCCGGAGGACCATCCTCCGATCGGTTCGCGTCCTCCGCTTAGGGCTGCCGAATAGGACGTCACCTTATTTAACAGAACGCCTGCTTTTTGACCTCTTCGCGCGGATTCTGCACAGTTCCGCCGGGAAAGCCGACCATAGCAGGCGCTTTTCGTTCAATTCGGTGTGTTTTCCGCGCAGCAGCATTGACCACGCTGCATCGCAGCTTAACCTGAAAATCATAGGGCAAGCGGTCTTTCCTCCTCCCTGACTGCGACGCCTGAAATAGCAGAAGCGGCCTTGTCCCTCCTCTTCCCGAGACAAGGCCGCAATTCTGCCTAAATTCAAACAAACCTTAATCATTGTTTCCGTGTTGGATACAGCATCGTCCTCGTACGGAGCAGTCCGATGATTCATTCCACCCCGACCCAGCAACCCATCCCCGCGCAAGCCCCGGTCAAGCGCAAGCCGCGCCCGGCACTAGTCCGGTTCACCGATTGGGCCTCGATCTAAGGTCGCACCAAGACTGGACAGCGGACGCCGGACGGCTTTTCCTGTCAGCCATGGACAACGACTCGCCCCTTTCGGCGTTGCGGAACCTTGGCCCCGCCATGGAGCAGGCCTTTGCCAGGGTCGGCATCGAAACAGTCGGCGAATTGCGAGATCTGGGCACCGATGCCGCTTATGCCCGCCTGTTGCAGAACGGCTCCCGCCCGCATTTCATCGCCTTCTATGTGATCGAAATGGCGCTGCAGGGCCGCCCTTGGAACGATTGCAAGGGCGACGAGAAGGCCGCTCTGCGGGTCAGGTTCGATACCCTCAAATCCCGCAATACTGACCCGGATACCGATGCTTTTGAGGCGATGATGAACGCGATCGGCGTGATTGAACGCTAGGATTGTCGTCAACCGAAAGGCCGCCGGAGGACACTCCGACGGCCTTTTGCGCGGCTTGCAATGTCTATTGCGTGACGAGGATGATCGGACGCAATCGCCGGGGCGTCTCGTTCGTCCAGATGCCCTGCGACTGGTAATCGCCTTCCAGCGTGCGTGGCCCCCGGTTCGGGTTCAGCCGTCCATCGCGCCATGCAGCCCGGTATCCTTTGGGCGGATGTGACACATCGAACGTGGTACGCGCGGCAGGCACTATCACCGTGCGCCGCCCATTGCGCGTAGACGCGCTTGTCACCGTGGTGGCGGTCTCCACCGATGATGATCGACGTCCGTCCAACGACCAGTTCTTGTCACCGCCACAACGCGTGGCGCGGCGCAGATAGCGTGACGACAGCTCGGATGCGCCAGCACAGCCCTTGGTCACGGGCGCTACACCCCGCGCAGTCGCACGGTTCGGACTGGGCGCATTCGGATTGACTCGAACTGCATGCGCGGGCGGCGTCACGGCCACCACCGTTTGCCCCCGAAGACTGCTGCGGACGGCGCGGCGCGGGATGGCCGGGGTCGTATCAATGTTCGGGGTCGCAACGCCCGTGGGTATTGTGACCCGGCTTGTCGGCGTTGTGGCCCGAAGTGCGGCGGCACAGGCGGGCGTATTCCGCAGATAGCGCGTCGACAGATCCGATGCCCCGCAGCCGACGGGCAAAGGTATAACTGCCTGATGCGGTGCTACGGCCTGATGAACCGGCCGGGGCGCCGCTGATCGAGGCGCCGCTGGCCGGGGCGCGGTTGCGACACGGGCCGGAGCGGTGGAGGGTTGCCGGACCGGAGCGCGACGGGGTGCAGGTTCGACAATCTGGCGCGGTGCGGCGGCGGCGGGCTGGCGACGGATCACCGGCTTGACAGTCTCAACCGGGACAGGAGCGGCGGTCGCAGTCGGCGCAGCGGTGGTCGCTGGTGTGACCGGCTCGGACACGGCCGTCGTCGTCACAGGGCGCCTCGATGGCGTCTGGCCGCATACCACGGTGCGATCGCGATTGACGCGCGGCACCCATCTGGTCGTATCGCCAAACCCCGCACGAATGAAAAGGCAGCCCTGGCTGTCGATGTATTGATCGGCGGAATAGCTGGCGGGCGGCACCTCGGCCGGGCCCTGCGTGTTGCGAACCGTGCGTGTCTGTGCTTCGGCCAGACCGCCCGTGATCGCAACGGCAACGGCGGTCACGGCGAATGCCAGACCCCTCGTGAAGTTAAGCCAAAGGGCCATGTCGCATTCTCCGAAAACCATCCATCCCGTTGGCATCCTGCCCGCCGCTCCGGAGCAAGTAAAGCACGGTCCAGCCCTTCGCCGCTATTTGGTGCCGAACATCCGGTCGCCCGCATCGCCAAGTCCCGGCACGATATATCCCTTGTCGTTCAACCGCTCGTCGATCGCGGCAGTCACGATCGGCACGTCCGGATGCGCCGCTTTCATTCTGGCGATGCCCTCGGGCGCGGCCAACAGGCACAGGAACCGGATGTCGGTCGCGCCCCTGGCCTTGAGCAGATCGATGGCGGCAGCAGAGGAGTTGCCCGTCGCCAGCATCGGATCGACGGCGATGACCAGCCGTTCGTCCAGCTGATCGGGAACCTTGAAGTAATATTGCACCGGCTCAAGCGTAGCTTCGTCGCGGTAAAGGCCGACGAAGCCCACACGCGCCGACGGCACCAATTCCAGGATACCGTCCAACAACCCGTTGCCCGCGCGCAGAATGGACACGAGAGCCAGCTTGCGGCCAGCCAGAACCGGGGCATCCATCGCCTGCAACGGCGTCTCGATGCGACGGGTCGTCATCGGCAGTTCGCGGGTAATCTCATAGGCCAGCAACTGACTGATTTCGCGGAGAAGCTGGCGGAACACGGCGGTGGACGTGTCCTTGTCGCGCATCAACGACAGTTTGTGCTGCACCAGCGGGTGTTTGACATGGGTCAGGTGGTCCATTTCAGGCCTCCAGTTTCGAGAGCAGGGCCGCGCGGGTTTCGTCATCGCAGAATGCCGCGCGGGCAGCGGTCTGATTCAGGGCACGGAAGTGATCTTCGCCCCATCCGAAATTGTGCTGCAACGCATCGTATTCGTCGCGCATGCTTGTATGGAAGAATGGCGGATCATCGGTCGAAACCGTGACATTTACCCCATCTGACATAAGTTTTTCAATAGGATGGACGGCGAAGTTCTTGTAAACTCCAAGCGCCACATTGGAGCCGGGACAGACCTCAAGCGTGATCTGCTCCTCGACCAGTCGCCGGACCAGTGCCGCGTCTTCGATGCTGCGAACACCGTGGCCAATGCGGGTGACATTCAGGTGGTCCAGTGTATCGCGGACCGATTCCGGGCCGCCAAATTCACCCGCATGCGATGTCAGGCCCAGGCCTGCCTCGGCAGCGCAATCGAAGGCCCACCCGAAGTCGGCGGCTTTGCCCAAGGTCTCGTTGCCACCCATACCGAACCCGGTAATGAACCTGCCTGCTGTTTCAGCCGCGCAACGCGCCGTTTCCCGTGCCTTATCGGGACCGAAATGGCGAATGCAGGTTATAATACCGCGCATTTCAATTCCCTGTACGGAATTCGCCCCCTCCTGGATAGCTGCGAGATACTCATGCCAGGCACCCAGATCCCGACCGCCGCAAAAATCGGGACTGAGAAAAACTTCCGTATAAATGACACCCTGATCGCGCGACTGTTCCAATACGGCTTGCGTCAGGCGGGCAAAATCTTCGGGCGTTTCAAGGACTTTTGTCGCGGCCTCGTATACATTAAGAAAACCTTGGAAGTCTTTGTATTTATATGACCCATCTAGATCAAATATGCCGTCGAGCGCGACCCTCTTTTCGCCACCCAGACGTCGAATGAAATCCGGAGGTGCCGCGCCTTCAAGGTGCAGATGCAGTTCGATCTTGGGATTGAATGTCACAGGAAACTCCGTCCGGGTCCGATGATAGGCACGCCGAGATGAGTACAGACCGACGCGGCAACGTCGGCGAAGGCAACCAGACCGGCCTCCCCGGATTTGCCGGCGACCAGCACCGGAACCCGCTCTCGCGTGTGGTCCGATCCCCTCCATGTCGGGTCATTGCCATGATCGGCAGTGAAAATCATAATGTCGTCGGGCCGCATCGCGTCGAGGATCGGTGGCAGGCAGCCATCGAACCACTCCAGATGCGCAGCATAGCCCGCGGGGTCGCGGCGGTGGCCATAGAGGCTGTCGAATTCGACGAAATTCGCGAAGGTCAGACTGCCGTCGGGCATATCGCGCACTGCATCCTGAAGATGACGCATCAACGCCGCATCAGGGCCTTTGACATGGGTGTCGATGCCGCGCATCGAGAAGATATCCCCGACCTTCCCAATGGCATGAACCTGTCGGCCTGCGCCCTGCACAATGTCACACAGCGTTGGTGCGGGCGGCATGATCGCGAAGTCGCGGCGGTTCGATGTCCGCTCCCACGGGCCATTTCCGACAAAAGGCCGGGCTATGACACGGCCCACCTTCATCTCGTGCAGAGTCGGGGCGATGGTGCGGCACAGGTCCAGCAGGCGGTCGAGGCCAAAGTGATCTTCGTGCGCGGCGATCTGAAACACGCTGTCGACCGAGGTATAGCAGATCGGCCAACCGGTGCGGATGTGGTTTTCGGCCTCGTCTTCGATGATCAGGCTGCCGGATGCGTGACGATTGCCAAGAATACCCTCCGTTCCGGCAGCCTGCCTGACCAGATCGACCAGCGCGGGTGGAAAACAGGGTTCGGTATCGGGAAAGTAGGTCCAGTCGAACGGCACAGGCAGCCCCGCCAGCTCCCAGTGACCCGAAGGCGTGTCCTTGCCGTTCGAGACTTCGGTCGCAGCCCCCCAGAGGCCACTGGGCATTTCGTCCAGTCCGGGTGCCTTTTCGCCGGATGCTATCCTGACAGCCGCTCCCAAGCCCAATTTATCTAAATTAGGTAATTTCAAGCCACCTGAAGGTCGTTCAGCGGCGCAATACTGTGCGACATGGGCAAGCGTATTTGCACCTTCGTCACCAAAATCATCGGCATCGGGCGCACCTCCACACCCAACGGAGTCAAGAACGATCAGGAAAGCACGGCTCATCGGATCGTCTCCTGCACAAGTTGCGGCGGTGTCACGGCACCGCTGGCCATGACAATCGCGCGGGCCACCCGCTCGGCGGCTTCTTCGGCGGCGTCACCTGTGGCGGCGTGGACGCGAGCCAGCGGCTGTCCTTCGGTTACGACGGCCCCCAGTTGCGCGATGTGACTGATGCCGACAGTGGGGTCGATGCGGTCATCCTCGCGCCGCCGTCCTCCGCCCAGATCGACCACCACCTCACCCAGCGTGCGCGCGTCGATGCGGCCGACAACACCGGGTTGATCGGCGCGCAGTTCGGCAACGACGGGTGCGGCGGGCAAGCGGTCGCGCCAGCGGTCCGGAAAATCGCTGGGGCCGCCCTGCGCTGCAACCATGCGACCGAAGACTTCCGCCGCAACGCCCGAAGTCAGCGCCGTGCCGATGCGCGCAGCCCCCTCCTCCGCGTCGGCGACCAATCCGCCCAGCGCCAGCGCCTCGCCGCCCAGCGCGCGGGTCAGCGCGATCAACCGGCTGGACCGGCGGGTCGACGGCTCGGTCAGTGCCTCCATCGCTGCGATCACTTCCAGCGCATTGCCGCAGGAGGTTGCGGCAGGCTGCGACATATCCGTCAGAATGGCGGAGGTCATAACGCCGTTCGCCTGCCCCGTCTCGACAAGGGCCTGCGCCAGAGCACGAGCGGCGGCGGCGTTCGCCATGAAAGCACCCGGTCCTGTTTTAACATCCAGAACAAGAGCTTCTATGCCTTCTGCCAGCTTCTTAGACAGGATCGACGCAACGATCAGGTCCAGGCTTTCCACCGTTCCGGTCACGTCACGCACGGCATACAGCCGACGGTCGGCGGGCGCGATGTCCGCAGTTGCCCCGACGATGGCGCAGCCGACGCGGCGGACGATGTCCTGCAACTCGTCCGTCTGCATCTCGGTCCGGAAACCGGGGATCGACGACAGTTTGTCCAGCGTGCCGCCGGTATGACCCAGACCGCGGCCCGAAATCATCGGGACATAAGCCCCGCAGGCGGCAAGAGCCGGGGCCAGCACCAGTGACACGCAGTCGCCGACCCCTCCGGTCGAATGCTTGTCGACGACCGGGCCAGGCAGATCCCATTCCAGAACGTCCCCCCCATCGCGCATCGAACGGGTCAGCGCGACGCGGCCTTCGGGGGTAAGCGGTGTATGGCAGACACCCATTGCAAAGGCTCCGGCCTGCGCGTCGGATACCGTGCCGTTGGCCAATCCTTCGGCAAACTCCGTCAGCGCTCCGGCCCCAGGAGCGTCTCCAGCCCGCAAGGCGGCAAGGGTCTCGCGCGCGCCGGTCAAGCCATATGGCCTGCGTCGAAGGCCCCCGGCAGGAGGTCCGCAATTGTGGTGGCTCGCTCGATCCCGTCCACGGTGGCCAGTGTAACCGACACATCGCCCGACCCGAATTCGGCCAGCTTCTGGCGGCAGCCGCCGCAGGGCGGAACCGGAGAGGGCGATCCGGCCACGACATAGACCTGTGTCAGTGCGGTTTCGCCCGAAGCGACCATGGCGGCGATGGCCCCCGCCTCGGCGCAGGTGCCTTCGGGATAAGCCACATTCTCGACGTTACAGCCGCGATAGATCGTGCCCGACACAGCCCGGATCGCCGCGCCGACCTTGAACTTGGAATATGGGGCATGGGCATTTTCGCGCACGGACAGGGCGGCATCGCGCAGATCGGACGTCTGTTGCATCGGGGGCCTCCGGCATCGGTTGGGGTCTGGTTCCGTGCTAGGCTCCAGACCCGGAGGGATGCAAGCCCGAAGCCTCGCGCAAGCGTGACGCGGCTTGATTGGCCATACGATGCGACAAGCCTCATCTTCGGTTTAATGCAAAGGATTTTTCCATGAACCGAAGAACTCTTTTTATCGGGGGCGCAGCCGCCCTGACCGCCTCTGCTGCGGCAGCCAGTCTTCTGTTGCCACGCAAGCTGCCCCCGGCTTTGACCTATACCCGAGACGGGTTCGCGATCGGCGGGACGGATCCGGTTGCATATTTCACGCATGCCCGCCCGATCGGCGGCGATCCGGCCTATACCCATGACTATGCAGGCGCCACATGGCGATTCATCAGCGCGCTGAGCCGGGATGAATTCGCCGGAAATCCTGACGCATACGCCCCTCGATACGGAGGCTTCTGCGCCTGGGCCGTCGCTGCCAAGAGCGCGTTGTTCAGCACCCAGCCCGACAATTGGGCCATCGTGGACGGCAAGCTTTACCTGAACTTCAGCGACGAGGTGCAGGCCGATTGGGACAAGGACCGGGCGGGGTTCATCCGGCAGGCCAATTTGCGCTGGCCCCGGATCGTGGCGTCCCTATGACCTGAGAAGCCTATGACCTGAGAAGGACGCCCCGGAAACCGGCGCGCCCTCTTTGCGCCGGAATTTTTCCGGAAAGCGCGAGGGGAAGTCCCCTCGCCCGACCTCACAGCATCATCTGATAACTCTCGGGGACCCAGCGAAACCCATCGCCCCGCGTCTCGACGTATCCCACCGCCGGGAACGGCATATGGTAGCCGATCATCGGTATCCGTTCGGACGCCAACATCCCCAGAATGGTCCGGCGGCTATTGGCTGCGGCTTCCTTGTCCATGTCGAACTTCACCTCCCAGTCCGGATACGCAAGCGACCAGACGTAGTGGTTCGCCAGATCGGCGGCGATCAGCAGTGACTTGTCGCCCGACGACAGGCGATAGCTCATGTGACCCGGCGTATGGCCGAAGGCCGCGATTGCCGTGATCCCGGGTGCCGCGTCCTGCCCGTCACCGATGAATGTCATCTTCTCGGCCAGCGGTCGCACCTTCGTCTCGAAGCCCTCGTTTTCCATTGCAGCCCATGCATCGAATTCGGTCTGACCGGTCACATAGGCGGCATTGGCAAAGGTCGGCGTACCATTCGCCATCAGTCCGCCTATGTGATCGCCATGCATGTGCGTCAGGACCACCGTGTCGATATCGCCGGTCGCATAGCCCGCGCCTTCGACGGCTGCGGTTATGTCTTCGGGCGATTGGCCCGTGTCGAACAGGATCAGGCTTTCGCCGTTGTTCACCAGGGTCGGGGTGAAAAAGAACTGATTCACGTCGGCGGGAATGAAGGCTTCGGCACTGACGGCGGCGAAGGTTTCCGCGTCGACGTTCATGCCGAAGATCTCCTGCGGCGGCGTCGGGTTGGTCAGCGTGTTGGCCAGTAGGGTCGTGACCTCCAGATCGCCCAGCATGAAGCGGCGGGCGTTCTGGACTGTCGGCTCCTGCATCGGGGCGGCGGCCTGAGCGGGAAGGACTGCCGCGATAGGCAGGGCGGCGCCTGCGCCAAGCGCGGCGCGACGGGTCATTAGGGTCATTGGAAATCCTCCGGTCTGTTGGTGCATTTTCTTCAACCTAGCCCGTCCCGCCCCGGCAGCCACTGCACAACGCCGCGAGGCGGACCACCACTGGACAGAACCCCGGCACGGGTGGCACATGATCCCGATAAACGGCATATCTGCCGGAACCGGGGCAGATCCGCCCGCACGAGACACAAGGCCCCCAATGCCCGACACCAGCACCGTTACCCGTTTCGCCCCCTCGCCCACGGGATATCTTCACGTGGGCAACATGCGCGCGGCCCTGATGAACTGGGTGATCGCGCGAAAGGCGGGCGGCACTTTCATCCTGCGTCTGGACGATACCGATCCCGAACGGTCACAGGACAGATACGCCGACGCGATCCGCGAAGACCTCGAGTGGCTGGGTCTGACATGGGACCGGGAGGAGCGGCAATCGTCGCGTCTGGACCGCTATGCCGCCGCCGCCGACAAGTTGCGCGATATGGGTCGTCTGTACGAAGCGTTCGAGACCCCGACCGAGCTGGACCTGAAGCGCAAGAAGCAGCTCAACATGGGGCGACCGCCGGTCTATGACCGCGCGGCACTTGCCCTGTCCGATGCCGATAAAGATGCATTGCGCGCCGAACGCGGTGGCCATTGGCGCTTCAAGCTGGATCAGGAGCGGATCGAGTGGACCGACGGCATCCTAGGCCCGCTGTCCATTGACGCGGCTTCGGTCAGCGACCCGGTTCTGATCCGGGGGGACGGTCAGGTGCTCTACACGATCGCCAGCGTCGTCGACGATACCGAGATGGGCGTGACGCATGTGGTGCGCGGGTCGGATCACGTCACGAATACCGCGACGCAGATCCAGATCATCCAGGCATTGGGCGGCAAGGTGCCCGCCTTCGCGCATCATTCCCTGCTGACGGGGCCGCAGGGCGAAGGTCTTTCGAAGCGGCTGGGCACGCTGTCCCTGCGCGACCTGCGTGCCGCCGGGATCGAGCCGATGGCCCTGATTTCGCTGATGGCGCGGCTGGGATCGTCACAACCGACGGAGCTTCGGACCTCGCTGGACGAAATCGTCGAAGGGTTCGACCTGAGCCAGTTCGGCGCCGCCCCCACCAAGTTCGACGAGGCGAACCTGAAGCCGCTGACCGCCAGCTATCTACAGCATCTGCCCCTGTCGGCGGTCGAAGACGAAGTTGCGGCCATCGGCGTGCCCGAAGACCAGCGAGAGGCGTTCTGGACCGTTGTGCGCGACAACATCGCAACGCGCACCGAGATGGCCGGTTGGTGGCAGTTGATGACCGAAGGCGCCGCCCCTGAAATCCCCGAGGAAGACATTGATTTTATCAACGAAGCCATGGGCTTGCTGCCCGATGGACCTTGGACGCCGGAAACCTGGGGCGACTGGACAGGCGCGGTCAAAGCGGCCACCGGACGCAAGGGCGGCGCGTTGTTCAAGCCGTTGCGTCTGGCGATGACCGGGCGGACGAACGGGCCGGGCATGGGCGACCTGATGCCGTTGATGCAAAAGAGGCCGCGACTCTAGAACCGACCAAGCCAGGGTCTGTCGAATTGCAAAACCTCGCGCATTGTCACACCCCCGTGACACAGGTCGCCAGGCGGTTGTCCGGTCGGGGGTGCATGGTCATCTTCGCTGCAACCCCAGAGGATCTCGCATGCGGACCGAACGATTCACCTTCAAAGGCCATGACGGCAGTGACCTTAGCGCTCGTCTGGATCTGCCCGACACTGCCCCACTGGCCACAGCGCTGATGGTGCATTGTTTCACTTGCGGCAAGAACATCCCTGCGGCTCGACGCATTGCCGCCCGTCTGACCGGACTGGGCATCGCTGTGCTGCGGTTCGACTTCACCGGCCTCGGCCATTCCCAAGGCGAATTCGAGAATACCTCGTTCTCCAGCAACGTGCACGATGTGGTCGCCGCAGCGGCCGCCTTGGAATCGCGGGGGCATGCCGTCGACCTTCTGATCGGACACAGTCTGGGCGGCGCGGCAGTGCTGCGCGCTGCGCATGACATTCCGACTGTCAAGGCCGTCGCCACCCTCGGCGCGCCGTATGATCCGGGTCACGTCACGCATCATTTCAATGATGCGCTGGACAGGATCGCGCGCGACGGCGTCGGCGAGATCAAGCTGGGTGGACGGAAGTTGCGCATCGGCAAAGCCTTCGTCGAAGACATCTCCGGTCAGAATATGGAACAGGCAATACGAACGCTGAAGCCTGCCCTGCTGGTCCTGCATGCGCCCCGTGACGAAACCGTGGGCATCGACAACGCGACGCGCATCTTTCTGGCCGCCAAGCACCCCAAAAGCTTCGTAACGCTTGACGATGCCGACCATCTGATCACCCGCGAGCCGGATGCGGATTACGCGGCTGACGTGATCGCGGCCTGGGCGACCCGCTATCTGGACCTGCACCGTCCGGCCCCGCCGATCGGCGCACCCGAAGGCGTCACCCGCGTGACCGAGGCCAACTGCGACGGATTTGCGCAGGACATCAGCGCATCGGGCGGCAAGCATCATCTGATTGCGGACGAACCCATGGCCTATGGCGGCACCGACCGCGGTCCGTCGCCCTATCAACTGATGGCAGCCAGCCTCGGGGCCTGCACGTCGATGACGCTGCGAATGTATGCGCGGCGCAAGAAATGGCAGCTGGAAGGCATCTCGGTCGATGTCACGCACGACCGGATGCACGCGCAGGACGCGCCTTCGCCGGGGACCGAACGCATCGACCGGTTTCGACGGGACATCTGGCTGGACGGTCCTCTGGACGCCGCCCAGCGTGCGCGCCTGCTGGAGATTGCAGACCGTTGCCCGGTGCATCGCACATTGGAAACGGGGGCGCAGGTCGAAACCATCCTGCATGACCAGGCCGTACCCCTTGACGATGAAAATCTGCAGCGCGCCGCAATCTGATAAGCAGGCCCGACGCGACCTAGACGGCGTCGGGCAATTCATGGCGCAACTGCGCAAGCCGCTCAAGACAGACCTTGCCGGCAATGCGCATGCTATCCGGGTCACCGTCGCGTCCGATCTGGTTCAGATGGCGCGCAGCCTCCTGAAGCGGAAGGGCCCCGATGGCGCTGGAAAGCGACAACAGGATATGCGTCTGGCTGCGAATGGCGGGCACGTCGCCCGCAACCAGCGCGTCCTTCAGATATCGTTCCACCATGGCCAGATCTTCGCGCAGACGGTCCAGCAAATGGTCCTGGAAGTCCGGGCCGGCCGCGCTCATCAATTCCGACAGCGTCACGGCGGACAGTGGAGGTGCCATTTCCGGTGCCCAGCCGGACGGATCGGGCGCAATTTTCAGATAGTGGTGGATCGTCTTGCTGAAATCCTCGATCGACCCCAGCGGCTTGGCCAGAATTCCGTCGGCCCCGGCTTCATAGATGACATCGCGGTTGTCGCGCAGCACATAGGCCGTCATCGCCAGCATCGAAGTGGGCGGCGCGATGCCCCGTGCCTGCCGCAGCCGTTCGGACCGCAGCACATCGAGACCGCCCAGCACCGGCATCTCGATGTCCACCAATACCAGGTCGAACCGTTCGCGGGCCATCCAGTTCAATGCCTCGATTCCGTCCCGCGCCAATTCGCATTCCGCGCCCAGCCGGGTCAGCATTCCGCGTACCAGCGTCCGGTTCGTCGCACTGTCGTCGGCGACCAGAACGCGGTACCCCCGCAGGTCGGACAAAGCATCGTCGGGGACGTCGGCCCTGCACCAGACCGACTTCGGCAGCGTCAGCGTCACACGCGCGCCTCCGGTCGCGACATTGGCCGCCGACAGAATGCCGCCGATCGCCTTGGCGTGAGCGGCGGCGATGTGCAGGCCCATCCCGGTACCCGGAGCGCCCCCCTCGCCGCGCGCGGCAGGTTCGAACAGAACCGGCAACAGGTCGGGCGGAAACCCCTTGCCATTGTCGCTGACGCTGATGCTCAGGGTCTCGCCGTGGCTATACAGCTCCGCGCCCAGCGTGACGCGACCGCCTTCGGCATGGCGCAGTGCATTGCCCATCAGGTTCGACACGATCCGGCGCAGATGCAGAAGGTTTATCTGCACAATGGCGGGAAGGTTCGCGGCACGGTCCATTGTGACTTTGGTGCCGGTACCATGCGCGGCCCCGTGCCAGCGCCGCACCTCATCGTCCAGAAAGCGGTTCAGATTCAGGTTGCCGACCAGTCCGACGGTGTCGCGCGGCGTGCCGCCCAGCAATTCCTCGACCAGACGGGCCAGCAATTCCGAGGCCGCCTGCACCCGGTCCAGTTGCTGCAGCGCGTCATCGGGCAGGGTATCGCGGTCCATCAGGCGCACACCGCCGATCACATCGGACACCGCCGAACGGATGTCATGTGCCAGCAGTTGCATACCATCGGGCGCACCGGGTCCGGAGACTCCGACACCGGGGGCTTGCGCATCGCTACCGCTGTCGCCCGCACTGTCGGTCATGCCACGGGATAGCCCAGTCGCCCCAGAGCCGTTCCGATCTCGTCCAATATGGCGGGGTCGTCGATGGTCGCGGGGACCTTGTCCAATGTGCCATCCGCTACCTTGGCCATCGTGGCACGCAGGGTTTTGCCCGATCGTGTCTTGGGCAGTCGATCCACCACGCAGGCCAGTTTGAATGCCGCGACAGGACCGATGCGATCGCGGACCAGTTTGACGCATTCTGCTACGATCTCGGCCTCCGGCCGGTCGATGCCTTTGGTCAGGCACAGCAAGCCCAGCGGCAACTGCCCCTTCAGCGCGTCACCGACACCGATCACGGCACATTCGGCGACGTCGGGATGCGTGGCGAGGATCTCCTCCATCGCGCCGGTCGACAGACGATGACCGGCGACATTGATCACGTCGTCCGTGCGCGCCATGATCCAGAGGTATCCATCGGCGTCGATCATGCCCGCATCGCCGGTTTCATAGTAACCGGGAAATGTCTCCAGGTAAGCTTTGCGGAACCGCGCCTCGGCGTTCCAAAGCGTCGGCAGGGTGCCAGGTGGCAGGGGCAGCCTGATCGCGATGGCACCCAGCGTGTCGACCGGCAACGGCTCTCCGGCCTCGTCCAGCACGCGCACATCGTAACCCGGCATCGGCACCGAGGGCGAACCGGTCTTGACCGGCAACGCCTCCAGCCCGATCGGATTGCCGGCGATGGTCCAGCCGGTTTCGGTCTGCCACCAATGGTCGATCACCGGCTTGCCGGTCACCTTCGCGATCCAGTCGACGGTGTCGGGGTCGGCGCGTTCTCCGGCCAGGAAAATCGTCCGCAGACCCGACAGATCATGCCCGGCCATCATCGACGCCTGTGGGTCTTCGCGGCGGATCGCACGAAATGCAGTCGGTGCGGTAAAGAACGCCGCGACCTTGTGGTCAGCCATCACCCGCCAGAATGTGCTGGCGTCGGGGGTGCCGACGGGCTTGCCCTCGAACAGGACGGTAGTGCAGCCGTGGATCAGCGGCGCATAGCAGATGTAGCTGTGCCCCACGACCCAGCCGACGTCGGATGCGGCCCAGAAAACCTCGCCCGGTGCGACGCCATAGATGTTGGCCATGGACCAATCCAGCGCCACCAGATGTCCGCCGGTCGCACGCACCACGCCCTTGGGCGCGCCGGTCGTGCCGGAGGTATACAGGATATAGGCCGGATGATTGCCCGCGACGGGCACGCACTCCACCGGATCGGCCTCGATGAAATCCTCCCAGTCGGTGTCGCGCGGTGTCATGTCGGCAAGGCCCTGTTCGCGCTGCAGGATCACGCAGAACTCGGGCTTATGCGTGGCCTGAGCGATGGCTGCGTCCAGTAGAGGCTTATAGGGAACGATGCGTCCCGGTTCGATCCCGCAGGACCCCGCCAAGATCGCCTTCGGCTGCGCGTCGTCGATGCGAACGGCCAGTTCGGCGGCGGCGAAGCCCCCGAATACGACGGAATGGATCGCGCCGATCCGGGCGCAGGCCAGCATCGCATCCAGCGCCTCGGGGATCATCGGCATATAGATGATGACCCGATCTCCCTGCTCCACACCCCGCGCCGTCAACGCTCCGGCCAGACGGGCGACGCGATCCTGCAACGCGGCATAGGTGATACGCTTGACGGTGCCCGTTACGGGACTGTCATAGATAACCGCCAGCCGGTCGCCATGCCCTGCCACGACGTGACGGTCGACCGCGTTCCAGCAGGTGTTGACCAGACCGTCCGCATACCATTCCGGCACCGGCCCGCCCAGATCGTGCAATGCCCTGGACGGCGCGCGGTCCCATTCGATAGTACGCGCCTGATCCATCCAGAAGCCCTCGGGGTCGTCGATCGACCGCTGCCATTCGGATTTCCAGCCCATCGCATCCCCCTTGCGTGTCCATGTCCGTGTTCTAGTTTGCCCCGACGGCCACGCGCAAGGCTGCGCCTTCGGATCCGGAACATCGCCGCCGCGATTGCAACCGCTCCAGGTCAATTGCGGGGAACGTGATGGGCGACATCCTCCGGGACAGAGCGGCCATGGTCTGCGCCTGCATCGACACGCACCTGATGTCAGACGCAATCCTGTTCAACCTCGGACGAAGCCTGGTCGGTTGGACCACGACCCGGCTTCAGTCGCACTTATCCGAAGCCGACCGGAAGTGATCGTCTTTACCTTGGCGATGGCGATGGCCATGATCGCCCTGCCACCTTGCGCCGACGCGCCCTGACCGGAAGGACGATCTGATGGACCTGCGACCGCTTGACGAGACCACTTCCGTCGCCCCGATGCTGGAGCCGTCGGACATGGCGGCAATGGCCCGCGAAGGCATCACAACGGTCATCTGCAACCGTCCGGACGCCGAGGTTCCGCCCAGCCACCGGGCCGCCGCGATGCAGTCCGCTGCCGAAGCCGCCGGGCTGGCTTTCGTGTTCAACCCGGTTGCAGGCGCAGCCCTGACCCTCCAGGCGGTCGAGGAACAGGCAGATGCCATCGACGGCGCGGAAGGATCGGTCGTCGCCTATTGCGCCTCGGGCACGCGATCCGCGATCCTCTGGGCGCTGGCGATGGCGGGGCGGATGCCGGTCGATGAGATTCTGGCGGCGACGGCGGGGGCCGGATATCAACTTGACGGTCTGCGGGCGCAGATCACGGCATTGGAGGCCCAGCAATGACCGTCGCGAGCAAACCGGCAGGCAAGCGTTGGCATGACATGGGGGGCGACCTCGATCATCCCCTCGCGGGAACGATCCCCAAAGCGGACCACGATTTCGCAATCTGGGAGAAACGGGTCGATGCGCTCGTGGTGTTGGCTGGCAAGAAGGGTGTCTTCACCGTCGACGGTTTGCGCCGGGTGCTTGAGGACATGGGGGAAGACGCGTTCGAGACCATGACCTATTACGAACGCTGGGTCGCCGCGCTTAATCAGAACATGCTGGAACAGGGCATCTATTCGGTGGCTGAGCTGGGCGCGCGCATGGAACAGGTGCAGGCGCGGGGCACCACCTACGGAGAAGCGAACGATGCCCACGCCTGACCCCCTCGCCCCCGGTGCGCGCGTGCGCGTCCGCACCATGATGCCCCCCGGCCACGTCCGGACGCCCGCCTATCTGCGCGGCCACGTCGGACGGGTCGAGCGCGTCCTCGGCCCCTTCGGCAACCCTGAACAGAAGGCCTATGGCCATACCGGCGACAGGCTGCCCCTCTATCGCATACGCTTCGCAATGGCAGACATATGGCCCACGTCCGAGGCCCCGTCCGACACGCTGGACGCCGAAATCTATGCCCATTGGCTGGAGCCGCTCTGATGCCACACGATCACCACGACCACGACCACGACCACGACCACGACCACGATCATTCCGGCATGTCGCCCTCGGGGCACCCCTACCGTGAAGATCAGGACAGGACACTCAGCTATTGGCAGACAATGGAAATCGCGGCCCGCGAATTGATGATCGAAAAGGGTGTCATCACGGCGGATGAGGTTGCCGCCCAGATCGACGCGATGGACGCCCGCAGCCCGGCACGCGGGGCTGCCATCGTCGCCCGGGCCTGGCTGGACCCCGAATTTCGAAAGCTGTTGCTGGTCGATGCACCCGCAGCCTCGACCGAACTGGGGATCGACATCGGGCCTTTGAACCTGATCGCGGTCGAGAACACCGACAAGGTGCACAACGTCGTCGTCTGTACGCTCTGCTCCTGCTATCCGCGCGACCTGCTGGGCCTGCCGCCCGACTGGTACAAATCCCGCGCCTATCGGACCCGCGCAGTGCGCGAACCACGCAGGGTATTGGCCGAATTCGGTGTCGAGGTGCCGCAGGACGTGACGGTCCGCGTCCACGACAGCACCGCCGACATGCGCTACATCGTCATTCCCGCGCGGCCTGGGGGTACCGACGGGATGGACGAAGCCGCGCTGGCGACCCTCGTTACGCGCGACAGCATGATCGGCGTGGGACAGGCGCGGCAGCCGGGCTAGGCCAGTCCCGTTGCGGTCTCAGCGGCCCCGAATTCTCGGATCCAGCGCGTCGCGCAGCCCGTCGCCGACATAGTTGATCGACAGCACGACAAGCGAGATCGCCGCACCGGGCCAGAAAGCGCGACCGGGATACAGCTCCAGATAAGGGACACCATCGTTCAACAGACGACCCCATGTCGGGAAATCCGGTGGAAAACCGAGGCCGAGGAAGGACAGGGCGCTTTCCGTGATGATCGCGGTCGCGATGCCCAGCGTGGCAGACACCATGATCGGCGAGAGAACGTTCGGCAGGACATGCCGCGTCACGATCCGCCGCGAGGGCGTGCCGATGGACCGCGCGGCCAGCACGAATTCCCGCTCCTTCAAGGCCAGCACATCGCCGCGCACAATGCGAGCGGTCTGCATCCAAGACGTGACGCCGATGGCCGCGACGATCAGGATGAAGATCCCCGTCTCCACCCCGAAAGCGGCAGTCAGGGGTTCGCGAAACAGCAACACCATGACCAGCAGCAGCGGCAGCAGCGGCAGCGCCAGAAACAGGTCGGTGAACCGCATAAGCGGCCCGTCCAGCCGCTTGAAGTAACCGGCCAGCACACCGATCAGCGTGCCCAGCACTAACGACAGGGCCATCGCCGTCAGGCCCACGGCCAGCGAAACACGACCGCCCGCGATCATCCGGGCGAACATGTCGCGCCCCAACCGGTCGGTGCCGAGCGGATGCGCGAGACTGGCCCCCAGATTACGTGACCGCATGTTGGATTTGATGCCCGACTCCAGATCGACGAATAACGGTCCGAACACCACCAGACCCACAATCGCCAGAAAGATGGCCGCCCCCGCCATCGCGCCCTTGTGGCTGCGGAACTGGTCCCAGACGTCCCACCACTGGCTGCGGGCGCGGGTCAGCAGGATCGGCTCCGCCCCGGCAACGGCGGCCGAGGCGACGACAGTGGCCATGTCGCCCCCGACGGGCGTGTCCGGGTCTCGGGCATCAGTCATAGCGGATCCTCGGATCAAGAATGCCATACAGGACATCCGCGATCAGGTTGAACAGCACGATCAGCACCGCGAAGATGAAAGTCAGCGTCTGCACCATCGGCAGGTCGTTGGCCTGAATGGCGGTGATCAGAAGCTGGCCGATGCCGTTCACCTTGAACACCTGCTCGGTGATGATCGCGCCGCCGAAAATGGCCGGGACACCCAGCGCGATGACCGTCACGACCGGGATCATCGAATTGCGCAGCACGTGGACCAGAACCACCGTCTTCTCGCGCAGGCCCTTGGCGCGCGCCGTGCGGACGTAATCCTGGTTCAGGTTGTCCAGCATCGACGCCCGCATGAAGCGCGACAACTGCGACGTGATCTGCAATGCCAGCACCATCACCGGCAGGAACATCTGCCGCACCTGCATCCCGAAACTCTCCCATGAATCCACGACCAGCCGGGTGTCATAGATCGACGGGAACCACCGTAGCTGCACCGCGAAGATGATGATGACCAGAACGCCGGAAAAGAATGGCGGAACCGAAAAGCCGATCATCGTGACGAAGGTGCCGACCTGATCGAAGGCCGAATACTGGCGGTAGGCCGAATAGATTCCGACCGGGATCGCGATGGCGATCGCGACCAGATAGGCCGTGCCCACGACCCAGAGGGTCTGCGGAATGCGCTCGGCGATGGTGATGAAGACCGGTGCGCGGTTCTGCCAGCTGATGATCCGCAGACGTCCGTCGGCGAAATTGGTGTCGAAGAGGTAATCGAAAACGTTCAGCGGTTCGACCCAGAAGAACTGAACGATCCATTTCCAGAACCGGATATGCACCGGCTCGCCCAGTCCCAGGGCCTTCCGCATCTGTTCCTTGATCTCGGGCGGGACGGTCAGCGGCACGTTGGCCATCGGATCCCCCGGAGCCAGTTCGAGCAGCAGGAAAATCACCAATGCGATGAACAGAAGCGTCGGGATCGCGAACAGCAATCGTCGGATGGTGAAGGTCAGCATACCTTACGCCTCGGTTCAGGTCATCGGGGGATGGGGGGGCGCGGACGCCGCCCCCGATAGGTCAGGAAACGATCATTCGCCGATGCGATACCAGTCGGCGACGTTCCACAACTCGCTGTCCCAGACGTTCAGCTTGACGCCGCCCAGGCTGTTGGCGTGCGCTGACAGACGGCCACGGTGCACCAGTGGGATCTGACCGCCGTTCGACACGTACATGTCGTTCAGCTCCTTCGCGATGCGCTGACGCTCTTCGGGGGCGGCCGTGCGGCTCAGTTCCGACCAGAGTTCGTCGTACTCCTCCATGCAGAACCGGGGGATGTTCTCGCCCTGCCACTGGTTCTCGGGGCTTGGGATCTTGTTGCAGAGCGGGCCACCCAGATAGGTCTGCGGATCGGTGCCGGGGAAAGTGTTCGCGTACATTTCAACGTCGGCATAGAACTTCTGGAAGGTGTCGGGCGATCCCGCGTCCCCGCCGAAGAAGACCGAACCGGAGATGTTGCGAAGCTCGACCGCGAAACCGATTTCCTCCCACCATTCCTTGATCAGCTGCTGGAAGTCCTGACGCACTGCGTTGGTGGACGTCTGGTACAGCATCCGAAGCTCGACGCCGTCCTTTTCACGGACACCGTCGCCATCGCTGTCGACGTAGCCCGCGTCATCCAGCAGCTTCTTGGCGCCTTCGATGTCCTGTTCCGAACATTCAAGCGCGGACGAATTGAACGCCTCGGGCGCGGGCACCAGGTTGCAGGTGACCTTGCCGGCCTGACCATAGCCGATTTCGACCAGCAACGGCCGGTCGATGGCCAAGGACAGGGCCTTATAGACGGCGGGATCCTGCAGGAACGGGTGCGGACGGATCACCGACCGTTCGTCCGGGCCAAGTGCCGGATCGGGGTTGGTGTGGTTCAGCTCGATGCGCTCGACCAGCGGGCCGAAGCCGACGACGGTCGTGCCCATACCGCCGGTTTCCATCTGGGCAATGACCTCGGGGGCCAGTTGCAGGTTCCAGGCATAGTCGAATTCGCCGGTCTGCATGACCGCGCGACCCGCCGCTTCGGCGTCGCCGCCGCCCTTGAAGTTGACCTTGGCGAAGGCAGGCTTGCCCTCGAACCGGAAGTTCGGATTGGCCGACAACGTGATCACGTCGTTGGTCTTGAATTCGTCCACGACGAACGGTCCGGTGCCGATCGGATTGAAGTTCTCTTCCGTGCAGGTCGAAGCTGCGGCCCCTTTGCAATTTTCGAACTGGGCCTTCTGCAGGATCGGGCTCTCGCCGCCGGCGAAGGCGGTATAGGGATAGGGCGTCGGCTCCTTGAAGTTGACGACGACCGTCAACTCGTCGGGGGTCTCGACACTTTCCACCGGCTCGAATTTCGCCCCCTGGGCGCAGCCGCCTTCGGGGTCGGTGCAATATTCATAGGTGAACTGCACATCCGCACTGGTGAAGGGCGTGCCGTCGGACCACACAAGGCCCGGCGTGATCTTCCAGGTGATCGACATCAGGTCTTCGGAGACGCCGCCATTCTCGACGGTGGGAATCTCGTCGACCAGCCAGGGCTGGATCGTGCCGGTTTCGTCAAAGCGGGCCAGCGGCTCGACCACCAGGCTTGCCGCCTCGACGTCCTTGGTGCCGCCCGACAGGAACGGGTTCATGGTCGACGGGGCTTGCCAGTACAGGATGCTGACTTCGCCGTCGCGCCCGCGCTCGCCTTCATGGCCCTCGGCAAAGACCGGGGCCGCGACGGCGAGCAGCGCCGCGCTGGCAAGCAGGACTGTTTTCGTATTCATGGATTACTCTCCTTGTTGGGCTCGACCATCGTTGTGGCCTCTGTATGTCTGCGGGTTGTGCCGCTTGGTCTTATGCTGTCGTGCAGGTGGCACGCGGCCCAATGGCCGGGCTGCACCTCACGGAATTCGGGATCGATGCGGCTGCACACCTCCATCACACGCGGACAGCGGGTAGAGAAGTTGCAACCGTCAGGCGGATTCGCGGGACTGGGCACGTCGCCCTGCAACACGATGCGATCCCGCTTTTGTCCTGCCTTGGCCGGATCGGGTTCCGGGACGGCGGACAAAAGCGCCTCGGTATAGGGATGCAGCGGCGTGTCGTACAACGCATCGCGGGGGGCCAGTTCGACCAGCTTTCCCAGATACATGACTGCCACCCGGTCCGCGATATGGCGCACCATCGAAAGGTCGTGGCTGATAAACAGGTAGGTCAGGCCAAGACGGTCCTGCAATTCCTCCAGCAGGTTCACCACCTGCGCCTGGATCGACACGTCCAATGCGGCAATCGGCTCGTCGCAGACAATGAACTTGGGGTTGAGCGCCAGTGCGCGGGCGATCCCGATGCGCTGCCGCTGACCGCCGGAAAATTCGTGCGGATAGCGGTTTACGAAGGTCCGGTTCAGCCCGACCTGATCCATCAACTCCCCGACCCGCGCGATGCGCTCGGCCCGCGACACGCGGGTATGTTCCGACAGCGGCTCGCCGATAATGGCCCCGACGGTCATGCGCGGGTTAAGCGACGCCTGCGGATCCTGGAAGACCATCTGCATCGTGGGACGCATGGTCCGCAAACTCATCTGCGACTCCTGCCCGATGGCCCGACCGTCCACGATGATCTCTCCGTCGGTAATATCATACAGCCGCAGCACCGCGCGCCCGCAGGTGGACTTGCCGCAACCGCTTTCGCCGACCAGACCAAGCGTCTCGCCTTCGACGATATCGAAACTGACGCCATCGACGGCCTTCACCGCGCCAACCTGACGGCGCAGGATGCCGGCATGGACCGGGAAATGCATCTTGAGGTTGCGCACTTCGACAAGTGGTCTGGTCATGCCGCTCCCTCTTTTGCCGTATGGGCAAGCGGGTGGAAACAGGCGACGTCGTGGCCCGGACCGACGGTTTCGCGTTGCGGGTTTTCGGCGTGGCACCGCTCGAATGCCAGCGGACAGCGGTCACGGAACGCACAGGCCGTGGGGGCGGCACCCAGCATCGGCGGCTGCCCCTCGATCACCTGCAGCTTGGCCGCGCGCTTGCCCGATACCGTCGGGATCGTCTTGAGCAGGGCGCGCGTGTAGGGATGGCGCGGATCGTTGAACAGCGGAAACACTTCGGCGTGTTCGACGATCTGCCCGCCGTACATCACCGCAACCCGGTCGGCTATGCCCGCGATCACGCCCAGATCGTGGGTAATCCAGACAATGGCCATGCCAAGCTTGCTGCGCAGGTCCTCGATGATTTCCAGGATCTGCGCCTGGATCGTGACGTCCAGCGCCGTCGTCGGCTCGTCTGCGATCAGAACCTTGGGGTCGCAGGCCAGCGCGATGGCGATCATCACGCGCTGCCGCATGCCACCTGAAAACTGGTGCGGGTAATCCGACAAGCGACCGGCGGCACCGGGAATGCCGACCAGTTCCAGCAACTCGATAGCCCGCGCCCGTGCCTGTTTCTTGTTCAGACCCATATGGCGGCGCACCGGCTCCATGATCTGGAAGCCCACTGTGAACACAGGATTGAGCGAGGTCATCGGGTCCTGGAAAATGAACCCAACGTCCGAGCCTCGTATATCGCGCAGCCGGGCCGGCGTGACCTGCAACAGGTCTTCGCCATCCAGCAAAACCTTCCCCTCGCGCACTTCTGCAGGGGGTGACGGCAGAAGACCGACCAGCGACATCATCGTGACCGACTTGCCGGACCCCGATTCGCCGACGACGCCCAGCAGTTCGCCGGGTTTCACCTCGAAGCTGACCGAGTTTACGGCGTGAACCTCGCCCCTGCGCGTTTCAAAGACCGTGCGGAGGCCCCGGACCTCCAGCACGTTTCGGGTGTCGCCGTCCGGCATCCACCGCTCCCCATGTCCGGCATCCTTCAAGGTGGATGCAGTTTGTTCTCTGAGGGTCTTGCGCCCGTCATCTGAAGGCGACGCTATCAGATGATCCCGGTCCCGCAAGCGGTTTGCCCGTTTCCTGTGCAGCCCGCCCGGATCGCCCGAAGATTGTGCCGTTGGCTTGACTGTTGCCCGCGCGGGCAGCACCCATTGGACTGCACCTCCTGCAAAGGTCACCCCGATGTCGCAAACCCGTTCCCGCCCAATGATTCTGACCGCCCGCGAGATCATGGAAAAACTTGTGGCATTTCCGACGGTCAGCCGTGATCCGAACCTCGATCTGGTCGATTGGGTCGAAGATTACCTCGCGTCGCACGGCGTCCCGGCCCGCCGGGTTTACGACGCGACCGGAAAAAAAGCGGCGCTCTACGCCAATGTCGGTCCCGAGGTGGCGGGGGGAATCGTTTTGTCGGGTCATACCGATGTCGTGCCTGTCGATGGGCAGGACTGGACGATGGATCCTTTTGCCGTGACCGAGAAAGACGGGCGGTATTACGGGCGCGGCACCTGCGACATGAAGGGCTTCGACGCACTTGCCCTGGCAATGGTGCCCTATGCCCTGTCACGCGGTATCATGCGCCCCCTGCAAATCGCGCTGTCGTATGACGAGGAAGTCGGCTGTATCGGCGCACCGCCGATGATCGACGACATGCTGACACACCTGCCCCGCGCCGCCGCCGCCATCATAGGGGAACCGTCGATGCTGCGACCGGTGACGGGGCATAACGCTTCATCGATCACCGATGTCCACATTCACGGATACGAGGTCCATTCCTCGAAGCTGCCGCAAGGCGTCAGCGCCATCCACGAGGCGGGGCGCGTTCTGGGCTGGGTCAACGACTTGAACGACAAGCTGATGGCGGAAACGCCCGACCCGGTGTCCGCAATGTTCGATCCTCCGCATACGACCGCCCATGTCGGTTTGATTGCGGGCGGCACGGCGCACAACATCACCGCAAGGGACTGCACCTTCAAGCTGGGCTTTCGGGTGCCTGCGGGCGACGACCTGGAGCGTCACGAAGCGGCATTGTCGGCTTTTCTGACCAAGCTGAATGCAACACTACGCACCAGGCACCCCAACGCGGGCGTCACATGGGACCGCAACCCTGGCGTGCCCGCGCTGAAACCGGAAACCGACGGCGTGGCCGAGGCGCTGATCCGCAGCCTGACGGGCGACAACGGCACCCACGTCGTGACCTATGGCACCGAAGCGGGTCAGTTTCAGGAACGCGGCTATTCCGCCGTGGTCTGCGGGCCCGGCGACATCGCGCAGGCGCACCAACCCGATGAATGGATCGATAAGGCTCAGTTCCACGCGGGCGAGGATCTGTTGAAGCGCGTGATCGATACGCTGATCTGATCGACTACCGGGCGGGAACCGATCGATGCAGATCCTCAGGTTATTCTCGACAAGATCGATCTTTGGTTCGAAGGCCTGTTCAGGCTGATCCCGAACATTGTCGCATCCACCGTCGTTCTGGCGATTTTCGTCGGGCTCGGCCTTGGTGCCGCGTGGACGGCCCGCCGCTCCGCCCGCGCGGACGATATGATCCGGGTGCCGTCACGGGCCCGCGCCAAACAGCGCGAAGGCTGGCCCGCCGGTCAAGGCGACGTGCGCCGCACCCGCGAAGACCGTCGTCAGGAGGCACGCGACTCCGATCCATCCTGATCGACTTGCAGGTTTCCGTTCTCAGGCGCACCTTGCCCGAAAAGGAGACCTGCAATGCCCGTCAAGAACCGCTTCGCCGAACTGCTGCCCGAGATCACAGCCTGGCGCCACGACCTCCACCAAAACCCCGAAATCCTCTTCGAGACACACCGCACGTCCAGGATCGTCGCCGATAAACTGCGCGACTTCGACTGTGACGAAGTGGTCGAAGGCATCGGTCGCACCGGTGTTGTCGGCGTCATCAAGGGCAAGACCGACTCGGGCAAGGTGATCGGTCTGCGCGCGGACATGGACGCCCTGCCGATCCACGAACAGACCGGTCTGGATTATTCTTCCAGGACGCCGAACGCGATGCACGCCTGTGGCCATGACGGTCACACGTCGATGTTGCTCGGTGCCGCCAAATACCTGTCCGAGACTCGCAATTTCGACGGCACCGTCGTCCTTATCTTCCAGCCCGCCGAAGAAGGCGGCGGCGGCGGCAAGGAGATGTGCGACGATGGCATGATGGACCGCTGGAACATCCAGGAAGTCTACGGCATGCACAATTGGCCCGGTCGCCCCGTCGGCAGCTTTTCCATCCGGTCCGGCACGTTCTTTGCGGCCACAGACCAGTTCGACATCACGCTGGAAGGCCGTGGAGGCCACGCCGCCAAACCGCACGAAGTCGTCGATACCTGCGTGATGACCGCCCAGTTCGTAACCGCGTTGCAGACCATCGTATCGCGCAATGCCGACCCGGTGGAGCAGATCGTCGTGTCGGTCACATCGCTGGAATCGTCGTCCAAGGCCTTCAACGTAATTCCCCAGCGAGTGCAGGTAAAAGGCACCGTCCGCACCATGACCGGTGCGATGCGCGATCTTGCGGAACAAAGGATCAGGGACATCAGCGCCGGTATCTGCGCGACATTTGGCGGCTCGGCGGACGTCACGTATCACCGGAGCTATCCCACAATGGTCAACCACGATGAACAGACCGCCTTCGCGGCAGAGGTCGCAACCGCGGTGTCGGGTGGCTGTGACGAGGCCCCCCTTGTCATGGGCGGCGAGGATTTCGCCTTCATGCTGGAGGAACGGCCCGGTGCCTATATCCTGGTCGGCAACGGCGACACCTCACCCGTTCACCATCCCGAATATGACTTCACCGACGAGGCAATTCCCGCCGGTTGCAGCTGGTGGGCCGAAATCGTTGAACGCCGGATGCCTGCCGCCTGATCCAGAAGGGTCGCTCCAGAGGGCGACCCGTCTTGGTCCGGACGACGCGCTGACCGGCTACATCGCCGCAGGCGTCAGGAAAGGTTCGATATACGACAGCACCTCGGCCCGCCCGTTCAAACCCAGCTTGCGGCACGCCCGTCCCTTGTAGGTCTCGACCGATTTGTCGCTGATGCCCAAACGCTGCGCGATTTCCTTGAGCGTGAACCCCCGCCCATAAAGGTGCAGCGCCTGGCGTTCCCGCGCGCTCAGCTTGGGAATGCAGGCTTTGTCGACCTTGTCGGCATCTGCGACCACGGACCGCAGCGCAATGGCCAGAACGTCAAGACCCATGTCACGGTCCACGACCCGGCGGATGGCATGTCGGTTGATGATCAGACCTGATCCCTTGCCGAAAAGCACGACACGGTTCGACGGACGATCCAACAGGTCGGATGCACCGCTGACCGGGTCATCCAATGCATCAGGGTCAAGAACGACAATGGACTTCCCGATGACGCTGATCTCGTCACAATCATGAATATCGATCCTTCGGACCTCGCCCAGTCCGGCCCGTTCGGCCGCACACTTAACGTCGGTCAGAAATGCGTCGCACACCGACATGACAACCACCGGAACAGGGCGGGCTGTGCGTGTCATGACTTCGGAGGGAGCATTGGTGGTCAGGGTGGATAAATGCTTCATAGGAAAACCTTTGAAAATACAAATTACGTCTCAGTCGTTGGCGGAAATTCGCCCGAAAGCCCAAATAGTCGGCATTCCCCGGCCTGCTAATGCGCAGGTCACGAAAATGCCTTGGTCTTAACTCATCTTTAACACATCCCCCGATAATTATCGACTCAAGGATTGCAATGTCATGATTATTCATGACCTAACCGGGAACAAACCGTTTCCACTGCGATCCTGGCACCGCAAACCTTCCCGTATGGTAAGGATTTCAGGCGGATAATCTCCACAAGTGGCTCCCGAACCGCGCTTGTAAGGTTTTGCCTGACTGTATTCGTCCCGTTTCAGATGCAAATCATTCCCTGTTCCGACTGGCCTGGGGGTCTTTGGACGACTGACACGACCGCGGGCTGATTCGTCCGGGTCCGATTTCGCGACGGTATTTCATCCTCGACGCGAATCCTGTCGCCTTCATCTCGTCCCCTCTCGTCCGTCGACATTGCCGACTACGGTTCCACGCCGTCGGCCACTTCAGGAAGGTTGATCGTCGCCGTGTTGGCGGCGGCATCAGAGAAGGACGGAGACTCCAATGAAAAAGTTCCTCACAACAACCGCGATCGCATCTGCGCTCGCATTGCCGGCGACGGCGGCGCACGAAAGCACCGACGTCACCCAAACCGTTGGTGCGCTTCAGGCCGCCCTCAATTCCATTGTCATCAACTTTGACGGCACTACCGTATCTCAGGCGGCCACCAACGCAGCCAACCTGATCAACTATACGGCCGATGATCTGCATGACGTCTTCCAGTCGACCGATCCCAGCAGCGGTGGCGGTGGTCTTGGCCAGTTCGCTGTCAACAGCCTGGTTTCGACCGGCGGCAACTCGGGCGGCGTATTCACGGGCGCCTTTGTCGACGTCACGCAAGCCGCGACCAACGTCGCCAACAGCATCGAAGCCGTAAACCTCGAAGATCTGGATCAGAGACTCGAGGCCACGCAGGTTGCGATCAACTCGATCTCGGGCCCGACCGGCATCTCGGACTTCAACCAGACGGCCGTCAACGCCGGCAACCTGGCGACTCTCAACTCTGCCAGCAACGATATCGACCAGGATGTCGATGACACCGTCCAGACCGCCAGCAACTCGGCAGTGTCCAGTCAGGGCATCATCGTCATGGGGGCCGGAAACATCCAGTCCGCAACAAACGTTGTGAACAGCGCGACTATCGCCGCCAGCGTCGATGATGATATTTTGCAGGACGTCGATGACTCCCTGCAGGAAGCGTCGAACCTGTTGTCCAACGGCGGCGGCAGCAGCATCTTCACCTTCGATCAAAGCGCGGTCAACGCGGCCAACCTGGCCACTGCCGCCAGCGTCGGTGACGATGTGAACCAGGACGTCGATGATCTGGATCAGATCGCTTCGAACGCAGCGCTCAGCACGGGCAGCATCTTCAATGGTGTTCAGACCGCGACCAACGTCGCAAACAGCCTGACCGTGACCGGGGCCGTCGATGACGACATCACCCAGAGCGTCAGCGAATTCTTCAACATTCAGCCCGTGTCGCAGTCCGCGTCCAACGTGGCCGATGCCGACGTCGATGTCGGTGAAATGGTGCAGAATGCGGTGAACGCCGCGAACCTGGCCACAGCCGCAAGCGTGGGCGACAACGTTGACCAATACGCCTACGATCTGGATCAGGACGCTGACAACCTGGCCTTTGCCTTCTTCGGCAATATCAACCTCGTCGATCAGGCTGCGACCAACGTCGTGAACAGCCTTGATATCGACGGTACGGTCGGTGGCGATGTGGACCAGACCCTCGGCTTCTCGTCGCAGACGGCCGGAAACACTCTGGACGGTGTCTTCAGCATCTCGAACTCGACTCAGGTCGCCGTCAATGCCGCGAACCTCGCGACGCTGATGACTGTAGAAGGCGACATCGACCAGAGCTTCTTCGCCGCAGGTCAGACTGCGATGAACGACGCACTTCTGGTGATCGGTTCGGTTTCCGCCTCCGATCAGGAAGCGACCAACGTCGCCAACAGCGTGTCTGCTGCCGGTGCCGGGCTCGAGATCGAAACGCTCGATCAAAGCGTGTCTTTTGCAACCCAGGTTGCCGCCAACAACATCGGTGCATCGCCAATCGGGGGCTTTGAAGTCACCGGTGTCGCGAACGTCAACCAGACCGCCGTCAACGCCGCGAACCTCGCGACGCTGCAGGATGTCAATGTCTCGCTGGACCAGTCCGTCTCGGACCTTGGACAGCTGGCCATCAACACTGTTGTTGATGTCGATGCATCGACAGGTGGCATCTCGGACCTGACGCAGGCTGCGACCAACGTTGCCAACTCGGCCACGCTGGATGACGTCGAAGCCTCGGCGACCCTGACCCAGACGGCCGACATGAGCGGCTTCCTGAATGGTCAGGCTGCACTGAACTATGTCGAGTTCGGCATGAACGGTGTCACGAATGCAACCCAGACCGCCACCAACGCGGTGAACCTGGCCACGCTGGACGATTTGCGCGGAACCCTGTCGCAGGAAGTCATCAACGGCGCCCAGATCGCGGGTAACCTCGTGAACTACTCCGGCTTCATCGGTGACGGTGGACCGAACCTCGACTCGGCCGGTACCGTCAGCGGTCTGACCCAGACCGCGGTCAACGCCGCGAACCTGGTGACCGTGGCGACGCTGCCCGACATCGGCGGTTCGCTGGAAGTCTCGCAGGCCTACTCCGGTTTCCAGCTTTCCGGCAACGGTCTGTATGACGCCGATACGATCAACAATGTGACGCAGGCCGCGACCAACGTCGCGAACTCCATCAGTCACTGATCCGGCGTCAAGCCTGACACCAATCGGAATGGCGGCACACCGCCGCCATTCCTTCCCCGCCCCTCAAAATCGGTATCTTCCCATGCAGCGCACGCTCACAGCTCTCGCCCTTCTCGGCCTGACGACGACGGCCGCCGTAGCGGAAGGCCCCGAAGGCATCATCCTCAATCAGATCGCCACTGGCGACCAGATCGGCACCAACATCGCAGTCGTTCAGGGCAGTTCCGCCATCCTGAACGGTGACGCAGCACCGGACATCGAGGGCTATTCCGAGTTGTTCGACGAATTCGTGACTGCCGGCGAAGGCTCCGGCGTCGGCCTGCCCCCTGTCATTTCTGCCGACCAGGTCGACCAGTCGGTGCTGAACGCGGTCAACATTCTGCTGTCAAGCGGCACCGTGGTATCCCAGGCCAACCAGACCTTTCTGGGCGAACAACGCGCCATCAACATCATGGAAGCCAGCGAAGAAGGCGGGTCCCTCGCCGTGTCACAGACCGGCGAGAACCTTGCGAACATCATCATCGTCGAACAGGTGGACAACGTCCGCCAGGCTTTCGGCCCCGGCGCCATCCAGCAGGTCATCAATGAAATCAGCGGCGGCACCGGCAGTCTGCGTGGCATAAGCCAGATCGGTCGCAACACCGCGAACATCGTGATCGCTGACGTGTCCATCGGATCGGGGGAACAGCTTTTCCCCGAAGAGACCTCGCAGGAAATCGAGAACACGGTCAATCTGGACCAGGCCGGGTCGCTGCCAGGCCGCATCGTGCAATCCGGTACCAATATCGGCAACGTGCTGGTCGCGGACGAGGTCTATAACGTCGCGCGGGTTTTCTCGGGCGATCAGATTGTAAGGAACACTGTCAATGCAGCTGACGGGCGGACGCCCTACGGCGTCAGCCAGTCGGGTCTGAACATCGCCAACTTCGTGTCGGCGAATGTCGCCAACGGCCTGACGCAGGTGTCCGATGGCCGCCAAATCGTCGAAAACAACCTCGAAGGCGTGACCCTGGCCGATCTGGAAAACGGCGTCCCCGGCTATACCCATTCCAGCACGAACATCGTGAACCTTCTGGATATTCGCAACGACCGCTCCTCCCGCTCCGGCGATCCTATCGTGGCGACCCAGCGCGCCGATCAGGAACAGCGGGTTCAGGCCAGCGATGGCACCCATACACAGGTCGGCAATGCGGCCACGATCGAGCGATGACGCCAGTCACTTGATCGACGTCAAACGACGCCCCGTATCAGAACCCGATTTCCGAGCATGACTGCGATGCGCACCAGGGCCCGGCGCTAATCCGCGGTGCCTCGGGCCATTCCTCCGGTTTGTTGACGGAATAATCCACCGCACGCCTGCCATAGATCTGGGCGCTGTCGGCCAATCGCTCGCCGCAGATCGACGCGCCCTGCGACCGGACCAACCGCTTGACCAGGCGGCTCAGCCGCGCGTCCGTGCCCTGCGGCTCGGGCAGGCCAAGCGTCTGGAAGAAACGGCCGATTTCGGCTGAATCGTTGACCGGCGACCCCGGAAGGGTCTGCTCGCAGGTGAAGGCAAGCGTCCGGTAGTTCACCATCGATTCAAGAAAAAGCGTTGGATCGTAAGGCGGGGTTTCGGGCGCAGGGCGCTCCTCCACCGGCGGCAGAGTCGTCTGCGCCGCGACCGGCCCCCAGACCAGCCCGACGGCAAATGCCATCACGATCGTAGCCCGCATCAGGTCGGCTCCACCGCGACGGCGGTTACGCTTGCATCGGTAACCTGCTGCTGCGCCTGAAACTTCGGCAGGAAGCGATCGCAACTTCCGTTGTGGTTCAGCGTTTGCGACACGATGTCATACGCGGCTTCGGCCAGCATCCAACGGATGCCCGCGTGCAGACCTTCCTGCGACCGCGATCCGATCTGCACGTCGAACAGTTCGTCGCCGAAGAACCGGAAGATAGACCCGAAAACCTCGACCCCGACGGCCTGCTTGGAATAGGCCTCGGCCATCAGCAACTCGGTCGTGCGCGTATCGGTCACCCGCAGATCCGCCGCTACCGTCAGCGCGAAATTCCGGCGTCCGCCGGAAAGTCCGAACAGTCCGGCTTCGGCACCGCGAGAATAGGTGTTGAAATCAAGCTGCGTGATCGCGCCGTCGATGACGATGTCCGAGCCACGCAGCGACCCCCGCTCCAGCGGGCGATAGTTCAGCGGTTCGCCTTCAACGATGGTCACGCGGCCATCACCCAGGATCTGCTCGCGGGCGCGGGCGATCTCGAATTCGGTGACGGTCGTGTTCACGCGGTTCACCTGCCGGACTCCGGCCCGCGCAAGCGCGGTCACCAACATTCCGGCCGTATCGCGCGGGATATACCCGCCCGTTTCGTCCACTTCGATCTTCTGCGTCAGGTCCGAAATGATGTGGACGGAAAAGACGCGGTTCGAGTTTCGAACGGCGGACGAATTGGACAGGCATTCAAGCGCGGCATCAGCCGGCGTGGCCGTGACAACCGGGATCGTGCCGTTGAATTGCGGGGTCGGGGCGCTGAACGGGATCGGCAATGCGGACTGGCAACCTGCCAGAACCAGAGTGGCGACAACGCTCGCGCGGAAACGAAGCGATTTCATTCGCCGGCCGCCGAGACCGGAATGGCGTTCATGACGGCGACTGCCTCATCTATGGAGCTTGGACTCAATGCCGTCGCCGCCGGGGCGGGCTCGCCCCCGATGGTATTGGTCGATCCACCTTCGGATTCCTGGATCGTCTGATCGCCGGTGTTGTCCTGAACGACGTCGATCGTATTGTCTCCGTTGCCACTGATCGTGATCGAAAGCGAATTGCCGGTCTGCCCGCCCGAAGCTGCGGCGGCGGCGGCGTCGCGGCTGTCCTCGTAAACCTTGTAGTTGAGGCGTGTCTGCTCGCCCTGCAGCAGAATCTGCCTTTCGGCCGGGCTGCGGAACTGGAACGAGACGGATTCGCCGAATCCGTTCGCCGATGCGGCACCGGCTGTGAATATCGCGGAAATCGCGATTAGATTTGAAAGTCGGGACATGAAAATATCCTCATAAATCAGACTACAATACTGCGGCACACCACGCGTCGCGCGATCCGGCCTCTAAAACCTTGCCATAACTCCTTTGCGACAGGGGTAATTCCGCAAGGTTCTGTCCGGGTTTATTATCAACTGCGGCCAATCTGTCGCAACTGAAACGTTACACATTTCCGACTCCATCATCGGCGCTCCATGCCTTGCTGGCAAGGGCATCGGCCCGCAAAAATCACATAAACCGTTATTCTCGAACGTCACTTTCGTTTTCCGATTCCCGCAGCGCTCGCCGCAGTATCTTGCCCGTGGCCGTCATCGGAAGACTGTCCACAAACTGCACGGACCTCGGTGTCATATGTGGCGAAATCTGGGCAGAAACCCTCGAAATCAGCTCGTTTTCCAAATCCGGGCCGCGATCCGGTGCCACGACGAACGCCGTCACAGCTTCACCGCGCCTCGGATCGGGCAGGCCGACGACCGCACACATGACAACGTCGGGGTGCCCGGTCAGACAGGTTTCGATCTCGCTCGGACCGATGCGGTATCCCGATGATGTTATCACGTCGTCGTCCCGACTGATGTATGTGATGACTCCACCGGCCTCTCTCCGCCCGAGGTCTCCCGTCCTCAGCCATCCGTTCCGCCACTTGCCGACGGTTTCCTCCGGCTTGTTCCAGTATCGCAGGAACGCCGCAGGCGATCCGCGTGTGCAGATTTCCCCGGTCTCGCCCACCCTGACGTCCTGTCCATCCGCTGCCTGAACCGCGACCTCGACCCCCGGCACCCCGCGCCCCAGGGTGCCCGGTCGCAGATCCTGCGTGCCGGCACAGCTTGCCATCACCAGGTTGCATTCCGTCTGGCCGTATATCTCGTTGATCGGAACGCCCAGGGCATCCCGCCCCCAGTCCAGCAGATCCGCGCCCAGCGCCTCTCCACCCGACAGGACCGCGCGCAAGGCCAGACCGCGCGGCACTTTCGTCCGCCGCAACAGCTTCAGCGCGGTTGGTGGCAGAAAACTGGCGGTCACGCCCTCGGCCACCATAAGCGCCCAGGCCGCGTCCGCGTCGAACTTGGTGAACCGCTTGGCCACCAGCGGCACACCGAACCACAGGCAGGGCATCGCCAGATCCATCAACCCGCCGATCCATGCCCAGTCCGCCGGGGTCCAGCCGACGTCGCCCTCCACCGGAAACCCCTCCAGCGCCGTCTCGACACAGGGCAGATGTCCGATCAGGAACCGATGCGCGTGCAACACGCCCTTGGGCGTGCCCGTCGTGCCGGAGGTATAGATCATCATCGCCGGATCGTCGGCCCCGGTGTCCGCCACCTCCGCTATCGGCGGTCCCGACAGGTCCCAGTCGTCCGCATCGATCCGCAGCGTCAGATCGGCCAGGTCCAGCGGTGCGATCCGCGCCAGTCCCTCCGCGTCCCCGACAATGGCCCGTGCGCCCGAATCCGCCAGCCGGTAGGCCAGCGCATCCGGCCCGAACAGCGTGAACAGGGGCAGGGACACGGCACCCAGCTTCATTGCCGCCAGATGCGCCACCATGACCTCGGCACGCTGCGGCAACAGGATCGCGACACGGTCCCCGCGTCCGATGCCGCCGCGCGCCAGCACCCCCGCCAGACGGTCCGACGCGTCTTTCAGGTCGCGATATGTCCAGACCCGTCGTCCGTTGGACAGGTCGACAATGGCCGCGCGATCCGGATCCTCCTCGGCCCAGCTGTCGCAGCAGCCGACCGCAATGTTGAACCGTGCGGGCACATCCCAGACGAAGGTCCCCCGCATCTCGGACCAAGGGGCCAGACGCGAAATCGTCCGCCGTTTCATCCGGTCCGTGCCAGCGTTACGGAGTGCAATCCGCCCAACGGCAGGCCCAGTGCCTGCAAGGCCGACAGCGAAATCTGCGGCCCGCCCGCGCCACCCAGCGGACGCAGCGTTACGGCAATCGCTTCCCCGTTCCCGGTGCGGACCGTTCCGGGCGTATCCGACGCCACCAGCTCCGACTTGACCCATAGTCCGCCGTCCGTCGGATCACCCAACGCGACTGTGACCGTCCCCAACGCGCCGCCGCCGGGCGCTGCGGCCGCAGCCTGACGGGCGGTGGCCTTGTCCGCCTCCGATACTGTGTCCAGCGAGGCGACGGACGTCGCCGGTCCGGTCAACACGGGCGGCGCGGTCGGGGCGGTCGCCGTCGCAGGGGCCGACGCGTCTCCGGGCGGGGTCCGGTCAAGAGATGCAAACTGGCCGCAACCGGCAAGAACGGCGGGCAGGATCAAAAGGTATCGGGTCATCGGAACGGGCCTCGCATGTTTGCACAGTTTCTTATCCTAGTGCGCCGCACCTCTCTGTCAGCCCCACTTGTCGCGGCGGGCGCGGACGCGTAGCGTTTCGCGCATGACCTCTGCAAATTCTTCCACACTGCCCCCCAAACTGGTCGACCCCTTTGCGCGGACCATCGACTATCTGCGGGTCTCGGTCACCGACCGCTGCGACTTCCGCTGCACCTATTGCATGGCGGAGCACATGACCTTCCTGCCCAAAAAGGATCTGCTGACGCTGGAAGAGCTGGACCGCATGTGCTCGGCCTTCGTTCGTCTGGGCGTCAGAAAGCTTCGCATCACCGGGGGCGAACCGCTCGTCCGCAAGGGCATCATGACCTTCTTCGACGGTATGTCCCGCCATCTGGGCAACGGCCTGGACGAATTGACACTGACCACCAACGGCAGCCAGCTCGACCGCTTCGCGCAGCCCCTCTGGGACGCGGGCGTGCGCCGCATCAATGTCTCGCTCGACACGCTGGACCCGGTCAAATTCAAGGACATCACCCGCTGGGGCACGCTCGACAAGGTGCTGCGCGGCATCGACGCGGCCAAGGCGGTCGGGATGCGCGTCAAGATCAACACCGTTGCCATCAAGGGCTTCAACGATGTCGAATTGTTCGACCTGCTGGACTGGGCTGACCGGAGCGATCTGGACCTGACCTTCATCGAGGTCATGCCGATGGGCGACATGGGCGAAGTGCAGCGGCTGGATCAGTACTGGCCGCTGAAAGACCTGCGCGCCCAGCTTGCCACCCGCTTCACCCTGACCGAACTGGACTACAAGACCGGCGGCCCGGCACGATACTTCGAAATCGGCGAAACCGGCCAGCGGATCGGCTTCATCACGCCGCTGACGCATAACTTCTGCGAGTCGTGCAATCGCGTCCGCGTCACCTGCACAGGCGAACTTTACATGTGTCTCGGGCAGGAAGACATGGCCGACCTGCGCGCCCCCCTGCGCGCCTCCGAATCCGATACCCCGCTGGAAGACGCGATCCACGCCGCCATCGCCCGTAAACCCAAGGGGCATGATTTCGATTATTCGCGACAGCAGGTGGCGGGCCAGACGATCCGCCACATGAGCCATACCGGCGGATGACAGACTACGCCGCGCTCCAGACTGGCGCGGCGGAGCGCGGGTTGACCCTCCTGGGCGGCTTTACCGATGACAACCGAACCACCGTCCTCCTCGGCCCCGATCCGCAGGGCTTCTGGCCGATCCTGCAAACCGCCCCCGAGGCGCGGCACCCCGATCCCGTCGACCGCTGGTCCACGCGCATCATCGGTGACTGGGCCGCCGATCTGGGCGCGCAGGCACGCTTTCCCTTCGGCACGCCCCTTCATCCCTTCATCACCTGGGCCAGGCGGACGGGCCGGTGCCATATCTCGCCTGTCGGCCTGCTGGTGCATGATGCGCAGGGCCTGATGGTCAGCTTTCGAGGCGCACTGACATTCGACCACGACATCGCCCTGCCTGCCGCGCCGCCGTCCCCCTGCACAGGCTGCGCCGCGCCCTGCCTGACCGCCTGTCCCGTCGGTGCCATGACCGGCGATGGGTATGACCTTCGGGCCTGTCACGGCTGGCTCGACGATCCGCGCAATGCCTGCATGGCCAGGGGCTGCGCCGTGCGGCGCGCCTGCCCCGCCTCACCCCCACGCCCTGACGCCCAATCGGCTCATCACATGGCCTATTTTCACAGGCCCACGCTTCAAACGGAGGAACGATGAAACTCATTCTGCTGCGCCACACAAAATCCGACTGGTCCGACCCGGATCAGGACGACCACGACCGTCCGCTGAACGACCGGGGCCGCGCCGCCGCGCGCGCGATGGGCGAATGGCTGACCTCCCGCCGCCACCTGCCCGACCTTATCCTCTGCTCCGACGCGACTCGCACGCGCCAGACCCTCGCCGCCCTCGGCCTGCCCGAGACGACGACCGAAACGCGCCCCGACCTCTATCTGTCGGATGCCGAGATGATCGTGGCCCTGGCCCGCAAGCAAACCGCCGATTGCGTCCTGATCGTCTCGCACAATCCGGGCATAGCCGAAGCCGCAAAACAGCTTGCCGCAACCCCGCCCGTCCACCCCGAATTTGCCCGTTATCCGACCGGAGCCTGTCTGGTGGTCGAGATCGTGGACGACCAACCGGGCCGCGTTCTGGATTTCGCTGTGCCGCGCGACTTCGAGTGATCTCGCCTTCGCCTGCGGCTTCGCGCCAAGCGTAAGACCGGGTTCACTCCGCCACTTCGCGCAAAGGACCACAGGCAAAGGGCCGTGGAAATTCCGGTTTTCGGAAAGACGAACGTCCGGTTTGCTCCTCTTTCCACAATGCAGTTAAGGCCCGGTCTTCTCCGCTTTGACTATCCTTTGTTGACTGTGATGAGGCGCAGTCCACTCAGCGATCCGGAGGGGTCCAGTCTTTCTCCATCCCCGCATTGCGCCGACGAAGCCGCAGGGCAAGACCAATGGAGACGCCGACGCCGATTGCGACAGTCAGGTCCGCGAACACCGTCAGAACGGGCGTCAGCACAAGCAAGACCTGATCAGACACACGCGCCTGCATGTAGCCTCGCCCCCAATCGTGTCCGCCCCATATCCGACGTGGATCACCCCCGGATCACCCACAAACCGGAAACCGCCCCGCACCCCGAAACAGGGAAGATTTTCCCGCCCGGTCCGTTATGTTCAGACCGGCAGCGCCACCGTCGATTTGATCTCCTCCATCGACAGAAGTGCCGTGACGTTGAACACCCGCACCTCCGAGATCAGCGCCTGATAGAACACGTCATAGGCCCGTGCGTTCGCCACGCGCACCTTCAGGATATAATCGATTTCCCCCGCCAGCCGATGTGCCTCCTGCACCTCAGGGCGGGCGCGCAGGGCGGCCAGGAACTTCTGCTGCCAGTCGGTTTCATGCTCCGACGTGCGGATCAGGACGAAGAAACAGGCTTCCAGACCAAGGGCTTCCGGGTCGACCACCACCGTAGACGGTCCCATTACACCGGCGTCGCGCATCTTGCGGATGCGATTCCAGACTGGCGTCTTCGAAGACCCCACCTGACGGGCGATTTCATCCAGTGATTGCCCTGCATCGGCTTGCAAGGCCCGAAGGATATTCCGGTCCAGGTCATCCAATCGGACGGGCTTCCGCGTTTCCGTGGTCATGTGGAATATCCTACCGGTTTGAGACGCAAAATACGCGATACGTCCCTGTTATCGCCCTCCCCCTCCCAAATATCCAGAACAATGTTCTATATACAAGGGAACGAACGCCGGAGCGCCCAGATGAACCACTTCCCCATCTTCCTCGCCCTAGAAGGCCGCCGCGTCCTCGTTGCGGGCGGTGGCGATGCGGCGGTGGCCAAGCTGCGGCTGCTGCTCAAGACGACGGCGCGGATCACGGTGGTCGCGGAACACGCCGCGCCCGAGATTGTGGCATGGGCCGATGCGGGCAAGCTGAACCTGATCCCGCGTGCGCAGGAACCCGGCGACGCGCTGTGCTGCGTGATCGCCTATGGCGCGCACGAAGATGCCGCGCTGGACGGTCGCACCCTGCAACTGGCCGCCGCAGACGGTGCCATCGTCAACATTGTCGACGATCTGGCGCGCAGCCAGTTCATCACGCCCGCCATCGTCGACCGCGACCCCGTCGTCGTCGCCATCGGTACCGAAGGCGCGGCCCCGGTTCTGGCGCGCAAGATCAAGGCAGACCTGGAAGCGAGCCTGCCCGCCGGGCTGGGCCTGCTGGCGCGTGTGGGCAAGACCTTTCGCAAGGCAGCCGATGTGCTTCCCATGGGCGCCGTCCGCCGCAGATTCTGGGCAGGTTACTATAACGAAGCCGGTCCCCGCGCCGCCGATCAGGGCGAGGCGGCGATTCGCGACGCGCTCGACACCCTGCTGGAGAGCCATCTGAACGCCGAAACACGCCCCGGTCATGTTGATCTGGTCGGCGCCGGCCCTGGCGATCCGGAACTGTTGACCCTCAGGGCGCGCAAGGCGCTGGATGCCGCCGACGTTGTGATTCACGACCGTCTGGTCGCGCCGGAAATTCTCGAACTGGCACGCCGCGAGGCGATCATCATCGACGCCGGAAAGGAAGGCTTCGGCCCCTCGACATCGCAGGACGTCATCAACGCGCTGATCGTCGAACATGGGTTGCGGGGTCACCACGTCGTGCGCCTCAAGGCGGGCGATCCGACCGTGTTCGGCCGTCTGGACGAAGAAATCGAGGCACTGGACGCTGCCGGTCTGGGCTGGGCCATTGTTCCGGGTATCACCGCCGCCAGCGCCGCCGTCGCCACCATCGGGCAAAGCCTGACCAAACGGGGCCGCAACGGGTCGGTTCGTTTCCTGACGGGTCACGACATGAAGGGTTTCGCCGATCAGGACTGGGCCGCATTGGCCAAACCCGATGAGGTCGCCGCCATCTATATGGGCAAGCGCGCCGCGCGCTGGATGCAGGGACGTTTGCTTATGCACGGGGCCGCGCCCGCCACGCCCGTGTCTGTGGTCGAGAACGCCTCGCGCAGCGATCAGACCATTCACGCTACCACTCTGGCCACCCTGCCCGACGCGCTGTCCGATGTCTCGGGTCCTGCCGTCCTTCTTTTCGGTCTGGCCCCCCGCGCCGCCGCCCAAGCCCTTACCCATCAGGAAATCGCGTTATGAGCCGCAATCGCTCCTTCTCTCCCAAAGTCGTCACCGCCAACCTGCTGCGCGAAGGCGACGTCGTTTACCTGACCGAGGACGACCGCTGGGTCGCCTCGTTGACCGAGGCCGAAGTGCTGACCGACGAGGCCCATGCCCAGATGCGGCTGGTCGATGCCGACAAACCCTCGGTCGTCGTCGGCACCTATCTGGCGGATGTGCGCGTGACCGAAAGCGGCCCCGTTCCGACACACTTCCGCGAGGATTTCCGCGCCACCGGCCCGACAAATTACGCCCACGGCAAAGCTGCCGAGAAGGAGGCCTGAGATGTATCACTACACCGATTTCGATCGTGATTTCCTCGCAGAACGTAATGCCCAGTTCCGTGCCCAGGTCGAGCGCCGTCTGGACGGCTCCCTGACCGAGGATGAGTTCAAGCCGCTGCGCCTGATGAACGGCGTCTATCTGCAACTGCATGCGTATATGCTGCGCGTCGCGATTCCCTATGGCACGCTGGCGTCAGGCCAGATGCGCACACTCGCCGTGCTGGCCGAGAAGTGGGACAAGGGCTACGGCCACTTCACCACGCGCCAGAATATTCAGTACAACTGGCCGCGACTGGTCGACATTCCCGATATGCTCGACACGCTGGGCGAAGTGGGGATGCACGCGATCCAGACGTCCGGCAACACGATCCGCAATGTGACCGCCGACCATTTCGCCGGGGCTGCCAAGGACGAGATCGCCGACCCACGTCCGGTCGCCGAATTGCTGCGCCAATGGTCCACCGATCACCCGGAATTCCAGTTTCTGCCCCGCAAGTTCAAGATCGCCGTCACCGGGTCGCCCAACGACCGCGCCGTCACCCGCTCGCATGACATCGGTCTGGTGATGAAAAAACAGGACGGCGAGATCGGCTTCGAAGTCATGATCGGTGGCGGTCTGGGCCGCACCCCGATGATCGGCAAAACGGTGCGCGACTTCGTGCCCAAGGCCGATCTGCTGCCCTATTGCGAGGCAATCGTGTCGGTCTACAACCGGCTGGGTCGGCGCGACAACAAATACAAAGCGCGTCTCAAGATCACTGTCCACGAGAACGGTATCGAGGAAATGCGCCAGCGGATCGAAGACCGTTTCGCGCAGCTCAAGCCGCTGTTTTCCGGCGTGGACCAAGTGATGCTGGCCGGGATCGAAGCGCAGTTCGCCCTGCCCGCGTTCACTGACAACGTTCCCGCGCCGATTCTCGACCCGGTGCTGCAAAGCTTCGTCGACACCAATGTCACCGCGCACAAACGCGACGACCATGCCATCGTCACGATCTCGCTGAAAAAGCACGGCGAGACGCCAGGTGACGCGACCGCCGACCAGATGCGCCTGATGGCCGATCTGGCCGATGCCCACGCTTACGGCGAATTGCGCATCAGCCACGAGCAGAACGTCATCCTGCCCCATGTCCGGCGCGACGCCCTGCCCGTGCTGTTCGCGGCCCTCAGGTCCGCCGGTTTGGGCACTGCCAATATCGGGCTGGCGTCCGACATCATCGCCTGCCCCGGCATGGATTATTGCGCACTGGCGACAGCCCGTTCGATCCCGGTCGCGCAGGAGATCGCAAAGCGGATCGACGCGCTCAAGATCGAACATGAGGTCGGGGCCCTGAAGATCAAGATTTCGGGCTGCATCAATGCCTGTGGTCATCACCATGTCGGGCATATCGGCATTCTGGGGCTGGATCGCGCCGGGGTCGAAAACTACCAGATCACGCTGGGCGGCGACGCAACGGAAACCGCTGCCATCGGCGAACGCGCGGGCCCCGGTTTCGCCTACGATCAGGTTGTTCCGGCCATCGAACGTCTGATCCTCGCCTATCTCGATCTGCGGGCGGACGAGGAAGAAACCTTTATCGACGCCTTCCGCCGCCTTGGGCCTGCACCCTTCAAAGCCGCCCTCTACCCTCAGGAGAATCAGGATGCCGCTTGACGCACATGCCCTTCTCGCCACCCGCGCCGCGCAGCTGAACACCGATCTGGCAGCGGCGACTCCGCAATCTGTCCTTGAGACCGTGTTCCGCGATGCCCGGCTGGGCGAAATCGCCATGGTTTCGTCCTTCGGGGCGGAATCGGTCGTGCTGCTGCACCTGATGGCGCAGGTCGATGCCTCGCGTCCGGTGCTGTTTCTGGAAACCGCGATGCTGTTCCCGGAAACGCTGACCTATCAGATCGAAGTCGCGGAAACGCTGGGTCTGAGCGACGTGCGGATCGTCCGCCCCGATGCCACCGACCTGTTTCTGCACGACCCCGAGGGCGAGTTGCACAAGTCCGATACCGATACCTGCTGCGCTCTGCGGAAGGTCAAGCCGCTGGAGTTGGCTTTGCAGGACTTCGACGGATGGATCACCGGACGCAAGCGGCACCACGGTGGCGACCGCGCCGATATCGCCGTGTTCGAGGCCGACAGCGGCAAGCTGAAGATCAATCCGCTGGCCGATTGGTCGCGCGACGACATCGCCGCGTATCTGGACGTCCACGACCTGCCGCGTCATCCGCTGGTGGCAAAGGGGTTCCAGTCGATCGGCTGCGCGCCATGCACCGACAGCACCATGCCGGGCGAAGACGTTCGGGCCGGGCGCTGGCGCAGCAAGGAAAAGACCGAATGCGGCATCCATCTGAACGGCGCACGGCTCTGGCCCGCCATCCAATCGACAAAGGTCTGATTTCATGCCCATCGTGACTGACGCGGGCTTTGCACCCGACGACCTGAATGCCCGCTTTTCGCCATCCGACGACTTGCCTGCAAACGGCCCGTTGTCTATCGACGTGGCGCCCGACGCCGATCTGACGCCTGTTCTGGCGCGTTTGGAGGAGGCGACCGCCATCCGCGTGGCGTTTCCGAGTTCCGCCGATGGGCGTGGGTTCACGATTGCCCGACAGCTTCGTCGTGCGGGTTACACCGGGCGGCTGCGCGCCGAGGGCCATGTGATCGCCGACCAATATGCGATGGCACGCCGGTCCGGGTTCGACGAGGTGGAAATCTCCGACGACCTTGCCGCGCGCCAACCCGAGGATCAGTGGCTGGCCCGCGCCGATTGGCAGGCTCACGATTATCAGTCCCGCCTTGGCCGGAGGCGCGACACCAAAAGCGCCGCCGCATCCGCCTAGAACTTTCCGTCCCTATTCCCTAGAGGTGCGGCACCCGCCGCAATCGAAGCCATGAACGATATGACCGCCCACCAGACGTCCACCGCCCCGGCTGCCCCGGTCCTGCCCGACGCGCAGACCGTTACCTCGGTCACGCATTGGACCGACTTCCTGTTCTCGTTTCGCGTGACACGGCCCGCCTCGCTGCGGTTCCGGTCGGGCGAGTTCGTGATGATCGGCCTGATGGGCGACCCGCACCCCGCAACCGGCAAGCAAAAGCCGCTGCTGCGCGCCTATTCCATCGCCTCGCCCAGTTGGGATGATGAGTTGGAGTTCTATTCCATCAAGGTGCAGGACGGCCCACTGACGTCGAGGTTGCAGCACATCCAGCCGGGCGATCAGATCATCCTGCGGCCCAAGCCCGTCGGCACGCTGGTGCATGACGCCCTGCTGCCCGGCAAACGCCTGTGGCTGTTTGCGACCGGCACCGGCTTTGCGCCCTTCGCGTCGCTGCTGCGCGACCCTGAAACATTCGAGGCCTACGACCAGATCATCGTCACCCACACCACGCGCGAAGTGGCGGAGCTGGAATACAGCCGCAAGCTGATCGAGGAAATCCGCACCGACGAGATTCTGGGCGAGTTGCTGGGCGAGGACAATCTGGCGAAACTGACGTATTACCCGACCACCACACGCGAAACCTCTCCGACCGTGGGGCGTATCACCGACCGTCTACGCGACGGCAGTCTCTTTGCGGATCTTGGTGTGGACAGTATCAGCCCGGCAACGGACCGTGCCATGGTCTGCGGATCAATCGGGCTGAACACCGACCTGAAGGAAATCCTCGAAGGCTATGGGCTGGAGGAAGGTGCGAATTCCGAGCCCAAACATTACGTCGTCGAGAAGGCTTTCGTCGGCTAGGACCAGTGCGACAAACGAAAAAGGGCCGCGGCGGGTATTCCCCGCCGCGGCCCTTTTGTGTTTGGGGACGCTTATTCTACGCCAAGACGGGCTCTCAGCTGCTCCAGCAAGGCTGGGATTAGCGTCGGATTGTCCCGTGCCTGTTCAATCCCGGCCTTGAGCGTGGTCTTGGCGACCGCGTTCATATCCGATTCGTCCACATAAACGATCAGGGCGTCGGCATCGAATCCGTCCGGCGTCAGCACGGTAGCCAGATCGGCTTGAGCGGTCGCGGGGGTTTCGGTCCCCTCGGTCGCAGCCTCGGCGGTCGCATCGACGGCATCCGTCCCGGTCGTGGCTTCGGCTTCCGCAGCAGCCTCGGCTTCAGCAGCAGCCTCGGCTTCAGCGGCGGCTTCTTCCTCGGCCACACGCGCTTCTTCGGCCAGACGGGCCTCCTCGGCGGCCTGCTCCTCGGCCAGGCGCGCGGCTTCTTCGGCCTCTTGGGCGGCCTGCACGGTTTCGGCTTCGATGCGGGCGACTTCGGCCCGGTTCTCGGCAATGCGGTCGATCACGATCCAGCCCAGTATCGCGACAACGAGGACAGCCAGACCGACAATCAAATTACGAGACATGTGAATTCTCCAGATATGCGATTCCCATTGAGCTGTGATTGACGCATGGGCACGCCAAGGACAATGGCAAGCACCCCGAAAGGGCGTCAAATCGGTCATAGATCGCTGTTCCGACCTTGAAGGCCCTCCCTGACGCGGCTAAGTTACGGCCCTGTATCAATGTCCCTGAAAGGACCGCCACCATCGCCCGCAGACCCCATAACGCGCCTCCGCAGCGCGACACCGGCCCCCGCGTCAACGACAAGATCCGCAGTACCGAAATCCGCCTGATCGGGGCGGAAGGTGAAAACGTAGGTGTTGTCAGCCCTGCCCGCGCACGCCAGATGGCGGAAGATGCCGGGCTCGATCTGGTCGAGATCAGCCCGAATGCGGTCCCGCCGGTCTGCAAGATCATGGACTTCGGCAAGTTCAAATACGAGACGCAGAAGAAAGAAAACGAAGCCCGGAAAAAGCAGAAGACCATCGACATCAAAGAGGTCAAGTTCCGCCCGAACACCGACACCAATGATTACGACGTCAAGATGCGCAACGTGTTTCGCTTTCTGGAAACCGGTGACAAGGTCAAGGTCACCCTGCGGTTCCGTGGTCGTGAAATGGCCCACCAGAACCTGGGCTACGAATTGCTCAAGCGCGTGCAGGAAGACACCAAGGACATCGGCAAGGTCGAGAGCTTTCCCAAGATGGAAGGCCGCCAGATGGTCATGATGATCGGCCCGACCCAGCGTTAAGTCGTTCTGTTCGAGATATGAAAGGGGCGCTTTATCGGCGCCTTTTTTGCTGTCCTGAGATCGTTTGTGACGGCTGGAGATATCACTCCGATGGCCGATCCACAGAAAAACAGAAACCCCGGCATCGCGCCGGGGTTTCCTTGCATCAGGGACATATCATGGGGAACAGTCGGTTTCCCGTCCCTGTGCGGCCTATTTCTTCTGGGTTTGGGAGCCGCCTTTTTCCGAAGGTTTCGGGTTGGATTTCGGAGTAGGTTTCTTATCCATTGCAGGATTTCCAAGCGACCGTTGCGATGATCGGACGGGTCGCATCGTACCGATACCTCATCAACACCGGAGCAAAGGGAGCGTTCCAGCAGATTCGCCCGGACGACAGAATGATGCGCTGATGATGGCTCAGCGCTGCGCCAAAAATAGCCGATGTGCGCGTCAGGATGCGCGGGGCGGGAATCAACTCTGGATTTTCCGGGCTTGAAACCTCGACGCCTCGCCATCACCGCGCGCATGCTGGATTACCCAGCACACAGGTTCCGGGCATCACGTCCCGCGTCACCACGGACCCGGCCCCGATGATTGCACCCGCCCCGACAGTCACGCCCGGCAGCCGTGGCGCGACCGGGCCGCGCCGGTCCGGCGCAAGTGTCGCATGGGAATGACAGGCGGCGCGCGCCGTGACGCGCATCGCCTCCAGTTCAGGCGCGAGACAGCTATACCACTGTCCCTCCGCCATAAGGTCGCGAGGGGTCAGACCGCTGCCTTGACCGCACGCGCCGTCATCACATTGACCAGATGCGCGCGGTACGCCCCGTCACCATGCAGGTCCGAGATCATGCCGCCCGCGTCCGGTGCCGTCAGGCCTCTGACGGCGTCCTCCGAGAAATCCGACGACAGCGCCTCCTCGGCTTCGGACCAGCGGAACACGCCGTCCGACGCAGCCCCCGTTACCGCAACGCGCACTCCGTCCGAGAACTTGGCCACGAAGACCGCGACCAGCGGAAAGCGCGAGGCGGGCTGGATGAACTTTTCATAGGCTGCCTTTTCGGGCACCGGAAACTTCACCTCGGTGATGATTTCGCCTTCGTCCAGCGCGGTCTCGAACATGCCCTGGAAGAAGTCGTCGGCGTCTATCTCGCGCACGTTGGTCACGATGGTCGCATTCGACGCCAGTGCCCCCGCCGGATAACAGGCCGAGGGATCGTTGTTGGCCAGCGATCCGCCAATCGTGCCCCGGTTCCGCACTGCAGGGTCGCCGATCCGCGCCGCCAGCGACGCCAGCGCCGGATAGCCCGTCGCGCCTTCGGCCACGGCCGTGTGCGTTGTGGCCCCTCCGATGCAGATACGCCCGTCGTCATCGGTGCAGATGCCCTTGATTTCGTCGATGCCGGATAGCGCAACCAGTTGTTCGGTCATCGCCAGCCGCGCCTTCATGGTGGGCAACAATGTCTGCCCGCCACCCAGCGCCTGCGCATCCTCGGACTTCAGGGCCGCAACGGCGTCCTGCAGGGTCGAAGGCTTTACCAGTTCGAAATTATACATCTTTGTCTCCTCAGATCTTGGCCGCAGGGCCATCGACCGACCGGCCATGGGCCGTGCCGCTTCCGGTTCCGCCAGCGTTGTTCATCGCTGCCCACACCTTCACGGGGGTCAGCGGCATGTTGATATGCCCGACGTCGTGACCGGCGCTGGCCAGCGCGTCCAGCACAGCGTTCACGACCGACGGTGGCGATCCGATCGCGCCCGCTTCGCCGCAGCCCTTGACGCCCAACGGGTTGTGGGTACAGGGCGTGGCGCAGGAATGGTCAACCTGAAACATCGGGAAATCGTGGGCACGCGGCATGGCATAATCCATGTAACTGGCCGACAATAATTGCCCGTCCTCGTCATAGGCGCAATTTTCCAGAAGCGCCTGACCGATGCCCTGCGCGATGCCGCCATGGACCTGACCTTCGACGATCATCGGGTTGATCACGTTGCCGAAATCGTCTGCGGCGGCAAACGACAGCACGTCGACCTTGCCGGTCTCGGGGTCGACCTCGACTTCGCAGGCATAGGCGCCCGACGGATAGGTGAAGTTGTTCGGGTCGTAGAATGCCGTCTCCTCCAGCCCCGGTTCGATATCTTCCAGCGGATAGTTGTGCGGCACATACGCCGCCAGCGTCACGTCCCCCCAGGCCAATTCCTTGTCGGTACCCGCGACGGTGAACTTGCCGTCCTTCAATTCGATATCGCCCTCGGCGGCTTCCATGATGTGCGCCGCGATCTTCTTGGCCTTGGCGATGATTTTCTCGGTGGCGCGGAAAATCGCACTGCCGCCGACGGCAAGGCTGCGTGACCCGTAAGTGCCCATGCCCATCGGCGTATTGGCGGTGTCGCCATGCACGATCTCGATCTGGTCTTCGGGGATGCCGATCATGTCGGCAACGACCTGCGGAAACGATGTCTCGTGCCCCTGCCCGTGACTGTGGCTGCCGGTCATGACGACCAGACCACCGGTCGCATTCACCCGCACGGTGGCAGATTCGTATAGACCCGCCCGCGCGCCCAACTGACCCACAAGTTTCGACGGCGCGATGCCGCAGGCCTCGATATAACAATTGATGCCCAGGCCCCGCAGCTTGCCCCGGCTCTCGCTGTCCTTGCGGCGCGCCTCGAACCCGTCGCGGTCGATCATCGTAAGCAGTTTGTCCATCGTCGCGTCGTAATCGCCGGTGTCGTATTCCACGGCCACAGGCGTCTGATACGGAAATTCTCGGATGAAGTTCCTGCGCCGCAACTCGACCGGGTCGACACCCAGTTCTCGCGCCGCCTTGTCGATCACCCGTTCCAGTTGGAATGTCGCTTCGGGGCGACCCGCGCCGCGATAGGCATCGACCGGCACCGTCGTGGTGAACACCGCCTTGACGTTCACATAAACCAGGGGCGTCTTGTAATTTCCTGCCATAAGCGTGCCATGCAGCCACGTCGGGACCGAGGGCGCGAAGGTCGACAGATAGGCCCCCATGTTGGCATAGGTTTCGGTGCGGACGGCGGTGAAGTTGTGGTCCGCATCCAGCGCCAGTTCGATCTTGGTGACGTGGTCACGGCCATGCGCGTCGGACATGAACGCCTCCGACCGGGTGGAGGTCCATTTGACCGGACGCTCCAGTGCCTTGGCCGCGAAGGTGCAGAAGGCTTCCTCGGCATAGTGGAAAATCTTGGTGCCGAAGCCGCCACCCACGTCCGGGGCCACCACGCGCAGCTTGTGCTCGGGGATGTTCAGGACAAACGCGCCCATCAACAAACGGATGACATGCGGGTTCTGCGACGTTGTATAAAGCGTCGACTGACCGTCATGCGATGTGTAATCGCCCACTGCCACGCGCGGTTCCATCGGATTCGCGATCAGACGGTTGTTGACCAATTCCAGCGTCGTGACATGCGCCGCGTCTTTCATCGCCTGCTCGACGGCATCGCGGTTTTCCTCGACGAAGCCCCAATCATAGCACAGGTTGCTGTCCAGTTCGTCATGCACCTTGGTCGCGCCTTCGGCCACGGCCTTCTTCATGTCTATGACAGCGGGCAACTCGTCGATCTCGACGACGATGGCCTCCATCGCGTCGCGCGCCTGACTTTCGGTCTCGGCAACGACGGCGGCAATCGGGTCGCCGACATGCCGAACCTTGCCTTCGGCCAGAACCGGGTGTTTCGGCTCCTGCATGACGTTGCCGTCACGGCTGGTGATCTGCCAACCACATGGGATGCCGCCCACACCGTCGAAATCCTTGGAGGTGAAAATTCGCACCACGCCATCCATCGCCTCGGCGGCGGCAGTGTCGATCGATTTTATCGTACCATGCGCCACGTCCGAGCGCAGGAAAACAACATGCGTCTGCCCGGCGACGTTGATGTCATCGGTATAACGCCCCTTCCCGGTCAGAAAGCGAACGTCTTCGCGCCGTTTGGGGCTGGCGCCAATTCCGGTGTCCTTGGGCATAATCAGATCCTCCCGTTGCGCAGGGGGCGGTCCGTGGGTGAACGCCTCGCCCTGCCGATATTTGAGACTGGGGCGCGGCTCCTCCCTTCCGCGCCCCCGAGGATCGGCCCGCGGTCGGACCAGTCCCCGTCATTCGCGTTCGTCGCGCCTATTCGGCTGCGACGGGCGCGACCTCCTGACCGCTGGCTGCCATCACCGCCTTGACGATATTGTGATAGCCCGTGCAGCGGCAGATGTTCCCTTCGAGGTAATGCCGGACATCCGCTTCCGACGGTTTCGGATTGTCCTTCAGCAAGGCTGCCGCCGACATCACCATGCCCGGCGTGCAGAACCCGCACTGCAATCCATGGTAATCCTGAAACGCCTGCTGGACGGCGCCAAGCGATCCGTCGGCGTTGGCCATGCCTTCGATAGTGGTAACATCGGCGCCGTCCAGTTCCTGCGCCAGCGCGGTGCAGGCCTTGATGGGCGCGCCGTTGACATGAACCACGCAGGCGCCGCACTGGCTGGTGTCGCATCCGACGTGCGTGCCAGTCAGGCGCAACCCCTCGCGCAGCCAGTCCACCAGCAAGGTGCGGCCTTCGGCATCCGCGGTGCGGGACTTGCCGTTCACCGTCATCGTGACTTTCGTCATTGGGTATCCTCCTCAACTGACGACAGGTAAGCACAGCCGCGCCTGACTGAGAACCACTGATTTTGTCTTGGCTAGCGTCCCGATGGCGACGAAGGCGCGTGACAGGCAACCGCCAGCTTGTTGCCGTCCGGATCGCGGAAATATGCACCGAAATAATCGGCGTGATATTGCGGGCGCGGACCCGGCGCGCCTGCGTCCGTGCCACCATGGGTCAGCGCGACGGCGTGACAGCGCGTCACCGCCGCCCGGTCCATCGCCTCGAACGCGATCATCGTGCCGTTGCCCGCGCTGGCGCTGCCATCCAGCGGCGGGGTCACGATGAACAGCGGCCGCTCCGCGTCGGTTGCCTGCCACCCGGCCCAGTGCTCCTCCCGAAAGCGAAGCGACAGGCCCAGCGTTGCCAGAACCGGGTCATAGAACGCCATCGCACGCGGCAGATCGTCGGTGCCCAGCGTGATATGCGACAACATCAGCGGTTTGCCCTGTCGCGGGGTTGCGGGCGCGTCGGAATTTCGTTCAACAGGCCACCGACCCCCATGCCTGCGATATCGCCGGACGTGACGGGCACCCCGCAGATCACCCGCTCCAGCACCCAGTCCGCACCATTGAGCGCGGGCGACCGCGCGCATCCCGGCAGGCCGATCACCCGGGCATCCTTCAGGTCGCCCAGAAACAGCAGGTTCCCCGGATCGACAGGCATACCGAACCGTGTCAGCCGGCCCCCAGCCGCCACCAGCGCGGCAGGCCCCACGTCGCGCACATCGGATGTGGCCGAGGCCGTCAGGATCAGCCGCAGGGGCGCATCGCCCGCTGCCAAAACCTGCGACAACGCCCCGATCTCGTGTGCCACTTCGGTCACCGAATGCGCCACGCCAAGCCGGTCGAGGCGCGACAGCACTGCCATCACCCCGGTCGGTGCGCCGGTCAGCTTCGTCACGATCAGCTCCGCCCGGTCAATCGCAGGCGGATGCAGGCGCAGCGCGCCACGGGCCGCATCCAGATGTGGACCGAAGACCGCAAAATCGGCGGCGTAGGGGATGATCTTCACGGTCGCCACCATCATGCCTGCCGCCACCCGCTGCCATTCCGGCAGGGTCGCCACGGTGATATCCGGGTCGCAGAGGTTCAGTGCGTCGATCCGTTGGCGCGATACCTCGAACACGCCGGCCTGCGTTGCATGCAGGTTTGCGCGCCCGGTGAAGGCGGGGCGCAGTTCCAGTCCGTCCGCCAGCAAAGCCGAGCCGATCCGCGTGGCGGCCTCGTTTTCGTCCATATCGGTGCTGGTCAAGCGTGCGACCGTCACATGGTCAATTCCGGCGTCCCGCAGGCGCGCAACCTCCGCATCGCCCAGCACGACACCTTTTCGCAAGCGGCCCTCCGGCAATCGCACCGAATGCGCCAAAATCGCGCCCGCCGCGCGGTCCAGCGGCACATCCCCGAAGATCACGCCGAACCTCGCCGCAGCGCCCGGGTCATCGCCGCAAGCACCGCGACGGCGATTTCGCCCGGTGTTTTCGCGCCGATATCCAGTCCGATCGGCGCATCGATCCGTGTGATGTCGGCGTCGGACAAACCTGCGGCCTGCAATCGCGCGATCCGTTTGGCGTGCGTCCGGGTCGACCCCAGCGCGCCGACGTAGAAAGCATCGCTCGCCAAGGCGACGCCAAGCGCCGGATCGTCCAGTTTGGGGTCGTGCGACAGAAGAACAACCGCGGTCCGGGCATCGGGCGCCAAGGCCTTCATCGCCTCGTCGGGCCAGTCGTGGACCAGGACCGTGTCAGGAAACCGTTCGGGTGCCGCGAAGGCTTCGCGCGGGTCGATCAAGCTAACGGCATAGCCCGCCAGCCGCGCCATCGGTATCAGCGCCTGCGCGATATGAGCCCCACCGACCACTGCCAGTCGCAGGGGAGTAGCGTGCAGGGTCACGAAGGTCTCGCCATCCGCCTCGAACCCGCTGCGGTCGTGGCGCAGGCGGTCCTGAATGGCGTCAGACGCGATCAGGTTCGTCGCACCGGTTCTGATGTTGACGGCCTGCCCCACCGCTTCGGACCTCGATCGCCGCGACACCAGCTCGGTCAGCACATCCTCGGGCAACGTCCCGCCCACCGGCTCCAGCAGGATGCGGATTGTGCCGCCGCAGGCCAGCCCAACGGCAAACGCCTCGTCGTCCGACACACCATATTCCAGAATCCGATGTGCACCGTCGCCCATCGCGTCCAGCGCCTCGGCCACCACTGCCCCTTCGACGCAGCCGCCGGAGACCGAGCCGACGATCTGCGCGTCCTCCGAGATTGCCAGTTGCGATCCACGCGGACGCGGCGCGCTGCCCCAGGTCTCGATCACCGTGGCTAGGGCAGCACCCTTGCCCGCGCGGTGCCAGGCCAGTGCAGCGGCCGGGGCGTCGTCGATGGAGTCCATGTCCGTCTCTCCGGTGCCAGGGATATAGGCAGGCATCATACGCAAAACGGCCCGCCCCCGGAAAGGGGCGGGCCGATGTCGTGCCGTGTGAACCGCGATCAGTTCGCGGCGGCAGTCTGCAACAGGTCGGTGATTTGACGCACGGTGGCGCGGCGGTTGGCCCGCTCGTCGGTTTGCGTCTGCACCTTCAGGAACTGCTCACCATAGCCTTGGATGACCATGTTTTCGACCGGAACGTTGAAGTATTCGTTCAACGCCAGCGCAAGGCTTTCAGCTCTGCGGTCCGACAGTGCCAGATTATAGGCAGCGTCGCCCACTGCGTCGGTGTGACCTTCGATCAGGAAAACCTCCCGCGGGTTGGCCTCAATGGCGGCGACGACTTCACGTGCCAGACCGGACAGGTTCGCGGCCTGTTCAGGCGCGATGGCGGCAGAGCCGGACGCGAAGGTCACGGTGTTGACTTCGAACGCCGGGGCCAGCGCGCGAACCTGCGGGATGTTGCGGACCTGCGCCAGGCTGAAGCGGCGGTCCAAACCCCGTTCGCGGGCCAGTGCATCGCGCAGCGGATCAGTCCCGTTCGTCGTGACCGAGCGGGTCGATACGATCGGATCGGGCAAATGCTCGACATCCACCGGCTCCACCTTGGCAGTGTCGTCGATCAGCAAATAACGCGAGCCATCGGCCTGCACCAACTCCCGGCGCAGAACCCGCAGAGACGCATCGCGGATCGTCACCACACTGCTGCCGTCTTCACGCAGCACGGTCTGGCGGGTCGATCCGTCGTCGAACCGCTCGGTCCGCACATTCGATCCGGCCTGACGCAGCAGAACGTCATCATCCTTGAGAATCTGCAGGTTACCGTCTTCCCGCTGCACAACCACCCTGTCGCCCGAGTTCGAAACGACACGCGAACGGTTATTGTTGTTCACCAGAATCGCACCGACCGCCAAGGCACCAAGGGCACCCAGCAGGATCTTGTCGTTACGGTCGAAACGGTCTTCATCTTCCGCCGTCGCAGTGGATTCGGCAGACACGGTGGCCTGGGTTTCGAACTCCTCGGACGAGGTCCGGACATCCGATGCCTGGATGGTCTCCTCGGCGACCTCCACGTTATCCGCCTCGCCTTCCTGAGCGGCGGCTGCAGCGACCGGCGTCGCATCGGCATTGTTGTCCGACAGTGCGCCGAGTGCCATTTCGGCCTGCTCCCGGGCTTCTTCCTGCTCGGCATTCAGCACCGGCTCGGGACGGGCGGCGACTTCGGCGGCGATTGCGCTCTCGGCGGGTGCAGATTCGATCAACGGGGTCTCATCCATAACCGGAGCCGCGTTTGCATCGGCGCTTGCGGCTTCCTGCGATTGCAGGGCCTCTGCACCGTTCTCGCCTTCGGCGGCCTGAGTCTCGACGACTGCGCCGTTCCCGTTTTCCGGGGCCGTGGCAGCAGCTTCAGCTTTGGCTTCCGCATCGGCTTTCGCGGTAGCATCTGCTTCGGCCTGGGCAGCAGCCCTGTCAGCCTCTTCGGCGGCGGCGGCGGCATCCGCTTCGGCCTTAAGATTTGCCTCCAACTCCGCTTCGGCCTGCGCCTGCTCGGCGGCATCTGCATCGGCCTGCGCCTGCTCGGCGGCTTCGGCTTCGGCAGCTTCGGCTTCGGCCGCAGCACGGTCAGCTTCCTCTGCTGCGGCTTCCTCTGCTGCGGCGGCATCTGCCTCCGCCTGGGCTTCGGCTTCAGCTTCAGCGTCTGCTTCAGCTTGAGCCTGTGCGGCGGCCTCGGCATCGGCTTGAGCCTGAGCTGCCTCATCGGCCTCGGCCTGAGCCTTGTCGGCGGCTTCCTGAGCGGCGGCGGCGTCGGCGTCGGCTTGTGCCTGAACTTCCGCATCGGCCTCGGCCTCGACAGAGGCATCCGCTTCAGCCTGTGCCTCGGCAGCTACGGCAGCGGCAGCGTCGGCTTCGGCCTGTGCGGCGGCGGCATCCGCATCTGACTGCGTCTGCTCGAGGGCTTGCGCCGTACGATCGGTCACGCAATTCGCCAATCCTTCGGCGTCGGTTGAGAATTCGGCGGTACAATCCGCAGTGATGTCTCCGGCATCTTGCGCGGCGACAGGCAGGGCAAATCCGGGTACCAGCAATGATACGCTGGCGGCGAGGGCAGTGGCAGTGCGGAAAGATTGTCCGCGACGAATCTGACGGGGCATTGTGGCCTCCTTTAGGAACACGATATTGCCGGTATCAACGCCGCCTTCTCCCTGTAGTTCCACTGCAACCGCTTGTTATCGGATAGCATCCCGATTTCATCGTCGCGCAGTGCCCGCGTCTGAAAACAATTGTTCCGCGCCGACCGCACATCGACATAGGCGATAGCCGGAATCTCCAGCCTGAGCGCGACTTAGCGGGCCGGATCGGCGGCCGGAACGATAGCACAGGTGCCATACAGTATGCGGTCGTCGGCCGTGTATCCCTTGACCAGATAGTCCGGTGACGTGGTGAGAATCGGGGGAACCCCGTCGTCAGACCATGCCGTGCAGAGATCGGCGCACAGGAAGACCGGACCGGTTTCGGCATAGGGTCCGCCCCTGCGAATCCGGGTGCCGAAATCGGCATAGAGAGGGGTGAAATGCATGGTATGCCCGGACGTATGACTCGGGTATTACGTGGGTCATACGTTCGCGCGCAGATCCGTCGCGACCCGGAACCTGCGCTATCGCCGCAAACGAGTCAGGTCGCCCACATCATCTGGGCGCGACAGGGCCTCGGCCAACCCCTCAAGCGCTGCGATTGAATGCCCGGCCCGCAGGCTGTCGACATGTGGCAGAAGTGCGCGGATGCCGGCGGCTTTCGGCGCGAAGCCGTCGAAGCGCAGCAACGGATTCAGCCAGATCACCCGACGTGCCGACAGGTGAAGGCGGCGCGCCTCGAACGCCAGGCGGTCGGCATCGCCCCGGTCCAGTCCGTCGGTCACCAGCAACACGACGGCCCCCTGCCCCAGCACCCGCCGCGACCAGTCGCGATTGAAGACGTGCAGCGTGTCACCGATGCGGGTGCCGCCCTCCCAATCCTGCGTCTCGGCCCCGGCGGCGGCCAACGCAGCATCGACGTCGCGGGTCCGCAAGTGACGTGTGATATTCGTCAGGCGGGTGCCGAATGTGAAGCCATGCACCTCGGCCCAGCCCTGCCCCTCGCGGTTGGCGACCGCGTGCAGGAAATGCAGCAGCGCGCGGGAATAAGACGACATCGAACCGGAGATGTCGCAAAGCGCCACCAGATTGGGCCAGCGGGTCGTCGGTTTTGTCCGTTTCAGCGTGGTCAGGTCACCCCGGCGCAAAGCCGCGCGCAGGGTCGCGCGTCGGTCGATGCGGCCCTGCGGCGCGGTCTGGCTGCGGCGGCTGGTCAGCGGTTTCACCGGCAGGCGCAGGGTGGCAAGCATGCGCTTTGCCATGGCCATCTCGGCAGTCGACATCTGTTCGAAATCCAGCGTGCGCAGTCGTTCGCGCGTGCTGGCCGTCGCGGCCGCGTCGAGGTCGAGAACCTCCGGCGGATCGGTCTGCGGATCGGGCAGATGCGCGGGCTGGTTCAACAGCGCTTCGGCGGCGCGTTTCTCGGCGGGTTTCGGGGCGCGGTCCTGCTGCACGCCGCGCACCGTCGGCGTCAGCATCGCCATCATGTGTTCGAGGTATCGAGGGTCGCGCCAATACAGTCGGAACAATTGCGCGAAGGTGGCGCGGTGTTCGGGACGCCGAACGAAAACGGCATGCAGTGTGTGATAGAAATCGGTCCGATCGGTGAACCCCGCCGCCTGCACCGCACGGGTGGCAAGGATCAGGCGGTCGGGACCGGCAGGGACACCGGCACGGCGCAGGGCGGCGGCAAAATGCGCGATATTGCCCGCGAGACGGGGGGCTTCGGGGAGGTCGAGGGGGGCGTGTTCCACGACCCTTCTCTAGCATGTGACCAGAAACCGGGACAGAGGAGCTTTACTCTGCCGCCGCGCGCCACAACATCCGTGACGTATTCACCGGAGATCCCGATGCGTTTTCTGCTTGCCGCCTTTGCCTTTACATTCGCCACCCCCGCCTTTGCGCAGGACGCCCTGATAACGCAGGCTGCCCGACAGGTCTTGTCGGGCCTGCAAGCCCAGAGCTTCCGCGACGACCGCGAATACTGCGGCACCATCGGGGTGGATCGGGCCGGCCGCGTTCTTGCCACCCGGCCGCGACGCGGGGGACAAAACGGCTGTTCCCCGCGTCGCGGCCGGTCGATGGTCGATGTGCTGGCATCATATCATACCCACGGCGCGTTTTCGCCCAATGCCGATTCGGAGATTCCCTCTCCGGGCGACGTTCGCGCCGATCGTCGGCAGGGGGTTGATGGTTACATCGCCACGCCCGGCGGGCGATTGTGGTTCGTGGACGGGGCCGGGGCACGGGTGCAGTTGATCTGCGGACCGGGATGTCTGCCGTCCGATCCGTGGTTCGTGCGGGGTGGTTTCGGAGTGGTCGCCCCGGCCTACACCCTGACTGAACTGGGGGCACGTGCGCGGGTATCGCGCCGGTAGATCACCCGACCTCTGCCCGCACTTCGTCCAGAATCCGCCTGGCCTCGGACCCGTGCAGCTTCTGGATATCGTCCTGATATTTCAGCAGCGCGCCCAGCGTGTCGGCAATGACTTCGGGCGACAGGTCGATCATGTCCAGCGCCAGCAGGCACTTGGCCCAGTCGATGGTTTCCGCCACGCCTGGTTTTTTGAACAGGTCCTCGGTGCGGAGTTTCTGGACGAAAGCCACGACTTCGCGGGACAGGGCGGCGCTGGCCTCGGGCGCGCGGGCGGCGAGGATTTCCATTTCTCGGTCATGCGTCGGGTAATCGACCCAGTGATACAGGCAGCGTCGTTTCAGGGCGTCATGGACCTCGCGGGTGCGATTGGACGTCAGGATGACGATGGGCGGCTCGGGCGCCCTGACGGTGCCGGTTTCCGGGATCGTGACCTGGAAATCGGACAGGGCTTCCAGCAGGAAGGCCTCGAACGGAGCATCGGTGCGGTCGACCTCGTCGATCAGCAGGACGGGGGGGCCGCCGGGCTGGGGTTTCATCGCCTCCAGCAACGGGCGCGCGATCAGGAAGTCGTCCGAGAACAGGTCGGGCGGCGTCTCGCCCGTCGCCTCGGCCCGGCGGATGGCAACCATCTGCGCGGCGAAATTCCATTCGTAGACGGCGCTGGAGGCGTCGAGGCCTTCGTAGCATTGCAGGCGGATCAGACGGCGGCCCAGTGTCGCGGCGATGGCCTTGGCCACCTCGGTCTTGCCGGTCCCGGCCTCGCCTTCCAGAAAAAGCGGGCGGTTCAGGGTCAGCGCCAGATAGATCACGGTCGCCAGCGCACGTCCGCAAACATAGTCCTGCCCGGCCAGGCGGAGTTGCACGTCGTCGATTGAGGTCATTGGTGATTTCATCCGCGCATGGGGCATTTTCATCCCCCCCTGGTCAAGACGCGCGGTCAGGCCGCGTTGCTGCCGGGGCGCGCGAGGCGTATTCAGGACGAAACGGTCAGGAGGATGCGATGAAAGACTTGTCTGCCGAGGGGTTCGGCCCCGATCTGGCACAGTTCGACTGGGCCGATGCGTTCCGTCTGGAAGATCAGCTGAGCGAAGAGGAGCGGATGCTGCGCGATGCGGCGCGCGCCTTTGCCGCGGCTGAACTGGCCCCGATCGTTCGGGACGCCTACGCCGGGGAGACCGAAAACCCCGGACTTTTCAAAAAGATGGGTGATGCGGGGCTTCTGGGCATCACCATCCCCGAGGAATTCGGCGGGCTGGGGTCGAGTTATGTCACCTATGGCCTGGTCGCGCGCGAGATCGAGCGGGTGGATTCGGGATATCGCAGCATGATGTCGGTGCAATCCTCGCTCGTGATGTACCCGATTCATGCCTACGGGTCGGAAGATCAGCGTAAGAAATACCTGCCCGGATTGTCGGCGGGCACGTTGATCGGCTGTTTCGGCCTGACCGAACCGGATGCCGGGTCGGACCCGGCGGGCATGAAGACGCGGGCGGTGAAGACCGACGGCGGATACCGGATTTCGGGATCGAAAATGTGGATTTCGAACGCGCCGTTTGCCGATGTCTTCGTTGTCTGGGCCAAGTCCGACGCGCATGAAGGCAAGATCCGTGGCTTCGTTCTGGACAAGGGAATGCCCGGCCTGTCCGCGCCGAAAATCGTCGGCAAGCAGTCCTTGCGCGCCTCGACCACCGGCGAGATCGTGATGGACGGTGTCGAGGTCGGCGAAGATGCGTTGCTGCCGAACGTGCAGGGCCTGAAGGGGCCATTCGGGTGTCTGAACCGGGCGCGCTATGGCATTGGCTGGGGCGTGATGGGCGCGGCGGAGGCGTGCTGGCATGCAGCGCGCAGTTACGGGTTGGACCGCAAGCAGTTCGGCAAACCGCTGGCGCAGACGCAGTTGTTCCAGAAGAAACTGGCCGATATGCAGACCGAGATTTCATTCGGATTGCAGGGCTGCCTGCGTGTGGGGCGCCTGATGGACGAAGGGCGAGCGGCCCCCGAGATGATCAGCCTGATCAAACGCAACAACTGCGGCAAGGCGCTGGAGATCGCACGAATGGCGCGGGACATGCACGGCGGCAACGGGATTTCCGAGGAATATCACGTCATTCGCCACATGATGAACCTGGAGACGGTGAACACCTACGAAGGCACGCATGATGTTCACGCCCTGATCCTGGGCCGGGCGCAAACCGGGTTGCAGGCGTTTTTCTGATGACCGCCCGCGATGCCTCGTCGGCAGGCATCGGTCCTTTGCATCAGTCGTCTCGCTTGCCCGCCTCGATCGAGATCTGCACATCGACTTCGTCCGAGATGAACGGTGCGAAGGCGCCCGCATCGAACTCCGACCGCAGCAGGTTGGTCGTCGCGGTGAAGCCGACCCATGGCTTGCCTTCCTGCGGGTGATCCGCCTGCTGATTCAGCCTGGCATCCAGAACGATGGATCTGGTCACACCGCCCAGTGTCAGGTCGCCTGTGATCTTGGCGGTGTCATCGCCGGTCACGTCGATGGCCGTCGACACGAAACTGACGGTATCGTTGGTCGCCATGTCGAAAAAGTCGGGAGAGGACAGGTTTTCGTCCCGCTGTTCCCAACCGGTGAACAGGGCCGACGCGGGAATCGACACCTCGACCGATGAATTGGCGGGGTCTTCGGCGTCGAAGTCGAGGGTGCCTTCCCAGCCCGAAAACATGCCCCAGGTCGTCGAATAGCCAAAATTGCTGTAGCTGAACAGCGTCTGGCTCTGGCTTGGGTCGAGAACGTATGTCTCGGGCTCGGCGAAAGCCGGGGAGTTCGCCAGAAGGGCGGTGATAAGGGGCGCGCGGATCATTGCGATCTCCGAAAAGGGCGTCAGGTCCGTTGGTCATACCACCGCCTTGTCCGACGAAAAGCGAAGATAAAGAGATCAACAGGTTGTGTGCAGGTGTGCATGTCCGACCACGGACCAAGATCCGTTTGTGCGTGTGGGCCGAAGTTTCGCATCAAGCCAGGGAACATCCGATTCGTTCGAGGTCTTTCATGATGTCTTCCAGGCTGACGATGTCTGCCATGCCGATAGTGCCGGTTCTGCCGTCGGGAGGCATCGTCATAAGGCGTTCTGCTGTTCTTGCCGCGGCGATCCCGGTGACACGGGACTGGTTTTCGCCGGTAATCCGAAGTGTTTCGCGCCTGCTGCCTGAGCGCGCACGCACAACGAGCACCATTTCGTTTTCGCGCATTCCGGTCAATTTGGTGAGGGCTTTAAAGCCCGGTTCCAGTCTGGCGAGCAATCCCGTTCGGTTGACGAGATAGGGTGCCAGTCGCTGCACCCATGTTGTCGTCCATCTGGGCAATATCACCAGGAACGAAGCGACGGTCGCGACCCCAAGGTCTTTCCGCATTTTATCCCGATCGACGAAATCCACCGGAATGACGCGACGACCGACATCCGGAAAGGGCGGATCGAGGATGACCGCGCGTTCGACCTCGTTTGCCCGCGCAATCGTCCAGTTCATCGCTTCCGGGCCGTGTTCTCCGATCAGCCCGAGTTGAACGACCAGGTCCAGATGTCGCGTATCCGGGAGACGGGTGACTACCTCCCGCGCCAGTATGTTCAACAGGCCCGGCGCAAGGCCGACCTCGGTGACAAGCGCGACGTTCGCGGCCTTCGCCATATCGTCCAGATTTCCAATAGCCTGCATGACAGGAACGCTCGCCGCGACCGATATCATGGATATGCCATGATCGATGCAGGCGCGCGCGGCATTCTCGGAACCGGTTTCGGTGTTCAGAATGACAAGCGATACGGTCGGGAAGACAGTTGCGATCGAGTCTTGAGACGTCAGATCGACCTGCGCCGCCGATACCCTGCTGTCGAATTCGCGCGCCGCAGCCTCCGCCTTGTCGTGCGAACGACCGGCGATGACGATCCCGGAGTGCGGCAGGAGGGTGTGAAGATGCTGGACGATATATCGTCCAACGGCACCATACCCGCCCACAACAAGGATTGACTTAGTCTTCTGCATGAAATCTCCGCCCACTGGGGATTTTCTGCCGCGATACACCTTCCAGCGCCTGGAAGGTCAACGGGTAAATACCGATCCTCAGCAGATGTATCTGACAATTGACTGAAGCGGTATAACGCTGGAGGCAGGCATTCTTTTCACGGCGCAGACGCGGCGCGTACCTGGCCCTCTGACCCTTACAGCGTGCCCCCTTGCGCCCTGCCCCGACATCGCTATACCCCGCCCATCCCGCCACGCTTTTCAACCGCGTGGTCTCTCGTGTCCGGGGGGCGGGTCTGGTCCGGACTATGAAACACGCGTTACAAGAACAGGAGCTGACATGCCGCTCTATGAGCATGTGATGATTTCGCGGCAGGACTTGTCCACCGCGCAGGCCGAGGGCCTTGTGGAACACTTCAGCACCGTCCTCGCGGACAACGGCGGCAGCGTCGTCGAGAGCGAGTACTGGGGCGTGAAGACCATGGCCTACAAGATAAACAAGAACCGCAAGGGCCACTATGCCTTCCTGCGCACCGACGCCCCGTCGGATGCGATTCAGGAAATGGAGCGTCTTGCGCGCCTGCATGACGACGTCATGCGCGTGCTGACCATCAAGGTCGATGCCCACGAGGAAGGCCCCTCGGTCCAGATGCAGAAGCGTGACGAGCGCCCCGAACGCGGCGAACGCCGCGAGCGGCGATAAGGAGCGGAACACATGGCTACGAAACCTTTCTTCCGCCGTCGCAAGTCCGATCCGTTCGAAGGCCCCAACGCCCCGAAGATCGACTATAAGGACACCCGTCTGCTGCAACGCTACATCAGCGAACGCGGCAAGATCGTCCCGTCCCGTATTACGGCCGTGTCGGCCAAGAACCAGCGTCGCCTTGCCAAGGCAATCAAGCGCGCCCGGTTCCTGGCCCTGCTGCCCTATGCCGTGAAATAAGGAGACTTCGACATGAAAGTGATCCTTCTGGAACGTGTGGCCAAGCTTGGCCAGATGGGCGAGGTCGTGGACGTCAAGCCCGGTCACGCCCGCAATTTCCTGCTGCCGCAAGGCAAGGCGCTCTCGGCATCCGATGCCAACATCAAGGCGTTCGAAGGCCGCAAGGCACAGCTGGAAGCCACCAACCTGGAGACCCGCAAGGAAGCCGAGGCGATGGGCGACAAGCTGGCTGGCCAGCAGTTCATCATCATCCGCTCCGCGTCGGATTCGGGCGCGCTCTACGGCTCTGTCACCACGCGTGACGCCGCCGACGTGGCGACCGAAAACGGGTTCACCGTGGCGCGCGGGCAGGTCATCCTGCAAGCGCCGATCAAAGACCTCGGCATCCATGGTGTGACGGTTCGCCTGCACCCCGAAGTCGAGGTCGAGATCGAGCTGAATGTCGCACGGTCGAACGAAGAAGCCGAGCTTCAGGCCGCCGGCAAGTCGATCCAGGAACTGGCCGCGGAAGAAGAAGCCGCTGCAGAGTTCGAGATTTCAGAGTTGTTCGACGATCTGGGTGCGGCTGCCGATGACTTCGGAAGCGACGATGAAGGTACCTCGGCCGAAGCGCCAAAGAGCGATGATAGTGAAGAACAGCCTGCCTGATCGGGCAGACCGTACATCAAGCTGATAAGGGCCGCGCCAGATCTGGCGCGGCCCTTTTTTGTCGATATCTCCCGGACTGGTTGGAAATCATCATGACAAGGGATGCCGTTGCCCTATCTTTGTCAGAAAGACCTCAGAGATCCGGAGACGTTCCAATGCACCCTTTGCCTAGCCTGTCTGCCGTTGCCCTGACCTTCACGATCCTGCCTCTGATGGCTGCGGCGCAAAGTTTTTCCTATGGTCCCCGCAACACCGATTTCCCCCCCGCCTTCCCCGAACAGACGCGCGCGCCCCTGATCGACAGCGGAGTGGCCCTGAAGGTCGAGACGCTGGCAAGCGGGCTGGAACGCCCTTGGGGAATCGCCACCCTTCCCGATGGCGAAGGCTGGCTTGTGACCGAACGGGTGGGCCGATTGCGCTATATTTCGCCCAACGGCATCCTGTCGGACCCGATCGCCGGCGTGCCGGACGTGCTGGCTCAGGGACAGGGCGGACTGCTGGACGTGGTGCTGGCCCCCGATTTCAACGAAACGGATATCATCGTGATTACCTATGCCAAGCCGGTCGAAGGCGGCAGCGTCACGGCGGCGGCCAAGATGACACTCTCGGATGATATGTCCGCCGTGTCCGATGTCACCGATATTTTCGTGCAAAGCCCGGCCTCGCCCACGACAAAACAGTATGGCAGCCGCGTCGTTGTTCTGCCCGACGGCAATCTGGCAATCACAGTAGGAGAGCGGTCGTCTGACAAGGAACGTGTCTATGCGCAGGACCTGGACAAGACATATGGCAAGGTGGTCCGCGTGACGATGGACGGCGATGCGGTCGATGGAAACCCCTTCATCGGCCAGGCGGGGGCCATCGACACGATCTGGTCCTATGGCCACCGCAACATTCAGGGCGCGGCGCTGGATGCTGACGGGACGCTCTGGACGGTCGAACACGGACCCAAGGGCGGCGATGAACTGAACCGCCCCGAAGCAGGACTGAACTATGGCTGGCCGGTGATTTCCTATGGAGAGCGATATTCCGGTGGCCCCATCGGGTCCGGAGCGGCTGTGGCGGACGGAATGGAGCAGCCGGTTTATTTCTGGGACCCGGTGATCGCGCCGGGCGGTATGGCGTTCCATTCCGGCGAGGCATTCGGTGACTGGAACGGTGACATCCTGATCACGTCCCTTAATCCGGGCGGGGTGGTCCGCCTGTCGCTGGAAAACGGTCTGGTCGTCGAAGAAGAGCGCCTGTTGCGCGATCTGGGCCGGGTGCGCGATGTCGACGTGCAGTCTGACGGGTCATTCATCGTGCTGATCGACAGCGACGCCGGCGAAGTCCTGCGCATAACGCCCGATGAATGACGGCGGCGGTTGCCGTTGGATAATGATCTGCATGCCATGACAACACCGCTCCGGTCCGTTCGGGGGCAAGGTAAGGCTGTCAGTCCCGGAGACCAATCGGCGTCACGCGCAGCACCGGGACGTTTCGGTCAGGCACAGGTTCAACTGGTTTATTGGCGCGGATCCGAGATTCAGAGGCCAGGGTCCTGGACTGCGATCCGCTTATTCAGAAGTGTCGCAAAAAAGGGCGACCTGAAAGCCGCCCTTGATTGTTCCGATGTCGTCCAGTCTTACAGTTCTTCCAGCTTTTCGACCTCGGCCTGCAATTCTTCCTTGGTAACCGCCTTTTCGGTGACCTTGGCGCGTTCGAGGATCAGGTCGATAACCTTGTCTTCGAACAGCGGCGCGCGCAGCTGCTGTTGAGCCTGCTGGTTCTTCTGGATGAATTCGAAGAACTCGCGCTCCTGACCCGGATACTGACGGGCCTGCGTCATGATCGCCTGCGTCATTTCGGCGTCGGTGACCTCGACCTTTTCCTTCTGGCCCAGTTCGGCCAGCAGAAGGCCCAGACGAACGCGACGAGCGGCGAGCGACTTATGCTCCTCCGTCGGGGTGATCTCCGGGTGATCGTGACCTTGCACGTCGGGATTTTCTTCGTGCCACAACTGGTGTGCGACCTGGTTCGCCTCGGCTTCGACCAGGCTGGGCGGCAGATCGAACGTGACCAGACCGTCGAGTTGGTCGAGAAGCTGGCGCTTGACGATCTGGCGGGCGGCCCCGGCGTATTCGGTACCCAGACGCTCCTTGATCTGACCTGTCAGCGCCTCAAGGTTTTCGGCCCCGAACTGCTTGGCCATGTCATCGTCGATCTTGGCATCGGCGGGTTTCTTCACTTCCTTGACGGTGCAGTCGAAGACGGCGGCCTTCCCGGCCAGATGTTCGGCCTGGTAATCTTCGGGGAAAGACACCTCGACGGCCTTCTCCTCGCCGGCCTTCACACCGATCAGCTGGTCCTCAAATCCCGGAATGAAGGAGTTGGACCCCAGCACGAGGGGATAATCCTCGGCGGCGCCGCCTTCGAACGGTTCGCCGTCGACCTTGCCCAGAAAATCGAAGACGACCTGATCGCCCTTGGCAGCCTTGCCCTTTTTGGTCTCGAAGGTCTGGGCGTTCTTGGCCAGCCCTTCGAGAGCTTCCTGCACATCGGCCTCGGCCGGCTCGACCGTCAGCTTTTCAATCTTCACGTCCGAGAAGTCGACCTCAGGGACGTCCGGCAACGCTTCGTAGGACAGCGAGACGACGACGTCGTCGCCGTCTTTCCAGTCTTCGTTGGCCATCTCGACCTTGGGCTGCATAGCCGGGCGTTCGCCCGATTTCTCGAAATGCTCACCCATGGCGCCGTCGATGGCTTCCTGCATCGACTCGCCCATCAACCGCTGGCCGAACTGTTTCTTGAGCAGCGCCATCGGGACCTTACCCTTACGGAAACCCTTCATTTCAATGTCGGGCTGCGCTTCGACCAGCTTTTGACTGACCTTGGCTTCCAGATCAGAGGCGGGGACCGTGATGGTGTAGCCGCGCTTGAGGCCTTCGTTCAGGGTCTCGGTCACCTGCATGGGATCATCCTTTGTAGCTTGCTTTGTCTCGTGGGCTGCGGGACCGTCTTGGGGCCGCGCGCATATGCGAATTGCCCCGCCGGAGGGCGGGGTTAAATCGAGCATGTCTCTATGTGCGGGGGAAAGGGGGCGCAAGCCGATTCCCCAGCCTCACGCAGGTCATACCAGAGATGGGCGGAGGATGGGATTAGTGGAAGCCAGTAGGACTGCGAAACCATGCGGTCGGGTTGAAGCGGTCTGGTCAGTGTAATCGGGCCGGGGCGTCAGATATCCTGCCCGTCCCGGAGCGACACGTCAGTAGATGTAGCGAATCTGGTCGGCCCAGTAACGCTCGACCCGGCGCAGCGTGCCGACGATTTCCACCAGGCCCGCATCCGACAGAACGCCTGTGTGGCGGATACCGTCAGCGTGGCGCAGGAACAGCGCCTCGACAATATCGCGGACATCGCGCCCCTTGGGTGTCAGTCGAACGCGGACGGCACGACGGTCAATTTCGCACCTTTGATGGTGCATATAGCCCATCTCGACCAGCTTCTTGAGATTATAGCTGACATTCGAACCCTGATAGTAGCCGCGCGATTTCAACTCGCCCGCTGTGACCTCGTTGTCGGAGATGTTGAACAGAAGCAGCCCCTGAACAGCATTGATTTCCAGTATTCCGACACGTTCGAACTCGTCCTTGATGACGTCCAGCAGAAGTCGGTGCAACCGTTCTACCAGCGTCAGCGCATCAAGGTAGCCGGACATGAAATCCGGCTGCGTGCGGGGCTTGAAGTTTTCCAGTCGGCTCATGCGGCAGGCATCCTGATCTCGATCATCGTCGACACAGGTTTGAACCGAAAAGTCCTGATAATTCGTTAAAACACGGAATTTATCGGCCCAATCCCGCCGCGCGGCGTCCCAATGCGGCCATCAGCGGCGCGAACCGATCCGGCGCGCTGGTCTGTCCGGTGACCCAGGAATACAGATCGTGGTCATTTTCGCCCAGAACCGCTTCGAATAATGCCAGTTGATCGTCGTCCATCCCGGCCAGTTCGGCATCCGCATAACCGCCCAGGATCAGGTCCATTTCCTTGATGCCCCGCCGCCATGCGCGGATCTTCAGCCGCTTGCGCCGGGTTTCCGTGTCGGTGACCGGGTTTTCCCCCGGTATCATGCGTCGCCCTCGAACCGGGCGCGCAGGCGGTGCTCCAGAAGGCCAAGCCGGTCGGCCAGGCGCGCCGTCTCGCGGCGCAGAAGCTCTACCTCTTTCAGCAGATCGCCATCGGCGCCGGATGCATCGCCGTTCGGCCCTTCGCCCGCGCCCGTCATCAGCCAGACCAGCGACACGTTCGTCAGCCCGGCCAGCATCGACACGCGGTTGGCGCGCGGTTCGGCGCGGTCCTCCTCCCATGCGCGGATGGTCTTGCCCTTGACGCCCAGACGATGCGCCAATTCGTCAACATTCAGACCCGCCGCTTCGCGGGCGCCGGTCAGGCGGTCGCCGAACGTCGTGGTGCCGGGATCGTACCAATCGCTGTCTTCTGGCATGAAAGTCCTCTTGGGTTATTGCACAGGGTGCCTCTGGCTTGCCCAAAGGTCAGGCGCACCCTAGGAAGTCGAGGCATCGAAGCCAACCCGGAGACCTCCATGGCGTTCCTGTCCGACAGCCTGTCCCGCGTGAAACCATCGCCAACCATAGCGGTCACGACCAAGGCCAGCGAACTGAAGGCCGCAGGGCGCGACGTCATCGGTCTGGGCGCGGGTGAGCCGGATTTCGACACGCCGCAGAATATCAAGGACGCCGGCATACAGGCCATCGCGGATGGCAAGACCAAGTATACAGCCGTCGACGGAATTCCCGAATTGAAGGCCGCGATCTGCGACAAGTTCAAGCGCGACAACGGGCTGGAGTACACGCCTGCGCAGGTGACGGTCGGCTCGGGCGGCAAGCACGTGATCTATAACGCCCTGTCGGCCACACTGAACCCCGGCGACGAGGTGGTGATCCCCGCCCCCTATTGGGTCAGCTATCCCGACATGGTGCTGTTGGCGGGCGGCGAGCCGGTGATTGCCGAAGCGACCATCGAGACCGGTTTCAAACTGACGCCCGGAGCGCTGGAGGCGGCGATCACGCCGAAGACCAAGTGGCTGATCTTCAACTCGCCATCGAACCCCACCGGCGCGGCCTATTCGGCGTCTGAATTGAAAGGGCTGACGGATGTGTTGATGCGACACCCGCATGTCTGGGTGCTGACCGACGACATCTATGAGCACCTGGTGTTCGACAACTTTGTCTTTGCCACGCCCGCGCAGGTGGAGCCGGAACTCTACGACCGGACCCTGACGATGAACGGTGTCAGCAAAGCCTATTCCATGACCGGCTGGCGGATCGGATACGCCGCCGGACCGGAGCATCTGATCGCGGCGATGCGCAAGGTGCAGTCGCAGTCGACCTCCAACCCTTGTTCGATTTCTCAGTGGGCGGCGATCGAGGCGCTTGAGGGGACGCAGAGCTTTATCCGGCCCAATCAGGCGCTGTTCAAAAACCGTCGCGATCTGGTGGTAAAGGGGCTGAACGCCTGTCCGGGCATCGAATGTCCGGTGCCGGAGGGTGCGTTCTACGTTTATCCCAGCATCGCCGGGTGCATCGGCAAGACGTCAGCGGGCGGCGCGCAAATCACGGACGACGAGACCTTCGCGACCGCCCTCCTGGAGGAGGAAGGCGTGGCCGTCGTCTTCGGCGCGGCCTTCGGACTATCGCCGCATTTCCGGGTGAGTTATGCGACCTCGGACGAGGCGCTGACCGAAGCCTGCGGGCGGATCAAGCGGTTCTGCGAGGGGTTGGGCTAGTCCATGACCAACGGCGGCCTCCCCCCCTATTACTTCCGCGTCAAGGACAACGGCGCGCTCGTCTTCCGCGTGGATGCCGAAAACCGGCAGCGGCGGCTGGAACTGAACCAGATCGCCACGATCAATATCAACAACGGGTTAGTGAAGCCGCAGGGCGACACCGAGCTGACTGAAGCCGATGAAGACGCTATCGCGGACTGGATGGTCGCACGGACGGCGGAGTTGGCGGCACGGGACATCGATGACATCCTGCGGGCTGTCGATCACCTGAACCTGACGGCGCATTGGGTACAGTCGCGGGCCACGGACGCGCAGTTGGATGCGGTGACCGACCGTCTGTTGTTGGCGATGCATGATCTGCGGACCGTGCTGGTCAAGAAGCGGGCGGATCGGGTGCTGAAGGACTGACGGGTGACATCGCCCGAACGCTCGCCTAAGCGTTTGCGAAACCCGGAGGGTCGCCCATGAAGATCGCCACATTCAACGTCAACGGCATCAAGGCCCGCTATGAGACCGTGGCCAACTGGCTGCGGGACGACGCGCCCGATGTCGCCGTGTTGCAGGAGATCAAGTCCATCGACGAAGCCTTTCCGCGAGAGTTGGTCGAGGATGCGGGTTACGAATTGCACACCCATGGGCAAAAGGGATTCAACGGCGTGGCTCTTCTGTCGAAAACGCCGGTAGAGGATATCTCGCGGGGTCTGCCGGCCTTGGACGGGGCGCATGACAACGACGACGATCAGGCCCGCTATATCGAAGGCACGGTAATCGGAGAGACCGGTGCAGTGCGGATTTGCGGGCTGTATCTGCCGAACGGCAATCCGGCGCCGGGGCCTAAATACGATTACAAACTGGCGTGGATGACGCGGCTGGAGGCGCGGGCGAAGGCCTTGCTGGCCGAAGAAACGCCGTTCCTGATGACCGGGGATTTCAACGTCATCCCCGACGCCCGCGACGCCGCCCGACCCGCGGCGTGGGAGAAGGACGCGCTGGGATTGCCGCAGACGCGATCCGCATGGCGGCGCATCCTGAACCTTGGTCTGACCGAGGCGTTCCGGGCAAGAACGCAGGCTGCGGGGCACTATAGTTTCTGGGATTATCAGGCCGGTGCCTGGAACAAGAACGATGGCATCCGCATTGATCATTTCCTGCTGTCGCCTGCCGTGGCGGACCATATGCGCGATTGCACGATCCAGGCGGATATGCGGGGCCGCGAAAAGCCATCGGATCATGTGCCGGTCTGGCTGGATCTGGATTTATAGAACGGGACCTCCGGCGGGAATATTTCAGGGGTAAAGACGGGAAGGTCCGGGACGACATCCCCGGACTGGACCTTATCGGGACGGGCGCGCATCTAGGGGCAGATTTGCCTGACAGGATGACCCCATGCGCCATATACCCCTCGGACGTCACGACACGATTTCGGAAATCATGCTGGGGACGATGACCTTCGGCACCCAGACGCCGCAAGCCGACGCCCACACCCAGATCGACATGGCTTGTGACGCGGGTGTGACGTGGCTCGACACCGCTGAGATGTATCCTGTGAACCCGGTGCGCGCGGAGACCCTTGGCCTGACCGAGGAAATCGTCGGCAACTGGGTTGCGAACGGCGGTGCCGGGCGCATCAAGCTGGCCACCAAGCACTCCGGAGACGGGTCGCATGCGCGGGGCGGCGCGCCGATCACCTCCGAGAGCATTCCACAAGCCATCGAGGGCAGCCTGAAGCGGCTCAAGTCCGAGGCCATCGACCTGTACCAGTTCCACTGGCCGAACCGGGGCAGTTTCCAGTTTCGAAAATACTGGACCTACCGTCCCGAAGGCACGCGCGATGCGATTCTGCAGAACATGGCCGATTGCGTGGGCGCGCTGGAGCGGGAGGTGTCGCGCGGCACCATCAAATCCTTCGGCCTGTCCAACGAATCGACCTGGGGCATGGATCAGTGGATGATGCTGTCGTCGGACGAGGACGGCGGGGACGGCCCCGCCCGCCCGGTGTCCATCCAGAACGAATATTCGGTTCTGTTCCGCCTGGCCGACACCGACATGGCCGAGATGATGACCTATGAGGATATCACGATGCTGGCCTTCTCGCCGCTGGCGACCGGGCTGATCACCGGTAAATACCAGAACGGCGCGGTGCCGGAGGGATCGCGCAAGTCGCTGAACGAAAATCTGGGCGGACGCTGGTCGGATCGTGTCGAGGGGACGGTTGCGGCCTATCTGGACATGGCGGCAGAGCACGGTGTCGACCCGGTGCACATGGCGCTGGCGTGGTTGCAGACGCGGCCCTTCAACTGCTCCGCCATTCTGGGGGCCACGACGGTCGCGCAACTGGAGCATGGGTTGAAGGCGCAGGACATGGTGCTGTCGGACGAACTGGTCGCGGCCATCGACAATCTGAACAAAGCGCATCCCTTGCCCTATTGAGGGCCGGTGGCCCGGTCAGCCGAGGTTCAGCGCCGCCAGCCAGCGCTCGACCCGCGCCCGGTTCACGCCGAAATCGTACTGACCGTATCGCGACCGGCTCCAGATATTCAGGCGACTGTCCATTCCGTCGGGCCTGGCCGAGACCGAGATGGCGTCGGGGAAGCCGATGATCCGGCTACGCTGGACATAGGTTATCAAGCCTTCGTCCGGCGATCCGGCCAGACGTGTCACCCCCACTTCGGCCATCGCCACGGCGTCAATACGGGACAGCAGGTCGGCGGGCGGCACATCCGAGACGATGGCAGGCCGGTCGCCCCCGTCTGCCACCAGATAATCGTTGGGCTTGCCGGACCGGATCGCCTTCGTTGGATCGACGTTCCAGACGGCCGGGTCCGTCGGGGCGATACGAACATAGGTCAGACCGAGAGCTGTCAGCCCCACAGCGGCAAGAACGAGTGAACGAATGATCATGCCGCCTCAGTTAGCGTGGACTTTTCATTTGTCATCTCAGCCGACCCTCAGGATTTGCAGGTCGGCGACATTCGTTCCGGTCCCGCCTGTCATCAGAAGGTCACCGGACGCCTGAAGCATCGGATAGCTGTCGTTGGCCTCCAGCCCAGCCGTAATATCAATACCGGCATCCGCGATCCGGGCCAGCGTGCCGTCGTCGACCAGCGCGCCCGCCGCATCCGTGGGGCCGTCGCGGCCATCGGTTCCCCCCGACAGGAACGCCCATGGCCGGGGGCACCCGCGCAGGGCTAATGCAACGCGCAACGCCAGTTCCTGATTGCGGCCGCCGCGCCCGTCGCCACGCAGGACCACGGTGGTTTCCCCGCCCCATAAGGTCATGCCGGGGCCTGCCGCGACGCGCGTGGCGACGACGGCGGCAGCATCGGATACATCTCCCTCCAGAGGGGTTTCGATCAGGGTCGCATCCGGGGCGGCAGCCAGCATGGCTTCTGCCGACAGCCGGTTCGATCCGATCAGGCGCGTGGTTCCGCCGGGAACAGCGGCGGCAGCGGGGCGCGACAGGGCCGTGCGACAAACTTCCGGCATCCGTTCCCACAGATCGTGGCGCCGCAACAGATCGCGCGCCGCTGCAGGGTTGCCAAGCGGCGGGACCGTGGGACCGGAGGCGATGGCCGCCAGATCGTCGCCCACCACATCCGACAGGATCAGCGCGTCGATCGTTGCCGGGGCTGCGGCACGGGCCAACCCGCCCCCCTTGAGGCGGCTCAGGTTCTGCCGGATCAGGTTCATCGCCTTGATGTCCAGCCCAGCGCCCAGCAACAGGCGCGACACTTCGGCCTTGTCGGCCATACTTACGCCATTCACCGGGGCCACTGCCAGCGCCGATCCGCCGCCAGAAATCAGTGCAAGGCACCGTTGCCCTGCCCCCAACCCGTCAGCGGCATTCAGCATCGCCTCTCCCGCCGCAAGGGAGCCTTCGTCCGGCACCGGATGCCCGCCGACCATGACCGTCGCGCCGGACAGGTCGGCGGCGTTTTCGGGGTTGGTCACGACCAGACAGGAGACGCCGGGAAATCGGTCAAGCGCCGCGCGCGCCATCGCGACCCCGGCCTTGCCCAGTGACAGGATCAGGTCCGGGGTCGGCGCATCCCGCAATGCCGTTCGAACGGCCCTGTCGGGTTCGGCGCGCGTCACGCCTGCCATGAATATATCGATCAGTCCGTCGCGCATGCGGCCCCCCCTGCCGTATTTGTCACCCATGGGCCATGCCGCACGACGGGCCGTCAAGGGAGAGTTCCTGCTCGAGCACAGCACTACAGCCAATCAGTTCGGAAACCTTTGGTGTAAATTGTGAGTATGCGTTGCCAAGGATGGTTTCACCCGCCTCACTGCGCTGATGCTGTGCAGTCTCGCGCATATTTTTAAGCAGGTTGCGGTATAGCCCGCCTCATCGCGCCTAACCCTTCCTATGGGCTGTGACTGAACCGGTTCAGCAGCGCCCAATATGGAAAGCCCAGAACTGCAGTTCGCCACATGGCGCACCGAAATCTGCTCTTCCTTTCTTGGCTGATCTCACACGTCAGATGCGCCACTTAACGCTGGTAGAATTACGCCAAACAAGACTGAAGGTCGCCAGTATGGGACTGGATGGACCTTATAGAAACTACCAATGCTAGCTGTGCGACCGTGATCATTCGCGCGATATGCGAAACTTCCCAATTCAGGCTTCGCTGTCTTGATCGGCATCAACTCCAACGGAAGTCCGTCGTGCATTCAATATCGTGCGTATGGACGCAAAATGGAGAACACAGAGATGTCTTACAACATTACAATGCGCGGCGTGGTCGCGGCATCTGCAGTAATCACCGCCTTGATTGCCGGGACGGCAGCTCTGGCCGACCCTGATGACGATAGTCGCGACGACGACAGGGTTCAGATCATGCCGCTTGGCATTGGAACCTGTGGCGGCATGAACATGATGGCTCGGCCTATCGATAGCAATTCGGACGGGATCGTCAGTGCCGCCGAAGCGTCCCAGCATGCCAGCATTGGGTTTGCCCTGTTCGATAGGGACGATGATGGCCAGATTTCTGAAGACGAATATCTGGACGGCGCATCGTCGGCCATGCCGATGGGGCGGCGCAACGTGGAACGGCGTTTCGAAAATCGGATTGCGCGTTTCAAGTCCATGGACACCGACACCGACACGAACGTCACATTGTCCGAGTTCATGGCGAACGTTCAGGCGAACTATGAAGCCGCTGATGCAAACGGCGATGGCAACGTCACCGTTTGGGAATTCCGCGCACAGCAGAACCCGTTCTGACGCGGGTCGCCAGGGCGGCGTAGCTGCCCCGCATTTCGACACCGGGTCAATCGGCACCGGGTCAATCGGCTCGGGCTGCGGGGTAGCAACAGTCGCGGCCCACGGGTTATGGCACAACCTTGAGTCCGAAGTGCCGAAGTAGCCTTTGCAAAGACATTTTCAGCGCGATCAGGCTCTGCTGAATGGTCTTCGGGCCAACACGTGCGGCGGCGTATCATTCGTGACTACCAATCAGGTCATGGAATTTATCGAAAACACGCGAAATGGGCCGGGAGATAGAGGCCTGTAGTGTGAACAGAAAATCCACATGAACGAGGCCAGGTATGGTGCGGGTGAAGGGACTCGAACCCCCACGCCTTGCGGCGCCAGAACCTAAATCTGGTGCGTCTACCAGTTCCGCCACACCCGCCTGGGGACGCCATAGCATCCCGGAACAGAACCCGAAAGGGCCGCGAAGAGTCCCGCTTTCTGCCCAGATCCTGCCTCAATTCGGGAGCATCAAGTTTCCATTGCCATAATAGCCCTGCCACAAATTCTCTTTCAAAGACGCTGAACCGCCACGCCATCTACAGACTGGATCACTGCCATGACCGTCCAACTTCGTCAGAATGCCGAAAAACTCGCGTTTCACGCCGCTGCCGTGGCCGCACCAGATGTCATCGCCAAGGGTGGCATTGCCCGCGGAACGATCATTCTGACCGCCAGCGGCGAAGTTGCCGTCGAAGCGTTGAAGACCGGCGATCGCATCATCACCCGTGAACGCGGCATGGCCGTCCTGACTTCGGTTATCACGCATACTGCACCGGCCTGCACGATCCGCACCGACAGCCTGGGCCTCGGTCGCCCCGAGCGGGATACGACCGTTGCGTCCGATCAGCATGTCGCCGTCCGCGACTGGCGCGCCGAAGCCCTGTTCGGTGCCGATGCCGCATTGGTGCCCGCCCGTCGTCTGGCCGACGGCAAGCATATCGCCGCATTCGGAGAAGCCGAATTCTTTCGTCTCGATTTCGGCACAGCCCTGACGATCTATGCCAATGGACTGGAAACCCCTATCGGTCGCACTGAAACGGGTGTTATCGAGATCGATCCGGCCGACTGACCGACCGCATTCAGGGCTGGCAGGCCTTCTGATCATTGACCCGGCGCACTGCGTCCGGGCCTTTTTTATTTCTGTTAACTATTTTGTAACACTTTTGCCGAAGGCTCGGGATGTGGCGCATAAATTTGATGCGTGATGGATTGGCGGGGCCTAGGGTCATGTCAAGAAAAGCGAACAATCGCGCGAGCAGTAAAATGACAGTGATGAGTCCAGGACCATCTTCGGTTGGCATTCCGGTGATGGGCAAGCTCAGCCTTCGCCATGCGCTTCCTTCCGGCAGCAGGGTGCTGAGCGCACGAGGCGAAGTTCTGATCGAAACGCTGACCCCCGATGACCGCGTCATCACCCGCGACCGCGGCATGATGCCGGTGCGCGACGTTCTGCGACTGACGATGCCGCGCGGCGCGCCGATGGTGCTTATCCCTGCTGGCGCGATGGGACGGGGACGTCCGGAACGCGATGTGACCCTGCCCCCGGACCAACCTGTCGTGCTTCGTGACTGGCGCGCCCGCACGATTTTCAACGCGCGCGAGGCAAGGGTTGCCGCCGCCCGCCTGACCGACGGTTCGGTCATCCGCCCGGTGACATCGAGCGGCGGCACGGTCTGGTGCATCCTCCTCGACCGTCCTTCGGCTGTCTATGTCGATGGGCTGGAACTGGTGTCCGGCGCGCTGGATGCGATGAGCCCCTGACGTCAGTCGTTCTGCAACAGTGCTTGCAGAACCTGCGGTAACGTCTCGGGCAAATCTTCGGCAATCAGACCGGGACCGAACGTCCGCGCCGCCTCGACATGCAGCCATGCAGCGGAGGAGGTGGCATTTATCGGGCAACTTCCGCGCGCCAACATTCCGGTGATGATCCCGGCCAATACATCGCCTGACCCCGCCGTCGCCAGCCACGGCACGGCCCTGTCATAAACTGCGGTATTGATGCTGGCCCCGCCCGAGGCATCCGCGATCACCGTATCGGGCCCCTTGAACAGCACCGTGCAACCAGCGCGCGCCGCCGCATCGCTGGTCGCGTCGACCTTGGAATAGGCGGGTCCCTTGGTTGCGGGCGCGTTCAGCCGGTCGGAAATGTCGGGAAACAGCCGCGCGAACTCGCCGCCATGGGGGGTCAGTACGCAGTCGTCGTGCAATACGGCAAACGGGTCGTCGCGCCCGGCCAGCACGGACAGCGCATCCGCATCCAGCACCACCCTGCGCTTGGACGCCAGCGCCACATCCATCAGGTCTGACGTCCGATCCGACACCCCCATCCCCGGCCCGAGACAGAGCGCATTTATACGCTCGTCCTCCAGCAACCCGGCCAGCGCCTCTCCGTCATCGCAGCGGCGCAACATGATCGAGGTCAGCTGCGTCGCGCATTCCATCATCGCAGAGCCAGGGGCCGCACAGGTCACCAGTCCTGCCCCGACACGCAACGCCGCACGGGCCGACAGACGTGCGGCCCCGGTCCGGCCCATTCCGCCGGTCAGGATCAGGGCGTGGCCGTGATCATATTTGTGCCCTTTGCTTCGCTTGGACAGACCGACTGGCAAATCGACCAGCCGGATATGATCGCGCCACGCCCCCGTTTGCGTCAGACCAATGCCGATGATGCAAAGGGTTCCACAGTGTCGTGGGCCGTCAGCCAAATAATGTCCGGCCTTCGGTCGGTGGAAGGTGGTCACAAGGTCGGCGGCGACGCAGGATGCGCGCGATCCTTTGGCGGCATCGGCACCGGCGGCACGAAGGATCTTCCCGCTGTCGGCGCAAATGCCTGACGGGATATCCAGCGCTACGACGAAAGGAAAGAAAGGCGTGCGATCCTCGCGTGGTAGCCCACGTCCACCATTCGCCGCATCGCAGACATCGCGCAGTGTCTTGCCCAAGGCATCCAGTGGCCGCGTCAGGCCCGTTCCGAAGAGGGCATCGATGATCAGCGATGTCCCATCCTTGAACGGCAGGCCATCGGTCGGAAGCGTCCGCACCTGACCTATCTTGCACCACCGTTCATAATTCGTCCGTGCGTCAGGTGGCAATTTCCCGACATCCCCATAAAGGAACGCATCTACATCCCACCCCTTTCCGGCCAGCACCCGTGCCACTACGAACCCGTCGCCGCCGTTGTTGCCCGGCCCGCACAGAACCAGCGCACGACCGGGTGCCCGCTCCAGTTCTGGCCACATGGCCTCAATCGCGGCGACCGCGCCCTGGCCCGCCCGCTCCATCAATTGCAGCCCGGTGATCTCGCCCGCATCGATGGCGGCCTGTTCGATCGCGCGCATCTGAGAAGCCGTCAGCAGGAGTTCGGACATATGTTTTCCAATCGTCTATAAATTAGGCGTGGCGTTTAATTTTTAATCACGTCGGGACGATTCACATGCGACCGGGACCCGTCTCGCAGCCTATGCGATTGTCCGTCCCGGTCCAGACTGCGAAGCCAAGCCCGACTCCGGGAGGACTGAATGAAGAAGATCGAAGCCATCATCAAACCGTTCAAGCTGGACGAGGTGAAGGAAGCCCTTCAGGACATCGGTATTCAGGGGCTCTCCGTTACCGAGGTCAAAGGATTCGGGCGCCAGAAGGGTCACACCGAATTATACCGTGGTGCCGAATATGTCGTCGACTTTCTGCCGAAGGTGAAAATCGAAGTCGTGCTCACAGAGGATCTGGTCGACCCTGCGGTCTCCGCGATCATCGCCGCCGCGCGCACCGACAAGATCGGGGATGGCAAGATCTTTGTATCGTCCGTCGAACAGGCCATTCGCATCCGCACCGGAGAGACCGGCGAAGACGCGATCTGAATTCCACTAACAACTGATACTACACGGAAAGGGACGCCACATGTCCAATGCCCTGCTGAAGATGATCAAAGACGAGGAAGCGGAATACGTCGACGTCCGTTTTACTGACCCGCGCGGCAAGTTGCAGCACGTCACCGTCGTATCCGACCTGGTGGACGAGGACTTCATCGAGGAAGGCTTCATGTTCGACGGCTCCTCGATTGCGGGCTGGAAGTCGATCGAAGCTTCCGACATGAAGCTGATGCTGGACGTCGAGAGCGCTTATGTCGATCCGTTCTATGCGGAGAAGACGATCTGCGTTCACTGCTCCGTGGTGGAGCCGGACACCGGCGAAGCCTATGACCGTGACCCGCGCGGCACCGCCGAGAAGGCCGAAGCCTATCTGATTTCGTCGGGTATCGGCGACGTGGCCTATATGGGCCCCGAAGCCGAATTCTTCCTGTTCGACGACGTGCGGTATTCCAACTCGATGAATTCCGTCGGGTTCGAGGTCGATGCCGCCGACGCCTCGTGGAACACGAACACCGAGTACGAAATGGGCAACATGGGCCATCGTCCGGGCGTCAAGGGTGGCTACTTCCCGGTCAACCCGACCGACTCGGCTCAGGACCTGCGCTCCGAGATGCTCTCGACGATGAAGCGCATCGGCATGAAGGTCGACAAGCACCACCACGAAGTCGCCTCATGCCAGCACGAGTTGGGCCTGATTTTCGGCTCGCTGACCAAGCAGGCCGACGAGATCCAGAAGTACAAGTACGTGATCCACAACGTCGCCCACGCCTATGGCAAGACCGCCACGTTCATGCCCAAGCCAATCGCGGGCGACAACGGCACCGGCATGCACGTGAACATGTCGATCTGGAAAGACGGCAAGCCGTTGTTTGCGGGCGACCAATATGCCGATCTTTCGATGGAAGCCCTGTATTTCATCGGTGGCATCCTGAAGCATGCCAAGGCCCTGAACGCCTTCACCAACCCGGCTACCAACAGCTACAAGCGCCTGATCCCTAACTTTGAGGCGCCTGTCCTGCGTGCCTATTCCGCGCGCAACCGGTCCGGTTGCGTCCGCATCCCGTGGACCGAGTCGCCCAAGGCCAAACGCGTCGAGGCCCGCTTCCCTGATCCGGCGGCGAACCCCTACCTGTGTTTCTCTGCCCTGCTGATGGCCGGTCTTGATGGCATCAAGAACAAAATCCACCCCGGCGAGCCGTCGGACAAGGATCTCTACGACCTGCCTCCGGAAGAGTTGGCCACCATCCCGACCGTCTGCGGCAGCTTGCGCGAGGCGCTGGACGAACTGGAGAAGGACCACGACTTCCTGATCGCCGGCGATGTGTTCACCCGTGACCAGATCGAGGGCTACATGGCGCTCAAGTGGGACGAGGTTCACGCCTACGAGCACACGCCCCACCCGATAGAATACCAGATGTACTACTCCTGCTGACAACTTGGCAGGCTGCGTGCCTGCCGGTTTCAACAACAACGGGGCGGCCTTCGGGTCGCCCTTTTTGTCTGGCTTGATAAGGCCAACCGCGACCATGCGATAGGTCCATAGCCTGCATCCGGCTGTTTCGCTTTACCTGCATCGGATGCGTGGCGCACACTCATCCGCGGCGACGAGCGATCGGCCCGGCTGTCTGTATGCCCCATCGAGGCGGATCGGCCCCATGCCCAGTCGACATCAATCTCGGATCGCAGCTCTTTGATCCGGATCTATATTTCTCCTTTCGCGCCGGAGGACCCAATGCCCGCATTCCTGAAGAAAGCCACCCGCACTGCCGAAACCGGCGCGGCGGATGTCACCCGCACGGTTGCAGATATGCTGGCGCAAATCGAAGCCGGGGGCGACGCGACGGCGATGGAATGGGCCGGCAAGTTGGACGATGCGCCGGGCAACCCCGTGCTGAGCCGCGCAGATATCGACGCTGCGACGGCCCAATTGTCCGACCAGGTGCGGCAGGATATCGCCTTTGCCCATGACAACGTCCGCCGCTTCGCCAAGGCGCAGCGCAAAACCCTGACCGAGACTCAGATCGAGCTTTTGCCCGGCCTGAGCACAGGCCAGAAAGTCATCCCTGTCACGGCAGCAGGAGCCTACGTTCCAGGCGGGCGATACGCCCATGTCGCCAGTGCGATCATGACGGTGACCACCGCCAAGGTCGCGGGCGTCAGTCATGTCACCGTCGCATCGCCACCGCGCAAGGGTGGTGGTATCGACCCCGCGATCGCCTATGCGGCCGACCTGTGCGGCGCGGACACGATCCTTGCCATGGGCGGCGTGCAGGGTATCGCGGCGCTGGCGTTTGGCCTGTTCGGCGCACCCAAAGCATCCATATTGGTGGGGCCGGGCAATCAGTTCGTGGCCGAAGCCAAGCGGCTTTTATTCGGGCGCGTCGGTATCGATATGGTCGCCGGACCGACCGACAGCCTGATTATTGCGGATGCGACAGCCGATCCTGATATCGTGGCCGTCGATCTGGTCAGTCAGGCCGAACACGGTTGGAACTCTCCGGTCTGGCTGGTCACCGATTCCGAAACTCTGGCGCATGACGTGATGAACCGGATGGGCGCGCTGATTGCGGACCTGCCGTCACCCAACCGCGAAAGTGCCGAGGCCGCCTGGCGCGATTTCGGCGAAGTGATTCTCTGCGCCGACCGCGAGGAAATGGCGAAGGTTTCCGACAACTACGCGCCCGAACACCTGTCGGTTCAGGCCGCCGACCCGGAGTGGTGGATGGATCGGCTGACCTGCTACGGCTCGCTGTTCCTGGGCGAGGAAGTGACCGTGACCTATGGCGACAAAGCATCGGGCACGAACCACGTCCTGCCGACCAGCGGCGCGGCGCGCTATACCGGCGGGCTATCGGTTCACAAGTTTCTGAAAATCGTGACCTGGCAGCGCGCAACCCGCGATGGCGCGCGGCCCGTCGCCGAAGCCAGCGCCCGGATCAGCCGGGTCGAAGGAATGGAGGGCCACGCCCGTGCCGCAGATGTGCGCCTGAAAAAATACGGCCAGATGTGAGAGTTCACGAAACACGGCATGTCAACGATCCCGCCTCATGGCTTGCGTCGACTGTGCCGCCCCTCTTTGCTGCTGAAATATTCCGGGGGTGCAGGGCTGCCCCCCGGCTTTCGCATCACATCTTCAGACGTTCGCCGGTCGGGTCATACATCGGTCTGAACGACACGTCCGCCGAGTGCCGACGGCCTGCCACTTCAATTTCATAGGGCGAAGACAGGCAATCCTCGACCGACTGCCCTTCGCAGGGCACATATCCAAGTCCGATGGCGCCGCCCAAGGTGTGCCCATAAGCCCCGGATGCAATGTGGCCCACGATCCTGCCATCCCGTACAATCGGCTCGTTGTGATAGAGCATCACGTCCGGGTCATTCATCCGGAACTGTAACATCCGACGCTTCAGCCCCTCCTCCCGTTTTCGCAATACCGCATTGCGTCCATTGAAGTCGGCTTTCTTGTTTACCTTGACCGCAAACCCCAGGCCCGCTTCGACCACGTGATCCTCGGGGGTGATATCGTGCCCCATGTGTCGGAAGGCGCGTTCGATGCGGCAGTTATCCATCGTGTGCAGACCGACGGGACGCGCGCCGGTTTCCGCCTCGATCAATGTCTCCATGACATGCGCCGCCATATCGGACGGGATATAGATCTCCCAACCCAATTCACCGACGTAGGACACCCGGTGCGCGCGGGCGAGGCCGAGCCCGATGTCGATGTCGCGGGCGGTGCCGAAGGGAAATGCCTCATTCGAGAAATCGGCGGGGCTGATCGACTGCAATACCTCGCGCGATTTCGGCCCCATGACGGCCAGCACCGCTTCGCCCGCAGTGATATCGGTGATGAATACAGCATCGTCAGGGTCTTCGAAACGGCGCAGCCACGCGATGTCTTTGACCAGCGTCGCGGCCGGCGTGACCATCAGATAGCTGAACTCCGACAGGCGGGTGACGGTGACGTCCGCTTCGATCCCGGCGCGGGAATTGAGCATCTGAGTATAGACGATCTTGCCGTTCGGGACAGACATGTCACCGCCGCAGACCCGGTTCAGGAAGGCTTCGGCGTGCAGGCCGTCGATCTTGATCTTGCCGAAGGATGACATGTCGTAGAAGCCGCAACCATTGCGGATCAACCCATGTTCATGCGCGGCGTTGCCGAACCAGTTCTGTTTGCCCCAACTGTATTCATATTGCCGCGGCTCGCCCGGAAAGGCGAACCAGTTGGCGCGTTCCCAGCCTGCAAACTCGCCGAAAACCGCGCCCAGATCCGCAAGTTGCGCGTGGAACGGAGAGCGTCGAATGCCGCGTGCCGTTGCCTTCTGTCGATACGGCCAATGGTCGGCATAAAGCAGCCCCAGCGTTTCGGACGCGCGTTCTTTCAGATATCGACGGTTGCGCTGGAACGTCTGGTTGCGGGCGACGTCCACATCGACCAGATCGAAGGGCATTTCACCATCCTGCATCCATTGTGCCAGCGCCATGCCTGCGCCGCCCGCCGATTGGATGCCGATCGAATTGAAGCCAGCCGCAACCCAGAGGTTCGGCACTTCGGGCGAGGGGCCGAGGTGGTAGGCATCGTCAGGGGTGAAGGATTCCGGACCATTGAAGAACGTGTGGATACCCGCGTTGGCCAGCATCGGCAGCCGTTCGATCGCTTTCTCCAGAATCGGTTCAAAATGATCGAAATCTTCGGGCAGCTGGTCGAACTCGAAGCTTTCGGGAATGCCGTTCATGCCCCAGGGCTTGGACACCGGCTCGAACGCACCCAGCAGGATCTTACCCGCATCTTCCTTGTAGTAGGCACATTCATCAGGCACGCGCAGCACCGGCAGGCGGGTCAAATCGGGAATGGCTTCGGTCACGATGTAGAAGTGCTCGCAGGCGTGCAGCGGGACATTGACGCCCGCCATCTGCCCGACCTCATGCGCCCACATGCCACCGCAGTTGACGACGTGATCGCAGGTAATCTTGCCTTGGCCGTCGCTGCCGCTCCAGTGAACCGCACTAGCGGTGCGATGGTCGGTGTCGATACCGATGACGCGTGTATTTTCCAGGATTTTCGCGCCTTTTTGCCGCGCACCCTTGGCCAGTGCCAGCGCGATGTTGGCCGGGTCGCCCTGTCCGTCACCAGGCAGCCAGACACCGCCCGTGACACCCTCCAGGTTTATGTGCGGATATTTTTCGCCGACCTGATCCGGCGTCAATTCCGATACCTCGACTCCGAAGGCGCGGGCCATGGAGGCGGTGCGAAGGAGTTCCTCGCGCCGCGCTTCATTCAACGCGACGGAGACCGAGCCGTTCTGGCGGACGCCGGTGGCGATGCCCGTCTCCTCCTCGAGTTTTGCATAGAGGTCGGCGGAGTATTTCGCCAATCGCGTCGCCGGATTTGACGCCCGTAGCTGCGCAATCAGACCCGCCGCGTGCCATGTCGTGCCGGATGTCAGGCGTTTGCGCTCCAACAGAACGACGTCGGTCCAGCCGAGTTTTGTCAGGTGATAGGCCACGGAACAGCCAATGACCCCGCCGCCGATGATGACGACGCGGGCGTGTGAAGGAACTGGATCTGTCATGCGCGGATACGCTCGTTTTCTGGGTCCCACAGGGGGGCGTCTGCATGAACGGCTGCCAAGACGCGACGACCGAAAATTTCAACCTCTACCTGTGTGTCTGGAGGCGCATCGGTGCAGTCCAGCATGGCCAGCGCAATGGCTTTCTGAACGCGGTGACCATATGCGGCGGATGTGATTTCGCCCACGATCTTGTCACCGATCCAGACAGGCGACATCGGCAGTGGATCATATGGGTGGTCATTCAGCGTCAGGACGGCCAGCTTGCGGGCGGGGTCATCGCCTCGATCTTCCTTGCGGATAAATCGGTCTGCACCGACTTCGCGCAGCGTATATCCGGGCGACAGATCGCTGCCCCAGGCACGATAGGCTTTTTCGATGCGCATCGAGTCGAGGGCGAACATCCCGAAGGGTGTCACGCCGTCCAGTGCTTCATGTATTACCTTGATGTCGCTTTGCAACGCATGGATTTCCCAGCCAAGTTCGCCTGCAAAACTAACCCGGTTCATGCGCGCGGTGCGTCCGGCAACGGTGGCATCCTGCACCGACAGCCACGGCAACGACAGATCGGCGTCGGTCACTTTGGACAGGACGTCGCGTGACGCTGGACCCGTCACCAAAAGACAGGCGATGTCTTCGGTCTGATCGATAAGGGTCAGTGTATCGGGCAGCGCGTGGGTCAGCAGATCACGGTCATGGTCACGGGCAATGGCCGCCGTGATCAGGGTGAATTGATCGTCGCCCGAGCGACTGACGGACATTTCGGTGGCGAATTTTCCGGTGGGACCAGTGAAATAGCACAGGGTCATGCGCCCTGTCTGCGGCAGATGACCCGCGATTTGTTCCGCCAGCCAATCGGCTGCACCGGGGCCGGACAGTTCGAACCGCGAGAAACCGGACAGGTCCAGTACGCCACACCCGTTTTGGACGGCCGCGACCTCTTCGGCCACACGAGCGTGCCACGGTCCATCGCGGCGCCACGTCTGGGCAGCTCCCCACGAGGTGTCGTCGCCGGGTCTGGCGAACCAGGTCGCCCGCTCCCATCCGCCGTAGGGGGCCATCTGCGCGCCCTGTGCCTTCAGCGTTTCATGAAGCGGAGAGATCAGGCGATCCGCCCCGGCGGGCCATCGGGCATGGGGAAAGTGCATGACGTATTCGTGGCCGTAGACCTCTTCGGCCTTGGCGCGGCAATAGGTCGGATCGGAGGCATAGGCCCCGAAGCGGCGGGGGTCGACGTCGAAGCAATCCCAGTCGGGCGCGCCCTTGACGACCCAGTCGGCGAGCACCTTGCCCGCACCCCCGGCCTGCGCGATGCCGAAGGTGAAAACATTGGCATCAAATGCGTTTTTAACACCGGGCATTGGTCCGATCAGGGGCAACCCGTCCGGGGTATAGGGAATCGGGCCGTTGATGACACTGCTGACGCCCGCGCTTGCAAGGGGCGGTACGCGCTCCATGGCGTCGGCGATATAATCCTCCAACCGGTCAAGATCGTCCTGCCAAAGCTGAAAGCTGAAATCCTCGGGCATGTCGCCATTGGTCCATTCGGATCGGCACGCCCGCTCATACGGGCCAAGGTTCAGGCCAGTCTTTTCCTGTCGCAGGTAATAGCTGACATCCGGGTCGCGGATCATCGGCATCTTGTGCCCATGCTGCTTGGTCCATGCCACGATCTCCGGGATCGGCTCGGTCAGCAGATACTGGTGCGACATGACGGTCATCGGCAATGGCGGGCGGCCATGCGGCTCGAACCATTCTGCGACGCGGGCGGCGTAGTATCCGGCGGCATTCACCACCTTGTCGCAGGCAATATCACCTGCATCCGTATGCACGATCCAGCCGTCGCCGTCGCGGGTCACGCCCGTGGCCGGGCAGTGGCGGACAATTTTGGCACCCAGGTCGCGCGCACCCTTGGCCAGTGCCTGCGTCAACTGGGCCGGGTCGATGTCGCCATCCTCCGGGTCCCATAGCCCCCCGGTCAGATCATGCGTTTCACACATCGGATGGCGATTGCCGATCTCGGGCAGGTCCATCATCGACAGCTTCAGGCCCTGAAGGGTGCCCATTGCGCGCACATGCTCGAATTCCTGCATTCGCTCTGCGGTATGTGCCAGCCGTATTGCACCCGTGACGTGGTAATTCATCGGGTAATCGACCGCTTCGGCCAGCCCACGATAGAGCGCCATGGAATAGCGCTGGATATTCATCACGGCCCAGCTTCCAGCAAAGTTCGGGCAGTTGCCGGCTGCATGCCAGGTCGACCCGGCGGTCAGTTCGTTGCGCTCCAGCAGGATGCAATCGGTCCAGCCCAGCTTGGCCAGATGATAGAGGGATGAGACGCCGACGGCCCCCCCGCCGATGATGACCACACGGGCGCGGGCGGGCAATCTGGCGGCGGTGGCGGTGGCAGGCGTCGGTGCAGGATCGGGGGTGTTCATGGCGGACCTTGTGTCACGGACCCGGACCGGGCCGTTTGCAGACAGGTCCTGTGCGGGACCCGTGGCTAATAGACGACGGAGAGATCTGGCGGCGCATCCATCGCATCCATCAGCGTGACCGCGACGGACTTGGCCGTGCGATCGCCCCCGATCAGGGTCGTCGCTGTGCGGCGCAAGGCAGTTTGATGGGCCAATCCGGTGTCCTCCGGACGTGACGGTCGTTCAGGTCGACCTGTCGATCAAGTCCCCGCGACCCTCTGGACCTATGAGTTGCTCGTATCATAGGGCCAGAACGCAGGACGGTTGGATTGACGCGCGGGCTGCGCTACTCCGATTGAAACGCCCGACCGCGAGGGACACGCCATGGCCGATATCCTGATCCTCAACGGACCGAATCTGAACCTTCTGGGGCAGCGGGAACCGCATCTCTATGGCTCTGATACGCTGGTCGATGTCGAAGCGACCTGCCGGGCGATGGATCTTGCCACGCTTGAGTTCCGGCAGTCGAACCACGAGGGACAACTGGTTGATTGGATACAGGAGGCGCGGGGCGCGCGCGACGGCATCGTCATCAACCCCGGCGCCTATTCGCATACGTCCATCGCCATTCTGGATGCGCTGCATGCCTATCAGGGGCCGGTCGTGGAGGTTCATATTTCCAACATCCACAAACGCGAAGCGTTCCGACACCACTCCTATGTTTCGGGGCGAGCCGACGCAGTGATCGCCGGTCTGGGGATCGAGGGATACCGTGCGGCGCTGCGCTGGCTGGCGACACGTCTTGCCTGACGCCGTCGATCTGGAGACATTGGCCAATAAGCTGGTGGCGTTGCCACCGGGCCGACGGCTGATCGCCGTGGCGGGGCCACCCGCCGCCGGTAAGTCCACGGTAACGGAACCGCTGGCCGAAGCCATCGTGCGGCGCGGGCGTTCGGCGCAGGTCGTGCCGATGGACGGCTTTCATCTTGACAATGCAACGCTGGACGATCTGGGGCTGCGTGCCCGCAAAGGTGCGCCCGAAACCTTCGATGTGCCGGGCCTTCTGGCATTGGTGCGGGCGGCACGCGCGAACGGCTCCCCGATTTTCCCGACTTTCGACCGGGCGGCAGATGCAACAGTTCCGGACAGCGGGCGCCTGACAGCGGAGATCGCGATTTTCGAAGGTAATTACCTGTTGCTTGACGAAGATCCGTGGCGTGAGCTTCACCCCTTGTGGGATGCGACCGTTGCCCTGCAGGTGCCTGAGGCCGTGTTGCGAACACGTCTTGTGGAGCGTTGGGGGGCGCACGGATTGTCGCCCGAAGATTCGCTGGCGCGGGCCGAGGGCAACGATTTGCCGAACGCTCGCCGGGTGCTGACCGGATCCATCACGGCGGATCACGCTGTGGCGACAGGTTGACCTTGCCTGCGGGGCACGTCACGACGCGCTGAACCCCGCGAGGTCCGATGCAACGCCACACCCTGACCGCCCTGCCCGGCCTTGGCACGCTCGACGTAGACGATATCATCGACGTGCGTGCACCATCCGAGTTCGCCGAGGATCACATCCCCGGCGCGATCAATCTGCCCGCGCTGACGGACGAAGAGCGGGCGCGCGTCGGCACGATATATGTGCAGCAGGACCGCTTTCTGGCCCGCAAGATCGGGGCCGCGTTGGTGTCGCGCAACGTGGCCGCGCATCTGGAAGGGCCGCTGGCGGACCGCGACGGCGGCTGGCGACCGATGATCTATTGCTGGCGCGGTGGACAGCGATCCGGGTCGGTGGGCATCATCTTCGACCAGATCGGCTGGCGGGTGACTGTGCTGGAAGGCGGATACAAGGCATATCGACGACTGGTGGTGGAGATGCTCTACGATCGGTCGCTGGGCCTGCGGGTCGTGCTGATCGACGGCGGAACGGGCACGGGCAAGACGCAACTGCTGCACCATCTGGCCAAGGGCGGCGCGCAGGTCGTCGACCTGGAGGGTCTGGCGAACCACCGCGGATCGAATTTCGGTGGCTGGTCTGATGGGCAACCCGCACAGAAGATGTTCGAGTCGCGTCTGGCGGCGGCGCTGATCGGGCTGGACCCAGGCCGTCCGTTGTTCATGGAGGCCGAAAGCAACGCCATCGGGCGCGTTCTGCTGCCGCCAGCGATCTGGTCGGCGATGGCACGGGCCGAAGTCGTGCGCCTGCGGGCCAGCATACCCACACGCGCGGCATTCCTGACGACGACCTATCCTGATCTGACAGCGGATGCGGAGTTGCTGCGGCAGCGGATCGAGACGCTGCGCCCCTACCAACCGCGCGAACGGATCGAGACGTGGCATGCGTTGGCCACAGCGGGCGATTACACCGGGCTGGCCGAGGAGCTGATCGAGCATCACTACGACCCGCGCTATCGCCGCCCCGAGGCGTCGGACCGGACGGAGATCGGGGTGATCGACCTGCCCGACATGACAGAAGCGGCGCTGGCCCGTGTGGCGCAGCAGGTCATCGACCTGACGGGCTAGGCGCAGACGATGCGAGGCGCGTCGTCGGTGAATCGACCGATGCGGGCAGCAACGTGACCTGCGGCGCAAAGTCGTTCGATCAGAAAATCGGCCTGGTTGGCGGGAACGGCGGCCAGCAGACCACCGGCTGTCTGCGGATCGTGCAGCAAGGCAAACTTCGGGTCTTGCGGGTCATGATATGTTACCGGCGCACCGCGCAGATTGTCGGCATGGAGCGAGGAAAAATGCCCCGCCGCAGACAGATCCAGCGCGCCGTCATAGACCGGCACGGCGTCCAGCACGATCTGCGCGCCCACACCGCTTGCCTTGCAGATCGCCAACAGATGCCCAGCCAGCCCGAAACCGGTCACGTCGGTCATCGCTTGCGCGCCGGACAGGATCGCCGCGGCATCGCCCTGTGGCGTCCCCATCCGCCGCAGCATGGCCTGGACATTTGTGCCGCGTGTCTGTCCGGCCATTTCAGCGGCCAGAATGACGCCGGTGCCGATGGGGCGCGTCAGGATGAGGGCGTCGCCGGGCTGCGCACCGTAGTGGCCGATGGGATCTCCATCGCACAGGCCGGTCAGCGAAAAGCCGATCACCGTCTCGGAGCCCATGGTGGAATGACCACCGACAAGATCCGCGCCCGCCGCATGCATCACTTCGGAGGCGGTGCGCAGGACTTCCGCAAGGGTCCGAGCCTGCAACGTCCTGGACATCCTTGGCAGGGTGACACTGGACAAGGCGGCCTGCGGGGACGCGCCCATGGCCCAGATGTCACCCAGGGCATGAACGGCGGCAATGCGGGTCAGGGTCACGGGATCGGCAGTAAAGGCACGCAGATGATCGGTGGTCATCACCTGTTTGCGCGCGCCATGTGCCAGAATGGCCGCATCGTCGCCGGGGCGCGACAACACGTCGGCGCGGGCGCGCGGCGGCAATACAGTCAGGGCTTGCGCCAGTGAATCGCCCGCGATCTTGGACCCGCATCCCGCGCAGAGGGGTTTCGCGGTATTGCCGCCCAGCGCGCGCACTGCAGGAAGCCGGGGCGCGGGCATGGCGGGCAAATCGGTCAGCTTGTCCATGAAACTGCGGTCGATATGATCTTTCCAGCGCCAGAGCAGCGGCCCCGAAACCGTCAGCCCGCCCCGTTCCGCCAGGGCGGATTTTCCACCTAGTGAAATCAGCTTGAGATAGTGCTTCTGCGGATGAAAGGCGCGCATCTTGCCACCCGTCAAAACGGCGCGCAGATTGTCATGCAGGATCGGTGCCTCACGCACCGCGAATACCCCCGCCTTGGGTCGGGGCGCATGGGTCAGATGGGCGCAGTCGCCCACCGCGAAAAGTGTGTCGTATCCTTCGACCGACAGGGTTTCGGTCACACGGACAAAGCCGTTTTCCAAAGGCAACCCCGTATCCGCAATCCATGCATGGGGGCGGGCCCCGGCGCTGGCGACGGTAAAGGCCGCGGCGATGCGGCTGCCGTCCAACAGGGCGACGTGATCCGCCGCGATCCGCTCGACCTGCGCGCCGGTCCGCAGGGTGACGCCGAGCGCATCCATCGCTTGCATCAGCCTGGCGCGCGCCTTCGGGCCGGTGCCGGTGGTCTGATCCGCCGCTTCCAGCACTGTGATTACAGGTCTCTTGCTCACGTTGCGCAAAGCATGGGCCATGGCCAGCGACAGCTCGACCCCGGCAACGCCGCCGCCGATCACCGCCACCTCGGGGGCAGTGTCCCCGACCTCGACCGCGCGCAGGAAGGCGCGCCAGCGATTGGCATACTGTCCCAGGGGTTTGGCCCCGGTGCCATGATCGGCGAACCCTTCGATTTCCGGCATTTCCGCCGTAATTCCGACATCGAGCGAGGCCACGTCGTATTTCAGATCGCCCCAGCCTTCGATGTGCATGACGCGTGCATCGGCATCCAGCGCATCGACCGCCCCGTCGATCAGCCGCGCCCCGCAGAACCGGGCCAGCCGCACCAGATCAATGTCCAGATCATCGCGGCTGTAGTGCCCCGCGACATGGCCGGGCAACATGCCGGTATAGGGTGCGGTTGGCCCCGGATTGATCACGGTCAGCCGCGCGCCCGGAAGCGGCTTCATACCCCATCGGCGCATCACCAGAGCATGGGCGTGGCCGCCACCGATCAGCACGAGGTCGCGGGTCAGGGGTATGTCGATCTGCATGTCTGCGGCCTCGAGCATTGGGGTCGCACTGCTTTCCCGGATTGCAGGCCGCGCGTCAAATCCGCAGCGCAGGGGATGCCGATGTCTGACGCAGACGTGACGGCCAAGTCAGAGCCGACCGCGCGGGGCGCAGGTCGGCCTGTGCCATCCTGATCGTCTGACGTTTGCCGGGGCCTAGAGCGAGGCGGTGATCCCGCCGTCGACATAGACGACCGTGCCGTTGACGAAGCTGGACGCCTCGGAGGACAGGAAAATACAGGCCCCGACCAATTCCTCGACCTTGCCCCAGCGACCTGCCGGAGTGCGGTTCGAAAGCCATTCGGTGAACTTCGGATCCTCGACCAGCGCCTTGTTCAACGGCGTGTCGAAATAGCCGGGGGCCAGCCCGTTGCATTGCAGACCGTGCTTCGCCCAGTCGGTCGCCATGCCCTTGGTCAGGTTCGCGACGGCCCCCTTGGTGGCCGTATACGGCGCGATGCCGGGACGGGCGAGCGCGGACTGGACCGAGCAAATGTTTACGATCTTGCCAGCGCCACGCGCAATCATGTGGCGCGCGACTGCCTGACCGACGTGGAAAACGCTGGCGATATTGGTTTGCAACAGACGTTCAAAAGCGTCGGCGGGGAAATCTTCCAACGCGGTGCGATGCTGCATCCCGGCATTGTTGACAAGGATATCGATGGGTCCGGTGTCGGCCTCGAACCCGTCGATGGCGGTGCGGACGGCATCGTGATCGGTCGCATCGAAGGCCAGCGTTTCGACCTTCGCGCCTTCGCCGCGCAGGGTTTCGGCGGCCTGCATCAGCTTGTCCGCAGTCCTCCCGTTCAGGACGATGGACGCCCCTGCCGCCGCAAGCCCCCTGGCCAGTGCAAACCCGATGCCTTGTGACGATCCGGTGATCAACGCGCGCTTTCCGGTCAGATCGAAGAGGGTCGTGGACATGGGCGGGCTCCGCTGCAAGGTTTGGGGTGCCCTTCCCCTTAGCGAGCCATCTCCATGAAATCCATCGTCATCCACGCCGCCCGCGACCTTCGCATCGAGGAGCAGGAGGCGTCGTCCCCCGGCCCCGGCGAAGTTCAGATCAAGATGGCGGCGGGCGGCATATGTGGGTCGGACCTGCATTATTACCAACATGGCGGGTTCGGCACGATTCGCCTGCGCGAGCCGATGGTCCTGGGGCACGAAGTGGCGGGCCATGTCACGTCCCTGGGCGAGGGTGTCACAGATCTGGCGGTCGGGCAGCTGGTCGCCGTCTCACCATCGCGGCCCTGCGGGCATTGCCGCTATTGTCTGGAGGGGGTGCCGAACCATTGCATGAACATGCGGTTCTATGGGTCCGCCATGCCGTTTCCGCATATTCAGGGTGCATTCCGTCAGGTGCTGAACGCCGACGCAAGCCAATGCGCCGTGGCCGATGGCCTGACCGCCGGGGAGGCCGCGATGGCGGAACCGCTGGCCGTCACCCTGCACGCGACGCGGCTGGCCGGAGGAATGGTCGGCAAGTCGGTGCTGGTGACCGGCTGTGGCCCTATCGGTATCCTGTCCATCCTGTCGGCCCGCCGCGCCGGGGCGGATCGCATCGTGGCGACCGACCTGTCGGATTTCACCTTGGCGATGGCCAAGCGGATCGGTGCGGACGACGTGGTCAACATGGCTGACACGCCCGACGGGCTGGCCCGGTTCACAGGCGACAAGGGCACCTTCGACGTCATGTTCGAGTGTTCCGGCGCGGCGCAGGCGCTGGCAGCGGGCATCCCGGCGATGCGGCCTCGCGGCATCGTGATGCAGTTGGGGCTGGGCGGGGACATGAGCATCCCGATGCAGGCGCTGACCGCGAAGGAGCTGTCGCTTAAAGGCTCGTTCCGCTTTCACGAGGAATTTCAAACTGGTGTCAGCCTGATGCGCAAAGGCCTGATCGACGTCTCGCCGCTGATTACGCATACGCTGGGCATCGACGCGGCGGTTCAGGCGTTCGAAATCGCAAGCGACCGCAGTCAGGCGATAAAGGCGCAGATCGACTTCGGCTGAAGCGCACATTGCCATCGACGCCTGACTGCGGCAGCTTTGTTTCCGACCGGCATTTGCCGGACCACCCGAAAGGATCAGACGATGAAATCTGCAAAGGACTATCTCGAGGCGGCCAACGCCGAAGTGCCCCGTATCAAGGCAGCCGAGGCCATCGCCCACCACAAGGACGCAGACGCGACATTCGTCGACGTGCGCGACAGTGCCGACATCGCCAAGACCGGCACCATCGCCGGGGCCGTCCGTGTGCCGCGCGGGTTCATCGAATTCGCCGCAGACGATGCCAGCCCATATCACAATGCCGCGCTCAAGAAGGATGCGAAACTGTATCTCGTCTGCGGTGCGGGGGGTCAGGCGGCACTGGCGGGCAAGACGCTGACCGAAATGGGATTCTCCTCGGTCACGAATGTCGGTGGCATCGGTGACTGGAAAGAGGCCGGCGGCGCGATGGAAGACGCCTGAGTGTCTGGCGTGTCGGCGGGCTCAACCCGCCGTCACATCGTGATTGTAAAGCCAGTCGTAGCGGCCCAGCATCGCGGTCGGCCGGATGACGTTGAGCGTACGCAGCGCCCCATGGCCGAGAATGCGTTTCGCCCCTGTCAGATGATAATTTCGGGCGTTTGACCGGGCTATGGCCAATGCGCGCGCAACGCGGGGACGGCGCGCCGCCTCCCACCCTGCCGGATCGTCCAGCATGGCTGCCAATGTCCATGCGTCCTCCAGCGCGAGGTTCGCGCCCTGCGCCAGAAACGGCAGCGTCGGGTGCGCCGCGTCCCCGATCAACGTGCAGGCCCCGCGCGTCCACCGCGGCGTTGCTCCATGATCCATCAGGCCCCACAGATGCACGGTTTCGACCCGGTCCAGCAACATACGGATCGGGGTGGCGAACCCGGCGAAGGCGGCGCGCAGGTGCGCGGGGTCGTCGGTATGCGACCAGCCCGCGTCGGTCCATGCAGTCCGTTCCTCGACCGCCACGATGTTCAGCGCCCGGCCATCGCGCAGGGGGTAGCAGACCAGATGACGGCCGCTTCCGGTGTGGATCTGCGCTTCCGCTGGCCATTGATCGACCGGGACGATCGCACGCCATGCGACCTGTCCGGTAAAAGCGCCGCGATGGTCCGGCGCGACAAATGCCCTTGCCCTGCCCCGTGCACCGTCAGCCCCGATCAGTCGGGCCGTGGGCATTGCGGTATCTTCGCTCAGGTGCAGGGCTCGCCCGCCGTCCGCGATGTCGGTGACCCTGGTATCGAGCCGAAGCGTTACACCCACATCGGCGGCACGGTCGGCCAGTGCGGAGATCAGGTCGGCCCGGTGGATCAGCCGGAAACCGGGACCGAGCGGCATTCGGATCACGGATTTTCCCGAGACCCCGTCGATCACGTGGACAGCGCGGCTTGCAATCGCGCGGGGCGTGACACCCAAGGCCGCCAGCACGCGCCCGCCGTTCGGCGCGATTTGCAACCCTGCACCGATATCCGTCAGTGCCGCTGCCTGTTCGATCACTGTCACAGAGCGGCCCCGTTGCGCGCAGGCAACGGCCATGGCCAGCCCGGCAATTCCCGCGCCCAGAACGGTGACGTCGGACGCCAAGACCGCAGAGGCGATCATCGGATCAGTCGTCGCGGTGGACCTTCTCGCGGCGCTCGTGCGTTTCCTGCGCCTCGACCGTCATGGTGGCGATGGGGCGGGCATCCAGACGCTTGAGCGAAATCGGCTCACCGGTCTTTTCGCAATACCCGTATTCGCCATCCTCGATCCGGCGCAGGGCCGCATCGATCTTGGAAATCAGCTTGCGCTGCCGGTCACGTGTCCGCAGTTCGATCGACCGATCGGTTTCCTCGGACGCACGGTCAGCGATGTCCGGAATGCTTCGGGCGGCACCCTGCAGACCTTCCAGCGTGCGCTCGGTCTCTTCCAGAAGGTCGGCTTTCCAGGCGTTCAGCTTACGGCGGAAATACTCCGTCTGACGCTCGTTCATGAACGGCTCGCCCTCAGCGGGCGTGTAGTCGGATGGGAGAAAGGTCTCGGCTTTCATAGTCGTCGCTCCTTCGCACCGGTCCGTTGCAGGTTCTGTCTTAGGCGATGAACCGAACCGGGCCCTCTATCGCCGCGCTTACAACAGGTTCGGGGGCTTGTCACGCCCCGCGAAGCTCTGCTTGCGCCAAGGGGGGCGACTGTTAGGTTGCGCGCCAAACGGGACCTGCGAATGGGATGCGGAATGCAGTTTGAAGGCACCAAGGATTATGTAGCAACCGACGACCTTTCAGTGGCCGTCAACGCGGCAATCACGTTGGAACGTCCGCTTCTGGTCAAGGGGGAGCCGGGAACGGGAAAAACCGAACTGGCCCGTCAGGTCGCCGCCGCGCTTGGCGTTCCAATTCTGGAATGGGCGGTGAAATCGACCACGCGCGCGCAACAGGGCCTGTATGAATACGATGCCGTGTCCCGCCTGCGCGACAGCCAGTTGGGGGATGAGCGGGTCCACGACATTTCCAACTACATCCGCAAGGGCAAGCTTTGGCAGGCCTTTGATGCGGACGAACGCGTCGTCCTGTTGATCGACGAGGTGGACAAGGCGGATATCGAGTTTCCGAACGATCTGTTGCAGGAACTCGACCGGATGGAGTTCCACGTTTACGAAACGGGCGAGACGATCCGCGCCAGGCATCGCCCCATCGTCATCATCACCTCGAACAACGAAAAGGAGCTGCCGGACGCCTTTCTGCGCCGTTGCTTTTTTCATTACATCCGTTTCCCGGACATCGAAACGCTGCGCCGCATCGTCGAAGTGCATCATCCGGGCATCAAGCAGTCGCTTCTCACGACGGCGCTGACGCAGTTCTTCGCGGTGCGCGATCAACAGGGATTGAAGAAGAAACCGTCAACGTCGGAAATGCTGGACTGGCTGAAGCTGTTGCTTGCCGAGGATCTGACAGCCGATGATCTGAAGGCCGATGCCAACTCCGCCCTGCCGCGCCTGCACGGCGCACTTCTGAAGAACGAACAGGACGTGCATCTGTTCGAACGGCTGGCTTTCATGGCGCGCGGCGGCCGATAGTGATATGAACGGCGGCGCGCTGCCGGTCGTGTTGCCATCGGGGCGGGCGAGTGAAAGATCAGCCATCTACGCAATGCTGGCGGGTTGAAGCAACGTGACACTGGATGCGAGCAAACTGGCGGTCGGTACGATCATCCTTGGGATCGTCGTGCTTGCCCTGAAATGGATCGCCTTCAGAATGACGGGCAGCGTCGCCCTTTATTCAGACGCACTCGAAAGTGTCGTCAACATCGTGGCAGCAGTCATGGCCCTGGTCGCGATCAGGATCAGCGCCAGGCCGCCCGATGCCAATCACCCCTACGGGCACAGCAAGGCGGAATACCTTTCGGCGGTGATGGAAGGGGCGATGATCGTCCTGGCGGCGATCCTTATCATGCAGGAGGCGTTCGCAGCCCTGCGTTTTCCCCGCGCGCTTGACGCGCCCGCGGCCGGACTGGCCGTCAATGGACTTGCAACGCTGCTCAATGTCGTCTGGGCACTTGTTCTGATCCGTTGGGGGGCCCGCATCCGGTCGCCAGCGCTTGCAGCGGACGGGCGACATCTGATGACCGATGTCATCACATCGGTGGGCGTTATCTTTGGCCTCATTCTGGCCCAGTTGAGCGGTTGGAACTGGATCGACCCGGTGATCGCCCTTGTGGTGGCAGTCAACGTGCTCTGGTCCGGCTGGGTTCTGATGCGGTCGTCGATCGGTGGGTTGATGGACGAGGCACCTGATTCCGATATCTGCAGCAGGGTCGAGACCATCATCGCCGCGAACGGGGAAGGGGCGCTTCAGGCCCACGATCTCCGGATGAGACAGACGGGACAGACCACCTTCGTCGAATTCCATCTGATCGTTCCGGGCAAGATGACAGTATCGGAATCCCATGCGATCTGCGATCGGATCGAGGCTGCCCTGACAGTCGCACTGGAAGGCGCGGCGATTTCGATACATGTCGAGCCGGATCACAAGAGGAAAAGCGGGAACGTTGTCGATCTAACACCCTGAGGTTGGGAGATTCGGACCGGATTGCAGCGCGCGAAAATCCGCGAAAACATGTTCCGGGGCGCGAGCCGACATCAGGGATCATACGCCACCCCGATCCTCCCGTTTCGGCGAGCCTTCGCCCAACGTCGCCTTGTCCATGCCCCAATCCGGCCACATTGACCGCATAGCCTTGACACAAAGCACAAAGATGCGAGCAGTTACGACATGGAAATGGAAACAATCGGGATTCGCCCGGTCATGGCAGACGACCGCACGTTGGTGACCATGGCCCATGCCAGCGGCCCCATCGCGCCGCACGTCCTTTTGTCCAGTCAGGCTTGTAGGCATACCCGCATCCATCCGCATTCGCGGTGCGCGCCTGTCCGAAGAACGGTGTGCTCATGCTGAAATCGCTCGCCAGCCTCGCCGTCATGGCGCTGGCATCTTGCGCAACACCGGGTCTTGCTCCGCAGGCCACGCGCGCCACGATCGCCAATATCACCGATGCACTGCCGGCCCCGCGCCGGTTCAGCGGTGCGCCGGCGATGCGCCTTCCGGTGCAACCCAATGCGCAACTGGCCCGCGACTTCATGGCGCTGACATTTCAGCTGGAAACCGGGCGTCAGTTGAACACCTTCACCCGTTACGAAGGCCCGATCACCGTTGCCGTCGAAAACGCGACCGGCACATCTCTGCCGCCGACGCTGCAGCCCGATCTGGACGACCTGCTGGTGCGCTTGCGCGGCGAGGCAAAGATCGACATCCGCCGTGCCGAAGCGGGCGAAATGGGGTCGATCACGATTTCCGCCCTGCCCCGCAAGACGCTGCAACGTTTCGTTCCCGGTGCCGCCTGTTTCGTGGTGCCGCGCGTTGCGGGATGGAGCGACTATCTGGCAAAACGCTTCAGTCCCGAGATCGACTGGACGACGCTGACCACGCGCACCCGCGCCAGTATTTTCCTGCCATATGACGTCAGTCCTCAGGAAATCCGCGATTGCCTCCACGAAGAGCTGGCGCAGGCTGTGGGCCCCCTCAACGATTTGTATCGCCTGCCATATTCGACCTTCAACGACGACAACGTGAATGTAGTGCTGACGTCCTATGATATGATGTTATTGCGAGCGACATATGACTCCAGTCTGCAATCCGGCATGTCGCAGGCACAGGTCGCGGCACGGCTCCCGGCAATTCTGGCTCGGGTGAATCCCAGTGGGCGTGTGGCTGACCGCGGGGCCACGCCCGAAGCGACGGAGCGCTGGAGCAAGGCCATTCAGGGCGCTTTGTCGCCGGACGTGTCCAGCACGGCGCGTCTGACCCATGCCAAGAACGCCGTGGCGCTGGCGCAGGCCGCCGGATGGCAAGATGAACGGCTGGCGTTTTCGCATCTGGCCTTGGGGCGGGCGGCCTTGCCCATGGACGGCGACATCGCCATTGCGGCGTTCCTCGAGTCCGCCGCCATGTACAAACAACTGACTGGCAACAGCATCCATTCCGCGCAGGTCGCGGTACAACTGGCAGCCTTTGCCCTGTCGTCCGGGCAGGCGGACTCCGCGCTGAGCATTCTGGACGAAGCGATTCCCGCGGCCGACGACGCACAGAACGCCTCGCTTCTGGCAACACTGCTGCTGCTGCGGTCAGAAGCCACGGCATTGCAGGGTGCATCATCCGAAGCCGCGCGCATCCGCCGCGAAGGGCTGGCCTGGGGCCGATATGCCTGGGGCGACGAAGTTCTGGCGATCCGGGCAGTCGAGGTTGCGGGCCTGCGCCCCGGCGCGTAAAGCACACTTATGCTACCACTCATCACAGCCGCCATCGGCGCTCTTCTTGGCGGGTTTACCGCTTATCGTCGCAACGGAAACGGGTTCGACATCGCCCAATGGGCTGCTGTCTGGGCTCTGATGGGGGCCATCGTCGGTGTGCTGGGCATCATTGTTTTGACGCGGCTTTAGACGGCCATATCGTGTTCCTGAGGTTCTTCGGCACGTTGCGCACCCTGGGCGTTCCGGTGTCGATGCGCGAACACTTGGCCTTCCTGGAAGGGCTGGCAGCAGGTCTCGCCACCTACGATGTCGAAGCGTTCTATTATCTGGCCCGCACCGTTCTGGTGAAAGACGAGCGCCATATCGACCGCTTCGACCGCGCCTTTGCCGCAACCTTCGAAGGGCTGGAAAACATCTCGACGCAGGAGGTGTTGAATGCCGTCGACCTGCCCCAGGACTGGCTGGAAAAGCAGGCCGAAAAGTTGCTGACCCCCGAAGAACGCGCCGAGATCGAGGCCCTTGGAGGGTTCGACAAGCTGATGGAAACACTGAAAGAGCGGCTGAAAGAACAGCAAGGCCGTCATCAGGGTGGGTCGAAATGGATCGGCACCGCCGGGTCTTCGCCATTCGGAGCCTATGGCTATAATCCCGAAGGTGTACGGATCGGGCAGGACGAGAGCCGTCATCAGCGTGCCGTCAAGGTCTGGGACAAGCGCGAATTCCGCAATATGGACGATCAGGTCGAACTGGGCACGCGCAACATAAAGGTCGCGCTCAAACGCCTGCGGGCCTGGGCCCGTGACGGGGCTGCGGACGAGCTGGATCTGGACGATACGATCCGCTCTACCGCGAAGGCGGGCTATCTGGACGTCAAGACCCGGCCCGAGCGGCGCAACGCGGTCAAGGTGCTTCTGTTCCTCGACGTCGGCGGCAGCATGGACCCGCATATCAAGGTCGTCGAAGAATTGTTCAGTGCCGCCCGCGCCGAGTTCCGGACGCTGGAGCATTTCTACTTCCACAATTGCCTTTACGAGGGGGTCTGGAAAGATAACCGCCGCCGCTGGGACGCCGTAACACCGACCCGCGACATCCTGAACAAGTATGGTTCCGATTATCGCGCCATCTTCGTCGGTGATGCCTCCATGTCGCCCTATGAAATCGCCTATGCGGGCGGTGCGAACGAACATTGGAACGAGGAGCCGGGACAGGTCTGGCTGACCCGCGCCCGCGATCAATGGGTATCGAACCTGTGGATCAACCCCCTGCCCCGCAGCCATTGGGACCATACCCATTCCGTCCGTATGATCCGCGAACTTTTCGACGATCGGATGGTGCCGATGACGCTGCAAGGTCTGAGCCGGGGCATGAAACTGCTGACCCGCTAGGCACCGATCATCGGATCACGTCGTTCAACAAGGCATCATCCAGATGGTCACCGTGCAATACGCTGACATCTCCCGTCGTTTCCAGAACCACGGCGCGCACCTCGTCAAATGACAGCACGTTCGCCTCGCGCAATTTGGCCCGCAAGTCGGACATGGTGACGCGTGTCGCGGTCAGGTTCGCCATGATGACCTTGCCATCTCGCATAAGGACGACGGGACTGTTGTCGGCAACATATTCGACTGCGTCCGATCGCGATCGCGCCAGGCCGATCAGCCATTGCACCGTAAAAAGCGCAGCCATCCCTGCGATGCCTTGCCAGAGCGTCACGCCGGGATTCACCACCGTCGCCGCCAGCACCGAACCGAAGGCCACCGTGACGGCGAAGTCGTAAGACGACATCTTGGAAAACGTCCGCAACCCGGCAAGACGCACGAAAAACACCATAACAGGCACGAGAATGGCGGCATCCACCGCATAGGTCATCCAGTCCGGCATCGGTCGCCTCCTGCCCGGTCAACACCGGTGTGCGAACACGGTTCCAATTCACGGGTTGCGGCCCCATATCTTTGAAGATGCTGAAACTGCCCGCCCTCCTGATTGCAATCGGCTACGGTCTTGTCCTGTGGCTGTTTTCGGCGTGGCGACTGAAGAAGCAGATGGACGAGACGTCGACCCCGCTCAATCATCCGGTTCTGGAACGGGAATTCGTGCGGATGGCCGAAGTTCTCGACCTCGACCGCATTGTTGTGAACGTGCACGAAGTCGAGCCGGTGAATGGTCTTGCCGCCCCCGACGGGCGCATCTTCCTGACGCGCGGCTTTGTCCGGAAATTCGACGCGGGCGAAGTTACGGCGGCCGAGATGGCCTCGGTCGTCGCGCATGAGATGGGGCACGTCGCACTGGGCCATGCCCGGCGACGGCTGATCGACTTCTCGGGACAGAACGCGATTCGCGTCGTGCTGGCGGGCGTATTGGGCCGTTTCCTTCCTGGTATCGGACCATGGGTTGCGAACACTCTGGCCAGTATGGTCGCCGCGCGCCTGTCGCGACAGGACGAATACGAAGCCGACGCCTACGCCAGCGCCCTGCTGGTCAAGGCGGGTATCGGGACCGGGCCGCAAAAGACGCTTCTCGAAAAGCTGGGTAAACTGACCGGCATGGGCGGACACGGTGCTCCGGCCTGGTTGATGAGCCACCCCAAAACCCCCGAGCGCCTCGCCGCCATCGAAGCGAACGAGGCCCGGTGGGGCATCGCGTCCGGCCCCGGAATGCTGCCGCCGGTCTGACGGCTCCGTCCGGACCGTACCGGATGCATGAATCCCTCGACTTTACCCGGACCCGTCCATGGGGCAGACCGGCGCGCATGACACCGGATATTCTCTGCATCGGCTCGGTCCTGTGGGACGTCATCGGACGGTCCAATGCGCATATGCACAAAGGGTCCGATGTACCGGGCCGTATCGTGCGCCTGCCCGGTGGCGTGGCCCTGAATATCGCGATGGCCGCCAAGGCCTATGGCATGACGCCTGCCTTGCTGTCGGTCGTAGGCCGCGATGTGGAAGGGGATGAGCTGGTCGCGGCTCTGGAACGGCTGGGTCTGGTGACGGAGATGCTCTATCGCTCCGAGGACCTGCCCACGGATGTCTACATGGCGGTCGAGGGTGGCAACGGGCTGATCGCCGCCATCGCCGATGCCCATTCGCTTGAGGCGGCGGGAGACAAGGTTCTGCGCCCGCTGGAGGGACTGAATTTCACCGGCCCGATCGCCGTTGACGGCAACCTGACGCAGGATCTGCTGGGTCAAATCGCCGCCGACGCAAGGTTCGCGCACGCCGACCTGCGGATTGCGCCCGCTTCGCCCGGCAAGGCCGAACGCCTGCTGCCTTTCCTGACGCATGGCTCGGCTACACTCTACGTGAACCTCGAAGAAGCTGGTTTGTTGTTGCACGCGCCGCAGCCCGATGCGCCCACCGCCGCTGAAACCCTCAGAAAACGCGGGTTGCACCGCGTTTTGGTTACCGACGGTTCACGGACGACGGCCTGCGCGCATCCCGGCGGCGTGATTGCACGCATGCCCCGGTCAGTCATGGTCACGCGGGTCACCGGCGCGGGCGACACTTTCATGGCGGCCCATATCGCCGCCGAGGCGCAGGGCGCCGATCCTGCCGCCGCATTGGACCGCGCGTTGGAGGCGGCGGCGACATACGTGTCCGGCGATACCTATTAGCGGGTCCATACCGTCCTGTCCGCCCCCGGCACGAACCGTCTGCTGATTCTTGTGGCTGTCTGACCCCGCGACCGTCGGCACGGCAAACGCCCGGAGGCGGACATCTGGCTTCGCCCCGCCCCCCTTTTCAACTCTGATGGACCAACCGGGACGGGCATAGTGGCCCCGACGGTTGGCGCGTTGTGCTACAGATTGCTCGTCTGGACGGTCTGACGGGCGGACCTCCGCTTGTCCCCGCCCGGCGCGCGGCCTATGTCGAGCTAAACCCAACGGGATCTGCACTCTATGCCCATCGGCGACGACCTGCCCCTGCGCCCGACGCGCCCCGGCCTGATTACCCGTCTCAGGAATTATTTCCTGACCGGACTGATCGTGATCGCGCCCATCGGTCTGACGTTCTGGCTGATCTGGTCGATCATCGGCTGGATCGACAGCTGGGTCCTGCCGTTCGTCCCGGCCCGCTATCGCCCCGATATCTGGCTGTTGCAGCGCTTCGACATCGACCTCGACATCCGGGGCATCGGGGTCGCGTTCTTCTTCCTCTTCACTTTGATCATCGGCTGGGGCGCCAAGGGCCTGATCGGTCGGTCAGTGCTGCGATGGGCAGAAAACCTGGTGCAGACGATGCCGGTCGTCCGTTCGGTCTATGGCGGACTCAAGCAAATCGCCGAGACCATTCTGGCGCAGGATCAATCCAGTTTCGAAAATGCCTGTCTGATCGAATACCCACGTCAGGGAATTTGGGCACTCGGGTTCATCTCGACCTCAGCCAAGGGCGAAATCGCGGCGCGGGCTGGCGTCCCGATGATGTCGATCTTCCTGCCGACGACGCCGAACCCGACGTCCGGCTTCCTGCTGTTCGTTCCGGCCGAAGACGTGGTGATTCTGGATATGTCGGTGGAGGATGCGGCCAAGCTCGTGATTTCCGCGGGCCTCGTATACCCTGGCAGCAAGACGCCAAGTGAAACGATTCCAGACCTCGCGCCGCCCGAAACCTGAATTCAATCGGACAGCAGGATGGCTTCCTCGACGTAGCATCCGTTTGGGACTTGGCCCGGTTCATCCGATGAAATGACCGGATGGCGCTTGGATCCGGTGTGTTTGCGGTCGGGGCTGACGTCTCAGCAGGGCATGACGCCGCAGGTCCCGGCAATGGCGCAGATCAACCCAGCGTACGCCACAGACGATACGGGGCGCGCAGACCTGTTCCGGTTTCTGAGTTTCCGGCGTTGCGGGCACCTGAACCGCAGCGCGGCAGTGCAAACGGTCATGTCTCGGATATGTTGCGATACTCGCCATCGTGAATGTGATCGAGACGGTCCTGCAAATCCTGCGGCAGCTTCGTCGGGTCGACAACGACCTTGCCGTCATGCGCCGAGGTGATGTGATCCGGCCCCAGTTCCACATCGCCATACCCTTCGAAATAGACTGTCAGCGTCTTCGGCGTAACCTCCCGAACGGCGCCGATGCCAACGGCACCTTCGGCGACGAAAACCTCATCCTCGATCCTGATCGTCGATAGGGGCATGGCAGTTCCTCCTGTCTTTCGGGCACGCTGCCCGTTTGTCGAGCACATCATCGCCACGCGGATGCCCGGCGTCCAGCCCCTCCGTCTGTCGCCTTGCTGGGCAGGACCGATGTTTCATCGCCTGTGCGGCTGTCTGCTAAACCGTCCGGACAGTCGGTACGGTATACTAAGGACAAGTCATCGCGACGGGCAGAACGCCGCGGTCCTGCCCGTCGCACGTCTGGGTCAGGTCAGCGCCGCAACCTGGGTGGCGAAATCCTCGCCGCGCCGTTCGAAGCTGTCGTATTGGTCGAAACTCGCCGCCGCAGGAGCCAGCAGAACCGTATCGCCCGGTTGCGCATCGGTATCGGCACGGGCGACGGCGGTGGCCATATCGGTGCAGATCTCGGTCTCGACGCCCGGTCCCAGTGCAAGTGCGAAAGCCTCGGCCTCGCGCCCTATGACATAAGCGCGAGCGACGTTGCCCAGATGCGGGTGCAGACCCTCCAACCCGCCATCCTTCTGCAACCCGCCACAGATCCAGCGGATGGATTTGAAAGCCTGCAATGCCTGCGCCGCGGCATCCACATTGGTGGCCTTGCTGTCGTTGACATAGGTCACGCCATCGCGGGTCGCGATCAGTTGCGAGCGGTGCGGCAGGCCGGGATAGGTTCGCAACCCGGCTTCGATATCGCGCGGGCCCAAGCCCAGGGCCCGCGCCGCACCCCATGCGGCGCAGGCGTTCTGATGATTGTGCCGCCCCGGCAGGCCCGGAATGTCCCGCAGATCTACGCTGGCGACCTGACGGCCCTTGCGATGTTCGGACAGCCAGCCCTTCTTGACGGTGACCAGCCAGCCCGGCCCGGTCAGCTTGCCGGTCGAGACGCGGATCACCCGGTCATCGACCGGCGCTTCCTGCAACTGGTTTGCTAGAAAGCGGCCCTCGTCCTCGTCCACGCCGATCACGGCTCGATCCGGCCCGCCTTCGGCGAACAGGCGGCGCTTGGCGGCAAAGTATCCGCCCAATCCGGCATGACGGTCCAGATGATCGGGCGACAGGTTGGTGAAGACGCAGATATCCGGCGTCAGGCTGCGCGCCAGTTCGGTCTGATAACTGCTGAGTTCCAGAATCACGATGTCATCTTCGCCCGGCATATCGAGGTCCAGGACACCGCGCCCGATGTTCCCCGCCAGATATGCGGTCTTTCCGGTGCTGGTCAGGATGTGATGCAACAGGGCGGAGGTCGTCGATTTACCATTCGATCCGGTTACGCAGACGGTGCGCGGTGCCGCGTGGTCCAGCGATCGAAAGAACAACCCGATGTCGTTGTCGACCGCCACACCCGCGTCCCAGGCGGCCCGGATTACCGGATGCGGCGCAGGATAAAGGTGCGGTATGCCGGGCGATGTAACCAGCGTCACGACCCCGTCAAATGCGCCGGGCCTGGTCAGATCGCGCACCTCGAACCCCTCGGCCTGCGCGGTGTCGCGCCCTGATGTGCCGTCGTCCCACGTCAGCACCGTCGCCCCCCCTGCGCGCAAGGCCCGGGCGGCGGTCAGGCCGGACCGGCCGAGACCCAGCACGGCAACCGTTGCCCCCTCGAAGCCGCGCACCGGGATCATGCGTCCGCCCCCATGTCGCGGCCCATCTGGCGCAGCGCCTCCCACGGCTGATCGGGATTCAGCGGCGGGGCATCGACCGCGTCGCGTGTGCCCTGCCAGACCGGCACGGCCATGATCGCCAGGGCGATGGCGAAGGCCAATGCTCCATACCGCGCCGCCCGCACGCTGAGCGAGACGGGTGGCCCCGCGCGGCGCGTGCGCCATTCAAGATAACGCCTAAACATCCGGAACCTCGGCGGCGGCGCGCATATGCAGAACCGAAAGTGCACGATCAGCATCGTTTGCGGGCACGAAAGCGTGATCGTGGTGATGTCCGGCGACCATGTTGCAAGCGATATTTTCGCAGGCCAGCGCGGTAGCAACTGCAGCAGTCAGCCCGACGCCGTCAAGGGCCGATGCGACATTCAGCGTCAGACATGCCATTGGCTGTGAAACGTCCAGACCGGCCCTCTGCGCGACGTCCAACGGAAGTATGAGCGACAGCCCTTCTGGCTCCCGGATCGTGGCCACGGCCTGCCGCACAAGCGCGTCATCGTCTGACGTGGCGAACGCAAAGAGACCCTCCAGTCGCTCCGGGGCCATCTTCGCGAACATGTCTTCGGTTCTTCGGATCACCATCAGCGTATCTTCAAAGTTGCCAGCCCGATCAGCGCCAGAATCAGCGCGATGATCCAGAAGCGAATGACAACCTGCGGTTCTGCCCAGCCCTTTTTCTCGAAGTGATGGTGGATCGGAGCCATCAGGAACACACGTTTGCCCGTCGACTTGAAATAGACGACCTGGATGATGACCGAAAGCGCCTCGACCACGAACAGCCCGCCGATGATGGCCCAGACCAATTCATGCTTGGTCACAACGGCGATCGTGCCCAATCCGCCCCCCAGAGCCAGCGATCCTGTGTCGCCCATGAACACCGCGGCGGGCGGGGCGTTATACCACAGGAAACCAAGACCCCCGCCAATCAGCCCGGCGCAGAAGATCAGCAGTTCCCCCGTGCCGGGGACGTAGTGGACGTCAAGATATTCGGTAAAATCGATGCGTCCGACGGCATAGGAGATCACGCCCAAAGTTCCCGCTGCAATCATCACCGGCATGATCGCAAGACCATCCAGACCGTCGGTAAGATTGACCGCATTCGCGGACCCCACAATGACGATCATGATGAACGGAATATAGAAATATCCCATGTTCAAAAGCACGTTCTTGAAGAAGGGAACCGCCAGCTGACCCTGCAACGTGTCCGGATGCGCCCACATGGCTACGACGCCCGCAACGGTCGCGATCACGAATCCCAGCAGCAATCGCACGCGACCGGACACACCCTTGGCGTTGCCTGCACTGACCTTGGCGTAATCGTCGACGAAGCCGATGGCCCCGAAGCTGATCGTGACGCCCAGCACCAGCCAGACATAGATATTATCGAGCCGCCCGAACAACAGCGTCGACACCATAACTGCCCCCAGGATCAGCACACCGCCCATGGTGGGAGTCCCGGCCTTGGCGAAATGCGTCTCTGGTCCGTCGGGGCGGATCGGCTGGCCCTTGCCCTGCTGACGACGCAACAGGTTGATAAGGGGAGGTCCGAACACGAAACCGAAAATCAGCGCGGTGAAGAACGCACCGCCAGCCCGCACGGTAATATAGTTGAAAAGGTTGAATAGGTCGCCGCCGTCCGAAAGCTTTGTCAGCCAATACAGCATCTTGATTTTATCCTTTTGGCTTCGCGTCATCCAACGCGCGCAAACCTTCGACCAGCGTGGCCATCTTCATAGAAAGCGATCCTTTGACCAGGACCGCATCGCCCGGCCGCACCATGTCGCGCAGGTGCACGGCCAACCGGAGTGTGTCGTCCTCGTGATATCCGCGCTGATCGGGGCGCACGGCATCGTGCAGCCGCCGCATCAGCGGCCCGACGGTGTGGACCATATCGATCGTGTCCATCGCCGGATGCTCTGCCAGCCCGGCATGCAGGTCGGGTCCGGTCTGACCCAGTTCCTTCATATCGCCCAGAATAGCGATCCGACGGGCACGGCGCGGCACATGCGTCGCCGCCAGCAGATCCAGTGCCGCGCCGACCGAAGCCGGATTGGCGTTGTAGGCATCGTCGATCAGGTCGACCGGCGCTTGATCGGGGTGCAGCAGGACGGCGTGGCGCTGGCCCCGTCCCTCGGGCGGGGTCCAGTCCATCAGGCGAAGTGCCGCGCGCGCCACATCGGCTCCGACAGCATGAACGGCAGCCAAAGACGCCAACGCATTCATCGCGAAATGCGCGCCGGGGGCACCGATACGGAACATGATCGGGCCCAGCGGCGTCGAGGCGGCGCAACTGGTGTTGTCGGACCCGGCATTGACGTCGAGCAGACGCCAATCGGCCGTCTCGACCCGACCGAACGACACCGTACCCTGACGCGCAAGAATCGTGGAAACCTCCAAATCCGCGTTCCAGATCGCAGTGCCCCCTGCGACAAGGCCATCGAAGATCGACGCCTTCTCGCGGGCGATACCCGGCACGCCGTCGGCAAAAGCCTCCATGTGCACGGCTGATACGTTGATGACCATGGCCACGTCGGGCGCGACCATGGCGGTCAAGGGCGCGATTTCTCCGGGGTGATTCATACCGATCTCGACGACGGCGAAATCGGCCTCGACCGGGATCGCGGCCAATGTCAGCGGCACGCCCCAATGGTTGTTGTAGGACTTGATCGCTGCATGGGTGAGTCCCTGCGACGACAGACAGTGCCGCAGCATTTCCTTGGTCGAGGTCTTGCCGACGCTTCCTGTCACCGCAATCACCTTGGCACCCGTACGGGCGCGACCGGCCCGGCCCAGAGCCTCCAGCGCGGTCTGCACGTTGCCCACCACCAGCAAAGGCGCATCTTCGCAGCCGTCGGGAATACGATCCACCAGCGCGGCGGTGGCGCCGGCGTCCAGCGCGGCGCGCACGAAATCATGGCCATCGCGCGCCGCCTTCAGCGCCACGAACATCTGGCCAGGCCGTATCGTGCGGCTGTCGATGCCGAAGCCATCAACGTCCCAGTCACCCTGCGTCGTGCCGCCGGTCGCCGCTGCGGCATCTGTCGCGGACCAGAGCGTCATGCCTCCCGTCCTTCGAGTGCGGCGACCGACAGCGACGCCTGTTCCACATCGTCGAAGGGCAGAACCATATCGCCGACGGTCTGACCGCTTTCGTGGCCCTTACCCATGATCAGCAGTGCATCGCCCGGTTCCAACATACTCGTCCCGCGCAGGATCGCCTCGGCCCGGTCGCCGATTTCGATGGCACCCGGTGCACCCTGCATTACGGCGATACGGATTGTGGCCGGGTCTTCCGACCTTGGGTTGTCGTCTGTGACGATCACCACGTCGGCATGTTCGGCTGCGGCGGCTCCCATCAGGGGTCGCTTGCCGGTGTCGCGATCGCCGCCCGCGCCGACGATGGCAACGATCCGGCCCATGACATGCGGGCGCAGCGCTTGCAACGCGGTCGCAACGGCATCGGGCGTGTGGGCATAATCGACGAAGACCGCCGCACCGCCATGGCGGGACGCGGCCAGTTGCATACGCCCGCGCACACCGGTCAAACTCGGCAAGGCGGCAAAAGTCGCCTCGGGGTCTTCGCCGCCGCCGATCACCAGCCCTGCTGCCAAAAGGGCGTTGGCAGCCTGGAACCCGCCGATCAGATCCAGCCGGACCGAATGCGCGCGCCCCTGCCAGCGGAACAGGACCTGCTGCCCGGTGGCATCGAACCGCTGGCCTGTCAGCTGGATCCGCGCGGCGGCGTTGCGACCGACACCGATGATCTCCTGCCCGCGACTTTCGCAGGCTGCGGCGATGTCCGGCCCATGCGGATCATCCAGATTCACGACCGCGACCCCGTCACCGGGAAGAAGACGGTCGAACAGCCCTGCCTTGGCGGCCAGATAGGCCTCCATAGTGCCGTGATAATCAAGGTGGTCCTGAGTCAGATTGGTGAAGCCGGCAGCTGCCAGGCGCACCGCTTCCAGACGGCGCTGGTCCAGACCGTGGGACGAAGCCTCCATCGCCGCATGGGTGATACCTGCATCGGCCATGTCTGCCAGCAGGCGGTGCAGCGTGATCGGTTCCGGCGTCGTATGGACGGAGGAGGCATGGAATGCGCCTTCGACGCCCGTCGTGCCGATATTCGCCGCGGAGAACCCCATTGTCTCCCATAACTGACGGGTGAAACTGGCAACGCTGGTCTTGCCGTTGGTGCCGGTGACCGCGACCATCACGTCAGGCTGCGACCCGGCCATCAGGGCGGCGGCGAAGGCCAATGCGGCACGCGGGTCTTCGACCACTATGGCGGGTGTCCCTTCGGGCAGGATAGCAGCCCCGGCGGGGTCTGTCAGAATCGCGACGGCCCCGCGGTTCAGCGCATCGGCGGCAAATCGCGCGCCATGGGTCACGGCGCCGGGCAGGGCCGCGAACAGATCACCGGGGCGCGTCTTGCGGTTATCGACCGACAATCCGCCGATCCGAAGGTCGGCCGCCCCCGTCAATCCCAGTTCAGAAAGCGTCTTCTGCATCTTCTTCCCCCGACACGGGAATGCCCTAACGTGCACTGCCCGCGCCGTCCATGGACCACGGTTTATCGCTGCGCGGCGGTCTGGGTCAGATATTCACCGAAAGTATCCACGCCCGGATCGAAATCGGGCCGCAGCCCCAGTAATGGCGCGACCCGCCGAACCAGTTCCGACGCGATCGGCACTGCCGTCCAGCCGGCGGTTCTCCGCAACTGTCCCGCGGCCTCGATGCTGGGCTCGTCCAGCGTGACGACGATCACATACTTCGGATCCTGTGCGGGAAAGACACCCGCAAAAGTCGAGATCGTCTTGTCATCGTAGTATCCACCGGCCGGGCTGGGCTTGTCCGCAGTGCCGGTCTTGCCGCCGATCTGATAACCTTCGACTTCGGCCAGCGAGGCGGTGCCGCGTGTCACCACCTGCCGCAACATGTTGCGTGCCTCGGCGGAAACGCGAGAGCTGACGATGCGCGGCCCTGGCTCGACAGGCCCCTCGCGGGCCAGAAGCGTCGGCTGCACGCGCGTTCCACCATTCAGGACCGAGGCATAGGCCGTCGCCAGATGCAGCGGCGAGACCGATATCCCGTGACCATAGCTGATGGTCATGGTGGAGATGTCCGGCCAGCGGGCAGGCACGAGGGGATGTGCCCCCGGCGCCTCGGCCAGCTCGACCGGTGTGGATTCGAAAAGGCCCAGCGATTTCAAAAAGCTCTGCTGCCGCTCCGCACCGATTTCCAATGCTATCCTTGCCGTGCCGATGTTCGACGATTTCACAATCACGTCCGTCACCGAAAGCCGGTCGCCATAGTCGTCGAAGTCACGGATACTGAAGCGACCCTGCCGCAACGGGCCGCTCGTGTCGATTATCGTACCCGAATTTGTCAGGCCCAATTCGAGCGATTGTGCAATGGTCAGTATCTTGAACACGGATCCGAGCTCATAGACGCCCTGCACTGCGCGGTTGAACAGCGGACTATCCCCCGGAGTGCCCTCGGTCGGGGGAGCCGGGCGACTGTTGGGATCGAAGTCCGGAAGTGACGCCATCGAGACGATCTCTCCGGTATTCACGTCCATCAGAACGCCCGCTGCGCCCTTGGCCGACATCAGCCGCATGCCCGACGCCAACACGCGCTCCATTGCTGTCTGCACCGATACATCGATCGACAGGCGCAGCGGAGCACCCTCGCGCGCAGGGTCGCTGAGATAGTCGTCGAACTCCGCCTCGACACCGGCGACGCCCTTGATTTCCGCCGCCCGCACGTCCTGTTGGCCATATCGCGCGCCACCCAGAATATGACCGGCCAGCTGGCCGTTGGGATAGACGCGCATTTCACGTTGACCGAACAGCAGTCCCGGTTCGCCCAGATCGTGCACCGCCTGCTGCTGCTCGGGCGAGATATTGCCTTTGAGCCAGTAGAACTTGGACCCGGACGTAAAGCGCTTCTGCCACACCTCGACTTCCATGTCGGGGAAAATCTGGGCCAGTCCTTCTGCGGCTGTCAGCGGGTTGATCATCAGGCGCGGCTGCGCATAGAGCGCGGTTGCCGTGACGTTCGTGGCCAAAACGCGGCCTTCGCGATCAGTGATATCGGCGCGGGCCGAAACGATGTCGGCCCCGGCCAGCCCGCCGGTCGCTGGCTCGCGGGCGTCGGTGGCGGCAATCGTGCCCATCTTCAGACCGATGACCGCAAAGCCGAGCACGAAACAGACGGTGGTGAATTTCAACCGCCGTTCGGCGCGCGAGCGGACCTTTTCGGGATTTTCGCGCGGTACTACGACCGTTGCCTGGGGACGCGGCACGGTCGGGTTCACAGGCACGAAAGGATCGGTGGCGAGGACTCGGGCGCGGCGGCGGCGGATCATGGAAGCTGCTCCCCGTCATCGGCCAGAGTTGGCGGCGATATCACCCGCGGCTTGGCATCGGCACCGAAACGATATGTCATGACGATGACATCGCCTATCTTCTGCTCCAGCGCTTCCCCTTCGGCCCAGACCTGCGGCGATGCGGGCGGCGTTGGCAGTGCGGGCGGCGCGGGCGGTGGATAGCCGACCTGATCGGCGAGCGCAAAATGATCGGGAGCCAGCGGGATCAGGCCCAGTGTCTCGAAATTCATCTCAGCCAGCTCTTGCAGACGGTCGGGGCGATTCAGATAGGCCCATTCTGCACGCAACATCGACAACTCCTGATGGCGCGCGCCAATCGTACGCTCCAGCCGGGCGACATCGCGCTCTGTGGCGCGGGTCTCATAACCCTCGCCATAGGCCCAAAAAGCCAGGATCACGACAACCGAAACGGAGAGCGCATAAAGCAGAATTCGCATCAGATCGCTCCCAGACGAACTGGTTCAGGCAGGCCAAGCGCCCGCCGATCGACCCGGCCTGCGGGCGCATCGGTGCGTCTTGCCAGGCGCAACCGGGCTGATCGCGCGCGCGGATTTCCGGCGATTTCCCCGTCTGTCGGCCCGATGGCCTTATGCGTAATTTCGAATGCCGCGCGGCGGGCGGCGCGTTCGGGCGCATACCGGCTGCCACCACCACCCGCATCGGCGCGGTCGGCAAGGAAGCGCTTGACCGCCCGGTCTTCAACCGAATGGAACGAGACGACGGCCAGCCATCCGCCGGGTTTAAGCGTTCTTTCAGCAGCTTGCAGGCCTTCCGCCAGTTCGCCGAACTCATCGTTCACGGCGATGCGGATGGCCTGAAAACTGCGGGTCGCGGGATGACTCTGACCCGGCTTCTGACGCGGCAGGTTGGCAGCTACGGTTTCTGCCAGATCCAGCGTTGTGGCGAACGGCATTTCGGCCCGACGACGCACGATTGACCTGGCGATGCGACGCGCGGCACGCTCCTCGCCGTAGCGGTGCAGGATGTCGGCCAGCCTACCCTCGTCCATCTCATTGACCAGATCAGCGGCGGTCGGACCGTCATCGCCCATCCGCATGTCCAGTGGCCCGTCACGCATGAAACTGAAGCCACGATCAGCAAGGTCCAGTTGCATTGAGCTGACGCCCAGATCCAGAACGACGCCGTCCACAGCCTCACCCACCTCATCCATCTTCGAGAATACGCTCTTCACAAGTGTTACCCGCCCATCTGCCCAGTCGCGCGCCATCTGGTGGGCCAGCGGATCGCGGTCCAGACCGATCACCCGGTCCGCGCCCGCCTCCAACAGCCCCCGGGTGTATCCCCCGGCGCCCATGGTGCCATCCAACCACAGCCCCTGAACCGGGGCCACGTTTTCCAGAATCGCGGCCAGAAGAACCGGAACATGTGGCGCGGCGGACTCACTCATGCGGGGTGGGCCTGCAACAGCTCCATCAGTCGACGGAACGCCGCTTCTTTGGCAGCAACGACGTGATCGGCACCCCTTCTGGCAGATCGGCCAGAACCTGACCCAAACGGCTGGTCGCGGCTTCGGGGGCAGCGGGCGAATGAATGCGGAAAGTCTTGCCCTTGCCGGCAAAGACGGCCTGATCTGTGATGCCGATGCGACTGCGCAATGCGGCGTTCAGGATCAGCCGACCGCTGTCGTCGATGCTGATGGTTTCGGCCTGCGAATAAAAATAGTCCTCCAACGCCTCGCGGTGCGGGTCGCCCTCGTCCATGTCCTCGATCATCTCGCCCATCTCGGCGACGCCCTGCGCGGTGTAGGCAGTGTAATATGGAAACCGACCATCGCCGAAACACAGGATCATGTGCGGGTTCGTCCCTGCCTCGCGGTCGGGATCGCAGGCATCGAGCACACGGCGGAAGTCGGCGGGAATGGAAACCCTGCCCTTCACATCCACCTTGTGGGTGCTGGTGCCCCGGAAACGCTGCTCCAACCGATCCGTCCTGTCGTGGCGGCCTTACGACCCGCCGTTGCAATGCCCCTGAAAATGAAATCGGGCGAACCAGGTCTCTGCCAAAACCCGGTCCGCCCTGTTCTCCCGGCATGTGAACCCTGCTCGGAGTCCGTGTCGGGCGTCCATGGCGCGCTGCCACCTGGGGGGATGTATTGAGTACTGCGCGCGTCCGGATCTTCTGTCGTTCAGAGATATGTGGGGGGTGCCTGTCTAACCTGCCTCAAGTTTTTGCTTTTGTAGGGGTTGGAGGTCTGCGCCTCGATCCTCCCCGTTTCTCTGTAGGGAGTTGATGCCACGCCTGAGGCGGTCGGGGAACCCTTTTTATGCCACTTCATCCCACATTTTTTATCCACAGGATGTGGGTAAACTTGTGGATAGGCAGGGGTGGCACAACATGTTGTGCGTAAAGCAACAATTATTGGCAGGTATGGTTAAAAACTTGAGTGGAGATAAATCCCGCGATCCCGCGTCAGAGTTGCGGAATCCGCACATGAAAGCCAAATTTGAGCCGAAACACACGTGCGCGCCGCTTCTTACGGCCCTGAAGAAGCATTCCTCTCATCCAGAAAGATGCTCTCAGTAAGGCAACTCTGACGCATTAGGCCCGATTTGCGAATCACGGATAGGTGCGGATTCGATTTCGGCAAAACCCTGCCGACCCTGAGACCACGAAGGTCGGACCATGAAGTGGCACAAGATTCCAGCGGACAGTCCGATCAGGCGTGGCCGTTCGCGATCAGGCGGCGCGCGATTCCGGCAAAGGCGTCAGCCATCACGCCATCGCCCAGCGCGACCGGCGTTCCGGCATCCCCGGCCAGCCGTGTGTCCAGATCGATCGGCAATGCGCCCAGAAACGGCAATCCAAGACGCGCCGCTTCCGTCGCAACACCGCCATGACCGAAGATATGCGCCTCGTGCCCGCATTCGGGACAATGGAAGAGCGACATGTTCTCAATCAGGCCCAACACAGGTGTCTTCAGCGATGCGAACATATCCAGCGCCTTGCGCGCATCCAGAAGCGCGACATCCTGCGGCGTCGACACGACAATAGCCCCCTCGACCACTGCCTTGGTGCAGAGTGTCAGTTGCACGTCGCCCGTTCCCGGCGGCAGATCGACGATCAGAATATCCAGCTCTCCGTCGTAGTGGTCCCACTGCACCTGCCCCATCATCTGTTGCAGTGCGCCCATCAGCATCGGGCCGCGCCAGATGACGGCCTTGTCCTCGGCCAGCATCAGGCCGATCGACATCAGCGTAACCCCGTGAGCCTGCAACGGAATGATCGACTTGCCGTCCGGCGAGGCGGGACGCTGCGTGGCTCCCATCATGCGCGGTTGGCTGGGTCCGTGAATATCGCCGTCAAGCAGGCCGACCTTGCGCCCCTGCCGGGCCAGCGCAACGGCCAGGTTGGAACTGACGGTGGATTTGCCGACTCCACCCTTGCCCGAGGCAATGGCCAGCACGCGTTTTACCCCCGGCACGCGCATTGGCCCCTCCTGCGGCTTGGGATGGCCGCCGATCTTCAGCGACGGCGGGGCCTTTTCAGCGGTCGGTGCGGTCAGCACGGCCTGTACCCGGCCCGCACCCGGCAGTGCCGCGACGGCGCGTTCGGCGGCGGCGCGCAGCGGCTCGGACACTTTGGCGATCTCGGCGGACGGCACCTCGATCACGAACCTTACGGCGTCGCCGTCGACAATCAGCGCACGGATCATGTCGCCCGAGACGATATTGCCACCGTCCGGCGTCTCGATGGTGGACAGGGCACGGGTTACATCGTCGCGGGAAAGGGACATCGCTGAGACCTCCAAAGGGGCGGTTACGGCCTAGGTGGCCCGCCCCGCGCCTGATGGCAAGGCCAGCGCCAGCGCCACAACGCCGCCAAGGCCTCCGGTCCAGATCAGGATGGACTGCAAGCCGAACCCGGCAGCCAGCCAGCCCAGCGCACCCGAGCCGACGGCCACCGCTCCGATGCCCACCACCACCCAGAGCGACATGACGCGACCGCGCAGGTTGTCGGGCAGATCCTCCTGCACCGCGGCCTGAAGGCTGACGCCGCAGAAGGTCGAGGCAAAGCCCGCCACAGCCGTCCAGCCCAGCGCCGCCCACCAGCTTTGCGACAGGCCAAGCGCCGCCAGCGACAGAACACCGACCACCAGCAATGCGCGGGTAATCGGGGAAATGCCGCCCTGCCCTACACCCGCCGTCTTGGCCAGCGCCGCGATTACCGCGCCGACACCCGCGGCAGCGGTCAGCAGCCCCAGACCCTCGGCCCCGCGCGCGTGTACACCTTCGGCCATGACCGGCAACAACTCCAGATATCCCCGCACCAATACGGCGATCGCCGCCGTTAGGATCAAAGCTTGCCGCGCGACGCGGTTTCCCGCCAGATACCGCAATCCCTCCCCGATGCCGCGCAAGACCGAAATGTGGGGCATCAGCGGCAACGGCCGCGGGTCCATCCACCGGACGGCCACCAGCATCGGCAGGTATAGCGCCGCCGACATCCAGAGTGTCGCCACCGGCCCGACCGATGCGATGGCAAGGCCTGTCAGCACCGGCCCGATCATCCGGCCCAGATTAAAGTTCAGCGCCGAAAGCGCCACCACGGCAGGCACGTCCGCCATAGGCACAAGACGCGGACCCAGCGACATACGGACGGGGTGATGTGCCGCCGTAACCAGCCCGATGGCCAACGCCAGGATGGCAAGCCCGATCTTTCCCAACCCCGGCCCGCCCGCAATCAACGCGGCCAGAACCAGCAGGGCACACATGCCACCCGAGGTCGCCATCAGCGCCCGGCGAATATCGGCGCGATCCACCACAACGCCGAAGACAGGCCCCGCAATGATCATTGGGGCCAGCCCGAGCGCCGCGATGAAGCCGACAAACGCGGGGGAACCCGAAACCTGCCACGCCAGCCAGCCCAGCGTGACGCGCTGTGCCCAAAGGGCCTGGACCAAGGGCACTGCTGCGAAGAAATACGCACGGAAGCCCGGATGGCTTAGCGCACTCATCCCAGGCATAGGTATAAAGGTTTCGCGATACCGGCAGATATCTGCGGTAATGACGCTCTTTCGCTATGCAAATGCTGCATAGCGGCATTGAATGTTCTGAGTATTGTGCATGCGCAGCAACCGCCCCATCTTCCCATCAACGAAACAACAAGCCGACCGGCAATGGGGCCGGGACGCACCAGAGGCAGAAGCCTCTTATAAGAGGAAGATATCATGGCTTATACCACATATGGCAATACCGGTGCCATCGCCAGCACGCTGCGTGACCGTCTGATCACCCGCATCGAAACTGCACGTGCAGATTATGACAAATGGCGCACCTATCGCAACACCGTGTCCGAGCTTGCCGCCCTGTCGAACCGCGACCTGGCAGATCTGGGCCTGAGCCGCTCGATGATCCGCGGCGTCGCTCTGGAAGCGGCCTACGGAAAGTAAAGAATACCCGGTTCGCCCTCTCCTCCCTTGGGCGATACGGGATACGCGGCGGCGATCTCTTCCTCCCTTGATCCGACCGTCGCACCTATTCCCGGCCTTCCTCCTCCCTTAGGCCGGGGACCCGCCCGAACCTCTCCTCCTCCCTTGGGGAACGGGCGACGTGAAGGACCGGTGGCGCTCATTTCCTCCCGATTGGAGCGTCGCCGGAGCCTTCGCAGAAATTACGGAACCGTTCCCGCCCAGCGCGTGTTCGGTGACAGACATTCGATCCAGGCGCGTTTCCTCCCGATGGCGCTGCGATCGAACCGGCGACGCCCCGTCCTCCCACGAGGCGGTTGCCAAAACAGAAACCGCGATGCCCTTCCTCCCTTGGGCATCGCGGTTTTTTTGGTTCTGGATACTTCCGTGGGCCCCATTTTACGATCAGACCCGAATACCCATCCCGATCTGATGCAAGTGTCCTCCTGTCAAAACGGCACATCTCCGGCCTGATCAGCTCCCATCAGGAACCGACCGACAATCTTCTTCGTCCCGGCCTTGTCGAACGTGACCTCCAGCTTGTCGCCTTCGATGGCAATCACAGCGCCATAGCCGAACTTGGTGTGGAACACGCGATCATCGACGGCGAAGGCCGAAACGGCGTTGGCATCGATGGTCAGGTTCCTGGCCTCCGATGGCTGCATCGTCGGGCGCGCCGTGTTCGATTGCAGGCGTCGCCAGCCCGGCGAGTTATAGACGTCGGCCTTGGCGGCCTTGGCGGGCATGTCAGATTCGACGCCGCCGGACATTGCATCGTGCTGTGCCTCGGCCATCGTGTTCGTGCCGAAACCGCCACCGTAGAGACCGGGGGGTGTCAGCACCTCGACATGCTCGGCGGGTAGTTCGTCGATGAAACGCGATGGTAATGCCGATTGCCACTGGCCATAGACGCGGCGGTTGGCGGCGAAGCTGATCGTGCAGATTTCTTCGGCGCGGGTGATGCCGACGTAGGCCAGCCGCCGCTCCTCCTCCAGTCCCTTGACGCCCGACTCGTCCATCGAGCGTTGCGATGGGAACAACCCGTCTTCCCATCCGGGCAGATAAACGACCGGGAATTCCAATCCTTTGGCACCGTGCAGGGTCATCAGGGTGATCATCGGCTCAGACTGGGATTGTTCGTTGTCCATGATCAGCGAGACGTGTTCGAGGAAACCTTGCAGGTTCTCGAACCCCTCCAGCGCCTTGACCAGTTCCTTGAGGTTTTCGAGGCGACCGGGGGCTTCGGGCGTCTTTTCGTTCTGCCAGAAGGTGGTATAGCCGGATTCGTCGAGAATCTCCTCGGCCAGATGGATATGGTCGCGTCCGTCGAGCAGTTCCGACCGCCAGCGATCAAAGCCTTTGACCAATTCGTCCAGCGCCTTGCCGCCTTTCCCGCTGATGGTCTTGGACAGGACGCAAAGCCGCGCGCCTTCCAGCAAGGACACGCCGTTCGTCCGGGCCATGACCTGAATCGTCTGTTGGGCCTTGTCGCCCAAGCCGCGTTTGGGCGTATTGACGACGCGTTCGAACGCCAGATCGTCGTCCGGTGACACGACGACGCGGAAATAGGCCATCGCATCACGGATTTCGAGACGCTCGTAGAAGCGTGGTCCGCCGATGACGCGGTAGGGCAGACCGATGGTCAGGAAGCGGTCTTCAAAGGCGCGCATCTGGTGCGAGGCGCGCAGCAGAATCGCCATGTCATCGAGCGAAAACGGGTCGAGACCGCGTGTCCCGCGCGCGAGGCTTTCGGCGTCTTCACCGATCCAACGCGCTTCCTCGTCCCCGTCCCAGTGCCCGATCAGGCGGACCTTTTCGCCCTCCTCTGCTTCGGTCCAGAGGGTCTTGCCCAAACGTCCCTGGTTGCCCGCGATCACCGCGGAGGCGGCGGCGAGGATGTGGGGGGTGGAGCGGTAGTTCTGTTCGAGGCGGATGATTTCCGCACCCTCGAAGTCCTTCTCGAAGCGCAGGATATTGCCGACCTCGGCCCCGCGCCAGCCATAGATGGATTGGTCGTCGTCGCCGACGCAGCAGATGTTGCGGTGCCCCCCGGCGAGCAGCCGCAGCCACATGTACTGGGCGACGTTCGTATCCTGATATTCGTCGACGAGGATGTATTTGAACCATGCGCGGTATTTGGCCAGAATGTCGTCATGGGCCTGAAAGATGCCGATGACATGCAGCAACAGGTCGCCGAAATCGACGGCGTTCAGGGTCAGCAGGCGATCCTGATATTCGCGGTAGAGCACCACCCCCTTGCCGTTGAAGGCCTCCGCCTCATGCGCGGGGACCTTGTCGGGGGTCCAGGCGCGGTTTTTCCAATGGTCAATGATGCCCGCCAGCATCCGGGGTGGCCATTTCTTCTCGTCGATCCCGGTGGCGATGATGAGCTGTTTGAGCAGGCGTAGCTGATCGTCGGTGTCGAGGATTGTGAAGTTGGATTTCAGGTGCAGGTCGCGCACCTCGCCGTTCACCGGGATCTTGCGCCCGACCAGTTCGGCGTGACGGCGCAGCAGCTTGACGCAGACCGAATGGAAGGTGCCAAGCCACGGCATGCCTTCGGCCACCTGTCCCATCATGCCACCGACCCGTTCGCGCATTTCGCGCGCGGCCTTGTTGGTAAAGGTCACGGCGAGGATTTCGTTCGGACGCGCCCGCCCCGATGCCATAAGATGCGCAATTCGCGCGGTCAGGGCGCGGGTCTTGCCCGTGCCCGCCCCCGCCAGCATCAGGACCGGACCGTCGAGCGTGTTGACGGCCAGCAATTGCGCCGGGTTCAGCCCGTCCATGTAGGGCGCGGGCCGGGCCGCCATCGCGCGCGACGACAGGCTGGCGGATTCAAAGGCGTCGGAATCGTCAAAATCATTCATGCGGGATGAATAGAACGTGCATGCCCGCGAGGGAACCCCGTGTTCGTGTTGCGTTCTGCCTGCGCCGATATCGGCATATCGAACTATCTCGCCGTCGCGTGGGATCTTAATGGAACATCTTGCGGAACGGTCGGCGCCTGTCCGACACACGCAGTTGCCGCGCCGCAGCGATGCCGTTACCACTTCGTCATCCACAGACCCAGGGGACATGCAGATGGCCGACTTCAAGAAAATCCTGATCGCGAACCGGGGTGAAATCGCCATCCGCGTCATGCGCGCGGCCAACGAGATGGGCAAAAAGACCGTCGCTGTTTACGCCGAAGAGGACAAACTGAGCCTGCACCGGTTCAAAGCGGACGAAGCTTACCGTATCGGCGAAGGGCTGGGCCCGGTCGCGGCCTATCTGTCGATCCCTGAAATCATTCGCGTGGCCAAGGCGTCGGGGGCGGATGCGATCCACCCCGGATATGGGTTGTTGTCGGAAAACCCCGTGTTTGTGGATGCCTGTGCCGAGAATGACATTACCTTCATCGGTCCCAGAGCCGAAACCATGCGGGCACTCGGCGACAAGGCCAGTGCCCGGCAGGTGGCAATCGCGGCAGGCGTGCCGGTGATCCCGGCGACGGATGTGCTGGGTGACGACATGAAGCTGGTGAAGAAACAAGCTGCGGAGGTCGGCTATCCCCTGATGCTGAAGGCCAGCTGGGGCGGCGGCGGGCGCGGAATGCGTCCAATTCTGTCCGAGGACGAGCTGGAGGAGAAAGTGCTGGAGGGGCGTCGTGAAGCGGAGGCCGCGTTCGGTAACGGCGAGGGATATCTGGAGAAGATGATCACCCGCGCTCGCCACGTCGAAGTGCAGATCCTGGGCGACAGTCACGGCAACATCTATCACCTGTACGAGCGTGATTGTTCGGTTCAACGGCGCAACCAGAAGGTCGTGGAGCGCGCACCTGCCCCGTATCTGTCGGAGACGCAGCGCGATCACATCTGTTCGCTGGGCAAGAAAATCTGCGAGCATGTGAATTACGAATGCGCGGGCACGGTCGAGTTCCTGATGGATATGGACTCGGGCGAGTTCTATTTCATCGAAGTGAACCCCCGCGTTCAGGTCGAACATACTGTGACCGAGGAAGTCACAGGCATCGACATCGTGCGCGCGCAGATCCTGATCGCCGAAGGCAAATCCCTGACCGAGGCGACGGGCGTCGCATCGCAGTATGATGTCACGCTGGACGGCCACGCAGTACAATGCCGGGTTACAACCGAAGACCCGCAGAACAACTTCATCCCTGACTATGGCCGTATCACGACCTATCGCAGTGCCACAGGCATGGGCATCCGTCTGGACGGCGGCACGGCCTATTCCGGGGCGGTTATCACGCGATACTACGATAGCCTGCTGACCAAGGTAACGGCCTGGGCCCGCACGCCCGAGGCGGCGATCAAACGGATGGACCGGGCGCTGCGCGAGTTCCGCATCCGGGGTGTCAGCACGAACATTCCCTTCGTCGTGAACCTGCTGCAGCACCCGAAATTCCTGTCCTACGATTATTCCACGACCTTTATCGACACGACGCCCGAGTTGTTCGATTTCAAGGTGCAGCGTGACCGCGCCACCAAAATCCTGACCTATATCGCCGATATTTCCGTCAATGGTCACCCCGAGACCGAAGGTCGGCCGCGGCCCCACGCCGACATCCGCGCCCCCAAGGTGCCACCGCAACTTGCCGATACGCCGCCTGCTGGCACAAAGCAGATCCTGGACCGTGATGGGGCCAAGGGACTGGCCGACTGGATGTTGTCGCGCGACCGCCTGCTGCTGACGGACACGACAATGCGGGACGGGCATCAGTCTCTGCTGGCAACGCGGATGCGATCGATCGACATGGTGCGCGCGGCCCCGGTCTATGCAAGCAACCTGCCGCAGCTTCTGTCGGTGGAGTGCTGGGGCGGCGCGACCTTCGACGTAGCCTATCGGTTCCTGCAGGAATGTCCGTGGCAACGTCTGCGCGACCTGCGGGCAGCGATGCCGAACATATGCACCCAGATGCTTCTGCGGGCGTCGAACGGCGTGGGATACACCAACTATCCCGATAACGTGGTACAATCCTTCGTGGCGCAGGCCGCTGAGACGGGTGTGGATATCTTCCGCGTGTTCGACAGCCTCAACTGGGTCGAGAACATGCGCGTCGCGATGGATGCGGTAATTGACACGGGCCGCGTCTGCGAAGGGACGGTCTGCTATACCGGCGACCTGCTGGACCCGGACCGTGCGAAATACGACCTCAAATACTATGTCGACATGGCCAGACAACTGGAGGCGGCAGGGGCGCATGTGCTGGGTCTGAAAGACATGGCCGGACTTTTGAAGCCTGCCGGCGCGCGCGTGTTGATCAAGGCATTGAAAGAAGAAGTTGGCATTCCAGTCCACTTTCACACGCATGACACGGCGGGCATCGCCTGCGCCACGATCCTGGCCGCGACCGAAATGGGCGTGGACGCAGCGGATGTGGCGATGGACTCGTTTTCGGGCAACACCAGTCAGGCAACCTTCGGCACCATTCTGGCCGCGTTGCAGGGCGACTCCCGCGATCCGGGGCTGGACAAGGACGCCGTGCGGCGGATGTCGGATTACTGGGAAGCCGTTCGGGCGCAGTATCTGGCGTTCGAGAGCGGCATGCAGGCGCCGTCGTCAGAGGTTTACCTGCACGAAATGCCGGGTGGGCAGTTCACCAACCTCAAGGCGCAGGCCCGGTCCATGGGACTGGAAGAGCGCTGGCACGAGGTCGCACAGATGTATTCGGACGTGAACCGGATGTTCGGTGACATCGTGAAGGTCACACCATCGTCCAAGGTGGTGGGTGACATGGCGTTGATGATGGTGGCGCAGGGCCTGACCGTCGATCAGGTGGTGGACCCGAGCTTCGAAGTAAGCTTTCCGGAATCGGTCATCGACATGATGCGCGGCAATCTGGGGCAGCCCCCTGGCGGCTGGCCCAGGGATTTGCAGAAGAAAGTGCTGAAAGGCGAAAAACCACTGACCGAGCGGCCGGGCAAGCATCTGCCGCCAGCCCCGCTTGAAGAGATGCGCAAGGAGCTGTCGACCAGGCTGGATCAGGAGATCGATAACGAGGATTTGAACGGCTATCTGATGTATCCGAAGGTCTTTACCGATTACGCCGAACGCCATGCGACCTATGGCCCGGTGCGCGCCCTGCCGACGCCGGTGTTCTTTTATGGAATGGAGCCGGGCGACGAGACACATGCCGAAATCGACCCCGGCAAGACGCTGGAAATCCGTTGCGTTGCACGGGGCGAGACCAACCCCGATGGCGAGGTCCGCGTCTTTTTCGAACTGAACGGCCAGCCGCGAACGATCCGTGTGCCGGATCGCGGCGTTGCAGGCACTGCGGCCAAGCGGCCCAAGGCGGCAGCTGGGAATGTCGATCACATCGGCGCGCCGATGCCCGGTGTCGTGGCGTCGGTCGCCGTCACGGTTGGGGCAAAGGTGAAAAAGGGCGATCTGCTGTTGACGATCGAGGCGATGAAGATGGAAACCGGCCTTCATGCGGACCGTGACGCCACCGTTGCCGCGCTGCATGTCGGCCCCGGAGCGCAGATCGACGCGAAAGACTTGTTGGTAGAGCTGGACTGAGACGTCGTCAGGCGGCGGGGGGAAACGATCACGACAGTTTACCATGAATTGTTCGCCAACTCGATCTCAACCGCCCCAATTCGGCCGTGAAAAGTTCGTCTGCATGCCAGAAGTTGGGGCTATCAAAGATGACAGCCTAATATGAATCGAGTACTGCCATGCGTACGAATGTTGCCCATTTCCGTAAATTCCTCCGCAATTCGCGTGGGGCCGTCACAGTAGATTATGTGGTACTTGCGGCTGCCGTCACTGCCGTCGGCCTGTATTCCACCGACATCATCGGGGTCGGGATGCGATCGCTCGCAGGAACCGTCGACGAGGAACTGAGCGGGACATCGACCGATACGGTCGTAGGCCTGCAATACGCGTCCGGGTTCGACAACGGGTCAGAAGGCTGGTCCGGTGCCACAGCCCAGGAAATGAACGGTATCGGCAATGTGCTTGGACCAATCGAGAACACGAGCGGTCTGCCCGGCGTGTCCCGCGACTTCGCAATCGATCCGGATGCAACCGAAGCTTCGTTTGCTTTCGACCTGTATGCCATGGACGACTTCGATGGCGATACCGGCACCGTCTTCATCGACGGTCAGGCCGTTGGCAGCGTGACCGTCGATCAAGGCGTTCCCACCTTTACCGCAGCCAGCGATCTTGCCGAACGCGGTATCATCATCCGCTATACTGAAATCGATAAGGCCGTGAACCTGGGTGGAAATCCGGACAGAGTGGATGCCATGTCCAATATCTCCATCACGGTGAAGAACCTGCAGGAAAATCCGCGCGAGAACATCAACTTCGGTTTCGGGTCGGATGCCTCGGCTGGTGCGAATAACGAATATTTCGCAATCGACAACTTCACGGCAACGGGTCTGGCTGACAACTGATCCCGACGTATCGGGGACGGACGAAACATCCGTACCGACATCGGCGCGAAGCACATATCTTTTCGCCGAAGCGTTGGTTTTTCCGCTTGCACCGACGGTCCGGTTTTCCTATCTGACCCACATTGAAGAGGGCGGGCGTAGCTCAGGGGTAGAGCATAACCTTGCCAAGGTTAGGGTCGGGCGTTCGAATCGCCTCGCCCGCTCCAAAATAACCGAATACCCACGGTTAATCAGACAAGGCCGCCTCCGGGCGGCCTTTCTGTTTTGAGGGGTGACATACGAAGACTGATTAGGGTTCAGTCGAACCGCTCGACTGTATGTTACCGAAAGCTTGAATACGGAACTGGGTTTCTCGGGCACGGTCTGTTGTTTCAGGCATTGGCAATTGGCCCGGCCGATCATCAGATCCAATCGCAACAGTCGCATATTACTGCCAGCATGATGCACGATCATCGGCCCACCAAGGTCCTCAGGGGGCCGGAATCGTTACTCTCCCAAGCCGATCCGCTTGATGAAGTCGCGATGGCTTTGGACGATGGCAGCCGTTTCAGGCGTCTTTTCAGCCCACTCGGACCAGGCATCCTGCGCCGCAGCACGGAACGTGGCGCGATCCTCCGCCGACCAATCATAGACGACGACCCCCTGATCGGGCAGCGTCGCCAATGCCTCGCCGTTCTCGACCAGCGTGTTCATCATCAGGTCCATCGCCATGGCCCGATGCGCCGTCTCGATGATTGCCTTGTGCGCGTCCGGGATCGCGTCCCAGACCTCGGTCCGACATGCCAGATGGTCCGCAGACATCGAATGGAAGCCCGGATACGTGGTGTGCTTGGCGATGTCGTAGATGCCCAGCCCGACGTTGTTGGCCAGAGATGAGGCATCGGCGCCGTCGATGATGCCGGTTTCCAGTGCGGTGAAGATTTCGGTGAAATCCATCACGATGGGCGATGCACCCAGCTTGGCGAAAATTTCCGATTCCATCCCCGGAGGCGAGCGGAACTTGAACCCCTCCAAATCCGCGGGCCCGTTCAGCGGACGTGTCGAACTCAGCGATTCCTGCCCGCCGACAGCGGCCCCGATAAAGGTCATTCCAAAAGGATTATAGAGCGCATTTATCTGTTCCCGCCCGCCACCGACGTTAACCCAGGCTTGATATTCCAACGGTGAGTCATAGCCACCCATGGTGTCGGCGACAAACTGGAACGCCGGGTTCTTGCCGGTCTGATAGCTGCCGTTAGTCATGTCGCAGTCAAGGATGCCGGTCGCGGCGGCGTCGAACGTCTCGGCCGATTTCACAACCGAAGCCGAGTAGAACATCTCGATCTCGATGTCGCCGCCGGACATGCGGGTTACGTTTTCGACAAAGTCGGCGATCATCCGGCCCGATGTCGATTCGGGTGCCTGGTGGTTCTGAATGCTGAGTTTTGTCGTCTGCGCCGCAACGCCTCCCGCGGATAGCACAAGGCCGATGGCCGTGGCGGCCGCCAAACTATGTCTGGTCATGTTGAAGTTCCTCCCTTGGTATGAAGCATACGCACCATTCACTATCGGGGCGATGCAGGTTCGGACGGCAGGACGCCGCCCAATTCGTCGTCCACGTAAATCTGGATGATTTCGCGGAACGAGGTTTCAGCCTTGAAGCCCATGTCGCGGGCACGGGCAGTGTCGAGGTCACGTGGCCATCCGGCGACGATTCGGGCGATTGTCTCGTCGGGCTGACGTCGGATGTGGGCGACGGCCCCGTCACCCGCGACCGCGCGCAGCGCCGCGATCTGGTCGCCTACGGTGGCTGATACACCCGGCATCGTCAGGTTGCGCGCATGACCCAGACGCGCCGTATCCATGCTGGCAGCGTGTTCGATGAAGCCCACGGCGGCACGCGGGCTGGCGTGCCAATGGCGGACGTCGTCCGGGACAGGCAGCACTGCGTCCTGTCCGTTCAGCGGCTCGCGCAGGATTTCCGAAAAGAAACCGGAGGCCGCCTTGTTCGGCTTGCCCGGTCGGATGCAGATCGTCGGAAAGCGGATGCCGACTCCGTCGAGAAAACCGCGCCGCGAATAATCGTCCAGCAGCAACTCGCCTATCGCCTTTTGGGTGCCGTAACTGGTCAGCGGCGTCAGGTGGAAGTCATCGGGGATACGGTCCGGAAACGGCGCCCCGAAGACCGCCAGCGACGAGGCGTAGACGACGCGCGGGACATAGCCTTGAGTCAGCCGGATGGCGTCGAACAACATCCGCGTACCGTCGAGGTTGATGCGGTAGCCCTTGTCGAAATCCGCTTCCGCCTCGCCCGAAACGATGGCGGCAAGATGGACCACTACATCGGGCTGGTCCGCGATCAGGCGCCCTGCCGTACCATCCTGGGACAGATCCACGGCCATTGCCCGACGCTCACCGTCGAAGTCGGTCGCCGCTTCGGGTTCGATCACGTCTGCCAGGGTCAGTACGTCGACCTTCCGATCCCCGATCATTCCCGTCACCGCGACTTTTTCTGCCAGCTTGTGACCGATCATCCCAGCCGCTCCGATTATCAACAGGTGCATATCAGTCCTCCACCCGAATCCGCACCACGGCAAAGCCGTCGAGCGTGATTGGGCCCTCATGTTTCGTCAGATTGTCCATGTGATCGCGCGCGCGGGCTGCCTCCGCGAAACTGCCGGCATCCAAGACGGCGACTGTTAAGCGTCCCTGCCCCGCGATCGTCACCGTCGTGGGGTCCGCCCCGGCATTGGCGAGCCAGATTTCAGTCGCATCGGAAACGCGCAAGGCCAGTCCCGTCACCGGATCGGCGGGGCGCAGGTTCAGCGACAGGATCGGCACTTCCCGCTGGTGGGCCAACCCGCGCAGAACGTGAAATACCGGGTAAAGCCCGCCGTCGCCATCGTACCACGGTTCCGGATCGTCGGTCGGCGACGACAACACGCCGAACGGGCCGGTCGGTGCGCCCAAAGCGATGCCTGCCGCGCCCCCCCGCGCAAAATCGGCGATATATCCCAACGCCCAGGCCGCCCCCAGCAGGCCACGCTGGCGCGGATCGTTGCGGTTCATCGCCTGGCGGATATTGTTCGGATTATCCTTTGCCGATGCGCCATAGGGATTGTCCCGCACACCGATGGCCGACGGCCCGACCGCCCATGGTGTGTCCGCGGAAATGGCGTTGACCGATGCGACAATGGCCGGATGCGCCTCGCGCGTTTCCATCACCGACCGATCATCGCCCGCGTGCACCATCGGAGACGTGGTGAAACCGATCAGATCCAGCTCGTCCAGCGGTGGCCGCTTTCGGTTGAGTTCGGTGAAATAGCTGAACATACCTCCGCCGATACGAACGCCCGGAAATGCCGTGCGGGCGGCGGCGTAGAGCGTTGCCGCATCGGGCGCGGGCGGCCAGACCGATCCCGGCAACGTGCATTTCAGATCGGGCGCAGGCGACAGCAGTATCGTCCCGAATGGACGGTTCACGGCCTTTGCAAGCGCACCTAGGGCGCTCACCTCGGCCACAGCCCCAGCATCATCCGTAGACGTTATTACGGCTTCCAGCCACGGCTCCGCGCCGATTGCAGTTGCTGCCTCAAGCTGGCGTTCCAGCATGGCGCGGTCGTGCCCGGCGCGCGGGTCGTGGTGCAAAACCAGATAAGCGGGCCCCAGATCGCGGACCGCATCGGCGGCATTCATTGTTGTCTCGGCATTCTCGGGCCGAAGGCCCAGCCCCAGCGGCGGCATGCGCCCGGCAATCGCGCCAGGAGTCAGGATCAGCACACCACTGGCATCCACCGCCGCTGTCGCACCGGAGACGGTCACCGTGATTGTCTGGTCGATGATTTCGCCCGGCTCGATCCGATATGGCCACGGTAGCGCCAGCGGTCGCACATATGTCTTGTAGGAGGCATCGGTCCAGTTCCGCTGATCCTCCATCTCATAGGTGTCGCCCTCCATCAGGGTGTCGACATGCAGGCCGCCGGGTGTGGTGTGAGCCAGCGCGCGCAGGCCCATCATCGGCTGCACCGGGTCGATGATCTCGGGAAAAACCGTTTCGACCGTCATGCCGTCGGTATGGGTGACCGTCACCGGCGCACCGGCGATGCCATCGATCGGGTGAAGGATGACGAAGCCGGTGCGATTGGTCAGGAACCCGCTGTCCGTACCGCCCCGTCCGTGGAAGGTCAGCGTGCCGTCCGCCCGCCCTTCGATCCGCGCGTCATAGGCAAAGGCCTGATCGGCGTCGCCCGCGACGGCATGCAGCGTCACGACGAAGCGATCCGCCTCTTCCGTCACTTTCAGCCCGGAAATCTCGGGATTGTAGGTGCCCCAATCCTTGTCGCGCACGATGAAGGATACGGCACGCAGCACTTCTTCTCCGTCCCAGCGAATATAGCGCAGGTTGCCGGCCTCCAGCTCCGCCGAGAGCTTTCCTGCGCGTAGCACGCGCGGCGGCTTAATTGCTTCCTCGGTTCCATAGAGCGCAATGGCCCGCGATGGATTGTCCGTCATCCCCCTACCCCCGTGCCGACCGCATGTTGATCAGCCGTTCGGCCAAAAGTGCGATGATTATGATCGACCCGATGGCTGTACCCTGCCAGAATGGCGACACCCCCATCAGGTTCAAACCGTTGCGGATCATCACCATGATCAGCACTCCAAGCAGCGTTCCGATGATCGACCCGCGCCCGCCATATAGACTCGCCCCGCCGATCACGACGGCGGCGATGGCATCCAGTTCCAGCCCGTTACCCGCGAGCGGATCGGCGGACATCACCTGTGCCAGACTGAACGTCACGGCCACCGACGCCAGCGCACCGGACACCACGTAGGGCAGGATCGAATAGACCAGCGTCGACAGGCCTGCCGCGCGCGCTGCCTCGACGTTCGATCCGATGGCATAAATGGTGCGTCCGCCCTTGGTGTAGGTCAGATAACCCCAGGCTGCGAGATAGAGCGCCAGCAGGAACAGAACGTTCGCCGGGATGCCAAGGAACGTGGAATAGACGATTGCGTCCAGATCGGGTGGCAGACCCGATATCGACCTCTGCCCCGACAGGATGAAAGACAGGCTGCGCCCGATCGCCATGATCCCCAGCGTGACAACGAAGGGTGCCAGCCCGAATACCGCGATCAACACGCCGGAGAACAACCCGATCCCCGCCCCCGCCGCGACCGCAACCGGCACCGCCAGAACGATCGGCATCGCCTTCAGTGCCAGCGCCAATACGATGCCCGTCAAGCCGAACACCGCGCCCACCGACAGGTCGATGCCCCCGGTCAGGATGACAAACGTCATGCCTACCGCAACGATCCCGATGACGACAGACTGATCCAAAATGTTGAAGATGTTCCGTTCCGTCAGAAAGTACGGTGACGAGAGCGACAGAATGATCGCCAGCAACAGGGCCAGCCCCAGCATCCGGAATTCCAGACTGCGGACAATCCCGCCCAACGGGTTGGGACGGCGCGGCGTCGGGATGGTGTCAGTCATGCAGTCTCCTCTTCTGGGCCACGGGTCAGGGCACGGACGCGGCCACGGATTCCATCCGGCGGTGGCGGCGGCACGTCCCCCGGCAACGTTAGCCCGATCCAACCCAAATCGTGTCCGCGTCGGTCGGTCATCTGCACCAGAAGGGTTTGTCGCTGGCCGTCGGCCTCGGTCACAAAGACTCCGTCGCGCGCTGTCAGGGCTGCGGGAATATGCGTCTTCTGCGCCTCCGCCGCCTGTCCGGGGACCAGGCCTGCCAGCTCCGCTCCGGCCTGCGCCAGACAGATGATGCCGTCACCGTCCAGCAGCGTCCAGAAAGCATCGCCGCCGTGTTCCCGCGCCAGTTCGCGCAGAAGCGCCTGATTGCGTGCAGTCGAGGTGCGCGGCGCGGCGAGCAGTGTCAGCTTTTCCTCGGTCAGGCGGTCGGCGGGCAGATCGGCGATGGTGATACCATCGCTGACGACGATGATCCGTTCGCAGATGCCCAGCAATTCCTCGAAATCCGACGAGATCACGATCACCGCCAGACCGGCGTCGGCCGCGTCCTGTAACATCCGGTAGACCTGTGACCGGGTGCCGATATCCACCCCCTTGGTCGGTTCGTCCAAGATCAGGATTTCCGGTTCGGTCAGAAGCCAGCGGGCGATGATGATCTTCTGCTGCATTCCACCCGAAAAATTCAGAAGGCTCTGATCCAGCCGGTCGGCGGGCAGGCCAAGGTCGCGGAGCAGATCGGCCACCCGGTCGGCGCGCTTGCCGAAGCCGCGTCCGAAGCCGCGATGCTGCCCCATCTGCGCCAGCATCAGGTTCTCCCGCACACTCATGTCGGGGACGATGTTCTGGGCCCGGCGGTCTTCGGCGACGAACCCGATCCCCGCCCGCACCGCGTCGGCGGGGCGGCGCAGCGGCACTGTCTGGCCGCGCACAAGGATTTCGCCCGCCTGACGGACGCGCAGGCCCCAGATCGCCTCGACCGCCTCGGACCGCCCGGCCCCGACCAGCCCGCCCAGACCGAGAATTTCGCCCTTGCGGACTGAAAACGATACCTCGCGGACCCAGGGCATCGCACGCAATCCGCGCACCTCGAACACAGTCTCGCCGAGATTTTCAGTCGGCGTGCGCGCCGAATAGATCGCGCCGATGTCACGGCCAACCATATGCTGGATGATGTCGCCCTGAGTCAGGGTCGACGTGGCGATATCCTCGGCGACGCAATGCCCTTCACGCAGGACTGTAACGCGGTCGCAGATCGCAAAGACCTCCTCCAGCCGATGCGACACGAAGGCCAGCGCCCGGCCACCGTCGCGCAACCGTGCCATGATGTCGAACAACCGATCTACCTCAGTCGCGGACAGGGATGCTGTTGGCTCATCGAAGATCACCAGCCGCGCGTCCAGCGCCAGCGCCTTGGCAATCTCAACCAGTTGACGCTGCGCCGCCGACAGTCCGCGGACTTCGGCGTCGAGCGGAAGGACATGCTCGTGGCCCAGCATCCAAAGCAGGTCGGTCGCCTTGGACCGCATGCGGGCGAAAGACAGACGTCCCGGCGTCGCCAGATCGGGCAGGAATATGTTTTCCAGAACCGTCAGATCGGGTGCCAGTGACGTCTCCTGCGCCACAAGCGCGATACCTCGGCGCAATGCTTCGCGCGCCGACGTCAATGTCAGCGGTTCCCCGGCAAAGCGAACCTCGCCGCCCGATGGCTGGATATGGCCCGAGATGATCCGCGACAGGGTCGATTTGCCCGCGCCGTTGGCACCCAGCAGACCCACCACCTCACCGGGACGCAGGGTCAGCGCCGCATCGCTCAGCGCCTGTGTTCGACCGAACGCCTTGGAGACGCGGCGGGCGGTCAACAGCGCTTCGGCGCGGGTCTGGGCATTGGATTGAAGCATCAGATTCCGAATCGGCAATGGACCGGGGCGAACGCGCCGCCCCGGCCGGATGTCAGCGGATCATTCCATTTCGTTTGCGAAGACCGTCTCCTTGATCGTGGGCAACATCTCCTCGATGTTGTCCTTGGTCACGATCAGGATCGGCACGGTGATCTCCTTCTCGGGGGTGCCACCGGACAGATGCTCCACCATTGCCTCAGCGGACCGCACACCCATCAAGTAGGGCTGCTGCATTCCCGACACGACCAACTCGCCCGATTGCAGCAGGGGCACGAACTCCGGGATACCGTCGAACGCTCCGACCAGAATGTCGCCGTCCATCCGCGCCGCCTTGATCGCGCGCAGCGCGCCCAGCGTCGGCCCGTCGGTCTGCACGAACATGCCGGTCATGCCTGGGTTCGCTGTGATCATATCCTGAGTGAACTTGAAGGTCTCATCCGCGGTATAGGCCTGCATCTGCTGCAATCCCGCTTCACCGGTGATGCCCGCCTCGTTCACCGCGTCCTTGAAGCCCTTGGTCCTGGCCTGACCGTTTAGCCGTGCCTGGCTGATGCCGACGATGCCGATAGTACCGTCAGCCTTGCCCTCCTCCTGCATCGCTGCGGCCAATGCTGCGCCGACGCCGTTCGCGCCTTCGTAATTGTTTGACCCGATGACCGAAACGAACTCGCCCGAGTCGGTGCCGATATCGGCAATCACCACAGGAATTCCGGCGTTCTGCGCCAGCGTCAGCACCGCCGGGGCGGTGGAACTATCGGTCGGCGACAGCACGATGCCCGCCACGCCACGCGCGATGGCGTCCTGCGCGTTCTGCAACTGGGTCTGCGGATCATTGGTGCTGTCGAGCGCTGAAAAGCCGTAGCCATTCTCCTCTGCAACGCTTTTCACGCCTTCCGAAACATATCGCCAGAAGGCAAGGTCAAGGCCGGGCGTCATATAGACCAGCTCTCCCTTGCCCTGTGCGGCGGCGGGCGCAGCCAGTCCCAAAGTTGCGACAGTCAGCGTGGCCGTGGCCATCTGCGTGAATGTTCTGCGATTGATCATTTTCGGGGTCCTCCTCCGGTTGCTTCAGTTGTCGCCGGTCCTGCATCGACAAGGATCTGACGAGTCGTTTCGTAGATACGGTTTTCATGGACCTGAAAGGCCGCGACGGCCGCATCGCCATCGCGGGCCTCCAGCGCGGCCAGGATGGCGCGATGGTCTGCGATACTGTTGCCGATGGCACCGGGCTTCGAGACGACGCGGCGGCGGTGATCAAGCAGATGCGAATAAAGTGTAGCGGCAATGTCCGAGAAAACCGCGTTGCCACACGCGCGATAGATGCCGAGATGGAATTCCCGGTCCGAGATCAGATACCGCACAGGGTCATCGATCGTGGCTTCCTGAACATCGATCTGGTTGTGCAATCGGGTCAGGGTCGGCGTGTCGATACGCTCCGCCGCCATTCGCGCAACCCGCGCCTCGATCAGCAGGCGCGCATCGTGCACATCCCCCAACACCCAACCCGTCGCCCTCGCCGGCACCCCCGCCAGTGCCATGTCGCCCAGGTCGTCGGAGATCACGACTGTCCGTGCGCCCTGCACGACCGAAAGCACACCGCGCGTGGACAGGATCAGCAGCGCCCCCCTTATGGTCTCGCGACTGACACCCAAGGCCGCAGCCAGTTCACGCTCTGCCGGGAGGGCATCGCCCACCGATAGCACATTGGTGGCGATGAGCGTGGCCAGCTTGTCGGCAATAGTGTCCTTCATCGACTGGCGCGGGACGCGTCCCAGTCCGGGCCCATCCTTCGACAGAAGGGTACGTACGTCCATGCTCCCTCCTCCCCAGGCTGGCGCGACACCGGACACCGGCGTCGTTTGGACTACTGGTCTGGACAGTGGACCAATCTGAAATTCGAGTCAACGACCTCGCTCTGAACCGGGCTAAAGCGTCAGTGAGACAGCAATGGCAGTGCATTTCAGGTGGCTTGAGCCCACGCGTCGGCCCCTTGCTGCGCGCTTGACCGACATATGGCGAATATTCGGATTCGTGCGGTGTCTTTCAAAGAATTCCATCACGCATGGCATCGCCCGCAGCTTTGGCGCAGGATAAATCAGTAAGACAAACCGACACTAAGGGGGTTTCGTGGAGCGAGATGCCACGCTCAACTGGAGCACATTCGTCAATGTCGGCGCAGAGCAAGAGGGTAAATAAGTTACCTCTTCAGTGGCATCTGAATCAGAACATTTGCAGATTTCCACTCCATTTAATATGGCTTCCGCTTGGCTCCGGTGAAGGCGACCCCGGGCCACAAGCAGGCCAAGCCATACGGGGGCCGCTCTCGCGGCGATCGGCGCACAAGATCAGGCAGGAGTGAACCCAATGGCGCAGACATCGACCCTTTGCGTGAATGAGATTGACGTACTCGTCCCTAATTTCAAACGCCGCCTTTCCGGCGTCACGGCGACAATTGTTCGGCTCATCCCGCTTCAGGCCCGCGTGATGCGTGTCGCCGTTGTCGCCCCTGCGATGCCGCCCGAAATTCCGCAGGTTCCGGCCTTCGCATTGCTCACCATGTCGCGCCAGGGCCCATCTGGACAGCGCATCTGGCATGCCCGGCGCAATGTTGAGATGATTGCCGGCCTGGCCCTGCGCCATTTGCTGCGCAAGCGGCTCAAGTTGATCTTCACTTCCGCATCCCAGCGAAACCATACCGGGCTCACCCGCTGGCTCATTCGCCAGATGGACGCGGTCGTCTCCACGTCCGAAAAAACGGCCGCATATCTCGAACGCCCCTCACAGGTGATCTACCATGGTATCGACAACGCTACCTTTTCGCCGCCGGAGGACCGCAGAGCTGTCCGCGAAGCGCTGCGCCTGCCCCCCGATGGCCTGCTGATCGGCTGCTACGGTCGCATCCGGGCACAAAAGGGCACGGACCTTTTTGTCGAAGCTGCAATCGCGCTATGCAACCGAATCCCGTCCTTGCGGGCGGTCGCGGTTGGCCGTGCCGTGCCAAAGGATGAAGCTTTTCTCGCCGGGCTGATTGAGCGCGTGCGTGCGGCAGGACTGGAAGATCGCATCCTGTTTCGCGATGAAGTGCCGGTCTGGGAGATGGCGGATTGGTACCGGGCGCTGGACGTATACATTGCCCCGCAACGCTGGGAAGGATTTGGCCTGACCCCGATCGAGGCGATGGCCTGCGGCGTACCCGTAGTCGCCTCAGACGTCGGTGCGTTCAGCGAACTGGTGGTGGAGGGCAAAACAGGTTTTGTTGTTGAGCCAGGATCGGCGTCGCAGCTTGAGCAGGCGACGGCGGGGCTGCTTTCCGACCCGACCCGCCTTCATGCGTTTCAAAACGCGGCCCGCACGCATGTCGAACGACACTTTGATATCCGAACCGAAGCGGATGCGTTGATCCGCCTTTATCGAACGCAACTCGGGCATCCAAACGCCTGATCATTCAGGTGGTATGATGACTGACAGGCCGGTTTTTGGCCTGAGCAGGCCTGCGGTACACTGGTAATATTCCACATCCGCAGCCACCCTGATGATTATCCCCACGCCTCACCCAGGTGGTGGCGCGAGACCTTCCGCCGGACCGGCTTTTCGGTCCTGCAGCTTGTGCCACTGGCCTGGGGGGTTCCGCTCCACTGTGTCAGTCTTACCCGGCTTGTATGGACCCTTTCCACGGTTTCGGTTGCATATCGCGGTGCCAATCGACATCTTGGCCGCCAAATTGCTGCTGCGTAGCGATACGACTTTCAGGTCGCCGTGGGGATAACATCTGCGGAACATCGCCCGGCTGGTTCATGAGTGGGATGAAATGATGGCTGACGTGCTTACCGCCCCGAAGCCGCCTTTTTGCAACTTGCGCTTGCTTTGGCATCGGATGATAGGGCGCAAGGTGACAAAACTTGATGGGCTGCGACTTGTCTGTGACCCGGCCCTGGTGCATCGCTCTGTTTCCAGAGCCATCATTAAAGGCAGCTATGAGGCGCCGGAACGCGTGTTGGTGCGTGCGGCCTTGCGCCCTGGCGACAAGGTTGTTGAAGTCGGGACTGGCGTTGGTGTCGTCAGCCTTTTGTGCAATCATTTGGCGGGTGCGGGCAATGTAACCTCATTTGAGGCGAATTCCGCACTTGAGCCTATAATTCAGAGGAATTTCTCTCTAAATAGCATGACCCCACGCTTGCGATTGCGCGCGGTCACGGTTGATGGGTTGCCAATTAGCTTTTATCAGAATGAAAATGTTGTCTCATCCTCAATCTATGACCGGGGGTTGGAAGCGGAAAAAATAACAGTAGAAAGCGATCCAATTGATCAAATCCTTGCGGATGAATGTGCGACTGTGCTGGTGATGGACGTAGAAGGTGCCGAGATAGACCTGCTACGTGCGGCTGATCTATCCGGCTTGCGCGAAATCATCGTCGAGTTGCATCCCCACATCGTCGGCGAAGAGGCCACGCGAGCGATGATCGATGATGTCTGCGCAAGGGGTTTTGTCGATGCCGGGCGCATACGCAAAAACGTTCGACTGAGCCGTGTGCAATAATATGTGGCCAGTCTACGTCATCAACCTGGCAGACAACACGGCTCGTCTTGATGCAGTGAACGAAATACTTGGCGCGCAGGGCATTTCGTTTGAGCGTGTCGATGGGGTTAACGGTTGGGCGTTGCCAGAAGATGAGATCGCCCGCGTATATGATACCTCGCGCAACGCGAAGGATGGCCGCTACCCGCTCGTTCCCGCTGAAATCGGCTGTTATCTCTCGCATATTGCGGCATGGCAGCGCATAGCTGAAGGCGACGCGGCAGGCGGCTTCATTTTCGAAGACGATTTCGCTGCAACGTCCCAGCTTGCAAACGTAATGGCGGCCCTGAGCGCGGATACCGTGGGTGATTGGGATATGGTCAAGCTCTTCACGCTGGACGATCAGGTTTCCCTCGGTGCGTCACGTGCACTGCTGGATGGCGTACAGATCGGCATTCCCTACCGGGTGCCGACCTGCCTGATTGGCTATGCACTGACAAAAGACGCTGCCGCGCGGCTGGTGGCGCGGGTTCCGCCGTTTTTTCGCCCTGTGGACGAGGACCAGAAGTTTGTCTGGGAAACCGGGTTGCGGGTCGCCCTTGTCCTGCCTTCGCCCGTAGTGCTCGGTGATCAGCAAGCCGCAACTGGCACTGTTGGCGGCGCGCGACGCAGCGCACGGCGCAGCGGTTTCAGGCAGTTCCTGCACCAGGTTCTCTATGCGCTGGACTATCGCCGGGCCCTGGCGCGCCACCGCCGCCGCGAAGGCTGGGATGCATGACAGTAGAACGTGTCCTTCATATTCACTTCGGCAAAGAAGGCGGGGCAGAGCGGTTCTTCGTGAACCTTGCCCAGGCCTTTGCTGCCCGTGGTGTGGAGCAGCGTTTTGTCATCCGGCCCGGTCGGACGTGGGATGCGGACGTCGCGGCCCTGGGCCCGGTGATCCACAATAATTTCGGTCGTTTGTCGCCAATGGCCCTGGTTGCGCATGTCCAGGTGGACCGCATGGTGAAGCGTTGGAAACCGAATGCCGTGATGGCATGGATGCCACGCGCGGGTCGGCTTTTGCACAGATGGCCCGGTGTGGTGAAACTCGCCCGAATGGGTGATTTCCCTAAAAGTCTCAAGCATTTCGGAAAATGCGATACGCTTGTCGGCAATGTTCCTGGTATCGGCACACGCTGCCGCGATCTTGGCTGGACCAGACCGATGCTGACGATTTCGAATTTTCCACGCCAGATTGCCCCTGTACCGATTGATCGCGCCAGCCTTGATACCCCGGAAGATGCCTTCGTGGTGGCTGCCAGCGGTCGCTTTGTACATCGCAAGGGCTTTGACGTGCTGATCCGCGCAGTGGCCCAACTGCCCGGAGCTTACCTGTGGTTGCTGGGCGACGGACAAGAACGCGGCGCTTTGGAAGCCCTGACACATGAACTTGGCATTTCCGACCGCGTACGTTTTTCAGGCTGGGTAGCTGAACCCATTCACGCCATCGCAGCAGCCGATGCCTTCGTCATGCCCTCCCGCCACGAACCCCTTGGAAATACACTGCTGGAAGCATGGCAAGCCGGAGTGCCAACCGTCTCCAGCCGATCCGAAGGCCCGGAATGGTTCATGCGCGACGGTATTGATGGAATTATGACCGAGATTGACGATCACAACGCGATAGCCGCAGGTTTGGCCCGTATTCGCGATGATAAGGCCCTCGCTGCATCCTATGTGGCAGCCGCGCGCGAACGGCTGGAGCAATATTTCAGTAAAGATGCCGTGGTCGATGCGTATCTGCGCGTCTTCTCCGGAGATTTCGGCCACTAAGCCGATGCGCGCTCTGGTCATAAACCTTGCACATGAAACGAAGCGTTTGGCTTTTCAAACCGCTCAGGCGGAAAGCCTGCGGCTGGAATTGGAGATCGTGCCAGCTGTATCTGTGTCCCAGTTGCCAGGACTTGCCGGGGAAATGAACTGGGACCGCTGGCAAAGGCCATTGCGTGAGTCAGAAAAAGCCGCGCTCCTGTCGCACCGTTCGGCATGGCATCGGGTGATCGCATTGGGTGTACCCACCCTTGTACTCGAAGATGACGCTTGGCTCATGCCTAATGCGGTGCCGCTGCTTTTGCAGGCGGAACGGCTGCCCGGCTTAGAACACCTTAGTCTTGAAACGCGCGGTCGCATGAAACTGCTGGGCGCCCCGCATCCGCAATTGCCAACCGTGCGGCGACTTTGGCTAGATCGAACCGGCGCGGCCGCCTACCTGCTTTGGCCTGAAGGTGCGCGCAAACTGATTGACCGATCCAGCCAGGTCGCAGCACTTGCCGATGCTGTCCTGGTCGAAACACCGGGTCTTCTCCGCTGGCAGGCAGCCCCTGCGCAAGCCATCCAGATAGATATGGCCGCGCATTACGGCCTTGCCCCGCCGATCCCCATCAACAGCGCGATTTCCAGCGCGGAACGCCCCCAGAACAGCAGCCGACGTCAGCGCTTCACGCGCTTTGCACGTCAGGTTCAAATGGGGGTTGCCCTGTTGCGCCCCGGCACGGAACGCGTTGAGCTGCGCCCGCAAGTCGACTGATTCATCCGTCAAACCCCGAGCCCTCACGCTCGGCATCAATCGAAGGAGTCCAAAAATGACAGGTGCCCGTCCACAACAGGCCCTTTTGTCCCGCGACACGGATTTGTCCAGAACCGAATCCACCCGCGCGGTGATCGAAGGTATGGTGGACGGCTTGAACGACCACAGGATCGCCGACATCGGAGAGTTCTTTTCCGAAGGCTTTGGCTGGCACGGCAATCAGGGCTGCGGAAACAAGACCGGGCTGCGTGAATTTCAGGACAACTGGCAGAAGCCATTTCAGGCGGCCTTTGGCGACAAGGTCTGCATCGATGAGGCGCGTCTCTATATGGGCGAATGGGCCGCCGCTTTCGGGCGACAGGAGGCGACGCATCACGGGCCATTCATGGGCATTGCCGCAACGGGCAAGCGCGTCACGATCCGATACATGGATTTCTGGAAGGTGGTCGACGGCAAGATTGTCGACAATTGGGTAATGGTCGATTTCCCGCATGTTCTGGCGCAATTGGGTCGGGATGTTTTCAACGACGAGGGATGGGAAGCGTTCGACAGGGGCGAGAAGGTGCCGCCTGCGCCCTGACCGGCATCAACCCAATACGATTCCCACAATCAGAACCATCAGTCCCAGGCCTGATAACGCCAGCGCCCCTAGATTCAGTGCGACAAGGCGGCGCAGTTTCGCTTCCATCGCAGTCCCTTCAAGCCCCTGACGCCTGGCGCGGACGGCCACGACGATACAATACAGCAAAGCCAGTACGCCCAGGCCCGCCAGCAGTGCGCCGATCCAGATCATTGCGGCCATGTTCCATCCTCCCGATTGCATCACCTTCGCCCCGGCGGTAGCGAAGGCGCCAGACCCCGACAAGAGGAGCAGGGAAAAATGGCAGATCTACACGTCATCGCAGAAGGGGCCGACAGTGGTCCTGCGGATACCTATCGCGTTACCGCCGACGAGCTGCGTCAGTTCATCGAGCGGATCGAGCGGTTGGAACAGGAAAAAAAGGACATCGCCGAGCAGGTGAAAGAAGTCATGGCCGAAGCCAAGGGGCGTGGCTACGACACCAAGGTGATGCGCAAGGTCATCGCCCTGCGTAAACGCGAAGCCGATGACATCGCCGAGGAAGAGGCGATTCTGGACATGTACAAGGAAGCGTTGGGCATGAACTGACCACGCGGTCGCGCCTGCGATCAGGGGGCGATGAATGTGACGTCGCCCATCGCCTTCAGCCGGGCGATGTCCGCTTCATAAAGGTCCGACAGACCCGCGATCATCCCGTCGGTCCATCCAGGCAGGTCAATGTCGGGCGCGACGGCGGCCTCGTCGGCATATTTTCCCAGGAACGCCGTTACGACCTTGCGCCACGTCGGAAGGCCCTTGGCTGGATTGTCGCGCAGATATCCCTTGAGCCGCGTAAACCCGCCCGGTGTCATGATCTGACGCAAGATTGCATCCTCTCCCGTCATCTCTGCCTCGACACCGGAAATGATGCGCAGGACATCGGGCCAGATCAAAGGCAGATCCTCGTTACACCAGATTGTCAGTGGCACGTCGGGGCAGGCTGCGCGCAGAGCAGCGACGGGTTCGGACCACGTGACCTGCGACAGATCGTGGCCCGCGATGAAGCTCTTGAAATCCTCTATGGATGAGGCCTCGAAGATTGCGGGAATGAACGTGGCGGGGTTCCGGATGCCCAGAAAGAACTCGACCGTATGACCCGGAAACAGATCGCGCAGCATCTGAGCCCGTTTTCCGGCCCCCTCGTAGATCGATGCCCCGGACAACACCTTGGCATAGACGCCCAGAAACCCTTCGTAGCTCAGCACCAGACGATCCGCTGTTACCTTGCCCAGCAGGTCCGCGATCAGCGGATTGCCCATACCCGGCACCAGATTGCCGCCGCTCTGCAACGCTTTGCGGATCGCCGGACGGGCCTTGCCCGCAGGCGGAATGGCGACCGAATGCTTCTGCATGAGTTCCTGATTGTCTGACAGGGTCTTGAGGATCAAATCCTCGTCGGTGCAATGCGCTCCGAGATGAATGGCGATGTCCAACGGCCCAATTCCCTTCAGGTCTTTTAAAGCACGTTATCGTTCGGGCGCTGGACAGGCAAACGGCAATGATCTAGCGCAGTTGTCATGTCCGACGGAAACGCTCAGGCTCGTCTCTTGCGCTGGCCCGACCTCTGGTCTGCCGGGGCCTTGGCAATCGCGGGTCTGGTGCTGGTCCCGATCCTTGCAGTCATCTGGATGGCCATGAACCCGTCCGAAAACATCTGGCCGCACCTGATGGCGACTGTATTGCCTCGCTATCTGGCAAACACGCTTATCTTGATGACCGGGGTCGGAGCCTTCGCTGCCGTAGTCGGAACCGGCACTGCCTGGTTGGTCGCCATGCACGAGTTTCCGGGCCGCCGCTGGCTATCCTGGGCGATGCTGATGCCGCTGGCAATTCCGGCCTACGTAGGGGCTTATGCGCTGGTCAACTTCCTGGACTATGCCGGGCCGGTGCAGGTCGCCTTGCGGTCCACCTTCGGTTGGACGAACGCCGCGGATTATGCTTTTCCTGCAATACGATCCCTGCCCTTCGCAGTCCTCGTCATCGGTCTGTCGCTGTATCCGTATGTCTTTCTGCTGGCCCGCGCAGCCTTCGCCGAACAATCCGGCGCGGGCTATGAAGTCGCGCGCGCTCTGGGCGCTGGCCCATGGCGGCGGTTCGCCTCGGTCGGCCTGCCGCTGGCCCGGCCTGCGATCGCTGCGGGCGTAGCCGTCGTGATGATGGAGAGTGTGAATGATTTCGGTGTCGTCGATTTCTTCGGGGTGCAAACGCTGACGACCGGCATCTTCACCGTCTGGCTTCAGGGCGGCAACGCCGGTGGTGCGGCACAGATCGCCTGCGTTATCCTTCTGGTCATCGCCGGGCTGGTTTTGCTGGAACGAAAATCCCGCGCCCGTCGCCGGTTCTGGCAGGCCGCGCGGTCACAGCGCCCGGTTGAGCGGACGGCGATCACCGGTCCCAAGGCATGGCTGGCGACGCTCGCCTGTGTTCTGCCGCTGAGCTTGGGTTTCGGGTTTCCGGTCATGGTGATGGGCTGGCACGCTGTGTTTCAGGCCAACGGCTGGCTGGCACCAGGTCTGGCCGGTGCCCTGCTCAACACGCTGACGGTTGCAGGGACGGCAGCTATCCTGACAGTCGGCCTGGCACTGTTCATGACCTATGGAGTGCGCATGACGGGTCGCGCCCTGCCACGCCTGTTGCTGCCGGTCACGACAGTCGGCTATGCCGCCCCCGGTGCAGTATTGGGCTTGGGTGTTCTTATTCCGCTGGCGGCATTGGACAATCGTGTGGCCGACGGTATTCTGGCTGTTACGGGATGGGATCCGGGGCTGATCCTGACCGGAACGTCAATCGCCCTGATTTTTGCTTATGTCGTCCGGTTCTTCGCGATCGGACAAGGTGCCGCGGACGCTGCTCTGGGCCGCATCCCCCCGTCTTTGCCACTTGCCGCGCGATCCCTGGGACAGGGACCCGGCGGTGTATTGCGCAGAATTCACCTGCCGCTGATGCGCGGATCGGTGATGATGGCGCTGCTTCTGGTGTTTGTGGACGCGATGAAGGAGCTGCCGGCCACTTTGCTTTTGCGCCCTTTCGGTTTCGATACACTGGCCACCCGCGTCCATGACCAGGCCTCGCTGGAACGCCTTTCGCAAGCTGCTCCGGCGGCACTGGTGATCACAGCAGTCGGTCTTGTTGCTGTCCTCTTGCTTGCCCGCGCTGACGCCGCTAGATGATCGCCTGTGTGCCCCTATAGCTCAGCTGGTAGAGCAACTGATTTGTAATCAGTAGGTCCGCGGTTCGAGTCCGTGTGGGGGCACCATTTTTTGAAATAGACAATGACTCCGTCATACAGCCCGTCCAGAGCCATGGAGTCACGATGCGACTCCTCAGTGGGCCGACTTCTGCAATAACGCTGGTGTGATCCATCTGGTCGCTGCCGCGGCGATCTCCAGAAAGCTGATCTGTTCCCGTCACAAAGCGGATACCTGCCGCCCTTTCGACGTATCAAACCAGACGTTCGCCAGATTTGGCGTGGAACAAGTGACAGATCGAAGCTGGCACATGCGCGCCAAACGGGGCCTTTATCTCGGTTCGGTAGTCTTTCGCGGCCTTCACCGCGATCAATGCCCCTCCCGCGCGGACTGTTACCATCGTAGAATCGCCAAGCAATTCCATAGAATAGACCGGGGCCTGGATGTTCCCTTGCCCATCCCCGGCGACCCGCGCATCCTCGGCACGGAAGCCCAGCGTGACGCTTCCATTGACACCCGCGACACCGGGGATTTCCACACCCCCCGCATGGAAAGTTCCGTCAACCACCTCGCCATCAATCAGGTTCATCGCGGGATTGCCGATGAACCCGGCAACAAATGTATTCGCCGGGCTGTCGTAGATGTCAGTGGGGGTCCCGACCTGCTGCACGATCCCCTGTTTCATCACGACAACGCGGTCAGCCAGCGTCATCGCTTCGATCTGGTCGTGTGTCACGTAGATCGTGGTGACCTGCAATTCATGACTCAGGTTCTTGATCTGCGCACGGGTCGAGACCCGCAGCTTGGCGTCCAGATTGGACAGCGGCTCATCCATCAGGAACACCTTGGGTGTCCGTACGATAGCACGGGCCAAGGCAACCCGCTGCCGTTGACCGCCAGACAGGGCAGCGGGTTTGCGATGCAGGAAATCGTCCAGTTCGACCATGGCCGAAGCGCGCTTCACTCGCTCCTCATGTTCCGCTTCAGGTACCTTTCGGACCTTCAGGGGGAAGCGGATATTCTCCCAGACGTTCATGTTCGGATAAAGCCCGTAGGACTGGAACACCATCGCCACATCACGGTCCTTCGGGTCCAGGTCGTTGACGCGCTTGCCGTCGATCAGAATGTCGCCTGAGGTCGGATCCTCCAACCCCGCGATCATCCGCATCGTTGTCGTCTTGCCGCACCCCGAAGGCCCCAGCAGCACGAGGAACTCGCGATCTGCAATCTCCAGATCAAACTCCTGAACTCCGACAAAATCGCCCCAGCGCTTCGTCACCCGTTTCAGTTGAATTTCAGCCATTCGATGCCCGATCTGCAGCCAGTGCCCTCTTACCCTAGACACCGCCACGCCTCTGCGGCAAGCATTTTGCAAGCGTATGCAAGGAGAGGCCGATGCGACCTGACGATGCTGCTTTCCGGTTGCATGCCATGCAACGACTGAACGATCTGGCTCGGGGCCAGACCGATGTGATCGCGCCCGATGCGACTGCGGACGTCTCGCAGCCGTTCGGTCAGTCAGACGCGGCGGGTTATGCCACGCTGATGTCTGACCTGCGCCACGCCCTGCCCGACCTGGAACGGCGGGACGACATCTTTCTGGCGGGCGCGAACCGCGACGACGCGCGCTGGACCGCCTCACGGCCCGCGCAAATGGTTGCCGCGACCGGTGCCTATGTCGGCACGTTCCGCGCGCCCATCGCCGGGATTCCGCCGACCAATGGTGTCGTCACCCTGACTTATGGCGAAGCGCATCACATCGAGGGTGGACGCATCCGGCAATCCTGGCTGGTATGGGACATCGCGGGCCTGATGATGCAGGCCGGATGCTGGCCGATGGCCGCGCCGCTGGGGCACGCGGGTCTGTGGCCTGGACCGAAGGGGGGGCAAGGTCTGCGGATGCTACCGACGGATGACACCGACAGTCTGGACCGCGTTCTGGCGATGCATGATGCATTGCACCGCTTCGACGGGCGCGACCTGAATTCCATGCCGATGGAAGCTTGGGCCAAGGATTTCATGTATTATGCGGCAGGCAATATTGGCGCCAGTCGGGGGCTGTCTGGGTTTCGAGCGCATCATCAGATCCCCTTTCTGCGCGCCTTTCCCGATCGTGTCGGCGCAGGCCATTTCGTGCGACTGTCCGATGGTCCCTTTGCGGTGACCGGGGGCGACGTGGCGCTGACGCATACCGGCGCGGATTACATGGGCATCGCGGCAACCGGGCGGAAGCTGCGAATGCGGGTGATGGATTTTTACCGCCTCGACGACGACGGCAAGATTGTCGAGAACTGGTTGCCCAACGATACCATTGGGTTGATGAACCAGATGGGCGTCGACGTCATGTCCCGGATGCGACACCTGACCGGAAACCCAGACACCAGCCTGAGGTAAGGCACGCGCCTCAGGTCCAGCTTTCGCCCAGCGCGATCAACTCGGGCACCAGCGCGCCATAGGCCCTGCCCTGTTCCGGGTTCGAGGCATTTCCCGCCGCTGCCCGCGCGCCGACCCCTGCAAGGATTGCAGCCAGCCGATAGGCGGACAGAACAAGCCACGCTGACCAGTCGTCGACCCCCACCATCCCCCGGCGGTCACAATACCGCGCGACGTATTCCGCATCCGAAGGAAGCCCCAACGCCGCACGATCGCATCCACCGAGACCGCGCAACGGGCCGTCGTGTGGCAGATGCCACTGCATGCACTGATAGGCGAGATCGGCTGTCGGGTGCCCCAGCGTCGAAAGCTCCCAATCCAGAAGACCGATGACGCGGGGTTCGGACGGGTGGAAGATCATGTTGTCGAGGCGGAAGTCGCCATGCACGATGGCCGGTTGCGCCGGTTTGACTCGTTGCGATGCCAACCATTGGCCAAGGGCGATCATGCGAGGATCGGGCGTGGCAACGCTGGCTGCGTATTGCCGGGACCAGAGTGCGGTCTGGCGTTCGAAATATCCATCGGCGCGACCGAAGCCCGACAGGCCGACCCCGGCGGGATCAACCCGCGCCAGATCGGCAAGCACGCCGTTCATCGCATCATAGATCGCCCCCCGCTCCGGCACCTCTGGCAAGGTCGGGTCCCAGAAAATACGGCCCTCCAGACACTCCATAATATAAAAATCGCGGCCCATCGGGTTGGCCTCCTGATCCAGCAGGATCATCCGGGGCACTGGCACGGCACTGCCTGAAAGGGCGCGCATAACCCGGAATTCGCGATCGATCATATGTGCCTTGGGTAATAGCTTGCCAGCCGGTTTGGCACGGAGAACAAGAGGTTCCGCATCCGTCAATAGCACCCATGTCGGGTTCGACTGACCTGTGCCGAACCGGCGCGCGCCGGTGATACGGGGATGCCCCGGCAAGCGTTCCGTCAGATAGGATGCAAGGGTCTGAGGCAATCCGTCCATATTCGCAGGGTTGCGCGCCGCAGCGCCGCTGGCAAGAGTGGCGGCGAGGAGAACACACCATGGACCTTGGACTGACACCGCGCGGGCGGGAGCTGCGCGATGCCGTGGCGACGATGGTGCGCGAGGACATCGCACCGCTGGACGCACCGTTTCATGCCGAGACCGGGGGCACCGGCGATCGGTGGCAGCATACACCGCGCCAAACGGAAATTCTTGAATCTCTGAAAGAAAAAGCGCGCGAACAGGGGCTTTGGAACCTGTGGCAAACACATCTGCCGGGTGGGCCGGGGATTACCACGGTCGACTACGCCTGGATCGCCGAGGAGATGGGCCAAAGCTGGCTGGCACCCGAGGTCTTCAACTGCAATGCGCCCGATACCGGCAACATGGAGGTCTTTGCGCGCTACGGCACCGAAGATATGAAAAGCCTTTGGCTGGAACGCCTTATGGCAGGTGAAATTCGGTCTGCCTATCTGATGACCGAGCCGGAAGTGGCATCGTCGGATGCGTCGAACATTGCCCTGCGCTGCGAACGGGACGGCGACGAATGGGTTCTGAATGGCGAGAAGTGGTGGGCGACGGGGGCGGGGGATCCTCGGTGCGCGGTGCATATCGTGATGTGCCGCACTGCGGTAGACGGGCCGCGGCACAGGTCGCATTCGATGGTGGTTGTACCGACGGATAAAAAAGAGATCACCGTCTTGCGCGGGATGCAGGTCTTTGGCGATGACGAGGCGCCCCACGGACATATGCACATCCGGTACGATGATGTTCGGGTGCCGCTGGATGCGATGCTGCTGGGCGAAGGACGTGGCTTCGAGATTGCCCAAGGCAGGCTGGGTCCGGGACGTATCCATCACTGCATGCGGGCTGTGGGAATGGCCGAAAAATGCCTGACACTGATGGTCGAACGTGGCGCGGCACGTCAGGCGTTCGGAAGCGATCTCAATAGCTTGGGCGGCAATTCCGAACGGATCGCCGAAGCCAGGATCGGGATCGAGGCGTCGCGGTTACTCTGCCTCAAGGCGGCTTGGGCGATGGATCAGGGCGACATGAAAGCCGCCGCTCCGTTGATCTCGCAGGTCAAGATCATGGCACCCCGCGTGGCGCTGGAGGTCTGCGATGCGGCGATCCAGATGCATGGCGCGGCGGGGGTCAGCCAGGACACCGATCTGGCGCGCATATATGCCCATCTTCGCACGCTTCGACTGGTCGATGGGCCGGACGCCGTGCATCTCAGGACAGTGGCACGGGCGGAGATGCTAGCGCGCGGCTTGCGGTAACGGATGTATTATTCCCGTATTACCTCCGTATTATACGCGTATCACGGAACGCGGGGGCGGCGACCGGCTGCCTCCGCCCCCGCATTCCCAGGATCATGCATAGAGTATTGCCTCGATTTACGACCCTGAGAAGATGAGGGCGGCGGTTTCTCGGGTGGCCATGTGTGAAGCCTGTAACGGACGCCCCCGACGGATGCGAATTGGTGAGATGCGGGACAAGCGGTCGTTCGTGGCGGCGCTGAGCGTGTGCTTGTTCCGAGAACCGACCTTTCCGGAACTTTAACGGACCTTGGCCTGTTTGCTTCTTATCCATCATGTTTCGGTTGAAACGAGTTTTACACGACGCGGTCCCACAGATCTTGCCGCACAGTTCACAATAAAACGACGTGTATGCAGACGGTAAATGAACTTAGACAGGCCCATCTTACATTCCGTCCGTCCAGCGCATGTACAGGAAAAAGGAGATGTCCCATGATCCGAACCACCACCACTCTTGCCTTTGCGCTGATCTCAACGATGGCGACCGCACAGCAGCATACCGGCCGCGATGAAAACCGTGTCCTGTCGAGCGCGGGACCTATCCAGATCGAGGAACTCGCCACGCTCGAATTCCCATGGGGCATGGAAGCGTTACCCGAGGGCGGGCTACTGATCACCGAAAAGGTCGGCGCACTACGCCGCTGGTCCGAGGCGGACGGCCTGTCCGATCCCATCAGTGGACTGCCGGAAATCGAATATCAGGGCCAAGGCGGCCTGCTGGACGTAGCACTGCACCCGGACTTCGCCGAGAATGGCCTCGTTTATCTATATTACGTGATGGCCGCCGAAGACCAGCCCGAGGAACCGGCGCTCGACAACGACCCGCGGCTGGGGCCCTTCGTCAACACCGAGGATCGCGTGCTCAAAGGCGGTGTTGTCTGGCGCGCACGCCTGGACGGAGACACGCTGGTTGAGGGCAAGGAGCTTTGGCGGCAAGAACCTTTCTCGGTCGGCTTGGGCCAGTTCGGCGGCCGTCTTGTCTTTCGTGACGACGGCACACTCATCATTACCTCCGGCGACCGCCAGCGCTTCGAGCCGGCACAGTCTTACGAAACCAACCTTGGCAAGATCCTGCGCATCAACGATGATGGCTCGATCCCCGAGGACAACCCGTATTGGACAGCCGGATCGCCGCTGGATGCGGTTTGGTCGCTCGGCCACCGCAACCCGCTCGGCGCTGCGATCCGGCCCGAGACAGGGGAGCTCTACACCCATGAGATGGGGCCCCTTTACGGCGACGAGCTCAACGTGCCCGTGCCCAGCGGCAACTATGGTTGGCCCGAAGTGAGCAATGGCGAGAACTACAACCGGCAGCCGATCGCCCACCATGAAACCGCACTTGAGCGGTTCGAACGCCCGCTGTTCTATTGGCGGCCCGCCGTGTCGCCCTCGGGGCTGATGTTCTACAATGGTGACATGTTTGCGGACTGGAAGGGAAACGCATTCCTCGGCGGCCTTAGCGTACAGGCCCTCGTGCGCGTCAGCTTTGACGGGGAGAATGTAAGCGGGTCCGAACAGATCAACCTTTACCGCCGGGTGCGCGACGTTATGCAGGCAGATGATGGCGCGATCCTGATCCTGACGGATTACGAGGACGGCAAACTGCTGCGCCTGACCCCGGCGGAGTGATCGCCCAAAAGATCACAGCCTGAGGGCAGGCCGTAACCGACAAGCGCGGCCGATTTTCGAATGGGCCGCGCTAAAAGACGAAGTTCACGACGGCAGAATGATCCCACGGGCCTGATTTCCAATTTTGGAAAAGGCCTGAGAGCGGGCCCAAGCTCAGCAGACCGCGCAGCGCCGAGGCCGGAAAACTTGCGGAACCGACCATTCGTGGCGTTTGCAACATTGGCTGAAATGGGCGCTTCGGTAGTCTTCCCCGCGTTCTGGACGACCTGCAAGGGCATTGAGGGTTCCGATATTTGAGGTCTCCACGCTCAATGCCTCATGGCCACGTCGCGCCAAGATTTTGATCGAAAGTTCAGGTTAGAAATTTGCAGGACATGGATAGGAACCAGGGCCGCAGGATGCCGGTTTTCATGTAGGCAACGCGCGCAGGGAGGCACGACATGGCCAACTACACTGTCGGCGATACGGTGAAATGGAACTGGGGCAATGGCACTGGGACCGGCACCGTCGAAACGATCTATGAGAAGAAGATCACCCGGACATTGCAGGGGTCGGAGGTCACGCGGAACGGATCGGAGGATGATCCGGCGCTCTATATCGAACAGGACGATGGGCACGGGGTGCTGAAGCTGTCATCGGAAGTCGAGAAGACCTGAAGCGCAGTCGGGTTCGTCCGGAAAGCTCAGACGGGCCCGTCCGGCAACGGTATTGCCCCGCGCACAATCCATCCATATCCGGTGAAGGGTCGCGCGCCGCATTCCGCCGCCCGACCCTCTTGAAACCGATCAACCCCCGATCCCCATAGGTCCACTATGCCAATGGCCAATCACGATCATGATGCACCGGGGCACAGCCATGTGCCCAAAAACGAGTTCAAGATCGCCATTGCGGCGCTTCTGACAGGCAGCTTCATGTTCGCCGAAGTGATCGGCGGCGTCGTGTCCGGCTCGCTCGCCCTGATCGCGGATGCGGGTCACATGCTGACGGATTTCGCATCCCTGGTGCTGGCCTGGGGCGCGATCCGGCTGGGCAGACGGCCTGCGGACTGGAAACTGACCTTCGGGTTCGACCGCTTCTCGATCCTCGCAGCGCTGGTCAATGGACTGACCCTTTTCGCGATCGCGATCTGGATCACGATCGAAGCCATCAAGCGCATTTCTAACCCGCAGGAAATTCTGGGCGGAATGATGCTTTGGGTGGCGCTTGGCGGGCTTGCCGTCAATCTGGTGGCGTTCTGGGTCCTGACCCGCGGTGAGAGCGATAATCTGAACGTCCGCGCCGCCGCCCTGCATGTCGCGGGGGACCTGCTCGGGTCGGTGGCCGCCCTGGTTGCGGCGCTGGTCATCATCTTTACCGGCTGGACCCCGATTGACCCGATCCTATCGGTGGTGGTGGTGCTGATCATTCTGAGATCGGCCTGGGCCGTGGTTCGGGAGAGCGGACATATTCTTCTGGAAGGCGCGCCCGCAGGAATCGACCGGCGCGACGTCACCAAGGTTCTGATGAACGACGTGCCGGGCATCCGGAAGGTGGATCACATCCATGCCTGGTCCGTTACGCAGGAGCGGCCGATGATCACGCTGGAGATCGAGGTCAGTGCGGGCGAGGATGCACAGAAGGTCAAGTCGCAGGTGAAGGACGTCCTGAAATCGCGCTTCAAGATCGACCACTCCACGGTGGAGATCGTCCAGGATACCTGCCCGCGACGAACTGTGGCCGACCGATGCTAACCGTAGTGCGTCACCGGCGTTCCGGCCAGAGCACTGATGTTCAGAAGCCCCCGCGCGGTGATCGAGGGCGTCACGATATGCGCCTTGTTGCCCATGCCCATCAGGATCGGCCCGACCTCCAGCCCCCCGGCGCGGGCCTTGAGGATGTTGCGGGTCGCACCCGCCGCGTCGGTCGAGGCGAAGACGAGGGTGTTGGCCGCACCTTCCATCCGGCAATCGGCCAGGAAACGCGCGCGCAGGTCGGCGTCGAGGGCGGCATCGACGTTCATTTCGCCCTCGTACTGAAAATCGAGCTTCATCGCGTCGAGAATCGCCATCGTGGCCCGCATGGTGGTGCCGCTGGCCGACTCGAGGTTGCCGAACTGTGACCCGGAACAAAGCGCGATGCGCGGCTTCACCCCGAAGCGGCGAACGTGGCGCGCGGCGGCGATCACGGTTTCCGAAATCTGCACAGGCGTCGGATTGGCATGGACATGCGTATCGGCGATGAACAACGGCCCGTCTTCCAGGATCATCAGCGACAATGCACCGATGGGATGCAGCCCCCCCTGCCCCAGAATGTCTGCGATGTAGCGCAGGTGCCAGAGGAACTGGCCGAAGGTGCCGCAGATAAGGGAATCGGCCTCGCCCCGCTGCACCATGACGGCCCCGATGGCGGTGGTATTGGTGCGCATCGTGGCACGGGCGATGTCGGGTGCGACGCCACGCCGTGCCATCAGTGCGTGGTAGGTTTCCCAGTAATCGCGATAGCGTGGATCGGATTCGGGGTTCACGATCTGAAGGTTGCGCCCCGGCTCCAACGTCAGGCCCGCGCGATTGATGCGGGTGGCAATCACGTCCGGGCGCCCGATCAGGATCGGAATGTCGGTGGTTTCCTCCATCATTGCCTGTGCGGCGCGCAATACCCTCTCGTCCTCGCCCTCGGCGAAGACGATCCGGCGCTGGACCTGGGCCGCGGCGGAAAACACCGGACGCATGATAAGGGCGGATTTGAAGACCGAAGCATCGAGGTGGCGTTTGTAGGCCCCAAGGTCCTCGATCGGGCGGGTGGCCACGCCCGAGTCCATTGCCGCCTTGGCGACGGCGCTGGCGACAACGCCCATCAGGCGCGGGTCAAAGGGTTTAGGTATCAGATAGTCGGACCCGAAGGTCAGCTGCTCGCCTTGATAGGCGGCGGCGGCTTCGGCGGAGGTGGTGGCGCGGGCCAATGCCGCAATCCCCTCAACGCAGCCAACTTTCATGTCTTCGTTGATTTCGGTCGCGCCAACGTCCAGCGCGCCCCGGAAGATAAATGGGAAACACAGGACGTTATTGACCTGATTGGGATGATCGCTGCGACCGGTGGCAATGATCGCGTCGGGCGCGGTCGACTTGGCGAGGTCATAGGCGATTTCCGGGTTCGGATTGGCCAGCGCGAAGATAATGGGTTTCGCGGCCATCCGGGCGACCATCTCGGGTTTGAGGATGCCCGGACCGGACAGACCGAGGAACAGGTCCGCACCTTCGATCACATCGCCCAACTGGCGCGGGCCGCCGGGCTGCGCATAGGCGGCTTTCTGTTCGGTCATGTCGTCGGCACGGCCTTCGTGGACCAACCCGTGCAGATCGCATAGAAACACGTTCTCGCGCCGGACGCCCAGCGTCAGCAACATGTTGAGACAGGCAATGCCCGCAGCGCCCCCGCCCGTGCTGACGACCTTGATATCCGCCCATTTCCGGTTGGTCAGTTTGAGCGCGTTGAGCGCCGCCGCGCCGACGACGATCGCGGTGCCGTGCTGGTCGTCGTGGAAAACCGGGATGTTCATCCGCTCGCGGCACAGCCTTTCGACGATGAAGCAATCCGGAGCCTTGATGTCTTCGAGGTTGATGGCGCCGAAGGTCGGTTCCAGCGCGCAGACGATATCGGCGAGCTTTTCGGGGTCGGCTTCGTCAAGTTCGATATCAAAGCAGTCGATGCCCGCGAATTTCTTGAACAGGACGGCCTTGCCCTCCATCACCGGCTTGGAGGCCAGCGCGCCGATGTTGCCAAGGCCCAGAACGGCTGTGCCGTTGGTAACGACTGCCACCAGATTGCCGCGCGCGGTATAATCACGTGCGCTGTCGGGGTTCTGGTGTATGGCAGTGGAGGCGTCGGCAACACCGGGGCTGTAGGCGAGGGCCAGATCGCGCCCATTGGCCAGCGGCTTGGTCGCGCGAATTTCGAGTTTGCCGGGTTTGGGAAACTGATGATAGTCGAGCGCGGCCTGCCGCTGGGCCGCCTGGGCGTCGTCGTGGTTCTTGTCGCTCATCATAGTCTCCCTGCCGCGCATCCGAGATCGTTTAACATTAAACAATCTCGACCGACCAGAGCAGGCATCGGCCTGTCACAAGTCGGTTCGGTCCTTTGGTCCATGAACCGGGAAGATTTGACAACAGGGGAAATTGCGGACGGACAGAAGGTTGCGGCCTGACCGAAGTCAGATGTCGTCGTAGTTCGTCCGCAAGGCTGGCGGAACCAACTGATCAAGCTGCGTCGTCAGGCGGCGGCTTTCGGCAATGCACAGCAAAATCTGATTGCGGGTCAGGGCCGGGCCCTGGATTTCGCGGAAATCACTGGCGCGGGTCACGTAAAGACCGACGGAGGCGATCACGTCGGCATCCGAAAGGGTCAGCGCATCGCGCAGATACCAGGCCGTGACCTCGGCCTCGGACAGATCCAGAAGGCGGGCGTGGTCGTCCGCCCAGCCGTCCGGGCAGATCGCATCGTCGAACCCGGCTTCGGCCACGGCTTGACGCAATGCGGTCTCGGTCTCGAACACGGGGGGCAACGTGGCCTGCGCGACGGTCACCCCAAGGGCCAGTGCCATGCCACCCAGGCCGATGACCATACAGGCCGTTTCCAGCCCGGATGCCCCAGCCTGCCTGCCCCCGTCCGCTGCGTCCGAGCCGCTGAGACGAGCGGCGGCGGCGCTAAGACGGGAAAGGAACGAAACCGGCAGGGCAGGCAGAGGCATTACGGCAGAACTCCGGTAAGATTAAGACTTTGTTACAGCGGATTTAAGGCCAGACTGTGACGAATACGACAGAGTTCGTCCATTCTAGCGCGACAATTCAGGCCATCGCGCTGTTCTGTCCCCTTACCATAGGGAATGTTATGCAGATTTTGGGTCTGGCGAAGCGGCTGATGCCCGTGTCAGATGCCACAATGTCGCTTTGGATTGTTGCCACTTTGTTCGCCGCCTCGGTCCAGGCTTTGCGATTCCTGCTGCAAAAACGGCTGGCAATGTCCGGGCTGACGCCTGCCGCGGCGACCTTTGCGCGTTTCGTCCATGCACCCTTCGTGATCGCCGCCGGCTTGGCAATCTGGCTGGGCGTATCCGGACAAACACTGCCTGCGATCGGCACAGGCTTCTGGCCCTACGCGGTTGCGGGCGCGATCTCGCAGATTCTGGCGACGATATGCGTCGTGGCCCTGTTCGCCCGGCGCAACTTTGCCGTGGGAATCGCCTTTTCCAAAATCACCGTCCTGTTTACCGTCGCCGCCGGATTCATCGTGCTGGGCGAGACGGTAACATGGGCCGATCTTCTGGCCATGGGCGTCGGCCTGATCGGTGTCCTGATCCTGTCTGTTCCGGTGACGGGCGGGTGGCAGGTATTCAACCGTGCCTCGGCGCTCGGCCTTGCGTCAGGCGTGTTCTTCTCGATCTCCGCCGTGGGATACCGGGGCGCATCGCTGTTGATCGAAAGCGACGCGCCGGTCCTTCGCGCGGCGGTCACTCTGGGATTGGCGACGCTGGTGCAGGCTGTCTTGCTGGGTGCCTGGCTGGCCGCGCGCGACAGGGCCGGACTGATCGCAGTCGTGAGGCGGTGGCGGGCGACGGCGCTGATCGGGGCCACATCGATGGCCGGATCGCTGGGCTGGTTCACGGCCTATACCTTACAAACAGCGGCCTATGTGAACGCGGTCGGACAGGTCGAACTGATCCTGTCGATGGTCATTTCATGGACCGTGCTGGGCGAGCGGTTCAGCCGTCGCGAGTTGCTGGCCATCGTCTTGGTCGGCGTCAGCGTGATCGGGTTGGTCCTTTTGCAAGCCTGACGGGCGCAACTAGAGACGGTGAAACACTGACGTCGCGCCTGAATTGTCGAAAAACGGCGTCCCCGTCGCACCGGTCCCGGCGGCGATGGCCGAGATTTCGGCCAGCACGACTTCGGTGATGAACGGCATGTCGAGGGTTCGCGCCTCGGACAGGGGAACCCAGTGCAGATGGCCCAACTCGTCTTCGGCCTGGCTGAAATCGTCCGGATCGGTCAGCAGGGCATCGGCAGGGACCAGAAAGAACCGGGCGTCGAACCGGCGGGGACGGCCCGGCGGCGTGATCGCCCGGAAGACGAAACGCAAGGCGGATGCATCCGGCGACAGGTTGCGAAAGCCGGGCCAATCGCATCCGTCGCCGGGGCACGCGATGATCTGGCCCGTTTCCTCGGCCAGTTCGCGCAGGGCGGCGACCGCCAGCATGTTCGGCGGTGTGATGGATTTCACGGACAGGGCCGCGTGGGTCGCACGGTCCAGCGGACGCGCCAGCGGGACCCGGGCGTCGGCGGCATCGACCGCGCCACCGGGAAAGACGTATTTGTTCGGCATGAACGCCGCCCCTGCTCCGCGTTGGCCCATCAGTACAGATGGCCCTGCCGCGCCTTGGCGCAACAGAACGATCGTCGCGGCATCGCGCACGGGCATGTCGCGCAGGGACATTTCGGGCGGGGGCATGCCGGTCAGGTCCTGACGTCCGAACGCGCGTCGCCGTGGCCAAAGCCGTGCATCCGGGCGGCCCACTGAACGGCGACGATGACGCCCTTGAGCCGTGGCAGGAACCAAAGCGACAGCGCCACGGATGCGACCATGAAGATTGCCATGAAGGTATAGGGGTCCGGTTCGAAGGCAATGAAGAACCACAGCATGCCGGGGCCGATGATATGGGCCACGATCAGCAGCGTCAGATAGGGCGGACCGTCGTCGGCACGGTGGTGATACAAGGCTTCGTCGCAGACCGGACAGTTATCGCGGACCTTGAGATAGCCGCGCAACATGGGCCCGGACCCACAGTTCGGGCATCGCCGTCGCCAGCCCCGCAGCATTGCCTTCGGCATTTCGCGCGGGGGCTCGAGGGTCGGGTTCGGCATGCTGGAAGGCAGTGTGTCGGTCATGAAAGATCCTTTGGTCATCCACCTAATCACGCGGGCTTCGCGGGGGAAGGCCGCAGATGCCGTTGCGGCGCCATGTCGCTTTTTTCGGAACCGGCGCGACGGAATACCTGCGCGGCGGCGTGGAATGGAGGAACGCGGCGCCAATGAGGGCGATGCGTCATACCATAAAATCGAGCAGTTGGAGACTGACATGAAGAAGATCGCAATCCTTGGCCTGGCCATCGCCGCCGGCCTGTCGCTGAACTCGGTGGCCAATGCCCAGGGCACCCCCCCGGCTAAACCCGCCTTTTCCGAGGTCGACGCGAATGGTGACGGGTCCGTCACGCGCGAAGAGATGGCCGCCTTCCGCGAAAACCGCAGCACGGCACGGTTCACGTCCGCCGACACCGATGGCGACGGTCTTTTGTCTGCGACCGAACTGAGCGCCATGGCCGAAGCGCGTACCGAAAACCGCACCGCGCGTATGATCGAACGTCTGGACAGCGATGCAGACGGCATGCTCAGCATGGACGAGATGGAAGCCGGTATGGACAAGCGGGGCGGACGTGACGGCGCAAAGCGTAGCGGGCGTCACGGCGGCGAGCGCCACGGGTCGCGGGGCGGCGAGCGCCATGAACGTGGCGACCGGGGTGACAGCGATGGTCGCGGCGCGCGGTTCTTCGGACGGGCCGATGTCGATGACAACGGCAGCCTGAGCGCCGAGGAGTGGGACGCCATGGGCCCCCGCAAGGAACGTGACGAAAACTGAGACCCATGCGGGCGGCTCTGTCGCCCGCATATGCCGGGGGGGCCATGGAAGATGCACGCGAGATCGAGGCCGGGTTGCTGGCCCGCGCGGGTCAGGGCGACGGGGCGGCTGCGGCGGCCCTGCTCGACCGGCTGGGCCCGCGTCTGATGGCGTTCTCGCTGCGTATGACGGCAGGCGACCGCGCGCTGGCCGAGGATATCGTGCAGGAAGCGTTCCTGCGACTCTGGAAGCGCGCGGCCAGCTGGGATGCCGCCGGTGCCGCGCAGATGTCGACCTGGCTGGGCCGGGTGGCCGCGAACCTGGCGGTGGACGCCAAACGCCGGTCGGCACGGACCGCACCGCTCGACGATGCCGGGGAACCGGCGGACGACGCCATGCCGGTCCTGGCGGGGATGATCCGGGCCGAAGGCCTGTCTGCACTGGATGCGGCGCTGGCCTCCCTGCCCGACCGACAGCGGCAGGCGGTCGTGTTGCGGCACGTCGAAGGGTATTCGAACCCGGATATTGCCGCCATGCTGGGATGTGGGGTCGAAGCGGTGGAAAGCCTGACAGCACGTGGCAAGCGGCGGCTGGCGGACCTGTTGCGGGAGACGGAAGGGGATGACCATGGCCGATAAAGATCTGGACCTTATGCTGCGCGCCGCGCGGGACGACACGACGCCGCTGGGCGACGGGTTGAGGGCGCGTATCCTGGCGGATGCAGTTCCCGCCGCTGTTGCGCAGGCGGCCTCGGGTGCTGACCGGGTACGGGCTTGGATTGGCGGACTGGTCGGCGTGCCCGCAGCGGCGGTGCTGGGGTTGTGGCTGGGTATGGCACAGCCGACGGTCGTTCTGGAATTCGTTCCGGCGGATGTTGGCGTGGACACGGCGGACGCCGCGCTGATGGACGAGATTTTCGGGACCGTCTGGTCCGAGGAGGACGTAGGATGACCGCAAGGTGGATCAAATGGGCGCTGATCGCATCGCTGGCGGTGAACGTGGCCGTGGCGACCGCCGTGATCGGCGCGATGCTGACCGGCGAGCCGATCATGCACGACGACCGGCGTGGCTTCGGTGGCCCGCCTGAAATCGCGGCGCTGTCACGCGGGCTGGACCGCGACGCACGCCGTGCGCTGTTCATGGCGTTGCGCGCCGACGGCGGTCTGGGCGATGGGCGCGCGCGCATGCGAACGGCGCAAGCTGTCGTTGTCGACGCCCTGCGCGCCGAGCCATTCGACCGGGCAGCCTTCGAGACGGCGATGCGGATGCAGCGTGACCTGCAGGGCGAAATCGCCGGGCGCGGCATCACCATGCTGGGAAAGGTCATCGCTGATCTGTCAGTCGAGGATCGCGTGGCGCTGGCTGAACATCTCTCGCGACCGCGGACCCGCAAATAATCCGGCAACAGGCGCTGTCGTCAGTCCGGCGTCGCCAGTTGCACGCGATTGCGTCCGCCGTCCTTGGCGGAATAAAGGGCGCGGTCGGCGCGGTACAGAACCTCCGACCCTGCATCATCGCGATTTTCCAGCATTGCCACGCCCAGCGACAGGGTCACCGAAAGCGGCGCGCCGCCGGGCAGAGGCACCTGCATCGTCTCGACGGCCGAGCGCAGCCGTTCGGCAACGATGCGCACCTGCGCCAGATCGGCGTCGGGCAGGATAGCGAGAAATTCTTCCCCGCCGATGCGGGCGACCAGATCCTCGGACCGCAGACTGTCGCGCAGAACCTGTGCCACGCGGGCCAGAACGCTATCGCCAACGGGGTGTCCGTGGGTGTCGTTGACCTGTTTGAAGTGATCTATGTCCATCGCGATGACGCCTGCGCGGATGCCCTGTGCCCGGCAGCGTGTCGCGACCAGATCGAGGTGATGCAAGCCATAACGGCGATTGTGCAACCCGGTCAGCGGATCGAACATCGCCATCTTGAACCCGGTATCCAGCGTGTCGCGCATCTTGTCGGCACGACGCTTGCGGGCCAGTTGCGTGCGTATCCGCATCGCGATCTCGTCCACCGGGAACGGATGATAGCTGACGTCGGCGGCCCCCAGGTCCAGTGCGGTCGCGGCGCGTTCGCTGTCGCCCTGCGGTAAAAGCACGATGAAGGCGGCATGCCGTGTGGCATTGCGCGAGCGCAACTCGGACATCAGGCGCAGGCCTTCGTTGCGGGCGGCCAGGTCGGCCTCGATCAGGAACAGGTCCGGCACGTGATCTTCGCTGAGCGCCAACGCCACGTCGCGGCCCATGATCGACACCGCCTCGCGGAACAGGGGGCGCAGACGGTCGCGCTGCACCGGCAGCCATTTGGCTTCGGGTGCACCGATCAGGGCGATACGTCCGTCGACGGGCACGGGGCGCGGCTGGAACCCCGTCTGCCCCCCGGCTTCGGACAGGCCGGGGATCGACGTGCGGGCCATTTCCAGCATGTCGCCGCCGCGCGCGTGATAATCCCGCTCCTCCTCCCGCGAGCGCAGGAGCGAACGGACGCGGGCCAGCAGCGCCACTTCGTCAACCGGCTTGGAGAGAAAATCGTCGGCCCCGGCGGACAGGCCCTGCATCCTGGCCTCGACGTCGTCCGAGGCGGTCACGAGAATCACCGGGATCGTGGCGGTCAGAGGATCGGCCCGCAAAAGGCGACAGGCTTCGGCCCCGGTCATGCGCGGCATCATCATGTCCATGATGATGATGTCGATACCACCGGCGCGTGCGATTTCCAGAGCTTCGGCGCCGCTGACCGCCGGAACGACATCGTACCGCGCGGCCGATAGCTTGACCTTCATCACGATTCTATTCGTGGCAACGTCATCGACAACGAGGATGCGACCGGGCATGGCAGGGTTCTCGCAAGTGTTCATAAAATCGTCAAAGTCGATATGCAGGCCTTAAGGTTAACAAAAGGTTTCCAGCGGAGCGCTTTTCGTAGAGAGCGGGGGAAATATGCGACAGGATGACGCCGAAGTGATCGCCCTCGGGGCATTGGCATGGCTGGCCCAGGCCGAGTTGCTGGACACGTTCCAGAGCGCGACCGGGGCCGACCGCGAAACGATCCGTGGGGCTGCCGCCGATCCGGATTTTCTGGGTGCGGTGCTGGATTTCGTATTGCTGAACGACGATTGGGTGCAGGGCGTCTGCACGGCGCAATCCCTGCCCTTCGACCGTCTGTTGCAGGCCCGCACGGCACTGCCGGGTGGGCAACTGCCACATTGGACCTGACGGCGGGACGTTAATTTTCGAACCACCAGATATCGGGCTGAAATCCGATCCAGTCGCCATAGATCGGCAGCCGGTCCGCCGGATAGGTCAGCGCCTTGTCATGCGCGATCCAGCTGACGGGATTATGCCAGATCGGCACGACGTACCGCCCCGCCGTCAGCACCCGGTCCAGCGCGCGAATGGCGGCGACATACCCTTCCTGGGAGTCTGCGTTCAGCATGGCATCTATCATTTCCGATATCGCCGGATCGTCTGCACCCATCACATTGCGCGAGCCGGGCGCGGTCACGCCATCGGGACCCCAATAGGCCAGTTGCTCGTTGCCGGGCGATAACGACAGTCCCCACTGATACCAGACCATGTCGAAGTCGTAATTCGTGACCCGGTCGGTGAACTGGGCGCTGTCGATGGCCACGGCACGGGCGTCTATGCCCAGACCCTTGAGCGATTCGATGTAGATATCGGCAATGGACTGCACTTCGGATGACCCGGTCTGGACCAGGATATCGAAAGTCACCGGCCCGTTCGGCCCCGTCAGCACACCGTTTTCGACGGTATATCCGGCATCCTCCAGCAAGCGGCTGGCGGCGCGCAGACCCTTGCGGTTGGAGGCGCGCCCATCGGTTTCGGGCAGGTTGTATCCCTCGATGGTGCCAGGCAGCAGATTGTCCGCGAAAGGCTCCAGCAGGTCGGCAACTGCGCCCTGCGCCGGACCCGGCTCCATGCCAAGCGGCGAGTTCGAGTAATACGACGTGATCCGGGGCTGCGTGCCGCCGTTGATGACGTTGTTGATATAGTCGAAGTTGAAGACCTCGATCATCGCCTGCCGCACCCGCCAGTCATCGAACAGATCGCGCCGAGTATTCATCGCGAACCCGGTCATACCGGACGGGCGTTGATGAGGAATTTCCGACAGCACGATGTCGCCCGACCGGACCGCCGGAAAATCGTAGTCGCGTGCCCATTTGGCGGCATTGGTTTCGCGCATCGTCGACAGTTCGCCCGCCTTGAATGCCTCGAAATGCGCCGTCGCATCGCCGAAGAATTCCATCCGGATCGTGTCGATGACATTCGTGCCGCGACGGAACGGCAGGTCGGCCCCCCAGTAATCCTCATTGCGCGAAAGCTCAACGAAGCGGCCCGGATCGAAATCGGTGATGACATAGGGGGCAGTCGTGATGGGAATGTTGTTCAGACCCGAACGGAAGAAGGCGCTTTCGTCGTCGGCGTATTGCGCGGATTTCATGATCGGGCGCAATCCCAGAGTCATCAGCAGTTCCCGGTCGGGCGCACCGATGGTGAAACGGATGCCGCGATCACCGACCTTTTCGACGCTTTCAACCTTGGAGAAGGCGCTGCGATAACGTCCGTTCGCCCCCGCCTGCCCCAGGATGTTCCACGACCAGATCACGTCGTCCTGCGTGACCGGGGTGCCGTCGGAAAATTCCGCCGCCGGGTTCAGAGTTAATGTGATCTGGGTCTGCTCGTCGTTGACCTCGACCCGTTCGGCCAGAAGCCCATACAGGGTGAATGGCTCGTCATAGGCACGGCCCATAAGGCTTTCGTAGGCCAGAAAGCGCAATTGCCACGGCGTGTTGCCCTGCAGGATGTGAGGGTTGAGGCTGTCGAAGCTGCCGACCTGGCCGTCCACGAAGGTTCCACCAGTGGGCGCGTCCAGGTTCGCCTGCGGCAAATTCGTGTAATCGGAGGGCAGCGCAGGTTCGCCGTAAAGCGCAATTCCATGCCCGTCCGCGACCACCGGAAAGGCGATTCCCAGCCCTGCCATGGTTGCGAGTATCACGCCCCCGCAGAACCGGATTCGCGAGAAACACTTGTTCATCATTGTCTTGCCCAACAGTAACGTATTGTTCACTTTGAAGTTTATCTGAAACATTCAGTGAGCGCTCGTTAAACTTTAGCTTGGACTCCGTAACATGAAGGTCTATAACACACTTACTGCTCGATAGGTTTCTTGCCTGTATGAAACCTGCCTCAATGACTTAGCGCCCGCCTTGTGCGGGCGTTTTTTTTGGCTTTACCGATAGTTACGGGCTCGCTGCCGCGCCACTGGACTGTCATCATCGCAGAGCAGTCATGCAGATACACAAGGCGCCATTCGCAGATATTGCACCCATGGTCCATCCCGTAATCGTACAGCACACGGCACAATACGAGTGTCACTTCATAAAAAAATCGTTACCTTCACCGGCAGGAAAGTGGGTTCGGACTTGCCGCTGCGCGCCATTTCACTACTTGCGATGAACTGATCGGCACGGCGATGGTCCCGCGCTGCGATGGTGCGCTGCAGCCAGACGATTACATTGATCGGGGTCGATAGCAAAGGTCTGCCGCGTTCCCGGCATGACAACCCAAGGCGCGTTCGTCGTCGATCTCATCGCCTTGTAGGAGAAGACGCATGGCAACCGAACCCAAGGCGAAGCAGATCAATCTGGCCCTTCAGGGCGGCGGAGCACATGGCGCGTTCACCTGGGGCGTGCTGGACCGGATTCTGGCCGACGAGCGGATCGAGATCGCAGCCATTTCGGGGACCAGCGCGGGCGCGCTGAACGGCGCGGCGGTGAAATGCGGTCTGGCGCAGGGCAGCCGGAATCTGGCACTCGACACGCTGGAACAGGTCTGGACAGATATCGGTGCCCTGACGGACGAACGGCTGGCCCCCTGGCTTGCCGGCTTTTCGCCCCTGGCGGTCAGTCATATGATTGAAATGTCGCCCGGATATCAACTGATAGACGGCATGTCGCGGGCTGTGTCGCCCTATATGACAGGCGAATTCGCATCCAATGCCTTACGCAGGGTCGTCGAGGGGTTGAACTTCGATGCCATCTGTTCGGACGCGGGACCGGCATTTCACATCTGCGCAACCAATGTGCGCACCGGCAAGATCAAGCTGTTCAACCACGAGGCCATCGGGCCGGATTCCATCTTGGCATCGGCCTGTCTGCCGACCTTGTTTCCGGCGGTCGTGATCGACGGAGAATCCTATTGGGACGGCGGTTATACCGGCAACCCCGCATTGTTCCCGCTGTTCGCTGCGGATCTGCCGCGTGACATCCTGATCGTGAACATAAATCCGCTGGAACGCCCCATTCTGCCGGTCACCGCCCGTGAAATCCAGAACCGGATCAACGAGATCAGCTTCAATACATCGCTTTTTCGCGAATTGCGGGCCATCCACTTCGTGCAGCGTCTGGTGCGGTCGGGCACGATCCCCGAAGGTGCCATGAAGGATGTGCTGGTTCACATGGTTGCGGACGATGAGTTGATGCGCAAGCTGTCGGTTGCCACCAAGTCGGTTGCCAACCCGATCGTCATGGCGCAGCTTCGCACCGCCGGGCAAGCGGCGGCAGACGCCTTTCTGGAGCGTGATTTCGACGCCATCGGCGATCGGTCGAGCGTCGATCTGGCCGAGATGTTCGCCTGACCGGAACCGAGGCTGTCGGGTGTGCGTTTCCCAAAACCAAGGAAGGAAACCATCATGAGCCGTGAAGATTTCAGCCGCGACTGGGTCCCGTTCCGCGACCCCATACTGTCCGCGTATCCCGAACTGACGGACGAAGATCTGTCCGGTGCCGATGGCTCGACCGTCCTGCTGTCCAAGGTCATCGCCCACAAACAGGGGATACCGGCAGAGGAAGCCCAGCAGCGCCTGCATGAGTTTCTGTCCGGTCCCCTGCCCGCCGACGCCTATTCCGCGCCGGTTCATGACAACGCCTCGATCCAAGACAGTGGCGATTACATTGCCGAGGGCGAGGACGCGCTGTCGGACGACGCGCGCTTCGGCGACGACGCCAAGACCGAAAACCCGGTGGGGCGCGACCGATGAAGGCCGCCCTTCCCGGACTGATCGCCCTGATGCTGACCGCACCGGCGATCGCGCAGGAACGGCTCGATATTTCGGGCCACTACGATCCATCGTACCTGTGGTTCGACGCGCCGAACACAACAGACGCGGGCGACGCGCGCATCCGGATCGTGTTCGCAGGTCGCGAGGGTGCGGCCGCGCTCACGCCGAACCAATACTGGACCTACGGTCAATCCTATCGCCGTCATCTGGCGCGATTGTCGTTCCGTCAAACCGTCGCCAGCGCCGAGCCACGTGCACGATATGCGGCGTTCATGGACGTGTTGCGGGCCTATCCGAATCTGGCCGTGACCGGGTTCGATCTGGACCTGACCTATGACGAGACCGCTATCCCAGACTGGTGACCCACAGGATCACCGCGTCTTCGGGTGAGGTCGAGATCACGTTGTGACCCATCGATGCGTCATAATACGCGCTGTCGCCGCGACGCATCTCGACCGGCTCATAGAACTCCAGATACAGGCGGATCGTTCCGGTCAGGACCAGCAGGAACTCCTCTCCGTCGTGGCGCACCCATCCGTCGAATTCATCGAACCTGCGGGCCCGGACGCGGGAGCGATAGGGCAGCATGGATTTCTTCGTCAGCGTGCTGCCCAGCAGTTCATGCTCATATGTGGTCGTGACGTGGGTCTGCCCTTCGCCCGACATGGTGATATCGCGCCGACCGGTCACCTGCCCCTTGGTGGGCGGCGTGAACAGTTGCGGCACGCCGATCTCCAGCCCCGTCGCCAGCTTTTTCAAGGCATCGAAGGTGGGCGACATCTGCCCATTCTCGATCTTGGACAGCGTTGACCGCGCCAGCCCCGCCTGCCGCGCCGCCTGTTCCAGTGTCCAGCCGCGCGATTTGCGCAGATCACGGACGCGGCTTCCCAGATCAAGCGGCTCGGCCTGAATGTGGGCACCGCTCTCGCGGGCAAGCTGGATCAGGCTGGGTTCATCGGATTTCGACATGCTGCCTTGTAGGCGGCAGTCCGGGTCATCCACAAGCATCGCGATCGGGGCGCATGATGGCGTCAGACACCCTCCAGCAGCATGATCTGCGCCTCGCCCGCGCCGATCCTGTGGTTTCGCGCCGCCTGATATTCAGGCGAGTCATAGCAGGCACGGGCGGCCTGCATGCTCTCGAACTCGATAATCACGTTGCGCGGACTGCTCTGTCCCTCCAACGCGACGACCTCTCCTCCACGGGCCAGAACCCGCGCGCCATGCTTCTCAAACGCTTCCGTCGCACCCTTTGCATAGAGGGCATAAGGGTCGGGGTCCGTGACCGTCACATGGGCGATCCAATAGGCTTTGGGCATCGTTCGTCTCCTGCCGATTTTTTACCAGTTGATAAAATTTCACTTCGTGGCACTCTGTCCACCACAAAGTTCAATCGGAGAGTGACATGACAGAAGCGATGCGTCAGGACGGAATCCGCGCCGGACGGCTGGCTGCCGAAGATCTGGTCCGAAATTTCGGTGACCTGCATGCACCGCTGGGCGCGCATGAGGCGCTGGTCGCCGCAGACCGCTGTTATTTCTGCCACGATGCGCCCTGCGTGACGGCCTGTCCGACCGATATCGATATCCCGTTGTTCATCCGCCAGATCGCCACCGGGATGGAAGATGCGGCCGCCAAGACCATCTTCGACCAGAACATTCTGGGTGGCATGTGTGCCCGCGTCTGCCCGACAGAGACGCTGTGCGAAGAGGTCTGCGTGCGCGAAGTGGCGGAAGGCAAGCCGGTCGAGATCGGGCGTCTGCAACGCTTTGCCACCGATGCGATGATGGCAGCGGGGGAACATCCGTTCGCTCGCGCCGCCGACACCGGCAAGCGGGTCGCCGTCGTCGGCGCGGGGCCTGCGGGACTGGCCTGCGCGCACCGGCTGGCGATGCACGGCCACACGGTCACGATGTATGATGCACGCCCGAAACCGGGCGGCCTGAACGAATACGGGATTGCGGCCTACAAGACACCGAATGACTACGCCCAGGCCGAAGTGGACTGGCTGCTGAAGATCGGCGGCATCGCGGTCGAGACCGGCAAGGCGCTTGGCGACGGCCTGTCCCTGCAAGATCTGCGCGACGGTTTCGACGCTGTTTTTCTGGGCGTCGGTCTGGGTGGCGTCGGCGCGCTCGGGCTGGAGGGCGAGGCCCTGACCGGCACCGAAAACGCGGTCGATTTCATCGCGGCGCTGCGACAGGCCCCCGATCTGACCGCCCTGCCGGTCGGGCGGCATGTTGTCGTGATCGGCGGCGGAATGACCGCTGTGGATGCTGCCGTGCAGTCGAAACTGCTGGGCGCCGAGACGGTGACGATCGCCTATCGCCGCGGGCAGGACCGGATGCCCGCCAGCCGATGGGAACAGGATCTGGCCGCGACGCATGGTGTGCGCCTTATGTTCGGGGTTATCCCGCAGGCATTGCATGGCGATGATCGCCTTCGTGAAATCGAACTGGCCTACGTCGGGGCCGACATGACGCCGACCGGCGAGACGCAGCGCCTCTCCGCCGATCAGCTGTTCCGCGCCATCGGCCAGAAGCTGGAAACGGTGGACGGTCTGGCGCTGGACGGCGGCAAGATCGCCGTGACCGGCGCGGGGCGCACCAGCGTCGATGGCGTCTGGGCCGGAGGCGATTGTGCCTCGGGGGGCGAGGATCTGACGGTCACCGCCGTGGCGGAAGGCCGCGATGCTGCGATGGACATTCACGCGGCACTGACCCAAGGTCGCCTATGAAAAAATCAAAAGCGCAAAACGCCCCCGCCCCCAAAACCCTGAGTGAAAAAGAAATTTCCGAGCGCAATCACGCCGCGCTCGACCGCGTGGCCGAAATGGACGACCCCGACAAGCTGCGGAATCTTATGCTGAATGCCGAGCGCATGGGCGTCGATACCGTGCAGGAAGCCGCTTTTCGCCGCCTCGCTCTCGTTCAGACCGACGTGCAGACGGGTGCCTCGGATACCGAAGCGGGCAGCACTGAATACGATCTCTGGCAGACGATCTTCGCCTATGAGCAGCTTTTGCGCGAAGATCGCGGCAAAGCCGTCCGCCTGACCAAGACACGCACCAAGCTGACAAAATCCGGGGCCGTGAAAGCACTGGAAACCTTCGCCGATGCAACGGACGACACCGGCAGTTTCGATACACTGGTGGCCCGCGGCTGGTCGGACATGACAGGCGAAGCCGTTATCCTGCGCCATGCCGACGATTTCGACGCGGCCACCCGCGACGCCGCCTTCGCCCGGCTTGAAGCCGCCAGGAGCGAGCCGGAGACAAAGGGTGACCCCGAGACAGAGGACGCCTGATTGCGCGCGCGCCAGATCGCGCGAACCGACATGGCGAACCTGAACGCCACCCCGACCGGACAACAGACCGAGGAGAGACCAATGGCCAACCTGACAACCGACTTCATCGGGATCAAATCGCCTAATCCGTTCTGGCTGGCCTCGGCCCCGCCGACCGACAAGGAATACAACGTCCGCCGGGCGTTCAAAGCCGGTTGGGGCGGCGTCGTCTGGAAGACTCTGGGCGCGGAAGGCCCGCCGGTCGTGAACGTGAACGGCCCCCGATACGGCGCGATCTATGGCGCGGACCGGCGGTTGCTGGGGCTGAACAACATCGAGCTGATCACCGACCGCCCGCTGGAGGTAAATCTGCGTGAGATGAAGGCGGTCAAGCGCGACTATCCCGACCGCGCGATGATCGCGTCGATCATGGTCCCCTGCGAGGAAGATGCCTGGCGCGCCATCCTGCCGCGCGTCGAGGAGACGGGCGCTGACGGGATCGAGCTGAACTTCGGCTGCCCGCATGGCATGTCCGAACGGGGCATGGGTGCCGCCGTCGGCCAGGTGCCCGAATATATCGAGATGGTGACCCGCTGGTGCAAACAATACTCGCGCATGCCCGTCATCGTGAAACTGACGCCTAATATCACCGATGTGCGCAAACCGGCGGCGGCGGCCCGGCGCGGCGGCGCGGACGCGGTGTCGCTCATCAACACGATCAATTCCATCACCTCGGTCAATCTTGACACGATGTCGCCCGAGCCTTCGATCGACGGCAAGGGCAGCCACGGCGGCTATTGCGGCCCGGCGGTCAAGCCGATCGCCCTGTCGATGGTGTCGGAAATCGCCCGCGACCCGGACACCCATGGCATGCCGATCAGCGGCATCGGCGGCATCACCACATGGCGCGACGCAGCCGAATTCCTGTCGCTCGGCGCGGGCAACGTGCAGGTGTGCACGGCGGTCATGACCTACGGCTTCAAGATCATCGACGAGATGACGTCCGGTCTGTCGCGCTGGATGGACGACAAGGGCTATACCACTGTCGAAGAGGTCGTGGGCCGCGCCGTGCCGAACGTCACCGACTGGAAGCACCTGAACCTGAACTACATCGCCAAAGCCAAGATCGATCAGGACGCCTGCATCTCCTGCGGTCGCTGCTATGCCGCCTGCGAAGATACCTCGCATCAGGCCATCGCCATGTCCGCCGACCGCACCTTCACCGTGATCGACGAGGAATGCGTGGCCTGCAACCTGTGCGTCGACGTCTGCCCGGTCGAGGACTGCATCACCATGGAGGCAATGGCCCCCGGCATGACCGATCCGCGCACCGGTATCGTCGTCAAGGCGGAGCCTGCGGACTGGACGACGCATCCGAACAATCCGGGCGCGGTCGCGGCGGAATAGGCGTCAGCCCGTCAGCATCCGCGTGAACATCGTGGTCAGGTGGGCCTCGGCCTCCTCCCACGGGTCGCGGGTGTCGCCCAGAACGGCGCTGACCTGAACGGCGAAATCGGCATAATGCTGGGTCAGCGCCCAGACCGACATGATCAGGTGGTGCGGCTCCGACGGGGCAATCCGTCCCGCCGCCATCCAACCCGAAATGACGCGGGCCTGCGCATCGACCAGCTTGCGCAGATCACCCGACAGTTCCGGCGCCAACACCGGGGCACCGCGCAGAACCTCACCCGCGAACAGACGGCTTTCGCGCGGATAATCCCGTGCCAGGTGCAGCTTGCGGCGGACATAGGCCAGAAACTCCGGAACCGGGTCGCCATCCGGGTCCAGCACGCGCAGCGGGTCCAGCCAAGAGTCGAGCAAACGCTCCAGCAGGGCCAGATAAACCGCTTCCTTCGACGGGAAATAATAGAGCAGATTGGGTTTCGACAATCCGGCTGCCGCCGCCACCCCGTCCAGTGTGGCGCCGCCATAACCGTCGGTCGAGAACACCTCCAGCCCGGCCTCCAGAATACGCGCGCGGCGGTCGCGCTGGATACGGGTGTCGTCGTTCACCATGCATGGACCTCGGGCGGCAGGACAAAAGCACTGCCGCATATTTGAGCAAGTGCCGGAACGCCGCATCTGGACCCGCGTGCCGGTTGACTGAATTCGACCCTCTGATAGCGTTCATTTGACCAGACGGTCAAATACTCGGGGGACACATGGCAGCCAGCGCAGGACAGAATCTTCGTATCGACGCCGACCGGCTGTGGGACAGCCTGATGGAAATGGCCAAAATCGGCCCCGGCGTGGCGGGCGGCAACAACCGCCAGACCCTGACCGATGCCGACGCCGAAGGCCGCGCCCTGTTCAAGTCGTGGTGCGATGCGGCGGGCTGCACCATGGGCGTCGACAAGATCGGCAACATGTTCGCCACCCGCCCCGGCACCGACCCCGATGCCCTGCCGGTCTATGTCGGCAGCCATCTGGACACGCAGCCCACGGGCGGCAAATACGACGGCGTTCTGGGCGTGCTGTCCGGGCTGGAGGTCATCCGCACCCTGAACGATCTGGACATCAAGACGAAACATCCCATCGTCGCGACCAACTGGACCAACGAAGAAGGCACGCGGTTTGCGCCCGCAATGCTCGCCTCCGGTGTCTTTGCGGGCGTCCACACGCAGGACTGGGCCGAAGACAAGACCGACGCCGAAGGCAAACGCTTCGGCGACGAATTGGACCGCATCGGCTGGCGCGGCGACGAAGACGTCGGGGCCCGCAAGGACAAGATGCACGCCTTCTTCGAGCTGCACATCGAACAGGGCCCCATTCTGGAAGCCGAGGGCAAGGATATCGGCGTCGTCACGCATGGGCAGGGCCTGTCGTGGACGCAGATCACCATTCACGGCAAGGACAGCCATACCGGCTCGACCCCCATGCCGATGCGCAAGAACGCCGGGCTTGCGATGGCGCGCATCCTGCTGGAGGTAGAGGAGATTGCGCTGTCCCATGCGCCTCATGCCGTCGGTGCTGCGGGTCACATCGACGTCTACCCGAACTCGCGCAACGTGATTCCCGGCAAGGTCGTCTTCACTGTCGATCTGCGGTCTCCCACCCTGTCGGTGATCGAGGATATGGAGGCACGGCTGGACGCCGCGGCCCGCAAAATCTGCGACGACATGGGGATGGAGGTCGAGCTGGAAAAAGTCGGCGGCTTCGATCCGGTGACCTTCGACGAAGGCTGCGTGACGGCGGTGCGCAATGCCGCCGAACGTCTGGGATACAGCCACATGGACATCATCTCGGGCGCGGGTCACGACGCCTGCTGGATCAACCGCGTGACACCGACCGCCATGATCATGTGCCCCTGCGTCGACGGCCTGTCGCACAACGAAGCCGAGGACATCACCAGGGAGTGGGCGCAGGCCGGGGCCGACGTCCTGTTGCATGCGGTGCTCGAAACGGCGGAGGTTGTTGAATGAAAACCGGCTCTCTTACCCGCTCGGCCCTTATTTTCGCCCTGATCTTCTTCGTGGCGAACCTGGCCTTTGATGCGTATCGTGCGGGAGGCGTAACCGCAGGAGCCTTCGGGTCGGCTGTGGTCACGACACTGATCGCCACGGCCCTCTATGTGCTGTTCCTTCGCTTCATGTCCCGCAGGAAAGACCGCTCAAAATGATACGCTTCCTCCCGCTTTTCGTCCTCTCCGCCTGTGCCCTGCCCACGGCCAATGGTCCGGTCCCCGACCCCCAGGCTTACAGCGTCAGCACGGCCCCCGTCCCCTTCGCCGTCAACCGCCTTCTGCCACGTGGCGTCACCGTGCAGGACGTCCGCGTCGCCGACAATTGCTACGGCTATCAGTATCAGGGGCAGATCTACCCCGTGCTGATCCCGCGCGGGACGCAGTACTGCCTGTGATGCCAGGGCTGTCCCACATTGTGCTGATGCTGATTGTCTGGCCCGCCGTCGCGGTCGCCGGGGCCGGGGCGTTCACGGCGGGACAAAGCTGGGACTGGCAGCTTACGGAACCCTTTGACATGACCCGCGACGTGGCAGTCATGGACATCGATCCCGACAACCACGACCCTGCGGAAATCGCGGCGCTGACGGCGCGCGGTATCGCCACCATCTGCTACGTCAGCGTCGGCACGCTCGAGGCTTGGCGCGACGATGTGGGCGCCTTCCCGCCCGACGTCGTCGGTCGCACCTATGACGATTGGCCGGACGAGCGGTTCCTCGATATCCGCCGCCTCGACATCCTGGTCCCGATCATGGAGGCGCGGATTGCCCGCTGCGCCGCGCTCGGCTTCGACGGGGTGGAGCCGGACAATATGGACGTCTACGACAATGCCTCCGGCTTCCCGCTGACCGAAGACGACGCCGTGACCTATATTCGCGCGCTGGCCGATAGCGCGCATCGCCTCGGCCTAGCCATCGGACAGAAGAACGCCCCCGGCCTGACACCCGCGCTGATTTCAGATATGGATTTCGCCATCACCGAAGGCTGCGCACAGGACGGCTGGTGCAGCGCCATGTCGCCCTACATCGCCGCAGGAAAGCCGGTTTTTGCCGCAGAATACACCGACCGTCCGCTGGACGTGGCCGACGTCTGCGCCCAATCTGCAAGCCTCGGCCTGTCGACCATCATCAAGGATCGGGATCTGACCGCCACCCGCCGCGGCTGCCCCGAATGAGGAGGTTTCCATGACCAAAGTCATCAAGAACGGCACCATCGTCACCGCCGACCGGCAATGGAAGGCCGATGTGCTGATCGAAGGCGAAAAGATCGCGCAGATCGGCGAAAATCTTTCGGGCGACGAGGTGATCGACGCCTCCGACGCCTTTGTCATCCCCGGCGGCATCGACCCGCACACGCATCTGGAAATGCCCTTCATGGGCACCACCGCCGCCGAGACGTTCGAGTCCGGAACCTTCGCGGCGGCAGCGGGCGGCACCACCATGCTGGTCGATTTCTGCCTGCCGGGCGAAGACGGCTCCCTGCTGAACGCGATCGACGAGTGGGACCGAAAATCGCGCGACCAGATCTGCACAGACATCAGCTATCACATGGCGATCACCGGCTGGAACGAGAAGATCTGGGGCGAAATGGAAGCCGTCGTCAAAGACCGCGGCATCAACACCTTCAAGCACTTCATGGCCTACAAGGGCGCGCTGATGGTGGAGGATGACGAGATGTTCGCCTCCTTCCGCCGCTGCGCCGAACTGGGCGCGCTGCCGCTGGTCCATGCCGAGAACGGCGACATCGTGGCCGCCAAGCAGGAACAACTGCTGGCCGACGGCATTACCGGCCCCGAAGGCCACGCCTATTCCCGCCCGCCGGAAGTGGAGGGCGAAGCGGCCAACCGCGCCATCATGATCGCCGACGCCGCCGGGACGCCGCTCTACATAGTCCACGTCTCCTGCGAACAGGCGCACGAGGCCATCCGCCGCGCCCGCCAGAAAGGCATGCGCGTCTATGGCGAACCGCTGATCCAGCACCTGACGCTGGACGAATCCGAGTATTTCAACAAGGACTGGCAGTATGCCGCCCGCCGTGTCATGTCCCCGCCGTTCCGCAACAAGATGCATCAGGACAGCCTCTGGGCCGGCCTCGCCTCCGGGTCGTTGCAGGTCGTCGCCACCGACCACGCCGCCTTCTCGGACGAACAGAAACGCATGGGGCTGGACGATTTCACCCGCATCCCGAACGGAACCGGGGGCCTTGAGGAACGCATGGCCATGCTCTGGACCAAGGGTGTCGACACCGGCCGCCTGACGCCCGAAGAATTCGTCGCCGCCACCTCCACCAACATCGCCAAGATCCTGAACATCTACCCGATGAAGGGCGGTCTGACCGTGGGCGGCGATGCCGACGTCGTGGTCTGGGACCCGTCGATCAAGCGCACTGTGTCCGTCGCCACGCAGAAATCCATCATCGATTACAATGTCTTCGAAGGCATGGAATTGTCCGCCGCGCCGAGGTTCACGCTGAGCCGAGGCGAGGTCATCTGGGCCCACGGCCAGAACTCGCAACCGCAGCCGGGACGGGGGAAATTCGTGCGGCGCAAGCCGTTTGCGTCGGCCTCGACGGCGCTGAGCAAATGGAAGGCGCTGAACACGCCGCGCAAGGTCGAGCGCGACCCGATGAACATTCCGGCGGGGGTTTGATGGACGAGAATTTAGCCAAATCCCAAGAGTTCGTTGGCGCACCTCTGAAAGACCTTGCACGCCTAGAACATCCCTTCACTCCATTGTTGAGAGGAGATTTTGGATGACCACAATCTCCGCCCACTCCCTCGACCTCACCTTCCCGTCCCCCGACGGTCCGGTCCACGCGCTCTCCGACATCTCGCTGGACATAAACGAAGGCGAATTCGTCTCCTTCATCGGCCCCTCGGGCTGCGGCAAGACGACCTTTCTGCGCTGCGTCGCCGCCCTCGAGACCCCCACCGGCGGCACCCTCACCGTCAACGGCATGACCCCCGACGAGGCACGGAAAGCGCGCGCTTACGGATACGTGTTTCAGGCCGCGGGCCTCTACCCGTGGCGGACCATCGGCAGGAACATCTCCCTGCCGCTGGAAATCATGGGTTACTCCAAGTCGGACCGCACCAAGCGCACCCAAGATGTCCTCGAACTGGTCGAACTGGACAAGTTTGCCAACAAATACCCGTGGCAACTGTCGGGCGGGATGCAGCAGCGCGCCTCGATTGCCCGCGCGCTGGCTTTCGATGCCAAGGTCCTGCTGATGGACGAACCGTTCGGCGCGCTGGATGAAATCGTCCGCGACCGCCTGAACGAAGAACTCCTCGCCCTGTGGAAGCGCACCAACAAGACAACGCTCTTCGTCACCCACTCGATCCCCGAAGCCGTCTACCTGAGCACGAAAATCGTCGTCATGTCCCCGCGCCCCGGCCGCATCACCGACATCATCGACAGCCCCCTGCCCCACGACCGCCCCCTCGATATCCGCGACACGCCCGAATTCCTCGCCATCGCCCACCGCGTCCGCGAAGGCCTGCGCGAAGGGATGGAGGTCGCATGACCCGCGACACCTGGCAGACCATCGCGGACATCATCGTCATCGCGATCTCGCTCTGGTTCCTGTTCTCGGGCAATTTCGATGACATTCCCGCGCGGCGGGTGGTCAGCGCCGTGGCCCTGTTCGTGATCGCCACCTCGGCCTGGCGCATCTTGCGGCGCTGGCGGGCCAGATCGTGACGGATACGCAGATCTCTGCCCCCGGCGCGGGCATCGGGCGGTCCGGCAGGGTCGCGCTGGCGATGCGCGGGATGCACCATCGGCTTGGCCCCGTTCTTGCCGTCGTCGCCGCGCTGATTGCACTCTGGTATCTGGCCGCCATTCCGATGAACGCGCAGAACAGCCTGATGCTGGCCGAACGCGAGGGCATCGCCCTGACCCCTGCCACCGCGTCCGAGCGGCGCAACATGAGCGGCCTCGCCCTGACGCTGGCCGAACCATCCCAGGCCGTGGCCCGCGCCTTTGCGCAGGACCGACCCCGCCTGCCCTCGCCGCATCAGGTGCTGGCGGAATTGTGGGACAGCACGGTCAACCAGAGCGTCACCTCCAAACGCAGCCTCGTGCGCCACGCGGGCATCACGCTGGCCCCCACGCTCTTGGGTTTCGTGATCGGATCGCTGGCGGGTATCGCGTTGGCCGTGGGCATCGTGCATTCCCGTCTCATGGACCTCAGTGTCATGCCCTGGGCCATCGCATCGCAGACCATCCCGATCCTGGCCATTGCGCCGATGATCATCGTCGTTCTCAATTCCATCGGCGTGCAGGGGGTGCTGCCCAAGGCGATCATATCGGCCTATCTGTCGTTCTTTCCGGTCACGGTCGGCATGGTGAAGGGGTTGCGCGCGCCCAGTCCCTCGGACCTCGACCTGATGCGCACATGGAATGCCTCGGCCACCCGCACCCTGCTGTCGCTGCGCCTGCCGGCGTCGCTGCCCTATCTGTTCGCCTCGCTGAAGATCGCGGTTGCCGCCGCGCTCGTCGGTGCCATCGTGGGCGAATTTCCGACCGGCGCCGTGTCGGGCCTCGGCGCGCGGCTTCTGGCGGGCAGCTACTACGGCCAGACGGTGCAGATCTGGTCGGCTCTGTTCGGCGCGGCCATCGTCGCGGCGGCACTGGTGGCGGCCATCGGGCTGGCGCAGCGCGTGACCCTGAAACGCATGGGCTTGTCATGACTGTCGCCGCGCACAGGCCCGCTCGACTGGCCCCGTGGGGTCTGGCCCTCGGCGGGTTCGTCCTGATCGGCGTCGCGTTCCTTGTGGGATGGCAACTGGCGCTTGTGCTCGCGGTCTGGCTGGCACTCTGGGCGGTCAACGTCGGCGTGGCCCGGACGACGGCGGGCACATGGGCCGCGCCTGTTCTGTTTGGCCTGACGCTCCTGATCTTGTGGGAACTGACCGTCCGGCTGTTCAACGTGCCCGGCGTCATTCTGCCCGCCCCGACACAGATCGCCGTGGCGCTTGCCGAAAATACCAACACGCTCCGGGCCGATTTCGTCCAGACCGTGCTCAAAGGCGCACTCGGCGGCTGGCTGATAGGCAGCGCCGCCGGCATCGCTACGGCCCTTCTGGTGGCGCGCTCCGATTTCCTGCGCCGTGGCCTTCTCCCGGTCGGAAACTTCGTCGCGGCCCTGCCGATCGTCGGCACCGCGCCCATCCTTGTGATGTGGTTCGGCTTCGGCTGGGAGAGCAAGGCCGCCGTCGTCGTCGTCATGGTCTTCTTCCCGGTGCTCGTGAACACCGTCGCGGGCCTTGCCGACACGACGTCCATGCAGCGCGACCTGATGCGCACATACGGCGCCTCTGCCGGACAGGACCTGCGCTACCTCCGCGCGCCCTCCGCCCTGCCCTTCGTGTTCAACGGCCTGAAAATCGCCACCACGCTTGCCCTCATCGGGGCCATCGTCGCCGAATTTTTCGGCAGTCCCACCTTCGGCCTGGGCTTTCGCATCTCGACAGAGGTCGGACGCCTGAACCTGCCGGTCGTCTGGGCCGCAATCGTCGTTGCCGCCGTGACCGGAAGCCTCTGGTACGGGGCCATCGCCATGTTGGAAAAACGCCTGACGTTCTGGCATCCTTCACAAAGAGGGCGGAGATGACATCCGCCCCTGACAAGCGCACGGTCCAACCCGTCCGCACAACAGCAGAGAGAGAGACATGAAACATCTGATAGCTTCCGCAGGACTTGCCGTCGCAGGCCTGACCGCCCCGGCCTTCGCCGACGCGCACGCGAACGCGGTAACCCTGCAATTGCAGTGGGTCACGCAGGCGCAGTTCGCCGGATATTACGTCGCCAAGGACAAGGGCTTCTACGAGGAAGAAGGCCTCGACGTCACGATTCAGCCCGGCGGACCCGACATCGCGCCCCCGCAGGTTCTTGCCGGCGGCGGGGCCGACGCCATGCTCAACTGGATGCCGTCTGCCCTGTCGGCGCGCGAAAAGGGTCTGCCCGTCGTCAACATCGCGCAACCCTTCAAGACCTCCGGCCTGATGCTGACCTGCTGGAAGGACACCGGCATCACCGGCCCGCAGGACTTCAAGGGCAAGACTATCGGCGTCTGGTTCTTCGGCAACGAATACCCGTTCCTGTCGTGGATGTCGCAGGAGGGCATCCCGACCGACGGCGGCGACGACGGCGTGACCGTGCTGAAACAGGGCTTCAACGTCGACCCCCTGCTGCAACGTCAGGCCGACTGCATCTCGACCATGACCTACAACGAATACGGTCAGGTGCTCGACGCGGGCGTCTCCGAGGATGAACTGATCACCTTCAAATACGAGGACATGGGCGTCGCCACGCTGGAAGACGGCATCTGGGTGCTGGAAGACAACCTCGAGGACCCTGCCTTCGTCGACAAGATGACCCGCTTCGTCCGCGCCTCGATGAAAGGCTGGAAATACGCCGAGGAGAACCCGCAGGAGGCCGCCGAGATCGTTCTGGAAAATGACGAAACCGGCGCCCAGACCGAGGCGCATCAGGTTCGCATGATGGGCGAAATCGCCAAGCTGACGGCGGGCTCGAACGGCGCATTGGACGAGGCCGACTACCAGCGCACGGTCGATACCCTGCTGGCAGGCGGGTCCGATCCGGTGATCTCGAAAGCGCCGGAAGGGGCCTGGACGTCGGTGATTACGGATCAGGCGCTGAACTGAGGCTTGGTGTTTGGTGAAGGAGGGGGCGTCTCGCGGGGCGCCCCTTTCCGTTCGGCGGATATGCGCGGCTAATTCGATGACGGCCGGTCTCCGGCTCCAGTGGATCAGGGCGAACGCATGAAAGGAACAAAAAGCCGAAAGCAAGGGTTCCGTCCGAGGGCCGGCAAAATCACAACCAACACCGATAATTGTTCCATCTAAGCGACCCCTGAGGACACCACGCCATGGAAGATCCAATCGTTCCATTCGATTTGATGCGTATGTTCTTCGGGACAGATCCGGCGCTGTTCTACCTTGAGATCGTATTCCGAACTTTCGTGATCTATGCCTATGCCCTTCTTCTGATCCGCTGGGTCGGCGGGCGAGGCATCGCGCAGATGTCGGTAGTCGAATTCCTGCTTGTCATCGCGCTGGGCTCAGCGGTGGGCGATGCGATGTTCTACCCGGAGGTGCCGATACTGCACGCCATGCTGGTCATCACCATCGTGGTGCTCATAAACAAGTTCCTCGATGTTCTGATATTTCAATACAAGCCGATAGAAGAAATCATCGACGGCGTAACGTCAGAGGTAGTCAGCGATGGCGTGATCAATATGGAGACCCTGCGTAAAAGCAAACTCGGCAAAAGCGAACTCTTCGAGGGTCTGCGCGAGCAGGGCTATGTCAACCTTGGCGCCGTGCGGCAGGCATATCTCGAGTCCTCCGGACGGTTAAGCACCTTTCGCGCCAGGCCCCCACGCCCCGGACTGCCGATCGAACCCGCATGGAGTGTATGTCCTCCGGAAAAATTCGGCCCCGGCACGGTCGTTACCGGAACAGGGGCGGCCTGCTGCAAATGCGGCACGGTCATACAAGACTCTGGCAGGACACTGACTGCATGCCCCCGTTGCGGCAACAAGACCTGGACACATGCCGTGCTGGCTGAACAGAACGGCTCTTGACTGCAAATCCGGCTCACAGCCAAAAAATGGCACCGCCGGGTGCCATTTTTCCGCTTCGGGGGGTGAACCTGACGTCATCGCCTCTCCCATAGCTGAAAGACGATCTCAGGCCTCAGGCTCCAACGGGCGATTTCGCTGCATCGTTGACCGTCTTGTCCGCAAGTTTGGTCAGATCGGCGTCGGTCTTCCATTCCTGCTGCAACGTTTCATCCAGCAGTTTTGCCGCATCACCCATGTTCAGTTCCTTCGCCCAACGGTGAAGGGTCCCGTAGCGCGTAATCTCATAGTGCTCGACGGCTTGAGCGGACGAGATCAGGCCCGCATCCAAGGCCGGACTGCCCTTGAACTCTTCGATGATTTCTTCGGCCTCCGAGATGATCCCCTCGATTGCATCGCATGTCTTGCCACGCGCGGGCTTGCCGAGGATTTCGAAAACCTTCTGAAGGCGTTCGATCTGTTCTTCCGTTTCGCCAAGGTGCTTGTCGAACGCCGCGGCCAACTTCTCGTTGGTCGCCGCGCGTTTCATCTTGGGCAGAGCCTTCAGGATCTTGCGTTCGGCATAGTAGATATCCTTCAACGTATCGAGAAACAGATCTTCAAGTGTCTTGACCTTGGCCATCGTCGCGTCCTCTCCGATGATGAAATTGTTTTACGAACGGCATCACGTGCCGCGCAGGCCAACACCTGTCTCGATCAAACGTTCCATTCGCTGGGAAACCGCCGCCATCGTCCCGGGCAACGACGAGACCGCGGCCCACCAAGTCCGCATGATGGGCGAAACCGCCAAGCTGACCGCCGGGTCGGACGGATCGCTGGACGAGGCCGATTATCAGCGTACGGTCGATAGATTGCTGGCCGGCGGCTCCGACCCAGTAATTTCGGAAGCGCCCGAGGGGGCTTGGACGTCGGTGATTATGGATCAGGCGCTGAACTGAGGCTTGGTTCTTCGGTGAAGGAGGGGGCGTCCGGGAGGGCGCCCTTTTTGACAATGCCCCTATCCGCCCCCACGCCGGGCGCGCGCCTGTCCGTGGGATGGTGCCGCACCGCCCGTGAATCCCACTTTATCCCCGTTCCACCCCTCTGCCGTCACGTTCCGCACCACGGCAGCACCGCGCCAAGCCGCCCGGACGGGCAGGCGCGCGCCCGGTGGCCGCACGCGGCCTTGTTCCGGGCGGGTTGGCGACACCGACAAGCCGTTGCACAGCGGCGACTGGCATGGCTGTTTCGCCGGTGACGTCCGCAGCCTACTCGACAGTCTGGAGATCGAGACTGGTACGGTTCTGGCCCGTGCCTCCGCCTATGCCCCCAACGCCTTGAGCCGTGCAATCAGGCTCGATGTATCCCATCGTCCGCCCCCCATCGCCTGCACATCCTTGTAATACTGATCGATCAGAGCCGTGCCCGGAAGCGGCGCTCCGATGTTCTCAGCTTCCGACAGGCAAATCCGCAAATCCTTACGCATCCAGTCGACGGCGAAGCCATGATCGAACTTGCCCTCCAGCATCGTCTTGTGGCGGTTGACCATCTGCCACGATCCGGCGGCACCGCCCTGAATGACATCAACCACCGCTTCGCCGTCCAGTCCGGCCTTCTGCGCGAACAGCATCGCTTCGGACAAGCCCTGCACCAGTCCCGCGATGCAGATCTGGTTAACCATCTTGGTCAATTGGCCCGCACCCACGTCACCCATTCTGCGCGAAACCTTGGCGAAGGCAGCCATTACCGGCTCGGCCCGATCATAGTCGTCCTGCGCGCCGCCGCACATGATGACCAGCTGGCCATTCTCCGCGCCCGCCTGTCCGCCGCTGACCGGCGCGTCGACCCAGGCGATGCCCTTCTCGGCCGCCGCCGCCGCCAATTCGCGTGTCACCTCGGCGGATACGGTCGTGTGATCGACGAACAGCGCCCCTTCCGCCATGCCCGCGAAGGCCCCGTCGTCGCCCAGGCAGACACCGCGCAGATCGTCGTCATTGCCGACGCAGGCCATCACGATGTCGCGACCCGCCGCAGCGGCGCGGGGGGTTTCGGCTGATGTCCCTTCATGAACTTCGACCCAGGATTCCGCCTTGGCGGACGTGCGGTTGTAGACGCAGACATCGTGTCCGGCCTTTGCCAGGTGGCCCGCCATCGGTGCCCCCATCACACCCATTCCCAGAAACGCGACATTTGCCATGATGGCCTCCCTTTGCATCTACTCGTCGTGAAGGTTAGATCGGCCCCGACCAAGGGGGTCAACAGGGGGAAGTATGGAGCGTCTGTTCCGCTGGACATTCCGTATCGTTGCGGCTGTCCTGCTGCTGGCCGGTCTGGCCATCGGCGTTGTCTACTGGCTGGCCTGGCGCAGCCTGCCCGACTATGACGCGACCGAGGTCGTCGCCGGACTGACAGCTCCGGTCGAGATCGTGCGCAATACCTACAATGTTCCCCACATTTTCGGCGAAACGGATGCCGACGTGTTCTTCGGGCTGGGCTATGCCCATGCGCAGGACAGGTTGTGGCAGATGACGCTGATGCGGCGCACGGCGCAGGGCAAGCTGTCGGAATTGTTCGGCCAGCGTACCCTGCGCACCGACGAATTGCTGCGCCGCCTTGGCCTATACCGTGCCGCCGTACGGTCGGTCGCGGCGCAGGACGACGAAACGCTGGCGATGTTGGAGGCTTATTCCGCCGGCGTTAATGCCCGGATCGAGGTCATAAACCGCGAGGCGCGCGGGCGGGGCGCGCCCGAGTTTTTCCTGTTCGAACCTCAGATCGCCCCGTGGCAACCCGCCGACAGCATCGCGATCATCAAGCTGATGGCGCTGCAATTGTCCGGACAGGCCAGTGAAGAAGTGCTGCGCGCCCGCGCCTCGCTGATCCTGCCGGAGGAGCGTCTTCGCGACCTGCATCCCGACGTTCCCGGCAAGGGCAAGGTTGTTCTGGCGAGTGATCTTTTCCCGACGCTGTCGCAGACCCAATTCGCCCAAGCCGACCCCGAAGAGGACCCGTTTTTGTGGCCCGTTCCGCGCCGTGGTCTGTCGGGCGCGTCCAATGCCTTCGCCGTCGCCGCCGAACGAGCGGCCGCCGGGGGCGCCCTGCTGGCCAACGATCCGCATATGGGGCTGACGGCACCGACGATCTTCTATCTGGCGCGGTTGCAGCTATCGACGGGTGGCGCCATCGGCGGCACGATCCCCGGCATACCTGTCGTTATGGTTGGCCGGACAAACCAGCTGGGCTGGGGCCTGACATCCAGTTACATGGACGATCAGGACGTGATGATGGAGCAGTTGAACCCCGATGACATCACTCAGTATCGCACCCCCGACGGATGGGCCGATTTCGAGACCGAGCGGACGATCATCAAAATCAAGGATGCCCAACCCGTCACGCTGACCCTGCGACGGAGCGTCAATGGCCCGATTCTGACGGGACGCCAGTTCGATCTGGGAACGGTAACCCCGCAGGGCTATGTCCCCGCCCTCTCCTGGACCGCGCTGGCCGAAGACGACACGTCGCTGCGCACGGGGCTGGATTTGATGCGGGCCGCAGATCTGGACGAAGGATTGGCTGCCGCCAGGTATTTCGTCGCGCCGTCGCAGAACCTGATGCTGACCAATGGCAAGCGTATCGCCATGCAGGTGATGGGCCGTCAGCCCGACCGGGACGAACTGCATCAGTCCCAGGGCCGCATCCCCGCACCGGGCTGGGTCGAGGCCAATCGTTGGAAGGGCACGAAACCCTTCGAAGAGAATCCCGTCTGGACCGACCCCGAGGGAGGGTTGCTGGGTAATACCAACAACAAGACCGTCGATACGCCGTTCCCCGATCATCTGAGTTTCGTATGGGGCGACAGTCAGCGGGTGCAACGCATGGAGCGCCTGTTGCAGGCCCGCGACGTGCATACCCGCGCCTCTCTGATGGAAGCGCAGCTGGACACCGTGTCTTTCGCCGCGCGATCGCTGCTGCCGCTGGTCGGGCGGGATCTGTGGTTCACCGGAGATTCCGCCCCCGCCGACAGTGTGCAACGGCGCAGGCAGGTGGCGCTGGAACTGCTGGCCGCATGGAACGGCGAGATGTCCGAACACCTGCCAGAGCCGCTGATCTACTCCGCATGGATGCGATTCCTGCAACAGCGTCTGATCCGCGACGACCTTGGCCCGCTTACATCGGAATACCCCCTGATGGAGCCGCTGTTCATCGAACGTGTCTTCCGCAACACGGACGGCGCGGGCGCGTGGTGCGATGTCATTCAGTCGACCGCGCCGGAAACCTGCACCGAGATCGCGCGCCAGTCGCTGGACGATGCGCTGCAGTTTCTGGAAGACCGCTATGGCTCCCGTGTCGAGGCATGGCGCTGGGGCGATGCGCACGAGGCCCGGTCGGACCACCCCGTTCTGGGCGACATTCCCGGTCTGGGACTGATCGTGAATATTCGCCAATCGACCTCCGGCGGCGATCATACGCTGCAACGCGGGCGCACCAGTGGCGAGTTGCCCGACCCGTTCCTGAACGTACAGGCGGCGACCTATCGCGGCGTCTATGACTTTGCCGACCCGGAAAGCAGCGTCTTCATCACCTCGACCGGGCAGTCAGGGCATCCGCTGTCCAAGTATTACGACGACCTGGGCGAGTTGTGGCGACGTGGCGAATACATACCGATGACGCTGGACCCCGATCTGGCGCGCGCCGGTGCAGTCGGGATCACGACCCTGTTGCCCGTACCTTAAACGGGCGCTCCTTCAGTCTGACAGGGCCTTGCACAGCCGCGGCAAACGCGCCCGTTTCATCAGGGCGCGCAAGGGTTGCGGTGTGCCTGAAAGACGCTGCGCCGTCGCACGCACGTCTTCGACGACCCACGCAACAGTCGCGCCATCCACCAGCCAAAGGTCCATCAGGAAAGCGTCGGGATTCTGCAACTTCATCCCCTCGGCAGCCACGTCGCGGCGTGGAAAATCCTTGATGTTCAGTGTCACCAGCACGTCGGCCCCGGCGTCCGAGGCCGACGCCAGAACATGGATGTCGTCCGGGTCCGGCAACCAGAGCCGGGCCTGCGTTGCATCGCCAGGAAGGACCTCCGCCTTCGGAAAACGCGCCCGCAGGGTCGCGATTTCACCCCGCGAAAACACTTCGCCGCCTTCGATCTTGCGCGAGGCCCTTGCCCATTCCTCCAGCACCCGCGGCGACCAGAGCGGACGATACAGTTCCGCGCGGGCGCAGCCGATCAGAATTTCGCGCAGAACCGTCGGATACAGCACGCAGGCATCAAGGAAGACTTTCAATCCAGCAACCGGAACGTCAGTGCCTTGAGATACCCGCTTTCGGCCAGTTGCGGATGCACCGGATGGTCGGCCCCGGCGAACCCGGTATGGATCAGTTGTGCCGTTCTTCCGGCCCGCCCGATCCCCCGGATGCACGATGCTCGAAATTTGGACAACTCCGCAGCATGGCTGCACGAACACAGCGTCAGGTATCCACCCGACGCGACCAACGGGGCCGCAAGCCGCGCCACCCGTTCATAAGCCCGCAGGCCTGCCGTCAGCGCCGGTTTCGCTGGCGCGAAGGCCGGTGGATCGGCGACCACGATGTCGAACCGCATGCCATCCTCGCCCAAGGCGGTCATAACGTCGAAGGCATCGCCCTTGCGCGTCGTGAAAGCCTCGGCTCGTCCCATCCGCGACGCTCCCTCCTCGGCCAGCGCCAGCGCGGGGGCCGATCCGTCGACAGCCAGCGCCGATACCGCACCCGCCGCCAATGCCGCCAGCCCGAACCCGCCGACATGGCTGAACACATCCAGAACGGTCGCATCCTTGGCAAGCCCGGCGAGGAAAGCATGGTTCGGACGCTGGTCGAAGAACAGCCCGGTTTTCTGCCCGCCTGTCAGGTCCGCCATATAGGTGGCCCCGTTCATCGGCACCGCAACCGCCGCGTCGAGTCCCCCGCGCATCCAGCGCGTCCCCTCACTCAACCCTTCGGTCGTTCGGGCCCGACCGCTGGCGTTCAACAGAACATGCGCAATTCCAAGATCGGTCAATGCCGCCGCGATTTCCTCGACCAGAACATCCGCCCATGCTGCATTCGGCTGCACCACGGCGGCCTCGCCGAAACGGTCGATCACGACGCCCGGCATTCCGTCGGCCTCGGCATGGATCAGACGGTAGAAAGGCGCACCGATCAGCCGATCTCTATGCGCCACGGCAGTCGATAATCTGGCCGCGATCCATGCGCCATCGATGGCGGCGTCAGGGTCCAGCGACAACACCCGCGCGGCGATCCGCGATCCCATGTTGACGCCGACCGTGGCCAGCGGCACGCGATCGGCGTCTTCCAGAACGGCAAGGCTGCCGGGCGCGATGGCGCGACTGCGGCGGTCGGCGACGATATCGTCAAGATAGACCCAGGGGTGGCCGTGCCGGATGCGTTTGGCATCGACCTTGGGTTTCAGGCGGAGCGTCGGGCGGGACGTGGGAGTGCTGTCGGTCATACGCCTCCCCTAATCGGTGCCCAAGCCGTGCGAAAGCCCTGCCCGACATGCAAAAGCCCCCGAATAGGGGGCTTCGCATGGAACGTCCGGGCAAAAGGCCCGTCGTCATGTGACTCAGGCGTGAGCGTCACCCGCCGTGTTCGCGCGCGTATTGCGGATGCGAGCGGCAATGGCAGTGAATATATCGCGCACAAAAGCCGCACGAAGGGCGCGGGCATTGGCTTCGATTTCCATCGTATCGATCATGTTTGGGTTTTTCATTTTGCGTCTCCGGCTGCATCAGGAGCGTAGGGCACGCTCCGTTTTTGCTTGAAAGATACATATGCCGCGATGCGGCAGAAAACCAATGCCAGCGCAGCATTTCCCCCATGCATCAGATGCAACCCGGAAAATCCACCTATTTCAGCCCGTGTATACCTGCTGCAACCGCCTTCGCACCCTGCAATATCCAGCTGTGCTCGCTGGCCACCACGAACATGGTGAACCCGTTGGGGCGCCAGTTTCGCGCCGTTTCGATATCGGGTACCCAGGTCACAAAGGTCTTGTTCTCGTCTGCGCAGACCTGTCCGACGGAGGCCATCGCGGCAGGCAGGTCGGGGTTGTCCAGCGTGTCGTGACCATAGGCGACCGTCAGGTCGGCCGGACCGATGAACAATCCGTCGACGCCTGGCACGCAGGCGATTTCGCGGGCCGCTTCCACGCCTTCCGGCTCTTCGATCTGGGTCAGCACGATGGTTTCCGCTGCCGAGCGGGCCAGCAGGTCGGGCATCTTCTGCGCCGTGAAACCGGCCCATCGGGTCGATCCGGCATAACCCCGCCCGCCATGGCCGAACCGGGCGGCGCGGGCGATGGCGCGGGCCTTCTCGACAGTATCGACATGGGGCACCACGATGCCCGTCGCCCCCATGTCCATTACGTCGAGGATGCGCGCCGGGGACCCGTCGCCGATGCGGACCAGCACCGGAAAGTCCCGTGCCCGCGCCACGGCCATGCAGGCGTCGATGGCACCCCGATCGAACGGCGAGTGTTCGGCATCGAGGCAAACGAAGTCCAATCCGGCCAGCATCAGGATTTCCAGCGTGACGTGGTTCGGCGTCTTCATGAATGTCCCGACGAGCATGTCGCCTGCCTGCATCCGGGCGCGAAGTCCCCTGGCTCTGGTCAGATCGGTCACGTCGCGGCCTCCGGAAATAGTGTCGGACGCAACCTTAAAAGGCGGCGGCCGGAGGGCAAGCCCGAAGGAGCGCGTCAGGGCAGGTCTGGCAAGTCGGGCGAATCGGGCAGGTCGGGTAACTCCGGCAGGTCGGGCCATTCGGGCAGATCGGGTGATTCCGACATGTCGGACATACCGTCCATTGCGGGCACCTCGTCCATCGCGGCCAGTCTACCGGATGCAGCCTGCGGTGCACTCCGTTCAGCTTTCGGCCCGTCTTCGCCGTCAGTTGCAGTCTCCGCCTTTGAAGAGGTCAGTTGGCCGGTCCCGCCGAACTCCGATTGCCCGTCGCAACTGCGATCGACCGCCTCTCCCGGAAGGGCCGCGATCTTGACGGCGCGCAGGCCGTTCAACTGACCCAGCCGCGCCACCATTGCCGCGCCGCGTGGCAGACGTTTGCGGCCTGGCAAGGTCAGGCCCGAGGCACCGCCATGCAGGACGATCTGCGACAGGGCTTGCGGGTCAAGCGGGATAAGGTCGCCTGCTTTCATGTCCATCAGACGCGACAGCGGCAAACGCATCGGCGGCAATACGGCCTGCAGCAACACGGGGGCCTCTGCAGTGGCGGCGCGCATCGCGGCTTTCCAGTCGGCCTCGGGGTCCAGCGCCTCTCCGACTTGCGGAAGCGGCGCAGCGTCCACTGGAAGGATTACCGAAATCGACCCGTCCCGCAGGCCATCGCCCAGCTTCACCGCCATATCCAGCCGCAGGAACTGCGGCGACGTCAGTATCAAGGCCAGCGAGTCCGGCCCGGCAATGAAACTGCCCCCGCGCAATGCCCCGGGGCGCGGCTCCTCGGTCGCGGCGGGCAGCAGACGCTGCATCTGCACCAGCAGGGCGCGCGCGAAGGGTTGGACCAGTGCCGCATCGATCCGCGTGGCCCGTCGCGCCGGGCGGGCGGGGCCATCAACCCGGCCGATGGTCTGCACCTCCACCAAGGCGTCGGTCAGCGCCGGATGCAGCACGATCAGACCGGTCAATGCGGCCAGAACCTCGGGCGAATGGGCCGTGGGCGCGCCGGGTACCATTCCCGGTGGATCGATCGGCAGGCAGAGCGCGCGTTCGTTGAGATCATCGAACGCGGCCTCGGCCGTGACGCGCCGGGCCGTCCGCTCGCCCGTGGCAAGCCCAAGGCCCGACATGTCATCGCCGACCCGCAGTGCGGCCATTCCAAGCGCAGCCAGCAGATCGGGTGCCGCCGAGGGGGCGGCACGACCCGACATGCCGGAGTCCGGCCCGCCGGACGGGCCCCCGGCCATACGGCGGAGTGTGGAAGAGGACAGATCGGGCGACATGGCATCCGGTTGCGAAGAGACTCACTGCCTCCTGTCTGCGGCAATCGGGTTAACAAAACCTTTGCACGGGTCAGAACTGGGGTCGGGCGGGGCTATTCCGCCGCCCGCGCGGTGCCCGCGGTCCGCGTCTCCCCCGGCAGACGCAGGCGGAACGCGGCACCGCCCTGCCCCGGCAGGTAGTCGATGCTGCCGCCCAGCCGCGCCATGACCTCCCGGCAGATCGCAAGCCCAAGGCCCGCACTGCCTGCCGCCGCCTGGTCCGATAAACGTGCGAATTTCTCGAAGATCAGGCCGCGATCGGGCGCGGCAATACCGGACCCGTTGTCGGTGAAATCGACGATTACGCCATCTGCTTCCGCCATCACCGCTATCCGCAATGCAGGGTCGTCCGCATCGCAGTATTTTGCGGCATTGGTGATCAGGTTGATGAATACCTGCGACAGCCGGTCCGGGTCCGTCCGCAATGTCACATCCTCGCCCTCCGGGTCTCGGTCGATCCTCAGGCCGAGTGACACCGTGCCGGCCGCCGTCACGGCACGGTCGATCACGGTGCGCAGTGTAACGTCTGCGGGGTTCAATACGACTTGCCCCGATTCCAGGACGCTCAGGTCCAGAAGGTCATCCAACAGACGGGTCAGTCGCTCGCTCTCGTCCAGAATGATCCCGGCATAGCGGGCACGATCCTCATCGCTTACCCTACCGTCAGCCTCGTCTCCGCGCAAAATCTCGGAAAACGCCCGGATCGACGTCATCGGTGTCCGTAACTCATGGCTTACCTGACTGAGAAAAGCGTCTTTCTGATGACCCAGTGCCGTCAGCTTGTCATTGGCCGCACGCAATTCACCCGCAGTGCGGACCAATTCTGCCGACGAGGCCTCCAGCCGGGCTGAATAATCCATTATCTGCGCCGTCTCGTCGGCCACGGCCAGCAGGTCTTCAACCGATACTGCGGCATCTCCGGTGATGCCGGTGACCATCGCATGCGCAGTCGCGGCCCCGACCGACCCGGCAAGCTTCCGTTCCAGCCGATCCAGTAGGTCGGGCGTCGTTTCCGGCAGATCCGATGGACGTCCCTGGGCGCGGGATTCGGCAGCAAACACCTCCTGTGCCTCGGACGCGCCAAGAATGCGCTGCGCCATGATCAGAAGTTCCTCGGCCCCGGCATGATAGCTGCGACGGCCCCGAGGTGCTGCGGTACGGTCGAAGACCTGCACGAAACGCGGGGCCTGCAACTGCTCCATCGGCGTGGGGCGGGTCAACAGGGATGTCAGGCACAAGACGAAGGTGTTCAGCCCCAGTGAAAGGATCATCGCAGACAACAGCGGATCGCCGGTTAGTCCGAACGGTGCTTCAGGGCGCAGCCATTCGATGCCGAACGGTCCGACCGTCGTCGGCCCCGCCAACACCGGCACCAGCATCGTCCAGGCCCAGATGACGAATCCGGTGACGATGCCCGCCGCCGCGCCCAGCCGTGTGGCCCCCGTCCAGAACAGGCCGAATCCCAGTGCCGGCAAGACCTGCGCCATGCCGACGAAGCTGATCAGCCCGATGGAGGCCAGCGCCGCCGTGCCGCCAGTCGCCAGAAAATAAAGATAGCCCATTGCCAGCACGACCAGGATCGACGCCCGCCGCGCCCGCAGCACGACGCCCCGCACATCGCCGGAAATCGACGCCTGTGCCTGCCCGCTTCCATCCCTGTTCTGCGCCGCCAGCCAGAGCGGCATGACGACGTGGTTCGACAGCATCGTCGCGAGCGCAACGCTGGCCACGATCACCATGCTGGTCGCCGAGGAAAATCCGCCGAGAAATGCCAGAAGCGCCAACCCGCCCTGCCCCTCGGCCAGCGGCAGCGTCAGGACGAACAGGTCGGGATTCGATCCGGCAGGCAGTCGCGCCAGACCCGTCACCGCGATCGGCACCACGAAGATGCACATGGCCATCAGATAGGCCGGAAACGCCCAGCTTGCGGTTACCAGGTGCCGCTCGTCAGAGTTTTCGACGACCAGCACCTGAAACATGCGCGGCAGGCAGATGACGGCGGCACCCGACACAAAAATCAGCCCGGCCCAACGCCCCGGCACTGCCGTCCAGTTCGCAACCGGTGACGTCGCGATGGCTTCGCCCGTGGCCGCGGCCCCGCCGTTGATCCCCCAGACCACGAAAGCGCCGACCGATAACAGTGCCACCAGTTTGACCACCGCCTCGACCGCGATGGCCGAGACGATACCGTCGTGACGTTCGCCTATGTCCAGCTTGCGGGTGCCGAACAGAATGGTGAATACCGCCAGCCCGCAGGCCACCCAGAATGCCAGCCCGGTCAACTCGCTGGCCTGCGTTCCCGGTGCCGCAAAGACACCGAACGACAGCGTGACCGATTGCAGTTGCAGCGCGATGTAGGGTGTCGTGCCGACCACGGCCAGCAACGTCACGATCACCGCAAGCAGGTTCGACTTGCCATAGCGGCTTGAGATCATATCGGCGATCGAGGTGATGCGTTCTGCCCGCCCGATCCGCACCAGTTTGCGCAGGCCCCACCACCAACCGATGAAGACCAGCGTCGGGCCAAGATAGATGGTCATGAACTCCAACCCCGATCGGGCGGCGTATCCGACGGCACCATAGAACGTCCAAGCTGTGCTATAGATCGACAGCGACAGGGTATAGATCGTCGGGCCACGCATCAGACTGCGCCCTTTGGCGGCAGCACGCTCGCCCGCGAAGGCCACGACGAAAAGGAATGTCACATAGGCCAGGCAGACCGCGACCAGTAGGCTGAACGTCAGGTTCATGTCCGCTGCCCTGCAAGAAGCGCATGGCCGATCATTCAGCCCCGCTTTCGCGATCTGCATCGTCACGCAGATCCCGCATGTGCAACCGCCCGATCCAGAGCGCCAGACCGATCAGACCCAACCACGAAGCGAAAAGATACGTAAGCCAAGGTGCTGTAGCCCCGGCAGCGGCCGGATCATCGGACAGCACCAGATCGGGGATCAGAAATAGGACCGCCCCCAGAAACGGCAGCAGCCGGGCCGCATCCACCAGACGTGCCCTGCGATGCGCGCGGGTTTGGGCGTCCGTGGCCATTCGGTCCGCCGTCGCCCGGCCCGTCATCCGGGTGCCGTCCGCGCCAGATCACGCACGGCCTCGATCAATTCCCGGTTCGAAAAAGGCTTGGTCATGAACCGGCTGACGCCCAATGCCTCGGCCCGGTCACGATCCTTGGTCTGGCCTTTGGCGGTCAGCATCAGGACCGGCAGATCTGCCCGCGTGCCATTCTGTCCGGCGCGCAACCCTCCCAGCACCTCGAACCCGGACTGGCCGGGCAACATCACGTCCAGCACGATCACGTCCGGCGCATGCCGCACCACCGCGTCCAGCGCCGTCCTGCCATCTGAATGGGTGGACACGCGCCAGCCCTCTCGTTGCAGCAGAAAGCCTATGGCGGTGGCGATATTCGGTTCGTCCTCGATCAACAGGACACGGCCGCGCGGCGCGTCAACAGGCGCATCGGCAGAAGGTATATCAATCATGTCCGGCCTCCCCTCCGATCATGAACGCGGTAAAGTGTCCCCCGTCAGGTCCACCATGTCCAGCATATCCGGTCGCGTTGACAGGACCGACGGTTCCCGACGCGCCGGACATTCAATGCGGGGACAGACGCGGCAGCCCGGTCCGACCGGCGCACCCGCACCGCCGCTTTGAGTTCGGGTCAACAGCATCGTCGCGCGTATCACGGGCGCGGCGCCAAACCCCGCGACCGCCACCGCCTGAGCGATGGCATGAACGCGCCAGTCCGCGCCGTCCGGCGTTTCAACCACCACGGTCAGAGGGCGACCCGGCTGACCCAGCGCAGTGTACACAGGCCAGAGCGGACATCCGGCCCCCATTACCGGCAATGGAAATCCCGCCACCGGCTTGCGCCGCAGCAGTGCACCGGCGGCATCGCAGATCACCAATCCGCGCCCCGGATCGACGACACCCATGCGCCGCAGAACCAGTGCCAGATCGCCCCCGGCAGCGGCGATCAGATCATCCGGGCCGTCTGCTGCCTCGACGAGCGCGCGTGGCAATCGAGATGCGTCCTCGGCGTCGCCCGTCAGAATTTCTGTGGCCAGGACGCGCGCATCCTCCCCCGTCAGACCGCCGACAAGGTCCGTGACGGCGGCGACCCCGTCCCGTTCCAACACATCGAACCGGTGGCCCGCGTCGTCCAGAAACCGCGAAACCGTCTCGGAAGGCAGCATGCGGTCCGCCCCGCGCGCCGCCTGCCGGTCGAACAGGCCGACGACGGCTTCGGCCCCATCGGCCAACCTGCGGCTGTCGGCGTCGAGGTTGGCATGAAACCGGCCCAGCCAGTTGGCGTCGATTTCGGGCGTCTGCGCGAGGATCGAGGCGGTGGAGCGGACGACAGACACTGTCGACAATAACTCGTGCATTGCGTCGGCCAGTGTCGGATCGTGGGACAGACGGTCCGATAGCGCCTCGATGGTACGGGCCTGTGCGGCCAGGGCCCGCGCCTGCGCCGCGATCAACCCGGCCCAGTGTGGAAACCGACGAGCCAGGTCGGGGGCATCGTCAAACTCCGCCTCGTTGTTCTGCTGTGCCCCTGCAGCCGCCCGTAGTTCCTCGATCAGTGCTTCGTCGCCGTCTTCGGCCAGGGCGGCGCGATCGGTTTCCAGTGCCGTGGCCAGGCGTGACAGAAGACTGCCCCCGATCGCCCTGCGGTTGTGCTCGATCAGGTTCAGATAGGACGGCGAGATACCCACTGTCCCGGCCACTGCGGTCTGTTTGCGTCCCAGGGCCAGGCGGCGTTCGCGGATTCGGCTGCCGGTTGGAATGGACCTTGGCATACAACCTCCTGACCTTGTTCGATTGCTGCGCGTGCAAGCGATTTGCTGCATGTGCGGGACAAAAAATTTACACGTATCCGGACAAGTCTGTCATATTATTTACAATAAAATCGCATCCCGTCTATGAGTTATTGATGATTTCACTTCAGGTCGTCGATAGTGCCGTTGACCCGTCAAGCTGGACGGGCCTGTCGCGCGGACCTTCGGAGGAGGGGGAGCGGGGCGTCAAAAACAGGGAGGGTCTCAATGACCAAATCGAATTTCACTCGCCGTGGCGTGATGAAGACCGGTGCCGCAACCGGTGCCGGACTTGCCATTCCAACGGTTTTCTCGGGCGCGGTCTGGGCCGACGCCCATAGCGGTTTCACCAATGCGCCTCAGGGCGACACGGTCACGCTCGGCTTCAACGTGCCCCAAACCGGCCCCTATGCCGACGAAGGCGCGGACGAGCTTCGTGCGTTTCAGCTCGCGGTCCAGCACCTGAACGGTGAGGGCGATGGCGGCATGATGCAGACGTTCTCGTCCAAGGCTCTGGATGGCACCGGCATCTTGGGCAAGAAGGTCGAGTTCGTCACCGGCGACACACAGACCAAGTCGGACGCGGCGCGCGCCTCGGCCAAGTCGATGATCGAAAAAGACGGCGCCATCATGATTTCGGGCGGCTCCTCGTCCGGTGTCGCGGTCGCCGTTCAGGGCCTCTGCCAAGATGCTGGCGTGATCTTCATGGCAGGCCTGACGCACTCGAACGACACCACGGGCAAGGACAAGAAGGCCAATGGCTTCCGCCACTTCTTCAACGCCTATATGTCCGCCGCCGCACTCGCCCCCGTGCTGGAGCAGCTTTATGGTGCCGACCGTAAAGCCTATCATCTGACCGCAGACTATACTTGGGGCTGGACCCAACAGGAATCGATTGCCGCCGCGACCGAAGCTCTGGGCTGGGAAACCGTCAACGACGTGCGCACACCGCTCGCCGCGACGGACTTCTCGTCCTACATCGCGCCAGTCCTGAATTCCGGTGCCGATGTCCTGATCCTGAATCACTACGGCGGAAACATGGTCAACTCGCTGACCAACGCGGTTCAGTTCGGCCTCCGTCAGGCGCAAGCCAACGGCAAGCAATTCGAGATCGTCGTGCCGCTCTATTCGGAGCTAATGGCGCAGGGTGCTGGCGAGAACATTGCCGGTATCGTGGGCTCGCAGAACTGGGACTGGAAACTCGAAAACGAAAAGGGCGCGCGTTATACCGGCACCAATGCCTTCGTGAAATCGTTTGGCGAAAAGTACGGCTTCCCGCCATCACAGGCCGCTCAGACCTGTTATGCGCAGACCATGCTGTATGCGGATGCGGTCACCCGCGCCGGCTCGTTCAATCCCTGCGCCGTTGTCGAAGCCCTGGAGGGTTATGAGTTCGACGGTCTGGGCAATGGCCCCACGCTTTACCGCGCTGGCGATCACCAGTGCTTCAAGGACGTGGTCGTCGTGCGCGGCAAGGAGAACCCGGAGAACGAGTTCGATCTTGTTGAAATCGTCGAGGTCACTCCGGCCGAGCAGGTCACATACCCGGTCGATCACCCGATGTTTGCCGGTGGCGAACTGGGCGAATGCAACCCGGGCGCGTAAGCGAAAGCTGACAAAAGGGGCCGTGTCACTGGCACGGTCCCATTCCTTCCCAGCCGGTTCATCGGTCGCCGGATCGTCAATGGCAGTGGTCCCGCGTCCCATGCACCCCGATGCCGCCCCATAATCAGAACGCATCGTCTTACAGGAGACCTCGGGCCATGGAAGCCTTCATCCTCCAAATCCTCAACGGCCTTGACAAGGGGTCCGCTTATGCGCTGATCGCCTTGGGTCTGACGCTGATCTTCGGCACGCTGGGGGTGGTCAACTTCGCTCACGGCGCGTTGTTCATGATCGGGGCCTTCGTGGCCGTGACCATGTCCAAGCTGCTGTCGCTGTCGACCACCACAATCGACCCGACCCGCACCGATTTCCTTGGAAATCCGGCAACCATCGATACGCCCTATGTCGTCAACTGGTTCGGGCCGGAAGTCGGGGCCACGCTCATCGACTGGGCGGTGCCCTTGGCCATCCTCCTGGCGATCCCGGTGATGCTACTGTTCGGCTTCATCATGGAACGTGGATTGATCAAGCATTTCTACAAGCGCCCCCATGCCGACCAGATCCTCGTGACGTTTGGTCTTGCCATCGTTCTGCAAGAGGTCATCAAGTATTTTTACGGCGCGAACCCGATCCCGACCCCTGCCCCAGACGTATTTCGCGGGTCGTTCGACTTCGGCGCGTTGCTGGGCTTCGATCCGAATACCGTCATCTATCCCTACTGGCGTCTGGTCTATTTCGCTTTCGCGGGCGTCATCATCGCCGCAGTCTTCGCATTTCTTCAGTTCACGACCTTCGGCATGGTGGTCCGCGCAGGCATGGCCGACCGGGAAACCGTAGGCTTGCTGGGCATCAACATCGACAAGCGGTTCACCATCATGTTCGGCATCGCCGCAGCCGTCGCCGGTCTGGCCGGAGTGATGTACACGCCGATCAATCCGCCAAACTATCACATGGGCATGGACTTCCTCGTGTTATCCTTCGTTGTCGTCGTGGTCGGCGGCATGGGGTCACTTCCCGGCGCGGTGCTGGCGGGTTTCCTTCTGGGCATCCTTGAGAGCTTCGCCTCGACCACATGGGCCACGAACGCCGTACCCGGCATCAACCAGATCATTATCTACCTCGTCGCCATGATCGTCCTTCTGACGCGTCCGCGCGGGCTGATGGGGCGCAAAGGCGTGATGGAGGACTGAGCACATGACCGACCAGACACAACATATCGCCACCCCGACGTCAGAGCCCGCCAAACCGGTCCGCAGACGAGTCGGCGGCGGCATCCTGGGATTGACGCGCAAGGACTTTGCCCTGCTTGTCATTGTCATTCTGCTGACGGTGTTGGCACCGTTCCTGCTGAACCCTTTTCCGACCGATTCGGCCATGGCGCAATTCAACGCGGGCTATCCTGACCTGATGCAGCGGTTCGTGATCTTCGGAATCTTCGCCATCGGTTTCAACATCCTGTTCGGCCTGACCGGCTATCTGTCGTTCGGCCATGCGGCCTTCCTCGGCGTCGGCAGCTATTCCTGCGTCTGGATGTTCAAGCTGCTGGGATACAATGTCCTGCCGGGCATCGGACTGGCGATCATCATTTCTGGCCTGTTCGCCCTGTTGATCGGGTTCATCTCGCTGCGTCGTTCGGGGATCTATTTCTCGATCCTGACGCTGGCCTTCGCGCAGATGTCCTTCGCGCTGGCCTATTCGGTTCTGTCGAATCCCAAATTCAATCTGACCAACGGCGAGACGGGCTTGCAGGTCTACACCAATGATCCTCAGATCTTTCACAACCCGGCCACCACTGTGAATGCGCCCCATATCTTCGGCCTTGCCATGCGCGAGACCGAGACGTTGTCGTTGGGAAGGTGGGATTTCCAGTTCAACGTCGGCTACTACTTGTCGGCGTTCTTCATGGTGATCTGCTTCTATCTGGCAATTCGGCTGTTCCGCTCGCCTTTCGGGATGATGCTGCGAGCTGTGAAGTCGAACCAGCAGCGGTTGAACTACACCGGGCTGAACCCCAAGCCCTATACGCTCGCCGCCTTTGTCATCTCCGGAATGTACGCCGGGCTGGCCGGTGGCCTTCTGTCGGCAATGGACCCGTTGGCCGGGGCCGAACGGATGCAGTGGACGGCAAGCGGAGAGGTCGTCCTTATGACCATCCTCGGTGGGGCCGGGACCCTGATCGGGCCTGTTCTGGGTGCAGGCTTCATCAAGTATTTCGAGAACATCTTCTCCAAGATCAACGAATCCACCTTGCAAGCCTGGTTCGCCTTCATGCCTGACGGGATGCAAGATGTGGTCGTCGCCATCGTTTACCCATTCGTAGGCAAAGGCTGGAACCTGACGCTTGGTCTTCTCTTCATGGTTGTCGTCATCTTCCTGCCCGGCGGGTTGGTTCAGGGCGGACAGAAGATTGCAACAGTCTTCCGGCGCGACCGGAAGGCATCAGGCGTAGAAGACGATGCCGCCGAGCAACGTCAGGCTGGGGAGTAAGCATCATGGGTATTCTCGAGGTCAAAAACGTCGGTAAGCGCTTCGGCGGATTGCAGGCCCTGTCGGACATCAACCTGTCAATCACCCAAGGCACCGTTCACGCCATCATCGGTCCGAACGGCGCGGGCAAGTCGACCCTGCTGAACTGTCTTGTCGGCAAGCTGATTCCCGACACCGGATCGGTCAGCTTCGAAGGCAAGTCCGTACTGGGCCGCAAACCGCACGAGATCAACCAGATGGGCATTTCGCGCGTTTTCCAGACGCCCGAAATCTTTGGCGATCTGTCTGTCATGGAAAACATGATGATCCCCTGCCTGGCCAAGCGGGACGGTGCGTTTTCGCTGCAAGCCTATCATGCGCTGCTAAGCGACCGCGAAATCGTCGACCGGGCCGAACACATGCTTGAAGACATGAACATGGCCGACAAGCGGAACATGCATGCGGCGGCGATGTCGCGTGGTGACAAGCGGCGGCTGGAAATCGGTATGTGCCTTGCCCAGGAACCGCGCCTTCTGCTGCTGGATGAACCGACGGCGGGCATGGCGCGGGCAGACACGAACAACACCATCGATCTGCTGAAGCAGATCAAGGACTCGCGTCCGATCACCATCGCCATCATCGAGCATGACATGCACGTCGTCTTTTCGCTGGCCGAACGGATCACTGTGCTGGCGCAAGGCACCCCGCTGGTCGAAGACACGCCCGACAAGATCAAGGGCCACCCCAAGGTGCGCGAAGCCTATCTGGGCGAAAGCGCCGAGCACTGAGGAGACATTCGATGAACGTCAAACCCGACTTCACCCGCGACGCGAACCAGGCCGCGACAGCCCCGGCTTATTTCTCTGTCCACGATATCCACGCCTATTACGGCGAGAGCTACATCGTGCAGGGCGTCAGTTTCAACGTCCACGAGGGCGAGATTCTCGCGCTGCTGGGCCGCAACGGTGCCGGCAAGACCTCGACCCTGCGGACCTGCGCGCGACTGGGCAATCCGGAGCTCCGGCACGGCGAAATCTGGCTGGATCACAAACCTCTGCACAAGATGAAGGCGCATGAGGCGTCGCAGGCCGGTCTTGGCCTCGTGCCCGAAGACCGCCGTATCATCGCCGGTCTAACGGTCGAGGAAAACCTCAAGCTGGCGCAGATTGCCCCGCCCGTCGGCTGGTCACTTGAACGCCTTTACGAACTTTTTCCGCGACTTGGCGAGCGTCGCAAACAGGAAGGCATCACCCTGTCCGGCGGCGAACAGCAGATGCTTGCCATCGCCCGTGCCCTTGCCCGTGATGTGAAACTTCTGCTTCTGGATGAGCCTTATGAAGGACTTGCACCCGTCATCGTCGACGAGATCGAGAAAACGCTGCACGAAATTCGCAAGCTGGGCATGACCACGATCATCGTTGAACAGAACGCAGTTCGGGCCCTGGAAATCAGCGATCGGGCCATCATCCTAGACACCGGCGGCGTGGTCTTCGACGGCACCGCAGCCGAGGTGCTGAGCAACGCGGAACTGCGCGCAGAATATCTAGCGATTTGAATATATTATCGGGGTACCTTGCAGCCCCGACGCGGCCCGCACGGGCAAAGGAGACCCCATGCCAGACGATCAGATTTTCCCGCCCTCCGCCGAGATGGCGGCGAATGCCCATGCCGACCGCGCGACCTATGATGCGATGTATCAGGCCAGTGTCGAAGACCCCGAGGCGTTCTGGGCCGAGCATGGCAAGCGCGTCGACTGGATCAAACCCTATACCCGCGTAAAGGACACCAGCTTCGCGCCGGGCAACGTATCGATCAAATGGTTCGAGGACGGCACCCTGAACGTCGCCGCGAACTGCATCGACCGGCACCTGAAAGACAGGGGCACGCAGACCGCGATCATCTGGGAGCCGGACTCGCCCGATGACGAAGCGCAGCACATCACTTATCAGCAGTTGCATTCCCATGTCTGCAAGATGGCCAACGTCCTTAAAGGCATGGGTGTGACCAAAGGCGACCGCGTCGTCCTGTATATGCCGATGATTCCGCAGGCCGCCTATGCGATGCTTGCCTGCGCGCGGATTGGTGCGATCCATTCGATCGTCTTCGCGGGTTTCTCATCCGAGGCGTTGTCGGCGCGGATCAACGGGTCTGACGCGAAGGTCGTCATCACCGCTGACGGCGCGCCGCGCGGCGGGCGGGTCACCAACCTCAAGGACAGTGTCAACAAGGCGCTGCTGCATTGCGACGACAGCGTCAAATGCCTGTTGGTCAAGCGAACCGGACAACAGGTTGCGTTCCGCCCGGAGAATGACGTCTGGCTGCATGAAGCGGAGGCAGAGGTTTCCGACGACTGCCCGCCTGAGGAGATGAACGCCGAGGACACTTTGTTCATCCTCTACACGTCCGGCTCGACGGGGATGCCCAAGGGCGTGGTCCATACGACCGGGGGCTATCTCGTCTACGCCTCGATGACGCACCAATACACCTTTGACTACAAGGACGGCGAGGTGTTCTGGTGCACGGCGGACGTTGGCTGGGTCACGGGTCACAGTTATATCGTCTATGGCCCGCTGGCGAATGGCGCGACGACGCTGATGTTCGAAGGGGTGCCGACCTATCCTGACGCGGGCCGATTCTGGGCGGTCTGCGACAAACACAAGGTTGCGCAGTTCTATACCGCACCGACTGCCCTGCGTGCGCTGATGGGGCAGGGCAATTCCTTCGTGGAGCCGTATGATCTGAGCAGCCTTCGCATTCTTGGAACCGTGGGTGAGCCGATCAATCCCGAGGCATGGGCCTGGTACAACGACATCATTGGCAAAGGCCGCTGCCCCATAGTCGATACCTGGTGGCAGACGGAAACCGGCGGTCACCTGCTGACCCCCCTGCCCGGCGCCATAGCCACCAAACCGGGCAGCGCGACCCTGCCGTTCTTCGGCATTCAGCCCGTCATCCTTGAGCCCACGACGGGCGAGGAAATCCACGAGACCGCCGCCGAAGGGGTGCTTTGCATCAAGGACAGCTGGCCCGCCCAGATGCGGACCGTCTGGGGCGATCACGCGAGGTTCGAGAAAACCTATTTCAGCGACTACAAGAATTACTATTTCACCGGTGATGGCTGCCGCCGCGATGCCGACGGGTACTACTGGATCACGGGACGGGTCGACGACGTGATCAACGTGTCCGGTCACCGCATGGGCACCGCCGAAGTCGAAAGCGCGTTGGTCGCCCACCCCAAGGTGGCCGAAGCGGCAGTCGTTGGATACCCGCACGACGTAAAGGGTCAGGGTATCTATGCCTATGTCACGCTCATGGGGGGGCAGGAGCCTGACGACGCATTGCGTAAGGAGTTGTCAGACTGGGTCCGTTCCGAGATCGGACCCATTGCGAAACCTGATCTGATCCAATGGGCACCGGGTCTGCCGAAGACACGGTCAGGCAAGATCATGCGTCGCATTCTCCGCAAGATTGCAGAAAACGACTTCGGTGCATTGGGCGATACCTCGACTTTGGCCGATCCGTCGGTTGTGGACGATCTGATCGAAAATCGAATGAACCGATAAATATATGATTTATATACGTTAACGACGTCAAATTCTCGCCCCTGCATTACCGTTTCGACGCCGTGATGCAGGGGTTTTCTGTTCTGGCCCAGCGGGCGTAGCAAACAGAACGGAGGCCGACATGGCTATCATGGGACTTATCGGATCGTCACAACCATCATAAGGCGCGACAGCGACATCGGGTCAGGCGTAAGAACCGGACCGGGCAGCATCCACCGACAGTTCGACATCGACTGACACAAGTCATACCGCGGGCAACGCAAATGGCCAGCAGGCAGACGCGCCACGGTCTGCGGACCAGACCCCTCCCGTGACGTATGCCCGCGGCGTGAACGGGACCGCATCGCGCTCCGGATCGGATGGTGGCGACAGCGTGGCCCGCCCGCAGAATGCACAGATGGATGCCCCGCGCCTGTTACAGGCATTTGCGCCTGATGCCGACGAAAATCGTGCCCGACGTTATGTCGAAGCAGCGCAGGACCGGCTGGTCAGCCAGCAACTCCTGTCTCGCATACCTCTCCCGACCGAAGCCCGACCCAATCTGATGGTCGAGACCCCTACCACGAAAGATGGGATCGCATCCAGTGGCACACCCCCACGAGGTCGCACCGCCTGACAGGAGGGCGGGTCGCGATGGACTTTTACCAAGCAGTTCGATCACGCAGCGATCTTAACGATTTGGTTATGAGCGCGGGAGCAGCTTTGGAGGCGAAATCATTTGTCGGCACAGCATTCCGGAGCCGTCGCGGCTGACGAACGGACGCTCGACTGGTCGGGCTGCCATCATCGCGATCACATCGAAGTCCTTTCCCTCGCGGCACGGACGCGGTAATGCCGGGCAAACAGGCAGCGGAGATGGCAATGACCAAAAACCACGAGAGCGATGTCGCCTTTATCAAGGCGCTGGCCGAACTTCTGCGCGAAAACGATCTAAGCGAACTGGAAGTCAGTCGCGAATACGGTGAAGACGACGCGCTGAACGTGCGTGTCGCGCGGCAACTGATCTCTGCCCCCGTTGCGGCCGCGCAGGCCCCGATGCAGATTTCTGCCCCACATTCGCCCCCGGCTTTGGCTCCTTCCAGTTCTGCCACCCCGCAGGAAGACCCGGCGCAAGACCCCGGCGCGGTCACATCACCTATGGTCGGCACGGCCTATCTGGCATCCGAGCCGGGCGTGGCCAACTTCATCGCCGTCGGCGATACTGTGGACGAAGGCCAGACGTTGCTGATCATCGAGGCCATGAAGACCATGAACCAGATCCCCAGCCCGCGCGCAGGCACCGTCAAACGCATTCTGGTCGAGGACGGCGCCGCCGTTGAATACGGTGCCCCCCTCGTGATCCTGGGCTGAGCGCGATGTTCAAGAAAATCCTGATCGCCAACCGGGGCGAGATTGCACTGCGCATCGTACGCGCCGCGCGCGAGATGGGGGTGGCAACCGTCGCTGTCCATTCCACCGCCGACTCTGATGCAATGCATGTCCGAATGGCCGACGAATCCATTTGCATCGGGCCTGCGCCAGGCAGCCAGTCTTACCTGAGCATACCGGCGATCATTTCCGCCTGCGAAATCACCGGCGCCGAAGCGATCCATCCCGGATACGGATTCCTGTCGGAAAACGCCGCCTTTGTGCAGGTGCTGGAAGATCACAACATCACCTTCATCGGCCCCACGGCGGAACACATCCGCATCATGGGCGACAAGATCACCGCCAAGGACACGATGATCAAACTTGGCGTGCCCTGCGTGCCGGGTTCGGACGGTGGCGTGCCCACGCTGGAGGACGCGCAGCGTCTGGGCGAGGAAATCGGATATCCGGTCATCGTCAAGGCCACGGCAGGTGGCGGTGGGCGCGGCATGAAGCTGGCCAAAACCGCCGCCGACATGGAAACCGCGTTCCGCACCGCACGCACCGAATCCAAGGCAGCGTTCGGCAACGACGAAGTTTATCTGGAAAAATACCTGACCACGCCGCGCCATATCGAGGTTCAGGTCTTCGGCGATGGGAAAGGCCGTGCGGTTCATCTGGGCGAGCGGGATTGTTCTTTGCAACGCCGTCACCAGAAGGTCTTCGAGGAGGCCCCCGGCCCCACGATTACACCCGAGCAGCGCGCGCAGATCGGCAAGACCTGCGCCGAGGCGGTAGCCCGCATCAACTATGCCGGCGCTGGCACGATCGAATTCCTGTACGAGAACGGCGAATTCTATTTCATCGAGATGAATACCCGCCTTCAGGTCGAACACCCGGTGACCGAGGCCATCTTCGGTGTCGACCTGGTGCGCGAACAGATCCGCGTGGCTTCCGGCTTGCCGATGTCGTTCCAGCAGGACGATCTGAAGATCAATGGCCATGCCATCGAAGTTCGGATTAATGCCGAAAAGCTGCCCAACTTTGCGCCCTCGCCCGGCACGATCACGCAATATCACGCCCCTGGTGGGTTGGGCGTGCGGATGGATTCGGCGCTTTATGACGGGTATCGCATCCCGCCCTATTACGACTCGCTGATCGGCAAGCTTATTGTCCATGGCCGCGACCGGCCCGAAGCACTGGCTCGTCTGCGACGGTCGCTGGGCGAGTTGATCGTCGATGGGGTCGATACCACGGTCCCGCTGTTTTTCGAGCTGTTGAAAGACTCGAACATACAGTCCGGCGATTATACGATTCATTGGCTGGAAGGCTGGCTGGAAGAGAACCTTGGCTGGAAAGGCTGACGCGCCAGAGGACTGAAAAGTCTTGGCGACACGGATCGACTGCGCGACAATGGGATCATGCCCCGCGATACCGCCCCGATCACGCCCGAAACCCTTCTGATGGCCTATGCCTCGGGCGTTTTCCCGATGGCCGAAAGCCGGGCCGATCCCGATATATTCTGGGTTGACCCCGAAAGGCGCGGGGTGATGCCACTGGATGGGTTCCGTCTGTCACGCAGCCTGGCAAAGCTCATCCGGCAGAACCGGTTCATCGTCACCCTGAACGAAGAGTTCGACGGTGTGGTCGCAGGATGCGCCGACCGGGCAGAAACTTGGATCAATCCCGAAATCATGGCGCTTTATTCCGCCCTGCACGACACCGGCTTCGCACATTCGCTTGAGATATGGGACGGCGATACACTGGCGGGCGGGGTCTATGGTGTGACGCTGGGTGCCGCGTTCTTCGGCGAGTCGATGTTCTCGCGCAGGCGCAATGCCTCAAAAGTGGCGCTGGCCTATCTGGTGACATTGCTGAACGCGCATGGATTCAAGCTGTTCGATACGCAGTTCCTGACGGAGCATCTGGCGTCCCTGGGCGCAATCGAAATCTCGCGCGGCCAGTATCACATTCGACTAAAGGATGCCCTGTCCAAAAAAGCGAAATTGACCGGGCCGGTGCCTCAGTTTCCGGCCGTCATGCATCTGAGAAGCCAGACGTCGTAACGCCGGTGCTCCAGCGCATTGAGGGCCGGTGACGAAGCCACCATCCATCCGGCGAACAGTTCCTTCACTTCACGCGCATCGACGATCTGGATCAGGCCGAAGGCATCACCGGTGGGATTGTTGGCAGGGAAGCGGCATTCGACCAACGTCACCTGCAACGGACCATAGGCCATCGTCTGGCCAACCGACATTTCAACGTCGATGACTTCGCCGCTGGTCTTGTCGAGCGTTCGCAGGACCGCGCCGTTGCCTGTGCCGGTGCGCACTGCCTGTGCCGAGGCGGGCACGGAGGCGACGACAACCGCGGCGGCGGCACAGCCAATGATGGCGGCGAAAAAGCGCGTCACTCCGGCCTCCACGCCTCGTAGTCGGTGGCGGGTTCGACATCCGCCCGGCGCAGCGATCCCTTGCGGAAAAACGCTCCGTCCGATCCGGTCAGATTGGGCAGATGCGGCTTTTCCCATGTCTTGCGGATGATCGGGTCACGGGTCGGCGGAAGCGCATAGGTGTGATGTAACCAACCATACCATTCGGTCGGCACGCGGCTTGCATCGTTGTCGCCGACATAGTGAATCCAGCGGCGGCTGTCGTCGGCATTGCGATAATAGACATTGCCCGCCACGTCCTCGCCGACTTTCTCGCCGAAGCGTCGGGTCCAGAGTGCGGTGCCAAAGCTCTGCCCGTCCCACCATCCAAAGAGGCGTTTCAGAAATCCGGCCATGACAATCCTCCGCGCGATGCACGCCACTTCCTACACCGCAGAGCCGGGTGGTCAAGGTTGCAGGGCGCAGTGCGCGACGGGTCGCGTATCTGTGCATGAATGCGTATTGAGCCGATCGGTTCAGTTTCCATATTACCTCCCATCTGAAACCAAGGACTCCTGTCATGATGCGATCCGCCCTTTTGCTGTCTACCATTCTGATGCTGGTCGCCCCGCCCGTCCTGTCACAACCCGAGCAGCGCACCGATATGGGCGAAGCGGCCATCGACGGGTTTGCCTACTCCATCGACCTCAATGCCGACGGGCAAATTTCGCCGATCGAGATGGACAGCGCGACGCGACAGGTTTTCACGTCGATGGATGTCGATGAAGACGGTCTTGTCGTGCGCAACGAGATGATTGGCTGGGAAAACGGCCTGTCCGGTCTGGCCGAGTTCCGGGGGCGTGGCCAAGCCTATGGTGCCACGATGGGTCTGGTGTTCGACATGCTGGACGCCGACCGCTCGGGTGCGCTGGACGTGGACGAACATGCAACAGGCCTTGCGCGGGCATGGGTCTATGCCGACCGGGACGGCAATGGGATGATGTCCGTTTCGGAGTTTCGGGACAATTTTCTGGTAACGGTGGCGTTGCGCACCGCTTTGACCGAGTAACCCCGCTAGCCGGCGGATACCTTCAGCCCTGCGACTCCGGCCACGATAAGGGCGACCGACACCACCTTTAGTGGCGTCAACGCCTCCCCCAGCCAGAGCCAGCCCAACACGATGGTGCCGATGGCGCCCAACGCTGTCCAGATGGGATAGGCGACCGACACCGGCAAGTCCCGCATCGCCAGGGCCAATAACCAAAGGCCCACGATAACGCTGATAATTGTAATCACAGTCGGTCCTGTCCGGGTGAGTCCGTCTGACATCTTCATCGAAACTGCGAAAGCCACTTCGAACACGGCGGCAAGGGCGAGATATATCCAGGCCATGTGCCCTCCGGTGCGACGGACTCTGGTCGCTGTGGTTTCTGATGGTTCAGCGCAGGCCTACGGAATATCTAAGAAAGATGGAATTTGATCCCGGATTGGAATCGCCCAGCCCGCCGTTCGATGTGTGGTCGAGTCCGATACTGATCTGGCTGGAGCTGCCCAGCTGAATTCCGGCTTCAACGTCCGTGCGAAATTGCAGGGTATGGCCCAGATCGGGCCCGTCGCCGCGGCTGTAGGCGCCAGGCATGAACGAACCGCCGAAGAACCATCCGCTCGATGTCTCAATCCGGCCGGCCAGACCAACGCCAGCCCAGACGGCCCCGGCATCGGTGATCGCCGCGCCATAGACCAAGCTTAGCCCAAGGGCGCGTTCATCCTCCATTCGTCGGACATAAAGTTCCGCATCGCGGTTGCCGTCCGTCTCGCGGACCCCCAGCGAAAACGCCAGCTCCTGCGCCGGGGCGGCATTGGACAATGCCAGGATTGCAGAAACGGCAATCGCCAATGGGCGAAAACCGGACAAACGTCCGGGTCTGCTCGAAATACGCAACATCAAGGTCTCCGCCTTTTTGTGTGTTTTTTGCCTCGGCTGAGAGAGTAGCCCCACCTGACCCCAAGACGAAAACCCAAAACGGCGACAGCGGGCATTGGACAAACATCTGCGACCTTCATATCACACTGCGGACAGAGGGCACGCGCCATAGTGCCAGGCAAGGGAGAGCGAAGATGACAGAAACCCGCCAATACGGCTTCGACACGCTGCAGATTCATGCAGGGGCGCGCCCCGATCCGGCGACCGGCGCGCGCAATACGCCAATCTATCAGACGACGGCCTATGTGTTCCGTGACGCCGAACATGCCGCAGCGCTGTTCAACCTGCAGGAAGTCGGATTCATTTATTCACGCCTGACCAACCCGACCGTCGCGGTGCTGCAGGAACGCATCGCCACGCTGGAGGGCGGAGCGGGCGCGGTCTGCTGTTCTTCAGGTCATGCCGCGCAGATCATGTCGCTGTTCCCGCTGATGCAGCCGGGTTGCAACATCGTCGCCTCGACGCGTCTCTACGGCGGCACGGTCACGCAGTTCAGCCAGACGATCAAACGCTTCGGCTGGTCCTGTAAGTTTGTCGATTTCGACGATCTGGATGCCGTGCGCGATGCCATCGACGATGGCACCCGCGCCATCTTCGGCGAGGCGATCGCCAACCCCGGCGGCTGGATCATGGACGTGCGCGCGGTGGCCGATATCGCCGATGCAGCGCAAATTCCGCTGATCATCGACAACACGTCGGCGACCCCCTATCTGATCCGCCCGATCGAACACGGGGCAACGCTGGTTGTCCATTCAACCACGAAATACCTGACCGGAAATGGCACCGTTACCGGCGGCTGCGTCGTCGATTCCGGCACCTTCGACTGGTCCGCAACCGGCAAGTTCCCATCCCTGTCCGAGGCCGAGCCCGCCTATCACGGTCTGAAATTCCACGAGACATTCGGCAACCTGGCCTTTACCTTCCACAGCATCGCGGTCGGGTTGCGCGACCTGGGCATGACGATGAACCCGCAGGCCGCGCACTATACCCTGTGCGGGATCGAGACGCTTTCGCTGCGGATGGAACGCCATGTCCGCAATGCCGAAACCGTGGCTGGCTGGCTGGAAAAGCACCCGGCGGTCGATCACGTCACCTATGCCGGGCTGCCGTCGTCCAAATATCACGCTTTGGCCAAGAAAATTTCCCCCAAGGGCGCAGGTGGTTTGTTCACCGTCGCCCTGAAGGGCGGTTATGACGCCTGCATCAAGTTTGTCGACAACCTGGAGATCTTCAGCCATGTCGCCAACCTTGGCGACACGCGCAGCCTGGTGATTCACTCCGCCTCGACGACCCACCGGCAGCTTTCACCGGAACAGCAGGCGGCTGCGGGGGCCGGTCCGGACGTGGTCCGCATTTCCATCGGGATCGAAGACGCCGATGACCTGATAGCCGATCTGGATCAGGCGCTGACCAAGGCGTCTGCCTGACAAACCGAAGACCGGGGCGGAACACAGCAATTGTCCGCCCCGGAAACTCCGTCAGCTTTTCTTGCGCGATATCCTGCCTTAAGCTGCTTTCTTGTTCGGCGTCCTACTCGCCAGGGCGCGCATCCCCGTGCTAGGCCTTTTGCATGACCCCATTGATCGCGCTCGACCTTTCACTTGACGGCATCGCCATCCTGTCCCGTTCCGAAGGGGGGGTATGGTGGCGCGAGGGCATCGTTCGGCTGGATGTGCCCGATATGAGCGACGCGCTGACCCGGATGCGCAGGCGTTGCGCCGCGCGCGTAGGCGAGGATTTCACCTCGGTTCTGATCATTCCCGACAGTCAGCTTTTGTTCACGTCGCTGGAACGCGACGATCGTGACCCGAAGGTGACGATCCGTGCCCTTCTGCGCGGTCGCACTCCCTACGAAGTCGAGGACCTGACCTTCGATTTTATCCAGAAGGGCGACCGGCTGCAGGTCGCCGTGGTTGCCCTGGAAACGCTGCTGGAGGCGGAAAATTTCGCGGCCAAGTTCGGCTTCCGCCCGGTTGCCCTGATCGGCGCTCCGAAAGATGCCACCTATCCCGGCTTGCCCGACTTCGGTCCGACCGGTATCGCAGCGGAAATATTGAACGGCGAAAAGCTGATCCTTGATCTGGGTGACGAAATCACCGTGGTCCCGGCCCCGGACGTACCTGAAGAGTCTGAGGCCGAAACCTTCGGCGAAACCCTCGCCGCCGTCAAAGCGTCCGACGCGGATGATCGATCGAAACCGTCTGCAGAAGACCCGGTTCCGCCAAAAGTCGCGGCTCCGACGTTTCCGCCATCCGCGCCCTTGCCCTCGTCCGCACCGGTCGCGCCGCCGCGCGCCCGTGCCGAACCTGTGCCGTCTGTCCGCGCGGTTCCGCCGCCGCCGATCGGCAGCGCACCTGATTTAAGCGATCAGGGACCTCAGGATACTGCCGCGGTACTGCCGGAACCCGATGTGACTCCCGAAGTGCCGACCCTCCCGGAGGCGAAACCGGCAGACGTGACCCCGCCCACGCTTGTCACTCCGGCGGCGGCATCCGCGCCGTCTTCACCGGAGGTATCGACCGAGAGCGTCTCCGATAAGCCAGGTTCAGAAGAGCCTGCACCTGCCGGGAAAGTGTCGGATAGTCTGGATAACATGTATGTTTTTGCCCGTGCCCCGGAAGACCAGCGCAGGCCCCCCACGAAAGGCCCAACGTTCAGCACTCAACGCAAACCACTGAGTGCGGCCGAACAGTCAAAGAAGCCACATCTGGCGCGCATAACTCCGCGCCTGAGTGGCCCGACCGCCGTGACCGACAGGAATACCTTGGCCGACGCAGCGGACCAATCGAAACCAGCCAATGTATCTGCCGCAAGTTTCCTGTCTGCCGATAAAGGCGACGACGATCTGACGTCGGCGACCGGCGATACGTCAACCTCTGCGCCGCCGCAGCCGACATCTCCGGCCAAGGCGTCAACATCCTACGATCAACCCCGCCCAAAGGCGCGGAATGCGCTTGTGGACCGTTTGCGCCGACAGCCCAAGTCACCCCGCTCGGCCCCGTCCGCGTCAGCCTCCACGGACGAGACTGTCGCCATGACACTGCCGGGACTCGCGCGCGAGAATGCCGCGCAACCTGCGGGCAAGCCGGGCCTCGGAATGGGCCTTGTCCTGACGCTGGTCCTGCTTGGCATCATGGCGTTGATCGCTGCATGGTCGGTGCTCTTCCAACCCGGCGATGCAGTTCCCGAGGTTGCGGACGACGCGTTGACGAAGCTTGAAGATTCCGCATCGGCTACGCTGATCCCGAATGCCATGCCCGCACTTGACACCGACGAAACCGCAACTGTGATCCCGGATGTCGCACCCGAGGCATCGTCCGAACGGCCGCCCGACACAGACGTCGCATTGCTCTTGCCGGACAGCAGTAATACCACCCGAAGTGCGGAGGGCAGCGTTGCCTCTCCGGTGCCCGATCTGGTCACAGCGCCTTTGCCGATTCCCGGTGCATCACCCGAGGAAATGGACGAAGTGGAGTCCGCAGACGCCTCCGACGATGCCGGACTGTCCGAAAACCAAACCGACGTCGCAGGCGCGGATGGCGCGTTCGAAATACCCGGTGCCTTCGACGCGGTGACGGCCCTGCCGGATGCACCGCAGGCACAAGACCCGGAAGATATATACGTCGCATCGATCGACCCGGCCGTCCGCGTGGGCGATGCAGTCGCCCTGCCGCAATCTGCGCCGCCCGCCGATACATTTTCGCCGCAGACCGTGCCCGCGCCTGCCGGGACCGAGTTTCCGACAGCCACTAACGGGCTTGTCGTGGCCAGCGCCAAGGGCACGCTTGCGCCCGGCGGCTATACCGTGGTGTCCGGGCGACCGCAGGTCTTTCCTGTACCCCGGCCCCAGACAAGCGCGGCACAGGTCGCGACCCGATCCGCCGAAGATGAGGCCCAGCGGGCCATCCTGTTGCGCACCCGTCCCACCCAGCGCCCGAACGACGCTGAAGAACGGGTGGAACGCGTGTTGTTCAATGGCATGACCCAGGCGGAGCTGACCCGTGTCCAGCCCCGCCAGCGGCCTGCGTCGATCATCGCAGCCTCGGTCGCGCAAACTGAAACGCAGGCTGCGGCTACTGCCCGCGCCGCCTCCGAAGCCGCGGCCGCCGTTGCCGCGTCCGACGAACAGAATGCTGCCGTTCAGGCCGCCGCCGCCGCTGCCGCCGCATCGCTGGCCAATCGATCGTCCGCCGCTCCGACATCCCGCCTGGCGCTTGCGGAGTCGAACCGGCCCCGCACGCGCCCCCGTTCGGTCGAGCGCGAGGCCGCGCAGATTGTCACGCAGCGCCGCGAACAGGCTACTGTCGCTTCCGCCTCCACAAGTAGCGCGACTGCTGCTCCTCAGGCGACCAGCAGGGCGCCTGCAGCTCAGGCCAGCAGCACTCGCCAGACCATCCGGTCGGCAGGCGGCAGTGTGGCCCGCGCGGCCACACAGTCCAACGCCATTCACCTGCGCGAAATCAACCTGATCGGCATCTATGGACGCCCGACAGATCGGCGCGCCCTGGTCCGGATGTCGAATGGCCGATATGTAAAGGTCAAGGTCGGCGACAGGCTGGACCGGGGCCGCGTCACGGCCATCGGCGAAAGCGAGCTGAGCTATCAGAAGCGCGGACGCAATATTGTTTTGCGGATGCCCCGCGTCTGATCCTGGCCAATCTCAATCTGTCAGTCCGAGGGCGGCGCGCGTTGCCTGTGTCCATCCCAGGTGAAGCGTTGTGTCGGTGTCCACTACTGGACGTTTGATCAATGCCGGGTGCGCCACCATCAGTGTCACGAAATCACCTGCACGGACCTCTTCTGGCAGTCCGCGCCATGTCATCGACCGTGTATTCAGCATCGTGTCACCCAGTGCGTCATGCCAGTCCGCGACCTCGGCGCGTGTCACCGGATCGTCTCGCAGATCGCGCAGCCGGACATCATGCCCCTGAAGCGACAAGAGTTTAAGCGCTTTACGGCAGGTATCGCAGGCTTTCAGCCCGTGCAGGACGATCATCGGCGAGTCTCCCATTTTCAGGCGCACGTTTTGCCCTCTCCCCTTGACGTTTTCAACGCAACCTTTAGCTCAGGATTGTGTCCGGAGGTCTCCGCGAGCACCTTCTCGCTTTGTGCTCCGGTCACCATACCGTCGCGATATTGCGGACGGACGACACGAAGGAGACACGGGAATGGCCGTTGGCACCGTGAAATGGTTCAATGCTACCAAAGGCTTCGGCTTCATCGCGCCCGATGACGGTGGAAAGGACATTTTCGTCCATATTTCCGCAGTCGAACAGGCCGGTCTGACGGGCTTGCGGGACAATCAGAAAATACAGTTCGAGTTGCGGGACGGTCGCGATGGCCGCACCTCCGCCACGGATCTCGTGGCGTTGGACTGAACCGTAAACTGGCAAACTGATTATCACGCCGCGCCATTGCGGCGTGACGACCTGGGATGGCTGCGAAAGCGGGCATTTTTTACCGAAGCATGGCAACTGCCGTAGCGGGAGGCTGCGCTCCCAGAACGTCAGATGAACGGCCGAACGCTAGGCCCATTCCCACGGGCGAGTGTAATTGCCCATGACGGCAATGACGTCCCGCTGCTCGACTTCTCCGGTCTTTTCCAGCTTGGCGACAAGGCCGCGTTTCTTATCTTCGAACACGGACTGCACCCTGGCGGCAATACCGGCATCTGCCAGCGCAGCATCATAGACGCGCGTGATGGCCTTTTTGCGCAGGTCCGGCTTGAACACCTTGCCCACGGCAGTCTTGGGCAACTCGTCCAGGATTTCGATATATTTCGGAAGTGCCGCGCGTTCATGGACGTGTTCCTTGCACCAGGCAATCAGATCGTCCGGCGTGCATTTGGCCCCGGCGACCAATTCAACATAGGCGCAGGGCAATTCGCCCGCGAAGGCATCGGGCTGACCGATGGCCCCGGCCATGCCGACCGCTTCATGCCCGGCCAGCGCCTCCTCGATTTCGGCGGGGTCGATATTGTGACCGCCACGAATGATAAGGTCCTTGGCGCGCCCCGTGATCCAGAGATAACCGTCCTCATCCACCCGCCCCAGATCACCGGTTCGCAAATGCGTGCCGTAGTGGAACAGGTCGGTGTTCTTAGTTGCCTCGGTGTAGGTATGACCGGCCCAGACACCGGGAGACGCAACGCAGATTTCCCCCACGGTATCCGTCGGACATTCCTTTACGCCATTGCCATCTGTCGTCAAAATCTTGACGTCCGTGTACATGAACGGAATGCCGACCGAGCCGATTTTCTTCTCGCCGTCGATCGGGTTGCAACTGACCAGACAGGTCGCCTCGCTCAATCCGTAGCCTTCGACCACCTTGACGTTAGTCGTCTTTTCAAAACGACGGAACAACTCGACCGGCAGCGGGGACGATCCGCAGAACGCCGTCTTGATCGAGGAGATATCGGCATCGACTGGGCGCTGCATCATCGCCGACATGGCCGTCGGCACGGTAATCAGGAACGTGACCTTCCAGCGTTCGATCAGCTTCCACATGTTGTCGAAAACACCTTCACCGCGATAGCCCTGCGGCGTCGGGAAGACGACATGTGCGCCCGATGCGACCATCGCCATCAGAATGACGTGGCAAGCGAAAACGTGAAACAGCGGCAGCGGGCAGATCACCACGTCCTGTTCCGAAAACAGCAGGCGATGGCCGATCCAGCCATTGTAGATCATGCCGGAATACTTGTGCTGCACGACCTTCGGCATGCCCGTGGTGCCACCAGTGTGGAAGTACGCGGCAACGCGGTCTCCGGCACTGTCGGCAAAAGTCAGACGATCCTTGGGCTGCTTGGCCATTTCTGCGGTCCAGTTCAGGACGCGCGCCTTGTGCTTGACCTCGACCTTGGGCCGGATCAGCGGCACGATCAGTTTTTTGACGCCGGTCAGATAGCGGTGCAGATCGACCTCGATCACCGTATTGACGTTCGGAGCCAGCGCGACGGCTTCAGCTACCTTCTGCGCTACGTCGGTCTTGGGGAAGGCGCGCAGGGTGACGACGATCTTGGCCTCTGTCTCCCGCAGGATGGCACCGATCTGCTGTGCTTCCAACAACGGGTTGATCGGGTTGGCGATGCCGGCCACGGTCGCACCCAGAAGGGCAGTCGCGGTTTCGGTGCAATTGGGCAGGACATATGCAACGCTATCGGTCTCGGACACGCCGAGCGAACGGAACAGGTTCGCGGCCTGAGTGACCTGACCATGGAACTGTGACCACGTCAGCGTTTCGGCCGGGTCGGTCGGACCGGACAGCAATTGATAGCTGATGGCCGCGCGATCACCATGCTTGGCCGCGGTCTGCGACAGAAGCTGATACAGAGTCTGCGCGGGCTGCGCAGACTCCCACGGCTCTGCCGCCTCGATGTCCAGAATATCCTGCTTGTTGGCGAAAGATGCCATGTGGTCGTCCCCTCCCGGTCAGCCGAGGCTCCCTCCCCGGTTCGTGCCGCGCAGGATGGGGGACAGGGCGCGTTGGTGCAAGTGAGACGCTACGGCGAGACGGCTTTCACTCCCTTCCAAATTTGTCAGGATCATCAGTCAGTGACACAGTTAAGGTCTGGATCAGAAGGGCCCGTCGGTTCGCTTCCAGGTCAGCAGCCCAGCTGCGCCTATTCCGCCGCCAGTCCGTCGGTGAACTGCAGTCGCGCCAGGCGTGAATATAGCCCGCCCTGCGCCACCAGTTCGTCATGCGTGCCCTGCGCGGCGATGCGCCCGTTTTCCATGACGACAATACGGTCTGCCTGTTTCACGGTGGCCAGCCGGTGCGCGACGATAATGGTGGTGCGGTTCTGCGCCAGCTTGGCCACAGCATCCTGCACCGCGCGCTCGGATTCGGCGTCAAGTGCACTTGTCGCTTCGTCCAGCAGCAGGACAGGGGCATTTCTGAGAATGGCACGGGCGATCGCGATGCGTTGCTTCTGCCCGCCCGACAGCATCACGCCGCGTTCGCCGACATAGGTATCGTAGCCCTGCGGCAGCGCAGACAGGAAATCGTGTGCGGCGGCAGATTTCGCCGCCTCCTCGACCTGTGCATCGGTGGCTTCGGGGCTGCCGAAGCGGATGTTTTCGCGGGCCGATGCGGCGAAGATCACCGGGTCCTGCGGCACCAAGGCCAGATTGGCACGGAAGGCATCGCGATCCATATCCCTCAGGTCGACACCACCCAGTGTCACGCGCCCTTGATCGGGGTCATAGAACCGCTGAATCAACTGGATAACGGTGGATTTTCCTGCCCCCGACGGCCCGACGAGCGCAACCGTCTCGCCGGGGTTCACCACCAGATCCACGTCGTGCAGCGCCTTTGTTTCCGGTCGCGTGGGATAGCGGAACGTCACACACTCGAAAGCCACGGCATCGGCGCGCGGCGACATGACGGGCTGCGCCGGGTCGCGCACATCGTCTTCCACTTCCAGCAGTTCGACCAGACGTTCGGTCGCGCCCGCCGCGCGCTGCAATTCACCCCAGATTTCTGACAGGGCCGCCACCGATCCGGCGACCATGATGGCGTAGATCAGGAACTGGATCAGCTCACCGATCGACATGATTTCGGCTCGTACATCCCGCGCCCCGATCCACAACACGCCAACGACGCCGGCGAAAATCAACGCAATCACGATCACCGTCATTATGGCGCGAACCTTGATGCGGGTGCGTGCCGACAGGAAGGACTTTTCGGTCACGTCGTCAAACCGATCAGACGCTTGCCCCTCGTAAGTATAGGCCTGCACGGTTTGCGCCGATAACAGCCACTCGGACGCCCGGCCTGAGGATTCAGCGATCCAATCCTGATTTTCACGGCTGAGCGTCCGCAGCTTCCGCCCAAGCACGATGATCGGCACGATCACCGCCGGTACCAATAACAACACCAACCCCGATAATTTGGGCGCAGTCCAGAGCATGAGAGCCAACCCGCCGCCAAAGATCAGGACGTTGCGCAAGGCTATGCTGACCGACGACCCAATCACCGATAGCAGCAGGGTTGTGTCCGTAGTGATGCGCGACAGAACCTCGCCCGTCAGTATATTGTCATAAAAGCTGGGAGACATGCGGATCATCCGGGCGAAAACCGCCTTGCGGATGTCGGCCACGACCCGTTCGCCCAGGCGCGTGACCAGATAATATCGCAGTCCGGTGCCCAAGGCCAAAAGTCCTGCAACGATCAGGGCGGCACCGAAGTATTGGTCCAGAAGCTGGGTTTCACCCGTCTGGAACCCGTCGACCACGCGGCGCACCGCCAGCGGCAGAACCAGAGACACAAAGGCAGTCAGTACGAGCGCGGTCATCGCGGCGAACACCATGACCAGATGCGGCCTGAAGAACGGAATCAAGGATCGCAGGCTGCCAATCCGCTTCGACCCCGTGCGATCGGCTACCTTCGCGATATCGGCCATGCGGTTCTCCGGCTGTATTGACGCTGACCTAAGCGCGACATGGGGGCGGCGCAAGTTCATGGACCTGGTCGGGGGGTGGAGCGGGCGGCGGGAATCGAACCCGCGTCATTAGCTTGGAAGGCTAAGGTCTTACCACTACACAACGCCCGCATCAGTAGACTCAGTTATCGCGGTTCGTTTCTGAGCGCAAGATCACACCTGCTCGATCCGAGTCAGGTTTGCTCATGGAGGACAAGCGCAGTCTCACCTCCTGTCTCACAGGTGCCCGCAGGAACCCTTATTGGCCACGGCACCTGCAGCCACAGTCCAGCTCCGGCTGTGAACCGATGCGGCAGGGCCTTAGTGACTGGCCGATACTGCGGTCAGAACCGGTTTGCGATGCGACGGGCGAAGCGTGCCATAGACGTCACCGATGATCTCGGTCAGGCGCGCACGGGCAGGGTCAAGCGGGGCCGGCGCGGAGTAGAGGGAAATACCAACTTCGCCGATTTCAGGCAGGTTCCCACCATGTGGAACGGGCAACATTTCCGGCGTATCGAAACCGTCGATCACGACGTGACAGGCCAGATCGGCGCTGACGGAAGCGTCAATCGCGCGGCTGGATTCGGCAGTAATCGCCACCTCCCATGAAATGTCCGCGGCATCCAGAGCGGCCTGCGCACGGGTCCGAAACACGCAGGCGGTCTCGAAAGCCAGACGCAGTGGGCGCTGTGTCCAGGCGATGCCCTCTTCGGCACCGACCCAGATCATCGGCAATCGCACCAATTCCTCGCCGCCCGGACCGGGGGCAGCTTCGGTAGTCAGGATGACATCGCAGCCGCCTTCTGCGAACATCTCGTGCAAAGTGGTGGTGACGCTGGAAATCAAGGTGATCCGTACACGCGGGTACTCTGCCGCAAACGCCCGCAGGACCGCTGGAATGCAACGTGGCACGATATCGTGCGGCACGCCCAGACGAATTTCGCCCTCGGGCACAGCATCGCGCATCCGATCAAGCAACTCGTCATTCAACGAGAGCATGCGCCGGGCATAGGCCAGCACCTTTTCCCCTTCGGGCGTCAAGCGTACGCCGCGACCCGCCCTGTCCAGCAGGCGGGTATCCAGCGCCTCCTCCAATCGTTTGATCTGCATCGACACAGCCGATTGCGTCAGATGCAAAAGCACGGCGGACCGTGTTACGCCTCCGGTCGCGGCGACGGTGGCGAAAGCACGTAGTGCGGTAAGATCTAGATTTCGGGCCATCTGGTTTTCCTTCCGCGGGTTTTCTAACAAGTTGGCCCAAATAACGGAAATAGATTGGTTTCATGGCACACATCACAATCTGGAATGTGCCTGCGATGACATCTATAGACAAAACAGTAGCCTTCGATAGGTAATAACAATCGAAAAGCCGCGAAACTGCCATAATGCCCGCTTGAATTGTCTTCAGCCAACCCCGATATTCCACCCGAGGGAAGCCGCACCGGCCCACCCATGTTCTCATCCCTATGGAGGAACCAGATGGCACAATTCGACGCTCTGCGGACCGGTACCGTTTCCGGCGCCCGCGCCGCAGAAATTGATCAGGGCCTTCGCGCCCACATGAACAAGGTCTACGGCACGATGTCCGTGGGCATGCTCATCACATTCGCTGCAGCCTGGGCGCTGTCCGGCCTCGCGACCACGACCGATCCGACGCAGGCTGTCGCACAGATGCCCAATGGGGTCATGGTGACATCGCTGGGCGAAACGCTGTATTTCTCGGCCCTTCGCTGGGTTGTGATGTTCGCACCGCTGGCCTTCGTCTTCGGCTTTTCAGCCATGATCAACCGGATGTCAGCCGCAACCTCGCAACTGGTGTTCTACGCTTTCGCCGCCACCATGGGCGTGTCGCTCAGTTCGATCTTCATCGTCTTCACAGGCGTATCGATCATGCAGACGTTTCTTGTGACGTCGATCGCCTTCGCGGGTCTGTCGCTCTATGGCTACACGACCAAGAAGGATCTGTCCGCGATGGGCACGTTCCTGATCATGGGCGTAATCGGCCTGATCGTGGCGATGGTCGTCAACCTGTTCATCCAGTCGGGTCCGCTCGGCATGGCGATCTCGGCGATCGGTGTGCTGATCTTTGCGGGTCTGACGGCCTACGATACGCAGAAGATCAAGACCGAGTACATCGCTCACGCCGCACAAAGCGATCAGGAGTGGTTGGGCAAAGCCGCCATCATGGGCGCGCTGAACCTCTACCTCGACTTCATCAACATGTTCATGTTCCTGCTGCAGTTCATGGGCAACCGCGAGTAACGTACAGTTCATGACAATGGATCAGGCCGCCCTTCGGGGCGGCCTTTTGCGTTCCGGGAACAGTTGCAAGTTTCAGCCCGAACACAGCATTCTCTTGCGACCCAACACAAGGATACATGTCATGAAGATCGACTATGTAGAATTCACCTCTCCGGCTTTGGAAGATACGCAATCCTTCTTCGCCGCCGCATTCGGGTGGAGCTTCGTGGACTATGGTCCAGGCTATCGCGATATTCAGAATGCCGGAACCGGCGGTGGGATCGAGCGGGGGGGCCAGCGTGCACCGCTTATCGTGCTGCGGACCGATAATCTGGACGACGCACTGGCGCGAATTCGTGATGCCGGTGCCGAGATCACGAAGGAAATCTTCGATTTTCCCGGCGGTCGCAGGTTTCAGTTCCGTGAACCCGGCGGAACGGAGATGGCCGTCTGGTCCGACGGCTGAGACGCCGCCCACCCCTATCGCTTGAACAACTGTCCTTCGCCCTGCGCACGGGGCCTGTGCACATGAGCGGATTGCACGATCCCGAACGCCAGCATCAAAACAAGCATCGCCGACCCGCCATAGCTGACCAGCGGAAGCGGCACACCGACAACCGGGGCCATACCCATGACCATCGACATATTGACCGCAAAGAACAGGAAGAACGTCGCCGCAACACCCAGCGTTGCCAAGGCTGAGAACCGATCCTTCATGCGCAGGGCCGATACGATGCAGAATATGATGATAAGCATGTACAGCGCCAGAAGGGATGCACCCCCCACCAGACCGAACTCTTCGGCAAGAATAGTGAAAATGAAATCTGTCTGCTTTTCAGGCAGGAAGTCCAGGCGCGCCTGCGTGCCCTGCATGAATCCCTTGCCGGTCCAGCCCCCCGAGCCCAGCGCAATCTTGGACTGGGTTATATTGTAGCCCGCCCCCAGCGGGTCAGTGTCCGGGTCCAGAAAGGTATCGATGCGACGATACTGATAATTCTCGATCATCTGCCACGTCGTACCCCGTGATTTGATCACCGCCGTAACCAGCCCCGCCGCTGCCGCGAAGACCGTGGCGAAATATGCCCAGTGAACCCCTGCCAGAAACATCATCATGGCGCCGCCCATCAGCAACAGGATCGCGGTGCCCAGATCGGGTTGTTTCAGTACCAGCATAGTCGGCAAAAGAATGATCAGCACAGGCAGAATTACCCATTGCGGGCGATTGACCTTGGTGACCGGCAACCAGTCGTAATAGGCCGCCAGCATGAGAACGAGCGTGATCTTCATCAACTCGGACGGCTGCAGTCGCATGAAACCGATGTCGATCCATCTTTGTGCACCGCCTCCCGAGGCACCCACAAAATCCACCGCCAGAAGAAGAACCAGGGCTCCGCCATACATCGCAGCCGAAACATTGCGCCAAAACCAGATCGGAATCATGGCGGCCGCGAACATCACTACAAGACCCAGAGCGAACCGCTGCATCTGCGGCTCGGCCCAGTACCAGCTGCCACCGCCCACCGAGTAGAGAACAATGAACCCGATCGACGCTACTGCCGTCACCAGAAGCACAAGACCCCAATTCAGAGCGAGCACCTTGCTCAGACCTGACGGCACACGGGCGACTTTATATTCAAGGTAGCTCATCTTTGCATCATGCTTCCGATGTGCCCGAAGTTCGGCTGGATATTGCAGGATTCAGCTTTAGATTGGACAGAATACCCTCGACCTTTTCACGGTCCCGGCTGGGATAGGCGTCAAGCGGCGGCATCCCGTTGTTGAGCGCATAGAGCATGATATCGCGGGCGATAGGTGCCGCCACAGTAGATCCGCCGCCACCGTGTTCAACTACGACCGAGACAGAATACCTGGGGTTTTCATAAGGACCATATCCGACGAAAAGGGCATGATCCCTCCGGTCCCATGGCAGATCTTCGTTGCTGATCACGCCCTTCGCACGTTCGGCTGTCGTGATGTTGCGAACCTGACTGGTGCCGGTCTTTCCGGCCCATTTCATGCCCGCCAGGTCGAATTTGGACCCCCCTGCCGTGCCTTTGGGGGCGTTCACCACCTGAAACATGCCGTCGCGCGCACGATCCAACCAACTGCGCGGCAGGTCCAGCGGCCCCTGGACACCCGAAGGGCGCGCCACACCACCGACCGAACGGACCATCCGGGGGTTGACCTCCAACCCCGACGCAATGCGGGCTGTCATCACGGCCAATTGCAACGGAGAGGTCAGGACATACCCCTGCCCGATGGCCGCATTCAGGCTATCGCCGACATACCAGTCCTCGCCCCGTCGGGTGCGTTTCCAGTCGCGATCAGGGATCAGCCCTTCGCTGATCGACGTCATCTCGATATCATGCGCGATACCCAGCCCCAACCTGCGCGCCATCCTGGCGATGTTGTCGATCCCTGTTCTTTGCGCCATTTCATAATAATAAATGTCGCAGCTTTCGCGCAGCGATTTCGCCATATCCACATTGCCATGACCCCCGCGCTTCCAGCAATGGAACCGGCGGTTGGAGACATTGATATAGCCGCCGCAATAGATCTGTTCGTCAGGTGTGATGACCTCCGCTTCCATGGCTGCCATAATTACTGCCATTTTGAACGTCGATCCGGGGGGGTACAGGCCCTGCACGATCTTGTTGTGCAAGGGGCGGCGATCGTTGTCGCGAAGGCCGGAATAATCTGGCACGCTTATGCCCGAAACGAACATGTTCGGATCGTATGACGGCGAAGACACAGCGGCGACAATATCACCATTGAGCACATCCATCACCACAGCGCTGGCGCTTTCCGTGCCAAGGCGCGCCTGCGTGAAGTTCTGCAATCCCGCGTCGATCGTTAGCTGAACATCGGCACCGGGCCCGGATTCCGTGCGCCCCAACTCGCGCATGATACGGCCCGCGGCATTCTGCTCGACACGCATGGCCCCCGCCCGCCCGCGCAAATCGTCCTCCAACCGCTGCTCGACTCCGATTTTCCCGATCTGGAACTGAGGTGTCAGCAACAGCGGATCAGGGTTTTCGGCATCCTCGATATCACGCTCGGACACGCTTCCGACATAGCCGATGACATGGGCATAATCCGGTCCCATCGGATAGGAGCGGCTAAGTCCCACTTCAGGCGTGATCCCGGACAGCGCGGGCACGTTGACCGAAATCATCGAAAGTTCGTCCCAGGTCAATCGGTCGGCCAGCGTGACGGATTGATGTGGACGACGATCCATCTCGCGCAGGGCTCGCTGCAACACCTCTTCGTCCAGCTTCACCAGACCGCGCAGGTTGGCGATCACGGCATCCGCGTCATCGGCATCCTGGCGGATCATCGAGACGCGGTAAATCTGCTCATTGCCAGCAAGTTCGATGCCATTGCGGTCGTAAATCACCCCGCGTTCGGGCGCGATCAGGCGAACCTTGATGCGGTTTTCTTCCGCCAGCAGCAGAAACTCATCGGCCTGGTCCACCTGCAGATAGCGCATCCGCCCCAATACAAGAGCGCCGATCCCAAGCTGCACACCGCCCAAGATCAGACCGCGACGCGAAACGCGCCGGGACGACAGAGTGATATCCTGTGCGTTGCGTTTCATGGCGCGTCCTTGCAAGCTGAACGATAGAGGTCTCAGGCGCGAGTGCCGAGGCTGTCGAGCTCGCCGGGGGCAAGCCGTCTAACCCCGATCATCTGTGAGAATATGGCGACTGCAGGGTAAAAGACAACGGTTGCAAATGCGTGCAAGCCCTGCCCCAGAATCGGTGGTGTTTCAGCAAGAAGAAGCACAAGCACCAGGTAATCTGCTGCAAACGCCGCCAAGATACAGACCGAGACCACACCAACTTCGGACCAGAAAGGTGCCGCTTCGGCATGATCGACCCGGCGGCGCAGATATTCGCTCATCAGAAAGACGATCAGGGTCCAGAGACCCAAGGGTCGCATCAACACGAAATCGCCCAGCAGCAACACGATCACCAGAAGCCAAACCGGCAGATAATCGGGACGGCGCAAAACCCAGGCCGCGACCAGGGCAATGACCAGGTCTGGTCCGGGCACATTGCCGTCACCCGCATCGAATGGCAGCAGGGCAAAGAAAAATATCAGCGCCGACAAACCCACGAAAGTCGCCCGATACCCCCAGATCGACTTTGCCGCCATAATCTCAGCCCCCGTTTGCGGCGGCGGCAGCATCCGGTTCTGCGATGCCCTCCGGAATCGGCGGGCCCTGCAACGGTGCGGGCGCAGGCAGCAGCAGATCGCCGGTGGTGGAGATGTCCTGTGCCACGCGTGTTCGCAGGACCCTCAGAAACTCCAGCCGCGTGATATCCGCAGACAACCGGACGCGCAGCCGCCCATCCGCCCCACGCACGATCTGTCCGACGGACAGATCCGGAGGAAACACTCCACCGTCGCCACTGGTAACGATACGGTCGCCGGCCCGTACGTCGTCCGGGTTTTCGACAAATTCCAGCACGGGGGCGGACGTTGTGTCGCCCGCAAGAATCGCGCGCTTGCCCGAAGGCTGGATCGTGACCGGAACACGGCTGTTTCCATCTGTCAGCAACAGAACACGGGCCGTCCGGTTGCCCACGCCCGAAATGCGTCCGACAAGCCCCAGTCCATCCATTGCTGCCCAGCCATCACGGATGCCATCGTCCGCCCCGATGTTCAGAAGGACTGAACGCCGGAAAGGGCTGCCGGAATCGGTCAGCACCACACCGGTAATATAGGTCAGGCCCGGCGATAGGCGCACCTTGTTCAGGTCCAACAGACGGGCGTTTTCCTGCTCCAGCTGGATCGCGGCCTCGCGCCAGGCTTTCATTTGCTGCAACTCACGCCGCAGCTCCTGATTTTGCTCATAGACGCGGGCGTAGCCCTCGAAATCCTCGATCAGACGACCGGCCCAGGTGACCGGGGCCAATGCCCATTCGAAATTCGGAACAACCCGGTCGACCAGCGCCGCGCGAATGCGTTCGGCACGGGGATTGTCGATCCGCCAGAGCAAAAGCAACGCGATCAGAACGGTACAGGTCAGCGCCACGAAAAGCCGCCGGAGCGGCTTGCCGTAGATATCCTCGCCGGGCCGGGACCGCGCCATGGCGGATCAGCTGTCGTAGTCGATGACGTGGCTCAACTGCCGCTCGTATTCCAGCGCCTTGCCGGTACCCAGCGCCACGCAGTTCAGACATTCGTCGGCGACCGAAATGTTCAGGCCCGTCTGTTCGCGCAAGGCGAGGTCCAGATCGCCCAGCAATGCCCCTCCGCCGGTCAGCATCACTCCGCGGTCGACGATATCGGCGGCCAGATCGGGCGGCGTGGATTCCAGCGCCGTCATCACCGCTTCGCAGATCTGCTGCACCGGCTCAGCCAGCGCCTCGGCGACCTGCGCCTGACTGATCTCGGTTTCCTTTGGCACACCATTCAACAGGTCGCGACCCCGGATCATCATGACCTCGCCACGCCCATTTTCCGGCATCCGGGCGGTGCCGATTTCCTTCTTGATCCGCTCGGCCGTAGCCTCGCCCACCAACAGGTTCTGGTGACGGCGCAGATAAGAAATTAACGCCTCGTCCATCCGGTCACCGCCGACACGAACCGACCGCGCATAGACGATATCAGCCAGCGACAGCACGGCCACTTCGACCGTGCCGCCGCCTATGTCGACGACCATGCTGCCGGTTGGATCGGTGATCGGCATACCCGCCCCGATTGCCGCCGCGATAGGTTCCGCGATCAGGCCCGCCTTGCGCGCACCTGCGCCCAGAACCGACTGACGAATGGCGCGCTTTTCAACCGGCGTGGCCCCGTGGGGAACACAGACGATGATCTTCGGCTTAGAGAAGGTAGAGCGGCGATGCACTTTGCGGATGAAGTGCTTGATCATTTCCTCGGCCACATCGAAATCGGCGATGACACCTTCGCGCATCGGCCGTATCGCCTCGATGGACCCTGGCGTGCGACCCAGCATCAGTTTGGCATCCTCGCCCACGGCCAGCACTTCCTTGCGGCCATTCTTCATATGGTAGGCGACAACCGATGGCTCGTTCAGCACGATCCCCTTGCCCTTGATGTAGACCAGCGTGTTCGCCGTGCCGAGGTCTATGGCCATGTCCGAGCTGAACAGGCTTCCGAAGATATTCATTCCACTTTCCCCAAACCATACTCGCCTCCGTGGCGGCTGGCCCGGAAGGTTTGGTGCGGTGTAGCGGCTCCGGGGGGGTGGGGTCCAGTGCGCGTGTGCTACGGGGTCGGCGGAGGGTTGCCGGGGCGGTGTCGCAAGCCAGTCAGCCTACGTCCTTGTAAGAAATCTCCCGCCCGTCAGTTCCGCCCCGCTCGCGCCGCATCAGCAGTCGGTTGAGCGCGTTCACGTAGGCCCGAACGCTTGCCACGACTGTATCCGTATCCGCAGACTGGCCGGATACGATTCGTCCATCCTCCTCCATCCGCACGGTAACAGTGGCCTGTGCATCGGTGCCTTCGGTCACAGCCGACACCTGATACAACTGCAACGTGGCCGAATGCGGGACCAGTGCCTTGACTGCGTTGAAGGCCGCGTCGACCGGGCCGTCGCCGGTCGCCTCGGATGATTTCGCTTCGCCGTCTATGGTCAGGGTCAGCTCGGCTTCCTGCGGGCCGTCGGTGCCGCAGACGACGCGCAGACGTTCGACCTTGATGCGGTCTTCGGCCTGCCGCTCCTCGTCCTGCATCAGGGCGATCAGGTCGTCGTCGAAGACCTCTTTCTTGCGGTCGGCCAGCGCTTTGAAGCGGACGAAAACATCGGCCAGCTGATTGTCGGCCAGTTCATACCCCAGTTCCTTCATCTTGGACCGCAGCGCCGCGCGACCCGAATGCTTGCCCATCACCAATGAGGTTTCAGACAGGCCGACGTCTTCGGGGCGCATGATCTCGAACGTCTCCACGTTCTTCAGCATACCGTCCTGGTGGATTCCGCTCTCGTGAGCGAAGGCATTCTTGCCGACGATGGCCTTGTTGAACTGCACCGGAAACCCCGAGACCGATGCCACGCGACGCGAGATCGCCATCAGTTTGCGACTGTCCACGCCGGTGGTGAACGGCATGATGTCGTGGCGCACCTTCAGTGCCATCACGACCTCTTCCAGCGCCGTGTTGCCCGCGCGTTCGCCCAACCCGTTGATCGTGCATTCGATCTGCCGCGCGCCGCCTTCGACCGCGGCCAGCGAATTGGCCGTCGCGAGCCCCAGATCGTTGTGACAATGCGTGGCAAAGATAATCTCATCCGCACCGGGCACTTCGGCGATCAGGCGGCGGATCAGTTCGGCAGATTCGTTTGGCGCGGTATAGCCCACGGTATCGGGGATGTTGATCGTGGTGGCCCCGGCCTTGATGGCGATCTCGACCGTTCGGGCCAGATAATCCCATTCGGTCCGGGTCGCATCCATAGGCGACCATTGTACGTTATCGCACAGATTGCGGGCATGGGTGACCGTCTCGTGAATACGCTCGGCCATCTCGTCCCTGGTCAGGTTCGGAATGGCGCGGTGCAGCGGCGAGGTGCCGATAAACGTGTGAATGCGCGGCGATTTTGCGTGTTTCACAGCTTCCCAACAACGGTCAATATCTTTCAGATTGGCGCGGGCCAGACCGCAGATCGTGGCCCGGTCGGCGTTTTTCGCAATGTCTGAGACGGCGGCGAAATCACCGTCCGAGGCGATGGGGAACCCGGCCTCGATCACGTCGACACCCATCTCGTCCAGCATGGAGGCGATCTCCAGCTTTTCGTCGTGGGTCATCGTGGCACCTGGCGACTGCTCGCCGTCGCGCAGGGTAGTATCGAAAATTATGACGCGATTGCCGGTGGGTTTTACGGGGGTGTTCATGATGACTGATCCTGTGCTTTGCGTTTCCTGTCCGGCGCTGCATCCCTCCCGAGCGACCGCGCCGAATGGCACGCTCAGGAGCGGATAAGAAGCAGGTCCAGGGTCAGTCGGATCTTCGTCATGGCGCAAAGATACGGAATCGTGACTGGAAAGAAAGCCCCGATTTCGCGCTAGGGTTTCGAAATGCGAATCCTGATCCTTCTTCTCGCTCTTTTCGCCACACCTGTTGCCGCCTGCGGCATCGACAGTGATTGCGAGGTGCCGGGCGGAACGTATCGCATCTATGTGCCCGATGGCGGGGCGGATGGCGCGATTTTCTTTGCCCATGGCTACGGAGGGTCGGCGGCAGGCACGATGCGCAATGACCGATTTCGGGCCTTGGCCGGCCGGTTGGGCGTGGCGCTGGTGGCATTGGCCTCCGTTGGCAAAGACTGGGCGCTGCCGAACGCGCCGGAACATGGCAACGATCCGCCGCGGGACGAGATCGCCTATGTTGCTGCGGTCAAGGCTGACGTCGTGGCGCAGTTTGGGCTGGACCCCGACCGGATGCTGCTGGCCGGATTTTCGGCAGGCGGCATGCTGACGTGGAACGTAATCTGTCAGGGTGGCGATCTGTTCGCGGTTTTCGTGCCGATGTCGGGGACATTCTGGAAAGAGCCACCCCAGTCCTGCGATGCTGACGCCGCCGTCACGCATTACCACGGAACCGCCGATACCGTGGTCCCCATCGGCGGCCGGGCCATCGGTTCCTCCCGGCAAGGCGACATGGGTGAAGTACTGGCATTCTATGTCCGCGACCGCGCCCTGACACCCGCGGGTCCGGTCGATGCCCCGGATGGGCTGTCGTGTCAGCGATGGGACGGCAAAGAGGAAACTTATCTGGAGTACTGCACCCATCCGGGCGGTCATCGGTTTTCCGCCGACTGGATCGAACGCGTCTGGACCCGTGACATGAAGTGACGCCCGCACTGGACGGCACCACGACACCGCCTAGATCGGAAACATGGACAACGCACTTGTCATCGGCGCGTCGGGCGGTATCGGGGCGGCCTTGGCCGACCGGCTGGACGCAAAGCATTTCGTCACCCGTCTCAGCCGACGGGACGATGGTCTCGACGTCACCGATCCGGTGTCGGTCGTCAGGGTCATGAACCGTATCGAAGGTCCGGTCCATCTGGCCTTCATCGCGACCGGCATCCTTGCCCCGGACGGCCATGCGCCGGAAAAGGCGCTTGACGCGATCGACGCCGACGCCATGGCCCGGACCTTCGCCGTGAACGCCATCGGCCCGGCCCTTATCCTGCAACATCTGGCACCGCTTCTGGCCGATGATGCCCGCGTCGGCGTGTTGACGGCGCGGGTGGGAAGCATCGGCGATAATCGCATGGGCGGCTGGTATTCCTATCGTGCCGCCAAGGCCGCGGCGAACCAGATCACCCACGGCGCAGCGATCGAAATCGGGCGCAGGCACAAACGGTCGGTGGTCGTGGCCCTGCACCCCGGAACGGTCGAAACGCCGTTCACCGAAGGATACAACGCGCCGAAGATCAGCGCGAAGGATGCAGCGGAACGTCTGATTGGCGTGTTGACGGACCTTACACCCGACGACACCGGCGGATTTTTCGACTATGCGGGCAAACGCGTTGAGTGGTGAACTGCGCCTGATTCTGATCCTGGGCGATCAACTGTCCGACGACCTGAGCGCCCTGCGTGAAGGCGACGCCGACCGCGATGTGATCGTCATGGCCGAGGTTCAGGCCGAGACGGATTACGTTCCCCACCATCCAAAGAAGATCGCCTTCCTTTTCTCCGCGATGCGTAAGCACGCGGCACATCTGCGCAAACAGGGCTGGACCGTCCGCTATGCCACGCTGGACGACCCCGACAATACGCAGTCCATTCCCGGCGAATTGCTGCGCGCGGCCGAAGCCACGGGTGCGACCGAGGCGATCGGCACCGAGCCGGGCGAATTTCGCCTGATTTCCGCACTCGAGGACGCGCCAATCCCTGTCCATCTGTTCCCCGACGACCGCTTCCTGTGTTCCCATGCAGAGTTCGAGGGTTGGGCCGAGGGCCGCAAGGAGCTTCGGATGGAATGGTTCTATCGCGAGATGCGCCGCAAGACCGGCCTGATGATGGAGGGCGACAAGCCGGCGGGTGGCAAATGGAACTATGACCACGACAACCGCAAACGCGCGCCCAGGGGGCTGACCGTGCCCGGACCGCTGCGCCACGAACCCGACAGGATTACCCGCGACGTGATCGAAATGGTGCGCAACCGCTTCGGCGATCGCTATGGTTCCGTCAATGACTTCTGGTTCGGGACCAGCCGCGACATGGCCCTCGAAAGTCTTGGGCATTTTGTCCAACACAGTCTTCCGACTTTCGGAGACTACCAGGACGCGATGGTTACCGGGGAGCCGTTCCTGTTCCACGCGCTTCTATCCCCTTACCTCAACGCAGGCCTTCTGGGGTGGCGCGAAGTCTGCGATGCTGCCCAAGCCGCCTGGATGGCAGGCGATGTTCCGATCAACGCCGCCGAAGGATTCATCCGCCAGATCATCGGCTGGCGCGAGTACATCCGGGGGATCTATTTCCGCGAAGGTCCGGACTACACCTCCCGCAACGCGCTGGGGGCAGACCGCGACCTGCCCGAATTCTATTGGACTGGCGATACCGACATGCGCTGCCTGTCCGAAACCATCGGCACCACCATGGCCGAGGCCTATGCCCATCATATTCAGCGGCTCATGGTAACAGGCAACTTCGCGATTCTTTCCGGTCTGGACCCGGCGCAGGTGCATGAATGGTATCTGGTGGTCTATGCCGATGCCTATGAATGGGTCGAGGCACCCAACGTGATCGGCATGTCGCAGTTCGCAGACGGCGGCGTGGTGGCGTCGAAACCCTATGTTTCGGGCGGAAATTACATCAACCGGATGTCGGACTACTGCAAGACCTGCGCCTATGTCGTGGGGCAGAAATCGGGCGAGGGCACCTGCCCGTTCAACCTGCTCTACTGGGGGTTTCTGGATCGGCATCGCGACAGGTTCCAAGGCAATCCCCGGATGGCGCAGATGTATCGCACCTGGGACCGGATGGACGCGGATCACCGTCAGACCGTGCTGACCGAGGCCTCTGACATCTTGCGAAAACTGGGTGCGGGCGACCGTATATAGGCCGCGACAATATCGCCGATTCACCCAAGCGCCGCCGCAATTTCGCCGCCCACTGGGGGCAAACCGTGTCCAAAGACGATATTGTCGAGGACATGAGATGCAGTTCGACCGCTTGATGATGAAAACCGTGACCCGGCTCGCAAGATCCGGCATTGCGGGGCTGCGCTCCACATCCGTGGCTGCGACCGGCAAGGAGGCAGACGCTTCGGGGCCGCGCGGATCGGGAAGCTGGGCCAATGAATGGAGCGGCGCCAAATCCGCAGTCGCGAAAACTGCCGTGGAACGGGCGAAGTCGCTGGCGCGTCCGGGCAAGTCCCGCACAAAATCCAATGCACCCCAAGACGCGATCCCTGAAGGCACCATTCGCACCCGTCCGTTGATGTCTGTGCGAAATGTGAAGCTGCATAACTGGATCGCCGACAGGATGGAGGCCGAGGCACCGACCTGTTCACTACATGCCTGCGTGGCCCTGAACAGCTTTCTGACCTCGCTTGCGAACCCGGATGGCACCGATCCCCTGACGGGCCTGACCGCCGACCTTCTGATCGTGGATGAACATGGACAGCCCGTCGTCGCGCTGATCCGCGAAAATGCTGCGGATCCATCTCAGCAATTGATGATCATTGATGCCTTGCTGGATGCCGACCTGCCGATTGTGGACATCCCCGCGCGCCCATCGCTAAGCGGGCTCTGGGCATCAATCGCCGAAACGCTTCCGAAAGACTGACATCGTCGTTCCCGCACCGCTCACTCCGGGCGGAACAGGGGGCATGGCCGAGTGATCGGTCATGCCCCGCTTGTCATCATGGGTATAGCGATTGACCCGTTACCCACTCCCAACCTCAGACAGACGCTCCAATTCACCCGTCGCTGCCCGGTGCCACTGGCGCTTCAGCCCCTTCGGGCGCCGGGGCGGATTCGGCAGCCGGGACATCGGCTGCGGGTGCTGTCTCCGACGTCTCGCGTTCCGCCAGACCGCCGCCTTCCCAGAGACCCGTCTCAACCTGCCCGGTGGCATAGCGCATCGTGCCCGGCCCTTCACGACGACCGGCCTTGAACGAGCCTTCGTAGACGTCGCCATTGGCGTAGGTTGCGATCCCCTCGCCTTCGATCTCGCCGTCGTTCCAGCCTCCGGTGTAGTTGAATCCGTCGGCCATCTGGATCGTGCCCTGACCCTCGCGCTGACCCCGGATGAATCCGCCTTCATAGACAGTGCCATCGGCATAGGTGGCCTTGCCCTGCCCGTGACGCAGGCCTTCGGCCCAGTCGCCCTCATACCGATACCCGTCCGAGAATGTCATGACGCCGAATCCGTGGTTCTGTGCGTTCACGAACCCGCCCTCGTAGACCAGGCCGTTGGGATAGGTCGCGCGGCCTTCACCGTCGATCACACCCTCCTTCCATTCGCCTTCGTAAATGCCGCCATCCTGATAGGTAATCTTGCCGGTGCCATCCGCCAGATCGTTCTGGAACTGCCCGACATAGACCGAGCCATCGGGATAGATCACTTCGCCTGACCCTTCGATCCGACCTTCTGACCAGCTGCCGGTGTATTTGTAGCCATCGGTGCCGGTGAAGGTGCCCTGACCATCACGGCGATCGGCCTTGAATTCGCCCTCATAGACGTCACCGTTGGCATAGGTGACGCGGCCCTTCCCTTCGCGTTTGCCGTCTACCAGCGTGCCGACATATACGTCGCCGTTTCCCTGCGTCAGTGTGCCGGTGCCGTTGATCTGACCGTTTTCCCACAACCCGTCATAGATCAGCCCGTCCGGAGTCCGCAAAATGCCCTGCCCCGAACGTACGTTGCCAGCCATCTGACCCTCGTAGGTCGAGCCATCGGGATAGGTGATCCGCCCGATGCCGGACTTTTCGCCCGCGACCCAGCCACCTTCGTAACGATAGCCGTTGGCCGCCTCCATCACGCCTTCGCCATCGTGAACGGCATTGACGAAACTGCCGGTATAGCGAGTGCCATTGGCGTAATCCGCAACGCCCTCGCCTTCGATCCGGCCATCGACCCATTCGCCGGTATAGGTCGCGCCGTCGGCAAAAATGATCGTGCCGGTGCCATTGGGTTCCCCCCGTTCGAAGGCACCTTCATAGATCGAGCCGTCCGGAAACACGGCGCGGCCTTGACCGACGATTTCGCCGTTGGCCCATTCGCCGCTGTAGGTATAACCCGACGGCAGGGTATAGGTGCCCGTTCCGTGCTGTTTGCCGTTCAGGAATGTTCCTTCATAGACGCCACCCTCGTCGTATTGCTTGGTGATGACCTCCTGCGCGTCCGCAATGCCGGCCAGCGCCACCACCATCGTCAATACTGCGGTCCTGATCAGCCCGTTCATCACCTTGCCCCCTCATCGTCCGTTTGTTGCCTGACAGGCTAGGCAAATGGGGGCCGACAGGCAACGGGAGATGCACAGGCGGCATCGGCATCGGCGCTTCCCCCCGCGGGCGCGCCGCGCTAGGTCCGGCCCCAGCCCCAGACCAACACCGCCGACCCGCGCGCCCGGAGACCCTGAATGTCCGACACGTTCCGCCTGACCCTTGCCCAGTTGAACGCTACAATGGGCGATCTGGAGGGCAACGCCGCACAGGCTCGTGGTGCCTGGACAACCGCCAAGAATGCCGGGGCCGACATGGTCGCCCTGCCCGAAATGTTTCTGACCGGCTATCAGCCGCAGGATCTGGTCCGGAAACCTGCCTTCGCCGCCCACGCCCGCGCCGTGTTGGACACGCTGGTGGCCGATTGTTCCGAAGGCCCCGCGCTGGCGATCGGGCTGGCGGCTTGGCCCGAAGGAGAAGAAAAGCCGTTCAACAGCTATGTCGTGGCACGGGCTGGCAAGATCGTGGCCGAAATCCACAAGCATCACCTGCCGAATTACAAGGTATTCGACGAAAAGCGGTATTTCGCGTCGGGCGACATCTCCGGCCCCTACACTATCGGCCCGGTCCGCATCGGTACGCCGATCTGCGAAGATGCCTGGTACGACGATGTCACCGAAACCCTGGCTGAAACCGGGGCTGAAATCCTGCTTGTTCCGAACGGCAGCCCCTATTTCCGCGGCAAGCAGGACGTCCGATATTCCCTCATGGTTGCGCGGACGGTCGAGACCCGGCTGCCGCTGATCTATCTGAACATGGTCGGCGGACAGGACGACCAGATCTTCGATGGTGCCAGCTTCGTCCTGAACCCCGGTGGTCAGTTGACGCATCACCTGCCCTCGTTCGAATCGAGCGTCGTCCATATCGACTTTGACGACACTCCCGACGGCTGGCGCGCCCGCGATGGCAACAAGGCGCCGCAACCCGACGGCCCTGGCGCCGACTATACCGCCATGGTCGTGGCGCTGCGCGATTATATGGTCAAGGCGGGCTTCGACCGCGCCGTTCTGGGCCTGTCGGGAGGCGTCGACAGCGCCATCGTGGCGGCCATCGCGACCGACGCCCTGGGCCCCGAAAACGTGCATTGCGTGATGCTGCCCTCGGAATACACGTCGGAACATTCGCTGGAGGATGCACGCGGCGTTGCCGACCGCCTGGGGTGCAGACTGGATATCCTGCCGATCTCCGGTCCGCGTGCCGCCGTGACCGAGGCGTTGGAACCGCTTTTCGAGGGCACGACGCCTGATCTGACCGAGGAAAATATCCAGTCCCGTCTACGCGGCCTGCTGCTGATGGCGTTGTCCAACAAATTTGGCGCGATGCTTTTGACGACGGGCAACAAATCCGAAGTCGCGGTCGGATACTCCACGATCTATGGCGACATGGCAGGCGGCTATAACCCGGTGAAGGACCTCTACAAGACCGATCTGTTCGAGGTTTGCCGCTGGCGTAACGCCAATACGATGGACTGGTTCAAAGGACCGGCGGGCGAAGTCATGCCGGAACGCGTGATCGACAAACCACCCTCGGCTGAATTGCGCGACGATCAGAAGGACGAGGACTCGTTGCCGCCCTATCCGGTTCTTGACGATATTCTGAAACGTCTGATCGACGCTGAGCAATCCGTTGCCGAAATTGTCGCGTCCGGTCATGACCGTGATGTCGTGAAACACATCGAGAAGCTAATCTATCTAAGCGAATACAAGCGCTTTCAATCTGCCCCGGGCGCGCGTCTGTCGCAGCGCGCGTTCTGGCTGGATCGTCGCTATCCAATCGTCAATCTGTGGCGCGATCCCAGTTGAACAGGCTGGGGGCCAGCCCCCAGACCCCCGAGATATTTGTGCCAAGAGGATACTTGCTTCGTGAACTCAGCCATATCGATTCTTTGTTTTTCACCCACAGTCCAAAGCGCTAGAACCGGCGCATGAGCATATTTCACCTTGCCTTCAATGTCCGTGATCTGGACGGTGCACGCGCCTTCTACGGAGGCCTGCTGGGTTGCGCCGAGGGACGCTCGACCGATACATGGGTCGACTTCGATTTCTTCGGCCATCAGATAAGCCTGCATCTGGGCGAGCCGTTCGATCATCGCCCGACGGGCCGGGTCGGGGATCACATGGTCCCGATGCCGCACTTCGGGGTGCTGTTGCCAATGACTAACTGGCGCGCGCTGGCCGATCGACTGGAGGCAGCAGCGACGGAGTTCTTGATCGAACCGGTGCTGCGGTTCGCAGGACAACCAGGTGAACAGGCAACAATGTTTTTGCTGGACCCGTTTGGTAATCCGCTGGAATTCAAAGGCATGCAGGATCCGGCCGGAGCCTTTGCCACGTGACGCGGGTGCTTTTCGCCGCGCGACCGGATCGGTGGGAGGAGTATCGCGGCGTCCTGCCGACCGCCTTGGCCGAGGCCGGGGTCACGGCAGAAATTGTCCAGTTGAGCGACCGTCCGGACCCGGCAAGTATTGACTGGATCGTTTACGCCCCGAACTCCGACCTTCAGAATTTCGCGCCTTACACAAGACTGAAGGGCGTGCTGAATCTGTGGGCCGGGGTCGAAGATGTGGAGGGGAACCGCAGTCTGATTGCACCGCTGTGCCGGATGGTCGACAACGGCCTGACACGCGGCATGGTGGAATGGGTCACCGGGCATGTGCTGCGTCACCATCTGGGAATCGATGCACATCTGGTCCGTCCCATGATCGGCTGGGACACCAAGTCCCCGCCGCTTGCGGCAGACCGCCCCATTGCAATGCTGGGAATGGGCGAGCTGGGAACGGCCTGCGCTTCAGCACTCGTGGGTTTGGGATTTCCGGTTACCGGCTGGTCGCGCAGCCCCAAGACGGTCGCGGGTGTCCGGTCGGTGACGGGCCGCGATGGCCTGAAAGACGTGCTGTCCGGAGCCGAGATCGTCGTCCTTCTGACGCCGCACACGCGATCGACCGAAAACCTGATGAACGCGGAAACACTGGCCTGGATGCGGCCCGGAGCGGTGTTGCTGAACCCCGGTCGCGGTGCCCTCGTAGACGATGGCGCGCTGCTGCAGGCGCTGGACGGGCCGCTGGGTCACGCCACGCTGGATACGTTTCGGATCGAGCCGCTGCCCGACGATCACCCGTTCCGCACACACCCCAGGGTAACCGTCACCCCGCACATCGCTTCGACAACGCGACCTGCGACTGCGGCACGCGTGGTGGCCGAAAACATTCGACGGGGCGAGGCAGGCATGCCGCTTCTGCATGTCGTCGACCGGAGCGAGGCCCTGCAATGACAAAATCATCGCCGGTAAAACTGACCTCTCTGGCCCAGAGCCTTCCCGCATCCGTTCCCTTCGTCGGACCCGAAGCGCAGGAACGCGCGCGCGGCGCGCCTTTTGCCGCACGTCTGGGCGCGAACGAGAGTGCGTTCGGCCCGTCACCCCGCGCCATGGCCGCGATGACAGCCGTGACGCAGGATGCCTGGATGTATGGCGACCCGGAATATCACGCCCTGCGCACCGCCCTTGCCGACCACCATGGCATCGACGCCACGAACATCGTGGCGGGCGAAGGTATCGACGGGTTGCTCGGCTATCTGGTGCGGCTGTTGGTTGAACCGGGGGATGCAGTCGTCACCTCGGAGGGCGCCTATCCGACATTCAACTATCATGTCGCGGGATTTGGAGGCAGCCTGCACCGTGTGCCCTATGCGGGCAATCACGAGGATACGGCTGCACTGGTCGCGAAGGCGGCCGAAGTTGGCGCGAAATTGATCTATCTGGCCAACCCGGACAATCCGATGGGAAGCTGGCACGACGCAGAGACCGTTACCTGCATGCTCGACGCGCTGCCTGACGGCACGCTGCTGTGTCTGGACGAGGCCTATGCCGACCTTGCCCCGCCCGAAGCCGTCCCACCACTAGACACGGACGATGTTCGCGTCATCCGCTTGCGGACGTTCTCCAAGGCACACGGCCTTGCCGGTATGCGGGTCGGATATGCCATCGGCGAAGCCGGTCTGATCCGGGCCTTCGACAAGGTGCGCAACCATTTCGGGTTGGGCCGCGTCGCACAGGCCGGGGCGGTGGCCGCATTGGCCGATACCGACTGGCTGGCCGAAGTGCAGGCGCGGGTGGCGCAGTCCCGCGATGCGATCGCCGCAATTGCCCGGCAGAACGGGCTGATCCCCTTGCCCTCGGCCACCAACTTCGTCGCCGTCGATTGCGGACGTGACGGTGATTTCGCCCGGCGTGTTCTGGCGGCGCTGATCGCGCAAGACATTTTCGTTCGAATGCCGGGCGTTGCACCGCTGGACCGCTGCATCCGCATCAGTTGTGGCACGGCAGCGGACATGGACGCATTGCGGACGGCTTTGCCACGGGCCCTGTCGGAGGCGGCAGGATCGTGACTTCACTTGGCTGATCGATGCGCTAGGTTGACCGTCAGCATCACGGATAAGGCCATGCGCAACGACGGACAGATTGACCGGGTCGAAGATTACACCAATGCCTTTCTGGGCATGGCCTATCTGATGCTGATCACGGTTTTGGTATTTGTGTGGGGCGTCTGGGGATACCCTGTCGCGCTGGCAACCTGCGCGGGTCTGCACTTGGCGATCCGACGGTGGGGATTGTGGCGTGCGACGCGGAATGCGGCCTGGGACGCACGGGTCGAGGCCGTCCTGGCGAAACGCCGCTGACATCAACTTCAGATCTAGTCCTTGGTCTGAAGGCCTGACTCGGAAGACCCCGCACTCTTCGAGGATCCGGCATTCGACAGGCGATAGAACCGCGTCATCGTGCTGAGTCGATCCAGCGCAGCATCCTGATCCGCGATTGAGGCAATCTCGTCCGACGACACGCTGCTGACGCGGGCCGGTGCGGTTTGGTCAACGGAATGATCTGACGAAAGGGATACGTTGGCAGACGATCCGGTGATCGGCCCCGGCGTTGCGGACGACACATCGGATGTCGTCGGACCGCCCGATACAGCCGTCAGGGAAATGTCCAAAGGGGCCGTCGTCATTGCTTGGGGCGGCATGTCTGCAACCTGAAGCACAGATGCGAGGATCGGTCCCCACATCAGACCCAGCACGCCAGCGGCGACGAGTGTCTTGGTCGGTGCCGCGCTGACGACTTCGCGCAGGGACATACGGAGATGGGTCGCTGGATCGTCAGAGGTCATGGTCGGTTTCCGAATGGCAATCAGACGCAGTGGGCAAAAGCCGTCTACGTCCTCCCAGCAAAAGCCGCGAACATGGCCAAAATTCGGCGAAGACTTGTTTAGCCTATGTTATCCAGCAGTTCCGGCCAGAATGGCCGATGCGGCTTCCAGTGCACCGGCACCATGCGGAACGCCCGTGGCCTTGAGGCCCGCGTCGATGGTGGCCAGCGTTCCCAGCATACTGTGACCAGATACATGCCCCATGTGCCCGATCCGGAAAAACCCGTGCCATGCCGGGTCGTCGGGCGCGGCCATGCCGATCCCGATGCCCAGCGTCAGTCCCATCTGCTCCTCGCACCAGTGACGCAGACGTGTGGCATTCCCCGGCAGACGGACGGCAGTGACCGCATGGCTGCGACTGGCGGGGTCGCGGACGTTCAGTTCCAACCCGACTCCACCGGTGCCGTGATTCTCCCACTTGGCGAACGCCGCGTGCAGCGTATGTGCCAGCGTGGCGTGACGCGCCCAGACAGCATCAACCCCTTCTTCGTGGACAATCATGTCAAGGGCTTCGCGCAGACCATAAAGATGGTGCGTCGGGCCAGTCCCCTGGAAGTACCGGAAATACACCTCGGGGTTGGTGCGCGGAATCCAGTCCCAATAGAACGTGGCAAGGTCAGAGCGTTCTCGTGCCCGCGCCGCCCGGTCATTGTAGAAAACAAAGGCCATGCCTGCAGGCGTCATCAGCCCTTTCTGGCATCCGGCGAAGGCGACGTCGACGCCCCACTCATCCATCTCCATCATGTCGCAGGCCAGCGACGCCATGCAGTCTGCCTGCAACAGCGCCGGGTGACCCGCCGCATCCATCTCGGATCGGATCGCCCTGAGGTCGGCGCGCAAGGACGACGAGGTATCGACGTGGACGCAGAGGACCGATTTGATCTCGTGATCCTTGTCCGCGCGCAGTCTTTCACCAATGGCCGCCGGGTCCATCGCATCGCGGTTGCCGAAGTCCAGCATCTCCGTGCGGATGCCCATTCCGCGCGCCACTTCGGCCCAACCGTCGGCAAAACTGCCGGTGCGTGGCACTAGCACAAGATCGCCGCGCGCGTGGGTGTTGGCCAGCGACGCCTCCCATGCGGCATGGCCGTTGCCGATATAAATCGTGGCGTTGTGCGACGTGCAGGCGACGGCTTTCAGATCGGGGATCAAGGAATGCGTCAGATCCACCAGCGGCCCGTTGTAGATATTCGGCGACGGCCGATGCATCGCGCGCAATACCCGGTCGGGAATGATCGAAGGGCCGGGAATTGCCAGTGTCTGGGGGCCATGGGCAAAGGGCATGGAAGCTCCTGTTTAAGCGTTGGCAGATCGCTACGCCCGCCATTTCGCGGGGTCAATGTGCGGCTGTCGGGGGTTGGCATGGGGGCGGGTTTGCTTATGTGTCAGGCATGAACAGAACCATCCTCCGCGTGTCCGGTGACGACCGGGCGAAGTTCCTGCAGGGCCTGCTGACGCGGGACGTGCCTGCGACGGGTCTCGGCTATGCCGCTCTGTTGTCGCCACAAGGCAAATACCTTGCCGATTTCGTGACGTTCGCCGACCCCGAGGCCCTGTATCTTGACGTCGCGTCCGACATGGCGCCGGAATTGGCGCAACGGTTGTCGATGTACCGGCTGCGATCGAAGGTCACGATCGAAGACAGTGGTTTGACCGTAGCGCGCGGGCTGGACGACATGCCGACAGGCGCGCTCCCGGATCCGCGACCGGGTATGGGGTGGCGGCATTACGGCGTACGAGGCGGTGATGAAGTCGACTGGAACGCGGTGCGGGTCGAGAACATGGTGCCTCAGGCGGGGGCCGAATTGATCCCCAACGAAAGCTACATCCTCGAGATGGGGTTCGAGCGGCTGGGCGGCGTGGATTTCAAGAAAGGCTGCTATGTCGGACAGGAAATCGTCGCCCGCATGAAGCACAAGACCGAGTTGCGCAAAGGTCTGGCGCGGGTGCAGGGTGCGGTCTTGCCCGGTGCAGCAATCCTTTCGGACGGACGGCCAGCGGGCACCGTCCACACCGTGTCAGGCAACCGCGCGCTGGCCTATCTGCGGTTCGATCGGGCCGAAGGCATGGCGACCGAGGCCGGGCCGTTGACGCTGGCCTGATGCGAAACCTTTACCCCGTCTTCCGAAGGTATCCGCGATAAGGCCGCGTCCGTTCCCGCAGTCATGCGGCATGACCGACGCGATGGGTTTGCGATCCGGCATCGAAGGACCTACCTAGTTCTGAATCCAGAAACACGAGGCCTCCATGACATTCCAGTCCGTTCAAACGACGATCCTGCGCGATGCGACCCCCAGCCACGGCAACCAACCGCTGGGCAATCTGCCCGAATGGAACCTCGACGATCTGTATACAGGCGAGGATGCGCCCGAACTGGCCCGCGACATGTCGTGGCTGGAGGCGGAATGCGCAGCCTTCGCCGCCGACTATGAGGGCAAGCTGGCCGACCTTGATGCAGATGAAATGCTGCGCTGCATCCAGCGCAACGAAAAGATCGACGAAGTCGCAGGCCGCATCATGTCTTTTGCGGGCTTGCGCTATTATCAGGTCACGACGGATGGCGACCGGGCCAAGTTCATGTCCGATTGTCAGGACAAGCTGACAAATTTCACCACGCCGCTGGTGTTCTTTTCCCTGGAATTCAATCGTATCGACGATGACGCCTATGACGCGCTGATGGCCGCGAACGCGGACCTTGCCCGGTATCGGCCTGCGCTGGACCGGATGCGTGCGATGAAGCCCTATCAACTGTCGGACGAGTTGGAGAAGTTTCTGCACGACACTTCTGTCGTCGGCGCGAACGCGTGGAACAAGCTGTTCGACGAAACCATCGCCGGGCTGACCTTCGACGTGGACGGCGAGGAATTGGGGATCGAGGCAACGCTCAACAAGCTGACCGATCCGGACCGCGCGAAACGCGAGGCCGGTGCCCGTGCCTTGGCCGAGGTGTTCGGAAAACAGGTCCGCACCTTTGCGCGGGTCCACAACACGCTCGCCAAGGAAAAGGAGATCGTTGACCGCTGGCGCGCCCTGCCCAGCCCGCAAGCCAGCCGCCACATCGCCAACCACGTGGAGCCCGAGGTCGTCGAGGCGCTGCGCAATGCCGTGGTGGCCGCCTATCCGCGCCTTTCCCACCGCTACTACGCGCTGAAGGCGAAATGGCTTGGCCTCGACACGCTGCAAGTCTGGGACCGCAACGCCCCGCTTCCGATGGAGGAGACGCGCCTGGTCAGCTGGGACGAGGCGCGCAAGACCGTGATGGATGCCTACGCCGGGTTCTCGCCCGAGATGGCGAAGCTGGCCGAGCCGTTCTTCGACAAGGGCTGGATCGACGCGGAGGTCAAGCCGGGCAAGGCCCCCGGCGCCTTTGCCCACCCGACGGTCACGACCGTGCACCCCTACGTGATGCTCAACTATCTCGGAAAACCGCGCGACGTGATGACGCTGGCGCATGAACTGGGCCACGGCGTGCATCAGGTCCTGGCGGCGGGACAGGGCGAAATGTTGTCGTCGACACCGCTGACCCTGGCCGAAACCGCGTCGGTGTTCGGTGAGATGCTGACGTTCCGTGCCATGCTGGACGGCGCCAAGGATGATGCGCAGCGCAAGGTCATGCTGGCCGGCAAGGTCGAGGATATGATCAACACGGTCGTGCGCCAGATCGCCTTCTACGACTTCGAAGTAAAACTGCATGCGGCCCGCGCCGAGGGCGAGTTGACGCCCGAGGACATCGACGCCCTGTGGATGTCGGTGCAGGCCGAAAGCCTGGGCCCGGTATTCGAATACATGGAGGGCTACGAGCACTTCTGGGCCTATATCCCGCACTTCGTGCATTCGCCCTTCTACGTCTATGCCTATGCCTTCGGCGACGGCCTCGTAAATGCCCTCTATGCGGCCTATCAGGACGCGCCCGAAGGCTTTCAGGAAAAGTATTTCGATATGCTCAAGGCGGGCGGCTCGAAGCACCACAAGGAGTTGTTGGCTCCCTTCGGTCTGGACGCCAGCGACCCCGCGTTCTGGGACAAGGGCCTGTCGATGATCGAAGGTTTCATCGACGAGCTGGAAGCATTGGAGGAATGAGCGTCCTGCCCATGACCATGTCCGGTTGGGTTCTGACGGGGCACGGCGGACCCGAAGTGTTGGAATGGCGCACTGATCTGCCCTTGCCGGTGGCGGGACCGGGCGAGGTGTTGATCGCGGTACGCGCCAGCTCGGTTAACAACACCGACATTAATACACGGATCGGCTGGTATTCCAAATCGGTCCGCGGTGCGACGGATGGCAACGCTGTCGATGATGATGCGGGCGATGGCGGCTGGAACGGGGCGCTCTCGTTTCCACGCATCCAGGGCGCGGATTGCTGCGGTATCGTGGTGGCTACCGGTCCCGGCGTCGAAACCGGACGGGTAGGCGAACGCGTCGTTACCCGTGCAATGCACCGGGTCGAAAACGGCGGGCCGTTCGACATCGCGACCTTTGGGTCGGAACGCGACGGTGGCTTCGCGGAATACATGACCGCGCGAGCTGCTGACGCCATTGCCGTACATGCCGATGCAATAACGGACTCGGAGCTGGGTGTCTTGCCCTGCGCCTACTCTACCGCGGAAGGGATGCTGGACCGCGTCTCACTGTCCGCCGAACGGGTACTGATCACAGGCGCATCGGGCGGAGTCGGGCTGGCGGCAGTACAACTGGCGCGCCTGCGCGGGGCCGAGGTCACTGCCATCGCGGGAGGCGACAAGGGCGCTGCTGTGGCCAAGGCAGGTGCGCAACACGTCATCGGACGCGATGATCCGCTGCCCGATGGGTTCGACGTGGTGGTCGATCTGGTGGCTGGCCCACGCTGGCCCGACATGCTGGCTGCCCTACGGCGCGGCGGACGCTACGTTACGTCCGGCGCGATTGCGGGACCAATTGTCGAACTGGACATTCGCGACCTGTACCTGCGTGACTTGACATTGATGGGCAGCACGGCGCAGCCCGACCACATCATACCGACCCTGATCGCGCATATGGAGGCCGGTCGTCTGCACCCGGTTATCGCCGCATCCTATGATCTGCGGGACATGGCCGCCGCACAGGCTGCGTTCACCGCGAAACAGCATGTCGGAAAGATTGCTCTTCGCGTGGCGACGGGCGAACGCGGAACCGGGCAATCCGGAAGCTAGTCCAGCATATCGCGCAGCACCGCAACCCGCCCGGATTTCCTTCCTGTCTCCGGTCGCCCGATGGAGGGGAGGACAAAACGTACAGGTCGTCCTCGACACAGGTCCGCATGAAGCCCGCCAGATCGCCGGTGCGTGTGCGGATCAGGTCGGCTTCCTGACACTGGCCCCCCGCAGTCTAATATCATAGCAAAGGGCACGAATGTCGGAGGCGACGATGCAACTCTGGGTCGGCCTGGGCAATCCGGGCGCGAAATACGCAGGCAACCGCCACAATATCGGGTTCATGGCACTGGACCGGATCGCCGAGGATCAGGGCGTGATCTGGCGGTCCAAGTTTCAGGGCGCTGTGGCCGAAGTGCGGTTCGGATTCGAAAAGGTCTGGTTGCTTAAACCGATGACCTTCATGAACCTGTCCGGCCAATCGGTCGGCGAAGCGATGCGGTTTCACAAGCTGGAGCCCGGTGACGTCATTGTATTCCACGACGAACTCGACTTGGCCCCCGGCAAGATGAAGCTGAAGCAGGGCGGCGGCCATGCGGGCCACAACGGTCTGCGATCGATCCACCAGCACATAGGCCCGGAGTATGCGCGCGTGCGGCTGGGCATCGGCCATCCGGGGCACAAGGATCGCGTCGCGGGCTACGTCCTGTCGGATTTTGCCAAGGCAGAGGGCGAGATGCTGGACAATCTGGTGCGTGGCATCTGCGATGGCGCACCTAAGTTGGCGGCCGGAGATGGACCCGGCTTTTCCAATGCCGTTGGGTTGCGCGTCTCGCCGCAGCGACCGTCGACGGGGTCTGGCGGACCCAAGGCAAAGGCCGATGTTCCCAAACCGTCCAAACCAGATCCTGCACCCCGGCCCGAGGCGGAACCCGATCCTCCATTGTCGGCGCTCCAACGATTGGCCGCGCGGTTCAAGTGAGGCTGACAGACGCCTTTCGGGCGCAGGCAGTCAACTGCGCCGCCTTGGGCTCACCTTTCACGGACGTTGGGTCAACTGGTTACTGGGTCAAACCACACTGGACGCCCGGCGCCTGACCGTGCTTCGGTAACAAAAAGTATGGGGGCGGAAATGGTTAAATGGATCCAGCGGCTGGGACTGGCCATCCTGGCGGTCGCTGTTGTGGCGGCGCTCGCCGCGCTCTGGAAGCGGGAAGAGATTACACGTCTTCTGGCGGTAAATTCGCTGTTCGCCCCCGACCGTATTGTCGTGAACTTCAGTAACATGGACCGCGCCTTCCTGAACGTCCCGCTCTCCCAGGCATCGGGCACCCGTCTGCCCGATGGCTCGCCCGTGCCGCTGCCCGACGGTACAGAGAAATGGATCGCGGACAGGTCCATCACCTCGATTGTCGTACTCAAGGACGGCAAGGTCACGCACGAAAGCTACTATCTGGATACGCAGCCGGGCGATCTGAGGATCAGCTGGTCGGTCGCGAAATCATTCCTGTCGCTGCTGACCGGTATCCTAGTGGACGAAGGCGCGCTGACCCTGTCGGACCCGGTCGAAAAATACGCCCCGCCCCTGGCCAATTCAGCCTATGCCGGAGTGTCGGTGCAGGACATTCTGCAAATGGAATCCGGCGTCGCCTTTGACGAAGATTACTTCAACCCTGACAGCGATATCAACCGGATGGGTCGTGTGATTGCCCTGGGCGGGGCACTTGACGATTTCACTGCCGATCTGTCGGTACGCGACCGCGTGCCGGGTGCCGCGATGAAATACGTCTCGATGGATACACATGTGCTGGGCATGGTGCTGCGCGGCGCGACGGATCGGTCGATCCCGAATCTGATGGCCGAAAAACTGACCGGCCCGATGGGTATCGGCGCAGCGACCTATCTGACCGATGGCGAAGGCGTGGCATTCGTGTTGGGCGGGTTGAACATGACGACGCGGGATTATGCCCGCATGGGCCTGCTGGTTGCACAGGGCGGGCAATTGGACGGACGGCAGATCGTGCCCGAAGATTGGATCAACATCTCGACCGTGCCTTCCGCGCTGACCGAGGTGGGCCGGATGCGCTATGGGTATCAATGGTGGATGCCTGCCGATGTGAGGGCTGGCGAGATCATGGCGCAGGGCGTCTATGGGCAGTTCGTCTACATCGACCGCGCCCGCAATGTCGTGGTCGCCGTAAATGCCGCCGACCGCGCCTTTCGAGAGCCGGGCGTGTCCGAAGGCAACATCGAAATGTTCCGCAGGATCGCCGCCGCGCAATAGACGCCAGCATGCGTTGTGCTAGCGTTGCGGCAATCCGCAAGAGGAGAGACCGATGCCCGATACGCCCCCCGGCCAACTACCCGCGCTGAACGTCCACGGTGATGCGCTGGCCCCCTGTTCCAATGATCCATTGACCGGATTCTTCCGCGACGGCTGTTGTAACACCGGGGCGATGGACGGCGGGGTTCATACGGTCTGTGCCGTGATGACGTCCGAGTTCCTCGCCTATTCCAAGTATCTGGGCAACGACCTGTCGACGCCCCGGCCCGAATACGGATTCGCCGGATTGAAACCGGGGGACAAATGGTGCCTGTGTGCCGCACGTTTTCTGCAGGCCCACGAAGAAGATTGCGCGCCGCAGATCGACCTGTCGGCCACGCATCAGCGGACTTTGGATATCGTGCCGATGGATATCCTTACTCTCTATGTCACGGACTGACATGCTGAACCCATTCGCCGCCCTGTGCCTGACGGGCAGACCCGTGCTGACCGATACGCCTGACCTGCGAATGCCCGACCAGACGCGCCGATGCTGACCGAGGGGGTTTACCCCGTTCCATCGGGCAAGATCGCCACCGTGGTCACGCATCTGGAGATGTTGGCCCCGCCCGCGTCCGCTCCTGCTCCTTTCCCGAATGGGACTCGGATGAACCGAGTCGATCGCCCGAACGTGGATTGGTACCGCGACCTGTTCACCCGCGTTGGCGCGCTGGACTGGTTGTGGTTTTCCCGGCTTAAGATGGACGATGCAACGCTCGGCGCGATCCTCGGCGATCCGCAGGTCGAGGTTTTCGCACTGGAGAGGGCGGACCGTGCCGAGGGTCTTCTGGAACTGGACTTTAGGGATGGCGCGACCTGCGAACTGGCATTCCTGGGTCTGACCCCGACACTGCAGGGCGCAGGCGTGGGACGGGCGCTTATGTCAGCAGCCATCGACCGGGCCTTTGCCCGCCCGATCACCAAGCTTCAGATTCACACCTGCACCTTCGACAGCCCGGTCGCCTTGCCGTTCTATATCCGATCGGGGTTCATGCCGGTTCGCCGCGAGATCGAAATCGTCGACGACCCGCGCCTGACCGGCACGATCCCGGAAGGAGCGGCAGCGCATATCCCCGTCATTCGTTAACGCATGGATACACTAGCAGTCAGACGAAACGGGCCGCCCGCATCTGCGGACGGCCCCGATACCAGATATTAGGGATGATCAGCCGCCAAAGGGCACAGCAACCACTTCACCGTTCACCATGACAGGAGTGTCGACGTCCGTCATGCCATCGGCGAAATCATAGCTTGTGTTGCCATTGCTCTCGGTGTGCAGCATCGCGATGTAGGTATCGCCGGCTACGACCGGCGCGTCGAGCTTGACCTCGACATCAGACGATGTACCCGCCGATACGGCTTTGTGACCGATAGATGCCGGCACTACGGGTGCACCGTCCTTGGTCGAGTGGATCACCAGATAACCGTCCTGCGAGGCCTCAACGGTTGGAAAGGTGACGACGTCCCCTTTGACGGTGACCACCGAAACGTCGACCATATCGGTCACCGTGTCCTGCATCATCTCGGCTTCGACCATCATCTCGGTCGTGGCCTCAAGCATCGCCACGACAGGCGCATCGCCGTTCATGGCTGGGATGTCGACATCGGTCGATCCATCGGCGAAGTCGTAGGTGTCGTTGCCATTATCCTCGACGTGCAGCATGGCGGCAAACTGTGTGCCTTCAGGCAGATCCACATCCGACGCGACAGTCACATTGACGTTTTCGCCCGCCGAGATCGAGGTGTGACCGATTGAGGCCGGGGCAACAAGCTGACCATCGACCACTTCATGCAAGACGACATAGCCATCAGCATCCGCCGTGACATTGGTGAATGTAACTTCGTTTTCATTCAAAGTCGCACCGGTTGTGTCGATCCTGCTTTCAGCGGTGGCGGCCCCGGCCAGCAGTGCAGCCGCGGCAACGGTCGTAGTGAAAATACGTGTCATATCTTCCCTCCTTGGGAGTGATTGAACCCTTTCAACGTGCCACCAGTCGGATGGTTCATCCGCCCCGGATCACATAAACTTGCTCAAAGTGGACGTACGGTTCAGCAGACAATTCTGTCGCGAGGACTTCCCCGTCAAAGAACCTCGTGCATGTTCCGGCCAAGCATCTTTCCGGCCATGCGTCTTGGGGGCGGAGAGGATAGCCTCGCCGGCGAGCGACATGTATTGCGCACGCAATATGGTGCAGCCACGCGTATTCGGTCCCGATATCCGGGACGGCCACCCCGCACAATTCGGGCAGTCGCGGCTAGCGCCCGCGCCAGAGACCGCGTGCCGCCAAGACCAGTCCGAAGGTGACGCACCAGAGGACAAGGGCCAAAACGACCCGCCCATGCCAGAGCGAGATCGTCCAGACGGTCTGGCTGACCTGGGCTGTCGGGCGTCCGTCGAAACCAAGCCAGAACTGTCCGGCGATCACGCGGCCCGCACCCGCCGTGCCTCCCCACCAGAATGCAAACGCCAGATAGCTGATTGCGGCCAGCGCCAGCAGCACAAGACCGGCCCGAACAAGCGCCATGAAATCAAAGAACCTCGCCCATCTCCCACCCAAGCGCCTTGGCGACAGTGAAGATATCCTTATCTCCGCGCCCGCACATATTCATCACGATCAGGTGGTCCGATGGCAGGTCCGGCGCGATCTTGGTGACATGGGCCAGCGCGTGGCTGGGTTCCAGCGCAGGAATGATACCCTCCAACTTGCAACACAGCTGGAACGCCTCCAATGCCTCCTTATCGGTGATCGACACGTATTGCGCGCGTCCGATGTCGTGCAGCCATGCGTGTTCCGGTCCGATACCCGGATAATCCAGACCTGCACTGATCGAGAACCCTTCGAGAATCTGGCCATCATCGTCCTGCAACAGATACGTGCGGTTGCCGTGCAGCACGCCGGGCCGTCCGCCGGTCAGCGAGGCGCAATGCTCCATCCTGTCGTTGACACCCTTACCGCCCGCTTCGACCCCGATAATGTTTACATCCTTGTCGTCCAGGAACGGATAGAACAAACCCATCGCGTTCGATCCGCCGCCGATGCAGGCGATGATCGTGTCAGGCAGACGCCCCTCGGCATCCTGCATTTGCACCTTGGCTTCCTGACCTATGATTGCCTGAAAATCGCGGACCATGGCAGGATAGGGATGCGGGCCAGCGACCGTGCCGATACAGTAGAATGTATCGTCCACGTTCGTCACCCAATCACGCAGCGCATCGTTCATCGCATCCTTCAGTGTACCGCGCCCGGACGTGACCGCGATGACTTCAGCCCCCAGCAGCTTCATGCGGAACACGTTGGGTGACTGACGCTCGACGTCGTGCGCGCCCATGTAGACCACACATTTCAAACCGAACTTGGCGCAGACCGTCGCCGTCGCCACACCGTGCTGGCCCGCGCCGGTTTCCGCGATGATCCGGGTCTTGCCCATGCGCCGCGCCAAAATAATCTGGCCCAGCACATTATTGATCTTGTGCGCGCCGGTGTGGTTCAACTCGTCGCGCTTGAGATAGATTTTCGCACCCCCCAGACGCTCGGTCAGGCGCTCCGCGAAATACAGCGGGCTGGGGCGACCGACGTAATGGGTCCAGAGATCGTGCATCTCGGCCCAGAAGCTGTTGTCGGTCTTGGCGTATTCGTATTGCCGCTCCAACTCCAGGATCAAAGGCATCAGCGTTTCGGAGACGAAGCGTCCGCCGAAGTCGCCAAAACGGCCGTTTTCGTCCGGGCCGGTCATGAAACTGTTCAGAAGATCGTCGGGCATTATCTCTCCTCGTTTGGTCCGGGTTTAGGGCGCGCGGGCGCTCGCCGCAACGGGGGCACACCTCTTGTCACCTCTCGGGTATGCTAAGCTCTCCGGACAAGAAGGAGAGCGCCATATCAGGATAAGACGTCCGCTTAACAACCTTCAACCTGCTCTATCTCAACCAGCCCGGCCTTCCAGCATGTAATGATCGCGATGGCTGGGATGCCAAGGGCATTGGCTACGCCCTTTCGACAACCCGGCACCCCGCCGAAGCGGTGGCCCGGCAGATGCTCCTGACGGTCGAAATGAAAGGCACCGGTACGACCGTCGTCGTTCCGGGCGACTGTTACGACGCAGCTACGACGCAGCGGCCCGATTGAGATACAGGCCTGCGAAGGCGTTACTGGCCTGACGCAGCCGTGCAGAAAGCCGCGATCAGGCGTGCGTCCTTGACGCCCGGCGCTGACTCGACGCCAGAGGATACATCGACCTGTCGTGCGCCGGTCAGGCGCACCGCCTCGGACACGTTATCGGGCGTCAGGCCACCAGCCAGCATCCAGGGCATCTTCCACTCTCGCCCGGCGATCAGCCGCCAGTCGAAACCGACACCGTTCCCGCCGGGCAAACTGGCATCCTCGGGCGGCTTGGCGTCCACGAGAACCTGATCCGCCACGTCGACATAACGATCCAATATGGGCAGATCAGCGGCATCGCGCAGGCCGACTGCCTTCATGACCGGCAGGCCGGTGCGTGTTCTGACTTCTGCAACGCGTTCAGGCGTCTCCGTGCCGTGTAACTGGATCATATCCAGTGGCACCGTTCCGGTAATCGCATCCAGCAGCGCATCATCGGGGTTCACCACCAAAGCGACTTTGGCCAGACCGACGGGCGCTGCCAGCGCAAGGTCCCGCGCTTGTGGAAAACTGACATTGCGCGGTGACTTCTGAAAGAACACAAGCCCCATGTAAGCGGCGCCTGCCTCGGACACTGCGGCTACGTCAGACAATCTGGTCAAACCACAGATCTTGGTTCGAACCCCCGATCCGGGTCGTGTCACGCGCATCATATCAGAAAGACCCCGATTCCTGGGCGGTCAGCGTGCATCACCCAAAAGCGCCAGAACCTCGTCCTGATCGGAGGCGGCGCGGGTCTTGGACAGCTCTTTCTGAAGGCGCTCTTTTTGCGCCCGTTCGGAGCGGGCTTCGGCGCGATGCTTGTGCTCGCGAAGCCATTCCCAGACGAAACCGATCAGCAGACCCATAGCTATGGCGATGAACAGCACGATAAACAACGGAAGTGTTATCGACAGATCAAGGCCAAGACGTGTGCCAATTTCTTCCGGCAACAGACGCAGGGTCACGGCACCGCGATTCGCAAGCGCCAGAACCAGAAGGCAAAGGGCGAGAAGGCCAAGAAAGAGATAGCGTAAAAAGATCATCATCTGGACCTAGCTCCGCCGCGCCGTCCTGTCCAGCAGGAGCGTATGGCAAAGGTATCCGCCGTTTAACCGTTCATCACGCCTTGCCGTTCAGACGGTCGCGCAAAAGCTTGCCAGCCTTGAAAAACGGCACGTGCTTCTCCTCGACCTCGACAGCTTCGCCCGTGCGCGGATTACGCCCGGTGCGGGCATCGCGCTGCTTGACGGAAAACGCGCCAAACCCTCGCAACTCCACCCTGTTGCCGTCCGACAGGGCCTGAATGACCTCTTCGAATATCGTATTCACGATTTTCTCGACGTCACGCTGGTAAAGATGCGGGTTTTCGTCAGCGACTTTCTGAATCAGCTCGGATCGTATCATTTCAAACCTTCCCGCGATTTATTGCACCGAGGTAACGTTTCCGCAGGTGCAGAACACATATCGAATTCACTACACACCCGAAAGCTGTCTCCGGACGTCAATTGACGGAAACCGGCATGCAACCGCGACAGGACATCGGATAGGACGTGTCTGCCGACGATACCACTGCCTATGCTGCTTTATCTAGCAGATCAACTTGTTGGCGATCATTAGACAGGAGCGAACGTTTTGCGCGATTCCTTGCGCAGATAGCCTCCAAGCCTCCTTCTGTCAGTGTCAAAAGACGTAGCTAAAATGGAATTTGGTGCAGTCTGGACAGTTTGGACTGTCAGCAGGCCGGAATCGAAAACGGCCCCGCCCGAAGGCGGGGCCGTTGATATTTTCACCCGAGGGCGGGCTGGATCAGTCGTCGTCGCCCTTGAGCGCGGCGCCAAGGATGTCGCCCAGCGATGCACCCGAATCGGAGGAGCCGAACTGCTCGACGGCCTCTTTCTCTTCAGCGATTTCACGTGCCTTGATCGACAGGCCCAGACGACGGGCCTTGCTGTCGACGTTGGTGACGCGAACGTCGAGCTTGTCACCGACACCAAAACGCTCGGGGCGTTGATCGGCCCGGTCACGTGCCAGATCGGAGCGGCGGATGAAGGACTTCATGCCCTCATATTCCACTTCGATTCCGCCTTCTTCGATCTTGGTAACCTCAACCGTGATGATCGAACCGCGCTTCACGCCGCCAATCGCCTCGGCGTAGGGATCGCCCCCGGCCGCCTTGATGGAAAGCGAGATACGCTCCTTGTCGGTGTCGACCTCGGACACGACCGCCTTGACGATATCGCCCTTGCGGTAATCGCCGATGACGTCTTCACCACGGCCTTCCCAGGTCAGGTCCGACAGGTGGACCATACCGTCGATGTCGCCTTCCAGACCGATGAACAGACCGAACTCGGTGATGTTCTTGACCTCGCCCTCGACGGGCGTGCCCTCGGGGTGGGTTTCGGCGAAGACTTCCCACGGATTACGCTGCGTCTGCTTGAGACCCAGCGATACGCGGCGCTTGGCGGTGTCGATTTCCAGCACCATGACCTCGACCTCTTGCGAGGTGGACACGATCTTGCCGGGATGGACGTTCTTCTTGGTCCACGACATTTCAGACACGTGCACCAGACCCTCGACGCCCGGCTCCAGCTCCACGAATGCACCGTAATCGGTGATGTTCGTGACGCGGCCCGTGTGGTTCGAATCCAGCGGGTACTTGGCGATCACGGTGTCCCAAGGATCGTCCTGCAGCTGTTTCATGCCGAGGCTGATGCGATGGGTTTCCTTGTTGATTTTGATGACCTGAACCTTGACGGTCTCGCCGATCGACAGGATCTCGCGCGGATCGTTGACACGACGCCAGGCCATGTCGGTGACGTGCAGCAGGCCATCGACGCCACCCAGATCGACGAACGCGCCGTACTCGGTGATGTTCTTGACGACGCCGTCGACGGTCTGACCTTCGGCCAGGTTACCGATGACTTCGGCGCGCTGCTCGGCACGGCTTTCCTCAAGGATCGCGCGGCGCGACACCACGATGTTGCCACGACGACGATCCATTTTCAGGATCTGGAACGGCTGCTTCAGACCCATCAGCGGGCCGGCATCGCGCACGGGGCGGACGTCGACCTGGCTGCCGGGCAGGAAGGCCACGGCACCGCCAAGGTCGACCGTGAAGCCGCCCTTGACGCGACCGAAGATGGCACCTTCGACGCGCTCTTCCTTGCCATAGGCTTCTTCCAGACGATCCCAGGCGGCTTCACGGCGGGCCATCTCGTGCGAGATGACGGCTTCGCCACGAGAGTTCTCGACGTTGCGCAGAAAGACTTCGACTTCGTCGCCGACTTCGATTTCCGCAGCTTCACCAGGGTTCGCGAATTCCTTGAGATCGACGCGACCTTCCATCTTGTAGCCGACGTCGATGATGGCCTGACCCGCTTCGATTGCGAGTACCTTGCCTTTGACAACGCTGCCTTCTTGCGGCGTGTCGATTTCGAGGCTTTCGTTCAAGAGGGCCTCGAACTCCTCCATGGATGCATTCTGAGCCATATGGCTGTGTCTATTCCTTTGTTTACGTATGCTGGCCGCGCGGTTGTCTCCGCCGGTCTGGATTGATGTCCGCCTTCGGCGAAACGGATTGGTCGGAAAGTGCCCTGAGATTCGGCCGGGACCGGTTCGTCGTCGCACTGTCGGGTGACGCGCGGGGGCATAGGGGAAAATGGGCGCGGGGGCAAGGGCACGGCATCGGACACCGGGTGCGGCCGGTCCAGATCTTCATCAGCACCCTTCAGGTAAGCTGCTGAGCCAGAAACGCCTCGACTGCCGCCCACGACCGATCCGCCGAACGCTTGACATATCCCATGTCCGAAGTTCCGTCTGCCCGTGCCGGATTGGTAAAGGCGTGCCCGGTCCGGCCAAAACAGAGCGCATGCCAGTCGGAGGAATATTCATCCAGTTCCGCAGCCAGCTTACCGAATTGCGCGGGCAAGGCCAAAGGGTCGTTCCAGCCGTGACACAGCAGGACAGGAGGCATGGCGACGGTCTCGAACGGCGGACGATCATAGACACCGTGTAACAATACGGCGGCATCGCCGCCCCCGGCGCGCGCAAGGTCCAGTACCGCTTTCCCGCCCAGGCAAAATCCCATCGCGCCCACCTTTGCAGGCCCCCACCCCCGCACCTCGGCCAGAGCCGCGCGCATCCGGCGCAACAATGCCGCCCGGTCGTTCTGTACCGTCGCCATCTTGACCGAAGCCGCGTCCGCATCTTCCGTGCGCCATCCGTCGCCGTAGTAGTCAACGGCCAGAACGTCGTAGCCAAGCGCGGCGAACCGGTCTGCCTGCTTCATCTCGAACTCGCGAAGACCGCAAAAAGCGGGGGCGATCAACAGCCCGGCCCCGTTCGGCGCATCCGGTTTGGCACGATAACCGACCATGGTTTCGCCTGCGGTTTTGTAGACGTGGCGTTTACCCATCAGTCGCCCTCCAACAAATCCGGTTCCAGTGCCTCGATCTCGGCGACGGCAGCGCCCGCGATCCCGCGCACATCGCCATACATGCCCATCATCGACGCCATCGCCTTTTCAAGCTGCTTCTCGCGCAGGGCCCATTGCGCCTGCATCTGTTTGCGTTCTTTCAGGAGAGCCATCTGCATCGCCTCGAACGGTTCGATAACCGCCTCCATCCGCGACCGGAACTGGGGTCCGGTGAGATAATCGTAGAGCATTTCGGTCTTGGTCGCCTGACCTTCGCGAACGCCGCGCGCCTCAGCGGCACGGGACAGGCCTTCGCGCAGGACACAGGCCAGCGGCACCGCATAGCGGGGCGCGGCGATCCAGATGCCGTCGACCAGCGCGAATGTTTCCAGTCCCTCGGGGCGCACTGCCGATGTCAGCACGGCCACGTCCGCTCCCGCTGAGCGCATGTCGTCGCGCAGCTTGGGAAGCCAGTCCTTGTTCCAGCCCGAGGTGCGTTTCGCTTCCCACAGGATCGTCCCCATTGTGCCGACGCGCTGAAGGCAATCGGCACCGCGCTGCCCCTTGCCCACCGGCTCGATCACATCGGTGGGAAAGGCACGGGCCAACTGATCCTCCAGAACCACCTCCGCTGCTTCACCCTGCAACTGCTGACTGCCCTGATCCATTTTCTTCTGCATTTCCTCGACCTTGCGGCGCATCCCCTCCATCTGCTGATCTTTCTCTGCCAGCTTCAGCGCATTCACCTCCTGAACAGTCTTCAGGCGCTCCGTCGCCATGGCCTCGGCTTCGGCCTGCAGCTTGCGCCGTGCGATATCCGTCGCCGCGGCGACCTGCTTCTGGATCGTAAGGTCCATCTCACGCTCGCGATCTTTCAACGCCTCTTCCCGCGCAAGCGCCGCAGCTTGTGCCTTCTGGGCCGCGGCCAGCTTGGTCTCGCGATCGGCGTCCCGCACCTTCATCGCCGCGATTTCGGCCTCCCGCTCCTGCGCGCGGACTTCTATCTCTGCCAGTTTCGCGGCCTGCGCGGCGGTGGCGCGGGCGGCTGCCTCAGCCTCGATGGTGCGCTTCTGTTCGGCCAGCGCCGCTTCCTGCCGGGCGGCGGCATCCTGCCGCGTTTTAACCAGCAGCGGACCGGCCAGCGACTCGGTCAGCGGAATTTCATGCGAACAGGCGGGGCATGTGATGCGAGGGTCATTCATGGCCCGAACCTGCGTCAGCGATCCACCGGCAACAAGGGCGAAAGGCGCTCAGATGTCTTCGCCCTTGCGCTGAAGACGCTCCAGCAGCTTCTGCTGCTCGCCCGAGCTATCGCCACGCCCGAACTGCCCGGCCCCCGACGAGAACAGCGAGCCATAGCTGACGGCAAGGTTTACCGTCTGACCGAGCCCGGAAATCAATTGATCGCGTCTCAGCGAGCTGAGCGGATGGATGAACACCGCCCAGACGCGGTCTTCCGCGATGGCATAGCGGGCATCCAGTGCACTATCGAAATTGGCCTGCATCATCCGCATCAGGTCCGTATCCGACAACCCTTCGGCGGATCGGATCGGCACCATGGCGCGCATTCGGTCGGCGCGGGCATCGGTGACAACCAGCAAGGGAACATCCCCGACCGTCAGGCGAAACGCCGGGCCCGCGCGCTCCGCATCGGGGTCAAGCGCGGTCAGGATCTCCTCCATCCGGTCGACAGTCATATTAACGGCTGCCGGTTCCGACTCCGGCGCAGTGACTTGCGCCTGGACCGACCAGGACAGGCCGATGGCCAACATCGCTGCGGCAAGCGTGAACCTGCTGAGCAGTCCGGACAGAAATGACAGGGCGGTCGGCATGGCATTCCTCCGCAGATAACTGCCGACAGGCTAGGCCGAGGAGGCTCATGCGCGCCATGCACCTGTCGGTGAGCAGTACTTATCGCGCAATCAACGCCTCAGCGACCCGTTGCGCCGCCGCCTCGACTGCCTCTTCGATATCCATGGCGGAGGTATCAATAATCGTAGCCCCCGGTGCGGCCACCAACGGGGCGTCGGCTCGGTTCATATCCCGCTGATCGCGCGCAAGAACATCCTGTAACACGTCGTCCAGCGTCATGGTTTGATCCTCTGGCGACAATTCCTCGAACCGCCGCCTGGCGCGCACTTCGGCAGACGCCGTGACATACAACCTGACCTCCGCCTCGGGACAGATCACGGTGCATATGTCGCGTCCGTCCAACACGGCACCTCCTTCGGAGCGGGCGAAGCGTCGCTGAAATTCGGTCAGGGCGGCACGCACATCTGGCAGGACGGCGACCCGGCTGGCGGCCTGTGCAATGTCCTGCGTTCGCAGGGCATCACCGTCCAGATCGTCCGGTTGCAAGCTCCGCGCCGCCTCGACAGGGTCGACCCCCTCCATCGTGCGCGCACCGACCGCGCGATAGAGCAACCCCGTGTCCAGATGGCGAAACCCGAATCGTGCGGCGACGGCCTTGCTGATCGTGCCCTTGCCCGCCGCAGCAGGGCCGTCGATGGCGACTGTGAAAATCATGTGTTTACCTGTGTTGTCATATCGGCGTCCGCGCCGGGGGCTTGCGGCGTACCGTCGGCGATCTCGTACCAGTCGCCCTTCTGGGCGCAATAGATGTGTCCCTCCATCGACAACCCCGTCGGCTGATCCAGCACGCCCGCCATGATCGACAGGTTCGCGCCCGGCCCGTCCCAGAACAGGTTGCTGCCGCAGGTTGGGCAGAAGCCACGTCGCGCCTTGGGCGACGATTGAAACCATGTCACCGACCCATCAATCGCGATGGCGTCGCGGGGTGCTGAGGTGGCGGCGACGTAGTTGCCTGTCGCCTTGCGGCATTGAGTGCAATGGCAGGCCACAACCGGGCGCATTTCACCTGCAATAGCAAAGGTGACCGCGCCGCACAGGCAGCTCCCACGGCGCATCACGGCGCAACCTCCGGACCCGATCGACCTGCCGCGAAGCAGGGCAGGCCATCCGACGCACGATAGTAATCCCCCCGGTCAGCATAGAAAATGTGCCCATCCATTCGCAGACCGGTTTCATCATCCAGCGATCCTGCCATTATGTAGGTCAGCCCGTCGCCCTCCTCCCAAAAAAGATAGCTGCCGCAGATGCCGCAGAAACCACGCCGCCCGGTGGCGCTGGAAGCAAACCATGTTACCTTGCCGTTCAGCGCGATACTGTCCCATGGCGCGGGAATCGCGGCGGCAAAATGCCCGGTGGACTTGCGGCACTGGGTGCAATGGCAGGCCGCCACCGACCTAAGATCATGCGTGGTTGAGAAGGCTATCTGGCCGCACACGCAACTTCCGGTTCGGGTCATGACTTCCTCCTGCCTTATGCCTAGCGGGACCGGTTCACGGCGTCCATTGTATCGGCCACAGACGTCAGGCGAAGATGTCGCCGCGAGGTTTCAGATCCATCGACCAGCCCGGTGCGGGCAAGTCCACGCGCCGGACCACGGCACGAGGCGCGCGTCCAGACACTTCAAAGTCAGCCATGACCTGCACGCCGGGATGAACCCGCGGGGACGCCTCAGGATGTGAAGACTGCGCCAAGCTCTTCCATCAGCGACCGAAAAATCGGGAATGATGTCAGGATCGGACCGGCATCATCGACGGTAATCCCGACCTGCGCGGCCATTCCGGCACACAGGAAGGACATCGCGATCCGGTGGTCCAGATGGACGGCGACGGTCGCCCCGCCTGTGACGCCGCCGGGGCCGCGTCCGTCCACTTCCCACCAGTCCGCGCCGTCGCGCACGGTCACGCCGCAGGTCCGCAGGCCGGTCGCCATGGCGTCGATGCGGTCACACTCCTTGACCCGCAATTCAGCCACGCCGCGCATTACCGTTGTGCCCTCCGAGTTGGCGGCGACCACGGATAGCACGGGATATTCGTCGATCATGCTGGCGGCGCGATCGGGCGGCACCTCGATCCCTTTCATATCAGGTGAAAACCTTGCGCGCAGGTCAGCGACAGGTTCGCCGCCCTCTTGGCGCGGGTTCTCGTAGGTCAGGTCGGCGCCCATGTCGCGCAGCGTCTCGAACAGTCCGGCACGCGTCGGGTTCAGTCCGATATTCGGCACCAGCACATCCGATCCGGGCACGATCAGGGCGGCGCAAACCGGAAAGGCGGCGGACGAAGGATCGCGCGGCACGACGATGGTCTGGGGTCTCAGTTCGGGGCGACCGACCAGCGTGATTTCGCGGCCTTCGCGCGTCTCCCGCGTTTCGATCTGCGCGCCGAAGCCGCGCAGCATCCGCTCGGAATGGTCGCGCGTCGCCTCGCGCTCCACCACGACCGTTTCGCCCGGCGCGTTCAGCCCGGCCAGAAGGACCGCCGACTTGACCTGAGCACTGGCGACCGGCGTGGCATAACGCACCGGAACCGGCTCCGGCGCGCCCACGACTGTCATCGGCAAGCGCCCACCGCTGCGCCCGTGTGCCACCGCCCCGAACAGCGCCAGCGGGTCTGTCACCCGCGCCATCGGTCGCTTCCGCAAGGATGCGTCGCCTGTATAGGTCACCGAAAATCCGTGCGTGGCCGCCGCACCCATCAACAACCGGACCCCTGTGCCGGAGTTGCCGCAGTCGATCACATCATCCGGCTCCATCAACCCACCGACACCGACGCCGTTCACGACCCATGTATCGCCGTCTTTGGTCACACGCGCGCCGAAGGCCTGCATCGCGCGACCCGTGTCCAGCACGTCCTGTCCTTCCAGAAGGCCGGTCACCCGCGTCTCGCCCACGGCCATCGCGCCAAGGATCAGGCTGCGGTGGCTGATCGACTTGTCGCCCGGGACATGCGCCTCGCCCGTCAACGGACCCGGTGCGGTGGCGGTCAGGGGGGTGGCGGGGCCGTGGCTCATGTCGATCTCCTCAGGTCGGGGCCGGGATAGACCGCGACGCGAGGCACGTCCATTCCCCGTCTTGGCTCCGCAAATAGTCCCGCCGGAGGCTCCGCCCCTGTCAACGCGTCGTGACCTGCCCCGTCTGCAGGTCAATGGAAACGCTGCACCCTAGCTGTTTTCGCGATCTGCAACTCGGGCCTTACCACTGGTGCACGAAGGATCAGTACCAAAACCAGAAGAAGCGAATGCTTCTCAGGCCTTGCCCGATACATGATATTTCTGAAAGCGTATTCCGTGCGTTACCGCCGGGCGCGGTCTGGAACGTGCCGGTCTAATCCCGCCGGAACGTCATGTAATGCGGCGTGCGGCCTTCGCGAACGGCCTTTGCCTCGTAGCGCGTTCTTGTCCAGTCCTTCCAAGGGGTTCGCCAATCTTCCGGGCCTTCAGCCAGCCACGTGAAACCGTATTTCGGCACCTCCTCCAGGGTTTGGCGCACGTAATCGGGAATATCTGTTGCGACACGGAATTCCGCCCCCGGTTTCAGAGACTTGGCCAGGGGGACAAGATGTTCTTCGGTGACAAACCGACGACGATGATGGCGGGCTTTGGGCCACGGGTCCGGGTAGAGAAGAAACGCTTTCGAGACAGATGCTTCTGGCAAAACATCGAATAGATCGCGGGCGTCGCCGGGGTGGATGCGAACATTTTCGACGTCTGCCTTGCGCAATTTACCCAGAAGCATGGCGACACCGTTGATATAAGGTTCCGCGCCTATGATACCGACGTCCGGGTTCAACACCGCCTGATGCAGCATATGTTCGCCGCCGCCAAAGCCAATTTCGAGCCATATCTCTTTGTTCTCGAAAACATTACCCAGATTCAGCAATGTCCGGCCTGGATTCACGTCCCAGCCCACGGCACCGGGCGACAGGGCGTCCAGATCTGAATCGAGGTAACCTTTCTGGCTGTCCTTCAGATGCTTGCCCTTCAGGCGACCGTAAAAGTTTCGGTGGGGGCGTTCGGTCATTTTGGCTGCCGTCAGGAGTTGGATATTTGAGAAGGAGAGTGTCGGATCGGTGTGGGAAACTACGTCACGATGCGATTCACATGTCCCATCTTGCGGCCCGGCCGAACCTCGGATTTGCCATACAGGTGAATCTGCGTGTCCGGGGTCGCCAACAGGTCCGGCAATCGGTCCATGTCGTCGCCGATCAGGTTCTCCATCACCACGTCACTGTGCCGTCGCCCGTCGCCCAGCGGCAGACCTGCGACAGCACGAATATGTTGTTCGAACTGATCGACGGCGCATCCGGCCTGGGTCCAGTGGCCTGAGTTGTGAACCCGGGGAGCGATCTCGTTTACGATCAAACCGTTTGATGTCACGAAAAGTTCGACGCCCAGAACGCCGACATACTCAAGCGCGTTCAGGATGCGTCCGGCCAGAAGTGCGGCGTCAGTGCGTTGCGCGCCCGTCAGCGTCGCGGGAACGGTGGTCGTGTGCAGGATGCCGCATTCGTGGACATTTTCACCTGGATCGAAACAGACGACTTCACCCGTGACGCCGCGCGCAGCGATGACGGAGACCTCCCGTTCGAACGCTACGTATCCTTCGAGGATCGCATCCTGCCCCTGCATTTCGGCATAGGCGGTCTGCGCCTGACCGGGTGTACGGATGTGGACCTGGCCCTTGCCGTCGTATCCCATACGACGCGTTTTCAGGATCGCGGGTGTGCCCAGATCAGTCAGTGCGGCTTCGAGCGCCGATAAGCTGCCGATGTCGCGGAACGGTGCACAGGTCAGGCCGAGACCTTCAAGAAACGTCTTTTCAGTAAGTCTATCCTGACTGATCGCAAGCGCAGTGGTGCCAGGGCGGATCGGACGGAGTGCCGCCAGAAGATCGAGAGCTGTGGCGGGCACGTTTTCAAACTCGAACGTAATAACGTCGACTGCGTTCGCGAAGTCTTGCAGGGCCGACATATCCTCATAGCTGACCTGTGTGAGCGCGGCGCACACCTGCCCGGCGGGGGCCATCCCCGGTTCGTAAATGTGGGTAAGATAGCCCAGACGGCTGGCCGCGACCGAAAGCATCCGGCCCAGTTGGCCACCGCCGAGAATGCCGATAGTGGATCCGGGGGCGAGCGCGGTCATTCCGGGCAATCCGGTATCGCGGCGGACAAATCGGCGCGCCAGTTGTCCAGCCGCTCAGCAAGCTCGGCATCAGACAACGCGAGGATGCCTGCTGCCATCAAACCGGCATTCGCCGCCCCGGCAGATCCGATCGCCATCGTCGCCACGGGAAACCCCTTCGGCATCTGCACGATGGAATACAGCGAATCGACACCCGCCAGCGCCTTGGTCTGGACCGGCACTCCCACGACGGGCACGCGGGTTTTGGAGGCCATCATGCCGGGCAGATGCGCGGCGCCGCCGGCCCCGGCGATGATGACCTGCAAGCCGCGGTCGACGGCCGTCTTTCCATAGTCCCAAAGCCGGTCGGGCGTACGGTGGGCCGAGACGATGCGCGTCTCGTAGGGCACACCCAACGCATTGAGAATGTCGGCGGCTTCCTTCATCGTCGGCCAGTCGGAGGTCGAGCCCATGATGATACCGACCAGCGGTGTGGCGGACGTGGATGTGGTGTTGGTCATGGAACCTCAGGCGATGATATCGGGGGTCAGTTCATCCTCGATCCGGGCCATGCGGTCCTTGAGGGTCAGCTTCTGTTTCTTGAGCCGTTTGATCACCAACAGATCGGGGGCAACGCTGTCCTCGATTGCACGGATCGCGGTATCCAGATCGCGGTGATCCTGTCGCAGAACGTGCAGCCGCATCCGCAGCACATCCTCATGGGTCAATTCTTCGGGGGCGTTGGACACTGGAGGGCTCCGGCAAGCGGCATGGTCGGGCGGGGATCTGGGCCTATTATACTGCGACAGCCTCCGGGTCCAATGGGTTCGAGCGTCCCGCAGCCCAGTCTATGGGCGTGCATTGCACATCTTGTCATAACGCCGCTTCATCCCCACATTTCCATCATCCCCGGTGCCGCTGCCTAGGGCCGGGATCAACCTTTCGGATCGCTTGACGCAAAGGACCCGAGATCATGACCAAGCCAACATTTGGCACACATCCGTTTCTGCTGGGCTTCGATGAACTCGAACGCCTTGTCGAACATACCGTTCGCACGGGGAACGAGGGCTATCCGCCCTATAACATTGAACAGACCGGCGCGGCGGGGTTCCGTATCACGTTGGCCGTAGCGGGTTTTGCCGAAGACGACTTATCGATCACGCTGGAAGATCGCCAATTGGTGATCCGAGGCCGATCTCGGGATGATTCTCAGGGCGATGAACGGATTTATCTGCACAGGGGCATCGCCGCACGGCAATTTCAGCGGGCTTTCGTGCTGGCTGACGGGGTCGACGTGTCGGGTGCGCATCTGGAACACGGACTTTTACACGTATCCCTGCAACGAACTGCGCCCGAGAACGTTGTAAAGACAATACAGATCGACAGCGGACGCAGTCAGGTCACTGAACAGTCACAGAACCGACCATCGGCTTCGCCACGACATGAACATGGGAAAAGGATAACGTCATGACGCAATTGACTGATATCGAAGCCTTGGGCGGGTCGCTCGTTTATGTTCGCAGGGTCCAACTGGACGATCTTCCGTCCGACGTTCAGGACGAGGCCCGCGAAGGTGGTCTGGATGAATTATATGCGCTGCACCGCGCCGACGGCGAACAGGTCGCGCTGGTCGGGGATAGGTCGCTGGCCTTCAATCTGGCACGGCAGAATGACCTGACCCCTGTCAGCGTCCACTGATCAAACACGTTAAACACGATCAAGGCCGCCCTTATAAGCGGCCTTTTGCCATCTTGGTATGGCGCTCCGCGATCGAGATAGTCGTCAGTGTAGTAAGCTGCGCAGGATTTTCACGATTTCCTCGCCCCGTGCTGGCTTGACCAGAATCGGGACGTCCCTGCCATACCGACTGATCAGGCAGGCCAGATCGGAGCGTCCGGTGTGGAAGATAAAGGGAACGCCGTCGGCGAACAGACGATCAGCGACCGGGAACACGTTCGACCCGCAGAGATCGACGTCCAGAACAGCCGCATCAAGCTTGCGACCACATCCTTCCAACGCGGTCTGAACGGTCGCGAAAGGCCCTGTGACCTGTGCGCCCTCCTCTTCCAGCGTCAGGGACAGATCGAGCGCCAGCAGCGCCTCGTCCTCAACCAGCATGATGTTGTGTTCGTCGAGCATTGTCGGTTTCCAACCTGGACATTCGCAGTGGGCATGATGCCCGGCTTTCCAATTTGTTCACCGACACAACAGGGCTGGGCCGAAAGATGTTCCGCTATGGTGGATAACCAATACGTAAATATTTACAGGACTTACATCACCGTTGCGTGATTATCACAAGATGCCGCAGGCCATCGTGCTTTGGCCACGGTCCTGACACAATCTGGTCTTGCTGTTCCATCTCCCACGCGGCGATGTCGTCTCCACACCCAGAGGGAAATGGTGGCGTAGAAACATTTCATAAATACCGACGCTGCCGTCACCCTAGTGGCTTACGGGCGACGGGCGCTGCCGTCACCCTGAGTGGCTTACGGGCGACGGGCTTTGCCAGTCACCCTGAGATCAATCCCATGGCTTCGAGTTTCAGGAGGACTTGCTGCGCACAGTTGTCCACCTCGAAGCCTTCTGTATCGACGACCAGCTCGGCCGTGGTTGGCGCCTCGTAGGGATCGGAGATCCCGGTGAATTCGGGGATCTTGCCAGCACGGGCCATAGCATACAGGCCCTTCCGGTCGCGGCGTTCGCATTCTTCCAAAGAGGTGGCGACATGGACCTCGACGAACGCGCCATAGGTTTCGATCATCTCGCGGGCGGCGCGGCGGGTGGCGGTATAGGGCGCGATCGGCGCGCAGATCGCGATGCCGCCGTTTTTGGTGATTTCCGACGCGACATAGCCGATGCGCTTGATATTGATGTCTCGATGTTCCTTGGAAAATGTCAGCTCCGACGACAGGTGTTTGCGCACCACGTCGCCATCTAGAAGCGTGACGGGACGTCCCCCCATTTCCATCAGCTTGACCATGATCGCGTTGGCAATCGTGGACTTACCGGACCCCGATAGACCGGTAAAAAACACTGTAAAACCCTGCTGAGAACGGGGCGGCGAGGTGCGGCGCAGTTCGGTCACGACTTCGGGGAAGGAGAACCAATCGGGGATGTCGAGGCCTTCGCGCAAACGGCGGCGCAACTCGGTGCCCGAAATATTCAGAATCGTGACATTCTTCTTATCGGCAATCTCGTCATTCGGCTCGTACTGAGCGCGTTCCTGGACGTAGACCATATGTTTGAAATCGACCATCTCACAGGCGATTTCGTCCTGGTGTTCCCGGAACAGGTCCTGCGCATCATAGGGGCCGTAGAAGTCCTCTCCGGCAGAGTTCTTGCCCGGTCCGGCGTGATCGCGCCCGACGATCATATGCGTGCATCCGTGGTTCTTGCGGATCAACCCGTGCCAGACCGCCTCGCGCGGGCCAGCCATGCGCATCGCGAGGTTCAGGAGCGACATTGTAGTGGTCGAAGGCTGATACTTGTCCAGCACCGCTTCGTAACAGCGGACGCGCGTGAAATGATCTACGTCGCCGGGTTTGGTCAGACCGACGACCGGGTGGATCAATAGGTTGGCCTGCGCTTCGCGGGCGGCACGAAAGGTCAGTTCCTGGTGCGCGCGGTGCAACGGGTTGCGCGTCTGAAACGCGACGACACGACGCCAGCCCAGCTTGCGGAAATAGGCCCGAAGTTCGTTCGGCGTGTCGCGGCGTGCGCGGAAATCATAATGGACAGGGGCCTGAATTCCCGTGATCGCACCCCCGACATAGATCGGCCCGGCGATGTTGTGCAGATAGTTGACCGCAGGATGCGCCAGATCGTCGGCGCCGAATACCTTTTCCGCCTCGCGCGCCTTGTCCGGGCGATAGATGTCGCTGACCGACAGGATGGCCAGAATTACGCCTTCCTGATCGCGCAGGGCAATGTCCTTGCCCTCCTCCAGTGTCTCGGCAAACTTTTCGGTCACGTCCAGCGTGATCGGCATTGGCCAGAGGGAGCCGTCGGCCAGACGCATATTTTCGACCACACCCTCGTAGTCATCCTTGCCCAGGAAGCCCTTGAGCGGGTTGAACCCACCGTTCATCAACAGTTCCAGATCGCAGATCTGGCGCGGTGTCATATCCCAGCTGACCAGATCGGCAGCTTCGGCCTTCAGCTTCTGGGCACTGTCGTAATTGACATAGAGTTCGGGGATCGGGGCAAGGTTGGCGGCAAAAGACACGGGGCATGACTCCTTATCGGCCGGGCAGGCCGCTGAACGTTTGTGGCGCGTCTAGGCTTTCTAATTCGTCAATATCAAGACGCCCGCACCGAAAACGGCAGCGCCCCGTGAGACAATGACTGGATCAGGTGCGGATCGTTCCTTCATTCCCGCCGGTCGACGCAAAGACACATGCGCATTTCACCGACAGTGGACGCCGCAGCGTGGATTCACTGTGCCGGTTCGTCCACGGGCGCGCCGTACCCCAGAGGCTCGGTATGATCTTGGGTAATTTCGCTGTCCTGCCCGTGTTCTGCCAGGAACTTCTCGGCCTCCAGCGCTGCCATGCAACCCATGCCCGCAGAAGTGACAGCCTGACGATAGATATGATCGGTCAGGTCGCCCGCGGCAAACACACCCGGGATCGAGGTCGCGGTGCTGTCGGGCGCAGTGATCACATAGCCGCCGTTGTGCAGATCCAGCTTGTCTTTCACCAGCTCCGAGGCGGGCGCATGTCCGATCGCGACGAAGACGCCATCGACAGCGATCTCCTGCATTGCGCCAGTGGTGGTGTGCTTCAGGCGAACTGCTTCTACACCGCGTGGGGTCTCGGCACCCAGAACTTCGTCCACACCGTGATCCCAGATGATCTCAATCTTGGGATGCTTGAACAGTCGGTTCTGCAGGATCTTCTCGGCCCGCAGGCTGTCGCGACGGTGGACCAGAATGACCTTATCGGCGAATTTCGTCAGAAACAGCGCTTCCTCGACGGCTGTATTGCCGCCGCCAATGACCGCGACCACCTTGCCGCGATAAAAGAAGCCATCACAGGTCGCGCAGGCGCTGACGCCGAAACCCTTGAAATGCTCCTCGGATGGCAGTCCCAGCCATTTAGCCTGCGCCCCTGTCGCCAGGATCAGTGCGTCGCAGGTGTAGATCGCACCGCTGTCGCTGACGGCGGTGAACGGGCGTTTGGACAGATCCAGCGATGCGATATGGTCGCTGACGATTTCGGTGCCCAGAGCGCGGGCATGTGTCTCCATCCGAGCCATCAGGTCAGGGCCCTGAACTTCGGTATCGCCGGGCCAGTTCTCGACCTCGGTCGTTATCGTCAGCTGGCCGCCGGGCTGTATACCCTGCACCAGCAGCGGGTGCAGCATGGCACGGCTGGCATAGATGCCAGCAGTATAGCCCGCTGGACCTGAGCCGATGATGAGAACCTTGGAATGGCGCGTATCGGACATATGGAAATCCTTTCGTCTGGGGTGTCGATATAGGGAGGGATGCGCGGTGGAGGAACCCCCGTTGTCAGCCTGCCCTGCGCATGTTTCCCTGCGGGATGCGCACGGCTACTGCCTATGCTGGATGGTGCCGTCGTCCAGCACGATGACATCCATCGGCACATCCCATGGCATCGGATAGATCGTGGTCATACGCGAAAACCCGTAACCGACTCCGATCACACGATGCGGTCCCGGCAGCCGAACAAGTGTGCGGTCGTAATAGCCGCCTCCGTTTCCCAGCCGAAATAATGCATCGTCCACACCCAGCAACGGGACGATCACGACGTCGGGGACGACAGGCATGACGTTGCGGGGAACGGGAATGTTCCAGATGCCACGCTCCATCGCGCATCCGGGCGACCACAGGTGGAAGCCGACCGGTGCATCCCGCCCCACGACGACGGGCAAGGCGATCCTGGCGCCGCGCTCATGCGCTTGTGCCATCCAGCGGCGAAGATCAGGCTCGCCCCGGATCGGCCAGTAGGCTGCGATCGTTTGCCCTGTCGGGTCGTCCAGCACGTCGTCGATACCCTGCGAAATCGACGTTTCGGCCACAGCGCGATCGGATACGGACAGTGTTTTCCGCAAACCGTAAAGCCGCTGCCGCTCCGCCTTGCGGAAGGCTGCAACGTCGCGCCTTGTCTGTGGATCGACAACATGGCCATCCACCAGCAGATGGGCGAAGCAAGGTGCGGAATCATCGTCTTCGTCCTGATCCATCTCGGACCTCCCGGTATATCTGGTTCTTTGCATCGGCCGAAGGGGTCAAGATGTCCCTCCATCTTTCGCGACGCAATCTTGCGCAACATTGAAATATTGTTGCGCAGAGCCCTTTGCTGTGAGACACATCCGCCAACTCAGAGACAGGATCAATATGCCCCCCGCCAAACTCGACCCCATCGACCGCCAGATTCTATCGGAATTGCAGGCTGACGGTCGCATGACCAATGTCGAACTGGCACGCCGCGTTGGCATCAGTGCCCCACCTTGCCTGCGCCGTGTCCGCGCGCTGGAGGAAGCCGGGTTGATCAAGGGCTATCATGCCGACGTCGATGCCCGACAGTTGGGGTTCGAGGTCCAGGTCTTCGCGATGGTGTCGCTGGTACGTCAGGCCGAAGTCGACCTGTCTGCGTTCGAGGCGCTGTGTCGCGACTGGCCGCTGGTCCGGGAGTGCCACATGCTGAACGGCGAGACCGACTTCATTCTGAAATGCGTGGCCCCCGACCTGTCGACATTCCAGTCGTTCCTGACCGGATCGCTGACGGCGGCGGAAAACGTGGCGTCGGTGAAGACATCGCTGGTGATCCGGGGCGCCAAGGATCTGCCGGGTGTGCCGTTCGAGGTCCTCGAGGAGCGACTGGGCCGGGAGGCTTGAGGAGGGTGGTTCGCAAATCAGAGGATATGTCCCATTTGGTGCGGCCCTTATGGTGCAGCCTCGCTCAATCCCGTCAAAACTGAACTGAGTTTCCATGCCCCTTCCAACCTTCCACATGATCGACGGCGCGCCTCAGCCGGTTGCAACCTTTTCGCACTGCTCGGAAATCGACGGCTGGGTATTCCTGACCGGTCAGATGCCGACCTGGCCCAGCGAGCCGGAACGCGCCTTGCCCGACGGTGTAACGGCGCAAACGGCGCGGGTGATGGATAATCTGAAGATCGTGTTGTCGGGGATGGGCCTGGGGTTGGAGAATGTCGCGCAGGCGCGGATCTATCTGACCGAGTTCGAGCGGGACTACGCCGCCATGAACCAGATGTATCAGTCCTATTTCTCCGAAGGAAAACTGCCTGCTCGGACCTGCATCGGTGTAACCGGACTTGCCGTCGGGGCGCTGGTAGAAATCGACATGGTGGCGCGACGGCCCTGATTTAGGCTGGCTGGACTTCGTATCCGGTTGCCCCATCTCGGACCTAGGAAAACAGGGGACGAACATGCAGGACCGGGCGGAAGAAATACAGGCTGAGGCTGAGGCCGAAACCGAAGCCAGGGTTCGCGAACGCGAAGTGCGGGAAAAGACGCCGACCGCCACCGAAAAGGCCTTGACCCGGGAAGAACGACAGATCGTCGGAAATCATGCCAGGCTGTCGGCACTGTCGGTCTATTCGATCATTCTGCGCGAAGGTGAGGAAGAACTCCATCGCTCCAAGACATCGCTCTGGTGGTCGGGCCTGGCTGCCGGTCTGGGTATCAGCACATCGGTTCTGATGGTAGGCGTCATCCGGGCCGGCCTTGGACCTGACTATCCGTATCTGACACTGGTCCAGAGTTTCGGCTATACGTTCGGTTTCGTCGTGGTCATCCTGTCCCGTCTGCAATTGTTTACGGAAAACACGATCACGGTCGTCCTGCCGATTTTGGCGAAGCCGTCGCGTGACGGTTTCTACAACGTCGCCCGGCTATGGAGCATCGTTTTCGTCGCCAACATGCTTGGTACATTCATAACGGCGGGTCTTGCGGTGCATGGTGGCATCCTGACGCCCGAAACCCTGAATGCAATACTCGAGATTTCGCGTCACCTTGCATCGATGTCCCCCTCGGAAACGTTGCTTCGTGGCATTCCGTCAGGGTTCTTCATTGCTGCGTTGGTCTGGATGCTGCCTTCGGCCAAAAGGACGGAGCTGTTCTTGATCATCATGTTCACCTGGCTGATCGCGGCCGGAGATTTCACCCATGTCGTCGCTGGATCGAACGAAATTTTCACGCTGGTGGTCAGCGGAGAACTGGGAATTCTCACCGCTTTCAGCAAGCATATCCTGCCGATGTTGATCGGCAATATTCTAGGCGGCACAGGTCTGTTTGCCATGCTGGCTTATGGACAGATTCAGAACGAAATCTGAAAAGCGAACCGTTCAAAAAGAACAAGAAAACGGGTCATTTCTCGTTCCTGTCATCATGAAAGAGCTTGAACCGTCAGAGCTTGAGCGCCGGAATAATCTGTTTCTTACGGCTCATCACGCCAGGCAGAACCACGCTGTCGCCGTTGACAGACACTCCGAAGCTGGCTTCGGCCACTGCTTTGGTCAGGGTATCGGGCACAAGTAGCGTCGCCTGTTCGGCCAGGATATCGACCACGAACAGCAAAACCTGCGTCACGTCATCCTCCCTGGCCACCTGTGGCATCGCCGCCATCAGCGCGTCCTTGCGCGACAAGATCGCCTCGGGCGAAGTGGTTTCCAGGACGGAGACGCGGAATTTGGTGCCCTCGACTTCATATTCCTTGCTGTCCATGCGCAGAAGCTCGGCTTCAGAGAACGCTGACACGTCGGATTTCGCAGCGAACATTTCGGACGCATAAGCCGGAATATCGACCGACAGGTCAGCCGCCAGACGCTCGGCCAAGACCCGGTCATGGTCAGTTGTGGTGGGCGAGCGGAAGGCCAGTGTATCCGACAGGATACAGGTCAGCATCGCACCCTTGATTCCGTCGGGTGCCGTTGACAGCGCGCTGCCCATAAGATCCGCCATGATTGTCGCCGTGCAGGCCAACGGACGGATGGTGATGTCGATTGGGCCCACTGTTTCCAGACCGCCGACCAGCTTGTGATGGTCGATGATGGCGCGGATATCGGCGGCATTGATGCCCGCAGGTAATTCCGCCGGATTATTGGTGTCGACGATGACCACAGGTTGGCCGGCCTCGACATCCATGATGATGCGCGGTTTGGGCAGATCCCATTTCTTCAGCATCCACAGGGCTTCGGTGTTCGGCTCGCCCAGCAGGACGGGCGTCGCCTCGATGCCGATGAACTCCGAAAGGTACCATGCCCATGCGATCGGGCTGCCGGTGGAATCGGTGTCGGGGGATTTGTGGCCGAAGACAAGGGTGGTCATTGCGGGGGTCCGTGCTGAAAATCGGTGTACGATCAGGGTCGGGCGGGGCCATAACCTGCGCCGCTCCGATTGTCACGGGGGGCCGACCGCCGGGAGTGGCGAAAGCGCCTTCGGGTGCTATAGCGGTCCGGCACGTACGCCCTTCCCCTGTTCGAGGTCATTCATGCTTTTCCGTCACTGTGCGACGCTACCGCTTGCGATAGTCATGAACGTTCTCGCCTTGGTTTCCCCTGCTGCCGCGCAGGAAGCAGCCGACAGCGAAGATTTCACGGTCGCGATCGGGTCGCGGACGTTCCTTCTGGGCGAGCCGCCCCGCAACGCCGGGCGAATAAACGGCTTCCTGCCGCTGAGTTCGATCAGGTCGATTCAGAACATCGTCCTGTCAGACCTGTTGCCCGGAGCTCAGGGCAGTGTACTCTCCATCAGCCAGCGCCCGAGCAATCCGGCATATCCGTTTGGACCAGAAGAAACTCCGAAACGTTTGGGCAGCCGGAATCTCGTGCCGGAATACTTTCGGCAACCGGCCTTGCGTGCAGAAGTGAGCCCGGGGGACACCCGACCCATCGTTCAATACCTTTATATGCCGGAGGGTGTGGCTCCGGCATTCCTGACCGTCTGTTTTGCGACCTGGAACCGGCGCGGTAAGGATTGGGTTTTCTGCGGACTGAATGCGACCTATCCCCCCGCACGCGAGATCACTCTCGAAGCCCGCATCTACCGACCCACCGCTCCCGCAACTTTCGGCACGCTTCTGTCGGCCACGGTCGCCCGCCTCGCAGCACATCCAACCCTGGCAGGCGGCAAGATGGCTCTGCCATCGTAATGCCCGCCAGAGACCCCATGCGCGAAACCGATCTCTACGCCCCCGTAAAGGTGTTTCTGGAAGATCAGGGCTATACCGTAAAGGCCGAGATCGGGCCCGCAGACGTCATGGCGCTGCGCGAAGACGAGCCACCCGTGATCGTGGAGCTGAAGACCGCTTTCAGCCTTGCCCTGATCCATCAGGGGATCGACCGGCAGGCCGTCACACCGCATGTCTATCTGGCCGTTCCCGATGTGGCAGGACGACGGGGTTGGACGGCGTTGAAAGCCAATCTCAAGCTGGCCCGGCGGCTGGGTCTGGGCGTTCTGACGGTGCGGCTGCGTGACGGGCTGGTGACGGTGCATTGCGATCCTGGGCCGTTCCGGCCGCGCCTGTCGAAAAAGCCCAAGGAACGCCTGCTGCGCGAATTCGCAACACGGCGCGGCGACCCGAACGATGGCGGCGCAACGCGGGTGGGGCTGGTGACGGCCTATCGGCAGGATGCGATGTTGGTGGCAGCATATTTGGCTGCACACGGGGCGTGTCGGGGACGGGACGTAAAGGACGCCACCGGCGTGGGGCGGGCGACGGCGATCATGCGCGATGACCACTACGGATGGTTCATGAAGATATCGGTCGGGGTTTACAGTCTGAGCGATGCGGGACGTCGCACCGCCCACCCGTCCGTCACGGCCAGCGAAGGCGACGGAATTGCCGCGGACAATCAATAACCGGCCGTGCGGGGAGCGGGCACAGCGGACCCTCGACTTTCGCCCCGCCGCGCCGCACCAAGGCCCCATGCCCCTCGTCCTCCTCACCGCGCTTGCCCTGTGTTTTCTGGCTGCCAACTCGCTACTGACCCGTGCGGGCGTAGTCGACGGAACCGATCCGCTGGCCTTTGCCGCGATCCGGGTCGCGGCGGGTGCTGTCGTGCTGGCGGCTCTGGCCGCACGGCGCGGGATCACCGTGACCGGCGTGCGGCGGTGGGGCGCGGCGATCGCACTGGTAGTCTATCTGCTGGGGTTTTCGCTGGCCTATCGCACGCTGGATGCAGGAATTGGTGCACTGATCCTGTTCGCCACCGTGCAAATCGGTCTCTTCGCTCTGTCTCTGGCGCGGGGCGAACGCAGCGGCCCGGTCAGACTGGCCGGTATGGGGCTGGCGCTGGCCGGGCTGGTCTGGCTGCTTCTGCCGGGCGGCACGGTGCGGACTGACCCAATGGACGCAGGCCTGATGATCGTCGCCGGACTTGCCTGGGCTGCCTATTCCTTCGCCGGAAAGTTCGAGCCGCGACCGCTGGCCGGCAGCGCAGGGAATTTCCTGATCGCCACGGCCTTGTTCGCCCTTGCCGCCCCGATGTGGTGGGGCGCGGCGGTGACACCGTTCGGGGCGGCGATGGCGGCGCTGTCGGGCGGCATCGCGTCGGGCATCGGCTACGCCATGTTGTTTCGGGTGCTGCCGCAGATGGGCGTGGCGACGGCGGGCGTGGCACAGTTGATCGTGCCGGTCATCGCCACGTTGGCTGGCGCGATCCTGCTGGGCGAGGTGCCGGGCGCGCGGGCATTGGCGGCAGGCGGACTGGTGCTGGCGGGGATCGGATTGGCGACAATCCGGACCGGGGCGAAATCCACGGGCTCGCGCTATTCATGCAAAGGCTCCAGAGGGTCATAGGCGGGCGCATCGGGGTCGGCCCATGCCACACTGGGCAGCGCGGCGGGCCGGAAGGACAACCCCGTCATCTGATCGCGGCTGACCCAGCGGCGGCGCGTCACCACACCTTCGGGGTCGTGCCAGTCGTCGCGGAGTTCCCCGCTGGCAAGATGACAGCGGAAAAATACTTCGACCTGATGAAAATCGCGCGCGCGAGTGATATTCGTTGATCAGGCAGAGCGCGTCGACATGGATCTTCAGACCCGCCTCCTCCTGAACCTCGCGGCGCAGGTTGACGGGCAGACTGGTATGCGGTTCAGCTCGATACTAGATAACGGGAGTGATACGGCTCGCCCTCCTCCTGGTCGCCCTTGCGGCGCCCGTGCTGGCCCAATCGGACAGCATCTCCGGACGGGTGCCGGATTGCGTCGTCCTGCTGCATGGGCTCGCGCGCACCGATGCATCCCTTCTGGTGCTGGAGGAGACGCTGCTTACGCAGGGATACCGCGTGGTCAACAGCGACTATGACAGCACCTCGGGCACGGTCGAGGCGCTGGCCGCGGCGACCCTGCCCTCCGCCATACGAAGCTGTGGAACAAGTCCGCTTATAAACTTCGTCACCCATTCAATGGGCGGCATTCTGCTCCGGGTGTGGATGGCCGAAAACAATTTTCCGCAAATGGGACGCACCGTGATGCTGGCACCGCCGAACCAGGGCTCCGAAATCGTGGACCGCATGGGCGAGGTCGCCGCCTTCGAATGGATCAACGGCCCTTCGGGGATGCAACTGGGCACAGATGGTCTGCCGACTCGGTTGGGTCCGGTCTGGCCCGGTGTCGGGGTGATCGCGGGCACGCGCAGCCTGAACCCGCTGTGGTCATCGCTCCTGCCCGGCCCGGACGATGGCAAGGTCTCCGTCGCCTCCACCCGTGTGGCCGGAATGGACGATCACATCGAAATGTCGGTGACGCATACCTTCATGATGAATCAGCCAATTGTAATCGGGCAGATCCTGACGTTTCTCCGCAATGGGAAATTCAACCCGGACCTGACGCTGACCGATGCCATCGAAGATATCGCCACCGTCGACTGACCCGCACCTGGGGCCCGCAGGTCAGTCAGGCGGCAGCAGCCCTTTTGCATCCAGTGCAGCGATCAGTTCGGCGATTTCCTCCGCGCTGCGCTTCCATCCGCCGCTGGACGATTTGTAGAGCGGCTGTCGGACCTGCGCGAAGCTGAGGGTCTGGACCCGGCCCGCATGTTCGTTGAACGACATCACCCGCTCATTCCACTCCAGGTCGAGATACTCCAGCAGCGCGCGCACCTGCTCCTCAGGGTTTTGCAGAAGGGCGTCGTAGTCGATGCGATGATATGCGTCCGGCAGGTCTCTCTGCCAGATGTTCATGGCATCGCGAAACATCTCGACCTGATCGGCGATTGCGGGCTGACTTGCGGCGTAGCGATGCGTGCCTTCGCGGAAATGGTTGCGCCAGATCGACAGCCCCATGTCACGCGGATCGCGCGTTACCACGACGACCTTCGCACGCGGCAGGATCGCCTGAATCAGGCCGATATCCATGAAGGTGAAGATCGACTTGTCGGTCAGGTGGTGACCGTCCGGCGTCTGACCGGCGGCGTGACAGGCCGCGTCGGCATAAGCGTCACCTGCTGCCGTAAGATCGGCCTCGGTCGGGGTCCCGCCTTCCGCCAGAAGCCTGGCCAATGGCATGATACTGCGTCGGACCACGCCCAGTTCACCCCCGGCGGCTACCATGGGGTGGGCCGAGATAATCGCCTCGACCAGCGTAGTGCCCGACCGGGGCAGGCCGGTGACGAAGATCGGCGCGGCCTCGGAGGTGCTGCGGACACCGGACGCCAGCGCCGCGCGCAGGATCGGCCATTCGCGGTCGGTGCTGGTTTCCTGCCGCTCGCGCAACTGCCGCACGTCGTATGGAAAGGTCCGCAACATCGAGGCGTTGGCGGATGCAAGATGCGCGGCGGCGGCAGCGGGGTCCGAAGATTGCAATACGCGGGCCAACGCGTAATCCAGCTGACGGCGGAGCTGAGGTCCGATCTCTTTGCGCGCAAGCACATCTTTCATTACGATGACCGCCGGATCGTCCTCCGAAAGTTTCGTGCCATAGGCCAGGGCCCGCGCAGCGGAACCCTCGGTCGGGTCGGCAGCCATTGCCGCGCGAAGGTCCGCTTCCGCCGCGGTCATGTCGCCCAGTGTCTGGCGCAATTGTCCGCGCCCTGCCAAAGCCGCCGCATCGGTCGGGTGCCTGGCGATCAGGGCATCATAAACCGCCAGCGATTCGTCCAGCTGCCCATCGGTGCTGAGCGTACGGGCCAGCAGAATATCGTATTCGGTCGACGCTTTGCTACGCCTTCGCGCGTAGTCGATTGCATCGCGATGACGCCCGACCTGCATCGCCGTTTCAGCGGCAAGCGCCAATACGGCATCGCTGTTCGGATCGACACGCAGGGCCTGCTCGGCGATGGCCATCGCCCTGTCGGCCAACCCGGCCTGAAGCACGATCCGTCCGTAGACCAGTTGCGCAGACGTCAGACGCGGTGCGATCTGTGCGGCCCGCCGCGCCTCGACCAGGGCCTTCACGACTTCGGTTTCCATGGCAAGCGAATGGACGAGACCCAGACGCAGGTCGACGGCATAGGGTTCCAGCACGATACCTTGCCGAAACGCCTCGGCCGCGGACGCGAACTTGCCCGCATCGGCCCGGGCCTGCGCGACGATTCCCCAGATCACCGCCCCCGCCCGCGCTTTCAGGATCGGTGCGGCCCTGGTTTCGACCGCGCGCAGGTTGCCCCCGGCCGCAGCCTTGCCCAATGCCGCAAGGTCGGCCCTGGTCGCACCTCCGGTGCCCTGCGCCTTGGCCCCCTGCCCCTTCGCCGCCGTCTGCAACATTTTCAGCAAAGCCTGCGGCAGCCCGGCCTTCCGGGCCCGTTTCAAGATCTGATTTCCCTGACCGTGGCGCGATTCCGAGATCGCGAGTTCCATCCACAGGATCGGTTCTTTCGGAGCCAGCGTCAGACATCGCTCGAACGCCAGCCGTGCTGCCCCCGCATTTTCGAGCATGGATTCGGATCGGGCCAGTTGCAGCCATGCCTCGGCGGAATTGGGCGAGGATTTGGTCAAGGTCCGCAAAAGCGCGCGCGCGCTTGTCGGACGCTCGGCTTCGATTGCTTTGCGTACGGCGGCGAGCTGCTGTGCGAGGGGCGCTGTCTGATTGGTCATGGCCCCGCCTACCATGGAGATTCCCGCTCCAAAAGACATTGGGAAACCGATTGTTTCAGGCTGCACCGTAGATATACCGATCAAAACCGATTAGAACCGATGCCAGCGGTGGGGACTGCTAACGCCAGGACGGCCCCGTCATGTCTGCCTATCAACGGCTTCCTTCAACCTCGTTCAGCCCTGTTCCGGGGACCCACGACACCATTGACGGGCCCGATCACCGGACATTGGCAAGCTATGACCTGTCTTGGATCGATACTCGCGGCCTTGCCACGTGGGACCGTCGCGCACTTCCCGATACTCCCGAAATCGAGGCCGCCGTCTCTAGTTTCGCGCGCGGTGCCCTTTTGCGCGGCATTCGCGGTCCTGTCCCGATCGAGGATCTGATTCCCGGTGACCGCGTTGCCGTGCGCGGCGGCGGCACGGCACAGATCGACTGGATCGGATCGCGCAGCTATGACGCAGGGGCAGAGCGACCGATGTTCTTTCGTGTTGCGGCCCATGCCTTCGGCGCGTCCGGCCCGGATCACGATGTCCTGCTGGGGGCACATGCAAATATCCTGATCGACAGTCCGCGCTGCCACAAACTGGTCGGCGGATTGCAGGCTTTCGCCCCGATCCGTGCCTTCGAGGATGGCCACTCCATCACCGCCATCGTGCCACAGGGCGAGGTGACGGTATACGGCATCGCCTGTTCAGGTCAGGAAGCCATCTTGGTCGGGAACCTGCCGGTCGAAAGTTATCACCCCGCCCGCGCCACCGGGCGCAATCTGACGCGCACGATGTTATCCGACATGGGGAAACTGTTCCCGCAGACCGCGTCCGGTGCAGGGTTTGATGCACCGCGCATCCCGTATCTGACCGTCTCCGAAGCACAGGGCCTGGCGATGACAGGGGTCTGAGTGCGCACCGTCAATCGCGACTGCTGGACCCTGCCCCCGCGTCCTGTAGGTAGGGGTCGATTGACCCCCACTGCCGAGGCCGCGACATGCAGATCATTCAGTCCCTTTCACAGGTCTCCGGCCAGTATCAGGCATTGTTTGTCGATCTCTGGGGTTGCGTCCACGATGGCGTGCGCGCGATTCCCGGCGCGGTCGAGGCGCTGACGGCCTATCGTCGCGCCGGAGGCAGGGTCGTTCTGGTCACCAATTCACCCCGGCCCCGCGAAGGTGTGGCCAAACAGATCGCGGGCTTCGGTGTGCCGGAAGATGCCTATGACGCCATTGCGACCTCCGGCGATTCAGCCCGGCTGGCGCTGTTTCGGGGCGCTGTGGGGTCCAGGGTCTGGCATCTGGGCCCCGATCACGACCTCGGGTTCTTTGAGCCGCCGGCGATTCTCTCCGACCCGATGACTATCACCCGCGTTCCGCTGGATCAGGCCGAGGGCGTTGTCTGCACCGGCCCCTTCGACCCGCAGGCCGACCCGTCGGTCATGCGACCCGAGTTTCTGGCAGCGAAGACACGCGGCCTGAAGCTGCTCTGCGCGAACCCGGATATCGTCGTTGACCGGGGCGAGGTTCGGGAGTGGTGTGCCGGCGCACTGGCAGAACTTTATTCCGAAATGGGGGGTGAGAGTCTGTATTTCGGCAAACCGCATCCGCCGATCTACGATTTGGCGCGACGACGGCTGGCGGCAGTCGCCGATGTGCCAGACAGCGCGATCCTGGCCATCGGTGACGGACCGTTGACTGATGCGGCGGGCGCAATGGGCGAAGACCTGGACCTTTTGTTCATCTCGGGGGGACTGGGTGCCGCAGAAACGGGAACGGCCCCAGGCGGAAGTCCCGATCCTGCGAAATTGGAGGTATATCTGGCCGAAACAGGTATCGTTCCGACCTATGTGATCGGAACGTTGCGGTAATATAAGTCCTATTTATGCAACTTTTGTGAAGTATTATTACTTATGATGTTGCCGCGATGCGGCATTGCCGTATATGTTGCGTATGACGAATTTCGGAGGACGCCCCATGCTCGACAACGCCCCGCGCGGCTCGATCTGCATCGAGGATATCGAAATCGGCATGTCCCGCAGCCTGCGGAAGGTCATCACCGACCGCGATATCGAATTGTTCGCTGAAGTTTCAACCGATCATAACCCGGTGCATCTGGACGACGATTACGCCCGAGACACGATATTCGAAGGTCGCATTGCCCATGGCATGCTGACTGCCGGGCTGATTTCAGCGGTCATCGGGGAACAACTGCCCGGCCACGGCACTGTCTATCTGGGACAGACGCTCAAGTTTCTGGCTCCGGTCCGTCCCGGCGACATGGTCGAAGCAGTGGTGACGGTCGTGGACATGGACCTTGGCAAACGCCGCGTTACGATGGAAACGCACTGCGCCATCGACGGCAGGAAAGTCCTGAAGGGAGAGGCCGTCGTGCTGGCCCCGTCGCGCAAGTTCGACTGATTACGATACCCGTCAACGTGTCGAAATAACATCGCGAGCGGGCCGCCCGCTTGCACCGCCTGAACGGGCGGGCTAGCCCGGCGGTCATGCGGATTTTCCGGACCCATCACGACATTCCCGCCGACGCGCGCGGTGCATCGGCTGCGGTGGGTAATTTCGATGGCGTGCACCGCGGGCATCAGCACGTGCTTGACCTTGCCCGACGCGACGCACCGCTGGGCGTCGTCACGTTCGAGCCGCATCCCCGGCAGGTCTTCGCCCCCGGCGGCGCGCCCTTCCGTCTGATGTCGTCCGAGGCGCGGTCCAACCGGTTGGCGAAACTGGGCGTTGATCTGCTGTTCGAACTGCCGTTTCCCGCCATCGCCCCTCTCACCGCCGAGGTTTTCATGGCCGATGTGCTGGCGAATGGTTTGGGTCTGTCGCATGTCGTCACCGGGGCGGATTTCCGGTTCGGAAAGGGCCGTGCGGGCGATGTTGTGGCCCTGCGCGACGGCGGCGAACGGCTTGGCTTCGATGTGACCATTGCCGATCTGTTGGGCGGTGATGCACCGGTGTCGTCCACTGCCATCCGCAGCGCCCTGACCGAGGGTCGTCCGCGTGACGCCGCCGAGTTGCTGGGCCACTGGCACCGGATCGAAGGCCCCGTCCTGCACGGCGCAAAACGCGGGCGCGATCTTGGCTATCCGACCGCCAACCTGTCGGTCGACGGGCTGCACCTGCCGAAACTGGGTGTCTATGCCGTGCTGGTCGACGTGCTGGAAGGACCGAAGGCGGGGGCATATCACGGCGTCTCTTCGCTTGGTGTGCGACCGATGTTCGGCGAAAATACCCCGAATATCGAAACATTCCTGTTCGATTTCGACGGTGATCTTTACGACCGCCACATCTCGGTCGGGCTGGTCGACTATCTGCGCCCGGAATTGAATTTCGACGGACTGCCCGCGCTGATCGCCCAGATGAAGGCCGACGCCGATCGTGCAAAAGCGATGCTGAATGCCCTCTGACCCTCGTTCCGACCCTATCGATCGCGACGGACTGCGGCCCGCCTTCTGGAGGCGCGCGCTGACCGACCTGACCCAAAAGGAATGGGAAGCGCTTTGCGATGGCTGCGGCAAGTGCTGTCTTAACAAACTGGAAGACGAAGAAACGGGCGAAGTCGCCCTGACCCGCATCGCCTGCCGCCTGTTCGACGACCGCACCTGCAGATGCTCCAACTACGACCTGCGGCTTCTGCATGTCCCTGAATGCGTCGTGCTGACCCCTGCGACGCTGCCGAAGGCGGCCTATTTCATGCCCGAGACCTGCGCCTATCGCCGCCTGCATGAAGGTCGTGAATTGCCCGCCTGGCATCCACTTCTGACCGGCGACCCGATGTCACCACACAAAGCGGGCGCGTCCTTGATAGACGAGACAGTGAACGAAACGCTGGTCCCCGACGATGACGATTGGGAGGATTTTGTGATCGAGGAGCCGTTGGGAGGCGCGTGATGAACCTGAACTTTGCTTCCGACAACACCGGCCCGGTGGCCCCCGCGATCATGGATGCCATCCTTGCCGCCAACACCGGTGCGGCGATGCCCTATGGCAACGACCCCTGGATGCCCGGCGTGCGCGATGCACTCCGCACCCTGTTCGACTGGCCAGAAGCCGAGGTCCTGCTCGTCGCGACCGGCACCGGGGCCAACGCGCTGGCGCTGGCCGGTCTGGTGAACCCCTGGGACGCGGTGCTGTGCCACCGGATCGCGCATATCGAAGAAGACGAATGCGGTGCGCCCGAGTTCTTTACCGGCGGCGCGAAGCTGGTGCTGGTCGATGGGGCCGACGGTCGCATCGACGCAGACGCGCTGGCCGCACAGATCGGGCGCACAGGTGTATCCTTGCACAACGTCCAGAAAGGCGCGCTCAGCCTGACCAACGTGACCGAGGCCGGAACGCTCTATACGTTGGACCAATTGCGCGACCTGACCACGATGGCCCGCAACGGCGGCTTCGCCACTCATCTGGACGGGGCGCGCTTTGCCAACGCATGTGCTGCGTTGGCATGTTCCGCGGCGGATATGGTGCGCGGCTTCGATATGGTCAGTTTTGGCGGCACCAAGAACGGCTGTATGGCAGTTGAGGCCATTGTAATACGCGACCCGGCCCGGCACCGCGAAATGGAACTGCGGCGCAAGCGCGGCGCGCAACTATGGTCGAAGCATCGTTATCTGTCGGTGCAGATGATGGCCTATCTGGCCGATGACCTGTGGCTGAAGAACGCCCGCGCATCCAACGCCGCATGCGCGCGACTGGCCACCGGCCTGCGCGATCTTGGCGCGATGATGGAGTGGGAGCCGCAGGCGAACATGATCTTCGCCCGTCTGCCCCGCGCGACCCACGACCGGGCGTTGAACAAGGCAGATTATTATCTGATGGACGAAGCCGATGATGCTGCGGGCGGGCCGCTGTGCCGTCTGGTCTGCGACTTTACCAAGACGAACGCCGAGGTCGACGCCCTGCTGACCCTGTTCGCAGGCTGAACATTACCTCTTGGCAGGAACATCTCCGCCGAAGGCTCCGCGTCTGACCCGGTACGAAGCTCAGCTTTTTTTGGCTGTGGTCTTTTTCGCCCCGGTTCCTTCCATCGCGTCCAGACGAGCCTTCAACGCGTCATTTTCTTCGCGGGCTTTCTGGGCCATGGCACGTACGGCGTCGAATTCCTCGCGCGTGACGAAATCGCGGTCTGCCATCCAGCGGTCCAGCAATGATTTCATCGCTGTCTCGGCTTCAGACTTCGCGCCCTGCGCCACGCCCATCGCGTTGGTCATCAACTGACCGATGTCATCCATAAAACGGTTGCGGGTCTGCATAATCTGGGTCTCCGGGTTTGCTGCGATTCATATGGGGTCATCGCGTCGAAGTCTCAAGATCTGCGCTTCACCAGCCCGTGATCGCAAAGGGATTGACGGGATTGCAGGGGGCAGGCATTGCGACCCCATGAATAACATGGTCATCACATTCCCGAACATTTCGCCCGATATCTTCCGTGTTTCGATCGCCGGATTCGAAATTGCGCCGAAATGGTATGCCGCCGCCTATATCCTCGGCATCGTCGGCGGCTGGTTGATGGCGCGCTGGCTTGTGATGCGCCCCGCTCTCTGGCGCGGAGGCAAATCGCCGATGACGCCGTTGCAGGTCGAAGACGTGATGACCTGGGTTACGCTGGCTATCGTTCTGGGCGGGCGCCTGGGATACGTGATCTTTTATCAACCCGGCTATTACCTGGCGAACCCGGCGGAAATTCTGGCCGTCTGGGAGGGCGGCATGTCATTCCACGGTGGCCTGATCGGGACAGGACTGGCGATAATATTCTTCGCAAGACGCCACGGAATTCCAATCCGGTCGATCCTGGATATCGGGGCCCTCGCCACGCCGCTTGGACTTGGACTGGGCCGGCTGGCCAACTTCGTCAACGCAGAACTCTGGGGCCGTCCCAGCGACCTGCCCTGGGCCGTGGTCTTTCCGGGCAGCGCCGCGCAGGCCTGCTCCAACGTCGGAGAGCTTTGCGCCCGGCACCCCAGCCAGATCTATGAGGCGATTCTGGAAGGCGTCATTCTGCTGGTCGTGCTTTGGGTGATCGCGCTTCGGGGCGGGCTGAAAATTCCCGGCATGATCTGCGGCATTTTCCTGGCCGGCTATGGCTTCGCGCGCATCTTCGTCGAATATTTCCGGCAGGCGGATGCACAGTATATCACGCCGGACAATCCACTGGGGTATGTCGTCAGCCTGGGCGACTACGGCATGACAATGGGTCAGGTTCTATCCCTGCCGATGGTGATCGTGGGTCTGGGCGCCGCCTGGCTGGCGCTGCGCGCGGCGCGGTCGGACGCGGCACAGTCCGACAAGGCGCGTGCCTGACGCACATCGCCTGCGCGACCTTCTGATCGGGCGTATCCGCGCAACCGGACCGCTGACCATCGCCGACTATATGGCCGATTGTCTTCTGCACCCGTCGCTGGGATATTATTCCACCCGCGATCCCTTTGGCACGGGCGGCGATTTCATCACCGCGCCGGAAATCAGTCAGATGTTCGGCGAGATGCTGGGCCTGTGTCTGGCGCAGGTCTGGATCGACCAGGGCCGTCCGAAACTCTTCTCGCTGGTTGAACTTGGGCCGGGCCGGGGGACGTTGATGGCGGACGTTCTGCGCGCCACGCGCGCTGTTCCCGGATTCGTCACAGCGGCCCGCGTCCATCTGGTCGAAGCGTCCGAAACGCTGAGACAGATTCAGGCCGACACGCTATTCGGGCACGATGTCACATGGCACGGCACCGTGAACGATCTGCCCGATCTTCCGACATTTCTTCTTGCCAACGAATTTCTTGACGCCCTGCCGGTCCGCCAGCATGTCCGCGATGGAAATACATGGCGCGAGCGGCTGGTGACCGAAACCGAAGGTGCGCTGTCCTTTGCCCTGGGTCCCGCCATGCCGGTGCCGGAATTGAATTATCACAACGTTCCCGCCCCCCTGCCCGACGGTACTCTGGTCGAACGCTGCCCTGCCCTGCCAGGCATTGTCGGCACGGTGGCGTCGCGGGTGGCAAGGGGCGGGACCGCGATCTTCATTGACTACGGCCACTGGCGCAGTCGCGGCGACACGCTACAGGCGCTGCGCAACCATACGCCCGAAGATCCACTGGCCAACCCCGGTCAGGCCGATCTGACCGCGCATGTCGATTTCGAGGCTATCGCCCGTGCCACACCGGCAAGTCTATGCAGCGTCAGCGCAATGATATCTCAAGGGGTCATTCTTGAACGGCTTGGCATCACTGCGCGGGCGCAGGCGCTTGCCCAATCAATGGGCGGCGCGCGACTGAACGCGCATGTCGCGGCCCATCGGCGCTTGACCCACCCATCCGACATGGGCGACCTATTCAAGGCAATGGCGCTGCTTCCAGTCGGTGCCGCCCTGCCACCGGGATTCGATCGATGACATTGGAAGCCCTTCAGGCCGACATCCTTGGCCCTGTCGCCCACGGGTTCTTTACCCGGCATGGCGGCGCATCGTCCGGCATTTTCGAAGGGCTGAACTGCGGCACCGGATCAAGCGATCAGACCGAAGCTGTGCAGATCAACCGCGCCCGCGTGGCCGAAGCCATGGGCGGGCCCCTGCACAGTGTGCATCAGGTTCATTCGGCAGATGTCATCGTCATCGACGGCCCGCTCTGCGATGCAACAGACGAAACCGGGGCGCCGCGCCGCGCCGATGCGCTGGTGACGGCCGTGCCGGGTCAGGTGTTGACGGTCCTGACCGCCGATTGCCAGCCGGTGCTGTTCCATGACTCCGAATCGGGCGTCGTCGGGGCTGCGCATGCCGGATGGAAAGGTGCCCTTGATGGCATCCTCGAAGCGACGATCGAGGCGATGGAGGGGCTGGGCGCGATCCGGCCGAACATTCGCGCGGCCATCGGCCCGTCGATCAGCCAGCGTGCCTATGAAGTCGGCCCGGAATTTCCGGACCCCTTCCTTGACGCTGACGCCGAGGCGGGACGGTTCTTTGCGAACGGAGAAGGCGACCGATACCTGTTCGACCTGCCCGCCTATGGGTTGTGGCGGCTGCGCCGGGCCGGGGTGCAGGCGGAATGGACCGGGCATTGTACCTATTCCGACCCCGCACGCTTCTACTCCTATCGCCGCACGACCCATGCGGGTGAGGCGGATTACGGGCGTCTGATCGCTGCTATCCGGCTCTGACAGTCATTGTCGCCGCGGCGTCGCGCCGTGCGCGCCTCTTTTCGCCACAATCAAGCCGCCGAAAGACCCGGATCGGGTCCAATCGCCGCCCTCTGCCGTCTGCATAAAGTGTTAACGCCGACAACGCCGGAGGGCACGATATGTCACGACAGACCTGGATGGATCGCACCATCGAAGCCGCCCGCATCGCCGACGTGCGTCTGCCATGGTCGCGCAAGCCAGCGCCTGTGCCGACCCCCGCTCAACAGCCTGCCGCGATCCGCGCCAAGGTCTGATCGGTTTTCAGTTTGGCCGGGCGTGTCGAGAAATCCACGCGCGGTCGAAACCGGACGCGGCCTGTCTGCCAACGGGGCCGCGTCCGACGAATTTCAGGCGTCGCGCGCCGCTGCCTCCAGCGCCCGCACCGCCGCTTCCACATCCGCCGTCGTCGTCCGGTGGTTCACGATCGCTGCCCGCAGGCAACTGGTCCCGTCGACGATCGTCGTCGAAAACACGGCCTCTCCCGACAATTGCAACTGCGCCGCCAGCGCCAACGCCTCTCCCTGCAGGGGACGGATCACACATAGGTTGGAAACCACCGGCGCAGCCAGCTCCAGCACGTCTGACGCCTGGGCCAGGTCGCCCATATGCGCCGCCTGTCGGCAGTTGTCCGTGATCTGTGCGCCCAACGCGTCCACTCCCAAGCCCTCGACCGTGGCCCAGACCTTCAGTGCCGAGAAACTGCGTGACAGCTCCAGACCGTAATCGGTCGCCCACCAGTCGCCACCTGCCAGCCCGTCGGCCCCGGCGGCCAGATACTCGGGCCGTTCACGGAAGGTCGCCAGATGCAGCGTCTCGTCCCGGATCAGCACCGCTCCGGCGGAATAGGGCACCGCCATCCACTTGTGAAAATCCATCGCCACGCTGTCGGCCCGCTCGATACCCTTTGACAGGTCGCGCCAAGGCGCATCGGCCAGCCGGGTCCAGAACCCGAATGCAGCGTCGCAGTGCAGCCACATCTCCTCGTCTCGGGCCACGTCGGCCAGTGCATTGAGGTCGTCATAAGTGCCAAGGTTCACAGACCCGACTGTACCCACCACCGCCAGCGGGTGTCGCCCCGCAGTGCGGTCGGCGGCGATGGCGGCACGCAGGGCGTCCACATCCATCCGACCCATTGGCGCGGGCACCTGCACGATGGCCGCAGCCCCGTGGCCCATCACCTCCAGCGCCTTCTTGACGCAGGAATGGCCGCCTGCTGCAATATAGACGCGCATTTCAGGCAAAGCTGCCAGACCGTCAGCCCGGACTGACGGAAAGCCGCGCATCCGCGCACATGACAGCGCAAGGATCGTCGCCTGTGACGTGCCTGACGTCATCAGACCGGACCCGTCCTGCCATCCGGCAATATCATGCAGCCATTTGATGACGGCACGCTCCACCTCGGCTCCGCCCTGGTCGCGCCCTCCCATGTTGGCGTTCATGGTGGCTGCCACCATCTCGGCGGCGACGCCGGTCGCGGAGCCTGTCCCGTGCACCCAGCCCCAGAATCGCGGATGCGTGTTTCCGGTGGCATGCGGCATGATGTCGGTGGCGATCCGGTCGAACAGGTCAGTGGTCGGCATACCCCGACCGGTGATCGCGACCCGCGCCGCCATGTCCTCGGGCGGGGCCTGCCACGGCAACTCGCGCGCCGCGCGCAGGCGGGCTACGCAGGCCGAGGCGACACGGTGCAGGTCCGCCTCGAACGCCGACCAGTCGGTCGGGTCCAGACGATGGCCCTCGGATGTGTCGGTCATGGTTTATTCTCCAGAAGGCGAGTCTTGGTCGCGGCGAGGCGCGTGTCGTAATCCTCGGCCAGAGTATCGGGCAGACGGCGCTCCAACTCGGCTTCGAGATCATAGAGCGCCTGCGCCTCGACCTGATCCAGACCAGATGCTTGCAGCGCCTCGGGCGTCAGCTTGACCAGGGCTTCGAACAGCACTTCGGCCTCGTCACGGATCATTGTCAGGGTCAGATGCAGGGCGGTCATCGCGCCACCGCCGCGGCCAGATCCGACAATGACGCTCCTGTGGTCAGCATGTCCGGGTCCAGCTTCAGTTCGATCACCGCCACTGTGCCGCAGGCCATCGCCGCCTTCAGCGCGGCGGCGAATTCATCCTGCGTCTCAACCGTCCAGCCCTGCCCGCCATAGGCACGGGACAGTGCGGCAAAATCGGGGTTTGCCAGATCGGTGCCCGACACGCGCCCCGGATAGTGGCGTTCCTGATGCATGCGGATGGTGCCGTAACGTCCATTGTTGGCGACGATCACAACTGGCGTGGCCCCATGCTGGATCGCCGTTGACATCTCGTTGCAGGTCATCTGGAAACAGCCGTCGCCTGCCAGACAGATTACCGGCGTGCCGGGCCTTTCGATGGATGCCGCGATGGCCGCAGGAAAGCCGTAACCCATGCTTCCGGACGTCGGCGCCAACTGCGTTCCATAGCGGCGCCAGCGATAATAACGGTGCAGGAAGGCGGCGTAGTTCCCCGCCCCGTTGGTCAGAACGGCATCGTCGGGCAGGGTCGCGTCCAGATGTTCGATCACCTGTTCCAGTTTGACCGCGCCGGGCGTTTCCTTCGGCTGAATCCACTGTTCGTAGTCGGCGCGCGCGGTCGCCTGAATATCGTGCCAGCCCGGCAGAACGTCGTCGCGGGCCGCAAGCGCCGCGATCACGTCGGGTGCACGTGCCTGAATGGCAACGTCAGCCGACCAGACCCGGTTCAGCTCTCCGGCGTCGGGATGAATGTGGATCAACGCGGGGGCGTCCCGCACCGGGTCCAGCACCTCATATCCGCCGGTGGCGATATCGCCCAGCCGGGTGCCCAGCGCGACAATCAGGTCGGCGTCCTTCAGCCGCGCCATCAGCTTGGGGTTCGGCCCGACATTCAGGTCGCCGACATAGGCGGGCGAGTGATTGTCGATGTAGTCCTGCCGCCGGAACGTGACCGCGACGGGCAAGCCGTGCCGATCCGCCCAAATGGCCAGATCATTTGCCGTCTCTGCTGACCATCCGGGGCCGCCCGCGACGATCAGCGGGCGTTCGGCCACCCGCAACCGGTCGATAACCTGCGTCAGGTCCGGCACTGCCGGGCGGGGCACCACGATCTCGGGGCGGTCCGGCACATCGGCCACGTCCGACAGCATATCTTCCGGCAGGGCCAGCACCACGGGTCCGGGCCGACCGGACTGAGCGACCGAAAAGGCGCGCGCGATGTATTCGGGCAGGCGGTCGGTCTGATCGACCTCGGCGACCCATTTGACCAGCCCGCCGAACAACGCGCGATAGTCCACCTCCTGAAAGGCCTCCCGGTCGCGATGGTGACGCGCGATCTGGCCCACGAAACAAATCACCGGCGTCGAATCCTGCATAGCGATATGCAGGCCCGCACTGGCGTTCGTGGCACCGGGTCCGCGCGTCACGAAGACTACACCGGGGCGGCCAGTCAGCTTGGCCGTCGCTTCGGCCATCATCGCGGCACCGCCCTCCTGACGGCAGACAATATTCTGGATACCACTGTCATGCAGGCCGTCCAGTGCGGCAAGGAAGCTCTCGCCCGGCACCGAAAACACGCGGCGTACGCCTTGCAGGCTCAGTTGGGCTGCAAGGATCTGGCCTCCGTGGCGGGTCATTTGCATCTCCGGATTAGGGTTGTCGCAGATGAACCGCAAAGCGGCACCTGTGTCCACCGAAGTCCAATAACGCCGGCGTCGATGCCCTGCCCGCAAAGGTCGTCAGACACCCGCCGCCACGATCGCATCGGCCAGCAGCGGCACCGTCCGATCATTCAGGCCCGCGATATTGATGCGCGAATCGCCAACCATGTAGATGCCATGGTCGCGGCGCATCACCTCGACCTGATCGGGCGTTGCGCCCAGCAGGGAAAACATCCCCCGATGCGCCGCCAGAAAGCCGAAGCGGTCGGACCCGACACGGTCGCGCAACGCCGTGGCCAGGGCTTCGCGCAGACCCAGCATGCCGGAGCGGACGTCCTCCAATTCGGCGGCCCAATCGGCGCGCAGGGCATCGTCGGTCAGAATTGTCGTCACGACACGGGCGCCATGATCAGGCGGGAAGCTGAAGTTCAGACGGTTCAGTGTGGACATGGCCCCCTGCGTGACCTTCAGTTTGTCCGCCGAGGGGGCGATGGCCATCAACAGCCCTGTGCGTTCGCGGTAAATGCCGAAGTTCTTGGAACAGGATGCGGCGATCAACGCCTCCGGCACTTTCGCCAGCAGCGCGCGCATCCCGGCCGCATCGGCATCCAACCCGTCGCCAAACCCCTGATAGGCGATATCGACGAAGGGGATCAGCCCGCGCACGATCAGCAGATCGGCCACTGTTTTCCACTGGTCCAGCGTCAGGTTCGCGCCGGTCGGGTTGTGGCAGCACCCGTGCAACATCACCACGTCGCCCGCATCGGCGCGGCCCAGATCGTCCATCATCGCATCGAAGTCGACGCCGCCGGTGTCCGTTTCGAAATACCGGTATTCGGCAACCGTAATCCCCAGATACTTGGCGATCGCCGGGTGGTTCGGCCAAGTCGGCATCGACAGCCACAGCTTGGCATCGGGCGAGGCCATGCGCACCAATTCCAACCCCTGCCGGATTGCACCGGTGCCGCCGGGCGTGGCGACGCTGGCCAGGCGGTCGACGGGCTTGTCGGCGCCCAGCACCAGCGTCGACAGCGCGTCGGCAAAGGCCGGATCGCCCGCAAGGCCGGTATAGACCTTGGTGTCCTGCGTCTCGACCAATTGCCGTTCGGCGGATTTAACGGCGCGCATCACCGGGGTCAGGCCGGTCGCGTCCTTATAGACGCCGACGCCCAGATCGATCTTAGTGTCGCGCGGATCTTCGCGGTAAGCTGCCATCAGCGCCAGAATCTTGTCGGGGGCCTGTGCGGTCAAAGCGTTCAGCATCTTCTCAGCCTCTTTCGATTTTCAGATCGGGATACATGCCCCATTCGGCCCAACTGCCGTCATAGAGCGAATGGTCGCCATGCTCCAGACGGGTCAGGCCCAGGTTTACAATCGCCGCCGTCACACCGCTGCCGCACGATGTGATGACAGGCTTGTCCAGATCGACCCCGGCGGCAATGAAGACCTGTGCCAGATCGGCACCGTCCTTCATTGTTCCGTCCGCAGCAAACAGCGTCTTCCACGGCACGTTCTTCGATCCGGGAATGTGGCCCGCGCGCAGGCCGGCGCGCGGTTCTGCCTCGTCGCCGCGAAACCTCGGCGCGGCACGGGCATCGACGATCTGCGCGTGGCCAAGCTTGGCGGCCTGCGCGACCTGCGTGACGTCGCGCATCAGATCGGGGTTGCGGGTGACGGTCATGTGACGGTCGCGAATGTTGGGAAGGTCAGATGTCACCAGACGCCCCTCGGCCCGCCATTTGGGCAGACCGCCATCGAGGACCGCGGCGCGCTGACCGAACAGGCGGAACAGCCACCACAGCCGCGCCGCCGAAAAAATTCCGTAGCCGTCGTAAATCACGACTGTATGACCGTCGCCCACGCCCATCTTGCGCATCCGGGACATGAACTTTTCGACCGGTGGAGCCATGTGCGGCAGAGCACTGCGCCCATCGCTGACGTTATCCAGATCGACGAAGCGCGCGCCGGGGATATGCGCCTGGCCATATTCTTCGAACGGATCGCGGTTCATATCGGGCAGATACCAAGACGCATCTAGGATCCGCAGATCGGGCGAAGTCAGCCGCTGCGCCAACCATCGGGTCGAGACTAGTGTTGCGGGATCATCGATCATGGCGAAGGCTCCTTCCACACGCGGCATTAGACCTGCCTGTTGATGCACGCAACGTAGCAGATGAAATCCGGGCGGCATTTGACGCTGCAAAAAATCGACCAAAGCACATCACAACAGGTCGCCGGGGCTTGCCTTGCCGCGACACCCACTCTAAAGGGCGGCTCTTCACGACCCGGGCGGACACCCTTGGAGGCCGCCCACAGACATATTGGAGTTTATCATGGCTGGAGAGATTCCGGATCTCGTGGCACATGCCCGGACGGGGACAGGCAAGGGGGCCGCTCGTCAATCGCGCCGCAACGGGATGGTCCCGGGCGTAGTCTATGGTGGCGGTCAAGACCCCCTCCCCATCGAAATCCCCTTCAACGAACTGCTCAAGAAGCTGAAGGCCGGTCGCTTCCGCGCCACGCTCTGGAACCTGAAGGTCGAGGGACAGGAAGACGTGCGCGTCATTGCCCGCGATGTTCAGCGCGACGTGGTCAAAGATCTGCCGACGCACCTGGACCTGATGCGCCTGCGCCGCACGTCCAAGGTGAACCTGTTCATTCCCGTCGTGTTCGAGAATGTCGAAGGTTGCCCCGGTGACAAGCTGGGCGGCGTGCTGACAGTCGTTCGTCCGGAAGTCGAGCTGCGGGTTACCGCAGGCGATATTCCCGACCACCTGACAGTCGATTGCTCGGGCATGGAGATCGGCGATACGGTGCACATCTCGGATGTAGAGATGCCAAAAGGCTCGAAGCCGACGATCGAGCGGGACTTCGTTCTGGCCAACATGCAGGCACCTACGGTGATGGGTTCGTCCAAGGACGAGGACGAGGACGAGGTCGTCGAGACCGAAGTCATCAACCAGAATGCCGAGACTGTCGAAGGCGAAGACAAAGACGACAAGAAGTAATCCGTTTTTTCGGACCGGACATGATTTGGGCGCGGAAGGGAACCCCTCCGCGCCCTTTCTCGTTCAGGCGGCCTCCCCTCCGCCGAAACGAATGGTCGAATAATCTCCCGACAGGGTCTTAGTTCGTGCCTCCGGGGATGGCCGCCTTGCCCCCACGAACGACCAGCTTGCCAGCGCCGACGCCGGTTTTCACGACGGTCTTTCCCGCAAACAGCGTGGTGTCCACAGTTCGGTCCACGACCTTTTCAGTAGAGCAGGCGGACAGGGTGATCGCGGCGGCAAAGACGGCGGCGACAATCTTGATAGGCTTCGAGAACATGGCAGTATTCCTTTCATGCTGCGCCGTCTTGTTTTCAGACTTGGGCGGACGGGCGGCGCACTGTCCGGGCCGGGACGAAGCGCGTGTTCGCGCCGTCCTGATGCCCCTATTTAGGAGGCCGCTTCACATAAGAAAAACGAATAAGAATTGCGCTTAGCGCGATAAATGCTCATACATGAGCTATGGATATCGCCCTCATCCGCACCTTTCTCACCGTCGCCGATACGGGCAGTTTCGTAAACGCCTCGGCCCGCCTGTTCGTCACCCAATCCGCAGTCAGCCTGCGTGTGCAGCGGCTTGAGGACAATCTTGGAAAGGTACTGTTCCTGCGCTCCAAGGCGGGCGTCGAATTGACCTCTGCGGGGCGCGCGTTCGAACAATATGCCCTCAGCATGATCAAACTCTGGGAGGAAGCGCGCCAGCAGGTCGGCGTGCCGCAGGGTTTCACGAGTTCACTTATTATCGGGGCGCAGTACTCGCTTTGGCCGCGCCTAGGGTTCCGATGGCTGGATGCATTGCAGGCCGCCCGCCCTACCCTCGCGTTGCGCGCCGAAATGGGAATGCCCGACCGCCTGACCCGCTTTCTGATCGAGGGTGTCGTGCAGGCCACTCTGACATATATCGCGCAGCAACGCCCGGGCCTGACCGTCGTCCCGGTGATGGAGGACGAGCTGCTTTTGCTGTCTTCCTTCCCGGTCGACGACATTGGTGGGATCGGCGACGCCTATGTCTACACTGATTGGGGACCCGAATTCACACAGGCCCATGCGGTCAGCCTGCCCGACATGACCAACGCAGGCTTAACGCTGAAGCTTGAGGCGCTCGGCGTAGAGTATATCGTCAACCGACGCGCCGCCGCCTACGTTCCCGCAAGGTCCGCAAAGCGTCACCTCGATGCAGGGCGACTGCACCTGGTGCCTGGAGCGCCGGTCTTTCCCTATCCTGTCTGGGCAGTATTCCGCGACGATCTGCCCGATGACATCAGGCAGATCGCGCTGGAAACACTTACCCGCGTCGCAGATCAGGCCGAAGACGCGCAAGACGATGTGATGCAGGCCCTCGCCCGGATCAGCGAAGACGACATATCGAGGCTGGGCGACGATTGAGCCGTCAGCTTACCGGCCGGTCGCCCGCAGCCGCATAGGCCATATCGATCACTTTTTGCGTCCCGCGCGCATCTTCCAGAGTCCACGGAAATGCGGCCTCTCCCCGGACGGCGGCGGCAAACGCCTCGACCTGCAGGACGTATTGATCGACGCCCGGCCAGCTTCGCGTGTGGGTCACGCCGTCACGCCCGCGCCATTCCACCCGTGCCTCGCCGAAACGGGCGGCGTTATAGGGCGCGGTCAGGCGGATCAGCCCCGCCTCACCGTGGAACAGCACGAATTGCTCGGGCAAAAGACGCATCGAATTGACCCAATGCGCGGTAAAGTCCGGAAACCTTGCAGACACGCGCGCAAGCACGTCACAGCCGTCTTCCCAGTCGAGATCCGCATGGGTGATCGCGTCAGGCTCCGCCCCCGTCGCCCAGCGGGTCGAACCGAAAGTATAGACACCGATATCGGGCAGGATACCGCCGCCGGTCGCAGCCCGGTTGCGGATATTCGCAAGGTCGCCGGAATTGTCATAGGTGAACACCGCCTCGACATGACGCAACCGCCCGACCACACCATCGGCCAGCAGCTCGCGGACCAGATGCCACTGCGGATGATGCACGATCATATAGGCCTCGGCTGCGATCAACCCGGTCCGGTCGCGCGCCGCGATCAGCGGCGCAATATCATCCGCGTGCATCGCGACGGGCTTTTCCACCAGCACATGCTTGCCAGCATCCAACGCCTTCAGGCCCCACTCGATGTGCATCGTATGCGGCAGCGGCACATAGACGGCATCGATCTGCGGGTCGGCCAGCAACGCATCATAGCTGTCGTGAATGCGCAAACCGGGCACGAGGTCGGCAAAGGGCGCGGCCTTATCCGGTGACCGGGTGGCCAGCGCCGACAGGACATTGCCGCGCGCCGCGTGGATCGCCGGTGCCATATCGCGTTGCGCAAAATTCGAGGCCCCCAGAATGCCCCATCGGATCGCATCGTTCATCGGTGTGCCCTCGCGCGCATTTAATCGGTACGACGCTCATACCGTCAGGACAGCGTGCTGTCACTTTCGACGCGCAGGTCCCTCAAAGGGAACGTTCACTTTAACTGGCTGTCCTTGCTTCCGCGCCGGTTGATGCCACCGCGAGGTGCATTCCGCGTATCGCGCTGACCCGCGCAGTCGATGCAGAGCTTGACCCCGGGCAGCGCGTCTCGCCGCGCTTCGGGGATCGGCTCTTCGCAGTCGGCGCAATGCGTCAGGCTCTGGCCCGAAGGTTGCTTCCGGGCCCGCATCCGCGCCAACTCATCGGAGATCGAGGCTTCGATCTGTTCGGCAACCGCACCGTCTTTCGCCCATCCTCCTGCCATGCCATCCCCTCCTCATCCATGAAGTATATATAATTCTGCCTGACACGACGTCAGGCGCGAACCGTCATCAGCGGCCGAAAACCGCCGTAGATCATCCGGCTGCCATCGAAGGGCATGTCGGACATATCCTCATTATCCTCCATCATCCTGGCCCAGGCAGCGTCGCGCACGGATTTGTCGGGCCATTCGATCCACGAGAAGACGACCACTTCGTCGTCCTTGCACTGCACTGCCATCGGGAAGGACGTAACCTTGCCGTCTGGCACATCGTCGGCCCATGTCTCGACCATCGAAACAGCACCCGAAGGTTTGAACATCTTGTCCCAGGCGTCCTGCGCATGAGCGACATAGGCGTCCTTGTTGGCTTGCGGCACGGCCGCGACGAACCCGTCGAAATAGCTCATAGTGACCTCCTTTGATATGCCCTGATCCTAGCACGAAAACGGGCCGCCTCCGATCAGGAAACGGCCCGCTTGAAAGAACAGAAAAGGTTTGTGGCCGGGTCAGGCCGGAACCATTCCCTTTTCCCGCGCCAGTTCCCGCACCCGGCTCGACAACTTTTCGAATGCGCGGACTTCGATCTGGCGGATACGCTCGCGGCTGACGTTATATTTGCCGGACAGATCTTCCAGCGTGACGGTTTCTTCGTTCAGTCGGCGCTGGGTCAGGATGTCCTTTTCGCGGTCGTTCAACACGTCCATCGCGTCGGTCATAAGGCTGATGCGGCTGTCGTATTCGTCCTTCTCGGCGTAATCGCCGGCCTGGTCCGCGCTGTCGTCGGCCAGCCAGTCCTGCCACTGGGTCGAGCCTTCGCCGTCCGATCCGACCGTCACATTCAGCGAAGCATCGCCGCCCGACATGCGTCGGTTCATCGACGTCACCTCGGCTTCGGTCACGCCCAGGTCGGTGGCGATACGCTTGACGTTTTCGGGACGCAGATCGCCCTCTTCCAGCGCGCCGATACGGTTCTTGGCCTTGCGCAGGTTGAAGAACAGTTTTTTCTGCGCGGACGTCGTGCCCAGTTTGACCATAGACCAGGACCGCAGGACGTATTCCTGAATCGCAGCGCGAATCCACCACATGGCATAGGTCGCCAGACGGAAGCCCTTCTCCGGATCGAATTTCTTGACCGCCTGCATAAGTCCCACATTCGCCTCGGAAATCACCTCGGCTTGCGGTAGGCCATAGCCGCGATATCCCATCGCGATCTTGGCGGCGAGACGCAGGTGCGACGTCACCATCTGATGAGCGGCTTCTGTATCGCCCTCTTCGACCCAGCGCTTGGCAAGCATGTATTCCTGCTCCGGTTCCAGCATCGGAAACTTGCGTATTTCCTGAAGGTAACGGTTCAACCCGGCTTCGGGGTTGGGTGCCGGAAGGTTGGCGTATGTGGCGGCCATGTCTGGTCTCCCTAATGTTAACAGGCTTAACACCCCGTTTATCTGGATGTGGGGTCGGCCTGTCGGGACTTCAAGTTCGGGCTGGTCACGGGACGGTGATGCCGCCCCCGGACCAAGGGAATAGGTGTTTAGCATGCGTCGTGCCGGTGCGACAGGGCTGGAACGGCGGGGGGTCTGTGCTGCTTCGCACGACAAACGTAAAAAATGCGTCAACCGTTCCTTGCGGCAGGGAGGCCACCCGCCGCGATAGCCTGTGCCGCCTGGGAAAACCGCCATGCACCCCCCGTACACCCCCCGTACACCCCCCGTGCAGACGGGGCGTGCAGACGGTTTCAGGCCTTCAGCGCCTTCAGCAGCCCTGCCATGTCGTCTGGCAAATCCGATGTGAAGCGCATTGCCGAACCCGTCACGGGGTGGTCGAAGCCCAGCGTTTCCGCGTGCAGGGCCTGACGCGGGAACGCCGCGACAACCTCCGCCGCCGGGTGGTCGCGGGGCAGCCTGCGCGATCCGCCATAGGTCGGGTCGCCGATCAGGCCGTGCCCGGCATGGGCCAGATGTACCCTGATCTGATGCGTGCGCCCGGTTTCCAGCCAGCATTCGACGAGGGCCGCCCCGGCGAAAGCCTGTATGGTTCGGGCACGGGTCACGGCGTGACGACCGCCCTCCCAGCAGACGGCCTGCCGCTGGCGGTCGGTACGGTGCCGCGCCAGCCGGGTGGTGATCTTGAGGATGTCCCCTTCCTCCCAACTCACGCCCCTTGTGCCGCGCAAACGCGGGTCGCCTGCATTCGGGACGCCGTGACAAACGGCAAGATAGCGGCGTTCCACGCTGTGCGCCTCGAACTGTGCGGCCAGACCATGATGCGCGGCATCGGACTTGGCGACCACCAGAAGGCCCGAGGTCTCCTTGTCGATGCGGTGGACGATACCGGGGCGTTTCTCGCCGCCGACCCCCGAGAGCGCGCCGCCGAAATGATGCAGCAACGCGTTGACCAGCGTGCCACCGGGCGATCCCGGTGCGGGGTGCACGACCATGCCCGCAGGTTTGTCGACAACGATCAGATCGGCGTCTTCATGCACGATGGTGAGCGGTATATCCTCGGCCCGCGTTTCGGGATCGTCGGCCATCGGCACTGTCACGACGATCTGCGCGCCCCACTCCACCTTGTCACGCGCGCGCGCCACGCGCCCGTCGACGGTTATCCGCCCCTCCTCCAGCAGGCGGGCGAGGCGGGAGCGGGACAGATGTGCCTCGGCTGGCACGTCGCGGGCAATTGCCTTATCGAGACGCGACGGCGGATCGGCCGCAATCATGAAGGTGACGGTCGTGGCGGAAACGGACGTGGAGGAAATGGGCGTGTCGGACACTGAAAACTCCGTTGATCCCCGGTTGCCGCCGGACCTGCGCTTTCTGAAGGCACTGGTGACGGTTCTGACCGGCGTGATGATCGCCGGGCTGATAACGGTCGTGGCACTGCTTGTCACGCGGCTGCCGGGCAAGGCGATCACAATACCCGACCAACTGGCGGTGCCCGGGGACGCCAGCATCGTCGCGGTAACCCAGGCCCCGAGCTTCTGGCTGGCCACGACCGACGACAATCGCGTTCTGATCTTCAACCCGGACGGCAGTTTTCGCCGGGACCTGCCGCTGAACTGACGTCTTTGCACGGCAAATATTCCCGCCGGAGGCCCTGCGTCACAACAGGGGAGCGACCGAGGGCCAGAGCGATGCGACCAGCAAGACCGCCATCGTCCAGTTGAACGCGCGAAGCCGTGCCGGCGAGGTCAGGAACCGGCGTATTTCCCGCCCCAGAACCGTCCAGCTTGCGATGCAGGGAAGGCTCAGCGCACCGAACGTGCCCGCGACGATCGCCGCCGACAAGACACCGCACGATGCGTAGAGCGTGATCGCGGTCAGCGCCATCGTCCAGGCTTTCGGATTCACCCACTGAAACGCGGCGGCCTGCAGAAACGTCAGCGGCGTGCCCCCGGCATCGCCACCTTCAGGGGCCGCGGCGTGCGCGATCTTCCACGCCAGAACCAACAGGTATCCGACCGACAGCACGATCAGGACGACCCTTGCCCCGGGCACGCGCCCGAATACCTGTCCCAGCCCCAGCCCGACCAGAAGGATCATGAAAGTGAATCCGAAGGTGATGCCCAGAAGATGCGGCATCGTTCGCGCCAGCCCGAAGTTCGCGCCCGATGCCATGACCATCATGTTGTTTGGACCCGGCGTGATCGTGGAAACGAAAGCAAAGCCCGCGAGGGCAAGGAGAATCTCTAGGCTCATGATCTGAAATTCGCCGATTTTACACGGGATGTCCTTGCGAAATGCGCGCGGCAGCAGCATGTTTCGCAAGGTATGACCGATATTGACGAAATCGACGGCAAAATCTTGCGCGCCTTGAGGCGTGATGGCCGGATCACCAATCAGGCGCTGGCGGGTCTTGTGGGCCTGTCGCCCTCGGCGACCCTGCGCCGGGTGCAGACGATGGAAGCGGTCGGATTGATCCGTGGGTATCGCGCCGTTATCGACCCCGAGAAGGCCGGGATCGGCTTTACCGCCTATATCACGGTCGGTCTGAACGATCATACCAAGTCCGGACAAGAATCCTTCGAGCGCGCCGTGGCGCAGGCCCCTCTGGTCCGCGAATGTCATAACATCACAGGCAATGTCGAATACCTGCTGCGGGTCGAGGCGTCGGACCTGATCGCCTACAAGCATTTCCACACCGAGGTTCTGGGCGTGCTGCCGCAGGTGGCGCGGCTGACGACTTATGTCGTCATGGGCAGTCCGAAGGACGAACGGGCGTAACCGGACGCCGACACGCGGAGGCGAACCGGGGCCATATCCTGCATGCCGAACGCTGCCTTTCGGGTGGTCGGGTCAGCGACCGGGTGGCGGGGATCGCCCTGCCCCCCGCCGCGAGACGGGAAGGGCCACACCGATGATGACGCGAGGCCGGGCGCGGATCGGTTTGCCCGGCATGGACCTGCGGCAATCCGCCCGAAGACCGGGCTGCACCGTCAACAGACTGTCACGAATCTCTTTTAGTGGAGATGCTGGAACAACGGGCGGAACGGTCCATGCCGGGCCAGCTTCCGTTGTTTTACCCATTTTCAGAGAGAGAGCGATCATGACCGACCTTAGCCATCTCAGCGCCGACGATTGGGACGAAATCAAATTTCCGCGCCCCGACACGAACGAATTCGATGATGTCGTCGAGCGCGCCCTGTCGCGCCGCGGTTTCCTGTCGGGTGTCGTCGCCTTCGGGTCCGGCGCGGCAGTGATGGGCACCGGCGTCGGCAGCCTGCTGTCGACCACTTCGGCCGCGCGCGCCGACGCCCATGCGGCAAATTTCGCCTTCGACGGCATCCCGATCCAGACGGACGCCACGATCCACGTTCCCGAAGGCTACGACTGGAACGTGCTGGCCCGGTGGGGCGACCCGCTGTTTTCCGATGCAGAGCCGTTCGACCCGGTCAACGGTATCCCCGTCGCATCTTCCGACAGGGTGTTTGGCGAAAATACCGACGGCATGGAACTCTTCGCGGTCGACGGCAAGCAGCTGATCGCCGTGAACCACGAATATCCCAACATCGACACCAACCTGCCGAACAAGGGCGAGAACGGCTTCACCGCCGATGACGTGACCCTGTTGCAGAACATACAGGGCGTTACCGTCATGGAAGTGGCCGAAGGTGCGGACGGCTGGGAAATCGTGATCGACAGCCCCTACAATCGTCGCATCCATCACAACACGCCAATGACCTTCGCGGGGCCCGCCGCCGGTCATGACATGTTAAAGACATCGGCCGATCCTGACGGCATGACGGTGCTTGGCACGATGAACAACTGCGGATCGGGCATCACACCGTGGGGCACCTATTTGACCTGCGAAGAGAATTTCAACGGCTATTTCGGCGTCGCAGATCCGGAAGCGGAATTCTCGGCCAGCGAAGGCTTCGCGCGCTATGGTGTGGGGGCAGAAGGCCGCTATGGCTACGAGCTGCACCAGGCACGGTTCGACGTCTCCAGGGAACCGAACGAGCCGAACCGTTTCGGATGGGTCGTCGAAATCGACCCGGCGAACCCGGACAGCACCCCGGTCAAGCGCACTGCGATGGGCCGTTTCAAGCATGAGAACGCCGAAGTGGTCATCGCAGCCAGCGGGCAGGTCGTGGTTTACCTGGGCGACGACGAACGGGGCGAGTACCTCTATAAATATGTCTCGAACGGCACCTATACCGAAGGCGGCTCGACCGAGGGCCTGCTGGACGACGGCAAACTGTTCGTCGCCAGCTTCAACGACGACATGACCGGCACCTGGCTGGAGCTGACGCCCGAGGCGACGGGCATGGATGCGGGCGAGATCCTGATCCATACGCGCATGGCCGCCTCTGCCGTCGGGGGCACAACGATGGACCGGCCCGAATGGGTCGCCGTGAACCCGGTCGCCGCACAGGCCTATGTGTCGCTCACCAACAACAAGAACCGCGGCATCAAGGCGAATGCCGGTGGCGACGAGACCCCGGTGAACGGTCCCAACCCGCGCGAGGCCAACAACTACGGCCAGATCGTACGCTGGATGCCCGATGGCGACGACCATGCCGCACCCGGCTTTGCCTGGGACCTGTTCGTGATGGCCGGAAACCCGACCAATCAGGATGGTCTCTACAAAGGCTCGGACAACGTGAATTCAGGCAACCTGTTCAACTCGCCCGATGGCATGCAGATCGACACGACAGGGACGGTGTGGATCCAGACGGACGGCGACGACAGCAACGAAGATGAGTTCGACGGCATGGGCAACAACCAGATGCTGGCGGGCGATCCGGCAAGCGGCGAGATCCGCCGCTTCCTGACAGGTCCGAACGGGTCGGAAGTGACCGGCCTGACGTGGTCGAGCGATCTCAGGACAATGTTCGTCGGCATCCAGCACCCCGGTGCGCCCTTCCCCGATGGTCAGGGCTCACTGCCCCGGTCGACCGTCGTGACGATCAAGCGGTCGGACGGCGCGGCGGTCGGCTGACGCGCAGGTTACGGCGGTCCGGCTGTTCCCCCCAGCCAGACCGCCGGTAGGGCCGGCATTTGCCCGACATCCCCCCGGCCCATTGCGAAGGGGCGCCCCGAAGGGTGCCCCTTCTGCCTTCCTGCAGAGTCAGTCATGTCTGCCCTGTCGCCAGCACTGCCTGATCCGGCGGATGTCCTGACGCACCCGGTCCGGACCATCGGCAAGATGACCGACCTTTGTGGTTCTGATCGGAGACCTCAGCGAAGACGAGATACGCCTTCGTGGCAATGACAGGTCACCACATGATCGTTCACCATCCCGACAGCCTGCATGAAGGCGTAGACGATGGTTGGGCCGCAGAACTTGAACCCCGCCTTTTTCAGGTCTTGGGAAATCTGCCTCGACAGGGGTGTCTCGGTCGGCACCTCGGCCAATGATGCCCAATGGTTCTGGATCGGCGCGCCGCCCACGTAATCCCACAGGAAACGGTCGAACCCCTGCGCATCCCGGATGCGAAGATAGGCTTGCGCATTGCCGATGGTCGCTTCGATCTTGCCCCTGTGGCGGATGATGCCCGCATCCTGCAACAATCGCGCGACCTCGGCCTCGCCCCAGTTTGCCACGATCTCCGGGTCGAACCCGGCGAAGGCCGCCCGGAAATTGTCGCGCTTCCTCAGGATGGTGATCCATGACAATCCTGCCTGAAACCCGTCAAGGATCAATTTTTCCCACAGCGCCCGAGGATCGTGTTCGGGCACACCCCATTCGGTATCGTGGTAGAGTTCGTAGATCGGGTCGGCGCCGACCCAGCCGCATCTTTCCATCACGAAACGTCTCCTTGCGGTCCCTGCACGACGTCCGCCTGATTGAAGGCACCCGTCAATGCCAAGGAGCATAGACGTGCCTGCCATCCAAGATGGGCCTGCGCTGATACCTTGTGATTCATGTCTACGATGTGTCCCTGTCCGAGGGACACGCAAGCAGCGCGACGGATCATGCGGTTTGCGAAGGACACCGCCACCCGCCGTAAACCCCGATGATTTGAACGGCATTGTCGCCAAGATTGCCGAAGAAGGCGCCACGAATGGTGCAGCGATTAACGAAGCGTTCAATTTCTGCATGTCATCTGGTCCCAATCCCGAGGGGACAACGATGGCACGCAAATCCTTCTCCGAACCCGGAACCGAAGACCCGATCACCTTCGCCGTAACGGAGCGGGACAAATCTATCCTGCAAATGGTCCGGGAGGCGTTGGCCGACGGGCGAACGATGCTGGCCTATCAACCAGTCATCGGTTCCATAACGGGAGAGCCCGCATTCTACGAAGGCCTGATCCGCATCGCCGACGACACAGGCCGGATCATCCCGGCATCGCAATTCATGGAGGTCGTCGAGACACAGGACCTGGGGCGCGAAATCGATTGCGCCGCATTGCGTTGCGGGCTTGGCGCATTGGGACGCACGCCCGGACTGCGCCTGTCGATCAACATGTCGGCACGGTCGATCGGGTATCCGAAATGGATGCAGATCCTCAAACGCCACCTGGGGCGCGACGACACCATTGGCGAGCGCCTGATCCTGGAGATTTCCGAACGGTCGGCGATGCTGGTGCCGGAACTGGTCAAGACCTTCATGACCGACCTTCAGGACCGGGGCATCACCTTCGCCCTGGACGATTTCGGGGCCGGCCAGACCAGTTTCCGCCATCTCAAGGAATTCTACTTCGATGTCCTAAAGATCGACGGGTCTTTCGTGCGCAACTGCGATGTCGATTCCGATAATCAATGCATTCTGCATGCGCTGATCAGCATCGGACAGCAATTCGACATGTTCACCGTCGCCGGGGCCGTGGAAACCGGGGCCGAGGCACAGTTTCTGGTCGAATCGGGGGTCGACTGCATGCAGGGGTATTATTACGGCGCGCCCGAAATCCGCCCCGACTGGTTACCGCCCGCCCATCGCGACGGGCTGCGCGGGACTGGATAGATCATATGGCGGCGGCCTTCGGGCGAACGCTCGCCAGCCGGTCGAACCACAGGCGCGACCGGCTGGCGAACAGTATTTGCCCCGGTGCGCGCCTCAGGCTAGTCATGAGATGATACGCGGCGGGGGTATCCCGTCGGGGCCGATCGTCCCGCCCTCCGCCACGCGCCGAAAGGATACCTGCCATGACAAATGTTGTAATCGCCTCAGCCGCCCGGACCCCCGTCGGATCGTTCCTCGGAAGTTTCGCCAACATCCCTGCGCACGATCTGGGCACCGCCGTCCTTGAAGAAGTCGTGGCCCGTGCAGGCGTCGACAAGTCCGAGGTTTCCGAGACCATTCTGGGTCAGGTGCTGACCGCCGGCCAGGGCCAGAACCCCGCCCGCCAGGCGCACATCAATGCGGGTCTGCCGCAGGAATCCGCAGCCTGGGGCATCAATCAGGTCTGCGGTTCGGGCCTGCGCGCCGTGGCACTGGGCGCGCAGCACATCATGCTGGGCGATGCCGCGGTGGTCATTGCGGGCGGCCAGGAATCGATGTCGATGTCGATGCACGCCCAGTCGATCCGCCAGGGTCAGAAGATGGGCGACATGAAGCTGGTCGACACCATGATCAAGGATGGGTTGTGGGACGCGTTCAACAACTACCACATGGGCCAGACCGCAGAGAACGTCGCCGAAAAGTGGCAGATCAGCCGTGATCAGCAGGACGAATTCGCCGTCAGTTCGCAAAACAAGGCCGAGGCCGCGCAGACCTCCGGCAAATTCGCCGACGAAATCGTCGCCTACACGGTGAAGGGCCGCAAGGGCGACACCGTCGTCGACCAGGACGAATACATCCGCCATGGCGCCACGATGGATGCGATGCAGAAACTGCGCCCGGCCTTCACCAAGGACGGGACGGTGACGGCGGCCAACGCGAGCGGCTTGAACGATGGTGCGGCGGCGACACTGCTGATGTCGGCGGAAGACGCCGAAAAACGCGGGATCGAGCCGCTGGCCCGTATTGTCAGCTATGCCACCGCCGGTCTGGACCCGACGATCATGGGGGTCGGCCCGATCTATGCGTCGCGCAAGGCGCTGGAAAAGGCCGGATGGAAAGTCGGGGACCTCGACCTGATCGAGGCGAACGAGGCCTTTGCCGCCCAGGCCTGCGCCGTGAACAAGGACATGGGCTGGGACCCGTCGATCGTGAACGTCAACGGCGGCGCGATCGCCATCGGCCATCCCATCGGCGCCTCGGGCTGTCGCGTCCTGAATACGCTGCTGTTCGAGATGAAGCGGCGCGATGCCAAGAAGGGCCTCGCCACGCTGTGCATCGGGGGCGGCATGGGCGTGGCCCTCTGCGTCGAACGAGATTGATTTGACGGAACGGGGGCGGGCCATGCGGCCCACCCCATAACGATGGCACGCCTTCCATACGATCAGCTTGTCTTTTCCGGCGGCGGGCTTCGATGCTTCTGGCATGGCGGCTTTCTGTCCGCCCTGGAAGAAGTCCACGATCTTGCCCCGGTCCGCGTTACGGGCAGTTCAGGCGGCGCGCTGTCGGCGGCCGCCTGGATCGCCGGGGTCGAGCAGGAGCTTTTTGACCGCTTCAAGCGGGCGATCGCTGAACAGGATGATAATGTCACCCTGCGCGCCATGGGCGACGACCACGGGCGCTCCCCCCATCAACGGATATACGCCAGGATCATCACCGACGTTATCGATGCCGACGCCATGGCGCGCATCGCCGACGGCATGGCGTTCCAGATCAACCTGTCGACGCCCGGCGTATCCGTCGCTCCGACCTTGCGTGCGCTGATCGGCGGCACGCTGTATCACGCGGAACAGGCGGTTGCGGCCACCCCGCGTCCCCGGCTGGCCTCCATAACCGGCATGAAACAGAGACTGGTCGATGCGCGCGCTGCCGCCCGCGATGGCACCCTTCCGGAACTGATACGCATGGCAGCGACCGTGCCCCCCGCCTTTCGCGCGGACCGCTGGAAAGGCGAGGTCGTGTTCGACGGCGGTATGGTGAACAAGGCACCGTTGCCAGACCCCGACGATGGACAGACGCTGATTTTGTTGACCAAAAGGTTCCGCATTCTGCCGGACGATGACGGTGGGCGTATCACCTATGTCCAGCCATCGCAGGATGTCCTGTCTGGGGACAAACTGAACTTCACCGATCCTGAGCTGCTGGTAAAAGCCTGGAAGCAGGGCGAGGAGGATGGACGCCGATGGCGAAACAAGATTACCTAGAAGAAACTGAGGAGGAAATATCATGACCCGTATTGCACTTGTTACCGGAGGCTCGCGCGGTATCGGCGCTGCTATCGCGCAGTCGCTCAAGGCCCAGGGATGCGAGGTCGCCGCGACCTATGCCGGAAACGATGAGAAGGCCGCCGCCTTCACCAAGGAAACCGGTATCAGGACCTACAAGTGGAATGTGGCGGACTATGACGCATGCAAGGACGGCATCGCCCAGGTCGAGGCCGACCTTGGCCCCATCGACATCCTGGTGAACAACGCGGGCATCACCCGCGATGCGCCGTTTCACAAGATGACACCCGAGCATTGGCACGCTGTGATCGACACCAACCTGAACGGCGTTTTCAACATGACGCATAACGTCTGGGGCGGAATGCGCGAGCGCAAGTTCGGGCGCATCGTCACGATCAGTTCGATCAACGGTCAGAAGGGACAGTTCGCGCAGGTGAACTATGCCGCGACCAAGGCGGGTGACATCGGTTTCACCAAGGCCCTGGCACAGGAAGGCGCGCGCGCCGGGATCACGGTGAACGTGGTCGCCCCCGGCTATATCAACACCGACATGATGGCGACGATTCCCGAAAAGGTGATGGAGAGCATTGTCGGCGCGATTCCCGTCGGCCGATTGGGCGAGGCATCGGAAATCGCGCGCTGCGTAGCCTTTCTGGCCTCGGACGATGCCGGGTTCATCACCGGATCGACGATTTCCGCGAATGGCGGACAGTACATGTCCTGACCACCGATCTGGTCCGGGACAGACGATAAGCGACAAGCGGGGCATCGAAGGGTGCCCCGTTTTCGTGTCGAACTGGCGGTCCCGTCAGGTCGTCGTGGTAAGACGCAGCGCGTTGCGACGCGGCAGACGGAAGAACGAGAGCAGGACGCGGAAGGCTTCGGAGCGTTCCCGGCGGGCACGGGCAAAAGCTTCGTCATAGGTGGTGGAGATATGTGTTTCGAACATGGCAGCCATTCCTTGGGATCAATTATCTTTCATTGATAGTAATGTGTGCCTGCATGAACATTATTACAAACGAGACTTTTCATAATTTCACATAAGATATACTTACCTGTTATGTCCGATCGTCTCCCCCCGCTGACCGCATTGCGTGCCTTTGAGGCAGCCGCCCGCCATCTGTCGTTTCAGGCGGCCGCAAGCGAACTGAATGTTACGCCCGCCGCCCTGTCGTTCCAGATCAAGTCGCTAGAGGAACATCTGGGTGCGCCGCTGTTTCGCCGTCTGAACCGGCGCGTCGAACTGACCGATGCCGGATCGGCGCTGGCCCCGCAGGCGTCCGAAGGGTTTCAGACGCTGACGACGGGATGGCGGGCGGCGAAACGCGTCCTCGACAATGGCATCCTGACCATCACGGCAGGCCCGGCCTTCACCGCCAAATGGCTGGCCCCGCGCCTGTTCGACTTCGCCGGGTCGCACCCCGAGATCGAATTGCGCTTCGCTGCGACCCTGCGGATGCTGGACTTCGCGATCGACGATATCGACATCGCGATCCGGTTCGGGTCTTCCGATCAACCGGACGATCCCACGCTGCATCGGGCCCTGACAATCGCGGAATGGGTGACGCCGATGATGCACCCGGACCTTACGGCGCGATATCCGACGCCCGCAAGTCTGTTGGATGCGACGATCATCTTCGACGATTCAATCACTTTCCTGAAGAATTCCGTCAGCTGGGCCGACTGGTTCGCGGCCCACGACATCGCCTCACCGGACCTGCACGGCCCGCATTTCAGTCAGGCGGACCATGCCATCGACGCCGCACAATCGGGTGCGGGTGTCGTTCTGGGCCGGGTTTCGCTGGGCGAAGCGGCACTGCGACAGGGCCACTTGGTCGCGCCGTTTCCCATCGCACTGGTGCCGCGTGCGCAATTTCGCGTGCTCTGTCCGAAGGGTGCGGAAACACGACCCGCCACACGCGCGTTTCTGGACTGGCTTGAGCGGGAAGCCGGGCGCATGGAGAGCCATCGGGCCGGGCGGCGCATGGTCACAGCCACCTGAAAACCGCAGGCGACAGCCGCAGAGCGGAAAAACAAAAGGCCCGCTGCCGGACAATCCGGCACGGGCCTTCGCTAAAAAATCCAGAGAAGTCAGTGGGTCGCTGTAACGCTCAGCTTTTCGATCTGTTGCTTGATCGCGAGTTTCCGTTTCTTCATTTCGGTCAGCGCGATACTGTCGGTGGCGGGGTTTCGGGCCCCTTCCTCCACCTTTTGGGAAAGGACTTCATGTTTCTTGCGCAGTTCCGTCAGATGGGACGTGAGCGACATGGCATTCTCCTCTGGGTCATTGTGACAGATTCAGGACACCACATCATAGGGCGATCTGTCACGGTTTTTCACGGCGGGTCAGCGGATTGTTGCATCGGATTTGAAGGGTATCGGCGAAATTGCCCATGTCCAAAGCGTTCCTGCCTCGGCATCGGGCATGTTTGGACCGTTTTCAGGTGGTGATGGCAACGCCATTGTCGCGCATCGCGTTTTGCGCGTCCTCCAGGTCGGCCTCGGCAACCATCATGCGACGCGGCAGGATTCCGATCGATCCCTCCAGCACCGAGATGTTTGCATCCAGCACGAAGCAATCTATACCCTCGCCGTCCAGAAGGGCCGTGGCGAAGGCGATGACCGTAGGGTCGTTGGTGCGCAAGAGTTCTTTCATGGACAGACAGCTATGGGCGCACTCCGCGCTTGTCGAGGACCATAACCATGACTGACGCCACTCCGATCCAGCAAACCGCCCGTCCGCACGACCGTCTGGCCAACGCGCTGGCCGATGACATGGCGGCGGTGGGGCGGCTGATCTCGACCCGGATGGCCTCGGAACATGCCCCCCGTATCCCCGAAGTCACCGCCCACCTCGTCGGGGCGGGCGGCAAGCGCGTACGCCCGCTTCTGACGGTCGCGGCGGCGCGACTGTGCGGATACCAGGGCGACGATCACATCAAGCTGGCCGCGACCGTCGAATTCATTCACACCGCTACCTTGCTGCACGATGACGTGGTCGATGAAAGCGCACAACGCCGGGGTCGTCCCACCGCGAACCTGCTTTGGGACAATCAAAGCAGCGTATTGGTCGGGGATTACCTGTTCGCCCGGTCCTTCCAGCTGATGGTCGAATGTGGGTCGCTTCGGATTCTGGATATCCTGTCGGGTGCCGCCGCGACCATCGCCGAGGGCGAGGTGTTGCAACTGACCGCCGCGCGCAATCTGGCGACGACCGAGGAAACTTATCTCAAGGTCGTGCGCGGCAAGACGGCGGCGCTGTTTCAGGCGGCCTGCGAAAGCGGTGCTGTGGTCGCGGGCGCGCCTGAAGATCACGTCAGCGCGCTGGCGGAGTTCGGCGACGCCATGGGCATCAGCTTCCAGATCATGGATGACTGGCTGGATTACGGTGGCGCGGGAGACGCCATCGGCAAGGATCTGGGCGACGATTTCCGCGAAGGCAAACTGACCCTGCCCGTGATCCGTGCGCTGTCCAGAAGCAGCACGGAGGAACGGGTCTTCTGGCGCGATGCGCTGGAGCGGGGGCGGGCCGACGATCTGGATCGGGCTCGTGCAATTCTAGAGCGGCATGGAACGCTGGAGGAGACGCGGGCCGAAGCCCTGATCTGGCGTGACCGGGCCAAGGCGGCGTTGCACCGCCTGCCCGCTAGCGACCTGCGGGACATGCTGGGCGACCTGGCGGATTACGTGGTGGTCCGGGCGCTCTGACCGCTCAGGACAGGACGCAGGCGCGCACCCACCAGCCGGGGCGGTCCAGGCGTTTGGCAGCGGCCTTCGCCGCGGCGACATCGGGGTAAAGCCCGAAACAGGTTGCCCCCGATCCGGACATGCGCGTGACGGCGGCCCCGGTTGCACGGATCGCGCCCAGCACGCCGACGATATCCGGTGCCACCGTGATCGCAGGACCCTCCAGATCGTTGCGCTGCGGGATCAGCCAGTCGATCAGGGCATCCGTATCGGCCCAGCCGGGCAAATCGTCCATTCCCGCGTTTCGGGATGTTTCAAGTGCTGCAAAGACTTGCGGGGTGGCTACTGACAGGCCGGGGTTGACCAGAACGGCGTGGAGCGGTGGCAGGGTCACGGGCGTCACCCGGTCGCCGATACCCCGCATCCGGGCGCCGCGTCCAATGGCACAGACCGGAACATCGGCCCCCAGCGCCAGAAGGTCGCCGACCGGCAGGTCAGCCCCGACCAGACGCAGGGCTGCGGCCGCATCGGACGACCCGCCGCCCAGACCCGCCGGGTGCGGCAGTTGCTTATCGAGGGTGATCGCACGCGCGCTGCCTGCCAGCCGTAATGCACGGCGGATCAGGTTTTCGTCTCCAACAGGCACGCCCGCCGCAAACGGTCCCGTGACCGTCAGACCGTCGCCGGGCGCGCTTGTCAGATGATCACCGACATCGGCAAAGGCCACCAGACTGTCCAGCAGGTGATAGCCATCCGCACGACGCCCCGTGACATGCAGCGTCAGGTTGACCTTTGCCGGTGCGAAACCGGCTAGCCTGGCACAGGCGGGCCCGGCAGACACCGGTCTATTTGTCGGAAGTCTTGATAGGACCGACGCCGCCCTCTTCCTCAAGGACGACATCCAGACCAACGTCCAGCTTGCGGCGAATACGCTCCACCTGCTCCTGCGGGTCCAGAGACAGGGCGCGTTTCCACTGGAACCGGGCTTCGCGCTTGCGGCCGACGGACCACAGGACATCGCCCAGATGATCGTTGATCAGCGGGTCCAGCGGTTCCAGCTGCACAGCCCGCTCCATCGGTGCAACGGCTTCGTCGTAGCGGCCCAGCCGGTACAGGACCCAGGCCAGCGAGTCGGTGATGAACCCGTCGTTCGGGCGTGCTGCGACGGCGCGTTCGATCATTCCCAACGCCTCGTCCAGCTTGATCCGCTGTTCCACCAGACCGTAGCCAAGATAGTTCAGGACATTCGGGTTTTCGGGGTTCAGAGTCAGCGCCTGACGGAAATCGGCCTCGGCCCCCGTCCAGTCGGAAAGGCGTTCGCGGGCGATACCGCGCGTATAGAACAGCAGCCAGTTGCGCGGCGTCACCTCGGACAGCATGGCGATGGCGCGATCATAGGCCTTGGCCGCGGGGGCGAAACGTTCGAGGCGGCGCAGCGCATCGGCGTAGGCGGCCCAGACTTCGATCTTGTCCGCGTCCGACCGGGTCAGGGCCGCCAGAACCTCGAGCGCCGCCTCGTTCTGGTCTGAAGCCAGCAGGATTTCAGCGCGTGATATTTCCGCTTCATAGAAGGCCGGATCATCGCGCGGAACACCTGCAAGCACGTCCGCGGCCAACTTGTGTTGGTTCTGATCCTCAAGCAATTCGGCGGTCATCACCAATGCTTCGACATGATCGGGCCGAAGCGAAATGGCGGCGCGCGCATTGATCAGGGTGAAGGTGGTCGAGGAATCCGAGGCAAGCAACGCGGCGAACACGAAATAGGCTTCCGCCATTCCCTGCAACGGGGTCGCGACAATATCGTAGGCGATCGTTTCACCCGCGGTGATCCGCGCTTCGAGATCGCGCAGAAGCGCACTGCTCGTCGCTTCATTGGCTTTCTGCAGAAGTTCTGCCGCGGCATCCCGTTGGTCCAGTTGCACGAGGATCTGGGCGTGGGCCGCAACGCCCCGCGCCGTCGCATTCAGGACACCGTAGGCCCGCCCCGACAGGATATCGTCCGCCCCTTCGTAGTCGCCGACGGAAGCCAGGGCGTAGGCCTTGTGCAGATAAGCGAAAGGCGCAAAGGCCTCGGTCTGGCCCAGGGTATCGAACGCGGCCAGCGCATCCGAGGTGCGGCCCTGCGCCGCAGCAATCCAGGCCGTCAACAAACCATCCAGAAGCGGACCGGCGATGCTGCCCTCGTCCAACAGGGCGGCGGCATCTTCCCAGCGCTCATCGCTCAGGGCCTTGACCATGCGACCGCTTGCCGAAAACTGGCTCGATTGTCCCGTCGCGTCCAGCGTGTCGGCGACGGCGGTGGCGGCGTTGAAATCGCCCAGCACCGAATAGATGATCATCGCATTTTCAAGAATGCGGGCATCGTCTTCGCCTTGCGCCAGAAGATCGCGGTAATACTGGCCCGCGGCGCTGTAGTCGTTCGAAAAGCCGGCGATCCGCGCAGCCAGATAAGGGCCGGCAATTCCCTGTGACAGCGCCGGGAGCGGAGTCAGAAGCGTGGCGGCCAGAAGAAGCGAACGAAGCATGGCGAAATCCTTTTTGGCACGCTAAGCGCGCCGCGACGGGGATGCAACGCGCGCCATCGCCGATCCCCGGCCGAAAGCGAATTTCAGTCATCACATATTCGGGTAGTTCGGTCCGTCCCCACCCTGCGGCACCGTCCAGACGATATTCTGTGACGGGTCCTTGATGTCGCAGGTCTTGCAGTGGACACAGTTCTGGAAATTGATCTGGAACCTGGTGTCCGCCCCCTCGCCCACGAATTCGTAAACCCCCGCCGGGCAATAGCGTGTCGACGGCCCGGCATATTTCGGCAGGTTCACCGCCACCGGAATGGCGGGGTCCTTCAGCGTCAGATGCGCAGGCTGGCTTTCCTCGTGGTTGGTGAAGCTGAACGCCACGTTGGTCAGCCGGTCGAAGGACAGCTTGCCGTCGGGCCTGGGATAATCGATGGGCGTATGCTTCGATGCTTCCTCGGTCGCCTCGGCGTCGGATTTTCCATGCTTGGACGTGAAAGGCGACCAGCCGGTCAGGTTGTTGAGCCACATCGACGCGCCGCCCACCGTCAGCGACGCCGCCAGTCCATAGTTCGACCAGAGCGGTTTGACGTTGCGGACGCGCTTCAGGTCCTTGCCGATGGGACCGCTGCGGACCTCGGTGTCGTATTCGTCCAGCACATCGCCCTCGCGACCGGCCTTGATGGCGTCATGCGCCGCCTCGGCCGCGGCCTTGCCCGACAGCATGGCGTTATGGTTGCCCTTGATGCGCGGCACATTGACCATGCCCGCCGCACAGCCCAGCAGAACGCCACCGGGAAAAGCGGTCTTGGGCAGCGACTGCCAACCGCCTTCGGTGATTGCCCGCGCGCCGTAAGCCACGCGCTTTCCGCCTTCCAACAGTTCCGCCACCATCGGGTGATGCTTGAAGCGCTGGAACTCCATATAGGGGAACACATAGGGGTTCTTGTAATTCAGGTGGACGACAAAACCGACATAAACCTGATTGTTGTCAATGTGGTAGATAAAGCTTCCGCCACCCGCATTCTTGCCCAGCGGCCAACCCATCGTATGGACCACCTTGCCGGGTTGATGCTTTGCCGGATCGATCTCCCAGATTTCCTTCATGCCGAGACCGTATTTCTGCACGTCCGACTCGGCGTCCAAATTGTGCCGGGCGATAACCTGCTTGGACAGGCTGCCGCGCACGCCTTCGGCCAGCATGACGTATTTGCCGTGCAGTTCCATCCCCGGCTCGTACGACGGGCCCGGCGTGCCGTCGGAATTACGCCCGAATTCGCCCGCGACGACACCCTTCATCCTGTCGCCATCCCAGACAATTTCGGAACACGACATGCCCGGAAACACTTCGACGCCAATCTCCTCGGCCTGTTCGGCCATCCAGCGGCAGACATTGCCCATCGACACGACATAATTGCCGTGGTTCGACATCAGCGGCGGCATCGCGGCGTTCGGAACGCGCATGCGCCCGCCTTCGCCCAGAACGAAAAAACTGTCGGATGTGACCGGAACGTTCACCGGCGCGCCCTTGTCTTTCCAGTCGGGGATCAGCGCATCAAGACCGACCGGGTCCAGCACCGCCCCCGACAGGATGTGCGCCCCGACTTCGGATCCTTTTTCCAGCACGACCACCGACAGGTCCGCGTCCAGCTGCTTGAGCCGGATTGCCGCCGACAGGCCCGCCGGACCCGCGCCGACGATAACCACATCGTATTCCATCGCTTCGCGTTCGATCGCATCGGACATGGGCGGTTCCTTCTCAAGGCTCGTGCAAAATCTGACTTGGTATGGCCACGGCGCTCCCTAGGGTCAATCGTGACGCAACATCATATCGCGCTGCTCCGGTCATGCCTTCCCGGTCTCTTTGCTCCGGAAATATTCCTGCCGGAGGCTCCGCCAGTTTCCACCCGCGCCGACCTTGGCTAAAGAGGCGCGACCCTAAGCAGGAGCCGCCCATGTCCCCGATCCGCATCCTCTGGCTCATCCTCTGCGTGGCGGGGGTGATCCTGCCGTTTCGCTATTTCCTGAAATGGTTCGCTGAAAACGGCTGGGACATCGGCTTGATGGTCGACGCCTGGCACGCGAATGCCGCCTCGTCCGGTCTGGTCTGGGATCTGACCGTCGCCGCCGTCACGCTGACGATCTGGATCGTCTGGGACTGCACGCGCAAACGCGACTGGCCGGGTCTGATCGCGATCCCGGCGACCTATCTGGTGGGGGTCTCGCTGGGCCTGCCGCTCTACCTGTTTTTGCGGAGCCGCTGATGGATCATTTCCTGTATCGCGACGGCATACTTCACGCCGAAGATGTCCCCCTGTCCGAGATTGCGCGCACTGTCGGCACGCCTGCCTACGTCTATTCCGCCGCGACCCTGCTGCGGCATTTCCGTCTGTTCGACGAGGCGCTGGCCTGGGGTCCGCATCTGGTCTGCTATGCCGTCAAGGCCGCCAGCAACGTCGCCATCCTCAAGCTGCTGGGCGACGCAGGCGCGGGGATGGATGTCGTGTCCGAAGGCGAATACCGCCGCGCCCGTGCCGCAGGTATCCCGCCGGACCGGATCGTGTTTTCCGGCGTCGGCAAGACCGCAGCCGAGATGCGCCACGTCCTGCGCGAAGGGGTCCGTCAGATCAATCTGGAGAGCGAACCGGAGATGCGCTTGCTGTCGCGCGTCGCCAGCGAACTGGGCGTCGAGGTGCCCGTCACCGTCCGCGTGAACCCCGATGTCGACGCCAGGACGCACGAGAAGATCGCGACCGGCAAATCCGACAACAAATTCGGCATCCCGATCAGCCGCGCGCGCGCGGTCTATGCCGAAATCGCCACTCTGCCCGGACTGCGCGTCATCGGCATCGACGTCCATATCGGCTCGCAACTGACCGACCTCGAACCTTTCCGGCTGGCCTATCGCAAGGTCGCGGACCTGACCGAAGTCCTGCGCGCCGATGGCCATGCCATCGAACGTCTCGACCTTGGCGGCGGCCTCGGCATTCCCTACGCCCGCTCGAACCTCGCGCCGCCTGTGCCGCTGGAATACGGGCGGGTCATCCGCGAGGAAGTCGGCCATCTGGGATGTGAAATCGAGATCGAGCCGGGCCGCCTGATCGCGGGAAATGCGGGCATCCTGCTGACCGAAACGATCTTCGTGAAACACGGCGAGGGCCGCGACTTCCTGATCGTGGATGCCGCGATGAACGACCTGATCCGCCCCGCGATGTATGGCGCGCACCACGACATTGTGCCTGTCATCGAGCCCGCCCCCGGTGCGGATCAGCAGGCCTTCGATATCGTCGGCCCGATCTGCGAGACCGGCGATACGTTCGCTAAGGCCCGCCATATGCCGCCAGTGGCTCCGGGCGACCTGATCGCCTTTCGGTCAGCGGGTGCTTACGGTGCGGTGATGGCAAGCGAATACAACTCCCGTCCGCTGGTGCCGGAGGTGCTGGTGCAGGGCGATCAATACGCGGTGATCCGCCCGCGCCCGACCTTTGACGAGATGATTTCGCGCGATATGGTTCCCCATTGGCTCGAATGACCCTAGTTTGAAGCACAGGCATGCCAGCGGGGACAGCCGTTTGACCGACCGACAGCCACCTATCGCGCGCGCCATCGCGCTGACCCGTATCGGCCTGTGGGCCGAACGCATCACGCAGGCCTTCTGGCCCGCGTGGACGGCAGTGCTCGCTGCGGTCGCCGTCTGGGCGTCGGGCCTGGCCGGGCCACTCTGGGAATTCAGCCTGATCGGGGCACTGGCGATCCTGGCGCTGGTTCTGGTCGTGATCGGGATGCGGGGGTTCCGCGCCCCGACCCAGGCCGAAGCGCGCGCCCGCCTGGACGAAACGTTGCCCGGTCGGCCGCTTGCGACGTTGGACGACGATCTGGCGATCGGGTCCGGCGACGCCGGGTCCTCCGCCGTCTGGGCCGCGCATCGACGCCGCATGGCCGCGCGGTTGTCGGGTGCGAAAGCGGTGCCCGGCGATCTGCGGGTGGCACGCCGCGACCCTTATGCGCTGCGCTACATGGCGGTGTTGCTGGCCGCCATCGGCCTGTTGTTCGGCACCCTCTGGCGGGTGCCCGAAGTCCCCGCCCTGCCCGGCATCGGCGGACAGGTTGCCACCGGCCCCGCGTGGGAAGGATGGCTGGAGCCACCGCGTTACACCGGCCTGCCATCGCTCTACCTCAACGAGATCGAGCCGGGCACGGTGGATGTGCCCGAGGGCACGCGCGTCGTCCTGCGCCTCTATGGCGAGACAGGGGCGCTGTCGGTTACCGAAACCGTTTCGGGCCGCAATGCCACCACACCGGGCGAGCCGCTGCAGGACTTTACCGTCGTGCAATCGGGAACGGTTGCCATCGACGGCGCCCAGGGCGCGCCGGTCTGGACGCTGACCGCTTCGCCCGACACCGCACCGACCGTTGCGCCGGATGGCGATGCTGCGTTCGAATTCCCCGATCAGGTAACGCTGCCGTGGCGCGCCGCCGACGATTACGGCGTGACGGCTGCGGAGATCACCATTGCCCTGGATGCGGACGGCACTGACCGCCGCTATGGACTGGAGGTCGAACCGGAACCGAGACAGCCGCACGTTCTGGACATGGCCTTGCCGATTGCAGGCGACCGCAGCGATTTCACCGAAGTGTTTCGCGCCGATCTGACGCAGAACCCATTGGCCGGAATGCCCGTTATCGTGACGCTGAGCGCGACAGATGCCGCCGGTCAGGATGGCACCGCCGAGGCGCGGATGATCCTGCCGGGGCGCGCATTCTATGACCCCATCGCCAGCGCCCTGATAGAACAACGGCGCGATCTGAACTGGTCGCGCGCCAACCGTGTCCGGGTCGCCCGTCTGTTGCGCGCGATCACCTGGAAGGCAGACGGCACGTGGAATGCGCCGACAGCTTATCTGATTACGCGCATGGCGATCCGGCGTCTGGATCAGGGCCCCCTGACGCTGGAACAGCGGGACGAAATTGCCGAGATGCTGTGGCAGGCCGCCACCCGGATAGAGGATGGATCGCTCGACAGCGCGCTGGAACGCCTTCGCGAGGCGCAGGAACGGCTGGCCCAGGCAATTCGTCAGGGCGCATCCCCCGAGGAGATCGAGCGTCTGATGGCCGAAATGCGCCGCGCGATGGACGACTACACCCGTCAGCTTGCACAGCAGCAGGGTCAACAGGGCCAGCAACAGCAGCAGGCGCAAGGCGATACCCAGGAAATCACGCCCGACATGCTGGACGAGATGATGCGTCGTATCGAGGAGTTGATGCAGCAGGGCCGCACCGCCGAGGCGCAGGAATTGCTGCGCCAGCTTCAGGACATGATGGAGAACATGCAGGTCACCCAAGGCCAGGGCAGCGGTCAGGGCCAGCCCGGCGAAGGCGAACAGGCGATGGACCAACTGCGCGACCAGTTGCGCGAACAACAGGACCTGAGCGACGAAGCCTTCCGCCAGTTGCAGGAACAGTTCGGCAGGCCCGGCGAACAGGGGCAGCAGGGTCAGGACGGCCAGCAGGGACAACCCGGTCAGCAAGGGCAGCCCGGAGAGGGCCAGCAAGGCCAGGATGGACAAGGCCAGCAGGGGAACCAGCAAGGCCAGCGACCCGACGGCCGCGGCGAGAATGGCGAGGGTGGCAACGATGCCCAAAGCCTGGCCCGACGTCAGGAAACCCTGCGGCAAGGTCTGGAGACACTGCGCCGGAACCTGCCGGGTGCAGGATCGGAGGCCGGCGATGCCGCCCGCGAAGCCCTTGGCCGTGCGGAAGGCGCGATGCAGGACGCCGAGCGCGATCTGGCGGATGGCAACCTCGGCGGCGCACTGGACGATCAGGCCCGCGCGATGGATGCCCTGCGCGATGGAATGCAGGAACTGGGCCGCGCCTTGGCGGGCGACCGTCCACAGGGCATCGAGAACCAGCAACGGGGCGAGGCCGGAGGTCGCGACGGACGTGGCCTGAACCGCGATCCGCTGGGACGGCAATCGGGTCAGGGCGGGCAATTGGGATCGCAGGAAAGCCTGGGCAAAGGCCCGGATGCCGCCCGCCGCGCCCGCGATCTGATGGACGAAATCCGGCGCCGGTCGGGGCAACGCGACCGGCCCAAGGTGGAACTCGACTATCTGAAACGGCTGCTGGAACGCTTCTGACGGTTCAAGCGGTGCGCGATCAGCTTTCCGGCGTGATCCGGGCGGTCAGCGCCTCGGCTGCGGCGGCAAGGGCGATCCGCTGGGCATCCACCCAGGCGACATAGCGGGCCAGCGCGTCACCGGCCTGCGGCACCATCTCGGCGATCGGTCCGGCAAAGACATAGACACCGACGGCAATCGCGATACTGGCGGCAATCACCAGAAAACCGATGCGGAACCCACTGCTGCGGCGCATCTCGGCCGGGCTGTCATCGACCCCGCCATTGGCCTCGGCCTCGGCTTCGGCGGCGCGCTCGTCCGGTCGCAGGGACGAGTTGATCTCCTCGATATCGGGCAACAGCTCGCGCCGCGCCGACTTGGCCTCGGATGGAACAGCGCCGGACCGGGCCACCGGGAATGGCGTCTCGTCCTCCGCCTCGTCCTCGGTCGCGGAGGCATCGCGCAAAGTGGCTGCGATGGCGTTGCTGACATCGTCGTCTTCCGGCGGCGGGGGGGCCGAGTCCGGATCATTTTCATCGTCGAAATTTTCGTCGTCGAAATCGTCCTCCAGCGAGGGTGCGACGTCGGCATCGCGGGCGCGGGCCAGCGTTGCAGCGGCGGCCATGCGCGCACGCTCGGCCGCGGCCTGTTCACGCGGGTCGGGTTCGGTGGCCGGCTCGTCCGAGGTGACAGGCGCGGAGGCGCGAGTGTCCGTGCGCAGGCTGTCTTCCCGCTCCCGCTCCTTGCGCAGGACATCAAGGGTTTCATCGTCGATCGTCGGACGGCGATGGCGCGACGGGAAAACAGGTGCGACTTCGGTCTGGTCATCGGGTGTATCGTTGTCCGATGCTTCGGTTGCCGCGTCCTGCGCAGTTTCATCGACCTTCGGCTCCTTGCGGCCCGGACGGCGGACGGCACGCGCCTCGACCGCAGTCGCAGCACGGGGGCGGCCTTCCTGAAACCACGTGGTTCCACAGTTCGAACATTGCACGTCACGTCCCTCTGAAGGGATCATGTCGTCGCCGACTTCGTACTGAGCGTTGCAATTCGGACAGGTGATGCGCATGGGCCGGAAGTTCTCGTCCTTTGTCGTGCATGGTTGACAATTTCGCCTACCGCGCCTCATTGACTCCGTTCTGTCAACCCTGACGGCCTGCCTGGGACCTTCGATGTGACCTGAACGCAAGGATTGGCAGAGATTGCGTCGAAATGATGGCTGAGGCAGAAGGACCCGAAGCGGGATCGGGCGATGAAACAGACCCGAAACAAGCGTAGGGGCATAACCAGGTGATCGAGCTTCGGGGGGTCGGATATTCCTATGGCGGTGGCAATCTTCTGTCCGGGCTGGACCTTGAGCTGACGCCGGGATCGTTCCATTTTCTGACCGGCCCTTCCGGCGCGGGCAAGACGACTCTCCTCAAGCTGTGCTATGGCGATCTGAAACCCACGGCGGGTGCGGTGACGATCGACGGGCGCGACAGCCGCCGCATGGACCGGGACGCACTGGCGCGGATGCGGCGGCGGATCGGCGTCGTGCATCAGGATTGCCAGTTTATCGACCATCTGTCGATCCACGAGAACGTCGCCCTGCCGCTGACCGTCGCGGGCCGGGATGTGGCCGTCGAGGCCGCTAACCTGGAACAGCTTCTGGGTTGGGTCGGTCTGTCCCGGCGCGCCAATGCCCTGCCACCGGAACTGTCCGGCGGCGAGCGCCAGCGTGCCGCATTGGCCCGCGCGATCATCATGGATCCGGATGTCATCATCGCGGACGAACCCACGGGCAACATCGACTGGGACATGTCGAAACGCCTTCTGTCGCTGCTGGCCGAGTTGAACCGCATGGGCAAAACCGTGCTGGTCGCGACCCACGACCTGGCCCTGATACGGGCGGCGAAGGCGCAGGTCACGGCCCGTGTCCTGCGGCTGGCGGGCGGCACGCTGTCGGCGGGAACCGAGTTGTGAGGCGTCTGCAGGCCCTTCTGGACGCGATGTGGGGCGATCGCCAGGCCGACCGGGTCGTGCCGCCGACGGGTCACACCGTCTGGCTGACCGTGCTGACCTCGGGGGCGATGGCATTTCTGGCGGTCTTCGCGCTGGCGTTGTCACTGGCCACCGGGCGGCTGGCAGAGCGCTGGGGCGACAGTCTGGCGCAGGCCTCGACCATCCGCGTTTCCGCGCCTGCCGAACAGGCCGACGCGCAGGTCGAAGCCGTCATGGCCATCCTGGTGACGACCCCCGGCATCGCCGACGCACGCGCGCTGGACCCCGCCGAACAGGCCGCCCTGCTGGAGCCGTGGCTGGGCCCCGACCTGCCGCTGGATACCATTCCGCTGCCCCGCCTGATCGAGGTGACAAGCGATGGCAGTCTGGACGCAGAAGGCCTGCGCCTGCGCCTGACGGCCGAAGTGCCGGGCGCGGTCTATGACGACCACACCCGTTGGCGCGAACCGCTGGTGGCCGCCGCCGACCGCCTGCGCGCCCTGGGCTGGACCGCGCTTGCACTGATCGCGGGCACGTTGGCGGCAATGGTCACGCTGGCGGCACAATCGGCGCTGGCGGCGAACCGGCAGGTAATCCGCGTGTTACGTCTGGTCGGCGCGCGCGACGTCTATGTGGCCCGCGCCTTCACGCGCCGGTTCACGCTGCGCGCGGCCCTGGGCGCGACCCTGGGTGCCGCCTCCGGCGGGCTGGCCGTGGCCTTCCTGCCTGCGGCGGACGCGGCGGGCGGGTTTCTGACAGGCCTGGGGTTTCAGGGGGCCGGATGGTTGCTGCTGCCGCTGATTCCGATCTTTGCGGGCGGTGTCGCCTTCCTGGCCACCCGCAGTGCGGCGTTTCGCGCACTCGCCCGTTTCGAGTAACCGCGCGACCTGCTAGGACAGCCAGCATGCAATATATCCGATCTCTGTTCTTCAACATCGCCATGTACGTCTGGATGGGGGTGATTGGCCTGATCTATGCGCCCTGGGCGATTTTGTCGCCCGCCGGGGCGCGGGCGGCCTGCGACATCTATGCCCGCCATACGCTTTGGATGTTGCGTGTCTTCGTGGGCCTGAAGACGGAAGTCCGCGGCACGCCGCCCGTCGGTCCGGCCCTGCTTGCCGCCAAGCACCAGAGCTTTCTGGATATCATCTTGATCTGGGCGTCGATCCCGCGCGGGTTCTTCGTGATGAAATCCGTGCTGCGGTACGCGCCCGTCCTTGGACAGTATGCGCTGCGGCTGGGCTGCATCCCGGTTCACAGGGGCAAGCGGACCGAAGCGATCAAGTTGATGCTGACCGAGATACGCTCGGGCAAGCGCAAGGATGGCCAGTTGATGATCTATCCGCAGGGCACGCGCGTCGCGCCGGGTGCAGTGCGACCCTACAAGGTCGGCACCTTCGCAATGTACGAGATACTGGGCCAGCCCTGTTATCCGGTCGCTACCAATGTCGGACTCTTCTGGCCCAAACGCGGATTGCTGCGAAAGCAGGGCGTGGGTGTGGTCGAGTTTCTGGACCCGATTCCCGCCGGCCTGGACCGTCCCACGTTCATGACCGCGCTCGAGGAGCGGATCGAAACCGCCTCGAACAGTTTGATGGAGGAAGCGGGGTTTCCCGTCACGCTGCATCCGGAAATCATCGGCGATCCGGTGGCCAAAGCCGTGCGGGACGTCGCCCGGCCCAAGACCTGACCCGCGCGGGCGGCGGAGGATGGCGCGGGCGATCATGATACAGGGCGCGGGGTCCAACGTCGGGAAATCGATGCTGGTCGCAGGAATCTGTCGTCACTTCGCGCGGCAGGGTCTGCGCGTGCGTCCCTTCAAGCCGCAGAACATGTCCAACAATGCCGCCGTTACCGCCGATGGCGGCGAAATAGGGCGGGCGCAGGCGTTGCAGGCGATGGCCTGCGGGGTCGAACCTGTGGTCGATATGAACCCGGTGTTGCTCAAGCCTGAAACCGATACCGGCAGTCAGGTGATCGTGCAGGGCCAGCGACTGGCGACGGTGCGCGCGCGGGATTATGCGGCGCTCAAGCCGCAACTGCTGGCCGCCTGTCTCGACAGTTTTCGACGTCTGGCGCGGGACTGCGACCTGATCGTCGTCGAGGGCGCGGGCAGCCCGGCCGAGATCAACCTGCGCGCGGGCGACATCGCCAACATGGGCTTCGCCCAGGCCGCTGGCGTGCCGGTGGTGCTGGTGGGTGACATCGACCGGGGCGGTGTGATCGCGCAACTGGTCGGCACCAGGGCAGTGCTGGACGCAGGCGACTCCGACCGGATCAAGGGATTCCTCGTCAACAAATTCCGGGGCGACGTGACCCTGTTCGACGACGGCACCCGTCAGATAGCCGCGCGCACCGGCTGGACCGCGCTGGGCACGGTGCCGTGGTTCGCAGACGCATGGCGGCTTCCGGCGGAAGACATCATGGATATCCGGTCGTCACGGCGCGATGCGCCCTTCCGCATCGCCGTGCCGTGTCTGAACCGGATCGCCAACTTCGATGACCTGGACCCGCTCTCCGCCGATTCCGCGCTGTCGGTCGAGGTGATCGCGCCGGGCCGCCCCCTGCCCGTCTGCGACCTGATCCTGATCCCCGGCAGCAAATCCACCATCGCCGATCTGGCCAGCTTTCGCGCCAACGGCTGGGATATCGATCTTGCGTCGCATCACCGGCGCGGCGGACATGTTCTGGGAATCTGTGGCGGCTATCAGATGCTGGGCCGCACCATCGCCGACCCGGACGGACTGGAGGGTGCGCCGGGCGAAATCGCGGGACTGGGCCTTCTGGACGTCGCCACGATCATGCAGCCGCGCAAACATCTGGCCCGCGTCACAGCCACCGATATCGACAGCGGAACGCGTGTCGACGGCTATGAAATCCATCTGGGCGTCACGACCGGTCCGGACGCCGACCGTGGCTGGCTGCGGCGCGATGGCGTGGCGGTCGGTGCCGCCAGCGGCGATGGACGTGTGCGCGGCTGTTATCTGCACGGTCTGTTCGCGGGCGATGCCTTCCGCGCCGCCTATCTTGCGCGACTGGGCGCCACCGGCGCGCCGACGCAATACGGCAACGGGGTCGAGACGACGCTGGACGCGCTGGCCGATCATCTGGCCGCCGCACTGGACATGGAGGCCTTGAGCAGGATTGCCGTCGATATCTAATAGCGAACGCAAATCATTGCCGCGCTGCCCCGGCGTGTTAGCTTCAGCCAGAAGCCGCCGATCGAGTCAGGAGTTTTCGATGTTCCCCAAGTCCGTATTTCGTATTGCAGCCGTATTCGCCGCATTTATCGCATCCCCCGCTCTGTCCGCCCCATGCGGCAACGACGCGAGTGGGTTTGAGCGCTGGAAAAGCCAGTTCGCACAGGAAGCCGCCGCCGCCGGAATTCAGCAACCCGGCCTGAACGCGCTGGCCGGTGCGCGTTACGCCACCCGCACTATTGCCGCCGACCGCAACCAGAAGGGCGTGAAATATGCGCTTGACGATTTCATCCGCATTCGTCTCGGCTCGCTCGACAGTTTCGCCGCACAGGCGACCCGTCGCCTGAACCAGAACCGCGCATTCTTCCAGTCGCTGGAACAACGCTATGGCGTGCCCGCCGGTGTGCTTCTCGCGATCCACGGGATGGAGACCGGCTTCGGACGGAACATGGGCTCCGAGAACGTCGTCTCCTCGATTCTGACGGTCGCCTATGATTGCCGCCGCAGCGATTTTTTCACGCCACACGCGCTCGCGGCATTGCAGATGGTAGATCGCGGCATGTTGTCGCCCAGCCAGAACGGCGCGGCCCACGGCGAGTTGGGACACACCCAGTTTCTTCCCGGCAACGCCCTGCGCTACGGGCAGGACGGCGACGGTGACGGACGGGTCGATTTATACACCATGCCCGACGCCATGGCCTCGACTGCAAATTATCTGCGGCAGAAGGGCTGGCAACCGGGGCAGTCCTTCCAGGAGGGAACCGCGAACTTCCGCGTGCTGGACGAATGGAACGCTGCGACAGTCTATCAGAAGGCCATCGCCCTGTCCGCAGAACGCATCCGCTGACCGGGGTGTCAGGCCCCGGCCTTTCGAGCGACGGTGTGCAGGTGATCCCGCGCCCTCGGGATCGGTTCATACGGCCCGAAAGCGGGCTTGCGACGTTGCGCTGCCTTGGAGCGGTGATCGCCGCATTACGGAGATTGCTCGGGGCAGACAGCAGAACGCTCTCACCCGGTTCACAGGTGAGAGCGACGATTTTTACATAAGGTCAGCGCAGCCAAAAACCGCGCCTGTCCATCATGTCAGGCGGATTTCGGATACAGCACGACGCGCGATTTCATCGGCACTTTGGCGTAAAGCTCCTCGATCTGATCGTTTACCAGCCGGGCACAGCCATTCGATACCGCCGTGCCGATCGTGTTCGGCGCATTGGTGCCGTGAATACGCAGATAGGTGTCGCCACGGGTTGGCGTGAACAGATAAAGGGCACGCGCGCCCAGCGGGTTGTTGATGCCTCCGGGGACGCCGTCCGCGTATTTCGCATAGACCTCCGGTTCGCGGCGGATCATCGAGGGCGTAGGCGTCCAGCTTGGCCATTCCTTCTTGGCACCGACATAGAATTCACCAGGCTCGTACAGACCCGGACGTCCGACGCCGACCATATAGCGCATCGCGCGACCGCCGGGCATCGTCCAGAACAACATGAAACTGTCGGGCACCACGTGGATTTCGTTCGGGGCGATATCGGGGCGGATGGCAACCTCGACCGGCATGAATTCGGGGCGCAGGCCCTGGGCCATGACCGCGCTACTTCCGAACAGCGAAAGGGCGGCCCCTCCCAAGATCAGTTGACGTCTGTCCATCGTGAAATCTCCTTCAGCAAACTCTTTCCGGAACGAAGCATGGGTGCTCATTCAGTTACATAACGCACTCGCCCATAAATTTGGCCGTTTCTCAAGTTCACAACCCTGTGTGCGGGGCTTTCCCATGCCGACCGTTGCGGCGCGGTCCCGGAATCGGGGGGGCGTCTTGGACATTCCAAGCCGTCCGGCGGGACGGCCTTCGATCCGCCACCGAACTCGGGGCAGATCAGTGCAAACGGCGGAAAGGATTCGCGCGCCTGCCGCCCCGTCCGGTCAGGTGTTGAACAGGAAGTGCAGCACATCGCCGTCCTTGACGGTATAGGCCTTGCCCTCGGCGCGCATCTTGCCCGCCTCCTTGGCCGGCTGCTCACCGCCCAGCGTCACGAAATCGTCGTAGGCGATGGTTTCGGCCCGGATGAACCCCTTTTCGAAATCCCCGTGGATCACCCCCGCCGCCTTTGGCGCGCTGGTGCCGTGCCGGATCGTCCAGGCGCGGGCCTCTTTCGGGCCGACGGTGAAATACGTCTCCAGCGACAGAAGCTCGTATCCGGCTTGGATCAGACGATCCAGCCCCGGCTCCTCCAGCCCCATCTCGGACAGGAATTCGGTCGCCTCCTCGTCGGACAGTTGCGCGATTTCTTCCTCGATCTGGGCGCTGATGACCACGGTCGACGCGCCCTGCGCGGCGGCCATCCCGGCCACGGCGTCCGAGAACGCGTTGCCCGTCGCCGCCGATCCCTCGTCCACGTTGCACACATACAGGATCGGCTTCGCGGTCAGCAGTTGCAGCATGTTCCACGTCCTGCGGTCGTCGGCCGCCACATCGACGGTTCGCGCGGGCTTGCCGTCGTTCAACACGGCCAGTGCCGCCTTCAGCAGGCGTTCCTGTTCGACCGCCTCCTTCTCGCCGCCACGCACTTTGCGCGACAGGCCCTGAAGGCGTTTCTCGATGCTCTCCATATCGGCGATCATCAGTTCGGTCTCGATGATCTCGGCATCCTCGACCGGATTCACCCGATCTTCGACATGCGTGACATCACCGTCCTCGAAACACCGCAGAACGTGGGCGATGGCATCGGTTTCGCGGATATTGGCCAGAAACTGATTGCCCAGCCCCTCGCCCTTGCTCGCGCCCTTCACCAGCCCGGCAATGTCCACGAAGGTCATGCGCGTCGGGATGATCTGCTTCGATCCGGCAATCGCCGCCAGCTTGTCCAGCCGCGCATCGGGAACGGCCACGTCACCCACGTTCGGCTCAATGGTGCAAAAAGGAAAATTCGCGGCCTGCGCAGCGGCGGTTTTCGTCAGCGCATTGAACAGGGTCGACTTGCCGACATTCGGCAGACCCACGATGCCCATCTTGAAACCCATGTTCTCACCCCTTGCGCTGATCGCCGTCCGTCTACGTCGCGGCGCGCGGCACGGCAAGGTGGCGCATTTTCGAGACCGGGCGGCAGCTTCGATTGGGAATGAAGGCACGTCTGCCGGATCGACTGAAATGGCCGCTGGGAGCCCAGAGTGACTGATGCTGCGTGATGCTGCGTGATGCACGAATGCCCGCTAACGCAGGAGAGGCAAAAGCCTTCAACAACTGTTTGGGTTTTGAACGGGGTTTGTGGCGGCGGAAAACAGGCCTTTTCCAGCCTTCCAAAAACGAGGGTTTTTGGAGCATTTAGACTATAGAATTCTAAGCGAGCGCGACTTAGTCGCAGGCATCACATAGCGCGGCTTCGTAGCCGTCAGGAATATCACGCCCAAGGGGAGTGCCGCAATGAATACAGGTATTGCCACTCACGGAAAAAATTCCTGCGTCTGCATCGCCTTGGCTTTTGTGGCGGCGGTCATCGTGCCATGCGGCACGTTCTTTGTCTATAAAGTTACTTTTCTTTGTCATCGTCATCTCCTGCCGCCCGTTATGTGAATAAAAAAGCCTCTCGGTTCATAATTGAAAGACTACCCAAAAAATGGGTAGCCATAAGAGTATTACTTACCTTTGCCCCCGCTGGACGATCCGTTTGAACGGCCGCCTCCAGATGGGTTTCCTGTCTGACTTGGCCAGCCACCACCGTTACCTTGACCTTTTCCCATTTTTTAGTCCTCCAATTTCACAATGTCAGTTAACTGAATTTGGTGAGTATGGACGCCATCTACAATCCGAAGACCAAGAAACTAACTGTTTCGTAATCATAAGTTAGGAAGCGAGCGCAGCCTTCCAAAAAGGACCGTTTGTTGAACGGTTCCCCGAAAGCGGAAATTGGTGCTTTTGCAGAGAACTCACACTATGTCCGCACAGCGAACATTATATCGGTAACTAACGGACGACCTTCCGTGGCAAACGAAATCTCTCGGACCTGCCCTCCGCCAATCACGCCCGCTTGTTGCGACGCTCGAAAATGACGAACCACGCCAGCAGGATAAACATCGGGTGGGTAAGCCCGCCTGAAAAGAACAAGGCGGGAATCCAGATCAGGAAGGTGATGACCCCGAGGATCGGGCGACCGGCCAGAAGGATCGACAGAGGCGGCAGCAGGATGGCGAGAATATAGTTCATGCCATGCAAATGGGTCGGGCGGTGCTTTTGTTCCAGTCCTGTGGCATGTTTTGTCGACGGCCACGGGCGGGGAGGACCGGACATGCAGCTCAACACCTATCTTCATTTCGACGGCACCTGCGAGGCGGCGATGACATTCTATGCCGACGCGCTGGGCGGGACTGTCGTGTCCAGGATGCGATTCCGCGACATGCCCGATCATTCGATAGTACCCGAAGATCGTCTCGATCTCATCGCCAACATGGAACTTCGGATCGGGGACCGGACGCTCATGGGCTCCGACGGGATGCAGGCACCCAAGGGTGGCCACTCCGGCTATTCGCTGCAACTGGCCCTGGCCGATCTGGCGGAGGCAGAGCGGATCTTCACGGCCCTCACCCGCGACGGCAGCCAGATGATGCCTTTCGCGCCGACCTTCTGGGCGCGGGGTTTCGGCATGGGAACCGATCGTTTCGGCGTCGACTGGATGGTAAACTGCGACTGATGCAGAGCGCGCGCGGACCCGAAACTGCCTCCGACGCAGATCACCCGTAAATCACCCGTGGATCACCCGTCCATCCGTACCGGTTTTTTGCCGCATGCCGCGCGCCAAGGCGATTGACCTCAGGACCCGCCTGTCGCACTCCGGAGCCAGCAGAAAGAGGCCGCATGACCCGCATAGACGACACCTTCGCCCGCCTGTCCGCCGAAAACCGCAAGGCCTTCGTGACCTACGTCATGGCCGGCGATCCCGACGCGGCGACCACGACCGAAATCGTCAGGGGCCTCCCCGGTGCAGGCGTCGACATCATCGAACTGGGCCTGCCCTTCACCGACCCCATGGCAGACGGTCCGACGATCCAGCTGGCCGGTCAGCGCGCGCTGGAAGGTGGCATGACCCTGCAAGGCACGCTGGACATCGTGCGGGCCTTTCGCAAAGGCGACACCACGACCCCTATCGTGTTGATGGGATACTATAATCCGATCTATTCACGGGGCGTAGACCGGTTTCTGGCCGATGCTCGGGAGGCCGGGATCGATGGGTTGATCATCGTCGATCTGCCCCCCGAGGAGGATAGCGAACTCTGCATTCCGGCGCAGGCCGCGGGCCTGAACTTCATCCGTCTTGCCACGCCCACGACCGATGAAAAGCGTCTGCCGAAGGTGCTGCAGAATACGTCCGGCTTCGTCTATTATGTCTCGATCACCGGCATCACCGGATCGGGTGTGGCGGACGCCGCCAAGGTCGGACCCGAGGTCGCACGTATCAAGCAATCGACCGACCTGCCGATCATCGTTGGCTTCGGCATCAGGACGCCCGACGCCTCCCGCGATATTGCCGCGGTCGCCGACGGCTGCGTCGTAGGCTCGGCCATCGTCGACCGCATTGCCAAAGGCGACAGCGTGCAAGACGTTCTGGCCTATGTGAAATCGCTGGCCGACGGCGCTCATTCGGCCTGACAATATCCGGGGTTTCCGATACTTTTTCTGATCCTCATCGCGTTCGTCTCGCTCGTCGGAATCGCCGTCGCCTTCGTGGCTCCCGGCTGGTCCGACCTTTTGCTACTGGCCGGGCCCACCGCCTTGGCGGCCCTGTTCCTGCTTGTGCAACAAGTCCGTCGAAATCGGGCGAATACAAAGGCCGATTGGGTTGTGCTGGATGGCTCCAACGTAATGCACTGGAAGGATGGAACGCCCCATATCGACCCGGTGAAGGAAGTTCTTGCCTGCCTGACCGCACAAGGCTTCACACCCGGTGTCGTTTTCGATGCCAACGCCGGATACCTTCTGTCAGGCCGTTATCGCCATGACGGATGGTTGTCCCAGACGCTGGGCCTGCCGGAAGACCGCGTGATGGTCGTCAACAAGGGCGAACCTGCCGACCGCAAGATCCTGACTGCGGCGCGGGACATGGGGGCCTTCGTCGTCACCAACGACCGCTATCGCGACTGGGCGGAGGATTTTCCCGAAGTAAAGACGTCCGAGCATCTGGCGCGGGGTGGCTACCGCGACGGAAACCTGTGGCTCGATCTGCCGAAACGCCCGGCCTGAATGCGGTCAGCGCAGGTCCAGAACGTAATCTTCGCCCCAACCATGAACGTTGTCGTGAGCGCGGACCGTCACCTGCGCCACATCCTCGGGGACATCCACGCCTGACAGCGAACGGGTGAACGGCTGTTCGGTCTCGTGCGGATGCACAAGCTTGCGATAGCCCAGTTCCGTTCCATCCGGAGCGGAAACAGTCCAGCCATCGGCATAATGTTCCCATCCGGTATCGGCGTGACGGACGGTCACGGCAAAGGTCCAGTTGTCCCGCGCCTGCGCGGCGACGGCATCTTCGACTATCGGCAGATCGGCCAGCGCGGGCGTAACCAGCAACAGGACGAAGGAGAACAGGATGCGCATGACACTTTTCTGGGGTATTTGCCGGGGTCGTGTCGAGGCACGCTTTCGTGACGCGCGTGTCGGACAGAAAGACGCCAGCCGCATGCCGTCAATCCTCGAGCAACACGCCGCGCGAGGTCGAGGCGAATTCCCGCGACAGAACGCTCCATCCGGTCACGGCCACGGCCAGCATCAGACCCCAGGGCCCCAGGATCCACGCCAGCCCGGCCAGCGCGAAATAGACCGACCGCAGCCCGCGATTGAAGTTCGTCGCCGCCCGAATGTTGATTTCGGCGGCCTGACGGGCGCGCGGAATGGCGCGGGGGTCTTCGACTTCGTTGGGCACTGATGCCATGACCACCGCGCAATATCCGAACAGGCGGTTCGACCAGATGAACTTGAACACCGCATGCATCAGCAACAGCGCGACCACACCCAGCTTGGTCTGCCAGAAGATCACCGGATGGCCTTCTATTCCGACCCCCATGACCAGCGAATCCAGCGTCTGGGGCTGTCCGGCCAATGCCAGAACCCCACCGACAGCGATCATCGCCGCCGACGTCAGGAACGTGGTGCCCTGACGCAGGCTGCCCAGAATCGTCGCGTCGAAGATGCGCGGTTTGCGGGTCAGCATCTCGGTCATCCAGTCACTGCGGTACCGTCGCATCAGCACCGTAACCGAGGCCCGCGATTTCGGGGGATGTTCGATCACCAGCCCTGCTCCGACCCACGCGAACAAAAGCAGCCCGAGGGCTATGAAATCGAGAAGGGTGAACGAGGAGAGGAGGGGAACCAGCATGCCTCCCTCGTATCAAATGCCTTGGTCCTTGCCTTCCGCAAAATTGGTTATATTATTTTACCAATATCATCAGATGCCAGTTCAGATGTCAGTGTTGTCAGCCGGAGGACGCCGCGATGGAAATGCCGAACGTCGATCCCTTCACGATCGCCAAGAAGGACCGCCTGATCACGCGTCTTTTGCAGGTCCTGCCCGACGACGCCGTGATCCACGAACCGGAGGAGACGCGCGCCTATGAATGCGATGCGCTGACTGCCTACAGATGTCCACCGCTGGCCGTGGTTCTGCCCCGCACAACCGATGAAGTCGCCGCCGTCCTCAAGATTTGCCACGACATGGAAATCCCCGTCGTTCCGCGCGGGTCGGGCACATCGCTGGCCGGGGGCACCCTGCCGACAGCCGATTCGGTCATTCTGGGCGTCGCCCGCATGACCGATGTGTTGGAGGTCGACTACGACGACCGCATCATCCGATTGCAGACGGGGCGCACCAACCTGTCCGTCACCGGCGCGGTCGAGGCGGATGGATTTTTCTACGCCCCCGACCCGTCATCGCAGCTGGCCTGCGCCATCGCCGGCAATATCGGCATGAACTCCGGCGGGGCGCATTGCCTGAAATACGGTGTCACCACCAATAATCTGCTGGGCGTGACGATGGTGCTGATGGACGGCACGGTGGTTGAGGTCGGCGGGGCGCACATGGATGCGGGCGGGTTGGATCTGCTGGGCGTCATCTGCGGCTCCGAGGGGCAGTTGGGCGTCGTCACCGAGGCCACCCTGCGCATCCTGCCCAAGCCCGAAGGCGCGCGCCCGGTGCTGATGGCCTTCGACGACAACGAAACGGCAGGCGCCTGCGTGGCCGATATCATCAAGGCGGGCGTCTTGCCTGTCGCGATCGAATTCATGGACCGCCCCGTTATCCGTGCCACCGAAGCCTTCGCGCACGCCGGATATCCGGACGCCGAAGCCCTGTTGATCGTGGAGGTCGAAGGGTCCGAGGACGAGATCGACGAACAGCTGGAGGTGATCGAAAAGATCGCCCGCACCCACAACCCGGTCGAACTGCGCCGCTCCACGTCGTCGGACGAAAGCGCGCGCATCTGGCTGGGCCGCAAGTCGGCGTTCGGCGCCATGGGGCAGATCAACGATTACATGTGCCTGGACGGGACGATCCCGGTGTCGGAATTGCCGCGCGTCTTGCGTGGCATCCGCGAGCTGTCGGGCAAATACGGGCTGGATGTCGGCAACGTGTTCCACGCCGGTGATGGCAACATGCATCCGCTGATCCTGTTCGACGCCAACAAGCCGGGCGATCTGGAACTGTGCGAGAACATGGGGGCGGATATTCTGAAGCTGTGTGTCGAGGTCGGCGGCTGCCTGACCGGAGAGCACGGCGTTGGTGTCGAAAAGCGCGAGCTTATGGGACATCAGTTCAACGAGGGCGACATGGAAGCGCAATTGCGGGTCAAGGACGTGTTCGACCCCAAGTGGCTGTTGAATCCGGCGAAGGTGTTTCCGCTGTCCATGACCGAAAGCCGTCGGGTCTAATTGGCCTGAAGCTGCCGTCGGAGCCTCCGGCGGGAATATTTCGAAAGCAAAGAGAGGGCGCGGCCTTGCTGAAACCCGAGACCGAAGAACAGCTGGCCGACATGGTGCGGGGGGCGAATGGGCCGCTTGCGGTTCGCGGAGGAGGCACCCGGCATATGCCGGGTGATGGAGAAGCGCTGACCACCTCCGGTTTGACCGGGATCACGCTGTATGAGCCGGGCGCTCTGACGCTGGTGGCGCGGGCGGGCACGCCAATGGCGGTGGTCGAGAAGGCGCTGGCCAAGGAAGGGCAGCGTCTGCCGTTCGAGCCGATGGATCATCGCGCCCTGCTGGGCACCAAGGGCACACCGACGATTGGCGGGGCCGTGGCGATGAATGTTTCGGGTCCGCGTCGTGTGCAGGCCGGGGCGTGCCGGGATTCGCTGATCGGGGTGCGGTTCGTCGATGGCGAGGGCACGGTGATCAAGAACGGCGGGCGGGTGATGAAGAACGTGACCGGCTATGATCTGGTCAAGCTGGTGGCGGGTGCGCGCGGATCGCTGGGGGTGCTGTCGGAAGTCAGCTTCAAGGTGCTGCCGTCTGCTGCGACCAGCGTATCCCTGCTGATTGAAGGACTCGATGTGACGCGGGCGGTCGCCTGCATGTCGATGGCGCTCGCCTCGCCGTACGAAGTGAACGGGGCCGCGCATGTGCCTGTCGGTCTCGATGGGACGCCGGTCACGATGATCCGCATCGAAGGCTTGGAAGGCTCTGTCACCTACCGCGCGGCAAAGCTGCAAGCGCTTCTCTCGTCGTTCGGAACTGTGGTGGTCGAACGACGATCGGGCAGGGAAGGTGGACTGGGCGTCGAAGCCGGATGGGCATGGATTCGCGATGTTAAAGCCTTCGAAGGGACCGATGGCGACGTCTGGCGTGTGTCTGCTCGCCCGTCTCATGCACCCGATATCGTAGCCCGTGCCGGGGCGGAGGCGGCGTTGCTGGACTGGGGCGGAGGGTTGGTCTGGCTGCGCCTGCCCGAAGGCACCGACTTGCGCGCGCGTCTGGGTGATTTCGGCGGCCATGCAACTCGGCTGCGAGGCACGGGACCGGGCGCGCTGCCGCCGGAACCGGACGCCTTGGCGACGCTGACATCGGGCATCCGGGCGCGGTTCGACCCGCGTGGCCTCTTCAACCCGATGACGGGGGTCTGATCCATGCAGACGACATTCACCGATGCGCAACTGGCCGATCCGGCGATCAAGCGGTCGAACGAGATCCTGCGCTCTTGCGTGCATTGCGGGTTCTGCACCGCGACCTGTCCGACTTATCAGGTGCTGGGCGATGAATTGGATAGCCCGCGAGGCCGGATCTACCTTATCAAGGATATGCTGGAATCCGGCCGCGATGCCGACGAAAAAACGGTCAAGCATATCGACCGCTGCCTGTCGTGCCTGGCTTGCATGACGACCTGCCCATCGGGTGTGCATTACATGCACTTGGTGGATCATGCGCGGGAGCACATTGAAAAGACGTATAAGCGCCCGTTGATGGATCGGCTTCTGCGTTGGACTCTGGCAAAAATCCTGCCTTATCCGGGGCGGTTCCGACTGGCGCTGCTGGGCGCCAAGCTGGGCCGCCCGCTGGCCTTTCTGATGCCTGACGCACGCCTGAAAGCGATGCTGGAGATGGCACCCAGGACCATACCTCCGGTCAGCCGCAATGACGACCCCCAGACCTTCGCCGTGCCGGATCGAAAGATGCGCGTCGCTCTGATGACAGGCTGCGCACAGAAGGCCCTGAACACCGATATAAACGATGCGACCATCCGCTTGCTGACACGGTTGGGGGCCGAAGTCGTGATCCCCAAGGGGATGGGCTGTTGCGGAGCGCTTACGCATCACATGGGCAAGTCGGACGAAAGCCACGCCTTCGCCGCGTGCAACATCGACGCCTGGATGGCCGAGGTCGAGGGCGAAGGGCTGGACGCTATCGTCATCAACACCAGCGGCTGCGGCACGACGGTCAAGGATTACGGCCATATGTTCCGCAATGACCCGCTTGCCGACAAGGCGGCGACCGTTTCAGGCTTGGCCAAAGACGTATCCGAAGTGCTTATGGATCTGCTGCCGAAGGATCACGACTTCACCACACCGCCACGGCCCGCCCGCGACGGAGTGGGCGGAGTGCCTCTTGGCCGCGTCCCGGCCGATGCCGGGGGCGGACCGATGCATGTCGCCTATCACGCCGCCTGTTCATTGCAGCATGGCCAGCAGATCAAGGGCGCGCCCAAGGATCTTCTGAAACGCGCCGGGTTCACCGTGCTGGAGCCACGCGACGCGCATCTGTGCTGCGGCAGCGCCGGGACCTACAACCTTATGCAGCCCGAAATCAGCGGCGAGTTGAAGCGCCGCAAGGTCGCCACGCTGGAAGAACGCGCACCGGACGTGATTGCGGCGGGCAACATCGGCTGCATGATGCAGATCGGCAGCGCCGCTTCCGTCCCCGTCGTCCACACCGTCGAGCTTCTGGATTGGGCAACGGGTGGACCGATACCGCCTGCAATTGCGGGTTTCGAACCGTCGCGCGCACAAGTCACCGAACCGCCACGTTTGCGCTAGGGTTTCGCCCGATCCGTAGGTGATCCGTGGGGGAAGCTGACCTGCCGCGGAGAATCTCATGGTTCGAATCCTGCCGAATATCATTCTGCCAACTCTGGTTTTCTTGATGACAGCCGTCGGTGGATCCGCGATGGCGCAGCAGGGGTTGGTCCAACTGGATACCGCCTTGTCACGCCGGGGGCTGGAAGGTGTCGGTCGGATCGACATGGTGGGGCCAAACGGCACCGAAGGTTTCTGCACCGGCGCGCTTGTGTCGCCGACACAGGTGCTGACGGCCGCGCATTGCCTGTTCAACAAATCCACGGGCGAGCCGCATTCGATCGACAACCTGACGTTTCGGGCCGGGCTGTATGACGGACTGGAGAGCGCCAGCCGCCGCGTTCGCCGCGTGGTGATGCACCCCGATTATAAATATGGTCCCGATCCGTCGCAAAGCTCGTTACGTGCGGATCTGGCTTTGCTGGAGCTGGACCGGGCCTTGCAGATCGCCAGCGTTCAACCGTTCGACACGCGCGGACGCCTGTTCAGGGGCGACATCGTGCAAGTCGTCAGTTATGCGCGTGGCCGGGAAAATGCCCCGTCGAGCGAAGACGATTGCGTGGTTCTCGACCGCGACGATCGGGTTCTGGTCCTGTCATGCTCGGTCGACTTCGGGGCTTCGGGTGCGCCGGTATTCGTGCAAACGGATCAGGGGTTGCGGATCGTGTCCGTCATCTCGGCCATGACGACGTGGGAAAATCGCCCGGTTGCCTTGGCAGTTACCGTCGAAGAAGGTCTGCGTCGGTTGCAGCGCGAATTCGCGGCAAGCCCGCGCACAACGCCGGTGCGGAAGGTTGTTCGCGTCGGTCAGGGCGAGAGGACCGGAACTATCCGCTTCCTGCGGCCCGACGGCTGACACAATCCGACGTATCTGCCCACAAAGGGTCCAGAAGGGGTGCCAATCGCGTCCCCCTCTCGCCGCCATCGGCCAATAAACCGGAGGCAGTCGAATGAGGGGCCAAAATGATCCGAATTATCAAAACGATTGCCGCCGTTATCGTCGTCATCAGTGCGGGTCTGGCCCCGGCCTTCGCGGAATCTCCGCTGCACAGTCTTCGGACCGCAGATCAGAATCGCGGATGGGAAGGCGTCGGCCGTCTGAATTTCGGTGAGACCGGGTTCTGCACCGCCGCGATGATCACGGCGGACGTCGTCCTGACTGCGGCGCACTGCCTGTATGAACCGGACACGGGGGATCGGATAAATGCTGAGGATATTGAGTTTCAGGCCGGACTGCGTCTTGGTCGCGCCGAAGCCTATCGTGGCATCCGCCGTGTCGTGATCCATCCCGACTATGATTTTTCGGACCAGACGCGCCTGAACCGCGTCGGCTCCGATCTGGCCCTGCTGGAACTGGATCGTCCGGTCCGCCTCGGCCACGTCCGCCCGTTCCGCACGCAGGTCCGGGTCGAAGCGGGGCAGACGGTACAGGTCGTCAGCTATGGCAGGGACCGTGCCGATGCACCGTCGCGCGAAAGCGAATGCACGATCCTCGCGCGGGACGACGAAATCCTGGTGCTGAGTTGCGAGGTAGAATTCGGATCGTCGGGCGCGCCGGTCTTTGCGGTCTATGAAGACGAAATCCGGATCGTCTCGGTGATTTCGGCCAAGGCGCGCTGGGAAGGCCAGGATGTATCGCTGGCCGCCGTGATGGAGGGAGAGTTGGACGCGCTGATCGGTGAGTTTGCCCGGACACCTGCCTTCGGACCTGTTGGCAAACGCGTCGTTGCGGGCGGCAGCACCAATGGCGTGCAGGACACCGCCAGCCGCTGATCCACCCCTCCTCCACCCACAGGGGTGTGACTTGACGAATGCACCCGACGTGCCACCATTCCCTCATGTTGATGCGTATCGCTATTCCACTCGCCCTGCTGTCCGGTCCCGTCTTTGCGGAATGCCCGGCAGCCCCAGACATCACCGCAGATATGGACGGTTTGATCGCGCGGGCGCAGGAAGCGCGCAACGAAGGCGCGGCACGAGCCATTTCCTCGGAGATGTGGACATTTTGGGCCCAGGCCCCGGACGATCAGGCGCAGCTGTTGCTGGACGAGGGCATGACCAGAAGGTCGGCTTTCGATCTGGACGGGGCGATCACCGCATTCGACGCACTGATCGACTATTGCCCCGACTATGCCGAGGGTTACAACCAACGCGCCTTCGCGTATTTCATCCAGGGCGATTACGAAGCCGCATTGCCCGATCTGGACCGGGCCATATCTTTGCGACCGCGCCATATCGCAGCCTTGGCAGGCAAAGGTTTGACCCTGATCCAACTGGGTCGTATTCGCGAAGGGCAGGACGCGATCCGTGCGGCGCTTGCCTTCAATCCGTGGCTGAGCGAGCGGCAGTTTCTGACGCTGCCGCCCGAAGATGGGCCCGAACAGATCGACCTGTGATGCCTTGCCAACCCCGACCTTCTGCCCCTAATCCAAAGACCATAGGGTGTGCTGAGTAGTAGTCACATAGACTAAAACCCTTGTGTCTGCGCTAAAATCTACATATGGAACAAAGTGTTGCGACAAGGAGGCAAACTTAGGACCGATATAGGCCTGAAGCTGAAAATTGAAGACAACGCCAGATGCGGGCGTGATGGAATGGTAGACATACCAGACTTAAAATCTGTTGGGCGTATGCCCGTGTGGGTTCGACTCCCACCGCCCGCACCAAATTACCCTTTTTCCAGTGCCTTGACGAAAAGCTGTCGGCGCGTGCTCTCGCCTGATGATATTGGGAATATATGGCAGACACCCACCGCCACGGATTGATGCAAGCTGGATTTGAGATCACAGCAATTGATCTGCCCACCTAGGCCCGGTTTCCGCCGTCAGCCCCCTTTAAGCTTGCAAGCCGGACATCCCGAAACCCGCGGCCTCCAGCCTGGCAATAAGATCGCGGCGCGTCTCGTTTTCCAGAGGCTGGAGCGGCGGGCGGGTCATGCACCAGGTTTCATCGCCCGACCAATGCGCCACAGCCGCCTTGAGCGCCGGAATCATCGGGAAGGACTGGAAAATCGCGCGTATGCTGTCCAGTTCAGCCTGCTTCTGTTCCGCAGTCTCTGACTGCCAGTTCTCGTAAAGGGTATGGATGGCTGCGGGGTTGACGTTTGCCGTGGCTGAAATGCAGCCCGCGCCGCCCGCCTGCATGGTTTGGAGCAAGAACGTCTCGCTGCCGGCGAAGACATGGAAATCATCCCACTGGCGGTCAAGCATCCCTTTCGTGTTCTCCCAGTCGCCACTGCTGTCCTTGATGCCGACGACGGTGCCCGGATAATCCGTCACCAGCCGCTCGATCAAATCATGCGACAACCCAACCTGCGCGACCGGCGGGATGTGGTAGAGATAGACCCGCAGATCGGAAGACCCTACGCGTTCAATGACCTCGGCAAAGTTTCGGTAAAGTCCGTCATCGGGTACGCCTTTGTAGTAGAAAGGCGGCAACATCAGAGTGCCCCCGACACAAAGCTCAACTGCTTTCGCCGTTAGACGAACCGAGTCTGTTAGTGCGCAGCAGCCAGTTCCCGGCATCATCGCCAACGGGTCTATCCCGGCATCGACAAGGACCTCCATTAGTTCGATCTTTTCGTCCACTGACAAGGAATTCGCTTCGCTGTTGGTGCCAAAGACGGCAAGATTCACATTCTGCGACAGCAGCCATCTGCATTGGGCAATCAACCGCTCGGGCGAAGGCTTGAGATCATCCGTGAACGGCGTCACCACCGGTGTCAGCACGCCCGAAAAGCGATGCGGCATGTCTTGTTCTCCTGTCATCTAGCTGGCTGAGCGGCGAAAAACGGTCTGGACCTGATCGCGCAGTGTGTTCTTCTGGACCTTGCCCATGGTGTTGCGCGGCAGTGCGGTAAGAATTTCGAAATGGCGCGGTCGCTTGAACCCCGCGAGCTTGTCTCTCGCTTCGGCCTCGATCACGGCAATGTCGATTGTTGCCCCCGCTTCCGGCACCAACACGGCGACAACGCTTTCGCCGAAATCGGGATGCGGCGCGCCCACTACGGCGCTTTCAAATACGCCGGGAAGGTCATCCAGAAAGAGTTCGATTTCCTTGGGATATATGTTGTAGCCACCGGAAATGATCAGGTCTTTGCCACGGCCAACAATCGAGATGTATCCGTCCGAGTCGACTTTCGCCAGGTCGCCGGTGATGAAAAACCCGTTCTCCCGCAGCTCTTCGGCTGTCTTTTCCGGCATTTTCCAGTAGCCTTTGAATACATTGGGACCGCGAACCTCCAACACGCCAATCTCACCTGTCGGCAATGTTTCTCCCGTTTCGGGATTGCAGACCTTGGCTTCAACGTCCGGCAATGGAAAGCCGACGGTGCCCGCACGTCGCGGCCCGTCATAGGGGTTTGACGTGTTCATGCTGGTTTCCGTCATCCCGTAGCGTTCCAGAATGCGATGACCGGTCCGTGCGGCAAATCTGTCGTGGGTTTCCGCCAAGAGCGGCGCCGAGCCCGAGATGAAGACGCGCATGTGTTCGGTCAATGCACGGTCAAACCGGTCGTCATCCAGAAGTCGGGTGTAGAATGTCGGCACGCCCATCATCGCCGTCGCGGCGGGCAGACAGGCGATGACCGTGTCCGCGTCAAATTTTGGCAACCAGATCATCGCCCCCCCTGCAAGCAGGGTCACGTTCGACGCCACGAAAAGCCCGTGGCTGTGAAATATCGGCAAGGCATGGAGCAAGACGTCGCGGTCGGTGAAGTGCCAGATGTCAACAAGCGCTTCGGCATTGGACAGCAGGTTGCGGTGGGTCAACATTGCGCCCTTCGACCGCCCTGTAGTGCCCGATGTATAGAGCAAGGCCGCAATATCGTCGGCCCCGCGCGATGCTATCTCCTCGCGGACCGGCAGGGCTGATGCCTCGTCCTTGAGCGACCCGTGGCCTGTTGCGTCCATCGTTTTCAGAATGACGTCATTCTCAGATGTGATTGGCGCGACGTCATTCACCTCCTGAGGGTCGCAGACAAAGACAGACGCATCACTGTCGGCAATGAAATAGCTCAGCTCGGTCGGTGTATAAGCCGTGTTCAGCGGCAGGTAGACCGCCCCAACTTGTAGGCATCCGACATAAAGGGCCAACGCATCAGCCGATTTCTGGATGTGAACGGCCACACGATCGCCAGCTGCCACGCCCAGCTTGTCCAGAGCGCTGGCATAGGTCCCGGCAAGCGCGACGAAATCGGCATGCGTCAGGGTTGTGCCATCCGCCATGACCAGAAAAGGCGTCCCCTGCCCGCGATGGGGCGCGATCAAGGCGTCGTAAAGTGGATTGCTCACTTCGAGTGTCTCCTGAACATGTGAACGAACGGTCGACAGCGGTCAGGCATCTGCCTGCCTTTGACGCGTCGCCGTTGCCATATACCGGTCAAAGCCTTGGCGGATGTGCTCATTGGCGGCGTCCCGGGAGGCGTTCTCATCACCCGCGATCACCGCCTCGGCGATGGCACGATGTTCTTCGAGTGACCGTGCGATGTTCGACGCAATCGACAGGCCCCGCCTGCGGAACAGGTGCATTTCGCGTTTGACGTTGTCGTAAATCGCTTTGGCCTTGGGGTTGTTTGCCGCCGCCAGCAAAAGGTCGTGAAACTCAATGTTCAAGACGTAGTAGTTCGGCGTTTCCTCGGCCTCGCGCGCGGCGTTCATCTGTTCGATGTTGCGCGCCAAATCTTCCGCCAGCCGGGGTTCATCCCCTTGCCCGTACCGGCGCGCGGCAGCACCACAGGCCATGGCGAAAATCGCGCCTCTGAGCTCGTACAGGTTCTGCACTTCCGATAGAGTTGTTTCATGCACAAACGCGCCGCGGTTGGCGATCAAATCAACCAAACCCGACCCAGCAAGCGACCGGATGGCTTCTCGTACTGTGCCACGACTGACCCCCATGACAACAGACAGTTCGAGCTCGTTAAGCTTTTCGCCTGCGGTCAACTCACCTTCGGTGATCATCCGCTCAATCTCGGCCCGCGCCTCTTCGGCAAGCGTTGAACGCCCAACTCCGATCAATCTGGCTTTCATATTCATACGCTCTTTTCCATGGGTCTCGATATTTTGTCAACAATCTACATATTGTTGTCATTTGATGAGAACTATAGTATCCCAATAACAGACATAAATCGATCGCAGGAAGCAAAATGGTACAACCTGACAGTTCTTCCGCATCCGAAGCCTGCGCGCTTCCCAGTACAGCATTGAATGGCTTGCGTGTGCTTGACCTTACTCGTGTCCGGTCAGGTCCGACATGTGTACGTCAGTTTGCCGATTGGGGCGCGGATGTGATCAAAATCGAAGCACCGATCGATACCGCGCAATTCGGGGGTCCGCGCTCTGGCCCAGACTTCCAGAACTTGCATCGAAACAAACGCAGCCTGACGCTTGATCTGAAAAACAAGGCTGGTCTCGCGGCGTTCCACAAGTTGGCCGAAACTGCCGATATCATCGTCGAGAATTTCCGCCCCGGCGTGAAGAAGCGGCTGGGCATCGACTATGACACACTCTCCAAAACAAACCCCGGCCTGATCTACGCGTCGATTTCGGGCTTTGGTCAGGATGGCCCGCTGGCAGACCGCCCCGGTTTTGACCAGATCGCGCAGGGCATGGGTGGTTTGATGTCCATCACCGGTACACCGGGCGAAGGACCGATGCGGGTTGGCATCCCCCTTGCCGATCTGTGTGCGGGACTATTCGCCGCGCAGGGCATCATGATTGCGTTGCTGGAGCGGGCAACTTCGGGAAAGGGTCAGTGGATCCAGACCTCCCTGCTGCAAGCCCAGGTATTCATGCTGGACTTTCAGGCGGCGCGCTACCTCATGGACGGCGACATCCCCAAGCAGGCTGGCAACAATCACCCGACATCAATTCCCACGGGCGTGTTCCGCACTTCGGATGGTCACATGAACATCGCTGTCACCGGGAACAACATCTGGGCAAGTTTCGCCAGGATCCTGGGTCGGGAAACGTGGCTCACGGACGAACGCTATGCGACCGCCCCTGCCCGCTCGGACAACCGGGATGCGCTTGGCGCAGAGATTGAAGCGACCCTGAAGACCAATACAACAGCCCACTGGATCGAACTGTTGACTGGCGCGGGTGTGCCTGCTGGCGAAATCAATGACATCGGTCAGGTCTTTGCAGAGCCACAGGTCCGCCACCTTGGCCTTGCGCAACCGGTGACCAGCCAGGAACGCGGAGAGACAGAGCTTGTTGGCCAACCCATCATCATGAGCCGCACCCCAAGTCATATTGCTACACCGCCGCCATTGGCGGGCCAACACAGCGTCGAAATCCTGACCGAAATCGGCTTGTCCAGCGATGAGATCGAAGAAATGCGCGCATCAGGCGCAACCTGAACAGAACGAGGAACGCCCCCCATGACAGACAAGATCATCGTCGAGCAGTCGGGCAATATTGCCCGCATCATTTTCAATCAGCCGGAAAAGCGTAACGCCGTTTCCCTTGAGATGTGGGAAGCTGTCGAAGCCGCTGCAGCGCGGTTCGCAAAAGATGACAGCGTGCGCATCCTCGTCCTCTCCGGCGCAGGCGGCAAAGCCTTTGTCTCCGGGGCCGATATTTCGAAATTCGAAACCGAACGCGCCAGTGTCGAAGCGGTTGCCCAGTACAACGCGGCCACCAAGCGCGTCTATGACAGCATCGAGGCTTTCCCCAAGCCGACCATCGCGCAGATTGACGGGTACTGCATTGGCGGCGGTGTCGCCTTGTCGCTGAGCTGTGATCTGCGGATCTGTGGCGAGAAATCCCAATTTGCGGTGCCTGCCGCCAAACTGGGGCTGGGCTACGGATATGAAGGGATCAGCCGCCTGGCGAATGTGGTCGGTCCGGCGTTCGCGAAAGAGATCTTCTTTACCGCGCGCCGGTTCACGTCAACCGAAGCTAAGGACATGGGCCTCGTGAACAGAGTTGTCCCGGACGATCAGGTTGCCACCGTGGTGGAAGAAACCGCGCAGATGATTGCCGCAAACGCGCCGATGACGGTCGACTCTGTCAAGTACATTGTCAGCCAGATCGTTGCGCCTGAAAGCGAGACGAACCTCGAAGAATGTGCCCGCCGGGTACAGGCCTGCTTTGAAAGCGAAGATTACAAAGAAGGCCGCAAAGCCTTCATGGAAAAGAGAAAACCGAACTTCGTGGGAGCGTGATGAGCACCGATAACTCCAAGAAGATCGACGAAGCTCAGGCCCGCGCGCATTTCGACACGGCCCTCAACGATCACGAACAGTCGTTCGAGACGTTCTTCTTTGCGCGGTTTCTTGGTTTGAACTTCGAGTATTTGCCAGCCGAGGCAGCAGATGCCGATAAAGAAGTCTGCCGTCTTACATTCGAGATGACGGATATGCTGCGCAACCCTCAAGGCTCGCTTCACGGCGGTGCAATGGCGGCGGCAATGGATATCTCGATGGGGCATCTTGTGAACAAAATACAGGGTCCCGGCGCGACGATTGAGATGAAACTTCAATTCATGCGGCCGGTCATGCAAGGCCGCGTCACCTGCGAAGGGCGGTTCCTGAAACGCGGGCGGTCGATCTCGTTTATGGAAAGCCGTATGTGGGATGATCAGGGCAAGCTTGCCGCGATTGCGACCGCGACCTGGAAAATGCCCTAGACGCCAGCAAGGACTTCGAGTTTTGACAAAAGCGGCGGCGGCACCTCAAGCCCCTGCCGCTCTGACAGCCGCATCTGCGAAAGCGCCCGCGCTCCGGGCAGGCGCACGGGTGTCGCCGGATCAGCAGGTGCGCTTTGTTCGACCTGTTCCACTGCGTCTTTCAGGGCCGCGTTCGACGCGGCACCATCCCCCAACGCCTGCATGTCTATCAGAAGGAACATCAGGCCCAGTCCTTGTGTCCGGGACGGGGTCTTGTGCTGGTCGGCAATTTTACCCAGCGTCGTAGCCCCGGAAAGCCCCCCGGCCAACAGATCAAGACACAGTGCGAGGTTTGCACCCTTCGCTCCACCAATGGCCTGTAACACGCCTTTCAACGCCTCCGCCGGATCGGTCGTTGGCTGACCATGAACATCAAGCGCCCAATCCGCCGGGATGGCTGTACCTGCGTCCCGTGCCGCGCGCACGCGGGATCGGGCCACCACAGACAACGCCATATCAAGAAGCACCGGATCGCGCCCCTCTATCGGCACGCCAATCCCAATGGGATTATTGCCAATCAATGCGTCTTTCCCACCCGGCGGCGCGATCATCGGCGCGGCGACTGTGGTTATGATGGCGGCAAAACCGGATTGCGCCGCCCGCCACAGGTAAGGGGCAAGCGCCCCGATATGGGTCGCGCCTTTTACGAACACGGCGCCAACACCGGCAGCACGTGCGGCAGCTTGACCTTCGTCAAGCGCTCGCATGGCTGTGACGGGCCCCAGCCCGTTCCGCCCATCCACACGACGCAGTGCGAGCGCGGGCATCTGAACGTCGATCATCGCATGCGGGTCGACGCCCCCTGCGGCAATGCGGGTGCAATAGGTTTCAACGCGGTTCAGCCCGTGGGTCGAGATGCCCATCATCTCGGTTATCACAAGCACATCGGCGGCCGTGTGCGCAGCCTCCTCAGCTACTCCGGCACGGTGAAACGCGGTTGAGGCAAGCACGCGCGCGTGTTCCGCCTCAATTCGCAAGTCAGATCCCCGACTTCTTGGCGGTCTCCGCCTTCGATCCAAATCGGTTCAAGAGCGGCAGGAACACAACCAGGACAATTGTCACCACTATGATCCAAAGCGATGCTGGACGTTCAATGAAGATGCTAAACGACCCACGCGAGATCGCCAGCGTCTGGCGAAGCGCCTCTTCGGCCAAAGGCCCAAGCACTAGCGCCAGCACAAGCGCCGCGGGCGAGAACCCATAAAGACGCATGAAGAATCCTGCGATCCCTGCGGCGAACATGATATACAGTTCCACAAAAGACGCGTTAACGCTGAACGTTCCCAACGCGCAGATCACCACCACGGTCGGACCAAGTACGCGGTACGGAACCTTGATGATCTGAACGAAGAGCGGGATTGCAAAGATGCTGATCGCCAGAAGCGCCATGTTCCCAAGATACATCGAGGCAATTAGACCCCATGCCAGTTCCGGGTTCTGCTCCATGAACAATGGCCCCGGACGCAGCCCCCACAGCACAAACGCCGCCAACAACACAGCCGTCGAGGCCGAACCGGGTATACCCAGCGTAAGAAGCGGTATCATGGCCCCTGAGGACGCGGCGTTGTTGGCTGTCTCGGGCGCGACAAGACCTGCCATCTCGCCTTTGCCGAAGTTTTCAGGATGTTTGGAAAGCGATCGTTCGGTGGAATACGCCATCAGCGACGCAATGGTTGCGCCAGCGCCGGGAATTACGCCGACGACGAAACCCAAAATCGAATGGCGCACCATGGTCATGCGGGTCGAAATCCAGTCCATCCGAGTCGGCCAGAAGCGTTCCTCGGTTTCGTAATTCACGATGCCGCCGGTGCCCGTACGATGCAGGCCGCTGTAGAAGGCGAAGAACAGCTCGCCCAAACCAAACAAGCCGATGGCGATGGGAATGAAGTAGATGCCCCCGATCAGTTCGGCAGAGCCAAACGTGTACCGTCCTTGTCCGGTTTCGAGGTCGACGCCCACCGTGCCCAAGGCAAAGCCGATCAGAGCCGAGATGATACCAAGCCGCCAGTTCTCTCCAATCATCACGATCAGGGTCAACATTCCCATCAGGGCAAGCAGGAAATATTCCGGTGGCCCAAAACTGCGCGAGACCTGAGCAAACATCGGTGCGAGCAGTGTGATGAGGATGACACCCACTGTACCCCCCACAAATGACGCCACCGCCTGCATGACAAGCGCAGGACCGGCGCGCCCATTTTTCGCAAGCGGAAAGCCGTCAAACGTACTTGCGACTGTCGCGCTTTCCCCCGGAGTGTTCAGCAGAATGGACGTAATCGTCCCGCCATACATCGCGCCATAATAGATGGCCGCCAGCATCATGATCGCACCGATGGGATCCATGCCGAAGGTCATGGGAAGCAGGATCGCAAGTCCAGCCGAAGGACCAAAGCCGGGAATCACACCGACGATCATCCCGATTACCGCACCAATAAGAAGATAGAGCAGGTTGATCGGCGTGATCGCGATCGACAAGCCCATGATCAGGTCACTAAAGATGTCCATTCGTCTCGTTCCAGTCGGCAATATTTGGGGATGGGGGCGTTAGAAAGGCATGTCGAAAAGAGCGGGCGGCATGTTCGCGTTCAACAAGCTGTCAAACAACAGGTAGACGCCGCTCGGAACTGCCACGGCGAGAATGCCATTTTGCAGGTGACGTCTACGATTCAGGATCGCCAGCGCGACGGCAAGGTAAATGACTGTGGCCACAAACCCGCCGAACAGGCGAAGCAGAACAGCATAGCCAACGGCAAGAGCCATCAAGAGAATGGCATCCGACCAGGCAGAGTTTGACCCGCCCGCATCAGTGGAATCGCGGTCGCGCATGGCGTCAAAAACCGACCAGGCAATGAACAAGACCGCGATCACACCCACCAGACGCGGAAAGAATCCGGGGCCCAACCGGCCCGAGCGCGTCATGAACGACAGGTCGACAAAGGCAATATAAGTGTAGAAAATCGCGCCAGCTAAAACCACCAGCAGAAATGCAAGCCTCACGTCCACGCCTCCAGTATGCGATTAGCCGGTCGCGACGAACGCGACCGGCTGGGACCGGCATCGCCGGTTACGTCACCCAGATGATCAGTCGATGGCTCCGACTGACTTCAGCACGGTTTCAAAGCCGTTCTTTGTCTCAACAAGGAAGGAACGGAAGTCTTCGCCGTAAATAACAGTCGGCGTCAGCGTGTTGGACGCAATGTATTCCGCCCATTCTGGTGTTTCGACAACTTTCTGCATTGTGCCGATCCACCATTCCTGCGCCGCTGCCGGTACATTCGGCGGAAGGATGAGACCGCGCGGCATCGACACGCCAATTCCGAAACCGATGTCGCCCATGGTCGGAACATCACCCAGCGCTGCTGGCGTGCTGTTGCCAGAATAGACCAGCGGACGCAGCTCCCCTGCCTCGATCAGGCCAAGGATCTCACCAGGATTGCCCACCATCGAATCCAGGGCACCGGACAGCAAAGCCGTGGTCTGATCCGCCATGGAGTTGAACGACACATAGTCGAATTCGAAACCTGCTTTTTCAGCAAAAAGCGTCGGGACGATGAAGTCTACGTTCACGGTGCCGGTGCCACCGATATTCATCGGTTCGGCCTTCGCCGCTTCGATGAATTGGGCGATGTTCTGGATTTCGGAGTCGCCGTTCACAACCAGCACAAGATCATCCGTCGCAAGAAGGGCGACCGGCGTGAAGTCTTCGGGCTGCCACGGGGTATCAGCTTGTAGCGGCGTTGTCACAAAGCTTCCCGATGTGGTCGAGATGCCGTAAGGGTCACCGTCCTGAGCAAACAGGTAGCCCCAGCCAACAGCGCCTGATCCGCCAGCGCGGTTTTCAGCCGATATATCACCCGGATACAGATCGTATTTTGTCAGGATATCAATGATGGTGCGGGCCATGATGTCATTCCCGCCGCCCGGACCAAACGCGATCGTCCAATCCAGCGTGTCGTCGGTTGACGGATAAGTCTCTTGCGCCATGGCCGGTGCTGCAAGCGCAATAGAACAGGCCGTGAGTGTAGCAACTATGCCCTGCGGCAGCCAGTCGGCGACTTTGATTTCTTTTGTCATGGTGAAGTTCTCCCTGTGATCTTGTTTTGACGCTCAATGGTCAAATTGAAGTCCCGGCACATATGGTCGATATTTCTTGATATGCTCCGGTCGAAATACTCAGTCTTTTCACACCTTTTCTTTGAAGTGTTTTAGCATCCTGCAGTGTGCTTTGCCTGCAGTGGCTATGATCGGCCCCATACCTCCCACCGATCTCCTCCGTCGCTGCCGCGCGACATCTGCACCCGCAATCGTCAAACTGGGCGCGCCGCCAAACCCGTGCCTGATGCAGCGTGAATGAGTTCAAGGCAGACGACATCACTTGCCATTGGAAGATGAAAGCGTTGTTAACTGCCAATTGTCAACATTTTTCTACTGATTGACATACCCCCTTGACCAGTCAATCTGGTCTTTCCTGGCAAACCCTGCCGCGCCAAGCAACTTGGTGCGCGTGTTTCGTTGCCCGGCAAACAGGGCGGAATGAAGGGGAGCAGATCATGAACAATCGGGCGTTAGAGGGCAAAACAGCTTTTGTATCAGGCTCCGGGCAGAATATCGGACGCGCAACTGCGGTGCAGTTGGCCCGGATGGGCTGCAACGTGATCGTGAATGGCTCTTCCAACTTTGCCGCCGTTGAAGAAACGGTTGCGGCGGTTGAAGCCGAAGGTGTGGCATCGCTGATCGCCATGGGGGACATGGGCGAAGAAGACGCAATCCGCACTATCGCTGACGCGGCGCTGTCTCGGTTTGGTCGTGTTGATATCGTAGTGAATAACGCCGCACGTCGACCACACAAACCCTTCCTCGAAATGACCGAAGACGACTGGCACGGCGTCATGGACGTGGCCCTGACTGCGGTGTTCCGCACCAGTCAGGCGTTTTTGCCGGGGATGGTGGAGGCGGGCTGGGGCCGCATCATCAACTTTGCCGGCATGAAAGCCATCAAAGGTTATAACGAAGGCGCACCGATCTCGGCCGCGAAACATGGCGTCTGGGGCCTTACCAAAGCGCTGTCGACCGAGTTTGCGTCAAAGGGCATCACAATAAACACCGTATCCCCCGGCCAGATCCGCAAAGACAATAAAACTGAAGATGACCCGGCGCGCGCAGCGCGAATCCCGGCAGGAGTCATGGGACAATCGCAAGACATCGCGTCGATGGTGGGGTATCTTGCGTCACACGAAGCCCACTTTGTTACCGGTCAGATGATCGCGGTGAACGGCGGCGAAACAACCTGATCGAGGTACAACGCTGAGCAACAAGGACAGTACGTTGCGACGGGCAATCAACCGCTGGCTCTCAAACTGCACGTCGTGCCAATGGGGCTCACTATCATCTTTGCTCAGCCCATGAGCGGCAAATCCTGCATTCCTTTTTTATCTCTTCGCATCTTGCAGCGTTACGTCTGCCAATAAGCGCATTATGGCGAAATACTCTGACTATACGGTAAGAAAGCCACGAGCTTTCCCGCATCTGGTTTGACCCTCCCCGTGCTTTCTGCGCCATGAAAATCGCCAGCCCGGTCAGGACATTTCGTTCTGTGAGACATTCAGACTGTTGTGCATCTGGTGTTATCAGCCTGAGGAAGGCGAGGCGGAAATGGTAAACACCGTGTCTTGAAGTGGAAAAATAAGCCGACAGCGTCATGGGCTTGTGCTCCACATTGTATCGCACTTGTCTTCCCAACCTCTAAGTCATTGAACTAGAAGGCTCTGGCGGAGCAAATGACTCCGGCGACCAACTCTCTCTCGTGACTGTGTCGGACCCGGCGTGTTAGGCGCGAATTGCTGCGCAATTCTTGCAGACATCAGGTCCTGAAGTGCTGTCTTGAGGCAGAAGGCACAAAAGAGGTTTCTAATCCGAGGACGCTCAGCAAAGCATCAGGACTGGTCACCGACGAAGACTTCAAGCAAAACTAAAGGAGCTGACGCCGGACATTTGGGGGAATTATGTCGACTTGCAGCCGCTGCGGTCAACCCGTGGAGTTTCGATATGTCGGAGGGAGATGTATTCCTATCCATCCGTTCGGCGGCTGCAGTTCTGGAGGTGGTTATTCATCTGGCAATGATTTTACGGGATATCTTTCGAGCAACGAAAGCTCTTGCTTCCAAACTGACTGCCCTGAATGTGGTGACCGCGTCTTTTTCATCCGTCATAACGGTGGAAGCGTTTGGATCGATCCACCGCTCGGGCCACCATGGTACAAGCATGGGTGCATGGATACCGGCTCCGGTACAAAGTCGAAAACACGCAGCTCGCTGGCCTCCGACTACAAGCTTCCCGCGAGCAGTACGCAGGACGGTCTCATTGTCGGAGTTGTGACAGAGGCCGAAACCTCTCTGTTCAATGAAACAACTTTAGTAAATGTTCAAACAGGCGAGAAGGACAATTTCATGCTGCTCATAAAGAACAGCGCAGGATTTTTAGTCGGCCGAATCGCTGTTTTTGATCCCGCCTGTACATTTATCCGCTGGATTGAGGACGAAATGTACTCTTTCAAAATTTTGGCTCCAATAAGATTTCCGAAAACCTTTGAATTCCCCGAAGACGATATGATCGAATGTCCGGAGTGCAATACTCAGGTGAAGTCCAAAAATCTTGCGAAGCATTTCCGAAAAAAGCACAGCTTCATGATGTTGTGAACGGTGCCCATTTTTCGAGCGCCATCCACAATCGCAAAGCGTTGTCTAGCTAGGAAATACAGGTAAGTGTTCTGCAAATCGTTCGCTAAATCAGTTGCTTGGGTCGTCACTACCAAGCCTACGCACCGCATCAAGTAGATCCGAAATCGCATTTTCGGCCGTCGAGAGCTTGATGGCCACCATCAGATCCTCGCGTCCCGCCATGGCCAAGAACGTGGAGAGCACCTCGTCGGAGTGGCGCGCCAGCGCGATCAGGTGCGCACCGCTCGGACCGTAGGTGCCCGAGAACCAGTTCTTCACCGTTTTCTCGTTGGCCCCCGTCCAGGCCGCCACGGTCTTTACGCCCGCCCGACTATCTCCAAGCGACCGTTTCAAAGCAGCCGCGATTTCTTCAACGAAGCCGCCATTCGTGGGCTGCTCCGCTTTTCCATTATATCCGTTTTCCCTTGGAAAGAACTTGCCCTTTTTCGGAAACGACATTCCACCCTCCTTCGCTTTACATGGACGCGAAGAATTCAGCCGTTGATTCCGACGGGAGCGATGGATTTGCCTGGAATAATGAGGAGATACGGATGTGAGCGGTCGTTGGACGACCCCTTCGGACACGAGCGACGCGCCGCCTGAGAAGGATGTGCCGGCCGTCGCCTACGTGCGAATGTCGACCGATCACCAGAAGTACTCCACCGAGAACCAGCTCGATGTCATTCGCAGCTATGCCGAGGCTCGTGGCCTGACCATTCTGCGCACGTTTGAGGACTCCGGCCGGTCGGGATTACGGCTCGACGGCCGCGAGGCACTGCAAAACCTGATGGCCGAAGTCCAATCCGGTCACGCCGATTTCAAGGCGATCCTTGTCTATGACGTCAGCCGCTGGGGCCGGTTTCAAGATGCGGACGAAGGCGCCTATCACGAGCATGTCTGCTCCCGTGCCGGAATCCGTGTGCACTACTGCGGTGAGCAGTTCGAAAACGACGGCAGCATCGGCTCCAACCTGCTGAAGACCGTCAAACGCGTGATGGCCGGCGAATACAGCCGCGAGCTGTCGGTGAAGGTCTTTGCCGGGCAATGCCGCTTGGTGGAACTCGGCTATCGCCAGGGCGGCGCAGCGGGCTACGGGCTGCGACGGGTGTTGATCGACGAGCACGGCAACGCCAAAGGGGAGCTGTCGCGCGGCGAGCAGAAGAGCCTGCAGACCGACCGGGTGATCCTGGTGCCCGGCCCCGAGGCAGAACAGCGGGTCGTCCAGCGCATGTACGAGATGTTCGTGAATGAGGGGCGTCCCGAACGCGAGATTGCCGAAGTTCTGAACGCCGAAGGGCATCGCACCGATCTCGACCGGCCGTGGACCCGGGCGTCTGTCCATCAGGTGCTGACTAACGAAAAATACATCGGGAACAACGTCTTCAACAAGGTATCGTTCAAGCTGAAGCAGCGCCGCGTCGTGAACCCGCGGGATATGTGGATCCGGGCCGAAGGCGCCTATCCGGCCATCGTCGACAAGGCGCTATTCCTGCGCGCCCGGGAGATCGTGGATGCGCGCAGTCGCCATTTCACGGACGAGGAACTGCTCGACGCCCTGCGGGCGATCCTGAAACGGCAGGGCACGCTGTCCGGTCTGATCATCGACGAAGAGAACGATCTGCCCTCGTCCAGCGCCTACCGCAGCCGCTTCGGCAGCCTGCTGCGCGCGTACCAGCTCATTGGCTATGAGCCTGAGCGGGACTACCGCTACATCGAGATCAACAAGGCGCTGCGCGCGGCCCACCCCCAGGTCGTTGAGGAGATCATCGAGGGCGTGGCCGCCCAGGGCGGTCGCGTGGTGCAGGCCCCCGACACTCAGCTGTTGCGCGTGAATGACGAATTCACGGTGTCGGTCGTTCTGGCCCGCTGCCAGGCAACGGCAGCTGGATCCTTGCGCTGGCACATCCGGCTCGACACCGGCCTCGTTCCGGACATCACGATTGCGGTGCGGATGAACGAGACCAACGACGCGGCGCGCGATTTCTACCTTCTGCCCAGCATCGACATGACCGACGCGCAGTTGAAGATGGCCGAGCAGAACGGCCTGTGGCTCGATGCCTATCGAACTGAAACACTTGACGATTTCTACGTCCTCGCCGGGCGGGCGAAGGTGACGGAGGTGGCATGATGGCCAAAAGCGCGGAAGAAACTCACCAAACGGAAGTCACCTTGGTCCCAACCGACCGCATTCGGGTTCTCAATCCGCGGGTCCGAAACCCCAGGACGTTTGCGGACATGGTGGAGAACATTGCCAAGATCGGTCTGAAACGCCCAATCACCGTGACCCGCCGCACCGACACAGATCCGCAGGAGTATGATCTGGTCTGCGGCCAGGGTCGGCTCGAGGCCTTCGTCGAGCTGAAGCAGACAGCCATCCCGGCCATTGTCATCGATGCCGATGAGTCCGACTGCCTGGTGATGAGCCTCGTCGAGAATTGCGCGCGTCGCCAGCATCGCCCAATCGATCTGATGCGAGAGATCGGCACTCTTCGCGAACGCGGCTACAACGACCGACAGATTGGCGACAAGATCGGCGTCTCACCGGATTATGTCGGAATGATTGCTGGCCTCTTGGAGCGCGGCGAAGAGCGACTGGTCACGGCCGTCGAAACCGGCCTGCTCCCCCTGAACCTCGCCATCGATATATCGAAGACCGATGCCGAGGGCGCGCAGCGTGCGCTGATGGACGCCTACACGCAGAAAAAACTGCGAGGGAAGAAACTCGCTGCTGCCCGGCGCTTGATCGAACAGCGCGAGGCACGTGGAAAGAAAATCCATCCCAAACAATATGGGCGCGACGGCCGCAACCGCAGGCCGCTGACGAGCGAGGCGTTGGTGCGTGCCTACCAGAAGGAGGCCGACCGTCAGAAGCTTCTGATCAAGAAAGCGGAACTGACGCAGGGACGGCTGCTGTTCATCTGCCAGGCATTCCGGACTCTCCTCGAGGACGATCATTTCGTGACGCTGCTGCGCGCGGAAGGCCTGGAAACCATGCCCGGCTACCTGCAGGAATCCCTCACCGAGGGAGCTGCGCCATGATCAAGAAGGTTCAACTCGGTTTCGAGAACGATTGCGTCACCATCCCGGTCGCGGACATCCTGCCGGTCAGGGTTCTGAGCAAGTCGATCAAGTCCAGCCGGAAATACACCCAGATCACAGCGTCGATCCGGGAGATCGGATTGGTCGAGCCGCCGGTGGTTGCGCGAAACGGGGATGCCAGCGGCAGCTGGCTGCTGCTCGACGGGCATGTCCGGATCGAAGTCCTGAAGGATCTAGGCCGGGAGCACGTCGAATGCCTTGTGTCGACCGACGACGAGGCCTTTACCTACAACAAGCGCATCAGCCGTATCGCTCCGATTCAGGAGCATCGGATGATACTGAAGGCGATCGAGCGCGGTGTTCCGGAGGAGAAGATCGCGGCGGCGCTGGATCTCAATCCGCGCAGCATCCAACGTAAGGTCAAGCTGCTCGACGGCATTTGCCCAGAAGCCGTCGCGATCCTGAAGGACAAGGCCTGCACTGCGGCTGTGTTTACCACGCTGCGCAAGATGATCCCCTTGCGACAGATCGAAGCCGCCGAGCTTATGGTGAACGCCAACAACTACTCCGTCGCCTATGTCTCGGCGATCCTCGCCGGGACTCCGCAGACGCAGCTGGTTGAGGCGAACAAGCCCAAACGCATCAAGGGCGTGACGCCTCAGGCTGTCGCTCGAATGGAAAAGGAGCTTGCCCGGCTGCAGGAAGGGATCACCCAGATCCAAGACACCTACGGCCAGGACCATCTTCAGCTGACTGTGCTCCGCGGCTACGTCGCCAAGCTACTCGGGAACGCGCGCGTGGTGCGGTATCTGATGCAGACGCGCCCTGAGTTCCTGTCCGAGTTTCAGACCATTGCCGAGATGGAGTCGGTGGTGCCTGCCGAGGTGGAATAACCAGCCGGCCGATCCAATGGGGACCCGGACCCGATAAGCGCGGGGACCGCAGGAGACGCCGGACTGTGGGCCGGATCGAGCGCGGCGGTGGGGATGGCGGCGAACCCGCTCGGAGCCCACCAGGCTGGCTTGAGTTTTCGCCGGCCGCGCGGCCGCACAGCGGCGGCGATATTCGCAGGCGTGCCGAGGAAGCGCGGGCTCGGCACGCCTGCTTCGCCGCTAGCGGTCCGGTTCTGTTCACTCGAGCAAACCCCCGAAACATCGCAGGATTTCGATTGAACCCAACACGACTGCCCGCTAGCGTGCGGAGAGCACAAAAAATGGGCGCGTACATTTATCATGCGCTCCGAGTCGGGAGTGCGAGCCTTGGCGGGAAACACGAAATGAACGCAGCTCATTAATCGGAAGAGGAATCGTCGAGTTTGTCGAAGTACAATCCCAACCATTATGTCGACCCGATCTATAACGCGGCCCAGAAGTGGAGCGAGAGATCCCTTGCGAGCGGGTTGTCAGTTCTTTCCGATAAAGAAGAATTGTGGACCCGCACCTTTCTAGACGAGCTGGACCAACGCTTCGTAAACAACCTCGACGCAGGGGAAGGAGACTTCCTCTCGAAGCTGAAAGCACAGCTATCCGAAGGCACCAATGGGTGCCGTCAGCTAATGGCTGAGCTTTTGTGGATTATGCTTCTTTTCCCTTCCAACATTGGGGCTGCAAAGAAACGGGAGAATGTACGCACGATTTGGTCGTGGTCTGGCGAAGACCTCAGTGCGGACAGCGCACTGCTTTCAGACCAGGTGCTCGAGGGTATTGGCTCGGGCGGGGTCGCCTTCAATACCTACCGTTGGCTTGAGATCGGCTTTTTGATTGGTGCTTTGCGAGACTTTACGCAGCGAGAAGAGTTGGAGCGTAGATCGCTTCTCAAGGACCCATGGGCATTTTCAAGCTGGCTGAGTAGCCTTCCCGAAGCAAGGAAACGACAACTAATCCACATCCTACCACACTTGCTGTTTCCCGACACTTTCGAGCGGATCAGCTCCGAGGGAGACAAGCGCCAGATCCTCGCCGGCTTCGGAGACACGCCAGAGAAAGAAATCCGGAAGTGGAGCACTGTCGATATCGACCGTGCCTTGCTCGAACTGCGCCGTCGGCTTGAAGACGAGCATGGCGCGGACATCGATTTCTATCAGGAAGAGTTCAAGGCTCAGTGGAAGAACCAGTCGAAGAACTGGCTCCTCAGCTGGAACCCTTCCAAATGGAACTGGGATACGCTCGCGACCGACCGCGCCACAACCATCAATGGAGAGAAAGCTGACAACCGTTGGCGCTGCAGCTCGAGCAAGCCGCGCGAGGGCGACCGCGTCTTTCTTGTCCGTACCGGAAACCCTCCGAAAGGCGTCGTGGCAGTCGGAAAGGTCACGCGCGCACCTTATGAAGCCGAGCACTGGCAACAAGCCCGCGCCGACGCCGGCGAGACGACGCGTTTCGTTGACGTGGCGTTCGACTCCGTACGCGATGCAACAACGGACCAGATCGTCCCTCTGGAAGAACTGCAGAGCCGCGAACCCGGCCAGGAATGGAACCCGCAGTCTTCCGGGATCGAGATCAAGTCAAAGGCGGCCCGGACCTTGGAGCGCCTCTGGAAAGCTCTGCCGCCGATCGTTTCCGGCGCTACTAAGCCAAGGGATGGCGCCGGAACCGGAGACGCGTCTTCCAAGAAACTAGCGCCGCCCCAGAACCTTATTCTCTACGGCCCTCCGGGTACTGGCAAAACGTATCGCCTGAAGAACGACTATCTGCCGCGATACGAGGGCGAGACCGGAGATCGCTTCGAGTTTGTGACGTTTCATCAGAGCTACGCGTACGAGGACTTCGTAGAGGGAATTCGCCCTATCACGGAGAATGGCACCGTCACCTACGAGGTGCGGCCGGGGGTGCTGAAGCGGCTTTGCGATCGAGCACGCGTCGCACCGGACAAGCGGTTCGCCCTCTTCATCGACGAGATCAATCGCGGGAATACCGCCAAGGTCTTCGGCGAGCTGATCACGCTTGTGGAGGTGGACAAGCGGATCCGCACTGACGCCTCAGGAAACCGATTGGCGAACTGCAAGGGTCTGGAAGTGACGCTTCCGTACTCCGGCGAGCGTTTTGGCGTCCCCGTCAATGTCGACGTGATCGGCACCATGAACACTGCGGACCGATCCATCGCTCTTCTCGACAGCGCCCTGCGGCGCCGTTTCCGGTTCGAAGAGCTTACGGCGAAGCCGGAACTCCTTGACTCGATCGACGATGGCGAGGGCAACGCGATCGATCTGCGTCAGCTTCTGCAAGCTATGAATGCCCGCCTGTCCCGCCTTCTGCATCGCGACCAGACCCTAGGCCACAGCTACTTCTACCATGTGAAGTCGTTCGACGAACTGCGCCGTGTCTTTGCCCGGGAGATTCTGCCCTTCCTGCAGGAGGCCTTTTATGACGACTGGCGGCAAATCCGATACGTCCTCGCCGACCAGGCCGTGGAGGAGGAGCTGCAATTGGTCCGGGCGCGCACGCAGAGTGCTGCCCTTCTCTTTCCAAAGGCCGACCCGGCCGAAATCGGGGACGGTGAGGCGTTCGTGGTAATTCGGGAAGACGACATCACACCGGACGCAATCCGCAAGATCTACGAGCCACCAGAATGAGGCGCCTGACCTTCCGAGAGAGGGAAGGCGTCAGCATCGGTCCAGCCGGCGAGATCAGCGAGCTTGAGGCAGAAGGCATAGCGAAACTCGCAGGACGTCAGCCAGCGGGAGCCCTCGCGTGGGGCCACCGCACGCTGAAGTTCGGGCCGTTCTGCGGGGTCCTGCAAACCGAGCAGCTGGCGATCGAGGTACTTCCCAAAATCGACCATGGCAGCGATAGCAGCGATGACATGCGGGGCCTTCTGGTAGCCATGCTTGCTCGTGCTGGAGAGCTCGGATCGAAGCGCGTGGGCGATGCCGGCCTCGGGCAACAGCACAGCCACCTACTGGACGTCTTCATCGAGGATTTCTGCAGCCAGGTGAAATCCGCGCTGCGCGGCGGGGCCATTGCCCGTTATTCGGAAAGGACGGAGAACCTCAATGCCATCCGCGGACGGCTCGAGCTGACGGAGCATCTCCGTTCGAACGCATTCGACCGCTCTCATCTGCTTTGTCGCTTTGACGAACGCAGCATCGATAACCCATACAATCAAGCGCTGAAGGGCGTACTCCGGATCCTTCTCGGATTCGCGTTGAGCTCGCGGACCCGCGCGATGGTGACGGCGTTCCTGCACCGCTTTGACGAGGTTAGCGATATTAGGATCAGGGCTCGCGACATCGACGGTCTCCGCCTTGACCGGACCATCCGGCACTGGGAACCAGTATTTGCGCGGGCCCGCTGGCTACTCTCAGGCCTCTATCCGGATGTTCGCACCGGCGACGCTGCTGGTTCGGCGCTGCTGTTCAACATGGAGAAGCTCTTTGAGGCGGTTCTCGGACTGCGCATCCGGCATGCCTGTCAGACGCAGGATGGTGGTCGCCTTTCTGTGGGACTGCAAAGCCCTGTGAAGAACCTCGCGACGGCGGGCTTCCAGCTGCGCCCCGACATCACCATTCAGAGCGAAGTTGAGACCGTCGCCATTCTTGACGCCAAATGGAAGCGCCTAGATCTCGGCGAAGCAAACTCCGGCGTGTCGAGCGGCGACGCGTATCAGATGAACGCCTACGCCGCTCGCTACCGGTGCAAACAATTGGCGCTCGTCTACCCCGCTTCTAGGGACTGTCTACCTGGAAAGATTAACGAGTTCGTGCTCATGACTGAAGAGCGTCCAACGCTTGAGGTCATCGCGGTGGATGTTCGAGAGCTCGCTTTCGGCAGTGGGATGCCGGCCGGTATTGATGAAATGATCCCGATCGAGCCCCGATGGAAACAACGCGCATCACAGACAGCAATTCACGCAACGATATGAAAAACTGGAGGCAGACAAGTTCAGCACGTTCCAGGAACTGGTCGAAGCAGTCAGATTAGCTGAACGGCACGAATGCCGCCAGTTACGCTTGATCCTAAAGAACAAAGTGTGTTGCCCGGCACGCCTGCCTCACCACTAGCGGTCCGGTCCCATTCATTCGAGCAAACCCCCGAAAAATCGAAGGATTTCGATTGAACCCGATACGACTCCCCGCTAGCGTGCAATGAGCACAAAAAATGGGCGCGTACATTAATCATGCGCGCCGAGTCGGGAGTGCGAAGTGGACAACAGCAAGTCGGAGCTTCGTTGGGGGGTCGCACAGCGCCTCGAGTTCATCGAGTTCCGATTGTTTTGGGAGGGGCATGTGAACCGCAGCGATTTGATGGAGCAGTTTGGACTTTCGGTGAACCAAGCGTCCGCCGACCTGAACCGCTATATCGGTCTGGCTCCGGACAACATGGTCTACGACAAGAGTGCGCGGACGTACGTCCGAGGTCCCGATTATGTTGCTCAGTTCCTGAAACCAGATGCTAGCCGCTACCTAGCACAGCTTCGATCTCTGGCTGACGGTCTCATGGACAGCGACGACGCATGGATTGCTGAACTACCAGCCTATGACGCCGCGCCCACTCCGGCCCGTGGTGTGAACCCCGTGACACTGCGATCTGTTGTCGGTGCGATCCGCAGAGCCGAGGCTATCGAGGTCAAGTATCAGTCCCTCTCGCGACCCGAGCCAAGCTGGCGTTGGATCGCGCCTCACGCCATTGGGTTCGATGGCTTCCGATGGCACACCCGGGCGTTCTGTAAAACCGACGAAGTTTTCAAGGACTTCCTGCTTTCGCGCATCCTCCAGACACGGGGTATAGAAGCCAGCGAAACCACGGATGCGGCCGATGCCGATTGGCAAGAGCACGTCACGCTTGAGATTGCCCCCCACCCTGAACTCTCCGAAAACCAGAAGAAGGTGATCGCGCTAGACTATGGGATGCGCGATGGCAGGGCGAAGATCAAGGTTCGGCGCGCTCTGCTCTACTATGCTCTTAGACGACTAGGACTGGATACTGCCCCAGGCGCAAGAAAGCCGCAGGATCAACAGGTTGTGCTTCTCAATCGAGACCAAGTTAGTCTCCACATGTCATCCGTCGGCAGTGCCTTCGGTCCTGCCATTCAGGTTCCGGAGAGCTGATTTGGTCACAGAATATCACGCCAAGCTATTTGCGTATGAACTCAGCAAGCGGCATTCCGTTGCCGACAGTGAGAAACTCGCAGGCGCACTGTTGGACGCGCAGGTAGACCTCAATCCTCACCAGGTTGAAGCAGCACTGTTTGCGTTCAAGTCACCGCTCTCGAAAGGGGCGATCTTGGCTGACGAGGTGGGCCTTGGCAAAACCATTGAAGCTGGATTGGTCCTCGCCCAGAAATGGGCTGAGGGAAAACGCCGGATTTTGATTATCACGCCTGCAAGCCTGCGGAAGCAATGGTCGCAAGAAGTTGAGGAAAAGTTCTTCCTTCCGACACTTATTCTGGAAGCGAAGAATTATAAGAAGATGCTCAAGAACGGCGCGCGAAATCCATTCGATCAGCAGCGCCTTGTAATCTGCTCTTTTCAATTCGCAGCGCGGCACGCCGAAGATTTGTTGGTCATTCCTTGGGATTTGGTGGTAATTGACGAGGCGCATCGCCTCAGGAACGTGTACCGACCAGACAATCGGATTGGACGCACTCTGAAGGGTGCACTCATAAACGCGCCCAAGATTCTATTGACAGCCACGCCTCTGCAGAACTCGCTGATGGAATTGTACGGTCTCGTCAGTCTTATCGATGACTTCACCTTCGGTGACGCCAAGAGCTTTAGAGCCAAGTACGCGCGACTGACGGGTGATGATCAGTTCGAAGAACTTAAGCAGCGACTGCAAGCGGTCTGCCATCGCACTCTCCGTCGCCAGGTGCTCGAATACATCCGCTATACAAATCGAATTCCCATCACGCAGGAGTTTGTGCCGACAGAGGCCGAACAAGCTCTCTATGAAATGGTTTCGGAGTACCTGCGGAGGCCCTCTCTTCACGCGTTGCCGTCATCGCAGCGAACCCTCATGACGCTGATCATGCGGAAGCTGCTCGCATCCTCAACTTTCGCCATCGCAGGTGCTCTCGACTCCCTTGCGAGGAAGCTCGAGCGACAACTCAAGCAAGACACGGACCTCCGGAGTAAGCTCGAGGAGGAACTCGCGGAAGACTATGAGGAGTTCGACGAGCTGGCTGACGAGTGGCCGGAAGGCAATGATCAGACCGAATTGCTGTCCCCAGAAGATGTGAACGCGATCAAGACGGAAATCTTCGACCTACGCGAATTTCGCGACCTCGCGGTTTCCATTTCTGAGAACGCGAAAGGTCAAGCACTTCTGAGCGCGCTGAGAGCAGGCTTCGCCAAGACACAAGAACTTGGCGCCGCGCAGAAGGCTATAATCTTCACAGAATCGCGCCGCACCCAAGAATATCTAGTCCGCCTGCTATCCGACAATGACCTCGGCGATCAGCTCGTTCTCTTCAACGGATCCAACAACGACGCTGAATCCAAGGCGATCTATGAAGCCTGGCTCGAGAAACACAAAGGCAGCGACCGAGTTACGGGCTCACGCACTGCCGACATGCGTGCCGCATTGGTCGAGCATTTCCGTGAACAGGCCTCGATCATGATCGCGACGGAGGCCGCCGCGGAAGGCATCAACCTTCAGTTCTGTTCGATAGTGGTCAACTATGATCTACCGTGGAACCCTCAGCGGATCGAGCAACGGATCGGTCGATGCCACCGCTATGGCCAGCTATATGATGTAGTCGTTGTCAATTTCTTGAACAGGAACAATGCGGCGGACCAACGTGTTTACGAGCTCCTGGCCGAGAAGTTTCAGTTATTCTCTGGCGTGTTTGGCGCCTCGGATGAGGTCCTGGGATCTATTGAGTCTGGGGTCGAATTCGAGAAGCGGATCGTCTCCATTTACCAAAATTGTCGTACGTCAGAAGAAATCGAGGCCGAGTTCTCCCAGCTTCGGGGCGAAATGGATGAGAATATCAGCGCTGCTATGGAGGACACTCGGCGAAAGCTGCTGGAGAACTTCGACGCCGAGGTGCATGACCGCCTGAAGATCAATCTCGACAAGAGCAAAGAGTACATCGGGCGATACGAGAAGATGCTCTGGGCGGTGACGCGGCATGAGCTCCGCGACCGAGCTCAGTTCGATGACGAACACCTCACCTTCACGCTGAAGGAGCCGCCAGGTGGGCTTGCTGTGCCCGCTGGAGGCTATGGGATCGCCAAGAACGGTCTTAGCGAACACAGATACCGTTTGGGTCACCCGCTGGCGCAGCATGTCATCGAGCGCGCCAAGGGCCGAACCCTCGAAGTAGCCTCTTTGGCATTCGATTACTCAGCATGGCCAGCCAAGGCCGTCAGCATCGAACCGCTTGTGGGGCGCGGCGGAATCCTCGCTGCACGCTGCCTCAGCTTTTCAGGCTTCGATGCGCAGGACCACATCCTGTTCGCGGCGATGACCGATGAGGGCGAGCTGATCGAAGAAGATGTCGTTCGGCGCCTTTTCGACATGCCCTGCCGCATCACTGGCCGAGTGGCGACCACGGAAAACTCCCGATTGGAGGGTCCGCTCGCGACACGCGAACAAGCTGTGACCGACGCTCTGAAGCGCCAGAACGCGGAGTGGTTCTCGGCCGAGAGCCAGAAGCTCGAAAGGTGGGCCGAAGACAAGGTCTTCGCCGCCGAGAAAGAATTGAAGGACGCAAAGGCGCGGATCCTTGAACTCAAGCGTGAGGCGCGAACGGCCGAGTCCCCCGAGGATCAGCACCGGATCCAGATGCAGATTCAGGGCCTGGAGAAATCCAAGCGTCGGCTCCGCCAACGCATTTTCGAGGTGGAGGACGAGATCATCGACGAGCGTGATCAGATGATCTCGGACCTGGAAGCCCGCCTCCAACAGGATATCAGCAAACAAGAGCTCTTCGCCGTCCGCTGGGCGGTCGTGTGAGCCAACAGAACGCAGGAGAAACCCGTCACATGCCGAACGTCGAGAAACAACGAGAACGCCTGATCAGCCTGCTGAAGGAGCTGTTCCAGCTCGACCAGCCCGACCTGGACTTCGGCTTCTATCGCATCATGCATGCGAAGGCTGGTCAGGTGACCAAGTTTCTCGAAGAGGACCTGCTGGGCATCATTCGCAACGCCTTCGGCGAGGCGGATGGCGCCAGGGTCGAGCAGGCGAAGGCCGCCTACGAGGCCGCGCACAAGCAGGCAGAGGAATTCGGCGCACCCGATCCGGATGCCGCTCCGAAAGTGAAGGAAGCCAAGGCGGCCTGGGACGCGGCCAAGGACAGCGGCAGCAACGAGGGCGACGTCTACGACCACCTCTACCGCTTCTTCGAGCGCTACTACGACAACGGCGATTTCATGAGCCGCCGCTACTTCGCGCGCGAGACGGATGGCAAGGCGGCCCCCTATGCCGTCCCCTATGACGGGCGCGAGGTCTACCTGCACTGGGCCAACCGCGACCAATACTACATCAAGACGTCCGAGTATCTGACCAACTTCACCTTCGATCCGACGCAGGCGAAAGAATTCCGGGACAAGCACGGCGCGCTGTTCGAACAGAAACCGTTGAAGGTCCACTGCCGGATCGTTTCGGCGTCCGAGGGCGAGCACAACAACGTCAAGGCGTCGGAGCAGACTGAACGCTACTTCATCATCCACGAGCCGGAGCCGGTAAAGATCGAGACGGGCGACACCGGCGAACCGGAGCTGGTGATCCAGTTCCAGTACCGCCCGGACCCCGAAAAGACCGGCCAGGACGGCACCTGGCGCAAGAAGCGCCTCGGCGAGGCGGCAGACAAGGTGAAGGCGCTGCTGCCCGAACTGGACAGCGCCGACGACTACGTGACCGCGCTGATGACCCCGGCGCCGACCGAGGCCGAAAAGGACCGCACGCTTCTGGAAAAGTACTTGGCCCAGTACACGGGCCGGAACACGATGGACTACTTCATCCACAAGGATCTGGGCGGGTTCCTCCGGCGCGAGCTGGACTTCTACATCAAGAACGAGGTCATGCGGCTGGACGACATCGAGTCCGCCGATGCGCCGCGGGTGGAAGCCTACCTGGCCAAGGTCAAGGTGCTGCGCCGCATCGCGCAGCATCTGATCGACTTCCTGGCCCAGCTCGAGGACTTCCAAAAGCGGTTGTGGCTAAAGAAGAAATTCGTCGTCGACACCCAGTACTGCATCACGCTCGACCGCATCCCGGAGGAATTCTATCCGGAGATCGCAGCGAATGAGGCACAGCGAAAGGATTGGATCGACCTTTTCTGCATTGATGAACTAGATGGATTCCAAGATTCGCTTTCTGAACAGTTCTTGAAAGATAATGGTGGCTTATTTGTCGATACGGCATTCTTCAGCCCTGAATTTAAAGATGCCGTGCTATCGAAAATTGATATGGTCGATGAATCGATAGACGGAATTCTGATTCACTCCAATAACAGCCATTCCTCAAAGGGGGCCTTAAAAAAATACGCGGAGCAAATTAAGTGTATTTATAATGACCCCCCATACAACACATCGGAAGAAACGTTTGTCTACAAAAACAACTACAAACACTCATCCTGGCTGTCCATGCTCCTAAATACAGCCGGGGAATGCCGAGACCTGCTGTCTTCTGATGGAGGCCTTGTAGTGACTATCGATGACGAGGAGCTCTACCGGTTAAAGATGATGATGGATGGGGCCTGGGGAGAGGGCGCGTTTATTGGCAATGTTGTTGTCGAGACCAATCCAAGAGGACGTGGAATAAGCAGCTTCTTCGCCACCTCTCATGACTACGCGCTATTTTTTGCAAAAGCCCCTGAGAGATTGAAAATCCAGAACCAAGAACTTACAGACGAGCAGGCTGGCGATTTCAAGTTCGAGGACGAAACATCTGCATATCGACTGCTTCCGTTTCGCCGAAGCGGGGGGCTTTCGACACCTGACGACCGGCCAAATTCAGAATTCTGTCTGATATACGATGATGCGACAAGCGAGATAGTTGCGGTTGGAGGAGAGCGCTCAAAGCCCTACCCAGCTGAGTACGAGGCCAAATCGTATTTTTTGTGGGATAAAGCAACATCAGATGCTGTTGAGCTGTCCCTCGAGGAATTCACGCAGAGACGACGGAATAGCTGGATCCCGATAATGCCAGTTGACAGCGATGGTGAGCGTCGGGTCTGGCGGTGGTCAGACCGGTCGAAGATCCTTGAAGCGACGGCGTCCGGAGAATTTGTAGTCAAGAAGAATGGGGGAGAGTTTTCAGTACAGCTCAAGGATCGAATAAAGGATGGCAGAAAGCCAAAGACTGTTTGGAGCCAGCCATCTTACGACGGATCCTCACATGGCACAAACCTACTCAAGGCAATGATGGGTGGCCGAAAGGCATTCGGCTATCCTAAGTCCTTGTATGCGACGCGTGACACTTTGCATTGCATTGTAGGTGGAGACAAGCAGGCACTGATTGCAGACTTTTTCGCAGGGTCTGGGACAACGGCGCACGCTGTCATTGCGCTGAATCGACACGACGATGGTAAAAGGAAGTATCTTCTTTCCGAAATGGGAGGTTATTTTGATGCCGTTACTAGGTATAGAGTGGAAAAGGCCGCCTACTCCTCATCTTGGCAGGATGGAAAACCAGTCACACGCGACAGCATAAGTCACGCCTTCAAGTACCTTCGCTTGGAAACCTACGAAGACTGCTTGAACAATCTCACTTTCCTCAGCTCTCCGAGATTGCCTAGAGCAGATCAGCCATTTGGGCGCGACTACATGCTACGCTACTGGCTCGACTTCGAGACCAAGGGCAGCCCCTCGCTCCTGAACATCGAATGGTTCGACGATCCGACCGCCTACAAGCTGAAGATCAAGAAGCCGGGCACGGACGAGTATGCCGAGAAGGCCGTTGATCTGGTCGAGACGTTCAACTGGCTGATCGGCCTGCATGTCGAGCATCTGGACCGTTGGCGCGGCTATGACGCAGCATTCAAGCGCGAGGTTGATCCCGAGCTGCCGGGCGACACGAACACCCGGCTGATGCTCGACGGCGCGCTCAAGGAGACGGACGACGGCGCCTGGCGCTTCCGCAAGGTCGAGGGCTACACCCTGCGCACCCCAGGCGATCACAACGACCGCGAGAAGGCGCTGGTCGTCTGGCGCAAGCTGACTGGCGATCTCGAGAAGGACAACCTGATGCTGGACGAGTGGTTCCGGAAGTACCGCCTCTCGGCGCAGGACACTGAATTCGACGTGATCTACGTGAACGGCTCCAACAACCTGCCCAACCTCCGCCGGGACGAGGAGACATGGAAGGTGCGCCTGCTCGAGGAAGCATTCCATCAGGCGATGTGGGACGTGGAGGGCTAAGCGATGGCAAGAAAGCCCAAACCCAAACAAATCCCATTCGGCCACAAGTTGGTGCTCAACCAGTGGATCGTCAGCCTCTTCGGTTTCGATCCGTTGAAGGACCACAAGGACGGCAAGCGCACCCTTCGTCCCATGCAGCCACTGGCCAAGACCGTGAAGGACGCGCCGGAGGGCATGACGTCCGAGAACCTGCACCACTTCTACAAGGCGTTGGACCTGCACCTACAGGAAGGGGCTCAGATCACGCGGGCCGACCTGCTGCGCTATGAGCACAACATCGTCAGCCACACGCTGGCGATCAACGAGAAGCGCGACCGTCCGATCGTCTGGAAGTACTACCAGTGGCTCTCGCTGCTCTTCGCCGAGATTTATCTCGACCGGTTCTTCGCCGACCGCTCCGCGATGCTTGATGCGCTGAACGACTACGTCGATGCGTTCGACGCGTACTGGACTGGCGAAGGATATGTGACAGGCATTACGCCGTATGAGCACGACGACCTGAACAAGCTCTGCCTGCAGAACGCCACGGGTTCGGGGAAGACGCTGCTGATGCACGTTAATTTCCTGCAATTCCGGCACTACGCGTCGAAATCGCCGCTCAAGCACGACCTGACGCGGACTGTTTTGATCACGCCCAACGAGCAGCTTTCGCTGCAACACGCCCGCGAGATGAAAGGCAGCAACATCGTCGCGTCGCGCCTGCTGACGGACAGCGGCGATCTACTTTCCTCGGGCAAGAATGGGCTGCGCCAGGTGGACTACACCGAGGTGACAAAGCTTGGTGACACCGACGGGCCCAACGTCATTGCGACGCGCAATCTGGGCGACCAAAACCTGCTGCTTGTCGACGAAGCACATCGCGGGATGGGAAGTCAAGAAGAGCGCGGATGGTTCCGAAGCCGTGCCCGCCTATCGGAGAAGGGTTTCGTCTTCGAGTATTCGGCGACGCTGAAGGAGGCTGTTACAGCCGCAAAGCGTCCCGAAATTGAAGCGTCCTATGCAAAGACGATCCTGTTCGACTATTCGTATAGGTATTTTTACGAGGACGGTTACGGCAAGGACTACCGCATCTTCAACCTTCCGAGGACCTTCTCTCAGCTGGAGTTTTCTTATCTGACAGCGTGCCTTTTGAGCTTCTACCAGCAGCTCAAGCTCTATGAGGACAGGCATGGTGTCTACGCGCCCTACAACATCGAAAAACCGCTGTGGGTTTTCGTTGGCTCTAGTGTGACCAAGGCCACCGGAACCAAGGCCGAAAAGGCCACAGTCTCTGACGTAGGTAAAATTCTCGCCTTCATCGCTAAGTTCCTGAAGAGCGAGGGAACGTCGATCGCCGAGATCGAACGGATCCTTGCTGGCAACGCCGAAGAAACCGGTCTTCTCGACGAAAACGGCGGCGACATCTTTGCCGGAGGATTTGTCTATCTTCAGCAGCTCATGCTTAGGGAGGGCTGGAAGCCCGCCGACCTGTTTCGCGACATCCTCGAAAAGCTATTTCAGAACCGGGCCGGTGGTGAGTTGTCGATTGCCCGGATCAAGGGCGACGAGAATGAAATAATGCTTCGCGTTGGACAGGCCGAGAAGCCGTTCGGGCTCATCAACGTCGGCGACGCATCTGGCTTGGCGACCCATATTGCTGAGCAGGAGTTCGACAACGTCGCAGTCCAGGAATCCGAGTTTGCCGAAACGATGTTCGGGCAAATCAACCTATCCAGTTCCCCCGTCAATCTGCTCATCGGTTCCAAGCGCTTTGTCGAGGGTTGGGATTGCTGGCGCGTCAGCACCCTTGGTCTCATGCATGTCGGCAAGAGCGAAGGCGCGCAGATCATCCAGCTGTTCGGGCGCGGCGTCCGGCTGAAGGGGTTTGACTGGTCGCTCCAGCGCAGCGGCTTCGCCACACCCGCTCATCAACCGGAACTCATCCAGTACGTCGAGACCCTAAATGTCTTCGGGATCGAGGCCGACTTCATGGAGCGGTTCCGAAAGTTCCTCGAAGAGGAAGAGCTCCCCCGCAATGATCAGAAGCAAGTCTTCACAGTTCCGTTGACGGTCACATACGACTTCGGGCAACGGCTCAAGGTACTTCGTCCCCGAAAGAAACGGGGTGACGGGCGCGAGTACGATTTCAAGAGGGACGGCGCTGTGCCGGCCCTGACGATGATTCCAGAAAAGATACGCCAAAAGGGCGTCGCGATAGATTGGTATCCCCGAATCCAATCTCTCGAGTCCAAGAAGGGCACCAAGCTGGGCACCAAGGAGGAGGCCGTTTTCGAGGACGCTCACCTGAACTTCCTTGACTACGAGGACCTGTTCTTCCGGCTTGAGAAATTCAAGCGTGAGCGCACCTGGCACAATCTCAACATTTCCAAGTCCATGATCAAAACGCTGCTCACTGACCGGACCTGGTACAAGGTCGTCGTGCCTTCAGGAAAGATGAATTTCTCGGATTTTGGGAACGTCGCGCTCTGGCAGGAGATGGCGGCGGAGCTACTGCAGAAATTCTCGGAAGAATACTACAACTACTGCAAGGCAGCCTTTATCGAGCCACGTCTTGAACTCCGTGAGATCGAAGCCGGTGACGGAAGCCTGCCTGAAGCTGACGAGTACCAGCTAATCGTCGATGCCAGTGAGACTGCGCTGATTAACGACATCCAGAACCTTACCGGCGAGATAGCGACTCGAAAGGCCGGGATTTTGCGTGTTGGCGACCTGAAAGGTTGCCTGTTTGGCACGCATCTGTACGAGCCCGTGCTACATGCGGCCAAAGGAAGCAAAATCCAGATTGCACCGGTTTCATTGAATGAGAGCGAATTCCAATTTCTTGATGATCTGCGCCTCTTTATCGAAAGGGATCAAGCGCGGCTGGCTGCTGAAGGAATTGAACTGTTCTTGCTTCGCAACGAGAGCCGTGGACGTGGCGTCGGCTTCTTTGAGGCAGGAAATTTCTATCCCGACTTCCTCCTATGGCTCGTGAAAGACGGTAGGCAGCACTTGGCTTTCGTCGAGCCTCATGGCCTCCAGCATGAAGGCCCTGGCCACAAGAAGATCGAGTTCCATCAAGTCATAAAGGGCATCCAGGCGAGGCTGGCCAGTGAGAATGTCATACTGAACAGCTTTATCGTCACTCCGACACGCTTCGGAAAACTGAACTGGGGAAAAACGATCGAGGAACTGGAAGACATACATGTGCTCTTCATGGAGGATCAGCGCGATAGCTATGTTGCGTCAATCATCCGTCGTATGGCGGCGTGATCGACTGCAGCAATCATGGCACGTCAGAGACTTAAACCTTGTTCTGTAGCCCAACTATAGGACTGTAAGGTTCAGTGTATTGATTCAATTATATAATAGACCATTTCTAGCACTCTTTACCGATCCGCTCGGAAGGTCCGTGCGCAGCTTAGAACTCCACGGCGATGAGCTAAGAGCTAATTGGCGAAATCGAACGGCGAAGATTTCGATGCAGTCAGTGACGTGCTCACCGGCAATCAAGAAGGGAATTTTCGGCGCAACGCTGACTATTAAGACTGAAACTGATGACAACGTCATCCTGAAGTGGGCTGAATATCGGGAAGCCAGCGCGTTTTCAGAAGATCTCAAGAAAGCATGGGTCCGCTTCAATCTAGCCGCGTTGAAAAAGGAAGCGGCGCGCTTGGACAATATCTTCGCAGGAGTTCAGTCGCTGACAGCGCCGTCCCGTTACCCTGCCGCGTGTGCGGTCGCGCCCTTGCTGGACGACGCCCGAGCACTGGATGCTTCACTGCTGTCGAAACTGAATGCCGAAGCCATCGGCCCCGTGGCCGTCGAGCGCATTGTGCCCGTCCGAGAATTCGCAGCTGACCCGCGCGCGTTGCGGGCAAATGGAATAGCGGTGTTCGTCGCCGCTGAACTGGACCGCTGGAAGGAGTTTTTCGACACCATCGAAAGCAAGCCGCTGACGCCGGAACAGCGCCTCTCGGTTGTTGTCGATGAGGATGCGACGCTCGTCCTCGCTGGGGCGGGCTCCGGAAAGACCAGCGTCATCACCGCCAAGGCTGCCTACCTCGTCACGGCTGGCATCCGCCAGCCAGAAGAAATTCTGCTTCTGGCCTTCGCGAAGAATGCGGCGGAGGAGATGTCGGAACGGGTCGAGGCCCGATCCGGCGTGCCCATCGTCGCGCGAACCTTCCACGCGATTGCCTACGACATCATCGGCATCGTGGAAGGGTCGAAGCCCGCCTTGGCCGACCATGCCACCGACGACATGGCCTTCACCAACCTGATCAAGCAGATTCTGAAGGACCTGGTCCACCAGTTGTCAGAGGTGTCGAGGGCGATCATCCAATTCTTCGCGCATTTTCTGGTCGAACCGAAGACCGAATGGGACTTCCAGACCAAACACGACTTCTACACCCACATGGAAACCCAGGACCTGCGCACGCTGCAGGGCGAAAAGGTCAAGAGTTACGAAGAGCTGCAGATCGCCAATTGGCTGTATGAGAACGGCGTCGAATACGAGTACGAGCCGGTTTACGAACACAAGATCGCCAAAACCGGAAGACGTGACTACCAGCCGGATTTCCGCCTCGTCGAGAGCGGCATCTATATTGAGCATTTCGGGGTGCGCCGCCAGAAGATGACAGACGGCAGCGAGCGGCTGATTACGGCGCCCTTCGTCGACCGCGACGAATACCTGGCTGGCATGGAATGGAAGCGGCAAGTCCACGCCGAGCATGACACCAGCCTGATCGAGACCTATAGCTATGAGCGGCAGGAAGGGCGGCTGCTGACCGGGCTTGCCGAAAAGCTGGCACCCCATGTCACCCTGAAACCCCGACCGGTCGACACGATCTATGACCGGATCGTTGAGTTAAAGCAGGTCGACGATTTCTCGAAAATGCTTGGAACCTTCCTGCGCAAGTTCAAAAGCGGTGGATACAGCTTGCAGGACTGCGAGACCAAATCCGAACAGATGAAGCTGGGCAAGCGCGCCCGAGCGTTCCTCGACGTCTTCGCGCCGGTTTTCGAAGAATACCAGAAGCGCCTCGGTGGCCGGATCGACTTCGAGGACATGATCCTGCGCGCCGCCCACTATGCTGAAACCGGCCGCTACAAGAGTCCGTTCCGCCACATCTTGGTCGACGAGTTCCAGGACATCTCTCAAAGCCGAGCCCGGTTGGTTAAGGCGCTGAAGGCTCAGCATCCGGATGTGCGCGTCTTCGCCGTTGGTGACGACTGGCAGTCGATCTTCCGCTTCGCAGGGTCCGATATCCATCTGATGCGTCATTTTGGGCGAGAGTTTGGCGGCAGCTTCGATGGTGAGGCTAGCGTGCACCGGACCGTCGATCTCGGGCGCACCTTCCGGTCGGTCGATCAGATCGCCTTCGCCGCCCGAACCTTCGTTCTGCGGAACCCGGCCCAGATTCAAAAGCAGATCGTCCCGGCCGGGACCGCGACCGAACCCGCCATCAGGATCGTGACTGTGTCCAAGGGCGAGGATGAAAGGAAACTGTCTGAGGTGCTTGCCGCCTTGTCCGCCTCTGTGGCGCCGGAGGCGAAGCCTACGACGGTGCTGCTTCTCGGCCGATACCGCTTCGTTGAGCCAGACCTGCGGGTTCTTAGGCGACACTTTTCAAGGCTGAAGATCAGCTTCAGGACCATCCATGCGTCCAAGGGTCTGGAGGCTGACCACGTCATCCTGCTTAACGCCGACAGCGGGCGCACCGGATTCCCATCAGAGATCGTCGATGACCCCCTCCTGTCTCTGGTATCGCCGGAAGATGAGGCGTTCCAAAACGCCGAGGAGCGGCGCGTGATGTATGTCGCGATGACCCGAGCCCGCCACACGCTGACAATACTCGCCTCGAACGCGCGGCCGTCGTCTTTCGTGACCGAGCTTCGGAAAGACCCAGCCTATGGGATTTCGACAGCCCCCGGGGCTGAACCCGAAGCCCAAGTCTGCGGCGAATGCGGCGGGCGTTTACTGGGTGTGACCGGCAAGGACGGTCGCATCTGGTATCGCTGCGAGCATGTCCAGCACTGCGGAAACCTATTGCCTGCCTGTCCATCCTGCGGAACGGCCCTGCCACGCCACGTAGATGGAACTTCCGAGGTTCGATGTGGTTGCGGCGCCAGCTATCCTACCTGCACGGAATGCGAAGATGGCTGGCTTGTCGAACGCAGTGGTCCTTACGGCCGTTTCCTGGGTTGCGTTCGATATCCAGCGTGTGTCGGGAAAGCTCAGATTTCGTCAGTTCGGCAAAATTCCTCAACGGTGAAGGTCAAGCACTAGCATACCCGTGCCTGGTCCCGCATCACCGCGTAGTCGCCGATCATTTCGATGATTGCCGATCCATCCGGCAGCATCGCCAATTCTTCGGCCGCCCGCGCCTGAAACTCCCTGCTGTATTCGACGACCGGCGGACACGCTGCCACGCCGCCAGCTTCAAAACCCGCCGTCCCGCAACCGGTCAACCAGCTCGTTGCGATTGCGAGGACGGCGAGCCGCAGCCTCCAGCATCCTTCGCTGAACTTCATTGGCTTTCTCCCTGGTGTGTAGGCGTTCCGCCAGGCGACCAGCGCGCTCGCCGGAGCGGCGCAGGTCCAGCAAGAATAGAAGGATCGCGAAGGCGGCGACGCCGTAGCGGAGCGCCCTGCTTGCAAATGCCGATCCGGCGAGTGTGGCGAGGAGGTCGCCGATCATCGCCGCCCCCGCTTCCAGTCGTCGAGCCGGGCGTAGATCGTGACCGCGACGCCCACGAGTGCCACGGCGATGAACACCCAGCGGAGCGTATCGAGATACGGGACGAGTGGAAGGATCGCCTCCTGAGTTTCAGACAGCACCTGCTGCGCCACCTCCACGCCTGCCGCACCCAGCGCCGCCACTCCGGCCGCTCCGCCACCTTTCATGGTGCGGCTATCGGCCAAGACCTCGCGCGCGGGCTGGGTTTCCTCGGCGAAAGCCGTCGCCCGGATGGGGAACCGCTCACCCCACTGCCGCGCCGGGCCAAGATCGACATGCATGAACCCGGATCGCGGATAGAAGCCTAAGCCGAGGAAACCGACCTCCCGTGCCGCCGCCTCGAAGGCAACCGGATCATGGTTTGACATCGCGATGTCGAAGGCGGCGCCCTCCATGTGCTTCGAACGTTTGGCACCGCCGACGGCGCGGTTGTGCTCAGGGCTGCGATAGCCCGAACGGACGATCAGGGGTCTGCCCAGCCGGTCGCGCAGCGCCTGCAGCTTGTCGAGAGCGGGCTCGTTGATGAGCAGCTTGCCGGTGCCCCGACAGGCGATCTCGGCCGGGCTGAAGTTCGGCCAGCGCCAGGTGCCCACGGGCACGTCGCGCCAATGATCGTAAAAGGTCGTGGTCATGGTTTCCTCCAAAACGAAAAACCCGCCTCAAGGGCGGGTGTGGTTGGGCCGATAAATGGGGCTGGTGAACGGCTACGGGCCGCCGCCGAAGATTTTCAGCTTGATCGCGATGCCGGCGAGCAGCGCAAGCATGATGCCGGTGGTGATGAGATGGACGGCGGTCTGGACGGCGGTGCGGCGTACGAAGCGGATGCAGTCAAGAAGCGAGCGGAGATCGCGGATGTCGAGGGCAGCGTCCTTGCCGTCGATCCCGGCATCGGCGAGCGCACGTTTCGCGCCCGCTTCAGCAGCTTCGGACAGGAGTGCGCTGAACTCGGCTTCCGACATCCTGAGCTCGCCCTTTTCCGTGCGGGGCAGGATCATGACGACACGATCCCCGCTTCCGCCGGCAGCGTCGCCGCCGTCCATGGGCTGCTGTCGGCGGGGTTCAGATCCCAGCTCGAATAGACCGGCGATGGCAGGTCGGCCGAGGGCGTGCCGGGCGTCGCGTCGTAATCCACCCCGCCCATCCGGAGGAAGCCCGCGATGCCGGTCGGACCGGCGGTGCCGAGCTGGGCCAGCTGCTTGACGTGAACGCCGGCTATGGTCGTGGCCCCGGCCGGGCCGGTGGGACCCGCGAGCGAGAACGAGAGCCGCTGGCCCGCGATATCGCTCGCGGCCCGCGTGGCGATGTCGCCGTCCTTGATCGCGTCGATCCCGCCCGAGAAGGCGTCGTAGGTGCCGACCAGGTCCGGTGTGCGCCGCACGAAGCGCCGGCCGATGGTGGAGACACCATCGAGCACGGCGATATGGGCGTAGTACCATGTGGCCGGGTTGTAGAAATCGAAGAGGTGGAGATTGCGCCAGACACAGCGGACGGGCCGGCCCTTTCCGCCGGTATTGGTCGCGGTGGCGCTGCTGTGGAGCACACCATCGACATGGAACTCGAGGCTGATGTCGGCGCCGACGGCGATCTTCACGTCGATCCAGTAGGCCTGGTTCGTCGCGGCGACAAAGGAGGAAGCCCCGTCGACGCTGGTGTCGCCGACGGCCATCGCCCGGTACTTCTCGTCGTCCCGTTCGGTCCGCACGAGGCCGATCTGCCGGTTCGCGGCATCGTAGAACTCGAGGAAGATGCCATCGGTCGCGATGGCATGGGCGTTGATAGACGGCGCCCGGTAGCGGAAGCCGATCCAGACGTCACCGGTGGGCTCGGCCCATGTTGCCGAGAACGGCACGGACGATCCGTTGTTCGCACTGATCTTGACGGCGTTGACGTCATAGGCGGGATCGAACCCAGCGGCATCAGTACTGATCCGGCCCGCAACGCCGGAGAGGTCTGTCTCCTGGTGGCCGAGATGGAGGATGTGGGTCATGGGATCACCTCGATGTAGAGAGAGCTGGCGGCCGCAGTGAGACGCGCGTCCCCGCCCTTTTCGTGGAAGAAATCGGCCCGCGCCACGCTCAGCCGGTCATCGGCCCCGAAGCCAATCCAGAGCGCGGCGTCGGCCGCCGTCAGCTGAACCGCGCCGCCGAGCCCGAGGAAGACGACCGTCTCGGGCACTGTCAGCCGGGTCTCCGCCCCGAACTCGGTCCAGAGACTGGCCTCGGCGACCTTGATGCCGTCGGGCATGAAGAGCCGGATCGAGCGCGCGGCCCGAGCCTCATAGGTCGCGCTGCCGGCGACGCGCCGCGCCTGCACCCGCACCTCGAAATACTTCGTCCCCGTCGGTGCCGAGAGGATCGGCACGTCGTCCTTGGTCAGCGTGACGCTGGTGACGGTGCCGACCTCGATCACGGCCGCGGGCGGTTCGACGCCCGCATCCGTGTCGGGATCGACCCAGCGGATCTCGAGGACGTAGGCGACACCCGGTTCGGGCCCGATGTCGCCCGCGTCATAGGCATCGATCGCCACGCTCGTCTGCAGGAGCCGGTCGCGATGCGCCCATGTCAGGAGCACGGGGCCGAGGTTCAGGACGTTCGGGTTCACGACCGAAACGCCGTTGCCGCGGAGGTCGCCCGGCGGCAGCGGTCGGATGGCGCGCGAGGCAAGTGTGAACTCGTCCTCGGGTGCCTGGGAGAGCGGCAGGGTCCCGAACCCCGTCTCGGGCAGCATTCGAACCGCTACGGTCTCACCAGCCGCGAAGCGCGCCTCGCTCGCGTTGGCGAGGAGCTGCCAGCAGATCACCGGCGTGCCCGCGGGATGGGCTTGGGGCACGGTGTCGAGACAGCCCCGCCCGACGGTCAAGGTCGTGGCACTGACGCCATCGATGCGGACGAGCTCGTCCCCGATCGCGGCGAGCGTTCCGATGGTGACGTCCGTGAGCCCCGTCCAGCTGTCGACCGGCAACACCCGCTCGGCCGGATCGTCTGTCACATTCGCTGTGAGCAGCGTCGTCGGCACGAACTCGACGCCCGCCTCGAGCGCGTAGCCGGCGCCGCTGTCGGTCCACACCTGCGCCGAGAGGGCATCGGCCGAGGGGCGCTCGCCGGCGGCAACCAGCGCACCCGCGTCGGGGTCCTCGTCGAGGAGCGCGTCGGCCTGCGCATGACCGAGTTCCTGAACAAGAAGCCAGTATGGCGCCTCCGTCACCCAGCGGCGCGCAAGCGGCTTCGGCGGCAGGATGAGCCGCCCCGGGTCGCCGCTCTCGCCGCCGACGAGGGCAGTCTCACCAAGCCCGAAGACATCCTCGGCGACGCGGAGCCGCACGCCGTTCGCGCGCCCGTCGCCATGGTCGATCTCGACGATGCGGACCGCGACGCCCTCGAGGCCGCGGCGCGGGCTCACGAGCCGGATCACGTCGCCCGGATCGAGATCGGCGCCGACACGGGTGACGGTAATCTCGCCCGACAGGATCGGCGAGGAGAGTGCGCGCAGATCGCGCTCAGCCACCCGAACGGCGAGTGACTCGTAGCGGATCCCCGGATAATCGACCGTGGCGCTGACGACCTGGCCGAGGTCCTGGACGAGCGCGGTATCGGTGACGCTCACGGAACCGGTCTGGTCTGTGCGGGCATCCGAGAACTTCACGGTGACCGAGTTCACCAGATCGGCGGCCTCCCGGCGCCCGAGTTCGCCCCAGTCGACGACATTGGTCTCGTCGAAGATCGGCAACGTCTCTAGATCGTAGTCGGCCCGGATGAGCTTCAGCTCCCAGCGGCCCGAGCGGCGATCGACATAGAGGTAGGCGTCGATGTGCTTCAGCACGTCGGCGATGAAATCCTCGATCGTCGATTCCTGCTGCCAGAGGAGTGAGAGACCGAACCCCTCGGCGAAAAGCGCATCGGCGGCGGTGGCGAAGCTCGGGCCGATGTCGGTGAAGCCGTGGCCAAGGCCCCAGTCGCGGTTCGTCAGGCACTCCCGGATGATATGGGCCGGGTTCATGTCCGGGCCCTCGCCGAAGGCCGCGCGGAGCGAGGCGACAAGCACGTCGGGATCGCCCGCTGGCACGACCGGCACGCCGTCGACGGGCGTGTTGTCGATCTGGGAGGTCGCGCTCGTGTCCGGGAGTGCGATGTTGAAGGCGAAGACGTCGACCTCGGAAAGGCCCGCCAACGTTGCCTTGGCGCTCTCGAGGCTCGAGGCCGGGCTCGGCTCGCCGTCGGTCACGAAGATCAGGATCCGCCGCTTGCCGCCCGCGCCATTGAAGAAGGCCCCCGCCTGGCTCACCGCCGCCCCGAAATCCGTCCCGCCGCTCACGGTGGTCGGCAGCGCGTCGACCCAGTCCTTGAGTTCGCCATAGGCCGCGCCATCGGCGTTGCGGCGCAGGATCGTGCCGGAGACGGTCGAGTTCCAGGTGACGATCTGGATGTCGTTGGGCTCCAGAGCATTGGCGCCGATCTCGGCGATGAGCCGCGAGACGGCGGTCCGCTGCGCCGCCATGCGGCTGCCGGACATGGAGCCCGAGGTGTCCATGGCGATGTAGATCGCGGCGTCCCCGATGCGGACCTCGGGCACGATCTGCGCCTTCTCGGGATACCACTGCGCGTTGCCGTCCTCCGCGCGCAGGATGCGGGTCAGCCGGACGGCCCATGGCTTCAGGTAGGGATTGAGGCCGAGATAGACCTGCCGGAGGACGAGCGAGCAGATGCCACGATAGCCCGGCACGTTCGAACCCGCCTGCGCGGCGAGATAGTCGTTCTGCCCTTGGGTGGTCCCGCCCATCAGGACGTCGATGTCGCCGACGATGCCGCCCTCGCGGCTCTCGCCACCGAAGAGGTTCGGCTTGTTGATCCGGATGCGCCCCCCTGCGGCCCCACCGCTGAGGCTCGGCAGGCTCGCGGCATCGGAGACCGTGACGGACTGCGCAGCGAAGGCAGTGGCGGCGGGCTCGACGAGCCAGGTCGTGGCGCCCGCCCCGCCATCGTAGCTCACGGCCTGGACAGTGACGGTCCGCGTCGTGCCATCGAAGCCGAGCTTCAGGTCATAGCTCGCGCCGAGGCGGATCCCGGCGAGCGTGCCCGGAAAGGTCACCTCGGCCACGCTGTCGCCGACGGCCGCGGCGGTGGCCGACATTCCCGCGACAGTGCCGTAGCTTGCGAGCGCGCCGACGCCGGTGCCGGCGGCACTGCTCTGGCCGGTGCCGATCGACCAGGCGGTGCGGTCGTCGACCCGGATCTCGCGGATCGCATCGACCGGTCCGTGGCAGAGCGCGAGATGTGCCCCGAGGGAATACCTGTAGCCGACCGTCTGGGACTTGGAGCGACCGCCCATGTCAGGCCTCGGCCTCGGACCGAGCGGCGCGCTTCTCGGCCTCGGCGATCACGCGCAGCGCCAGCGCGTCGCCGGTGGCGGCCAGCACCTCGGCGGGCAGTCCTTCGGCGAGGAAAGCCTGCCAGTCGAACCCGTGGCGGCGGAACCAGGGACGCGCGCCCTGGAAGCAGAGCCGGGCTGCGCGGATGTCCTCGGCTCGGACGATGAGGGTCTCGCTCACTTCTTGCCCCCCTTCTTGCGGATCGGGTCGACCTTGAGATCGCCGGCCCAGACGACGTTCGGGCCGCGCAGCAGCACGGTGCCGAAGACGACCGGGATCGGCCGGCCTTCCTCGGCGGTCGGCAGATCGAAATCGTCGAGGCCGGCCGCCTTCGGCGCTTCGGTCTTCGGCTTCGGCGAAAGTGCATAGGAGATCGCCGTCAGCACCAGGCTGGCGACGATCTGGACGACGAAGTTCCAGACCATGGGGGAAGACTTTCAGGGATCGGTGGTTACTTTGGGGTCGGCCTGCTGGCACGTCTCTAAAGACGTTGACTGGAGGAAGGCAATCGCGATCCGTCTACGACGGCTTTCCCGGGACAAGCCGACTCAGACAGGGATTTGGCCTATGACGCCTCAGCGGGACAAAGCAGTCGCAGGCTCTGATTTGGGGAAAGACCCGTTAAGGGGAGCTGCGCGTGTTTTGCGCGGCGCCATTTTGCGGCTCCTACTTTTCCGCCGCTTCGCTGGGCAATGTTGAACCTACTGTTTTCGACCAGAGCAGGGCCGCCTCGTGGCTGACGCAGATATCGCGCTCATGCAGCAAGCCCTTTAAATTTCTGAGCGATAGCGAAAAGGGTACGCAGAGCATTATGGCCTGACGGATGATCTCGGGACTGATTTTGAACCACTTGCAACAACCGGTTTCGGGCATCACCAAAATGCTTGGCTGCGCCCTGTCCCGCCTCAAGCCCCGTCGTTCTGACGTTGCCTCCTCCGCATCAGACGTCGAAGCGGCCCTGTTCTGTGTTCTTCTCAAGCATCGCCGCCGGGAAAACGCGGCCATTCATGACGCCCCAAACACCGGGATCGAGTGTCTGGGCGGCGATCACTGCTCCGCCCAGATTGAACTCCCCGTCCGAGGCGAATAGCGAGAACGGCCGCATCGCGCCGGTCAACACAACGGTCTTCCCCGGGGTCCGCCCTTCGAGAAACCGCGCGGTCTCGCCCATCGTGCCTGTCCCATGGGTGACAACGATCCCATCCTCTGCGGCGCGGTCTATTGCCTCTGCGATCGCCTCGCGGTCGGCGTCCTCGAAAAGCAGACTGTCCTTCAGCATCAGAAGCTCCACCACCGGGAAATGGCATCGTCCTATGCGTAGCACCTCGGGAATATGCGTCGACCCGTCTTGAGCGAAGGCAAGGCCCTCGCTTTTTGCGTCGTGGACTTTGTCGATCGTACCGCCCGTCACGATGATCCGGACATCATTCAATAGCATCCTCCTCCGTTCACGTGGGGGTCCGAAAACCCGCTTTCGGTGGTTGCGTCCGGATCAGCCGGCGCTCACCGTTCTGGCGGCAAGCCTCTCGGGGTTCGGTGCGAAACCGTGGCCGGGGCGGCTCGGCGCGGTAATTCTTCCCGGTGCGCTCAAGGTGATATCGGGGTCCGCAAGCTCCTGCGCATAAAGTCGCCCCGCGGGGAAGATGTCGGCAGCGTAGGCCATGCCGGGAAGCGTCGCGAAGGCCAGCGAAACGCCTTGGCCAACATTCGACTCGAGCATCCCCCCGACCCAGCACGGCACGCCGGCATCCACGCAGTAGCGGTGGATTTCAATGGCGTTGGTAAGACCACCGACGCGCCCATGCTTGATGTTTACCCAGCGGGTGGCGCCTGTCTCGACTGCCTGTCGGGCGAAGTCGAGCGAAGTGATCGTCTCGTCGAGACAAAGCGGCGTGTCGAGTTCTGCCTGAAGTCTCGCGTGATCTATAAGGTCCTGCCAACCGAGTGGCTGTTCGATCATCACCAGGCCAAGGCTGTCCAGCCGCCGAAAGAGGTCGATGTCGCCAAGCGTGAAGCCTCCGTTACAGTCGATATGCAGAGGCATGTCGGGAAATGCTTCGCGGACAGACGCCACCATCTCAAATCCGCTGTCGGGTCGGAACTTGAGCTTCGTGCGGCAGAACCCACCATCGACCGCCGCGCGAACGCCATCATGGAGCGCATCGATACTGTCCTGCACGGGAATATCCGCCCCGACCGCGACCTCGGGCGCGACCCCGCCGATCAGTTCCCAAAGCGGCCGATCCTCTATCCGTGCGGCGAGATCCCACCAGGCGGTGTCGAGCGCGGCCTTGGCGAACCAGTTGCCCTTGAAGGGCGACAGAAGCTGCTGCAGCTCGGCGCCGCTGCCGATCTCGCGCCCCGTGACGAGGGGGGCGAAGACATCGCGGATCAGGATGAAGGCGCCGGCCGCCCATTCCGGGCAGAACTGCGGAACCGCATAGGGCGCGGCCTCGCCCCAGCCCTCGACGTCGCCGCTGCGCACGCGGACGAGAACCGTGTCGATGGCGGTCTCCACGCTGAAGGAGGTCTTCCAGGGCGCCTTGAGCGGCAGGGACACGTGGTAGACGGAAACCTCGTCGATCAGCATGGCGCGTGGTCTCCTCTCATGTGCCCGGGTCGAGTTCGCCGAGAGCGTCGAGCATTGCCTCGATCTCGCTCAGGCGCATGCGCCCGTCGCGTCCCGCGGCGTGATAGGTGTGCGTGGCGACGAAGTTCAGAAGGCTCATGACGCCAACATAGGAATCGAACAGCGACGTACCGCGCACCTGGCACGGAAAGACCCAGGTGGCGTAATCTCGTGTCCGCACGGCACGCCGGTCGGTAAAATAGGCGATCGGCACGCCCCGATCGCGAAAGAGTTCCATCGCCGGCGCGAGCTGGCTGGCGCGGCGTCGGAGGCCGATGGCGATGAGAAGGTCGTCGGGGCCGAGATCGCCGATATCCTCCATCACCATCTGACCGGCACCGGGCACGAGCGCCACGTCCTTGCGGACGAGGATGAGCTGCCGGCGCAGGTAGTTCGCGAAGATGTAGCTGTTCCGAAAGCCGAGGCACACGACGCGCCGGGCCGAGAGGATCTTCTGCGCGACTTCGGTGATCATCGTGGAATCGATCTGCTCGATCGTTTCGCGAAGCGTGGCCATGTCCCTTTCGAGGTGCTGCGAAAGGTTGCTCTGCCCCTTCTCAGGCTTGGCGGACAGGAAGATCGGGTCGCCAGTCATCTGGGCATGCCGGATCTCGCGCTGCATCTCCCGAAAGTCGCCGTAGCCGAGGCGCTTGACGAAGCGCGAGACGGCGGCCTTCGAGGCGCCCGCACGCTCGGCCAGCTCGGTCGCGGAATAGAGCAGGACCTCGTTGGGATATTCGAGAACGCGATCCGCCAGCGCCCGTTCGCTGCCCGGCAAATCATCGTACTTGGAGCGGATCAGCCTCTCGATTGCCCGTGGCTCTGCCGGATCTGACTTGTTCTTAGGCATCTCGTGTCTCTCGCTCCCTCCAAAGTAAAACACAAGTTTCACCTTGTTGACAACTTGAAATTTTAGTTTCAGTATTTCCAGTACAACAACCGGAGGCGCCGGCCGCGAAGCTGGCTATCTCCTACATTCAGCAGAGGAGAACAAGAATGAGATGGGGATATAAATCCTTGGCGGTCAGCGCGTTGGCGATCGCGCTTGGGTCCCAGGCCTTCGCCTCGGACATCGTCTGGGCGCGGGACGGCGATATCGACTCACTCGATCCGCACCGCGCGACCTCGACCCTTTCGCGGCAGGTCTGGTACCAGATCTACGACTCGCTCCTCGAGTTCGCCGACGACGGATCGGTCGTGCCCAATCTCGCCGAAAGCTGGGACGTCTCCGACGACGGGACCGAGATCACGTTCGCGCTTCACGACGACATCGTCTGCCACGACGGCACGCCCTTCAACGCCGATGACGTTGTGTGGACCGCGGAAAGGGCGCTCTTCAGCGACAACCCGAGCCTCACGAAGGCGAGTTGGGGGAACGTCACCTCGGTCGACAAGATCGACGAACTGACGGTGAAATTCGTCCTTGAGACGCCCTTCGGCGCGTTCGTGCCCTTCATGGCCGACCAGTTCACCTCGATGCTGTGCGACAGCAACGCCGAGGCCGACGACTTCGGCACCGGCTCGGCGATTGGCACGGGACCGTGGAAGCTCGCCTCGTGGACCAAGGGGTCGGAGATCGTGCTGGATGCCAACCCCGACTACGTCAACCGCGGCCGCCCCGTCGACAATCCCGGCGCGCCCAAGGCCGACCGGCTGGTCGTGCGCACCATGCCCGAAGGCCAGACCCGTGTGGCCGGTCTGCGCACCGGCGAGCTGAATGTCATCGTGCCGCCGATTCAGGAAGTGAAGTCGCTTCAGGAGGACGAGGCCGTCGAGGTTCACGTGGCGCAGGGCACCGGCCAGAACATGTTCCTGCAGTTCGCGGTGAACCGCCCGCCCTTCAACGATGCCCGCGCCCGCCGCGCGGTCAGCCACGCGATCGACAAGGACATGGCGATCAAGGTCGTCTACGGCGATCTCGTGGAGCGGCAGTATTGCCCCGTTTCGCGCGGCGTCTTCGGCAACGATCCCGAATTCTGCCAGCAATACGACCAGGACTACGACCCCGAGAAGGCCAAGGAGCTTCTCGCCGAGCTTGGATACGGTCCCAACAACCCGATGGAGGTGATCCTCGCCACCTGGACCGGCGACAACCGCGAGCGGATGCTTCAGATGCTTCAGAACCAGCTCAAGCAGGTCGGCATCGACGCCTCGATCGAGGTGATGGACATCGGTACGCTGAACGCGCGCGACACGCAGGAGAACAACAAGGCCGAGGGACCAGGCTACATGGATCTCATGGGCTGGACGTGGTTCGATCCGGACCTTCTCTATCTGCTTTGGCATTCGCCGGGCGCCTACGAAGGCTTCCACACGCCCGAGCTCGACAAGATCCTCGAGGCCACGCGCACGACGGTCGATCCGGCCGAGCGCGAGAAGGTGGTCAAGGAGGCCTTCAAGATCCTGCTCGAGGAAGCCGGCCAGGTGCCGATCTACACCCCCGGCTGGCTGTGGCTCTACGCCGTCTCGGCCGACACGCCGGGCTTCAAGATCGGGCCGTTCAACCGCGCCCAGTTCAGCGCGATGGAAGCCTCCTGAGACGTGCCGGGCGGGCGGCGATCGTGCCGCCCCCCGGTTCCCACACTTCTCCCTCGCCTGAGGAGTTGAAGCGCACATGGCCCGTTTCCTCGTCCAGCGCCTTCTTGCCGCTCTGCTGACGATCTTCGTCACCACCGTCGCGGTCTCGATGCTGATCCACCTCGTGCCGGGCGACCCGGTGCAGATCATGTACGCCCAGAGCCAGGGCACCACGCCCGAACAGCTTGAAGCGGTGCGCGAGCGTCTCGGCCTCGATCGGCCGCTTGTGGAACAGTACATCTCCTATCTCGGGCGCATCCTGCAGGGCGATCTGGGCGTCACGATCCGCGGCGAGCAGCCGGTGCTGGAGCTTCTTCTCCTGCGTCTTCCCAACACGCTGATCCTCGCCGCGTCTGCGCTTGTCATCGCCTCGGCCATCGGGCTGACCTTCGGGTTCATCGCCGCCTACAAACGGGGCACGTGGCTGGACACGACGCTCATGACGACAGCGATCCTCGGGGTCTCGATGCCGCATTTCTGGCTGGGTTTGATCCTTCTGTTCTATTTCGCGGTGCAACTCGGCTGGTTTCCAGTGGCCGGTACGGGGTTTGCGAACCTCGTCCTGCCGGCGCTGACGCTGGGGCTGACCAACGCGGCCATCATCGCGCGGCTCACGCGGTCATCGATGATCGACATCTTCGATCAGGACTTCGTCCGGACGGCGCATGCGAAGGGCCTGCCGAAGGCGGTCGTCCTTTACCGCCACGCGCTTCGCGCCGGGCTGGTGCCGATCGTCACGATGATGGGCCTGCAGTTCACCTACATGATGGGCGGCGCGATCGTGGTCGAGAACGTCTTTGGCTGGAACGGGGTCGGCCGCATGGCGATCCAGGCGATCTTCCAGCGCGACTATCCGCTGATCCAGGGCTTCATCCTGATGTTCGCCATCGTGGTGGTGCTGGTCTCGATCCTGATGGACGTGATTTATGCGCTGCTCGATCCGCGGATCCGGCACTGAGGAGCGGAAGGATGCAGGACCGGGTGAAAGCCGCAGTCGACCTTGCCGCAACCGTCGGAGACGGCGCCCCCCGCCGTGGCAACTTCGGCCGACGGATGTTGGCCGTCCTCGGCGCGACGACGGCCAACAGGGGGGCGCGGGTCGGTCTCGTCCTCGTGCTCGTCCTCATCTTCACGGCGCTCTTCGCCCCCTGGATCGCGCCCTACGGGCCGGATCAGATGGGCGCGGGGATGAGCCTCTCGCCGCCCTCGGCCGACCATTGGTTCGGCACCGACGAGTTTGGCCGCGACATGTTCAGCCGGGTCGTCTACGGCGCGCGCCTGACGATTCAGGTCGGGGTGATCGCGGTCGGAATCTCGCTGACGGTTGGCACACTCATGGGCCTCGTGGCCGGCTATGCGCGGGGCTGGACCGAGCGGTTGCTCATGCGCCTCGTCGACGTGGTTTTTTCCTTTACCGAGACGCTCATAGCGCTCGCCGCGGTTGCGGTGCTCGGGCCGAGCCTGACCAACGCCATGATCGCCGTCGGCATCGCCGCGATTCCATTCTATGCGAGGATCGCCTATTCCGTGACGCTGGTGGAGCGGAATAAGGCCTATTTCGATGCGGCCTACGTCGCGGGCGCCGGGCACATGCGGCTCATCTTCGTCCACCTGCTTCCCAACATCGTGCCACCGCTGATCGTCGTCGCGACCCTCGGTGTCTCGTCGGCGGTGCTTGCGGCCGCCGGGCTCAGCTTCCTCGGCCTCGGCGCCCAGCCGCCGTCGCCGGAATGGGGCGCGATGCTGTCGGCGGGACGCGACTACTTCACCCAGGCGTCCTGGATCATGATCTATCCCGGCCTCGCGATCATGATTACCGTGCTGGCGTTCAATCTTCTGGGCGACGGCATCCGCGAGGCGCTCGACCCCCGGCAGAAGGCGAAGCGATGACCGACATGACCGATATGGCCGAGACGGAGCGCACAGCTTCCGCGACGGCGACGGGCGAGACGGTCTTGTCCGTGCAGAACCTGTCGACCGAGTTCCGGAGCCGGAAGGGCAGCGTGCGCGCCGTCGACGGCATGTCCTTAGACCTCAGAAAGGGCGAGATTCTCTCGATCGTGGGAGAATCCGGGTCCGGTAAGAGCGTCACCTCGCTGTCGATCATGGGCCTTCTGCCCTATCCGGCGGGCCACATCGCCGGGGGACGGATCCTCTTCGAAGGCCGGGATCTGGTGACGCTGCCGGACCGGGAGATGCGGAAGCTTCGCGGTGCGGGTCTGTCGATGGTCTTCCAGGAGCCTCTGACCTCGCTCAACCCGGTCCTCTCGATCGGGCGGCAGATGACCGAAGGCATCATGCAGCACCTCGGCGTGGGCAAGGCCGAAGCCGAGAAGCGCGCCATAAAGATGATGCGCCGCGTCAGCATTCCCGCACCCGAGGCGCGGCTGAAGGATTATCCTCACCAGTACTCCGGCGGCATGCTTCAGCGGATCATGATCGCGATCGCCATGTCCTGCGATCCGCGCGTCCTGATCGCGGACGAGCCGACGACCGCGCTCGACGTGACCATCCAGGCCCAGATCCTGGAACTGATGCGGGAGTTGCGCGACCGCACAGGCGCTTCGATCGTGCTGATCACGCATGACATGGGCGTCGTGGCCGAAATGGCCGATCGGGTGATCGTGATGTACTGCGGCCGGAAGGTCGAGGAAGGACGCGTGGAGAAGGTCTTCGCCAAGCCGAAACATCCCTACACGCTCGGCCTGCTCGGCTCGCTTCCGGTACTGGGCCATGCGGGGCCCGTCGGGGACGCGGAACTTGCGGAGATCCCCGGGGTGGTCCCCGCGCTCGACGCGCTGCCGCCCGGCTGCCGCTTCTCGGACCGCTGCCGTTTCGCGACCGACAGATGCCGCGCCGAGGGTCCGCCTTTCGAAGAGGCCGAACCCGGACATTTCAGTGCGTGCTGGCACTGGGACGAACTGGAAGGCCGGATATGACCGACGCTCCGATCCTCGAACTCGACGCGCTGGTGAAGCGCTTTCCGGTCAAAGGCGGCCTGTTCGGCCCGAAGAAGTTCCTTGCGGCCGTCAACGGCGTCTCGCTGCAGATCCGGCCCGGCGAGACCCTGGCTCTGGTCGGCGAGTCGGGCTGCGGCAAGTCCACCGTGGGCAAGACGATCATGAAGCTCCACGACCCGACCGAAGGACGCATCCTGATCGACGGGTACGATATCGCGCCGCTGTCGCGGTCGGGCATGAAGCCGATCTGGCGCAAGGTGCAGACGATCTTTCAGGATCCGTTCGCGTCGCTCAACCCGCGCATGACGGCCGGCGCGATCGTCGGCGAGCCGCTGACGATCCACGGCCTGGCTTCCGGTGCCGACAAGGACCGGATCGTCGCCGAGACGTTTCGCAAGGTGGGTCTTCGGCCCGACCAGATGAGCCGCTTCGCGCATGAGTTCTCGGGCGGCCAGCGCCAACGGCTCTCGATCGCCCGCGCTCTGGTGACCGAACCCGATCTCATCATCGCCGACGAGCCGGTGTCGGCGCTCGACGTGTCGATCCAGGCATCGGTCATCAATCTGCTGATCCGGCTGCAAAAGGAGATGGGCCTCGCCATGCTGTTCATTTCGCACGACATGAGCGTGGTGGAGCATATCAGCCACCGCGTTGCGGTCATGTACCTTGGCAGGTTGGTGGAGAGCGGCCCGCGCGACAGGATCTTCCGCGCTCCGCAGCATCCCTATACGCAGGCGCTTCTGTCCGCCGTTCCCGTCGCCGATCCCGCCTTGCGCAACCGGGAGCGGATCGTGCTGACGGGGGATGTTCCGAGCCCCATTGACCCGCCCTCCGGCTGCCCGTTCCGGACCCGCTGTCCGCTTGCCGAGGACGTTTGCGCGACGGCCATGCCCGAGACCCGCGCCGTTGCGCCGGGACATGGCGTGGCCTGCCACGTCCGTGCGCGCGAGCTGGCGGCATGACGATCGGGATCGGTGCCGCCGGGCCCAATGCCGGACTGGCCGTCTTCCGCGCGCTCGCCGCGGCCGAGGCTGTGGGCAGCGGCGCCATCGGCGGCTTCGCCGTCTTTGCAGCCCTGACGGCAGACGGTCGGCTCTTCCGCGCCGAGACACAGCGCGGTGGCACCGCGACCCTTTTCACCGAGGGCGAGACCACCGGAACGCCGCCGCCGGCGCAGGTTGCGGCGGCCCCCTTTGCCGCGCTGATGTCGAGCGGACCGGACCGCCCCGAGCCGCTTTCCCAGTTTCTTGCGGCCTCCGAGACCGGGCTTGTCACCGGGCACCGCCTGCCGAACACGCCGGGGCCGGTCGGACGCCCGGTGAACGAGGCGGTCCTTCGGGCGATGGCGGAGGGACGGAGCGCGGAAGAAGCGCTGGACCTGGTTCTGGAGCGCTCCCCTCTGATCGACGCGGGGATGATCGCGCTTGGACCCGGCCGGGGACTTGCCGCGCGGAACAGCCGGCTTGTCGCCGCACGGCCGGACCTCGGCAGCGCGATGTACAATGCCGAAGGGGCATCGGTGGCCGTCCTTCACAACGCGATCACGCCGGCTGCGGAACTTGCGCCGCTCGTCGCCGCCGTGGCCCTGGGTGTCATGGCGCCGCCGCATGCCATCGCAGGTCACGCGGTGGTGCGGGCCGGCACGCCGCTGGCCGGCGGCGACGCCCACCGTGTCATCCTTGGACCCCACGGCGTCGCGACGCTGGTCGAAACGTCGGACCCGATGATCCTCTCCGGCCGGCACGTCTGCGCCGCGATCTATCTCGGCGCCCTCGTCGTGAGGGACGGGACCCTGCTTGGCCGGACCGTGATGGAGCCGAACGTGCTGGTCGAAGACGGCCGCATCCTGCGCCTGAGCGGGAAGGACGAGGTTCGCATCCCCTACGCGCGGGCCGAGTAGGCATGGAAACCGGAGACATCCTCAAGCAGCTTATCGCGTTTCCGTCGGTCTTCACCGCCGAGGACTATAGCGGGATAACCGACTATGCGATCTCGCTGCTCGCACCTCTCGGCATCGCCTGTCATCGGATCGAGGCGCCCGGCGGAGGGCGGGCGGGTCTCTTCGCGGCCACAGGGCCTGCGGGTCCTGGCGGCATCATGCTCTCGGCGCATCTCGACGTGGTGCCGGTGACCGGCCAGAGCTGGCAGACCGATCCCTTCGTCGCCACGGAACGAAACGGCAGGATCTTCGGTCGCGGTACTTCGGACATGAAGGGCTTCGCTGCCGCCGCTATCCGCGCAATGGCCAACGCATCGCGCCGTCGCCTTGCACAGCCAATCAAGCTTGCTCTCTCTTACGACGAAGAAGCTGGCTGCGTTGGAATCTCTCAGATGGTCAGTTCACTCGAAAAAACAATCGGCCTGCCAGATCTGTGTGTCGTAGGGGAGCCGACCGGAATGCAGATCGTGACTGGGCATAAGGGCAAGGTCTCTCGCCGGATCGAGTTCCGCGGGTCGGCCGGTCACTCCGCCGGCGCCCCCGGCCATGTCAACGCCCTGCATCTCGCCTGCGATCTGGTTTCCGCGCTCAGAGTGATGCAGGAAGGCATCGCCGCGAAAGGCCCTCGAGCCGAAGGCTACGGCGTGCCCTACTCGACCATTCATGTCGGCAGCCTCAAAGGTGGCGGCGCCCTCAATATGATCCCCGAAACCGCGACGCTCGAATTCGAGATCCGCCACCTCGCCGAGGAAGACATTGACGGCCTCCTTCATCGAATTGACGCCCTCGCCGCGCAGATCGCCGGAAAAGCACGCGACACGAGGCCCGAGGCTGCCGTGCAGATCACAGAATTCAATCGCTATCCCGGCTTCGACATCGCGCCCGGGCCGGAAACAGAACTTCTTGCAGCCCTCGGCGCGCATTTGCCAGCCGGCAAGGTGGATTATGGAACCGACGGCGGAGTAATCGCGGCACAAGGTATCCCGGTCCTGGTCTGCGGCCCGGGCGATATCTCTCGGGCCCACCGTGCGGACGAATACGTGACCAACGCGGAACTGTCCGAATGCGACGCCTTTCTGGAGCGTCTGACAGAAAAGCTGGAAACCGGCCTGCCGGTCACGCGGCCAACTTCGCCGCCCGCCTGATGCTTTGGAGAATTTGCCGGTACTCTGCGAACAGCGCTTCGCCGGGCGCTGGCAGACGAACGCAAACCAGTCTCCATTGGGTCAGGATGGTTGTCCCTTACCCCGCGCAGAGACCGCACCACTCGGCAAGAGCGGCGGCGCGGTTGGCTTTGAAGAGAGTTCGTCTGGAGAGGCTGCGTTCCTGGTTGAAGTGGTTGAAGACAGCCGACCCGAAGCGTCCGTCCGTTTCGGGCTCTCTGCCGTCATCTGAGTATTTTCATCGGATGTCTGCCCTCCACCAATGAGCAGCCTTTGGCGGTCCGAAATTCTGGTGCAAACTCAGACGATGCTGGTGCGGCCGAAGGGATTGCGGCCGGGGATGTCGGGGAAGCCCCCGAAGTTCAGGAGATTGCCGAACTTGGCGGTGCAGGTGTCACGGCGGAGATCGCAGCCGGGTGCCATGTCGATGACGGCGACCGTCTCCGGATCGTCGATCGCAGTCTCAAGCTCCGGCATGCGTCCCGCGAGCGTCAGCCTGTCCCCGACATGACCGGTGATGAACCCGAGAAGCCCCGCGTGGCGCAGGACGCCGCCGCGGAACCAGCCATCGGGCAGAAGCGCGGCCTCGGCCACGGTGATCTCGAGCCCGGATCGTGCGGTCGCGGTCCCGCCCACGAAGAAGGTCTCGATGTCGAGGCGGCAGCCGCGGGAATAGAGCGCGTGGCGGCAGAGCCGCTGGTACTTCGCTCGCACGCCTTCCCGGCGCATCGAGGTGAAGAGCGATTCCGCCCGCAGCGTGATGCGTCGACCCTCAACTCGGGCCGAAACAACGCGTCCTTTCCAATGCGCAACCACCTCGGCTGGCACCTGTTCGTGGCCGCGAAAGATGGTGAGCGTCGTGAGTGCCTGACCGCGGGGCCCGAGATAGCGACGGGCGAAGGGATCGGAGAGCGGAAAGGAGACGCTGAGATCGACCCGTCGTGGATCGCTGCTCTGAACGACGGACCCATGACTGACGGGCGAAGGGTCCCAGAGCAGATCCTCAGTCTCATCAGCAATCGCCCCCGCAGGCGAAGTCCAGATCGCCGTGCGGCTCGTGAACCGCCAGACCTGATCGCCTTCTGCAAAGAGATACAGGAAATACGGCCGCCCTTCGGCGGTGGAGGTTTCGGCAAGATCATAGGTCATCCGGGTACCGTGGTCATACTGGGGTCTCGATCAGGCTGGCCGCGAACTCGGACCGATTGCCGAAATGCTCGATCTCGATCCGGTCGGCATCGAGCCGCACCTTGGTGAGCAGATGAACCGGCGTTGTGACGGGCACGCTTTTGCCCGGTGCCGTGATGGTCAGCCGGATCCCGAACGCGTCGTAGGCGGCGTCGGTGATCTCGCGGAACACCGGGCCAGAGGCGATCTCGAACATCACGTGCCGTCCGATCCAGACACCGGGATCGGCGGTGCCCGCGATGACCAGGGAGGTGGCCGAAGTCGTTAGAGGTGCCTGCAGGACCAGTTCCCGCCCCCAAGTCGGAAGCCAGAAGGCGTGTTGGCGGCCGCGCAAGGCATGCAGCCAGCGGCGGCGCGCCCAGCGGGCCGTGCCTCGGTCAACAAGGGTGATCGTCGATCGACGCTGGACATGAGTCAGCACCGGTTCGATCACGATGGGACCGAAGCCGTTGTCGATGTACTCGACAGATTGCGCGATGCTTTCGGCCAATGGCTGGCGGAGCACGGCCGGTTCGGTCAGCACGTCGAGCCCAAGGTGGCTTGGATAGCTACTTGCCGGTATCGCCAATGTGTCCTGCAGGGTGAAACGCGCCGTAACTGTCCCCAACCTCTGGCGGCGTCGGTCGATCTCGACGGGCCGCGTCAGGATCCCGATGCCAACCGGGGCGACAATCGGATACACAACCGTCACACCTGCAGGCGCGGCCAGCTCCAGCCGGTTCGGCAGGACCGCGCTGACCTCGACGAGAAGTGCCTCCCCACCATCGGCGGCGATGACGGCCTGTCCCGGTGCCTCGAAGGTTCCCTCGCTGATATCTAAGAACACGGTCAGGTCAGCGGCATCGATCGGCGCCGTCGCCGGACGCGCCAGATGCCAGAGAGGCAGGATCCAATCGGCAAGCGCCCCCGCCCGGGCGAGCTCGGCAGCACGCGCTAGACCGGTCCCATCAAGTAAATGCGTATAGGTCAGGATCGACCGCGGGTCCGTCCGCAGCGCGATCCTTTGCTCGGCTGCTTCCGTGACAAGTGTGTCGGTGTTCCACTCCAGCACTTCAGAGACCGGTTGGCGCACTGGGAAAGGCCAGAGGTCAGGCATCGAGGCCTCCTCGATTGCGCCGGATCACGTTGACGATCAGTCGTTCGCCCGCAGGCGTCGCCAGATAATCGCCGACAATCGAAGGGTCCAGAACGTTGACAATGCGGGTTGCGGACTGAGCGCCTTGAGCCTCCCCACTCGCCTCGACGCCAAGTCGACCGCCTCGGCCTCGTCGCAGCGGCAGGATAGCCTCCGGGCCCGCTTCGCCCATCAGCCCGATGCCGCGCGCAAAGGGAAACACCGTCGGGCGTGAGACCACACCACCGCTGGCAAAGGCTGTGATCTCGCCCGCCTGCCCAAAGGCACCGCCGCGCGCAAAGGTGCCGCCAATCCCGAACAGACCGCCGAGGGCGCTGGTCAGCCAGCCAAAAAGGCCGCCACCTCCGCCGGTACCCGCGCCCGAAAACGCGCGAAACAACGCGTCCTCGATCGGTTTGAAGGCGTTATCAATCAGACGGTTGGCCAGGTTCTGCGCGATCCCGGAAATTGCACTCGCGAAGGTTTGCCAGCTCAGTTCGCCCGACTTCAGAGCCTGCTTGATCGGCCCAGTGATATCGTCGGCAAGCCCTCGCGCGATCTCCTGCGTGCGCTCAACGGCAGCACGGGCCGCGTCCCAGGACTGGCGCGCAACATCGGCGGCGCTCTGCATCGCCCCCCCGGCACGACCAGCGGCGGCTGCTGTTTCATCAAGCGCGGCTGCCGGACCACCGGTTCCATCTTCGGCCAAAGCAGCGTCGAAGCGATCCGCAGCTAACGTGGCTCCATCGAGGGCGGTCTCTGCCTCGGCCCCGGCAGCACGCATCGCCGTGCGCAAAGCCTCCATAGCTTCGAGGGGCTGCAAGGCCCCATCTGCGAGCGTTGCGGCGCTCTGCCTCCAGGCCTCGGCTGAGGCGGCAGCATCGGTAGCAGCGCCGGCAAGACCCAGATCCGGAACAGCCAGCAGGTTGTCGGCGAACGCTCCAGCAAAGGCATCTTGCGCCGCAGTCGCCGCCTGTGTCGCGGCACCCACAAAGTGGTTTTCAAGCTGTCCCAGATCGAGATCGGCGATCAGGCCAATCCGCCGCTCAACGCCAAGCGCTTCAAGACCAGAATTCACGCCATCGATGAAACCGTTGATCCGGGATACGACGCCGTTCAGCATCGCTTCGACACCCTCGATCAGGCTGTTCGCCGCCTGAAACGCGAGATCTCCAATAGCGGCGGGCAAAAGCCCCCAGACAGCCTTGATCGCCTCGAATGCCCCCTCAAAACTGTTCACGGCGGCATTGGCAAAACCGACAACGCCCTCGAGCGCGCCCTGCATGGCGGTGGCGGAGGCGGCCTGCACATCGGCAAATGCGGCCATCGCAGAGGCTGCAAAGCTGCCAGCCCCCATCTTGATCCGCTCCCAGACCTCGCTCACGAGGTTGCCCAGCAGCGCCATTGCGTTTCCGAAACCACCTGCTCCGGAGACAAGCTGGCCGAACTGGTAGATCAGTTCACCCGCACCAACGATCAGCGCCCCGATCCCGGTGCGAATGAGTGCGCCGCGCATCACGACGAGCGCGGTTGCAAGGCCGCGTACGGAAATCGCCGCAGCTACCATTCCGGCCACCCAGCGCCCGGCCAGGAGGGCCGCGAACGTAGCGGCGTAGGTGGTCAGACGGCCGATATTGTCGAATAGGCCCCGAATAGCGATACCAAGCGGCCCAGTGCGACTGGCCACGGCTGCCATGGCATTTGCGACGGCTTCGAGCGCAGGGGCTGCGGCAACCGCCAATTGGTTTGACAGCCCGCGCCAGACGAGGCCGAGCCGCGAGAGCGCGTCATTGGTCCGCTCGATCTGGTCTGCATCCTGTTCGGAGACGACCACACCAAATGCCAGAACGTCCTCGGTCGCCTGGCGCAGCGTCGCGGTGTCGATGCGCGACATCGCGATGGACCCTTCTTCGCCAAAGAGCTGACCGGCGACAGCGGCGCGCTCGGCGACCGGCACGAACGCCTCGATGGCGGCGTTGATTGCCCCCACCCGCTGATCCAACGGAAGGGCAATCAGGTCGGTGGCCGATAGTCCCAGCCGGTCTAGCGCGTCGGCGGCGGGGCCTGTCCCCGCAGCCGCTTGGCTGAGGCGGCGTGTCAGATCCTTGGTCGCCTGCTCGATGCCCGATATCGAAACGCCGGCGAGTTCACCCGCGCGCTCGAGGGTCTGGATCGAGGCGACGGTGGTGCCGAGCGACTGAGCCAGCTTCGCCTGCGCGTCGACCGTCTGCAGCCCGGAGCGGACCATGGCCACGCCCGCCGCCGCAGCTGCGGCAACCGCAGCAGCAGCCGCGATACGGACACGACGGGAGAATGCCGCAAGCCGGGCGTTGGCCGCTTCCATCTCCCGGCTGAGCCGCCCGAACCCACGAGCACCGGCCTCGCCGACACCTTCCAGTTCAGCGCGCACCTGTCGGCCGCCGACCGCGGCAAGGCGGACAGAAACGCGCTTCTCAGCCATGGGAATGATCCATCTGTTCGTTGAGTTTCGCGACCATCACCGCTTCGATGACGGGCAACAGTTCGGCCATGATCAGCGGCGAGATGCCGAGGGCATCACCAAGTGACAGTGCCGCCGACATGTCCCAACCAATCACTGCACCGGGCAGTAGGCGGAGCTGACCGCCGAGGCGACCCACCAGATCCCAGACCTGCCAGCCCTCATGCGTCAGCGGCCGGTTGGTGCGGCCCGGGCAGTCCGGGCACGGCCCTTCGCAGGCTTCACAGTATCGCTCGCCCCCGCCGAAGGACCATTCGGCGAGAGCGCGGAGACGTTTTTTTCCTGTTCCAGCAGCAGGCCCTTGGACACATAGGTCAGCTGAAAGGCCTCGAAGATCGGCCAGATATCGAGAAGCGCGTCGATGGCCTCTGGGCTTGGGTCGATTGCGGTGCCGTCGACGTCGCCGATGCCCTCCCAGGCGAGCACGGCCTTTCGCGCGAGCGCCTTGGCGAAGGCGACGGCGCGCTCCTCGTCGGACGCCTCCTCGGGCACAGCCTCGACGCCGGCATCGCTACGTGTCGCGACCATCAGCGCCGTGGTCAGCGGTCGCAGCTGCACCCGGACGCCTGGGGCAAGGTCATGCCATCGGGGCGCGTTGGTCAGGTCCAGCGAGAGCATCAGTAGGTCTCCACATCGTTCACGAGGGTTGCAGTGCACATCCGGCCGACCACGCTGTCGCGCGCCGCCTGCCAGTCGAAAGTGGCCTGCACGCCTTGAGGGCCGGATATCTCGATCCGGGGTCGCGGCAGGTAGACGGCGTGAACGGTAAAGGTGAAACTCTCGCCCGACGGCAGCACATAGGCGAACTCCAACTCACAGGGATCGCCATTGATCGCCTGTGTCACCAGCGTCTGGTCGGCGAAGCGGACCTCAATGGAGCCGGTCAGCGCGGCAATAGACGGGTCTGCTCCATCGATCCGTCCGTCCGAGCGGATGGTCTCGATCCGGTCGAGGTTGTTGGCATAGGTGATGTCGGCCGAGACGACGTTGCCGAGGGTCGATCCATTACGGGTGATCGCCCCGTTGAAATGGCCGAAGCGCTGCAATTCGAGAGCGGCAGGTGTGCCTGCACTCGTCGTCGTGCCCACGGTCTCGCCCTGCGCCACCAGCCGGGCGGTGGCCGTCAGCAGGCCAGATCGCTGCATCTGCCAGTTGATCTGGTCGAGCACGCATCCCGAATACATCGCAAAGCGCGGCACCTCTGGCATGCCGGTCTCGATGGACATGCTGGGCAGCGTCCACACCCCCGACTGGAATTCATGCGTCCAGGGGCCGGTGCCGGTCGTGGTCGGGTCGCCAAAGGCCGCCTTCAGCCAGAACCCGAAGGCCTCGGCGTCGAGCGGCACCACCACATCGCCGTCCGCCGTCACCGCATCCTTGATCGGCGCCAGCGGATCGCGGCCGTAACCCAGCAGTTCGGAATTGAGCAGCGGCTGCTCCGCCCCCAGCGAAGTGCTCGCAAAAGGCAATTTCGTGAAGCCGCCCACGGGGGGCGTTCCATAGGTTGTCTCGAACGCAAGCGCCATCTGCGCCCGCGCCCCTTGGGCTCGTGCCATCGTGTTCTCCTCGGATTGTCGGGGTCAGGCCAGCGGGTCGGCCGTTGAATAATGCAGCACAACCAGAATGACGGCGGCCTTTAGACTGGCCGCGCCTTCGACGGGCAGATCGACCGGACGCGGTGCCTCAGCCTCGACCCAGTCGCAGAGGCCGCCAAGTGTGCGGTCAGCGGCAAGTGCCATGCCGATACTGCCGGTCAAAGTGTCGAATGCCGCGTCACGCCCAGTGCCTTGCACGACTGCTTCGATCTCGGCGCGGTGCTGGTAGTGGTAGGCAAGCGGTGACAGCGTCACCTCGGGCTCCCCCGGCTCGCCGTCGCGCAGGATCAGCAAGCCTTCGGCCGGAACCCGTTCGGGCAGTACCTCACCGCGCAGAGCGGTGGCCGCCAGCGCCGAGAGCCGCGCGTATAGCGCGGTGAGGATGGTTTCGCGAAGGGTTGGCATCAATTGTCCCCACGGGTACGACTTGGAACTTCGCAACTGATGTTTGACATATCTATTTGCATGTTTTAGATGCTCTTTATACCATTTAGGATATGCTTCATGATCACTGGACCTCAGATGCGCGCCGCCCGCGCCTTGCTCGGCATCGACCAGAAGACTCTGGCCGAACTTGCGGGGCTTTCCGTGCCGACGATCCAGCGCATGGAGTCTAGCCACGGTAACGTGCGCGGCGTCGTCGACAGCCTGACCAAGGTCGTGGCCGCGCTCGAATTCGCCGGGGTCGAACTCATCGCAGAAGGCACGGCAGGCGGACGGGGCGTGCGCCTGAAGGTCCCCCCACCCAGACACTGATCCCTCAACCCGCGACGGCGACCGCCGACGACATGCCGACGATCCCGCCGCTCCCTTCCCAAAGGTGCGGCCACAGATGAAAGACCAGACCACCAGACAGAGCGACGCTCCGAACTTCGCCGAGCTCTTCACCCCGAAACTCGTCACCGTCCTGCGCGAAGGCTACGGGCTGACGCAGCTGCGCACGGACGCAATCGCCGGGGTGACCGTCGCCATCGTGGCCTTGCCGCTTTCGATGGCCATCGCCATCGCGTCCGGCGCGACCCCGGCGCAGGGGCTCTACACGGCCATCGTCGGCGGTTTTCTTGTCTCGCTCCTTGGCGGATCGCGCTTCCAGATCGGAGGACCGGCCGGGGCCTTCATCGTGCTGGTCGCCGCCACCGTGGCCCAGCACGGGATGGAGGGGCTGATCCTGGCAACGTTCCTCTCGGGGCTGATGCTCGCGGTCGTGGGGTTCCTGCGTCTGGGCACCTTCATCAAGTTCATTCCCTTTCCGGTCACGGTGGGGTTTACGGCGGGGATCGCGGTCATCATTTTCGCCAGCCAGGTCAAGGAGCTGTTCGGCCTGACGCTGGCGAATGAACCGGGCGAACTGCTGGAAAAGATCCCTGCGCTCTGGGAGGCTCGGAGCAGCCTGACGCCGGCGGCGTTCGGCCTGTCCGTGGCAACTGTCGCGGTCATCCTCGGGCTACGGCGCAGGCGTCCGCACTGGCCGGGGATGCTGATTGCCGTCGGCCTTGCCGCGGCGGCGACCGGGTTGCTGTCCCTGCCGGTGGAGACCATCGGCACGAAGTTCGGTGGGATCCCCTCGTCTCTTCCGGCGCCAAGCCTCCCGTCCCTTTCGATGGAAGCGATCCTCGCGGTCCTGCCGGCCGCCATCTCCTTCACTCTGCTGGGCGCCATCGAGTCGCTCTTGTCGGCCGTCGTCGCGGATGGCATGACCGGTCGCCGCCACCGCTCGAACTGCGAACTGGTGGCGCAGGGCGCGGCCAATATCGGGTCGTCCCTGTTCGGCGGCTTCTGCGTGACGGGCACCATCGCGCGGACCGCCACCAATGTCCGGGCCGGGGCGCATGGCCCGGTGGCCGGCATGCTGCACGCCCTGTTCATCCTGCTGTTCATGCTCGTCGCGGCACCGCTCGCCTCCTACATCCCGCTGGCGGCTCTCGCGGGGGTGCTGGCCGTCGTGGCCTGGAACATGATCGAGAAACCGGCCATCGCCATCCTCGTCCGCTCGGGCTGGGGCGAGGCGACCGTGCTGGGTGCAACCTTTTTCCTCACCATCTTCCGGGACCTGACCGAGGCCATCGTCGTCGGCTTCGCCCTCGGCTCGGTCCTCTTCATTCATCGCATGAGCCGGACAACGGCGGTTGCTACGGACGGTGCCTTTGTTGGCGGCGACGAAGCTGATGCCGCCAACCCGCGCGGTGAATACCACGAGGAGCAGGCCGCGAATCCCGATGTCGTCATCTACCGGATCACCGGTGCACTGTTCTTTGGCGCGACCGCCTCGATCGGGTCGGTCCTCGACCGCATCCAGGACACCCACAAGGCGCTGATCGTGGATTTTTCTGCCGTGCCGTTCCTCGACTCGACCGGCGCCAACATGATCGAGGGCCTCGCGCACAAGGCGCAGAAGCAGGGCGTCTCGCTCTGGCTCACCGGCGCCACCCGGGACATCCAGCGGGTGTTCGTGACCCACGGCCTGAAGCGTCCGCTGGTCCATTATGCCGCCATGGTCGACGAGGCTTTGACCAAGGTGCGCGATGGTGCCGACAGCGATCAGGAGGCCGCCTGATGCCCGGTGCCCTCAGGGACAAGCGTCGACCGCAGCGCCGCCGGAACGGCCCGGCCGAAGCGCGCAGGCGCTTCGTCCTCGACGCGCTCGAACGTCCGCGGACGCAGGCGGAACTGCGCGACGCGTTGGGCATGAGCAACAGCGGGATCCTGCACCTTCTGCGCCGGATGGAGCGGGACGGGCTTGTGCGACCCGCCGAACGGGTGTGCTGGACCCGGATCTGGGAACGGGCCAAAGATCGCGGTTGAACCGACCCCATGGACGCGCAGCACACATTACCGGTTGATCCAGCCTACCTTCCATCCGGTTGGAACGAAGTGCTCGCGCGAGCCGCGCGCGCAGAGGGAACGGGTCTCGATCTCGCGAGCCTCGGAGATGCCGCCGCAGACATCGAGCCGGTTGCAGAGCGGGTGACCGATCTCGGCCTGCTTCGTGTAGCGCGCGCCGGCCACTACGAGATCACGCCCATGGGCCGGGAGGTGATGACGGTCCGGATCGGGGAGGAACACGGACGCCGGAACGGCAGGGCGAACGCATCTCGCATATTTTTCTTGGCGTTTGTCGTGTTGTCGCTCGGCCTGTTCGCATGGCTCGTTTGGGGTTGACGAGCCTCATCATCGCCAACTGCTCCCCTCCACCCAATTCGCCACGATCAACCCCGGCACGCTGTCCAACGCACGGTCTGCATCCCGCGCGAGGTTCAGCCGCTTCGACAGTTTCACCTGCGGCACAAGCAGGAAGATCGGCGCGGTGACTTTGCCGCGCCCGGTCTTCGAGCGTGACACGACAGCTTGACCCTTCGTATTCAGCCGCCCCTCTGCCACCAGCAGGCTCGGGCCCGTCCGTCGATAGACGAACCGCAGGCGTAGCCCGCGCCGCCGTTCCCATTCGCCGGGTGTGATCCGACCGCCGCGTATAGACTTGCCTGCAGCAGGCAGCGGGATCGCCAGCCAAAACCCGTCCTTCGAGCGGATCAGTGGGCCGGTGTCGTGCGCGCCGACGATGACCGGGGCCTTCGACCAGACCAGAGCGGCCGCGTCGAGGCTTTCGCCCGACCGCGGGAAATTCTGGTTGCGGATAGAATTTGCCAGCCGTCGACCAAGTCCCGCACCAGTGATCTGAGTGCGCCAGGCGGTCTTGAGTCCGGTCCCGGCCTCACGCATAGCGGCCGTCACCGCGTGTTCGCCCGCCGCGACCTCGGCCGCCATCATCGCGACGATGTCGGAATCGATGTCGAGCTTCAGTCTCACGCGGGCCTCAGATCAACGGTCCAAACCAGCCGCTCGCGGTCACGCACGGGCTCGCCCTGAATGAGGAAGGCATCGCCGTCCATTTCCAAGCGGTCGCCCGGACGCGGGGTCGGAACCTCAGCGATACGCAGGTCAATCCGGGTCGTTTCCGACCAAAGCCGTGTATCGCCGAAGTCGGTGATCGCATCAGCCTGCCGCGAGACGACGCGCACCAGCATGGGCGCGCCGCCATCGGAGGTGTAGACCGCCTCTCGCCCGATGTTTGGGTCGGCGAATAGCAAGTCGACGGCGGCGTCGAAGGCAGACATCAGGTTCGCCTTGCCGAGCGCAGAACCTGCGGCCGGGTGCAGATCGGCAGCGGGTTGCTCTCGATTTCGAGCCGCACCCATTCGTCGCGGTCCCGGTCAGGGATCGTGCGGGCGTAGAGCGGCAGTCCCAGAGTATTGACCGTCTCGAACGTGTCGGCGGGGGCATGGTAGATCTCGAAGAGCCCCTCGACTCCTTCGGGATAGAAGAAGGCCTTGTCGGTCGGCACACCGAAGCCAGCCCCACCTCGGTAGCGACGGAATGTAATACCGCCAAAGCTGACCTCGTCAGCAACCCGGCCGCGCAGATCGGCAGCTGCGGCGGTGTTGAGATAGGTCTCGCGCACCTCCTTGTGGGCAATGAGATCAGCGAAGAAGGCCGACCCGCATTCAGCGCGGACCTGCACAGCCCCGGCCGCGAGCCCGCCCATGCTGTCCTCGACGCTTTCGATCAGTGCCTGGCAGCGTTTGCGCAGCGCCCCGGAGCCCGGAGTCGCGTTGTCGAGATCGAAGTCGATTTCGGTGGCGGGCGTGATGGCGAACTCGGTGAAGTAGTTGATCACGGTGGCGCTGTCCTTGGGATCCTTCACGATACCCTGAATGCCGTTCAGGAGGTGATATTCGAACGTCGCCTCTGCATCCTGGCGCAAACGGCCAAGCTTGCGGGCGACCTCGCTTTGCACTTGCTGGGTGGCGCTTTCCGAGCCGAAGTCGCGGATGCCCTGAATTTCAGACGCCCAGAGCACGTCCTGCTTCTTGAACTGGCGGCAGACAAAGGCCCGCATGTCACGACGCTCTGGCACCTGTTGCTCGGCCGCCGAGCCGCGTTCGGAGAACGGGATCAGCGACAGTGTGCCGTCCCGGCTCTCGATCACGACGGTGCGCGAGCGCACGCCGCGCGGCGAGAACAGGCTCGCGCCCGACAGGATCGCGGGCTTGAAGGGGATGTTTTCCAGAGCACGGGTGAGTTCGATGATGGTGAAGGCATCGCCTTCGAAGATATCCATGGTGGTCATGGGAATGCCTCCTTTGAGGGTTTGATCAGTGGACGAGAATGCCGACCGCCAGCAGCGCGGCATGGGCGGCGGTGATCTCGCCCTCGCTGGGGGTGCCGACAAAGACGAGATCGTTGCGATTGACGACGGCGGGGCCACGGACCAGCGCGACGGCTGGCACATCGCCGCCCGCAGCGTCGGACTTGCCCCAGAGCACCGCCACGGCGGTTTCCGTGCCATCAACGGCGGCGGGATCATGGGCAGCGTATTTGCCAGACGTAGTGATTTTGCCCAGCACGGTGCCCGGATCGAGCGTGCCGGAGGCAACGGTGATGGTTTCGCGGGTGTAGTCGCGGAAGGCTTCCCAGACGAGGAAGCCTCCGGAATGGGTGGTCTCGGTGAGCGTGGTCACGTGGTTATCCTTTCAGCTTGAAGGTGCGGGCGACGATCTCGCCCCAAGGACGGGCTGTCGTGCTCCGGCCGGGTTGAGGGTGATGGGCAGTGATTTCGGGTTCGGCCTCGGCTTTTGCCGCCAGAAGGGCCATGCGCACCTCGTCGAGACTGGCGTCCTGTTCGAGGAACCGCCCAGCCATCTGTGGTTGGCCCGCAAGGCGGCAAAGATCGACGACAGCGCGGGCATGGCTGATCGCCTCGGCGCGGATCGCGGCGGCATCGGGCAGTGCACCATCCGGAGCCGGGGCGGGATCCGAAGGGCTGGGCATCTCGTCGGTGACCCCATGCCCTTCCGGCTCGACAGGCGCTTCGTCGCTGCCCGCCTCGCCGGTGCTGTCGGCAGGTTCGACATCGTCGTCCAGGATGCTGTCGGTCTCTCGGCGCGCGTCCGTGCCTGTCTCTGGGTCGCTTTCGTCCGGATCGCCCTCCGCCTCGGTCGGAACACCCTCCTGGCCAGTGGCTTCCACAGCCTTGACGAGGTCGGGCGGCGTATTGCGGAACCGACCAATGTCGAACTGTGCAGCCATCCTCACAGGGTCCGCCAGCCGGTCCGCAAAACCCGCCGCCACCGCGTCGGCCGCATCGAACCAGGTCTCAGCCGCCATCAGCGCTTTAATCTCGTCATCGGGTTTTCCGGATTTGGCGGCATATCCCCGAACGAGGCTGCCCGCGATCTTGTCCAGCGCCTCGGCCATGGCGCGCATGTCGCCCGCTGTGCCCATTGCCAGACCCGATGGGTCGTGGATCATCAGAAACGCGTTTTCCGGCATGACGATCTCGTCACCCGCCATGGCGATATAGGACGCGGCCGAGGCGGCTATGCCGTCGATCCAGACCGTGACCGTGCCCTCGTGCCGCTTCAGCGCATTGTAAATCGCGACCGCATCGAAGACTGACCCGCCCGGGCTGTTCAGCCGCAGATCGACCGGCGTCCCGTCGGGCAGTGCGCCGAGTTCGGCAAGGAACCCCTTCGCCGAAATCCCAAAGGCGCCAATTTCATCATAGATCGCCACTTCCGCACCTGTTCCCCGGGCGCGGATCGCATACCAGCTTGTCATATCGTCACTCCTGTTCGGTGGTGGGATCGGTGGAGGCGGATCCGTCGCCTGTGTCTTCGCCTGTGCCATCACCCGGATTTGGCCGCGCTGCGGGCGTTGCCCGCGCGCCTTGCGTTTCGCCGGGGCTCGCGCGGTAGCTCAGACCCAGATCAGCAACGCGTTTGGCATCTGCCGCATTCTCACGGTCGACTTCTTCGACGTCATAGCCGGTGGCCTCGACCACCTTGCGGCGCGAGGTGATGCCCGCTTCCATCGCCAGCACCTGCGCCTGGATGTCCTTCAGCGGGTCGACCCAATCCCAGCGTGGCGGGATCCATTGCACCGGCCGCGCGACGGCGGGATTGCCGATATCCAGCGCCCCCGACAACACGGCCGTCTCAAGCCAGCGCCGCCAGATCGGCCGACACAACTGGTGTGCGATCACCCCGTGTTGCAGCTGGCCGATGCGGCGGCGGAACTCGACCAGCTCTGCCCGCAAGCTTGAATAGTTCGCCTGCCGCACATCGCCGGTGACCAGATGATAGGGAAGCCCCAGCGAGGCCGAGACCGACAAGAGCGTCCGATATTGAAACGCCTCATAGCCACCACCCACGTCGGCAGGGCTCGAGAACTTCACATCCTCGCCCGGCAGCAGCACCTGCATCGTGCCGGGTTCGAGGCTCGCAATGGCGGTGCCATCGAGATCTGCCTCCGTCTCACCCATCATCGGGTCTTCCGGCGCGGTCTTGGTGATGAACCCAGCGAACATCGCTGCGGTTTTCTTCCGGTCCAGTTCAGCGTCGTCGTACTGGTCCAGCAGAAACAGCCGCACCATGGCTGGAGCCACATGAGGCAAGCCCCGGATCTGGCCTGCATCAATTGGGCGGTAGATGTGCAGAACATCTTCGGCTGGCACGCGCACCGTCTCCGGGATCACAGCCCCCTGATCGGTGCTGTCGCCCGGATGGCGACGCCGAAAGTGATAGGCCACCCGGCGACCGATGCCGTCGAACTCGATGCCGCAGCGGATGCGATTGCCGTTTGCCGCCGTCTCGGTCTTCTCGAACGGCAGCATCTCCGACTGCAGCAGCTGCAGTTGCAGCGGGACAAGCAGGCTGTCCTCGGCGCGGCGGGGACGCAGACGCACGAAGCACTCGCCCGCCACGAACATCTCGCGCGCCACCATGGCCTGCAAGCCGTAGAAGTCGGTCAGACCGTCCGCGTCAGCCTCGTCGGTCCATGCGAGCCAGAGCTGCTGAACACTGTCACGCAACGCCGCATCTGCGATCAGCGACGACGGCTTGATCCCGTCGCCGACCATGTTCGACGCAAATGCCTCGCAGGCATTGGCGGCATAGCCGTTGGTGACGACTAACTCGCGCGACCGCGCCAGCAGGCGGGGGCCGCCCGAGGCGACCAGCGAATTGATGTTTTCCATCGGCGGTTGCCAGCCCCGCAAGCGTCGCTTGGCCAGAGCGCCTTCCAGACGCGCGGACACGGCGGCGGGACCGCCGGGGACCCGGCGGCGAAAGTGATCGAACAGCCCCATGGATCAGAGCCCCTTCGTCGTCGTTACACGCACCTGCCGAACGATCCGTCGTCCCTCTGCAGTCGCAATCTCGCGGTCGAGCGCCTCGATGGCCCGGTCGATTTCCGCGACGCTACGATAGTCCACCGTCTTTCCGTCGTAACTGACGCGCGCCACGCCAGAGGAACGCTGAACAGCCAAGGTCTCGCGGCGACTAAGGAGTTCCGTCAATGTCGGCATCTGAATTGACCTGACCTGCGAATATGTTTCATTGAGCCAACCGAATCCCGAGTGAGGGCAAAACCATGACCCCGACCGAAATCATGCGCGATCTCGCGCGCGCCGACATTTTTCCGAAAACCGCCATGGCCGAAGCAGGCACCCGGCGCGAAGAAATGGCGCCAGTCTTCGTCGATCTCGTAACCCGCCTCGCACATCAGCCTATCCCGGCGATGAAAGACGCTGATCTGATGGCTTTTATTCCGATCTTCCACATGCTGGGCGAATGGCAGGATCCTCGTGCCTATCGCCCGTTGGTTCAGATGCTCCGTCGTCCTACCAAGGTCATCGACCATCTCCTCGGGGACGCTGTCACCGAAACAAGCTTTCGCGTCGTCGCTGGAACATTCGACGGTGACCTGCAGCCCGTTTTCGACGCGATCGAGGACAGGAAGGCAGATGAATTTGCGCGTTCGTCGCTGATCAACGCTCTCGTCTTGATCGCGCAACAGCACCCCGCAGAACGCCACATGATCGAGGATTACTTCCGGACCTTTCGCCAGCGCTGCCCCAAATTACCCACGGACGTCCTGACCGGCTGGATGGACGCCATTGCCGCCCTCGGGCTCGAGGACATGTCCGAACCCGTGCGCGAGGCTTTCGACAAGGGCTTGATCCCGAGAGAGTATTGCGACTTCGGGCATTTCCTTGAGGATCTGGAGGCCACCCTCAACGAAGGTGTTTCTCCCGCAAACCGTCGTTACCAGAAAGCCCTTATCACCGATGCCATCGAAGAGTTGTCGAATTGGCACTGTTATACTGATGAGTTTCTCGCCCAGCAGAAGACCCGCAAAGTTGACAACGCCTTGCGCGTGGCCCCATGGACAGAGGCCCTCACAAAGACACCTGACAAACTTGGCCGCAACGATCCCTGTCCTTGCGGCAGCGGCAAGAAGTTCAAGAAATGCTGCCTGCATTGAACCGACCCGGCCAACATGACCCTGCGTTTCGAGCCCCTTCACCTCATGTAACTTGAGCGCACGGTCCGCCGCTGTGGTCCCGCGCGCCGAGAAGCGGGCGTGGTGTTTCCCGCCCCGTCCTCAGCCATATCCTCCGCCGTGATCCCGACCTGTGCCTCCAGATCAGTCCACCGCGCATCGGACCAGCGGTCAGCGCCCAATATCCAAGCGGCTGCTCGGGCATAGACCCGACAATCCAGAGCTTCGTTGCGTTCGCGCAGCTTCTGCCATTCGAGCCGGGCAAAGCCGCGTTTGGTGCGCACCGTGATCAGTTGTTCGGCGGTGAATTGCTTCAACCACTCGCCGTCCGCCCAGTTTGGCAGATGGATGGTTCCGGGCGGGCAAAGATGCCCAGCCTCGATTTCCTCCCGCGTCGGCTGGTCCTGGCGCAAATAGCGATAGGTCTCGGTCTTGAAGGTCGAGGTAGCGACCGTCCAAAGCCGCGCCCCGCGCCGCAGCCGTTTGCCTGCGATGGTCGCGTCCACATACGTCGGGCCAGTGACCGGGCTCGAGCGGTTGAAGCCCTCGACGCCTTTGACCGGAGCCACCTGCGCGAAACCGACCTGTCGCGACCAGGCATACACAGCACTCGTCTCGTAGCCTGTGTCGATCGCCAGCCGTGCCAATGTCATCGGTTGACCTGAGGCATGCTCCCATGTCTGGCCGAGCAAATTGGCCAGCTTCTGCCAGCAACCCGGATCGCCGGGCCCGCCCTCAATGACCACGTGATCGATCAGCCAACTCTCCAGCCCGCGGCCCCAGGCCCACACATCAACCTCGATGCGATCCTTTTGAACGTCCGCCCCGGCGGTCAGGAACAAGCCCCGCTCTGGAACAGTGCCTCCGTCCCAGGTCTCGCGCCGGTCCGCCAAGCGCTGCCAGTCCGGCGCCTCGCCGGTTTCGACCCATGTCTCGCCGAGGATCGTGTTGCGAAACGCCTTGATAGCCTCGTCCGACCCTTGGGCCGCGTCCCATGCGCGCACGATCCGCTCCCAACTCAGCCACCCGATCGGCGAATAGAGCGCCGAGAGGTGATAACCAACCGTGGTCGGATCTGCGGCCACAGCGGTCGCGCGCCATTCGCCAGCCTCCAGCATTGCTGTCTTGTGGTGCTCTGCGATGGGCTGGTCGCAGCCCTCGCAGTGATACTCCGCCGTTTCCGGACGACCCTTCTGCCAGCGCAGCCGCTCGAACTTGAGCCACTGTTCCTGACCGCAGTGCGGGCATGGCACAAAGAATCGCCGCTGATCGCTTGCCTCGAACTCGCGTTCGATCCGGCTCAGCCCCCGGATCGTCGGCGTCGAGACCAAGAACACTTTGCGCCGGTGCGCGAAGGTCAGCGACCGTGCCTCGGCCAGCGTGACCGGATCGCCTTCATCGTCAGCGGAGGCCGGATAGGCGTCGACCTCATCGAGGAAGATGTAGCGCGCGGGTGTCGAGCGCAGCCCGACCGCCGAGTTGGCCCCCGTCATGATCAGGATGCCGCCCGCGAATTCCTTGGACAGCATGGTGTTGCCCGCGTCGCGCGACCGGGCCGGTTTGACCCGTTCGCGCAGTTCAGGGCTCTCGTCGATCAGCGGGTCGATCCGCTGCCGCGAGTTGCGTTTCGCCAATTCCACTGTCGGCTGGACCGCCAGCATCGGGCCCGGTGCCTGGTGGATCGCAAAGCCAATCCAGTTGTTTCCGGCCTCGGTCGCGCCGACCTGCGCCGCCTTCATGAAGACGATCCGCTGCGTCGGATCGCCGGGTGAAAGCCGATCCATGATCTCGCCCATGTAAGGCGTGCGCGCAGTGCGATACCGGCCCGGCTCGGCCGACCCGCGCCCCGACAACATCCGGTGCCGGTCCGCCCATTCCGACACGGTCAGGTCCGGATCGGGCGTGAGGCCAGCACCCCAGGCGCGCAGGATCTCTGCCGCGCCGTCGAAATCCAGCACATCGTCCGTGTCACCGGAGATCGGGTTTGACCTCGGCAAGATCGTCGAGCTGGGCACGGACATGTTTCTCCAGAACCTTCTGCATTGCGGCGGGCTCGACGCCCAGATCGGCCGCCATCAACGCCGCCGCTCGCGACGGCCAGTTGACCCAGACGTCGCGCTCCTGCCGTGCCAGCCGGAAAACCAGCGACAACGCGCGGGCCCGGTCGATCAGCTCGCCCTTCAGCTTTTGCAGCCGGAGACGGCGTTCCTGCGCCTTCAGCACCTCGTTGGCCGTCTTGGCCTGCAGAAAGGTGGTGCCGCTTCCAATGGACGGGGCATTCATTCCCTGTTCGCGCAGGGTTTCGCCAACGGCGGATACGGCCGCCTCGGGGACGGGTTTGAGCTTCGGCTGTGGCGCTTTTCGGGTTTTGGACGGATCGGTTGCTTCAGCGCGCAAGGCATCGCTGGCCACCGCGTCAATGCTGCCATCGCCGTACAGCACCAGCCGCCCTGTCGCCTTGGCCTTCTGGATCGCCCCGCGTGAAAGGCCGACGCGGGCAGCGTATTGGCGCTCGCTCAGCCCCTCCATTGCGCGCTCCGATTATCATTCAAAATCATGTGCTTATGGTGTTGATAAGCCTCCGAACCAGAGCGAACGTGGTTCCACGAAAACGATGCAACTCACCACGGAGCCGCCACCATGACCCGCCTGAACCCGATCACCACACCCCGCCACCAACTGCGCGCCGAGAAGGCCGCGCGGAGCAAGAAGGCAGCACTCAACGCCTTCATCGGCAAGAAGGCCGAGATCGACGAGATGCTCGCCCGCTTGGCAAGCCTCAGCGCCGAGCATTTCAACGCCCACCCCGACGAGATCAACTGGGGCCATGTCGGTACCCTTGAGCATTACGCAAGCCTCCTGAAGCGCATCACCGACAGCGCCTTCAGCGAAGGCGAGCACGCGGAATGACCGGAGCCAGCACCATGGAAACGAGCACCATCCGCATCGCCATTCGCGGCCTCAACGAGCCTTGGGATACGAGCCGCATACCGGCCGTCCTCGACGAAATCGAAGCATCGCTCCGCGAGGAAGCCAACGTTCCCGCGCGCCTCACCGCCGACAGCATAACCATCGCAATCGACGTCGCCACCGACCGACTGCCCGAAGCCGCAGCGCTCCTGCGGGATCTCGGGCTGATCTGACCTCGGACCTCCGCGCGAATTCCGGCCGCGCGCCCTGCGCGGCTTGGGGTCGTAGAAGACCGCGACGGTCGCGGTCCGAACACGGAGACGACCCCATGACCAAGCTTTCCGACACCCAGACGATCATCCTGTCACGCGCAGCCCAGAACGAGGACCGCATTGCCCTGCCACTTCCCGAGAGCTTGCGCGGCGGAGCCGCCGCCAAGGTGGTCAGCGCCATGCTTGCCAAGGGCTTGCTCGAAGAGGTCGACGCAAACCTGCGCAACGGCGAGCACGTTTGGCGCGAGACCGGCGACTGCCACGGCGTCACGTTGATCGCCACCAGCGCAGGGCTCGCCGCCATTGGAATTGAGACTGACAGCGCGGACACTGCGCCTGCGGGCGCGACCGACGCGCCGACCGAGGAGCCCACGCCAGACACCCCCACCGAGATCGAGGCCGCACCCAAGGCGCGGACGCCGCGCGAGGGCACCAAGCAGGCTACCCTGATCGCCATGCTGCGCGCGCCGGACGGCGCGACCATCGAGGAGATCATGGTCGCGACGAACTGGCAGTCGCATACGGTGCGCGGGGCAATAGCAGGAGCGCTGAAGAAGAAACTCGGGCTCGAGGTGACCTCGGAGAAGGTCGAGGATCGGGGGCGCGTTTACAAACTCCCTGCGGCCTGACGCATCCATGCCCGACAAGATGGTGACTGCCGTCCAACCGGGGCGGCGGTTTTCCTCTCAGGGGCCCACCTTCCGAAACACGCTGTACTGAAGGCTCTGCCGGTTGCCCTTCGGCGTGATGTGCATATGTCGTTTGGCATCGATGGTCTTAAACTGGCCCGGAAGCAAACGCTCGAGTTCCCGCGTCAGATCCTCGGGCGCGTAGCGCACAATCGGCAACCCCGAGCACTTTTCGGGCCCGTCATCGGCGAAGGTTGCGATGATCGCGATCCCACCGGGAGGGAGGGCCTCGGACATCGCGCGCCCGTAACCGGCACGATCCCCGGCCCGGGTCAGAAAGTGAAACACCGCGCGGTCGTGCCAGACCGCGTAGTCCTGTTCAGGCTCCCACGTCGTGATGTCCGCTTCGATCCAGGTGACCTCGCTACCTTGCGGACGGAGGCGTCGCCTGCTGACCGCCAATGCAGCCCCGGAAACATCAAGCACGGTGAGAGGGCCGAGACCCGCCTCGAGTAGCGCGTCCACGAGCCTCGACGCGCCTGCACCGATGTCAATGAACGCTTCGCCGGGTTCCAGATGCGTTCGGACGAGATCGAGCGACGCCGTCGGTGTCGCTTCGAACCATGTCAGTTCATCTTCCGAGCGCGCGCCGTAGACCTCGTCCCAGTGATCCTGTCCACCTGCCATCTTGGTAGCAACCTCCCCTTGAGCCCGAGTCTAATCCATCAACGACATTGAGGACACCGAGATTGTGGTCTGGGAAACCTCAAGTGTTCTGTGACCGGATTGCCTCGAACAGGCGCCGCAAAGCGAAGGAACGGGCAATCGACACGATGGTGAAGATGGCGCCCATTTTCAGGTTCTGTGCCAGCGTCGTGTGCAACCCAAAGATCGGGAAGATCAGGATCTGGGTGACGACCGCGACGCTATAGCCAATCGCCACGTTGGCGATGGCTTCGGCAAGCGACATGAGGCGTGATTGCTTCATGCCGCGTCCTCATCCATCGGCCAGCAATTGAGCCGCGAGAGTTCTGATCGCATGCGCCGCAACCAAGGGGACCACGCCGTTGCCACAGAGGCGAAGCCGGTCCACCCGGTGGGCCAACCCATCAGCGCCTCGACGAACAGCGGGTTCAAGGTCCGGCGCTGCTCGGAGGTATCGCTCCCAGCCATCGGCGTCACCAGGACCTGGCGGCCAAGCAGGCCGTTCACCGGCGTATTCGCCAATGTCGTCGCCCCATCCTTGTGATCCCGCGCGGTGGGCGTCATCCACATGCGGCTGGCATGGGTCAGATCCGCTGTCTTGCGGTTGCCAGCACTCGGCTTGCAGCCGTCGTTCGCCATCGGCGTCGGCCAGTCCCGCGCCATGCCGTCCAGACCCTTCTCGTGCTTCCGGTCGCCGCCCCGGCTCCGGAAGCTGTCGGTCTGTGGCGTCGGCCACATCGCGGCGCTCGTTGCCAGGTTCATCCCATGCTTGCCTGCTTCTTGCGAGGGCGTCGGCTTCGTCTGCCGGTTCTCGTTGGCACTGGCGCGGGGCGTCGGCCATAGCTGCAACATCTCCGTCCGGTTGTCGCCACTCGACCGGGTGCCAGAGCACGCGCGCGGGGTCGGCCAGTTCGTCGCCCTCGCGGATGGCGAGGATGAACAGGCGCTCCCGTTTGTGGGGCGCACCGACTTCCGCCGCCGTAAAGAGACCCGCCGCAAGGCGGTAGCCCATGCCGACCAGTCCAGTGGCGACTTCGGGGAAGCCGAGGCGGAGATGATGGGCGACATTCTCGAGGAAGACGAAGGGTGGCTCGACCTCGCCGATGATGCGGGCGACATGCGGCCAGAGGTGGCGCGGGTCGTCCGCGCCCCGGCGCTTGCCCGCGACCGAGAATGGCTGGCACGGATAGCCCGCAGTGACGATGTCCACCGCGCCGCGCCACGGGCGGCCGTCGAAGGTTCCAACATCGTCCCAGACAACAGCCTGATCCAGGGACGCGTCTTCCATCCGCGCCACGAGAGTGGCTGCGGCGTAGGTTTCCCGTTCGACATGGCCCACAGCACGATATCCGGGGAGTGCGATGGCGAGTCCGAGGTCGAGCCCGCCCGCGCCAGAGCAGAGCGAGAGGCCGAACAGATCTCCGGCTCCGGAAGCGCGTCCGGAGGGATGTAAAGCCAGGTCATGCATCGCCTCAGCGTGGGTCGGCCGTCAGGTCGGCGAAAGTCTGGCCGGTTTCGTCCAGCATGGCCGCCTGGCCCGTGAACTGCTGCCAGCGCTGCACGGCGACATCGACATAGGCCGGGTTCAGTTCGATCCCGAAACACACACGGCCCGTTGTTTCCGCCGCGATCAGCGTGGTGCCGGAGCCCATGAAGGGTTCGTAGACCGCCTGACCGGGGCTGGAATTGTTGAGGATCGGTCGGCGCATGCATTCGACGGGCTTCTGAGTCCCGTGCACGGTTTCCGCGTCCTGATCCTTGTTGGCGATCTGCCAGAGCGTGGTCTGCTTTCGGTCGCCTGCCCAATGACCCTTGCCGGTTTTCTTCACGACATAGAGGCAGGGCTCGTGCTGCCAGTGATAATCGCCGCGGCTCAGCACCAGGCGATCCTTGGCCCAGATGATCTGGGACCGGATGTTGAAGCCGGAGGCCTCGAGGCTTTCCGCGACCGTCGTCGCATGCAGCGCGCCGTGCCAGACATAGGCGACATCACCCGGAAACAGCGCCCAGGCCTCGCGCCAGTCAGCGCGGTCGTCATTCAGCACTTTGCCGGTGCGCCTGGTGGCGGCAGCTCCCGCCTTGTTGCGCCAGCCCGGATCGTATTCGACGCCATAGGGCGGATCGGTGACCATCAGCAGCGGTGTCACATCACCGAGCAGTCGCTCAACGTCGGTTGCCACCGTCGCATCCCCGCAGAGCAGCCGATGCTTGCCCAGCACCCAGAGATCCCCGGGGCGGCTGATCGGGGTTTCCGGGGCCTCAGGAACATCGTCCTCACCCTCGCGGGCTGCGGTTTCAGGGTCGACCTCACCGGCCAACAGGGCCTCGAGTTCCGCATCATCGAAACCGATGAGCGACAGATCGTAGTCCTCGGCCAGCAGGTCGTTCAGCTCGGCCGAGAGCAGTGCCTCGTCCCACGGGCTTTCTGCCAGCTTGTTGTCCGCGATCCGGTAGGCACGGCGCTGTGCGTCGGTCAGATGCCCCAGCACAATCACTGGGGCCTCGGTCAGCCCCAGATGCGTCGCCGCCAAGACCCGGCCATGGCCCGCGATCAACTCGCCGTCATAGGCGACCAGGCACGGCACAGTCCAGCCGAACTCCGCCATGCTGGCCGCGATCTTCGCGACCTGGTCCGCACCATGCATCTTAGCATTTTTCGCGTAAGGCTGGAGCTTGGCCAGCGGCCATGTCTCAATCGCGTCCGGGGCAAAGCTCAGGGTCATATTCGTCAGGTCGCCTCACTGGGGTGGACTCCGGACACCGGCGGCCAGCCTGGACTCCACGAGGGATCCAGCGGCCACCGGGCGTGTCTAGTGCCAAAGGTTTGTTTTGTCGTGGTTTTCAGAAGGTAGCGGGTGGATGCCCGCTGGGGTGGCTTCCCAAAAAACCGGCCCTGTCGCTAGCGATATTGCGCGCTTCGCCCGCCCGTATACGTTTGGGGCCAGGAAGGACCCGCAAAGTCAGTGGGTTAGCCGATTGGACCCCGGCGGACTCCGGATGCCGCCAGGGTATCCACCACGAAAAACGGGGAGAGCCGTCTTCCAACGCACTCTCCCCATCATGCCCTACGGGTAGCACGGAAATGTTGCATGTGTCGAACACAAAAGTGTTGCAACATATTGGAGTCGCTCAGACATTCAGCCGCGACGCGATCTTGGTCAAGGCCAGCTTGTGCTTGCGCCATGCCGTCGTGCGATCGACGCCCAGCTCGCCGCTGATCTGCTTCCACGGCACGCGGGCGGCGCGAGACCAGATCAGCTTGCGCTCCTCCACCTCGATCCAGAGCACCCAGTCGAAGGTCTGCTCTAGCCGGGTGATGGCGGCGGCCGACGGCCAGACCCGCATCGGCTGCGGATCCATCGCCGCGATCTCTCGGGCAGACCTCACGATGTCTGGCCATGCGTTGAAATACCCGCGCGCCTTGACCGGTGGCAGCTTGCGCAGCGTGCGAAATGCTTCCTCGAAATGATCGGCGACATCGTCGGCGGTCCATGTCTTTTTCTCACCCATGGCGGACCTCCCCCACGGGGCGTGGCCCATAGAGTTTGGTGCCCAGTTGTTCGACGAGTTCGCGTTCTGGCCAAGTCAGGCGATGGTCATCCACCGAGACCGCCAGCACACCTTGCTCGCGCCAGCCGTCACGCTTGACCTCTTCGGGTGAGCGGCGCTGGCCGCCGTAGCCTTTGGGGAAATAGTTCATGCCACACCTCCCTGCGTCTCGATCGCCCAATGCAGGATCGCGATGGCATCGGCCTCATTGTCGTCCGCAGGGCTGAAACCGCGAGCCTTGGCGGCCGCGATCATGGCGGCTTTGTTGGCGTTGCCCTTGCCAGTGGCGTGGCGCTTGATGGTTCCGACGGGCACACCCTCGTAGGGAATACCCCTCAGCTCTGCCCAGCTGGTCAGCGACGCCATCAGGCCGCCGTAGACATGTGCTGCGTCGGTGCCGGCGTGACGGCGCACCTCTTCAAACCAGATCGTGCCGACCGGGCCGCTCAGCCGATCCAGTTCGGTGAGCCAATTGGTGAAGCGCAGATAGCGCATCCCGCCACCATCGTAGCGACCGGGCTTGAATGACGCGGTACCTGTGGTGACCAGCCCGTCAAAGCCACGAAGCGCCCAGCCCGTGGTAGTGCCAAGATCGAGCGCCAGGATGGGGCGCAGTTTTTGTGATTGGGTCATGACGACCTCCTCTTCGATGTGCTGGACGCGGCGAGAGGGCTGGCCGGTGAAGGCTGCGGTCTCGCCAGGCCCCGAAGGGTGGTCTGGTCATGTCAGGTGCTGGGCGAATGATCCGCCCGGCACTTCTTTCAGTTTCTTCAGGCGAGCAGCTTGAAAGAAGTCAAGCTTTAAGCCTCTGTTCTGTATAGGTAATATACCTTCTTTCAATATTTCAATTATTTCATGGTGTGCGTCATCCTATTTCCAACCGCGCGCGCGAGAACACATACATACAAGGCACCTCTTGAAAGATTGAAAGAAGTGAAGGAAGGTAAATCCGCTCATGTTTTCAGGCGCTTGACCCTTCACTTCCTTCAATTGAAGAAAGCCCGCGTTTGAAAGAAGCTCACCCGCTAGCCGGATAGCCGATACACCATGGCCCGGCGCCCCCCGGTGTCCCTCATGCCTGTGGTGATGTCGCCGCTTTCGATCAAAGTCAGCAGGATCTCGTCCCGATCCCGCGCCTTCAGCCATTGGGAAGCCCGGGTGATCTCGGATTTGGTGATGCCCTTGGCACCGGCCGTGCGGATGATCTCTTTCAGCCGCTTCAGATGGGCCTCTGTTTCGGTATCGGCCACGTGCCGCTCGATGGCTTCCATGGTTCTGGCTGCGAAGTTCCGCACGAAACCGATGGCCCATTCCGCCGCGCCGAGATCGATTATGGGTCGTGCCGGATCGCGACCGACGGCGACGATGAGCGAAAGCTTCAGTGCATTTTCTCCGATCCGGGCAAGGATCGCGGTGAACGCCGTGCCCCGCGCCGCCCGCAATTCCTCTGTCAGCGTGCCGCTCAACTCCTTGAAACGGGCTTTGGCCTCGTCTGACATCGGCACCGTGATGGGGTTCACCGCTGTTGTCTGGCCCGGGGTCATTCCGGTGAGATTGCCGCTTTGCAGACCGCCCCCGGCCGCCAGGGTCTTGAGCCCGTGGATCAACGCGGAGGGTGTTTGCCGAATACCGGCAGCGAGGTTTTCGTCGGGGTAATCCTCGTCGCTGGGCAGGATGAGAAACCGGGCGAGCGATCCATCCACGACATTCGCGCCCTGCAGCGCGCCCCAGAAATGAAGGGGTGTCGTCGTGCCATAGACACAGAGACAGGGTTGGTTGATGTCGCGCCTGTCATTCGAGCCGTCCCGGTTGGCGTATTCGGCCCCCAGGAACACCCCGCCAGCCGCCGTGTAGAGCTCGGTCATGTTGTCGAGGATCTCGGTGATGTGGCGCGGGCTGCGCTTGCGATCCGCCGCGGCCGACAGGAACATGCCGAACTCGTCGATCTGAAACAAGATCGCGGGCTGGCGGTGCAACGCCGTCAGGAGGCCTGCCCCCGAGGCGATCTTGTTGCCGCCGAGGTGATGGGCGAGCCCGGCTTCAAAGAACACCTCATTGATGATTTCCCGCGCGTGGTTCTTGCCCGACCCGCTATCGGCGATGCCGACGATATAGAGGTTTGAGCGCAGATTGCTTTCGGTCCGGTAGTTCCGCCCCATGAGCGCGCCGATGGCACAGAGGCTTGCCCCGAGTGACAGAAGCGGCTGCGGTCGCCGCGCGGTCGACAGCATGTAGGCGGTCAGATCCCCGACCAGCCCGTCCGGCATGTGTAGCGTGTAGGCGGCGTGATCGTCCGTCTCCGCGTCGGGCTCAGATGGGCTGCCCAACTGTGACAACAGCCCTGCAGCGGGGTGCGTTTCCACGCAGTCCGTGGATCCGTCAAGGCGCAGCGAGGCGTCGGGCTTCCAGCCGCGCTCCAGGGCGAGATGATAGATCGACCCCGCGCCGATCCGGTCCGGTCTGAAGCTTGTCCAGGTCTTGAGCGTGGTCGCCGGTACATCCTTTGCGGCCTGTGCCGACCATTGCGCGAAGACATCCTCGCCGTCATCGCCAAGCGCGCCTTTAAGCGCCATGCCGATCCGCATCCAACTGTCGTAATCAAGCTCGGCATTCGGCAGCCATTCGAGAGCCGCTTGAATCGCCGGCAGCGTGCCTGTCTGGCTGTGCCCGGTGAGATGTGGGTGCGCTGAGGGCGTCACCGCGAACCCGCGGTGGCGAACCGCGTCTGGAAGCATTGCCTGAGCCGCCTCCAGAAATGCCAACGCCTCATCGACCGTGATTGCCGGGAGGTCGGAGATATCGAGGTCAGCCAGACCTTCCTCGGGCCAAGCATAGGGTGCGCCCGTGTCGGGATGGTTGGCGTAGGCCAGAAACTGTTGTCCGAGACAGAGCACCTCGAGCGGATGGCGTTTGATGCCACGAAACGGCTCTGCCGCGCGATAGACCAGCAAACGCTTGGGGGCGCGTCCGATGCGCAGCGCCGGTGTGTCACCAAGGCGATCGCGCGCCAGCTTTTCGATCTTCAAGGCGAGCTCTGCATCCTCGGCGATGTCGATGTCGATGGCGGCAACCGCACCACCGACGAGCCCGACACCGCAATCAGGCCAGGAAGACCATGTCGCGACTTCAACCTCGGTCGTGGGGCGCGCGGCATGGCGATTCCATTCTGGGTAATCTACCCAAGCACCGCGTTGGAAACGGCCAGGCTTTTTTGTTCCCGGCGCAATGGGCAGAATGGCGTAGCCATTGGTGACAAGCCGCGCGCCGTAGCGCGCCATGTGAGAGGAGCTCTGCATCAGAAAGGCACCTCCGGCACCATGCCGTCGAGCCGGGTGCGATCCCGCGCGGCAAGCTCGCGCAGGTGATCGCAATAGCCGGTGACCACGACATCAATGAACTGATCCCATTCGGTCGCGCTCAAGGTCGCGAGATCGGATTTGCCGATGCTCTCCAGAAAAGCTCCGCCTTCTTGGCCGCCGACAGTCATCGCCTCGGTCTCGTTGGGTGTGGGATCGATCATACCCTTCCTCCCATGGCAGATGTCCTGGCACGTCCGGCTACAGAGGGGCTTGCGGCTTTGGTCTCGCCGCGGGTCCGAAACGGGGAAGACAGGGTCGAACCAGCCAAGCCCACGAGGTTGCCGGTGGCAGACGGCGCAGAGGCCGTTGTGGAATGCGTGCATGGGTCAAACCTGTAATCGGTGATCTCGAAATAGCGGCCCGACGGACGGACCGAGATGTGGCTGGGACGTGCCAAGCTGCGGGATAGCGTCAGGGCCTCGTTCACACTGCGCGGCACGGGCTGACCGGGCGCACGCTTGCGCCACCAGTCTTCTGCCTTTCGCCGCGCGTAGCCCTGATGCTCGAAGCAGATCCACTCCTGATAGGTCGTGAGCCCGCAGCTATACGTCACTTTCAGCGAGGGCCGACCGCCCCGCTTGTCATGACGGCTGTAGGACAGGTTGCTCACGGCGACCCATTGCGGTGCCTTGGGCGACAGGACGGGCAAAGTGGCTGCGGTCGGCGCAATCTTCACCTCACGCGGTGGGAACACATAGCCGCAATCCGGGCATTCGGTCGCCGAGAGCGCGATGATGCTGTCGCACTCCGGGCAGACCTTGGTCGGTGCCTCGCCCCCGCCGCCCTCACCGGGGCGCTTGGGCCGCACTAGATCGATCGGTCCGTGGCGGCGGACATTGCCCGCGAAGTCCAGCACCAGGCAGTTCTCCTTGCCCGGCGCGAGGCGGGTGCCGCGCCCGACCATCTGCACATAGAGCCCGGCCGATTGCGTGGGACGCAGGAGCGCGATCAGGTCGACCCCTGGCGCGTTGAAGCCGGTGGTCAGTACGCCCATCGAGGCCAGCGCCCGGATTTCGCCGCGCTTGAAGGCGGCAAGGATCCCATCGCGCTCGTCTTTCGGCGTGTCGCCAAAGATCGTGCGGCAGCTGATGCCCTGGCGGCCGAATTCCTCGGCCACATGGAGCGCGTGCTCGACGCCCGAGCAGAAGGCCAGCCAGGATTTCCGGTCGCGGCCATGCTCGATGATCTCGGTGACGGCCGCACGGGTGATGGCGTCTTGGTCGACCGCCGCCGCCAGATCGCGTGCAATGAAATCGCCAGCGCGGGTGCCCACCTTCGAGACATCCAGCCGGGTGGCGGGCTGCTTCGAGACCAGAGGGCTCAGATACCCCGCATCGATCAGTTCGCGGACCGGGGCCTCATAGGCGATGTCGGTGAAGAGCGCGTTCTGCCCCTCGTGCAGCATCCCGCAGTCGAGCCGGAACGGCGTGGCGGTCAGCCCGATCACCTTGAGCGCGGGGTTGATCGCCTTCAGCGCGTCGAGGAAGCGCCGATACATGGTGCTCGACTTGCCGGGGATCAGATGCGCCTCGTCGATCAGCACCAGATCGGTATGGCCGATCTCGGCGGCGCGGCGGTGGATTGACTGGATGCCCGCGAACAGAATCTGCGCCTGAGCCTCGCGCTTGCCGAGGCCCGCCGAATAGATGCCCGCCGGGGCATCGGGCCAGAGGCCGATCATCTCGGCATGGTTCTGCGCGATCAGCTCGCGGACATGGGTCACGATCAGGATCCGCTGGTCGGGCCAGGCCTTCAGTACCCCCTCGATGAAGGAGGCCATGACGAGCGACTTGCCGCTCGCAGTCGGGATCACCACCAACGGATTGCCGGTGTGGGTCTGGAAATAGCCGTAGATCGCGGTGATCGCGGCTTCTTGATAGGGTCGCAGGGTCAGCATGGCGCGGCCTCAGGGAAACGAGCGTCATTGGTCCAGGTCGAGCCATCAGCCATGCGGTAGGTGACGACATCGTCGCCCGCATCGGTGATCTCGCCCGGGATGAGGTCGGGGATAAAGAGATGGCGGCCGCAGGCGGCGCGTTGCTCGGAAGGCGCCAGCATCCGGTCGTGCCGCGCACAGTGCCAACCGCTGTCGACGGGCGTCGCATGCAGGCAGGACCGGCAGGTCACCGCCGCGCCACCGCCTTCATGGCAGGCCGCATGATGATCGCAGAACCTGCATTCGAACCAGGCCGGGTCCGCGCTGATCCGCGCGGGCGGATGCTGGGCGAATATGACCCGACCGGCCTTGTCCAACAGCCGTTCGGCCATGGCACGGTCCGCCTCGATGCGCTCGATGTGCAGCGCGTCGGTGTCTTTGCAGACCGCGACATAGAGGGCGCGCGTGATGCCCGTCAGGTGCATGTAGATCTGCATCTGCGCGGCGTGCTGAGGTTTCGCCAGAACGACGCCCTTGGCGACCAACTCGTTGAAGCTCTTGACCGAGTGGGTCTTGAACTCCAGCACATGCCAGGTCTTTGGCGCCTCGAGGAGACCGAGGGCTACACCGTCGAGCGAGCCGCCGAAATGCCCGCCATGGGCTTCGACCCGGAACTGACGACCGGTCTCAGGGTCGACCTCAAGCACGGTCGCCCCGGTGGTACGCAGGTTGCGCACGAGCCGGTCCTCCTCCAGCTGACCCGTCTCAAAGAGGCGCAGCAGACGGCCGGAATGGCGCGCGGGCGTGATCCAGCGGAAATCATACCAGAGCGCCCGGGCACAGGATTTGCCGATGATCGACGCCCCGAGGTGATCGCGGAAACCATCGCCCTGGCGGGCCTCGTAATCGGCATAGATCGCCGTCAGCGTCGGCGTGGGGGCTTCGGGAAGCTCTGCCATCACAGACCCTCCCGTTCGGCTCTCGCCTGAGCCTCTGCCAGAATGCCATCCCAAGCCTCGGGGTCATGGCGTTCCCGCAGGATGCCGATCAGCGCATCCTTCAGCTTTTCACGGCGACGGCGGCCGGTGCCCTGGGCGAGTAGTTCCGCGCGCTCGCGGCACAGGTGGCGCAGGGCCGTGCGAGCCCGGTGGAACCAGTCCGGGTCGATTGGCCTCGCCCCGCGCTGGCGCGCCAGATCAGCGGTCGCGATCTGGGTGCGAATCTTGGCGATATCGTCGTCGAGTTCGATAAGACGCCGTTGATGTTCAGGCACGCCGGGGGTGTTCACAGCCGCAGGGGCTGCGTTGGTCATGTCAGTCATGGAAATATCCTCAGGTGGGGTTGCGCGCTGCCCCGTCAGTCAGGGCGCAGGGCAGCGCGAAGGCTCAGCCCTTCTTGTTCCAAGGCGCGGAGGCCATTTTTGCAGGCGGCGTGGAGGCGTTCCCGCCATTAGGCGGTGTCGCAGCTTGCTGGACCGCCGCTCTGGGCTCGGGCAGCAGGTAGCGGATGCCGTTGCTCTCGCCGTAGCCGTTCTTGGGCGGTTTGACCGTCACCTGGATGGTCATCGGGATCAGATGCAGCTCCTCACTGTCGCTGACCTGCATCTTGCCGGTGGCGTGACAGATCGCCGACAAGGTCCGCTGCGCGATTTCCACCGTGGTCGGGTTCGGGTTCACCAGGTTCAGCTGGTCGAAGATCTTCCGACCCTTGTGCTCGCCCTCCAGGATATCGAGCATCAGCCACAGGAATTGGCCCATGCCGTTGCGGGTCACGCGCATCTCGCTTTCGACGATCTGGGCGCGATACTTGCCTGCGGGCAGAACCTCGTAGGCGGTGGTGGGTTCGACGCCGGTCGCGTCAAAGGACGTATCGAAACGTGCCATGGTATTGTCCTTTCTGGATTATTCAGGCTGCGGCATGGCTGCAAGGAACTCCGACCACGAAAGCGGCAGGGTGTCCGGCAGGCCGTAACGGTTCTTGGCGAGGAAGGCGGGGCGCTCTTCGGTGTGCATGACGCGCGCACCGGACCCGAGCGCCCGGGTCACCTTCTTGTTGAAGCCGACATCGGATTTCGCGACCGAGATCTGATAGTTGGCGAAGAGCACCACGTCCGAATGCTCCTGCAGCAGCGCCGAGGCGCGGGTCTGTAGCTTGATCACATAGCGGTCGTAGGGCTCGTGCTCGGGGCTGTCGAAGCGCTTGATGTCGGTATGGGCGATCTGAATGACCACCATACCTTTGCGGTCCCGCAGCGCGCTGAGCTTGTCGAGATACTCACGCCAGATGGTCAGCGCCTCGGCATAGCCCTTGCCGAAGCCCGGCGTCTCGATAGAGGTCCAGCCGTTGCGTTTGCAGGCCTCGGCCCAGATCAGCGGCTCCAACCAGTCGACGCTGTCGATGACGACTGTGCCGAAATCGTGGTCTTCGTTCAGCAGTGCATCGAGGGCCTCGGCCACCTCCGCATAGCTGGTCGCGAGCGGGAAATGCGGGACCTGCAATTTGCCAAGACCATCCTCGGTCATTAGGAAGACAGGCCGGTCGGCATCGGCCGCGAAGGTGGATTTGCCCACCCCCGCCACGCCGTGGATCAGGATGCGCGGCGGCTGAAGCACCGATGTTGTGCGCAGAGAAGCGAGAGAAATGGCCATCAGCGCGCCTCCTCTTTCAGTACCAGGCGGAATTTCGGCTTTCCGGTGCGGACCGTACGCGCGGGCTCGAAGCCCTTGCGCCAGTTTTCAGGAAGGGCCGCATATTTGCGTTCCGACACCTTCAGCGTGGTTTCGATGAACTCCGCCGGATCCTCACCTGCCGTGGCAATGTTCTCCGCGATCTGCGCAAGCAACGCCTGGTCCCAATCAATGCGTTTGGGGAGATCAGCGGTCACGGTGACATTGCCATCGTTGATGCGAACCGTGCCGGTATCTTTGCCCGCGTCGCGGCGGCACTCCGCTGCCCGGTCAGCGTATTTCAGCGCGATTGCGCCATCGAGCCAGTCGGACACCGTTTTGGCCCGCTGAAAGTCTTGCTGTGCCGCCTCTTGCAGCAGCACCAGTTGCTCTGCGGGAAGCGCGGCGATCTCGCCGACGGGCATGGCGGGAATATCCGCGAGGGTGATGTGGTTAGGGATGGTCATTGCAGCCCCCTTACGCCGACATCGGGCGATGGGGTTCGCCGTCTGCGCCGCGGATCTGCTCGGCCTCGAATGCTTCGACATCTTCGAGGCGGTAGATAACGCGGCCGCCGAGCTTGATGAATTTTGGGCCTTCGCCCGTCCACCGCCAACGCTCCAGCGTGCGGTGTGAGATGTTCCAGCGAGCCGCCAGCTCGATCTGGGAAAGGTGCCTTGTCGCCATGTGAACCTCCTTGGGGATTGTGCGAACAGTTGCGGGACCAACATCGCGGAGGGGGCGGTAGGGCTGAGGGAGGGCACCGGTAGGAAAGCCGGTAGGAAGGTGACAAAAAGCAAAAGGCCGCCCTTTCGGACGGCCTTTGAAACGGCGTTGCATGGTCACATCAGGGCTCGATCCAACAGTTTCCGTGGCTGTATTTGATGAATGAGCGCCAGTCGTCGCGACCGCTGAAAACCTTGGAGAACGCGTTCGTGCTGTCCCCGTAGCCCGCCTCGAAAAGAACGACCGCCGTTCGGCAAACCGGCGAACCTGACCAATAGGCGTCAAACAACAGCCCCAAGAGTTGCCGCTGTTTATCGCTGCCGAAGGTGAGGGATTCATCTCGCAGCCAGACGATGCCGTAGTCATCCGAATGGTCGATCGGGAAACGACGCTGCGCTTGCCCGGGGAACACCCGCGCACCGAGGATCTGCGGTGAGATTGCGAGCTTGGCCAGATCACCCTCGACATCCGCAACACTGATGATGTGATTTCGCTTCTGGGAGGTCTCTGGGATTCGCCCACCGGGCGTCGATGTAAGGATGATGCGGATTTCGTGCGGCGGCTTGCGTGCGATCAGCGTCTCAAGCTGCGCCCAGACACGCGGATCACTGAGTCGCCGGGCAAACCAGACGGGCACCGGGGCCTTTGCGCCGGCAAGCTTGATGGTGCCCACATCCCAGATGAGATCGGCAATCAAAGATGTCGGACGGGAGGGCCCGGCACGCTCGAACGCCACCAGCATCTTGGCGAGGGCCAGACCATAGTCGACCCTGCACGCCGCGATGTCCTGATCGGTCACAGTGATCCATCGGCCAATGCTGTCGTGATAGCCAAATGATTTCAGCTCGGCCAACCAGGTCGCCTCAAACGGCTCATCTTCGTAGTCATCCATACCCGCAACGACCGGGACATGCCCGTTCGGAACCAGCAGGTTGGCCTTCAACAATGCGTCTGTCGCAGCGCGCGAGACCTGGTGCAGCGCCGATACCTGAAGAGACGCGCTGCGGGCTTCCATTGCCCGCAGCAGAAGGTCGATCGCACGCTTACTCAAGGACGTCGCCTTCGTCGTTGTCATCTTTCAGGATGCCCCAGAGCCGCAGGTACTTCTCGCCGATCAGGCGCTCTTGCGGCGTCATGTCCTTCAGGTTGCAGCCATGCGGCATGGTCACGGTCAGAGACAGAGACTTGCCGCGCCCGCCGGAGGGACCGGGGTGGAACTTGATTGTGAAGCGCGCCCGGGTGATCACCCATTCCGGCACCTCACCGGTAATCCCGTGGACGAAGGAACCGCCGCCGATGTCCAGACCAATGCGATGCTCTGCCATCTGCCAGATCGTCCGGTCCGCGCCGGACATGGACTCCAGCGTGATGCGCTCTTTCGCATCGCCGAGATCCATCAACCGCAGTTCCTTGACGGTCACGCCGGCGATCCCGTCTGCCGGGTCGGTCGGAAAATCGAACGGCTGCGCGAGCATGCTGAGATCATATTCCCGCAGCGGCAGCTGTTGCTTTTCGTCAATAGTAATGCCGAGCAGATCACGCGCCATGAAACGCGTCAGATCCATGCGATCCTCGCGCGTCTTGGCCACGACCTCAATCACGCCGGTCGCCGCCTCATAGGTCAGCGCAGCCTCGAACACGGGCTTGACGATGCGACGTGACAAGGTGCTGTCGGCATCGAAACCCAACATGTCCTCGGGGCGGCCTTCGCGGTAGACGGCCACCTGAACGAGTTCGCATTCTTCACCGTCGAGGATCACCCGGTGGCGATCGAAGATGTCGACATGCACATTGGGTGTTTCGAACCGTTCACGGATCGCGGCAGTGAAGGCAGCAATCGAGATCGGGTCATTCTTTACATCCAGACCTTCATCGACACCGAAGCCGCTCCAGGACCGACCGCGCCGACGCTCGTCGTTGTAGCGGACCTCTTCGGCCAGCCGGAACCGGTCTGCCTCGTTCAAGAACACCCAGAGTGACCGATTGTTGGGGCCCTCTAGCGTGTCGAAGGTCGAGCGATCCAGCACGACATTCTGCAAGGCATTCTGTCCGGGCTCATCTGCGAGGGCCGCAACACGTCCAGCATCAAGGATGACGCGTTGCTTTTCAGCCTCGTCCATGTCGTCGACGGCCTTGATCAAAGGCTCAACAACCTCCGGCTCGGGTTTGGTCCAGTCGACCGGAGGAAGGGAGGTGAAGCCGCCTGCGGTAAAATAGTCCTGCAGCCGGGGAATCGGGGTTTTGCGGAGGAAGGAAGCAATCGCTGTCATGATGTGGCCTTTCTAAGCCTGGGAGGGAGGAGGACGACAGAATCGCGAATATGCGATACGATCATGTTCGATATATACCGAACAAAGCGTCAGGTCTACTTGCGCGGCATAATTTTGTTCGGCATATCGAACAAACGTCCTCTGACCAAGGAAACCAAGGATGATACAATGACCACGTCCCTCGGCGCCAAGATCAAGCGCCACCGCAAGGAGAAGGGATACTCCCTCGACAAGCTCGCGGCGCTGACCGAGTCCAGCAAAAGCTATCTTTGGGAACTCGAGAACCGTGATACCCGAAAACCGTCCGGCGAAAAGCTGACCCGCATTGCCCAGGCACTGGAGGTCACGACCGATTACCTGCTCGATGACAGCGAGGAGCCCGGCGACGAGGTTCTGAAAGAGGCATTCTTCCGCAAGTTCAGCAAGCTCGATCCCGAAGACCAACAGAAAATCAACCAGATGATCGATATGTGGGGGAAGAAGGATTGAGCCTGCCGACGACGCCTCAGAGCTGGGCCAACCGCCTGACGAAAATCCTGTCCGTGCATCAGGCGGTGCACGGGCTGCCGCGGTTCCCCATCGACGTGGCCGCGCTCGCGCAGGATTTCTCGCGTCAGGTGTTTCCGGACGCGCCGATCACCATCGTGAAGGGGCTTGCGCTGTCCAAGGGCGTCGAAGGCATGCTGATGCCGCATCCTAGCGGCTCCGGCGAGTGGGGCATTGTCTACAACGAGACCATCCGGTCGTCGGGGCGGCGCAACTTCACGCTGGCCCATGAGCTGGGGCACTACCTCCTCCACCGAAACGCCAACCCACGTGGGCTGGAATGCACCAGCCGTAACATGGCCGATTGGGATGAGGCCCGGAACAAGATTGAGGGGGAGGCAAACACCTTCGCCTCCTACCTGCTGATGCCGTTCGACGATTTCCGCGAACAGATCAAAGGACGGATCGTCGACATCGACGTGATGACCGAACTCGCAGATCGATATGCCGTGTCGCTCACAGCCGCGATCCTGAAATGGATGACGATCACCGAAAAGCGCGCGATGATCGTGGTTGGCAAGGAAGGCTTCATCGACTGGGCGTGGTCCAGCGAACCGTTGTTGAAGTCCGGGATCTTCTACCGGGCACGCCAAATCGTGACGGAATTGCCAGCAGCATCATTGGCGGCGCGAGAAGCCGATTGGGACACAGGTCGCCATGGCGTTGAGCATCCGGCCGGGGTCTGGCTAGGCAACGAACCGGTCCGCGAGATGACGGTGTTCTCGCCGGGCAATGAAATGTCGATCTCATTGCTCCTCTATCCCGACCAGGCGCCCTCGCGTTGGGAGATGGCCGAGCTCGAGGAAGAAGCTACCGTCGATACGTTCGACAAATTCATGGGCGGTTCAGGGCGGTGATTCGCCGTGAGGCCCGGTTAGGGCGAGCAGTGAGCTGACAAAGCGCATACGCAGATTTGCGCGGCTCTTCGCACAGGTCGAAGCGTTCCACAAATTATTGATTTACTTGTGCTTTCCTGATTTCGCGATACCATTCGGGCATCAACTCAATCGCGAAAAGTCGCCATGTCACTCGATCCAGACGACCCGATTTCCGGGCCCAATCCCCTATGCCCTGAGCGCATGTCGCCTGAGGCGCGCATCGAAGAAATCGGCCGCATCCTCGCTGGTGGCCTGGTGCGTGTTCTGGCCGCGAAGTCCAGCTCTTTATCTGCCGAAACCGGAGACCGTTTCGTGGACTTACCGCCCCGAAAGAGCGGTGGTCGTCGCAGGAAACGTATCCGCATCGGAGGAATTGATGAAGCATCAGAGTAAGATAGCACCACCCACGCCGGGTCAGGATGCCAGCCTGGATCAAACGGTCCTGTCGCGTCTGGCCGCGTTAAAAACCCTGTCCGTCAAGGAATTGAAAGCTCAGTGGGAAACCCTGATGGGAAGCTCAGCGCCCAACAACAGCCGCGCATTTCTGGAGGGTCGGCTCGCCTATCGCATTCAGGAACTGACCTATGGCGGGCCAGATCGCGAAACGCGGCGCATGCTCGATCTGCTCGCCGATGAGGTCGAAGGGATCGCGCGCCGCAAACATCAGATCACGGATCCTCGCAATCCCGTCCCGGGCACGCAGCTCATCCGCGAATGGAACGGCGTCGAGCATACAGTGACCGTTTTGAAAAACGGGTTCGATTGGCAGGGCCGCAAGTACAAATCGCTCTCCGGCATCGCCCGCGAAATCACCGGAACGCGGTGGAACGGCTACCGCTTTTTCGGGCTGCAGACCCGTTCGCGGGAGATTTGACCATGGATAGCAACTCGCGCCCAAACCGCCGCCTGCGCTGTGCGATCTATACCCGCAAGTCTACCGAGGAAGGGCTCGACATGGAGTTCAACAGCCTCGATGCGCAGCGCGAGGCCTGCCAGGCCTATATCGCAAGCCAGCGCTCCGAGGGCTGGGCCTGTCTGCGCGAGCGTTACGACGACGGCGGGTTCTCCGGCGGCACACTGGACCGCCCTGCGTTGAAACAGCTGATCGCCGACGTCGCGGACGGTCTCGTTGATGTGATCGTGGTCTACAAGATCGACCGCCTCAGCCGTGCGCTGATGGATTTTTCGAAGCTGGTCGAGCTTTTCGACCGGCATGGCGTTACCTTCGTGTCAGTGACCCAGTCCTTCAACACGACAACGTCCATGGGGCGGCTGACACTGAACATCCTGCTCAGTTTTGCTCAGTTCGAGCGTGAGGTCACAGCCGAGCGGATCCGCGACAAGGTCGCCGCCTCCCGGAAGAAGGGCATGTGGATGGGGGGCTACGTCCCCCTCGGATACGATGTCGTCGACCGCAAGCTCATCGTGAACGACACCGAGGCCGCGCAGGTGCGGCAGATGTTTGAGCGCTTTGTCGAACTTGGATCCGCCAGCATGCTGGCGCGAGAGCTCCGTCGCAAAGGGGCCCGTAACAAACAAGGCACGCTGATCGACAAGGGCTATCTGTACCGGCTGCTCAAGAACCGCGTTTATCGCGGTGAAGCCGTCCACAAGGGAAAATCCTATCCCGGCGAGCACGATGCCATCATCGACGAGGCCCTCTGGGATCGCGCCCACGCCATCCTGCAAGAGAGTCCCCGAAAACGCGCCAACAACACCCGCGCGCAGACACCGGCGCTGCTCAAGGGGTTAATATTCTCCGAAACCGGTGCGGCCATGACGCCCACCACCACGAAGAAAGGCCCAAAACTTTACCGCTACTATGTGTCCATGGACGTGATCCGGAACAAAGATACCGGCGACGAGACCGCGCCCACGCGGCTGGCCGCTGGGATGGTCGAGGAGGCAGTGATGACCGAAATCCGCCGGATCCTGCAAACGCCAGAGGTCGTAACGCAGGTGTTGTCGGCGCTGAAAGCCATCACCGCCAATATCTCCGAAGCCGACGCCTTGGGCGCGCTCCACGAGTTCGACACCCTCTGGACCCAACTCTTCCCCGCCGAGCAAGCCCGAATTGTTCAACTACTTGTTCGGCGCATCACGGTAACGGCCGCCGGGCTCGAGGTCGATATCCGGCGCGAGGGCATCGCCGGGGTCATCCGCGAGATGTTCGCCCCGCGCGAGATAGAGGCCGCCGAATGACCAATTCCAATGACACCATCCGCATTCTGATCCCTCTCAAGGTACGCAAGAAAAACGGGCGACCGAAGATCCTGCCTCCCGCCGACCATGGCCCGAGCGCGGATCAAGCGCAGGATCCCCACATCCTGCGTGCCATCGGCCGCGCATGGAGCTGGCGTCGTCGCATGGAAGCAGGCGAGTTCGCCACAATTCAGGAACTGGCCGAAGCCGTCGGTCTGGCCGAACGCCATGTCAGCCGCCAATTACGCCTCGCCTATCTTGCACCCGAGGTTCTTAAACGCCTGACCTGCGGTCGGGAGACGTCGGCGGTCAGCCTCTACGATCTGTGCTTTCTGGCGGGGGATGCTTGGCAAAAACAGGCTGAGCGAACGTTTCGCTGACCTTCAATGAAAACTCGCCTGAAAGGACGTTGCCGTCAGCGAGACATGCGCGTCCAGCGGCGGGTGCAGCTCGAACGCCTTCGGCTCACGTGCGAAATTCCAGAGCCGAAACAGGGACCATTCCGAACGCCGCTCCTCGGCGACGGCCAGTTCATTCCGGCTGATGTGGAAAGGCGTGCGTTCCCAGCCATTCGTCGTTTTCACCTCGATCAGGCGCGGGCGGCCATCCGTCGCGAAGCTGGCTATATCGTAGCCGGCACCATCGCCATCCTCCTCCGACACCCACCTGACCTTGCGCGCGAGGTCGTCGCGACCCGCTGATTTCAGGGCTGCACGTTCGTGCGCCAGCACGCGTTCCTCACCGGCACGGCCGAGGGTGCGGTTTCGCTCGTCTCTCGCTGCGACATCGAATTTTTGGGCGATGTGCAGCATCTGCTCCAGCTCCTGCGGCGGCGGCTGGTTCGACAACGTGGGCGGCGGCCCGATCCAGATTGGCGCGGCTTCGGCCAGGCCGGTCGGCGCTCCTGCACCCGAACGGCGGCCGAGCCACGCCGGGTTCAGCGCCAGCCAGCGCGCCACGGCATCAACCAGTGTCATCTGGAAATTGAACGCTGGCTTGTAGCCCGGGATCCAGTCCTCACCGAGCCCCTTCAGCACGGCGCTGATGTTCTGATGTTTGAACTCGACCGATCCCTCGGACCGATCTTTCAACAATGGCATAAGCGCCCGTCGATGCTCAGCCTTGTTATAGCGGTGCCCAGCAACGTCATCGGCCAACATCGCAAAGTAATCTGCGACGATCAGATCGTTTTCTTCATCTGTCCAGGGCCCATTCGACATGCCGCCAGGCTATGAGCGGAAAGTCTCTTTGTCATCAGAGACTTCTCGTGGTCGTTCGCACCAACGCGCACAACCACGCCGCCTTCCGGTGTCTCTGTTCGCATTGACAGCGGTCGACCCTGCTTCAACTGCGGCGCAACCCATTTTCGGCAAGCACCTGAAAAGACGTTCAGTTTTGAATCCGTCTTGATCTGAGTGAAGGGCGCATGGAAAGAGACGCCGGGCGTTCAGAGACTGATTTCGACCAAACGACCAGTCTCCGAAAGTCGGATGGCCTCGCTAAACCCCTTTGAAACAAAAAGAAAAAAGGCCCACGCTGGGGCCTCGTCTCGGGTTTGCGATGTGCAAGTGGCGGAGACGAAGGGATTCGAACCCTCGAGACCCTTCCGGGCCTACTCCCTTAGCAGGGGAGCGCCTTCGACCACTCGGCCACGTCTCCGCCGACCCGTCTATTTGCGCCGAACATGGGGGGCAAGGACAAATTCGGAAACTTTTATCCAGACGTAGCGGGACATAGGCCCGACGAAACCTGTCATCGCCGATCAGTCTTCGAAAGCAACCAGGCATCCGACACGTTCGCCTCCGGTTCCGAAGGTTGCTGACAATAGTCAGCTGGCTCAGCTTCCGCTCTGTGAACAGTCCAGCGCTCGTTTTTTGCAGCGTCTGACATTGGAGCTTGTAGCAACTCGCTTTCACCTGTCTTCGGAGCTGATGACATTGCGGACGCGGTCCCAGGTGTTCTTCAGGTGCCGTTCCATTGTCTCGGCGAGCCGACTGCCATCTCTTGCGCGCAGTGCCTCGGCCATCTCTGCATGCTCGTGCACTGCGGCAGACCAAAAGTCCGGCCGACGATTGCCGATGAAGCGGATACGTTTGAGTCGTGCCTGCAGGCTCCGTTGCGTTTCCGCCAGCACACTGTTGCCGGCGACTTCGGCAAGGCGTGTATGAAACTCCTGGTTCAACTTATAATACGGGAGCCGGTCACGGGCCTCGTAGAGGACGATCATCCGATCATGCAGGTCGAGCAGTCCGGTAATCTCCGCATCTGTAGCGCGCTCGCATGCGAGGCGACCAGCCAGGCTTTCCAGATGGGCTTGCAGCTCAAGAAGACCATGGACTTCCTCGGTGGAAAGCTTCCTTACCCGGCTGCCCCGTGAGGGACGGATCTCGATCAATCCTTCCGCTGCAAGAGTTCGCAGAGCTTCGCGGAACGGAGTGCGGGAGATGCCGAGTTCGGTCGTAAGTGCAGCTTCATCAATACGGTGTCCAGGCTCCAGGTGACCCTCGATAATCAGATCACGGATCTGCTCCACGGCCTGATCATGCAAGCTCCGCTTCTGAATGGTCTGGATCGGGGTTCGATGATTGTCGGGCAATGTAATCTCCTGATCCTATCCTGCCCTTATCAGCATCCCACTTGTCATTCGAGATCATTTATGTATTTTGTATACAAACGGAGCGACCTATGACTGACAGCCGACGAATTGCGATGGCGCTTGGCGATGCGGGCGGCATCGGTCTGGAACTGGCGGCCCGCGTTCTGTCCGACGCCCGCGAGGGAACGGACATCCTTGTTTTCGGTGATCGGCGCGCCTTGGAACTGGGTGCACGCCAAGCAGGTGTAACGCTTGACCTGCCGGTCATTGGCCTCGATGCCCTGGTCGCCCCCATCGACGGTAACGCATTGATTGATCTGAGCACCTTCGATCCCGACGATGCAATGATCGGCACAGCTACCGCGTCGTCCGGGGCCGCCGCCCTCGAGAATTTCCGCGCGGCCCTTCTGACGGCGAAAGCGGGACTGGCGGATGCCGTTGCATTCACTCCCTTCAACAAGGCCGCGATGCGCATGGCCAAGTCAGACTACGTCGACGAAATCGGCTTCGTCGACGCGGTGCTGGACGCGCCCCGGTCGGGGCGGGAATTCAACGTGCTGGACGAGGTCTGGAATGCCCGCGTGACGTCGCATATCCCTCTGCGTGACGTGGCCGGGATATTGAACGCGGACCGTATCTTCGACAGCCTGCAACTGACCGTGGAGGTGATGCAGGATGCAGGCTTCGAACGGCCACGCATCGGTGTCGCAGCCCTTAACCCCCATGCGGGCGACGGGCGCAACTTCGGGACGGAGGACGAAGACATCATCCTCCCGGCCGTCGAGCGCGCAAGGGCGCATCAGATGGCGGTAACTGGCCCCGTGCCATCGGACACCGTGTTCGTGCGCGCGCTGAAGGGCGAATTCGATGCGGTGCTGACGATGTTCCACGATCAGGGCCAGATCGCGATGAAGCTGATCGGTTTCGACCGCGGAGTAACGCTGATAGCGGGTTATGGCTTTCCCATCGTCACGCCGGCGCATGGCACGGCCTATGATATCGCCGGACAGGGCATCGCCGATACGGGTGCGACACTGGCAGCGCTGTCGCTTGGCCGACGTCTTGCGGGGCGCACCACGCAGAGGGGCACCGACGACGCGGCGCGCGCAGATTTGCGGGCGGCGCTGACGAAGCGGCCAAACTGGGCCGCTGGGAAGACCGGCACCACCAAAGCCATTGCCGGGAGCTAGGACTGTCGGCGAGCGCCGACCACAACAGATCATTCAGGGAGGATGAAATGAAAACGATGAACCTGAGCGCGCTGGTCGCGCTGGCAATCGCATGGGGCGGCGCGGCAGCGGCTCAGCAGGAGATCATCTTCGGCATCTCCGCCACGCCAAACTCTTTGCAAGGGCAATCGGCCTACGAATTTCAGCGCCGCGCCAACGAGAAGCTGGGCGATCTGGGGGAGGTCAAGGTCTTCGACAGTTCGCAGCTGGGCAAGGACAAGGACATGCTCCAGAAAATTCGACTGGGAACGATGCATCTGACCTTGCCGTCTTCCATCATGCCGGAAATCGCGCCGGAATATGCCATTTTCGATCTGCCGTTTCTTGTGGCCGACCGGGAGCATCTGGCGCGGATGGATGAGACGCTGTTCAGCGATACCCTCGTCCCTGCGGCCGAGGCCAAGGGATACCGCCCGCTCGCCGTGTGGGAAAACGGGTTTCGCCAGATCACCAACAACGAGCGCCCGATCAATGTGCCCGCCGATCTGGAGGGTTTGAAGATCCGGACGCCCAACTCCTCTTGGCGCGTTTCCATGTTCGAGGCCTGGGGGGCCAACCCGACGCCAATGGCATTCTCCGAGGTATTCGTGGCCTTGCAAACCGGTGTCATCGATGGACAGGAAAATCCGTTGACCAACATTGCGGGTGCCAAGTTCGAAGAGGTGCAGGAGTACCTTTCGATGACCGGCCACGTGTATTCGCCCGCCTATCCTACCGTTGGCGTAGAGACATTCGCCAAGCTGGACCCGGAGATCCAGTCGATCCTGACCGAAACGGCGCAGGAAGTCGCCGTTTGGGCGCGCGAACAGGGTGCGAGCCAGGACGAAGAGCTTCTGACAAAACTCAAGGATGCAGGGATGGTGGTGAACGTTGCTGATCGCGCTGCCTTCGTCGATGCCTCCAAGCCGATCTATGAGAAGTTCGCGACCGAGGTCGAGAACGGGCAAGCCATGATCGACGAGGCTTTGGCACTCGTTGACGGGTCCTGACCCGGATCTGACGAAATCGGGCGGCGCGACGTATCTGCGCGCCGCCCCCTTCCCGCACTGGAGCGTCCCACATGCGCAATCTGGCCATCCGAACGCTCGATCTCGGGTTGCAGGCAACGACGTTGGCGATGATCGTCACGCTGGCCTGCATCGTCCTGTTAGGTGTCGGCTTCCGCTATTCAGGATCGTCGCTGATCTGGTACGATGAAGTCTCTTCCGTTCTACTGGCCTGGATCACCTTCACGGGTGCGGCGCTGGCCGTCCTGCGCAATGCGCACCTGGGCTTCAACGGCCTGCTGTTCGGACTTCCGGGACCGTTCCGCATGGGTCTTTTCTGGCTGGTCGAGGTGATCTTCCTCACCACCTTCGGAATCGTTGCCTGGGGAGGATGGGCAATTCTGGACTTCTTTGGATCCGAGACGATGACCACTCTTCGATTCGTGCCGCGCACCTTGGTGCAGGGAATCCTGCCGGTCGCGGCGGTGCTTATGCTGCTGGCCCGCCTCCTGACACTGCCGGAACGCCTGATATCCGTGCGCGCGGGCGCAGATCCCGAGAGTGAGGAGATCGCGCTGGAAATCGCGCGGGCCGAGGCAGAGCTATCGCGCTCGGGGCGCGGATCGTGACCGAAGCCTTCGTACTCCTGTCGATGTTCGTAATGATCGCCATCGGCCTGCCCATCGCGGTATCCATCCTTGCCAGCGCTCTGATCGGCGTCTGGCTTCTGAACGGAACACCGGGGTTCCTGAATGCCGCCCTGTCTCTGTTCGACGGCGCGACGAGCTTTCCATTGATCGCGATTCCGTTGTTCATTCTGGCAGGCGCGTTGATGAATACTGGCGGCATCTCGACCAGGCTCATTGCCTTCGTATCGGCTCTGATCGGGTTCGTGCGCGGTGGACTGGCGATGGTGAACGTCGGAGTATCGCTCTTCTTCGCCGAAATTTCGGGATCGGCCGTAGCCGATGTGGCGGCGACCGGGTCGGTGCTGATCCCGGCGATGAAGCGCAAGGGCTATTCTCCACGCTTCGCTGCGGCGCTCACCTCCTCTTCCGCGTCGCTGGCGATCATCATCCCACCGTCGATTCCGATGATCCTCTATGGCGCGCTGTCGAACACTTCGATCGTGCAGCTATTCGTGGCGGGCATCGTGCCCGGCCTGATGGGGGCCTCGCTGCTGATGGGAATGTGCTATTACTTCGCGGTCCGCTATGATCTTCCGCGCGAAGAGAGCTTCTCGCTGTCCCGCCTTGGCCGCGCCACGCGCGAGGCTGTCTGGGCGCTGATGCTTCCCGTTATCATCCTTGGAGGCATCTTTGGTGGTGTCGTCACCGCAACCGAGGGCGCGGGACTCGCCGTGCTGGCGGCGCTTGTCATCGGCCTGCTGGTCTATCGCGAGCTGAACCTGCGCAAGCTCTACAACGCGCTGGTTGACGGGGTGCTTCAGACGTCGGTGGTGATGCTGCTTGTGGCATCTTCCGCCGTTCTAGGCCTCTACCTGACCGAGACACAGATGCCACAGAAACTGGCGGCATCCATCACGACGCTGACCGACAATCCATTCCTCGTCCTGATGATAATCAATGTTTTCCTGCTTTTCGTGGGTATGGTGCTGCACGGTGCGGCTGCGATCATCCTGACGGTCCCGATCTTCATGCCGCTGGTCAATCAACTTGGCATCGACCCCGTCCATTTCGGTATCCTGCTCACGCTGAACATCGCGCTGGGCCAGCAGACGCCGCCGGTGGCGAGCGTGCTGGTCACCGCCTGCTCCATCGCCAGGACCGACGTTTGGGCTACGACGAAGACCAACCTTCCATTCATCGCGGTGCTCGTGTTTGTCCTGCTGATCGTCACTTATATACCCGCCGTACCGTTATGGCTGGTCGGCGTGTTCTACTGACCCTTACACCGCCCTTCATTCAAGCGAGATACCATGACCCAGACCATCCTTGTCACCGGCGCCGGAAGCGGCATCGGCCGCGCGACCGCACGCCTCTTTCTGGACCGGGGCTGGCGCACGGCGCTCATGGGCCGACGGGCCGATGTTCTGCACGAAACCGCAGGCGATGCGGACGATGCACTGGTCCTGCCCTGCGACGTGACCGATCCGGACGCGCTCGACGCCGCCTTCGCGCGTATTGAATCGGAATGGGGCCACCTCGATGTCCTTTTCAACAATGCGGGCACAAACGTGGCCTCTCGTCCCATCGACGAAATTTCCGTAGCTGAATGGCGTCAGGTTCTCGACGTCAATGTCGGTGGCACGTTCCTCGCCGCGCGCGCGGCCTTCGGCCTGATGCGCCGACAATCGCCGCAGGGCGGCCGCATCATCAACAACGGCTCGGTCTCGGCGCATGTACCCCGCCCCGGCTCCGCGCCCTATACCCTGTCCAAACACGCTGTGACGGGCCTTACCCGGACGTTATCGCTCGACGGCCGCCGCTTCGGCATCGCCTGCGGGCAGATCGACATCGGCAACGCATTGACCGACATGGCCGAGAAGATGACCCGCGGCGTGCCGCAGGCCGACGGGACGGAAAAGGTCGAGCCTGTGATGGATGCGCGACACGTCGCAGAAGCCGTCCTGCACATGGCGTCACTTCCACTCGATGTGAACGTACCTTTTATGACCGTGATGGCATCGGCCATGCCGTATATCGGTCGGGGCTAGGCAATACGTGCCTCTTGATCGGCTGAGGGCTTGGTCGTGAAAGACGTCGGCGTCGACAATACAGTTCGCAAATGAATGGCCACCGGGGCGTGCCGTGGTGATACCTACCGGGCTTCACCGCCAAACTTGAGCATAAGTGCGCGGTTGCGAACTGCCCGGCGACCTTGTTCGCGTGGCGGCGAACTTCCGCTGGAAATCCGCAGGGGCGTGGCGGGCCGGGGACGGAGGTGTGTAGTGACACGGCGCAGATGCACGTGCCCGCAAGGACCAACCGTTGACCGAAATCTTCGTCTTTGCCTTCGACCTGACGGAATCGTCGCAGATCAGGCGTCTAAAAAGCTTCAGGACGTTGGGGTATCGTGTTCGCTCTGCCTCCTTCCGACGGGAAAACATGAACACTGCGTTTGTTCCGGATTGGCCCAACATCGACCTGGGTCTTATGCAGAACGAGCGTTATGGCAGACGGATGATCGGCATCCTGCGCGGCATCTGCCGGGTCATGCAACGCCGCGACGCGCTATCTACAGCCGACGTTATCATCGCTCGCAACTTCGACCTGCTGATCATTGCCTGGATCACGCGTTGGATGACCGGGCAGAGTCATGTGCCTTTGGTTTACGAATGCCTGGATATCCACGGCCTGTTCACGCGCCCAGACGCCGTGGGGGCCGCGATGAGATGGTGCGAACGACGATTGTTGGCGCGTGTGCAACTGCTGCTGGTGTCGTCGCCGGGCTTCATGAGACATTATTTCGAGGCGATACAGGGTTACCAAGGGCAATATGCGATCCTGGAAAACAAGCTCTGGTTCGATGAATATCCGATTCCCCGCCCGCCGTTGCGGCGCAGCAGATCGTCCGATACGCCCCTGACGATCGGTTGGGTCGGATCGATCCGCTGCGCGCCAAGCCTGAACCTCCTGATGGAAACCGCCGATCATTTCGGAGATCGGGTCGCCATAGAAATCCATGGCAATGTCCATCGCCATGCTTTGCCGGACTTCGACGAACAAATCGACCGGCGCGACAACGTCAGTTACTTTGGCCCGTACGAGTATCCAGATGGTTTGGCCGAGGTTTATGGCCGGTGCGATCTGGTCTGGGCGCAGGACCTCTGGCAGCGCGGCGCAAATTCCGATTGGCTTTTGCCTAACCGAATTTATGAAGCAAGCTGGTTCGGTTGCCCTTCCATTGCGGTGGCCGGGACCGAGACAGGAAACAAGGTTGCACGGAATTCCCTTGGGTTCGTGGTGGAGGAACCGTCCGCCAAAGCGCTGATCAGTCTTTTGGACGGCTTGGACCGCGGCGCGGTCAGGGCGATGTCCGACAGTATCCTCTCTATGGAAGATACCGAGTTCCGGCTTGTCCCTGACGCAATCAGAGTGGCGCTCCAGCCTGCTTTGTCGGCGAGCAGCTAAGGCTCTGCTTTGGTGTAGTACCGTTTCGCCAGGTTCATGCTTGGTCGGCGCAGTGCGGAAGCTGTGCCTCCTGACCTACGCGGTATTGCCCGACTATTGGAAACCGTTGCAAAGTTCTGCGTTTTACCCGTCCCCGTCACGTGCTCGACGCTAAAACTGTCAGTATTGTCCCATCATGCGACCAAGGCAAAACCCCCTTTGCAGGGATCGGAATGCTGCGGTGCAGATTCAAGCGTAACTCTGCCTAAACGGTAAGTAAGAAGTTTCGAAGTGTCGGCGGGTTTCCGTCACTTTAACGGTAAAAAGGCATCCGTTACGTTAAAACTTTGATTTATATCAAGAAACATTCATTATGCATGTGCAATCTGACTGCCAAACGCATGATTTATGAGCAATTCAGAATCACGCTCCCACATTCGATGGCAGCTTTTCGCCAATTTATGAAAAATCATAGATGAAATGCTGCGTCTGCAAAATTGCCGGTAGAGCATGGAAAAGCGAACGTCGATTCTGAATACAGGAGTTAGATCATGCCATCCACTAGTTTGAGAAACCTCGTCAAAGAGGGTCTGTCTGAATCAACGTCGATCGCAACCGGAATTACACGCGCGGACACAGTGCTTGGTGGCCCTGCAAAGCGAGGTCTCGACCTGGCTGTCGCGCTGATTGCACTGGTCCTTCTGGCACCTTTGTTTCTCTGGGCCGCACTTGCCGTGAAACTAACGTCACGGGGACCGATCTTATATGGGCATTCGCGCGTAGGTCATGGCGGGCGGATATTTAAATGCTGGAAATTCCGGTCCATGGTAATAAACGGTGATGACGTTCTCGGTGAGTATCTGGCCAACCACCAAGATGAGCGAAACGAGTGGCTCCGCAGCCGTAAACTTCGCAATGACCCCCGTGTCACCCGTATCGGAGCCGTGCTGCGCGCTTACAGCATCGACGAGCTTCCACAGATCATCAACGTGCTGATGGGCGACATGAGCCTTGTTGGTCCTCGTCCCGTGGTCCGGGACGAACTGGCGATGTATGGGGCGGCAGCCAATCTCTATCTTCAGACACGACCAGGCATCACTGGTCTTTGGCAGGTCAGCGGACGCAGTGACGCGACTTATGAACAGCGCGTTTCCTACGATACGCTATATGTTCAGCAGTGGTCCATGCGTCAGGATGTTGCAATTCTGGCGAAAACGGTTCCCGCAGTTATTTCATCCAAAGGATCTTACTGACCCGCAACTGTAATTCTGGATAAAACATGCCCGTGAAAAACCGCATCCGCTGCTCCGTCATTTTCATCATTGCGCAGTTTCTGGCAACTGTGGGCTGGGCCGAAGTTTATCGCATCGGCATCAACGACACCCTGAATATCCAGATTACCGTCTGGGACGCCGGGAAGACCGAAGTCGTGGATACCTATGAGTTTTCGGGCAGTTATCCGGTCGGGGCCGATGGAGATATTGCAGTGACCCTCGCCGGTTCGTTGGTGGTTGAAGGTATGACGACCGCCGAAGTGGCGAAGGCGCTGCAAGAGGCCATGAAGCCTTTCACCGGAATTGGCCAGACCCCTCATGCCGCAGTCAGTGTGGAGCGCTATGCGCCGATCTATGTCGATGGAGACGTACAACAGCCCGGCGTTTATGAATACGCGCCCGGCCTTACGGTGCAAAAGGCCGTGACACTGGCCAGTGGACTTTCTGGCGTCAAAGCGCTCGACGGCGAGGAACGGAACTATCTGAATGCACGCGGCACCATCAGCTTCCTGCAGAGAGAATTGACATTCCTGACGGCAAAGCGCGACAGGCTGATAGCGGAAATCAACGGGGACCCCAATTTCGGTACCTCAGATTCCGATCTCGATCCGGTCGCGCTCGCGGCGGAATCCATGATCCTGCAAGCCAGAAACACCCGTTACGATCACGAAGTGACATCCTTGGCGCGGTCGCGAACCGCCCTTGAAGATGCGTTGGGGGTCTTGGAGGACAAGCTTGCAACCAATCGCGAACAGCTCGAAGCCGGACAGGCCGAATTGCAACGCGAGGAACAGCTGGCCGAACGTGGACTGGTCGCATCGACACGGGTCTTCGAACGGGCATCCTATGTGAACGAGCTGGAAAGTCGCCTGCTCGATATCGAACGATCGATCCTTTCGGCGCGACAGGAAATGCAGGGATACGAGCGCAACGAGGGTCTGCTGAAGGCTGTTCGCAACGAGGAGAATGCGATGACCTTGCAGCAGGTCAACACCAGCATCGCCGGGATCGAGGCGAAGCTTGACGGGCAATACGACCTTTTGGCAGCAGCCGCGGGCCGACAAATCGGCCAGGTTCCTGCGCTCGATCCGTCAACGGCCGCGACCAGCTATACGATCACCCGTGTACGCGGGGACGATTCAGCACCTTTCGTGGGCGACCCCAGCGTTGTGCTCATGCCCGGCGATGTTGTCGAGGTGGACCTGGACTCCTCCGCCGAAGCACCGCCGTCCAATTGATTGTGCGGGTATGAGCACTCCGGCTGACATCGCAAAACCACCGACACTCGGCCCTGCGGACGATTATCACCCGCATCTAACCACGGGACGCTCTGCTTCGGCCATTGTCGGCGTGCTGTGGTCGTCATTGCAGACGCTTATTCCGACCGTAAGTTCCGCTGTGGTTTTCTTTGTCAGCGCGATGTTTCTGTCGCCTGCGGATTTCGGACTGGTCGGGTTGGCCAGCAGCATCGTGGTTTCGGTCGTGGCGTTTTCTCCACTGGCCTTCGGCGAAGCTCTGATTCAGCGCCAGACGTTGCTGAAATCCCATGCCGACAGCGTTTTCTGGCTGACGACGGGATTTGGAGTGCTGGCATTCATTCCATTCGTCTTCGGCGCAGACTTGATTTCAAAGCTGATCGGCGACCCTGCGATTACGATCATTTTGCCCGTTCTGGCACTTCGCATTCCGCTGGATCTCGCCTCGGCCGTGCCAAACGCGATGATCGTCCGGTCGATGAAATTCAAGCTGATCGCGATGCGCACTGCTGTGGCGACCTTGGTAAGCGTTGTCATCTGTTTGACGATGCTGGTCGCGGGGTTCGGATACTGGGCGCTGGTCGGCAGTCAGGTCACGGCCAGTCTTGTAACCTGCGCGATGGCCTATTGGGTGTCCGGCTGGAAGCCCGGACTGTCCGTTACCTGGGCTGCCCTTCGGGATCTGTTCGGTAATGGCGCATTCCTGTCCGGAGACCGGATGTTGTCGACGATCAAACTCGACCACCTGGTGCTGGGCATGTTTGGCGGCACGGTGATCCTCGGCCTGTTCCTCTTCGCGCAGCGGATTTTCAGCATGCTGACGCAACTGATCGGCGGGGCGTTGTCGTCCGTCACTTTTGCCTTGTTGTCGGCGTTGCAAGACGATGCCGACAAGAGCACCCAGGCGTTCGAAATCGCATCCTTCGTATCGGCTGCTGTCAGCCTGCCGATGTTCGTTGCCCTTGCCATCGTGGCGCAGGACCTGCTTGCTGTGATGCTCGACGAGAAATGGGCGGGCGCGGCCTTCGCGGTGCAGGCATTCAGCGTGGTCGGCGTGCTGGCGGGCATCGGTGTAGTACAGGCTGCGCTGATCAAGAGCCAGGGTAAGCCTCAGTGGTGGTTCTATTATCAGCTTGTTCAACAAACCACGTCAGTCGCCGTCATTTTGCTGACTTACAGGTTTGGCCTGCCGACGCTGATGATTGTGCTTGTGGCAAAGACCGTCCTTTTCTGGCCGGTGTCTGTGGCCATGACCGCACGCCTTCTGAAGCGGAGCGCCTGGAGCTATCTGGCCAGTTTTCAAAACCCCATGGTGGCGACTGCTCTGATGGCGTCCGCCATGATTGCCGTCCCTTCCGTCTTTCCCGATCTGGGGCAGGCTACAAGACTTGGCCTCCAGTTGGTCCTGGCCGTCGTCATCTACTGTCCAGCGATCCTGCTCCTATCGCGCGCCCGGATGCGCGAACTCCGCCGTTTTCTACCCACCAAAGGGAACACGACCGCATGAAACTGACATATTTTCAGGGCGATCCGCCCAACTTTGGGGACGAACTGAACGCGACCATGTGGTCACACCTTCTGCCCGCCGGTTTCTTTGACGACGACGCATCCGAACTGTTCATTGGAATCGGTTCGATTATCCAGCACGGCTATCCGAAGGACGCGCGAAAAATTGTCGTCGGCTCCGGCTATGGTGGCTATACCATTAAGCCGGATGTTCACGACGGCAGTTGGGACTTTCACTTCGTGCGTGGCCCCCAGACGACCGAGGCCTTGGGCCTGAACCCTGATCTGGCCATCGCCGATTCTGCAATTCTGTTGCGCCAGACGCCCCTGCCCGCGCCAGCGACTGACATCAAGATCGGCTTCATCCCGCACTACGAAAGTATCGAGCGGGGCAACTGGAAGGTCGCTTGCGATCTGGCGGGCATAAGTTTCATCGACCCGACAGACCCGCCCGAGCGCATCATTCAGCAGATTCTGGGTGCCAAACTCGTCATCACAGAAGCGATGCACGGTGCGATCGTGGCCGATGCCCTGCGCACCCCGTGGATCGCCGTCCGGACCATGCATCACATCCACCGGTTCAAATGGTACGATTGGGTCAAGTCCCTGGACATCGACTACCAGCCTGCCTTCCTGTTTCCGTCGAACCTGCGCGAAAGCTGGGCCGTCACCACCGGGCGGTCCGGGTCGGGACCGCGCGCCAAGGCGGCTTGCACCAGCAAACTGGCGCAGCCTTTGAATAACGCCTGTCACCACATGGCAGCGCGCAGCCTGCAAAAGCTGGCGCAGATGAGGCCAAGCCTTTCGACGGACGCCAATATCGAACGGGCCACGGATCAGGCCATGTCGGCCATCGACGGGCTGATCGCCAAATATGGGCGCAAGGTCGCGTTTGCCTAGGTGGCGCGCCGATGGGCATCCAGCCCGCGCATGGCATAGACAAACGCGCATATCACGATGACAGTCCGCAGCGAAAACTGAAAGAAAACATTAACTTCCACAAAACTCAACATGACGATCATTGCGACCAGAACGAACAGTAACGACGCCTCGGCAAGGCGGGTGCGCAAGGCCCAGAGACCCGTTGCCAGAGCAGCCCCATAAAGCACGACAACCTGTAGAAAGACGCCGATTACCCCGATCTCCACTGCATTGGACAAATAGGTGTTGTGAAAATTGAAGCCGCTTCGACTCTCGATCGCGAAATTGTACCACAAGACCTCGGCCGGGGCATAACCCTTGACCCAGAATGCCTGGTATCCGATGCCAAAAAACGGACGTTCCGCGATCAGTTCCCTGGCAATCCGCCAAAGATCGGTTCGGCCCGTCAAGGTCACATCCTTGCCCGTCGTCTCCAGCAACAGGTCTAAAAGCGCATCGGCGTAGATCGTCACGAGAAGAGCCATCATCGCCGCCAACAATACAGCGAATGTCATCGCGACAAGGCGTTGAACGACAGACAGCCGATAGATCACCAGAAGTGAAAACAGCAGGAAAAGCGCAGGCGGCACCACGATCAGCGCGCCTGTCGACTGAGCAAGCAAAAGCAGCATGGCGCCGATCATCAGCCCGAGAACTGCCAACACCCGATGACCATTGGAGGCCGTGCGGTCCAATATCTGAGAGGTACAGACAATCACATAGGTAGCAGCCTCGCCTGCCAGTGCATTCTTGCTGCCGTAGATTCCCAACCAGGCCCCTGTGTCGCTGCGTACATCGCCGAACAGGATGCTGGTCAGCATCGCCAGAGAGAACACTCCGAACAATGCGCGGCTGAACGCACGCGCCGACGTGGTCGAAGCCATGGCAATCGCGATCAGCACAGTCGCCGTCAGTTGGATACCGAAGCGGAAGGAGATTGCAGGATATTGCGACCAGACCGCCGACAGCAGACAGAATATCGGCAATGCCATCAGATACCAGTATCTGATGCAAAGGCTGAGCACGATCTGGATGCGACGGACCAGCAGCGCGCACCCTCCGGTCAGAAAGATCAACGCACCGTAGGTTTCCAGGGCGGGAATGAAAACGAGGCCAAAAAGGGCGATCACCAGAAGAACCACATCCGGTTCGACCGTGATTACGTCAATGCCGGTGCCCGGCCGATCTGCGCGGATGCTACTCATTCTTGCAGACGACCGAGGACGGAAATTGGCAGGCGTCCCCCTGCGCAGTGAATGCAATCCAGTCGACTTCCATCTTCAGATCGGTTTCCGGCTCCACGAACCGGCCCATCCAGTCCGGAAAACTGTCGCTTCCCCAGAAGCTGGCGTAGATCTTCTGCCCGTTCGTGGGCAGTACGGCTTCGGGTGGCGTCTGATGCACCAGCTCACCGTCTACATACCATTTTATCCCGGTCGGCTGCCACACAAACGAATAGGTCAGGAACGCATCATCGGCAGGCATGGGCAACGCCACCTGTTTGCCGTTCATGGGGGTTCCGTCGACATAGGTATTCAAACTGACTGAACTCGTATCGCGGGCCAGGACCTCGAAATCGATCTCGTCATGCGGCTTGCCATGGTATGGACCAATATAGGTGAAGAAAGCCGCATTCAGGCCCGACCCGGCCGCGGTTCGGTATCGCGCCTCGTATGTACCATATCCATAGACATTCAGTGATTGAATCTCGCCGCAGCTATAGTCGCGCTGATCACCCGTCCACCCTGTGAAAGCCAACGTCAGCATCCCTTCTTTGACGGCAACGTTGTCGCCAGACCAGACGCAGTTTTGCCAATCACCATTGGCCCACCCGTCAGAAATCCCCCAGAGCGACTTATCCAATGTTTCGAAATCGTCGAAGAAACTGGCACCTTGCGGTGTTTCCTGTGAAAATACCGGCAAGGGAAGCAAAGAAACAAAGCTAATCACGCATTGCTTTGACGACTTTATCACCCTGCCGACATTTTTTGACGCCTGAATCATTCCGGTCCTCCGAATACAATTATTCAGCAATGTCTATACAGCTGAAATACGCTCCGCAAAGCTGGACGGCTTGCTCGGCGCGTGCCCGCCGAAAGCCCCCGGATATGGGCAGGCCTATGGGAGTTCGGCTGCGAGAGTCTATCCTTTGAGTCAAACCGATATCCGAAAGTGCTGATTTGAAAAACCTTGCCGAACCGCCTCTGGTTTCCGTCATCATGGCGAATTACAATGGTGCGGACCACCTTGCCATGGCGCTCCGGTCTGTGCTGGCTCAATCGGTCGGGCATATCGAAATTCTGCTGCTGGATGATGCTTCGAGCGACGATAGCATCAAGGTTGCGCGTGGGGTCGCGGACACCGATCCCCGCGTCCGCATTTTTGAAACGTCCCGGAATGCCGGACCCGGTGCTGCGCGAAATCGTGGCTTTGAAATGGCTACTGGCAGATGGATTGCCATTGTCGACAGTGACGACATCATTCATCCATGTCGGCTTGAACGGATGACGACCGCCGGTGATGCGCTGGAAACCGACGCCGTGGCGGACGATCTGACCTATTTCCACGACGCCAGCATTCGGCCAGCAGGCACCCTTATGGGCACGAACCGTCCGGAAAAGCCCGCTGGATTGTCAGCAACCTGTTTCGTATCGGCCGATCCGAACGCGCCGCAACTGGGTTATCTCAAACCTCTGATCCGTCGTACTGCGTTATCGGGGTTGCGCTACCGCGAAGATATCAAAATCGGCGAAGATCATGATTTATATATGCGTTTTCTCTTGAATGGTGGGCGAATGCACCTACTGCCGCAGTCCTATTACCTGTATCGCAGGCATAACAGCTCCTTGTCGTACCGAATGCATCCCGACGACGTTGCCGCAATAATCTCTGCGCAGGACGATCTGTTGAGGGATTATCCGGATCTGTCCGATGGAATGCTTGATCACATGGCGCTTCGCCGCGCCGCGTTACAACGCCCGCTGGCCTTCGAAACACTGGTGCAAGAAATTCGCGGTCGCCATTTCGGTCGCGCAATGGGGCAATTGGTCCACCGACCTTCTTTGCTGCCCCAACTTGTCAAAGTTGGCAAATCCCGTCTGGCACGCGCGCTTGTGCGGCCCAGAAATGCGTCTGCAGTCATTGCCCGCGACCCATCGGAATGGACGCTGCAAGACTGGTCTGTAATGTTGGAGAAAACGATGTGATCGTTTGTGCTGCCCACACTAAGCAACATGGCTGATCATTGTTTCTGTCTTCCTACCAAGGGATCGTTGCCCTTGGTCTTCGTTCTCGCATCGGACGGCTTCGGTTTCCGAGGCCGAACGAGCCCGCTGACAAGTGCCAGCAGAAAGTACGCGGTCTGCAGAACCACCAATACTGCGACAACACGCAGCACGATGACCCAAAATCCGGACCCAGCAAAATATGACCCGATCGCCGTCACGATGGCGGCAATCAGCATGAAACATATGAACACAGACAAACGCACCAACCTAATCCCCCAATAAGGCTGGCTCAGTCTACGCTATGTCAGGCTATCGTGCCATCGTTACGCGGTAACGCGTCAAACGAGTGTCGAATCTGCTTCGGTATAACTTTCGGGCCATCCAGGACGGGCGTATTTCGACAACTTCTGAATATCCACTCTGTTCAGAGCTACCCCGATGATTTTCTTTGCGATCTCAGACTCATGGGCAAGATACTGCGTCACGAGAGACCGGGGGGTCCTGCCCCAATCACACACCAGAACGATCTGGTCGATATGTGCGATCATTGCCTTGGCCTCGGCCGATTTTCCCAAGGGCGGCATATCCAGAACGATACAATCGTAATGATTTCGCAGTTCCGCCATCAAAGCCCTTGCGTTCTGCTGATACAAAATATCCCCTGCGACTGACTGCTCGCGGTCGGAACCGGGCAACAGAATGTGCAGATTCGTGAACGGTAGCACATGGATCGCGTTAGGCAGCGGAGCCCGGCCGCGAAGCACGTCCACGATGCCAGGACTCTCTGGAAGCCGAAGCGATTTGCTCAGGCTGGAACCCCTGATGTCCGCATCCATCAGCAAGACACGCGCCCCCGACTTCGACAGCATGTTGGCGTAATTCATAGCCACAGTCGTCTTGCCTTCATCCGGCAACATCGACGTGAAGGCGACGACGTTGCAAAGACTGTCCTCAGATTCCAGTCCGATTGTGGAATGGATATTTCTCAGCGTGCCGCTGAACGTCGACTGCGGCATCAGTACAGACCAGAACAATTTCGGCGACAAGGTCTTGGCCTCTCGCCATTCCGCCTCAAACGACGATGCGTTGGACGAAGCCGCATCGTCACCCTCTGGCGAACCGCCTGAATGGGCCTGTTCATTCAGAACGATCGCACTGGTTTCGGGCGGCGGTTTGTCGGAAAGGTTTTGCAGATCGATCCGAGGCAAATGCCCCAGAAACGACTTTCCGGTGTGATTGTACACTTCGGTGCTGACGCGGAAGGCCTGTTCTCGCATTTCACGTAAAACGGCGATGGCAAATCCAATCATGAGACTAAGCAATATCGTAACAGCCAGCGTCCTGGACAGCTTGGGTAGAGCCGGGTTCTCGGGCACCGGCGACCGCGTCAGGATACGGCCGTTCGTGACCGGAAATGACCCCTGAATGGATACCTCCTGATACCGGGCCGCGATCGTTTGATAGAGTGAATTCAATGTCGATTCCTGCTGCGCCAACTGGCGCAGCTGCGCAACCTGGGTCGGGTCGCTCTGACGCAGGGCCGCGGCCTCGGCCTGAATTTCTGCGGCCCTCTGTTCAAGTTCGGCCAGGCGCCGGACCATCCACTCCGCCGTTTGTTCGGTCGATTCGACATTGGCGTTCAGGTGATCTGCAAGATAGGCTTCCGCGTAGGTATTCACGATCTGCGACGCCAGTTCCGGGTCATGGCCGACATAGGCGATGTTGATCGAAAAACTCAGCCCGATACGTTCGATGATGATATTGCCCTGAAGTTTCGACGCCGCGCCAAGAATGCGCGCCTCCTGCTGTTGCTCCGCAGTCAGCGTGGGCACCGGGTCTTCCGACCTGACAAATCCCATGATTCCCGAAACGATGTTGCGCGCCAGCGAGGATGGCGGAAAGAGGAACAGATCACTGTTCTGCAAATCCGTACGGCGCACGACCTCAGTGGCAAGTTGCAGAGATTTTAAAACCTGAATCTCATTCAGGAACGAAGTATCATTGCGGGCAAAAGGAATGCTGGCTGTAACTTGCTGATCAATCTCACTGCGCCGGTCATCCACCAAAACGGTGGCCGAAGCATAGTACTGTTTGGGCGTCGTCGCATAATGAACGAGCCCAATCAATAATCCGATCAGGACACTCACGATTAAGGGGACGGCCTGGCGCCGCGCGGCAGCCAGCACATCGCCAAGGGTCGTCGCCTCGGCTGCCGCCCGTTGCTGCAGACGTTCCGCTTCCAGATCGGCATCGCGGATTCTCAAACCGATTTCCTTCATGGCATCAAAACCGATCCGCTCATTCATGAGTCCTGGAGGTGAATTGCGGCGCATACTGTCGCAGCGGGCGGCCACCAGCCAAGCCCGCAAGCGCACCGATGTGTAGCGCTCCGCGCAGGATCGCCTGATTGCGCCGATCGACGCTGAAGACCTGAACCGCAGCCGCGCCCGCACAATATAGCGCCTTCGCCGCCGTCACAGGCATCTGCCGAACCGCGCGTCGCGTTCCGGAGATCGACCGGACATGCGTCTGCCCCATTCTGAAACGGCGGCGCAGCAGCCAACCCAAGGTCGCGCGATCCTCGGGGACGTCTTCGCGCACGACGGCCTCGGACGCGAACGCGATCCGCCCCCCATCGGCCACGACACCGGCGAAGAATGTCGAGTCCTCTCCACCCGTCTGCCCGAGCTCAAGGTCAAACACCCGATTTTGCAGCGCAGCACCCTGTCGGTCGATCAGCACGTTGCCGGTATAGCCGGTAGGGATCACACCTTCGATCCAGACGGGTGTAGTGCTGTGGATTTCCGTTCGGCGCATCCAGGCGGGTGCGGTCCTGGAATAGACCGCCTCAACCGGCCCAAGGACGACATCGACATCTTCCTGCTCCATAGCTCCCACAAGATGTATCAGCCATTCCGGCGAAGCGATCTCGTCGTCGTCTATAAACGCCAGATATCGCGCGGCACTGTGGGACAAGGCCCCGTTCCGCGCGATCGAGATGTTGCCCTGCGGACAATGCACATGACGCAGCGGGAACGGTGCGCTCTCAGCCATTGCTTCGACGCCGATCCGCGCACTGGGTGTATCGTCGTTGTCGATCACCAGAACCGATACCGCGAACCCCGGCGGCGGGGTCAGTGCGAAGAGCGACGCAAGGGTCTTCGACACCTGCGGGCGGCGATAGGTGCAGACGCAGATCTCCAGCTGCCTGTCCCCGGTCATCGGACCACCCGGCGAGTCTGCGGGATCAATTCGCGGATGACCTGCTGCCAGAAGCCGACCGACCATGACAAATGCATGATTATTGCAGAAACGCCGCACAGAATCAGGGTCGGGTCGCCATCGCGATGCGCCATGCGGATCCCCGCTGACAGGCAATAGATGACCCAGATCAGGGCCGGGATCGCAAATATCCAATGAACCGGCGACAAAAGAGCCAGCAGTACCGCAGGAAAAACCATCATCACCTTGGTCTGACGCAAACGTGGCAGAACGCTGTGCTTCAGAAGATTCCGGGCTCGACCAGTGCCGTAGTTGAAGTACTGACGACCCACCCCCCACAAAGAGCGACGCGGATAATAGGTGATCGTTGTTGCGGAGGTCAGCCAGATACGGTAGCCAGCCTGTCGCAACCGATAGTCAAGCTCCGCATCCTCGTTGTGCGTGAACGTCGGATCGTATCCACCGACATCCGAAAATGCCGCGACCTTAATCAGGGCATGATGACCGTGGTCCACATAGGTGCCGGACGACATCGACCGATGCGCAGACCCGCCATTTCCAAAGCTTGCATTCTGGGTCGCGGCGTTGACCCGTTGAACCGTCTGGTCCCCTTCGGCGATCATGCTGACGACGATGCTGTCCGCGTGAACCGACCGCGCCTGCCGCACGAGAACATCGCAGAAATCGTCGGGATAGGCGCAATGCGCGTCGATCCGGATCAGGTATTCCGCCCGCCCGGCATCCTGCGCGACGGCCATATTGACTGCCACGCTCTGAATTTTCTGGGGATTGTGCATAAGCGTGACGTGGTCGTCGGAAGCCGCAATCTCTTGGACGATCTGCACCGTGCCATCCGTACTGCCACCATCAGCGACGACGACCCGTCCGTCCAGCCGCTGCATTGCAGGTTTCAACTGACGCAACAGACGGCCGATGTGCCCCGCTTCGTTCAGACAGGGGATCACAACCAGAAGATTACCATGGCAATCAGATCGCGGGTCTTTCTGCATCTTGATACCTTCGGGCATGTTGAACGGGGCGAAATCAACAAGAAGCGGGACGCAAATTCGCGGGACATATTCACCTCCGGTTCTAGAACGCCAATGGGTCAGGCGCACGTCGGCTTCGGAACGGTCGGCCATTACTTGCCAAGCCAGGAGCGGATTTTGGTCATGCTTTCTCTTGTTGCCCGGAAACGCGGCGAATTGGGATGACTGGTTCGGAACATGGCTGATATTGCAGTGGGAAGATGGCGCAAGCGGGCAGCGCCAGATCCGCTAGCGAAGGCATAGATCAGCTTATCCAAATAAGACCCGCGTTGTGTTGCCAGTAAAATTGAGGCCCTAAGGCCATGTATAACGCCTGCCTCGTCATCCAAAAAGTTAGTTTCGATCACATCGCACATGTCGTGCGGTTCGTTCATGCCACTCTGACGGATAATTTCGGGACCGACACGGCCCTGTATGTCTGCGATGAAATCGATCAGGCGGACCACCCGGACAATGCTATTGTCTTCGTGATCGGAGAAGGGTTCGCCCGACACCGTCGGCGGCGGGGATGTCTCTATGTCTATCTGAACTTTTCGGTCGTCGCCGTCATGGGGAACCCCCTGCGCGTCAGCAAGGAGGGGTGGAGCGCGATCCGGCGCAAACGCCGGATGCTCATGGACAAGCTGGCCGGCTACGATCTTCTGCTCGACTATTTCGCGCCGCAGACCAGGGTTTTGCAACGACATCTGAGGCTACCCGTCCTGGGTTTTGGCATCGGTGTCTCTCCGAATGTCACCGGCCCGGCGATCGCCCTGGCGGACAGACCCTACAACGTGTGTTTTGTCGGTCAGATGACGCCGCGACGATTTCGGATCATCGAGGATCTACGCCGACGGGGACTGCGCATGTCGCCGCATTCCGGCATTGCCCTCGAAGAGGTCGCGGCCCAGTCGCAGTGTTGCATCAATATCCACGCCCATCGATCGAACCATCTGGAAACGCCGCGCATCATCGGTGCACTGGCCGTCGGTACGCCTGTGGTGACCGAAAAGTGTTACGGATTGCAGGGTCTCCTCCCGTCCGATCTGGTGAAGACCGCCAGATTGATGCGGTTCGCGGAGATCACTCAGGATATCTGCTCCAACCTTGATGAATTGCAGGCGCAGCAGGCGCTTGCGCAACACTGGTACAGGCAAACTTATCTGCCGCAATGTCGACGGAACTGGTCCGATATCTGCGATCACGTAAAGTCATTGACCCCCGGAACCGCTTTGCCCCCCGTCCTTCCGGAGATTGCAGGAAAAATACCCGGTGCCACCGCAACACAAGCCGCGCAGATGTTTCTGGATCAATCGTAATCCGAGACCAGCAGATACATCGGTGCCTCGTCTTCTTCTATCCGGGAGAACCGCCCGATGGGTTGCTCGAAGACATTGTCGGTCCTGTCGTCGTTGACGGTGGAGACCTCTCCCACCAGACAATCGCCCCCTTCGGCCCAGAACGCATGCCATATGCCTGGCATCAAGGTCACGCTTTCTCCAGGCTTCAGGCGCAGGTGTCCACCTGCCGATAGTGTGACAGGCATGCCGTCGCTTGGCACGGTAATATCCGAAGTCCGGTCAATACCGCCGTCGGCGTCCGGGGCGAACAGTTCGATCACAAGATCGCCACCGCCGCGGTTGATGATATCCTCGGCTTTCACATTGTGCCGATGCATCGGCGACAACTGCCGGTCGCGGGTGATCATGATCTTCTCGGCATAAAGCATGCCCTTGCCGTTGTTCAGTTGCTCGACCCGTCCGTTGCGCGTTGTAAACAGGAATAGGCCCATTTCGTCGAAGCGGCCCTCGCCGTAATCGGTAATATCCCACCCCAGGCCCCGTGCATGGATGTCGGTGCCACTGGCCGCACGCATCTTTTCGGCAGACCAGTAGGCGAAGGGCGGCAGGACAAAACCAAAGCTGCGGATAAAGGCATCACCTTCGGTCAGGATGGAATTAACGGCGGATCGTTTCATGAGAATTTCCTCGGGCTGGCGTAACTCGGCGTACAAAATCATGGCAGGCCTATGAAAGCCTGTTGGTTGCATTTGAGTGGAAAAATCATGTTGGTCCAGCCAGTGATGTCTAGTCCGACGCACAAAATTGTACCGGAACGGCAGGGACCTCACGGTGTTCCGGCGATCCGACCCTGATGATCCTGGGGCACGACCGAAGCACCCCAGATGCTTTTCAGATCATCCTGTTCATAACGGCTTTGGCCACCGCCTGATCGCGAGTTTTCGCATCCAGCCGGATCCGGGCGTTACGCAGATGCATCTCGACCGTTACTTCCGCAATTCCAAGCCGCGCGGCAATTTCCGCTACGCGCAGGCCATCCGCGACATGCGCCAGGCAATCGCGTTCCCGAACAGACAACGCGGACGGCTTCCGACCACCGGACATAAACCACAGGCTGGCGAAGGCCAGTTGCGACCAGGCCCGCCATTCGGCTTCCCGATCGGCATACAACTCACTGAACTCGCGCGCCGACAGTCGGGTCATCAGATTCCATCCGGCGCCTGCACCGTCAATGCCGGGGATCGACGTTATGGACACGCCAGTAGAAATTCCAAGAGCGGCGCTTCCAGTTGCGATCTCTTCCTGCTCCGGGAGGGTCAGGCAATCATGTGCCGCCAGATGTCCCACTCCGGTAAGGACCCCTTCGACACGGGACAGGCAGACGCGGGCGAAGGGGTCGCGTCCGCATTGAACAGAAGACTGGTAGGCGCGGGTCCAATGATCGTCGGCCGTGCTGCGGACGCGTGCCGCATTCGGATTGGTAGCATCGACGAAGATCGCTGCATCGATATCGAGATCAGGCAGGACCGACACGGCGACATCCCATACCTGATCCGCATTGATACAACCCTGAAGCCGATCCGCCATTTGCCGTAACATGAAACGTCCCCAATACAGTCAAACCCGAACGACGTTCACCGCCTCGGATGGTGACAGATAATCTAAGTTGTCCGATTGAAACGTCAAACTTATGTATTTTATATTAATTTTCGGTTTTGTGATCCGATGGCCGTCTGGGTGGCGGGCAAACCACAAGGATCGATATCGTAGGATCGGCGACGGCCTCTGCGACCTCGCACCGCTGACTTTTTTGCCGTCGATATTGCTCATCTGCTTGATGATGATCCAGGTTTATGACGACGCTGTAACCCATCAGCATGTCTTGACGCCTAACGACCGAGAATATTCGCCGCGTCCAGTTTCGCCCAGTCGAAGTCCACCCCCGTGCCCGGTGTATCCGGGGCAATGGCACGCGCGTTTTCAACCACAAGGGGGCGCATCGTATATGTGTCGATCGGGAAGGAATGCACTTCGATCCAGCCCGCATTGGGACGCGCCGAGACCAGCGATACATGCAACTCCTGCATGCCGTGGCTGCACGCCGGGATGCTGTGCGCCTGTGACAGTTCGGCGACCTGAAGCCACCCCGTTATACCACCGCAATTCGACGCGTCGGGCTGGATATACGACAGCTTGGCCTGATCGAAGGCGTATCCGAATTCGTGAATCGTGTGCAGGTTTTCACCCATCGCAAGCGGCATTCCCGTTGCCTCAGCGATGCGGGCGTATCCTGCATAGTCGTCGGGAATTGTCGGCTCCTCGAACCAATGCAAGTCATATGGCGCGAAAGCCTGCGCCGCTGCGATCGCCTCGTCGACTGTCATCGAATAATTCGCATCAACCATAAACGCCACGTCCGGACCGATCAGGTCTCGGACGGCGGCGATGCGCTCGACATCTTCAGCAAGCGTCGGTTGCCCGATCTTGATCTTAACTCCGTCGAAACCGCGCGCCAGATAGCCTCGCACACTGTCCAGCAGCTTGGGCAGTGAAAAGCCCAGGTCTATCCCGCCGCAATAGGCGCGACAGGACCGCCCCGCCCCGCCCGCCATCTGCCACAGCGGCTGACCCGTCCGCTTGCCGCGCAGATCCCACAGCGCGATATCGACCGCCGAAATCGCGAACGACGCAATGCCACCGCGTCCGACATAATGCACATGCCACTGCATCGCATCATACAGATCCTCGACATCCGCCGGGTTCTTGCCGGTCAGAAAGGGCGCCAGATCATGTTCGATCATCGCGGCAATCGCATGCCCCCCCTTGCCGCCGGTATAGGTATATCCCGTGCCTTCCGATCCGTCCGTCAGCCGCACGGTAGCGGTGACAAGCTCGAAGAAATGATGATCGCCATGCTTGGCATCCACCAGCACTTCGGCCAGCGGAATATGGAAAAGGCGCACTTCGATGGAGTCGATGGTTGTCATATGGCCGTTCCCTTTATGTCTTGATCCGTTGTTCCTCGCAGCGAAGCACGAACAAGTTCCATTTCTACCTCGGGCAAACCTATCCCTATCACGTTCAGCAACGCCGAAACGGGGTCGCCCTCGCCTGCCGCCTTGGCCAAACGCTCCGCCATCGGATCGTCCAATACAGTGCCGTCCTGCCCGATCACGAAGCGGCACCATTCTGCCAGGGCAAAGACATGCGGGCCGGTATCACCACCTGTCGCCGCCAGTTCGGACAGCACAGCTCCGATCCGCACCGGCATCTTCTGCGAACCGTCCATCGCGATCTGCGCCAGCGCGTGCTGCAATGCCGGGTTGTCGAAGCGCACAATCAATGCCTCGCCATAGATGCGCAACTCATCCTCGCCGACACCCTGCAACGTGCCTGCTGCTGCCTGCATCAATGCCCGACACCGCCTTCGCAGGTCGGGGTCCGCAACCGCCTCGTGGACATGCACGAAACCACGGTTCAGCCCGGCATAGGCCAGCATCGAATGCGCCCCGTTCAACATCCGCAGCTTGCGCGCCTCGAATGGGGCGACGTCCGCGACCAGCCGTGCACCCGCAGTCTCCCAGGCCGGGCGCAGCCCTGCAAAATCATCGGCGATCACCCATTCCGAAAAGCCTTCGGTGACAACCGGCGCGGCGGACGGCAAATCCATCGCGGCGACACGATCCGAAAGGTCGTCCGGCGCGCGCGGCGTGATCCGGTCGACCATTGTGTCGGGGAATGTGGCCTCTGACAGGGTCAGACCCAGCCCCGCCGCCTGCGCGAAATCCATCACGGCGGTTCGCAGCTTGGCGCCGTTGCCGCTCAGATTATCGCAACTTATCACGCTGATCGGTCCGGCCATATCGATTTGCCGTCGCATCAGACCCCGCGCCAGATACCCGACGAGTGTTCGTGGCAGATTGGTGTCCAGATCCGCAGCCACCTCTGGATCCGACAGATTCAACCGCCCGTCCGCATTCAGATGATAGCCCTTCTCGGTCACCGTCACGGTGACCACCTGCACCGATCCATCGGCGAGCGTATCGAGCACTGCATCGGGGTTCTCCGGCGCGACCAGAATGTCATCCAGCACCGTCATCCGTTCCATCCGCTCCCCATCCGCATCGCGAATGACCAGCGTATAATCGAACGCCTGTCCTACCAGCGCATCCCGCGTTCCGGCACTTTTCAACGACACACCCGTAATCGTCCAACCGCCCGCCTGCTGGGTAAAGATTGCCTGGTGCGCCCGGTGAAAATTACCTGGCCCGAAATGCAGGATGCGACCCGTCACGCCGCGTCCAACCGATAGGCATCGACCGCCGCATCATGGGCCAGCCAACGCCCGATCCGCGCGGCATCGTCCCGACCCATAAGACCTCGATCGCATTGTTCGGCCAGATGCAGCGCGACGCCCCGCCGCCACAGGTCATGTCGTGCCGGGATCGACAGGAATGCCCGAGTATCGTCATTGAACCCTGCCAGGTTCCAATATCCCGCCGTTTCCACAACTTGATCCAGATAACGGGTAATGCCGTTGGCGCTGTCGTGGAACCACCATGGCGGGCCCAACCGCAACGCAGGCCAGTGCCCGGCCATCGGGGCCAGTTCGCGCGCATATGTCGTCTCGTCCAGTGTAAAGGCCAGCAGGCGCATCCGACTGTCGTTCCCGACCCGGTTCAGCAGTGCGTCCAATCCCCCGACCCAATCGGTCCGACGCGGAATGTCGGCGCCCATGTCCTTGCCGAAGCCGTCGAGCAACGCCTGATTGGTCGACCGCTGAGACCCGGCGTGTATCTGCATCACCAATCCGTCGTCACACGACATCTGCGCCATCTCGATCAGCATGTGACCGTGCAGGCGGTCCTGTTCCCGTGCCGTCAGCGACCCCTTGATGGCTCCCGCAAATAATCGCCCGGCGGTCGCATGATCCAGCCATTCGGTCCTGAGTTCCGTCACCGCGTGATCGGTTGCCGTCGCGCCCAACTTGCGAAACATCTCGCGCCGCACCCGCAGCGCATCAAGGTATCCGGCAAAACTTTCGCTATCCTGACCCGTAAGTTCGCCCAGCCGCTCAATGTCACGGGCATAATCCGGGGCCGCCGGGTCCAGCACGGCGTCCGGTCTGAACGTCGGAATCACCCGTCCGGTCCAGCCGCTTCCTGCAATGGCCCGATGCGCCCGGAGGTCGTCCAAAGCGCCGTCCGTCGTCGCCAGCGTCGAGATGCCAAACCGCTCGAACAAGGCGCGCGGGCGAAACTCAGGGGTCTGGAGCGCCGCGTCTATATGGTCGTAGATGGCGGATGCGGTTTCGGGCGTCAGAGGCATGTCGATGCCGAAGACGTCGCGAAACGTCGCATCCAGCCACAGGTGCGAGGGCGTGCCGAGAAACTTGTGCCAATGCGCCGCCAGGATGTCGAAGACCGCGCGTGGATCCCGGCCTGCACCAGCCCCCAGCCCCAGATCCTCCAGCGCAACGCCCTGGCTGTAGAGCATCCGAAAAACATAATGATCCGGCTTGATCAGCAAAGCGGCGGGATCGGGAAAGGCCGCGTTTTCGGCAAACCAGACCGGATCGGTGTGCCCGTGCGGCGAAACGATGGGCAGGTCTGCCATCTGTGCATGCAAGTCTTTGGCCAGGCCCTTCAGGCGCAGCTCTGCCATGGTCCCGGTCATCGCCGTCTCCCCCTGGTGAAATAATCGGAATGCCGTGCGGCAAGATCGTCCAGCACATCCAGAACCGACCTCAGGTGCGCACGCATCGTGGCCTCGGCTGTCCTTGCATCGCCAGAGCGGATGGCCTGCGTGATGGCACGATGCTCGTCCAGAAGTACGCCCAATCGCCTGCCATCGCGCAGGGACAAAACGCGTAGCCGGTCCAGTTGGGCCTTTTCCTGCATCAGCACGACGGCAGGTCGTTTCAGTCCCGTTGCCTCGGCCAGCAAACGATGAAACGCATCGTCCAGCGCCTGAAACGTCATATCGTCGGCGCATGCGATGGCATCAGCCTGCGCCTGAAGATTGGCATCGACCGTATCCGGCAGATCGGCTTGCGTCAGTCGCAGGACATTCGCCACTTCCAGCGCTTCGCGCAGAAACTGCGCCTCGCGGATACGTGCGGCGTCCAAAGGCGTGACATAGGTGCCGCGACTGGGCCGTGTCTCGACCAGCCCCAATTCACGCAGACGCATCAAAGCCTCCCGTACCGGGGTTCGGCTGGCCCCTAGCACCGTGCCCAGGTCCGCTTCTGACAGCACCTGTCCCGGTACGAAATCCATCCGCAGGATCGCGCCGCGCAACGCATCGAAGATTTGCGGGCCGGCGGGACGGGCCGGGTCGATCGGGCGCAGAATAAGGGGGGCGGACAGCATTATTAACCTGTATACCGGCATCCCGATCCTTTACAACCTCCCGATCCGGTCCTACCCACGACGCCGGAGGAGACTAAGATGAAAGCAGCCCTGATCGGCCTCGGCATGGTCGCTGAAACCCATGTCCGCGCCATCGCCGATGCGGCGGGCGTCACACTGGCGGGCGTGATGTCCCGCGATGCGACCCGCGCTCAGGCCTTCGCCAACCGCATGGCCTCTGTCATTGGAACCGCGCCGCATGTCTTCCCCGATCTTGCCGCCATTGCTGCGTCTGACGTCGATTTCGTCATTCTCTGCACGCCGCCCGACTCCCGCGCCGATATCGTCGCCACGCTGGTCGCTGCGGGAAAACCCATCTTGATGGAAAAACCTGTCGAGCGGACGGCGAAAGCGGCCCGCGCCATCGTCGATATCTGCGCGGCGGCAGGTGTGCCTCTGGGCGTCGTGTTCCAGCACCGGTTCCGACCCGACGCGATGGCCCTGCACGACCTGCTTGCGTCGGATGGCCTTGGCACGCTCGCTGCGGTGCAGATCGACCTGCCGTGGTGGAGGCCACAATCTTATTACGACGAGCCGGGACGCGGCACCTATGCTCGCGACGGCGGCGGCGTGTTGATCACCCAGGCGATCCACATCCTGGATCTGGCGTTGACCTTCACTGGTCCGGTATCGCGCGTGCAGGCGATGGCCCGCACGACAGCCCTGCACCGGATGGAGGGGGAAGATTTCGTGACCGCCGGTCTGGACTATGCTTCGGGCGCGGTCGGGTCGCTGGTCGCAACCACGGCCAGCCGTCCGGGCGGCGGCGATTGCATCACCCTGCATTGCGCGAACGGCAGTGCGCGCCTGGTTCACGGGCGGCTGACGATCGACTGGGCCGACGGCACGACCGAGAATATCGGCCTTTCGTCCGAGACCGGTGGCGGTGCTGATCCGATGGCGTTCGGCCACGCCTGGCATCAGGCTGCGATCGAGGATTTCGCCGCCGCCCTGCGCGACGGTCGCAACCCAACCAGCACCGGTGCGGAAGCCCTGCGCATCCATGTCCTGATCGAAGCGATCATCCGGTCCTCGACCGAAGGTCGCGCCGTGGAGATTGCCCCATGATCCGCTTCGCCGCACTTGGCATCGACCATCGGCACATCTTCGGAATGGCCGCCAACCTGCTGGCGGAGGGTGCTGATTTCGCGGGCTACTGGACCGATGGCACGCCGGAGACGCTGGCCGGATTCACCAAACGTTTTCCAAATGTCTCCCGCTGCGACAAAGCCGCCCTGCTGGCCGACCCTGATATCGACCTGATCCTGATCTCCGCCGTTCCCGCCGACCGCGCCGATCTGGCCATCGCGGCGATGCGCTCGGGAAAGGACGTCATGAGCGACAAGCCGGGCTGCACCACTCTGGCACAGCTCGACGCGATCCGGGCCGCGCAGGAGGAGACCGGGCGCATCTGGTCCATCGATTTTTCCGAACGGTTCGAGGTGCCCGCCATGACCCGCGCCGCCGAACTGGTGGCCGAAGGCGCAATCGGGCGCGTCGTCCAGACCACCGGCCTCGGTCCGCATCGCCTGAATGCGGCCACCCGACCCGACTGGTTTTTCGATCGGGCACGATACGGCGGCATCCTGACCGATATCGGCAGCCACCAGATTGACCAGTTCCTGTTCCTGACCGGCAGTACGGACGCCACGGTCCTCCGGGCCTACGTCGCCAATTATGCCAATCCGATCCACCCCGGCTTGCAGGATTTCGGCGAAATTGTCCTGCAATCGGGTGACGCGCATGGCTATATTCGCGTCGACTGGTACACGCCCGACGCCCTGCCGACCTGGGGCGACGGGCGGCTGACGATCCTCGGGACCGAAGGATATATCGAGCTGCGAAAATATATCGACGTCGGTGGCACGAAGGGCACCGACCACCTGATCCTGGTGAATGGCGCGCGCTGCGAAAAGGTCGACGCATCAGACGCGGGCCTGCCGTATTTCGCGCGACTTATTGACGACATCCGGAACCGAACGGAGACCGCAATGCCGCAGGCCCATGCCTACAAAGCGATGGAACTGGCAATCCGCGCGCAGATGCTGGCGGAGGGCATGACATGAAACAGACCTGGCGCTGGTTCGGCCCCCACGACGCGGTCACCACCGACGATATGTTGCAATCGGGCGTCGAGGGCGTGGTCACCGCCCTGCACCACATCCCGCCCGGCGCCGTCTGGTCCGCCTCCGAAATCGAGACCCGCCAAAAGGCCATCGCCACGCGCGTCGACGGCACCCCCTCCGGCCTGACATGGGATGTTGTCGAAAGCCTGCCGGTGTCCGAGGCGATCAAGACGCAAAGCGCTGACATGGCCGCGCATCTGGACGCCTATCGCATTTCCCTGCACAACATCGCGGCCTGCGGGATTGAGGTGATCTGCTACAACTTCATGCCGGTGCTCGACTGGACCCGCACCGACCTGCGCCGCCCCATGCCTCATGGCGGTAACGCCATGTCCTTCGACCTGATTGACTTTGCCGCCTTCGATCTGGGCATTTTGGGGCGGGACGGGGCGGCGGAGGATTATTCCGAAACGCTGGTCCACGCTGCGCATGACAGGCTTTCCGGGATGGACGATGCGGCCCGTCGCGCCCTGACTGACAATATCGTCGCGGGCCTGCCCGGCGCGAACGACGCCTGGACGCTGGACGAGGTGCGGCGCCATCTGGCCACTTACGCCGACATCGACGCGGGCCGCCTGCGCGCGAACCTGATCGACTTTCTGGCCGAGGTCGCGCCCTTGGCGCAGGAATTGGGACTGCGCCTGTGCTGCCACCCGGATGACCCGCCATTTCCCCTGCTGGGCCTGCCGCGCGTCATGTCGACCCAGTCTGATTACGCGCAGGTCACTCAGGCCGTCGACTTGGCCGCGAACGGCGTCACCTTCTGCACCGGCAGCCTTGGAGTCGACCCCGACTTCGATCCGGTCGCCTTCATCGAAACCCTTGGCCCGCGCATCCATTTCGCCCACCTGCGTAACACCACCCGCGACGGCTTCTCCGACGAGCGGCGCTGCAGTTTCCACGAGGCCCTGCATCTGGAGGGCGACACCGACATGGTTGCCACCCTGCGCAGCCTTCTGGCCGAGGAATCGCGTCGCCGCGACGCTGGACGCAACGATCATTCGATCCCGATGCGACCCGACCATGGCCAGCAGATCCTGTCCGATCTGACCCGCGACAGCGCCCCCGGATATCCGCTGATCGGGCGGATGCGGGGCCTTGCGGAGTTGCGGGGGATCATCGCGGCCCTGAGCTAAGCCGAACCCATAGGCGAGAGCGCCAGCAAATCGTCGATTTCCGCCCGCGTCGGCATCGACGCCGCCGCACCGGGCCGCGTTACCGACAGCCCCGCGCAAGCGCACCCGAACCGCGCTGCATCGACCGGATCGCGCCCTTCGGCCAGGGCGGTGGCGAAGGCCCCGTTGAAGGCGTCGCCGGCACCCGTCGTCTCGACCACCGGGCCGGCAGTGACTGCCGGGATAGACACCGACCGTTCGGCGTCGTGATAGAGCACACCCTGCGCCCCCAGCGTCACGATCACGGCGCGCGCCACGCCAAGCCTCAGCAAGGCATCCGCTGCGGCGCGGGCCGAGGACAGATCTGATACCGCGATGCCCGACAATGCCTGCGCTTCTGTCTCGTTGGGCGTGATGTAATCGCAGAGCGCCAGCATCCCGTCGGGCAGCGTTGCCGCCGGAGCCGGGTTCAGAATGGTCGTCACATCCGCGCCCCGCGCGATCTGCAGGCCGTGCATCGCGGCGTCCATCGGCTGTTCCAGCTGCGTAACGAAAACCGCGGATCCGGCGATCACATCCGCCTGCGCTTCGACGTCGGCGGGCGTGATGCCCCCGGCGGCACCGGGTGCCACGATGATGGCGTTGTCTCCGGACCCGGTCTCGATGAAAATCATCGCTGCGCCCGTCGGCTCGTCGCATTGGATGATTGCCGGCGTGACGCCCGCTTCGGACCAGACGGACAAGGCCATATCGGCGAAAGCATCGCGTCCCAGCCGTGCGATGAAATGGACGTCCGCCCCGGCGCGCCCGGCAGCGACCGCCTGATTTGACCCCTTCCCCCCCGGTCCGAGGGTGAAGGAACGGCCAAGGATCGTCTCGCCCATCTCCGGCTGGCGGTCCGCCGTAAAGGTCGTGTCGGCGACAAAAACGCCAAGGATTGCGACGCCGCTCATGTGACGGCTCCGTCCGGTCCGACCACGCCCTTGCGCAGCATGATACAGCCATAGGGCCGCCTCTCGCCGGTCTGGATTACAGCAAAGGCGCGCGCAGCCAGATCGTAGAACGCGAACCGCTCGACGCCCACCATCTGTCGCGTCTCGCCCGTCGCGGCAATTGCCTCCTGCGCCTCTGCCTGGGCGGACGGGATCGTGACCGGATCGCCCACCACTTCCATCCGGGCGGCAAAATCCTCGACAAATGTGTCCAGCGGAAAGACAGACAACACCGCTTCGGCCACCTGACGGGTGTCCAGGTTCTCCATCCGCAGCATCTCGCCCCGCGTCGTCTGCCGCGCAATCGTCTCGGCCGGAAAATTCGTGTCGCACAGGATCAGCATGTCCCCGTGCCCCATCGCGCGCAGCGCATGCAGGACGTCGGCATTCAAAGCCGGATGTATCCCGATCAGCATGGTGTTCCCTCCTGCAACATCGACCTGACTGCCTCGGCCATGGCCAGGCCCAGCGCCTGTTGGGCCGCGACCCCCATATGTACACCGTCCAGCCCATCGACCTCCGCCACGCGTCCCGCGTCGAAGAACGCGCAGCCCAGCCGATCCGCCTCGTCGCGCAGGGCCGGCGCGATCGCCCGCGACCGGGCGCGCCCGCCCTGGAACATTTCGGCCAATATACCCGTTTCCTCGACCGGAACCGGAGCGACGAGCATCACGCGCGGCGCCCCGCCGCCCGGTCCGGCATTCGATGCCTGAACCACCTGCGCCAGCTTGCCCACACCCGCAGCGATGTCCCAGCCGCGTAACCCAAACCGTGCCTTGCAGTCGTTCGTGCCCAGCATGACGATGACCAGATCGAGAGGACGGTGGCTTTCAAGTATTGCAGGCAGCGCCCGCATTCCGTTCTTGTGCACCCCGTCGATCGGATCATCATGGACCGTCGTTCGCCCCGGATGGCCTTCGCTTATCACTTCGATGTCGAGCGCGCGCGCCGCCACATCGGGCCAGCGCGCCGCTTTCGGGTGCCGCGCTACGCCGCCCAGTTCGGCCAACGGCATCGTGCCGTGACTGTTGCTGTCGCCAAACACCAATATTGCCATTGCACTCGCCCCTTTGGATCGGCAGGCTAGCGTCCGCTGTCAGCGTCTGCAATCCACGCGGTAAGCAGGCGTGCGACCCGCCGTGCCGCAGTGGAGCCCCTCCGAATGGTGACCTGCATGCCCTCGGCCATGGGGACACGCCCGCCAACCTCGACCAGTTTGCCATCGGCAAGTGCCGACCCGACAAGCGAAAGCCGCCCCATCAGGACGCCGCGCCCGGACTGGGCATCCTCGACGGCAAGCGCATAGAGCGAATGAACCGGCCCGGCCCCGCGACCGGGCAGCGCCTCACCCGGCAGCGCGCGGTGCCATGTCGTCCAGTCTCCGACCCAGGTCGCGTCCGACAGGCGCGGTCCATCGGTCCAGCCGGGGGCCGCGACCGGCACCAGCCAATCGCGCCCGCCCGAGCCGATGAACAGCGTCAGGTCGGTGGCGTCACGCCGGGTATCGGGCGGGGCCTCCATCGCCGTGATCGACACCGCCAGCCCCGGCATCGTCGCCTCGAGCGCGGCCAGACGCGGACGCAGCCACAGTTGCGCGATTGACGGAAGCGTTCCGATGGTCAGCGACAAGGGCGATGCTTCCTGTCGCAGTGCGGTCTGGGCGACCTCCAGCGCGTCGAAGGCTGCGGTCAGCTTTGGCAGGACGCGCACGCCCGCTTCGGTCAGAACGACACCGCGCACTTCTCGCGAGAAAAGGGTCAGGCCAAGTCGTGCTTCCAGACCCTTAATATGGGCGGTGATGGCCGCGGGCGTCACGCCCAATTCCGCCGCGGCCGGGGCGAAACCGCCCAAACGGCCAGCCGCCTCCAACGCGCGCAAGGCCGTCATAGGCAGGTCGGGGGCGCGGGCGGGACGAAGTGCCATGCTATGCCTTCAGTTTTTCTGACCCTCAGTTTCACGAAACCTGAATTGACCGCAACCGCCGATCCTCGCGATATGCCGTCAACTTCGAAACGCCGTCTGATGGAGACCTCCCATGACCGATCTCGCCCGCCGCCCCTGGTTGCCCGCTGCCGCGCAGAGACGGATCGATGCCCTGCACCTGCCTGCCGATCCCGTCACCCGGATCGAGGATTTGGCCCATGCCGCCTGCACCACGCACGACCGAACCGCCTTTAACCTGAACCCCGCCACAAACGTGATGAACCCGCGCGCCGAGGCCTTGCTGTCCTCGGGCATCGGCAGCCGCCCGTCACTGGGGTATCCGGGCGATAAATACGAAATGGGCCTGAGCGAGATCGAGGAGATCGAAACGATTACCCACCGCCTCGCCTGCGCGGTCTTCGATGCGGATTATGCCGAGGCGCGGGTGCCGTCGGGGGCCATCGCCAACCTGATGGTGTTCATGGCGCTGGCCAAACCGGGCGACGCCATCATCGTCCCGCCTGCCAGCATCGGCGGCCACGTCACCCACCACGGCGCCGGGTGCGCAGGGCTGTTCGGCCTTACGATCCACGAAGCTCCGGTCGACGCCGACGGCTATACCGTGGACGTTGCCGGATTGCGTGCCCTGGCCGAACAGGTCCGCCCGCGTATCATCACGCTGGGTCAGTCGCTGAACCTGTTCCCACATCCGGTGGCCGACGTGCGCGCCATTGCCGATGCCGTGGGCGCACATCTGATGTTCGACGCCGCCCACCAGTGCGGGATGATCGCAGGCGGGGCCTGGCCAAACCCGATCGGACAGGGCGCGCATGTCATGACCATGAGCACCTATAAATCTCTGGGCGGGCCCGCCGGAGGTCTGATCGTGACAAACGACGCAGACGTGGCGCAACGGCTGGAGGCGGTGGCCTTTCCGGGTCTGACCGCAAATTTCGACGTCTCCAAGACCGCCGCCCTGGGTGTCACGCTGCAGGATTGGCGCGATCACGGAGCGGAGTATGCGACGGCGATGATCGACCTGGCCCAAGCCTTGGCGCAGGCTGCCATGGCCGAAGGGCTGCCGGTCTATGCCGCCGACCGCGGTGCCACGCAAAGCCACCAGTTCGCCCTCGACGCGCGCCAGCTCGGCGGTGGCCAGACCGCCGCGCGGCGGCTGGAACGCGCGGGTTTCCTGACCTGCGGCATCGGCCTTCCTATCCAGGCAGTTCCGGGCGACATGAATGGTCTGCGCATCGGCACACCCGAACTTGCGCGGCGCGGCGTGACATCCGCCGACGCTCCGTTGATAATGAACTTTCTGGCCCGCGCCCTGCGGGACGATCCTGATACGCTCGCTGCCGAAGTCGCCGCCTTTCGCGCGCGCTTCGACAAGATCCTGTTCTGCAACCGAGGCCCTTCATGACCATTCCGACACGACACTGGGACCGCCTGGGCAACGGCGGCCTGACCTTTACCGAGCTGGGCTTCGGTTCCGCACCGCTGGGCAATCTGTATCGCGCGATCAGCGACGACGCGGCCCAGGCGACATTGCAGTCGGCCTGGGACGGTGGCGTGCGCTATTTCGACACCGCGCCGCTTTATGGACTTGGGCTGTCCGAGACGCGGCTCAATCGTTTCCTGCGCAATAAGCCGCGCGACGAATACATCCTGTCGACCAAGATCGGCCGTCTTCTGAAACCCGCGACCCAGTCCACCCGCGACGGGATCGGCAAGTGGTTCGAGGTGCCCGCGCGCAACGAGGTCTATGACTTCAGCTATGACGGCGTGATGCGGTCAGTCGAGTTTTCGCTGGAGCGACTTGGCGTCGACCGCATCGACATGCTGTTCGCCCATGACATCGACGTCCCGAACCAGGGCTCGCGCGCCAACGTTGACGCCAAGGTCGACCAGCTTATGGCAGGCGGATATCATGCCCTGGAACGGATGCGGCTGGACGGCACCATCAAGGCTTTCGGCGCGGGCGTGAACGAATGGGAAGTTTGCGAAACACTACTGAAACGCGGCGACTTCGACATCTTCCTGATGGCTGGCCGCTATACCTTGCTGGAGCAGGAGGCGCTGACGTCTTTCCTGCCGCTCTGCGAAGAACGCGGTGTCGGCATCGTGACCGGCGGTCCGTATAATTCGGGCATTCTTGCCACCGGCCCGGTGCCTGGCGCCTATTACAACTATGAACCTGCCACTCCGGTTATCCTCGACCGCGTTACTCGGATCGAAACCGTCTGCAAGGCCCATGATACCCGCCTGATCGACGCGGCTTTCCAGTTTCCGCTGCTGCATCCCTCCACGGTCTCGGTCATTCCGGGCGGTCAGGGTCTGACTGAATCCGAGGGCAACCTGCAAGCGGCCAAGGCACGGATCCCTGCGGGCCTGTGGGCCGACCTGAAGGCGGAAGGCCTGATCCGGCAGGACGCCCCGGTCTGACTGGCGAATCGTGCAATAGACCGAACAGGCTCAGAACTGCTGTTGCCCGCGCTGGCAGACTCCGCGAAAAGCTGGCATCCACTTGCTCTGGGACACATAGAATGACCCATCGTAACGGTTGACGTTGATTGCCTGCTGGTCCACGCCGCTGACCTTGCGACAGGTGTAGGACCGATCCGACGCCGACAGGCTGAAGTCTCCGCCGATGGTCTGATTGGAATCGACCATGCATTGTCGCCCTGCGATTTGAATGGTCATCTGAATGCGCAATGGATCGAAGAGCAAACCCTTCTCTGACTGGCCCCGGCAATCCAGCACTACGCCATCTTGCGCAGAAGCGCGTGTGCTAAGGTGCGTGGCAGTCATAGCGAAGAGCGCCAACGCAATTAGTCTAACGGAAGAAAAACGTAACACGTCATCACCATATAACCTGTTTCGCTAGACAGAACGGATGAGCGATACGGCTAGCACGGCGCGAACTTACGAAATTTCAACCAAAATTGATAGTCGGCCGCCGAAATCTGGTGATTAGGGCGCGGAGGCCATGAACCTCTCCAACTCCGCCACCTGCACCGCATCCATCCGCAGCCCCAGCTTGGTGCGCCGCCACAACACGTCGTCTGCCGTCCGCGCCCACTCCCGGTCCATCTGCCAGACGACTTCCGCTTCGGTCAAAGTATGCCCGAAATCCTGCCCCAGATCATTCGTCGTTTTCGCATCCCCCAGAACCTGAGCCGCCTGCGTCCCGTAGGCCCGCACCAGCCGCAGCGCCCAGTGATCGGTCAGGAACGGATAGAGCGCACGCAGCTTGCCAACCTGCGCCATCTGCCCGTCCACCGGAAAGTCGCCACCGGGCAGCGGCGCGTCATGGGTCCAGGGTCCGGTGACGTTCAGATGCTCGCCGATCTTCACCATCGCCGCATTGGCCAGCTTGCGGAAAGTCGTGATCTTGCCACCGAAGATGTTCAGCACCGGCGCGCCCGTCGCATCTACCTTCAAAACGTAATCCCGCGTCGCCGCCGTCGCCGAGGTCGCACCGTCGTCATACAGCGGGCGCACCCCGGAATAGGTCCAGACCACATCGGCATCGGTCAGATCGCGTTTGAAATAGCCATTCGCGAAATCCAGCAGATAGGCCTGTTCCTCGGGCGTGCAGACGGGCTTGACGTCAGGGTCCATGTGCTCGGCATCGGTCGTGCCGATCAGCGTATAGTCATATTCATAGGGGATCGCGAAGATGATCCGCCCGTCCTTGCCTTGGAAGAAATAGCATTTGTCATGATCATAAAGCCGCTTGGTCACGATGTGCGACCCGCGCACCAGCCGCACGCCTTCTGTCGCATTCGACCTCACCACACCTGCAATCACCTCGCCGACCCAGGGCCCGGCGGCGTTCACCAGCATCCTGGCGCGCACCTTGCCCGCGCGTTCGCCGTTCAGCGTGACGACCCATTCATCGCCGTCCCGCTCAGCACGGGTGACGCGGGTGCGCACGGCGATATCGGCCCCCCGGTTGGCCGCATCGCGGGCGTTCAGAACGACCAGCCGCGAATCCTCGACCCAACCGTCGGAGTATTCGAACGCCTTGATGAACCGATCTTCCAGCGGCGCGCCCTCGGGCGTATCGACCAGCGAAATCGTCGTCGTCCCCGGCAGAAGGCTGGACCGACCCAGATTGTCGTACATCGCCAGCCCCGCCCGGATCAGCCAGTCCGGCCTGCGTCCGCGCAGCCACGGCATCACTATGCCCAGCAGAGTGGAGGTGGGAGTACCGCCCTCGAACCGCATGTCCGACGACAGGGGCAGCACGAACCGCAGCGGCCAACTGATATGTGGCATGTTGCGGATCAGGATATCGCGTTCGCGCAGCGCCTCGCGGACCAGCCGCATCTCCCAGTATTCGAGGTATCGCAGACCGCCGTGGAACAGCTTGGTCGAGGAACTGGACGTCGCGCCCGCAAGGTCGCCCATCTCGGCCAGACCGACCGACAACCCCCGGCCCGCCGCATCGCGCGCGATCCCGCACCCGTTGATGCCGCCGCCGATGATGAAAAGATCGTAGGACTCGCGCATGGGATTCCTTCGAAAGCGAACTTGAACGAACGTCTAGACGGAACCAACCACGCCATCAACGCCAGCCCCGGTCGCGACCGATCATCCGTCATCTCGGACGGCTATGCAAAGCGCTTGCACAGGCGTAGCAGACGGGCATCTATCCTGTGAATGGACCCTACAGTGACCGAAACTTACAGCCAGCCCGCCAACCAAAAACGCCGCATTGCAACGCTTCGGATTTCGATGGCGCTGTGCCTTCCGGCGATCCTGTTCACACGTTCGGCCGATGTCCTGCCTGAATTGGCAATGGAGCTTATCGAATCCACCGGCATCTTGCTGATCATTGCAGGGGTGCTGGGCCGGTTCTGGTCGATCCTGTATATCGGTGGGCACAAGAACGCCTCGATCTTTCAGGACGGGCCGTATTCGATTTGCCGGCACCCGCTCTATCTGTTTTCGACGATAGCTGCGGCAGGCTTCGGCATGATGCTGGGCAGCCTTGTCCTGATGACGGTATTGACCGGTGCGGTGCTGATTATCCTGTCGGACATTGCCGCCAAGGAGGAACGGTTTCTGCGCGACAGGTTTGGCCTTGCCTATGACGCCTATGCCGCCAAGGTTCCGCGCATCCTTCCGCGCGGGCGCGGGTTTTCAACGCCGAAACAGGTGACATTCGATGTTCATGTCCTGCGCCGAAATCTTTCCGACGCGCTTGTGTTCCTCAGCCTGATCCCGCTGGGAGAGTTGATGTCATATTTCAAGGAAGAACCCCTCTGGCCGATGATCCCGATCTACTGACTCAGGATCAGTCCCATGGCCGATCTGAACCGGCTGGTTCACCGTCGCGACCTGCCGTAAGCACTATTCCGGCTTGAACCGGAGACCAGGCCACGCAGGTCGCGCAATGCGGCTACTGCCAGTCCGGCCAGATCATGCAGGCCGCGGCCCTACTGGCTCTGAACCGGCCCCAACGGATGACGAGATCGACGCGGCCATGTCCGACAATCTCTGCCGCTGCGCCACCTATTCCCGTATCCGCGCCGCCATTCGCCGCGTCCTCCAGGGCGAGGGCACATAGATGGGTCGCGCCATTCCGGGGGCGTGGCCTTCGGGGTCCATGCCTATCGCAAGCCGGTCGAAAACCCGATTCTGGCAGACCTGCCCCCCGGTGCATCGTCTCTGAATCCCTTCGTGCTGATCGACGCGACGGGCATCACGCTGATCACACCGCGCGCCGACGTCGGGCAGGGCGCGGTCTCGATCCAGACCCATCTTCTGGCCGAGGAACTGGACGTCGACCCCAGACCGTTCGCACCGGTTTCGGGCCGGTGTCGGGGGCCTACTACAACTCCAGAGTCGCGGCCGAAAGCATTCCGCTGGCCGCATGGGACAAAGGATTTGCGGCGCGTAGCGGACGGGTGGCCGGGGCCGTCGCCACCAAGTTCCTGGGCCTGAACATTCCCCGCGGGTCGACGACAGTGCCGGATTCCCACGACAGGCTGCGGGCCGCCGGTGCCTCGGCCCGCGAAACGCTGAAACAGGCTGCCGCCGACCGGCTTGGTCTGGGCCGCGCCCCGAAATCCGTCCGGCTGGCGCTGGCCGGGCAAACCGTTCCTGCGGACGGACATGGTGGCGAACTCCACCGGCACCTTCCGGTATGGCGGCGATCTGGTGCAGGACCGGATGATCCATGCGACCGTCGTGACCATCCCGGCGATGGGCGGCGGCGTGCTGTCCGTCGATGATCGGCAGGATGGCCGTGACGCCGCCCATTCCGTGGCCGAGAGCCAGATCTGACGCACGGGCCTTCCCGCCATAGGACACGACGTTGCCATCGTCGCTGCCGCCTGGGACGCGCCCTCTGTGCTCCCGGATCGGCGGGTAACGGGCTACCGCGTCCCGGCAGGTGTCAGTATTTCATCCTGGCGGTCGGTCGGCGCATCGCACAACGGCTTTTTCATCGAACCTTCATGGACGAACCGATCCTGGAGGCCGGGGTGGACCCGATCGCCGAACACCTCCGCCTGATCCATCACGAGCTGTCGCGCAGGGTCGTCGAAGCGGTCGCCGAGATGACGTCCTGGGACGGGGCAACGCCCGCGCCGGGGGTCGGACGCGGCATGACATTTACCTTCGCCTTCGGGGTGCCCTGCGCCCGGATCATCGAGGTTTCAGACACGCCCTACGGCATCCGCCTCGACAAATTATGGCTGGCCTCCGATGTCGGTTGCAAGCCGGACCCTGCACCGCTGCTTCGGGTCATTTCCGATCTGGATACCGATCCCGGCAACACGGTTTGTGTCGGCGACTCGGTGACCGATTGGCAGACGGCCCTTGCGGCAGGTGTCGCCTATGCCCATCTTGCCGGAGGGTATCAGCGCACGCCGATCCCCGGCCTCGCACCCTGGCTTAATCTTGCCGATCTGCGGGACCTGAAAAGCGCCTTTTGACGGCTGCTGAAATCCGGCATTTGCATGCGAATCACCTGTATGGCATGATCGGAACCGGCGCGTTGCGCCCAAGGAGCCAATCGGTGAAGAAGCCCAGAGAGCAGATAGCGGCCCTCCCGCTGCGATGGAAAGACGATGAAACGGTTGAAGTCCTGATGATCACGTCCCGTGATACGGGTCGATGGATCGTGCCGAAGGGATGGACAATGAAGGACGTCAAACCCTGGGCCGCCGCCGCGATCGAGGCCCTGGAGGAGGCCGGGGCCGAAGGGCACATAGCGCGCGAGGTATTCGGCACCTACGGATACGACAAGATCCTGGATGACGGGACAGCGCTGCCATGCCGCGTGCGCGTCTACCCGATGATCGTCGATAATCTGAAAACCGACTGGAAGGAAAAGGGCGAGCGCACCCGCAAATGGTTTCCGCTGTCCGAAGCCGTCAAGCTGGTGGATGAGCCGGAACTGGCGGACATGCTGGCCCGTCTGACGGTCAAGCCCAAGAAGGTTCCGGTCGCCGGACCCATGCTGCGCCGGGCCGCATCCTGAACTTCACCTGGCGCGAGACAGTATAAATGTCGCGTAGGACCGGTTGAGCTGATTGGTAAGGTCGTCGCCTGCCTGACCTAGCGCGGGCGGCGCTTATCGGTGCGAACCGGAATCGGAACAGCCTCCGGTTGAGGGACGAGCCCGTCGAGAAGGTCCGAAAGACGGTCAGTCACCGCATCGATCAGTTTTCCGAAGCTACCTTGTTTCACAGCCATCGTAGTCTCCCTTCTCATACATTAGATGGAGCGGTCGCGGCCCCGCTTCAAGTCGGGCCCGGCCGATTTGCGGAAATTCGCCGCCCGTGCCGGTGACATTCCTGCCGGTTGCCATGCCTCAGCCTGTGCAGCCCATCACCTCGACCGCGCCCCGGTCACCGATGACGGTGATCAGGATGTCGCTGCGGTCGACCGACAATTCGCCCTCGCCCATGACCAGCATGTCCGCGACCCCCGTGATCCGGTCGCCCTGTCGTACGGTATCCGCATCCGTGACCCAGATCGTCGGGTCAGGCACCTCGAATACGACTGTCTCGGAGGTGCCCTGATGCGGCACGTCGATCTGGCCGGTCACGGACATTCCGTCCTCGATGGGCCGCAACTGACACCGCGCGGCGGCGCGAAGGCGGCGGGGCCGGTCGGCCAGCGCCGCCTCGATTCTTCTGTCGACGCTGGACGACGGCTCCAGCACGGCGGCGACCGACAGTCGGGCGGGCAGGCAGATGTCCGCGCAGACCCCGACGTCCAGAACGCCATTCAGCCGGATCGGCCCGGCATCACGGGGCGCGATCAGCAACGGCAGGATGAAGTCACGGTCAAAGCCGATCGAAAGACTGCCACCCTGACGGAACACCTGCGGCGTAGGCCACATCGGCGTGACCGAATGCATGTTATCCGACCCGCGCCAGTTCATCTGAGGCGAGATACCCGCCGCACCGGCGGCGCGCCAATACGTCTTCCATCCCGGTTTCAGCGTGATCAAAAGTCCCGCGACATGCACACCGTCGGCGCGCCGCCAGCCGGGCAGAACTTCGAGCTCCATGACCTGCGATACATCGGTGATCTGCGCGGTGGCGGGCCGGGGGATACCCGCTCCGAACGCCAGCAAGGCAGCCGTCAGAAAGGCAAAAGCTAAATGCGGGTAAATTCTGGCCATGCGCCCATCTATGCCCGAAGCGACGCCGGGGGGAAATCACGGCTTTGCCAGTGCGGATCTCCGGGATGCGCGGGATATAATCAATTCGATACTCAGCATCGTTGATTGAAATCGCGAATGGTCGTATCCGTCCCCGCATGCTGATCCAAAATCTGCCCGGATGCCTGACCGGCACCTTGCTGGTTGCCTCTCCCGCCCTCACCGAAGCCGGGTTCCGTCGATCCGTGGTCTTTCTGTTCGCACATTCCCCGGACGGGGCGATGGGGCTGATCGTGAACCGTGCGCTTCGGACGGGTTCGGCCCTTCGTCACCTGCGGGACAGTGGCGTTGCGGATGTGTCAACCGATCCGCGCCCCCTGCACATCGGCGGACCGCTGGATCGGGCGCGATGCCTGCTGCTTCATTCCGATGACTACTACGCCGTCGAAAATACGGTGCGGACGCCTGTCGGTCTGGGTGTGACCGCGTCGGATGATGCCCTGCATGCGGTGGCCAACGGGCGCGGCCCGGAAAATTGGCTTCTGGCGCGGGGTCATGCCGCCTGGGCACCCGGCCAGCTGGAACAGGAACTGAACGAGGGGGCCTGGCTGACGGCCCCGGCCCTGGACTGGACGATCTTCCGGTGTGACGACAACCTGAAATGGCCCGCCGCCCTGCGCGGCCTTGGCATCGCGCCCGAAGGGTTGTCGGCCCAGATGGGCCGCGCCTGAAATTACCGTGGCGATGCGGCGCGGCGCAGCCGGTCGTTGATCGCGCGGCCCAGCCCCGCCTCCGGCACCGGGGCAATGTCGATCCACAACGCCTCTTGCGCACGCGCCAGCCTATCGGCCCGGTGCAGCATATCGAACAGGTTTGCCGCCGCCTCGACAACATCGCCCTCCGCCGACAGGGTCAGGTCGCCCGCGACGGCCCCGAACCCGATCAGCACGGCGTCCGGCGTCGGCTTCGTCACGTCCAGATGAACGGGCCGCGCCGGGGCATAGTGCGACGACAACTGCCCCGGCGCCTGCACCTTGCCCGGCGTGGTATCGCGCGACAGCGGCTGCCCCACCGCCGCCTCGATGGCTTCGGCGGACAGCCCACCCTCGCGCAACAAGGCCAATGGCGCAGTCCTCAGGATCGTCGACTCCAAACCGACCGCGCAGGCCCCGCCATCCAGAACGCCGTCGATCAGATCGCCAAGACCGTCCCGCACATGCTCCGCCCGCGTCGGTGACACACGCCCGGACGGATTGGCCGAGGGCGCGGCCACCGGACGTCCGACCGCCACCAGCAAACGACGCGCAAGCGGTGCGGACGGCACACGGATCGCCACGCTCTCCAGCCCGGCGGTCACTAATGGCGACAGACCATGGCCTTCGCGCAGCGGCAGAACCAGCGACAGCGGACCGGGCCAGAACCGCGCCGCCAGATCGCGGGCAAGATCGTCGAATACCGCCAGACGTTCCGCTGCCGCCAGATCGACCACATGCACGATCAGCGGGTTGAACACGGGCCGCCCCTTGGCCGCAAAGATACGCGCGACCGCCTGCCCGTTGGTGGCGTCGGCACCCAGTCCATAGACCGTCTCGGTCGGAAAGGCCAAAAGCCCCCCGTCCCGCAGGATCTGTGCCGCCAAAGGCACCTGATCCGGTGTCAGGCGACCCTGCTTTTGAGTGTGACGTTGTGTTTTGGTTGATGCCATGCGCGGGCGCACCCTAGGTTGCAGCTAAGTCAGTGCCCTATACTGCCCTTTTTTCCCGAGTGGGAGGTTTCTGAATGCCCTATCGCGCCCCTGTCTCCGAGTTGAAGTTCGTCCTCGACAAGGTAGTCGGTTTCGACCGCGTCGCCGCCACAGACAGGTTTGCCGAGGCGACGCCCGAAACCGTCGACGCGATCCTGACCGAAGCGGGCCGTATGTGCGAAGAGGTCCTGGCCCCCCTGAACCGTGCGGGCGACCTGCATCCCGCGCATCTGGAAAACGGCGTCGTCCGCACGTCGCCCGGTTTTGCCGAAGGCTTCGCCGCGATTGCCGAAGGCGGTTGGCTGGGCATGTCCGCCGACCCGGACTACGGCGGCATGGGCCTGCCCATCGCGCTGACCATGGCGGTGAACGAGATGATGGGATCGGCCTGCCTGTCGTTGCAACTGAACCCGTTGATGACCCAGGGCCAGATCGAGGCTCTGGAGGCCCATGCCTCGCCCGAAATTCAGGCCCTGTATATTCCCAAGCTGATCTCCGGCGAATGGTGCGGCACGATGAACCTGACCGAACCGCAGGCCGGGTCGGATGTCGGCGCGCTGCGCTCCAGGGCGGAACCCAACGGCGATGGCACCTATGCGGTGACGGGCCAGAAAATCTACATCAGCTGGGGAGACAACGATTTTTCCGGTAACATCTGCCACCTCGTTCTGGCGCGGCTGCCCGATGGGGCCGAGGGAACCAAGGGCATCAGCCTGTTCATGGTGCCCAAGCGCATCCCCGATGCTGACGGCAATCCGGGCGTGGCCAACACGCTGAATGTCGTCTCGCTGGAGCATAAGCTTGGCCTGCACGGCAGCCCGACTGCCGTGATGCAATACGACGGCGCAACCGGCTGGCTGGTGGGCGAGCCGCACAAGGGCATGGCCGCGATGTTCACGATGATGAACAATGCCCGCCTGGGTGTCGGCGTCCAGGGTCTGTCGATCGCCGAGGCAGCCATGCAGCACGCCGTCGGTTATGCGCTGGAACGCCGCCAGGGCCGCACGCCTGACGGCCCAGAGGATAATGGCTGCACGATCCTGCAACACGCCGACGTGCGCCGCATGGTTCTTTCGATGAAGGCCGATACGTTTGCGGCGCGCGCGCTGGCGCTGGATTGCGCCGTTGCGCTGGATATGGCCAAGGCGACCGGCGATGCCGACTGGCAAGTCCGTGGCGCATTCCTGACGCCCATCGCCAAATCCTTCGGCACCGATACCGGCATCAAGGTCGCGGGCGACGGCATTCAGGTGCATGGCGGAATGGGCTTCATCGAGGAAACCGGTGCCGCGCAATACCTGCGCGATGTACGCGTTACCGCGATCTACGAAGGCACCAACGGCATTCAGGCGATGGATCTGGTCGGTCGCAAGCTGATGGACGGGGGGGCCGCCGCGTTTGCTGTTCTGGACCGGATCGAGACGACGAAGAACGATGCCCTGCGCGACGCTGTCTCCGACCTGCGCAAGCTGACCGAATGGATGGTCGGGCAGGACATGCAGGACCGCTTCGCCGGATCGGTATCCTATCTGAACGCCTTCGCCCGTGTTCTGGGGGTCCATTATCACCTGAAGGCTGCCGAATCCGACGACGCCCGTGCGCCGCTGGCCCGGTTCGCTGCCGGTCGCATGCTGCCCGAAGCGCTGGCCGAAATGGCCAAGGCCCGCACCGGTGCCGGAGAGCTTTATGCGGTGTCCAACGAGGTGATCGCAGCCTAGAGCGATACCATGAATGATCTGACCCTGCCCGACGGCTATGCCGGACTGAACTTCCCGTGGGACACGCCCCCTTCGGAAGGCGAAGTGATTGAAGTCGCCGATGGCGTCCTCTGGGCACGGCTGCCGCTGCCGATGGCGCTGGATCACGTCAACGTCTTCTTCCTGCGCGAACCCGATGGCTGGGCGATGGTCGACACCGGCTTCGACACCCGACGCACCCGTGCCATCCTGCAAACCCTGCGCGACGGGCCGCTGGGCGGCGATCCGATCACCCGCCTGCTGGTCACGCACCACCATCCCGACCATGTCGGACTGGCCGGATTTCTGCAATCGCAGGGTGCTGAGCTTCTGATGACGCGCACGGCATGGTTGATGGCGCGGATGCTGACACTGGACGATCAACCCCTGCCGACGCCCGAAACGCTGGACTTCTGCCGCAAATGGGGGATGGACACCGATGTTCTGGCCAGGCGTGCAACGGAACGCCCCTTCAATTTCGCCGACATCGTCGCGCCCCTGCCCGTCGGCTATACACGGATCGCAGACGGCGACACGCTGTCCTTCGGCGGCCGGCGCTGGCATGTGGCGCGTGGCGACGGCCATGCGGCGGAACACGCCGTGCTCTATGAAATCGGCGGCGACCTCGTGCTGGGCGGCGATCAGCTTCTGCCCGGCATCTCGCCGAACCTCGGCCTTTATCCGTCCGAGAACAACGCCGATCCGATCGGCGACTGGCTGACGGCCTGCGACCGCCTGACCCCGTTGGCGCGCGACGGCCACCTTGTCCTGCCGGGTCACAAGACGCCGTATCGCGGCCTGCCGACCCGGATGGCTTCGCTCCGGCAGAACCATATTGCCGCGCTGAACCGTCTGCATGCGCATCTGGCAACACCGCGCGTAGGAGGCGAATGCTTCGCTCCCCTGTTCAAGCGCAAGGTCGAAGGCGATATCTATGGCCTCGCCTTTTTCGAGACGATCGCCCATTTGCAACACCTCTACCTGACGGGTCGCGCCACTCGCACCACCCGCGACGACGGGGTCTGGCTCTGGCAGGCTGCCTGATGACGGATGAGTTGCGCCGCCTTGGCCCATTGGCCAAGGTGTGTATATGACTGACCCCAAGACCACGGCCGAAGCCATGGAATCTGACGCCTTGCAGCGCTGCGCCGAGTTGCGAGCCGATGGCATTAACCATGCTGTGCCGGTGCCCGCCAACTTGAAGAACAGTCCGGGCAAAAGCCCGGCAGAATGGGCCTACCAGCGTATCATACTGTATATGAAGGCTTTCGAGGAGGCCCTGAACGACGCGGAGGTCATGGCCATGGGCTTCGCGGGCGGCCCGTCCGGTATTCTGCGGATACAGGGTGTAGGGTTTCATGCCCCCGATCTGGTGACATTTTCGGGTGTGAACGAGGCAGGAGAAATGATGCAGGCGATTCAGCACATCAGTCAACTGAATGTGATGTTGCGCGCCATGCCCCGTCCTGTCGATCAGCCCACGCCCGAAAGGATCGGTTTTCAACTGGCGCGCGCGTTGGAAGAAGCGGAAGAACAGACAGATGAAATAGGGGATGCCGCGCAAGCTGACGCACCCGCGACATCGTGACAGGGGCTACCACATCGGCTAAACGACTGCGCAACAGAACAATCTTGGGACAAGGAAAAACGCATGACCGAGGAACATAAACCCGGAAGCATGGACATTACCGAACAGGAAAAAACCTTCGCAGGCTTCATGACCACGGTAAAATGGACCGTGATCGCGATTATCGCCCTGCTTGTCTTCCTCGCGATCTTCCGGACGTAATCGCTATGATACGTATTTTTGCACTGCTCCTGCTGTTTCCGATCCTGTCCGCTTGCGGCGCTGATAACGTCTACGCTCCGATGACAGAAGTGAACAACCGCGCCTACAAAGCGTCCGGCCCGACCACGCTGACGCTGATGACGGCCATCAACAATCGCAGCGGGGCAGGCGGTCATTCCGCCCTGCTGATTTCCGGCAGTCAGCGGGTGATCTTCGATCCCGCCGGAACCTGGCGTCACCCGAACGCTCCCGAACGGGGTGACGTGCTGTTCGGCATCACGCCGACGATGCTGGATTTCTATATCGATTATCACGCCCGACCGACCTATCGGATGGTCCTGCAAGAGATCGTGATACCGCCAGAAATGGCGGAACGCGCGTTGCAGCTGGTTCAGGCCGTCGGCCCCTCCAACAAGGCCACATGCGGACAGGCGGTGACGGGCGTATTGCAGGAACTGGGCTTCACCCAGATCAAACGGCGCTGGTTTCCCGACCGGATCATGCGCGATTTCGCCACCATTCCGGGGGTGACGGAACGGGTCGTAACCGACGATACAATCGATCCGTATTCGCCTGAGAAAAAGGGCGTGCGCGCGATCACCGACGACGGGATCATCCTCGAGGGATGACGGTTTACCCTGACTGATTGCAAGGACAGGTTCGGCCCCGTAATGCGGGGCCGAATTGCATTGGTGCGAAAGCCCGGGTCCTGACAGATCACACGAAATCTGCCAGTCTTCGACCCGATGACCAACGCCCTTCCCCATCCCTGCACTCCCGTTCCCGTGATCGCTGCTGCCCCGCAGGGCGCGCGTGGCACCCTGATCGCGGCCACCGTCGCCTCCAGTCTGGCCTTCGTTCTGGGCTCCATAGTGAACGTCGCGCTGCCGCAGATGCAGGCCGATTTCGGGACCGGGCCATCGGGGGCGCAGTGGATCGTCAACGCCTACCTTTTGCCACTGGGCGCATTGGTGCTGATGGGCGGTGCGCTGGGCGATCATTTCGGGCGCAAGCGTGTGTTTCAGGCAGGTTTGGTAGTCTTCGCCGCGTCCTGTTTGCTGGCAGCGGTTGCATGGTCTTTCCCGATCCTGCTGTTTGCCCGCGTATTGGAGGGTCTGGGCGCGGCGATGATTGCCCCAACGTCGCTGGCAATTCTGGCCGAGGCGTTTTCCGGCTCCGACCGTGGGCGCGCGGTCGGCACATGGGCCGGTGCCGGGGCGGCAGCGGGTGCAGTGGCGCCGGTTGCCGGCGGATGGATCGTGGACATCGCGGGCTGGCGCTGGGCCTTCATTGCCGTCCTGCCGTTTGCAGCATTGGCCTACGTCATCGCCAGACGCAGCATTCGCGAAAGCGTCGCTGATGTGAATGCACGCGCGCCACTCGACTGGCTGGGCGCGACACTTGTTTCGGGCGGATTGCTGGCCGCTGTCTGGGGACTGATCGCTCTGCCAGACACAGGCACCAGCGGCACGACGATCCCGGCCCTGATCCTGGGCGCGGCGCTGCTGACCGGATTCGTGGTGGTCGAGGGACGCAAGGGCGATGCCGCCATGATCCCCGTGGTCCTGTTTCGCGATGCAGGGTTCTCCGGTCTGACGTTGTTCACGTTCTTTCTCTATGCCGCACTGGGCGGCCTGATGTTTCTGCTGCCCTACACGCTGATCTCCGGTCTGGGCTACGCTGCGTCCGCCGCCGGGCTGGCGATCCTGCCGATGCCGCTGATTATCGGGGCGATGTCGCGGTTTTCAGGCGGCGCGCTGGTCGACCGCTTCGGCACCCGCAATCTGCTGGCAGGCGGCGCGGCCTTGGTGACAGTGGGCTTTCTACTGCTCGCGCAATTGCCTGCGGATGCGACATATCTGCCGGACATCCTGCCCGGATTGCTGTCTTTGTCGGTCGGCATGGCGCTGGCCGTCGCGCCCCTGACATCGGCAGTGCTGTCGTCTGCGGGTGCCGCGCGGTCCGGCACGGCCTCGGGCGTGAACAACGCCGTCAGCCGTATCGGCGGTCTGGTCGCCACCGCGCTTCTGGGTCTGGTGCTGTCGGGCGATCTGCTGGCTGGATTCGCCGTCGCGGCCTGGGCCGGGGCCGCGTTGGCCGGGCTGTCGGTCGCCGTCGCGCTGCGCCTGCCGGACGGGGGAAATGAAAAACCCCCGGACACCTGAACGGCCTCCGGGGGTCAATTCTCAAACTCTGGCAATCAGGGTGACTTACATCATCCCTTCGCGCTGGAGCTTCTTGCGAGCGAGCTTACGGGCACGACGAATGGCCTCGGCCTTCTGGCGTGCTTTCTTCTCGGAGGGCTTCTCGAAATGTTGCTTGAGCTTCATTTCACGAAAGACACCCTCACGCTGCAACTTCTTCTTCAGGGCACGAAGCGCCTGATCGACGTTGTTATCGCGAACGCTGACCTGCATGTGGTTTTCACCACCTTTCTAGGTTTGAGTGGGTCGGATAAATCCGTGCAGGAAGTGGCCATATAGGCGCGGGCCCCTATCTTGTCCAGTGAGTCGCAGCAAACCCAACCGGAGGCCGCCATGCCCAACCTCAAGGACCGCCTGATCGACGCCGCCCTGCCCCACGTCGCCTTCGACGGCTGGTCGGCGGCCACGTTCCGCAATGCCATCCGCGATGCCAAAGTCACGCCCGCACAGGGCCGCGCCGCCTTCCCGCGCGGCTCCGTCGACCTCGCCATGGCCTTCCACCGACGCGGCGACGACCAGATGATCGCCAGACTCCGCGCTCAGGACCTGACCGAAATGCGGTTCCGCGACCGCGTGGCCCACGCCGTCCGCACCCGTCTCGAAATCGCCGAACAACACCGCGAGGCCGTGCGCCGCGGCATGACCCTGTTCGCCCTGCCGATCCACTCCGCCGACGGATTGCGCGCGGTCTGGGGCACGGCGGACGCCATCTGGGACGTTCTGGGCGACAAGAGCACCGACGTGAACTGGTACACCAAACGCGCGACCCTCTCGGGCGTCTATTCCGCCACCGTCCTCTATTGGCTGGGCGACCAATCCGACGGCTACCGCGAGACATGGGGGTTCCTGGACCGCCGCATCGACGACGTGATGCAAATCGAAAAAGCCAAGGGACAGGTCCGCAAATCGCCCCTGCTCTCGCGCCTGATGGCCGGGCCGAACCTGATTCTCGACCGCATCAAGGCCCCGGCCCGTCCCCCGCGCGGCGACATGCCGGGCATGTGGCGCGACCCGTCCTGACGCCTCCGCCCGACACACATTGCCCCTTTGCGGCAGACCCCCTAACCCTGCACCATGTCGGACACATCAAACCCCACAAGCCCCGCCGGACCCTTTTCGCAGGCCGAACGCGACGCCGTCTATCGCGCCATCGAAACCCGCCGCGATGTCCGCAGCCAGTTTCTGCCCGACCCCATCGACCCCGACACCCTGAACCGACTGCTCCGCGCCGCCCACCACGCCCCCTCGGTCGGCCTGATGCAGCCGTGGAACTTCCTCCTCGTCCGCGACCCGGCGATCAAATCGCAAGTCGCCGCCGCCTTCACCCGCGCCAATACCGAGGCCGCCGCGCTGTTCCCCGAAAACCGGCGCGCCCTCTATTCCTCCCTCAAACTGGCCGGCATCGAACAGGCCCCTCTCAACCTGCTGATCACCTGCGACCGCACCCGCGGCGGCAAGGTCGGACTGGGCCGCACCCACGCCCCCGACATGGACCTGTACTCGACCGTCTGCGCCGTCCAGAACCTCTGGCTCGCCGCCCGCGCCGAGGGCATCGGTGTCGGCTGGGTCAGCATCGTCCGCGACACCGACCTGCGCACGATCTTCGCCCTGCCCGACCACATCGTTCCGGTCGCCTACCTCTGCCTCGGCTATGTCGCGGAGTTATACGACGAACCGGAGTTGCAGGCGAAAGGCTGGGCAAACCGCCTGCCGCTGGAGGACGTGGTGTTCGTGGATCGGTGGGGGGCGACGGGTGACGTGAATGCTTGAAGGTCGGCTTCGAGTCCATGGCGTTGGATGCTGCGGACGGCGCTAATGACTGCTGTTGGAGCTACATTAAAAAAAGTGCTTGAGTCTGCTCAGGTTTACAGCTTTCGTTCCCAGAATTGCCCTGATTGAGTTTTGCCGATGAAGTGCCTGCCTTTTCTTGCCCTAGCCACAGTTGTCTCGTTACCGGGGTTGGTGGCCGCGCAAACCACGTGTGGAGTTTGTTTTGATGATCCAGAGAAAGTGACAAGTGCTTATCGACTGGAAAATGAGATGACAGAAGTCGGAATTGATCGTGTGAGACGACTTTTGGCTGTCAGACAACTCTGTGCGCGCAACTCTGGGCTGGACTGCGGCGTTTTGTCAAAAGAAGAGGCCGCCGCCGTAGCAGCCGAGTGGCGAATTTCACGCAGTGAATATTGGGATGTACTTCAGAAGATATTTCTAGCCTTCATAGCTTCGGCAGGCCTAATTCTTGGTGTACTTAATCGGTATTTTCCAAATCTCGGTAGAGACGTGTAGACTAATCGCTCCGGAGTTAGACACATAAAACACCGCACACATTGAAGCAGACGTTGATGAACGAAAGGCCAACGCCCGCTCCGTCCCGCATAGCTGCCATATATCCCCCTACCCAACCCCCACCCCATCCTGCTACCCCTGCCGCAACCCGAGCAGGAGCCACGCCGATGACCCTCCCCACCACCATGCGCGCCGTCGAGATCACCGCTCCCGGTGGCCCCGACGTCCTCCAACTCACCACCCGCCCGGTGCCGACCCCCGGTCCCGGCGACATCCTGATCGCCGTCGATCATGCGGGCGTGAATCGGCCCGATGCCCTGCAACGCGCCGGGGCCTATGACCCGCCGAAAGGTGCCAGCGACCTGCCCGGTCTGGAATGTTCCGGCACCGTCGTTGCCACCGGTCCGAACGTCAGCCGCTGGCACGCGGGCGACAAGGTCTGCGCCCTGTTGCCCGGAGGCGGATACGCCGAATATGTCACCACCCCCGCAGACCACGCGCTGCGCATCCCCGAGGGGATGAGCATGGCGCAGGCCGCCGCCCTGCCCGAGACCTATTTCACCGTCTGGACCAATGTCTTCGACCGGGGCGGCCTGCACGGCGGCGAGCGCTTCCTCGTCCACGGCGGCACGTCGGGCATCGGCACGACCGCGATCCAGCTGGCCCGCAGCTTCGGCGCGCGGGTCTTCTCCACCGCCGGAAGCGATGAAAAGGTCGCCGTCTGCGCCGACCTCGGGGCCGAGGCCATCAACTACAAGGACGTCGATTTCGTCGATGTCCTGCGCGAGGCGGGCGGCGCGAACCTGATCCTCGACATGGTCGGCGGCGATTACATCAACCGCAACATCAGGGCGCTGGCCGATGACGGACGGCTGGTGCAGATCGCCTTCCTGACCGGCCCCAGGGCCGAGGTAAACTTCGCCCAGATCATGGTCCGCCGCCTGACCGTCACCGGCTCCACCCTGCGCCCGCAATCCAGCCTGGCCAAGGCCCGCATCGCCGACAGTCTGCGCGACAAGGTCTGGCCCCTGCTGGATGCCGGAAGCGTCGCGCCGGTGATGGACCAGACCTTCGATCTGGCGGACGCCGCCAAGGCCCACGCAAGGATGGAAGCCGGCGATCATATCGGCAAGATCACCCTCAAGGTGCGCTGAACGTCCCCCGGAACGTCCGACGTGGATCACCCGCGGATCACCCACCGTTTCGACAGCCCATTTCGCATCCGCCCACTGGCATCGCCGCCCGCTCCGTGGCAGGAACACAGGCATGGATCTAGACGTCACCCACCCCGCCCTCTCCGACCTGCGAACCCGCGCCAGACGCCGCATGCCGCATTTCGCCTTCGAGTACCTCGACAGCGGCACAGGCCGTGAAATGGGCCTGCGCCAGAACCGACAAGCCTTTGATAAGGTGAAATTCCGGCCTGCCATCCTGCAAGGCGAAATTGCTCCGGACCTGCAGTGCACCACGCTGGGTCATAGCCACTCCGCCCCCTTCGGCATCGCGCCCGTCGGGTTGGCCGGAGTCCTTTGGCCCGACGCCGAACGCCACATGGCCGAAGCCGCCTGCCGCCTCCGCATCCCTTACGGCCAGAGCACCGTCGCCGCAGCTTCCCCCGAAGACACAGGCCCCATCATAGGCGACCTCGGATGGTTCCAGCACTACCCCGTCAACGACCCCGAAATTCGCCGCGACATGCTGGCCCGCATCAAGGCGTCCGGCTGGCGCGTGTTGACCGTCACCGTCGACGTTCCGGGCGAAAGCCGTCGCGAACGCCAACGCCGTGCTCATGTATCGATGCCGCCGGTAATGACGCCCCGGATCGTCGCATCAATCATGGCATGCCCTGCATGGGCCTTGGGAATGGCGCGCAAGGGCAAGCCTGAAATGGTCTTCCCCGGCAGTTACACCAAAGGCGAAAAGGGGGCCGACAGTTTCACCCACGCGGGCCGACTCATCCGCGCCTTCCCCGACTGGTCGTATATCGAGGCAATCCGCGCCGAATGGAATGGGCCGCTGGTCGTCAAGGGTGTGCAGGACCCGGAGGATGCGGCGCGCCTGATCGACATGGGGGTCGACGCGATCTGGGTGTCGAACCACTCGGGCCGCCAGTTCGAAGGTGGCCCCGCCGCACTGGATGCCTTGCCTCCGGTGGTTGAGCGGGTCGCAGGACGGGTGCCGGTTTATTATTGTTCAGGTGTTGAAAACGGACTGGATATCCTCCGCGCGATCGCCTTGGGCGCAGATTTCGTGTTTCTGGGCAAGGCCTGGTATTTTGCGCTCGCCGCTTTCGGGCCCCGTGGCATCGACCATCTGCACCATATCCTGACGGCAGACATGGTGGCGAACATGACGCAGATCGGAGCGCGGTCGCTCGCCGATCTGAAGGGTCGGCTGGTGACAGGCTAACGCGTCAAGGTGCGGGCGACGGCATCCTGCCAGCCCGCATATTTTTCGGCGCGGTCGGCTTCGTCCATCTTCGCCTCGAACCGTTCGTCCAGCGCCCAGGTCTCGGCGAAGCCAGCCTGATCCGGATAGACGCCCGCGCGCATCCCAGCCAGCCATGCAGCCCCCAGCGCAGTCGTTTCCAATACTTTCGGACGGTCGACCGGCGCGCCCAGGATGTCGGACAGGAATTGCATCGACCAGTCCGACGCGCTCATCCCGCCATCGACCCGCAATACGGTATCACCCAGGTCGCCGCCGACGGTGGCGTAATCCGCTTTCATCGCCTCCAGCAGATCGCGGGTCTGATACCCCACGGACTCGAGCGCGGCACGGGCGAATTCCGCAGGACCGGACCCGCGCGTCAGGCCGAAGATCGCGCCGCGGGCGTCCGGGTCCCAATGCGGGGCGCCAAGACCGGTGAAGGCAGGCACAAGATACAACCGCTGTTGCGGATCGGCCTTGTCGGCAAGCGGTTGTGTGTCTGATGCCTGCCCGATGATGCCCAATCCGTCGCGCAGCCATTGTACGACCGCGCCCGCCACGAAGATCGAACCTTCCAGGGCATAATTCGGCTTGCCATCCAGTTGATAGGCAATCGTTCCCAGCAGGCGGTTGGTCGAGGTCACCGCAGTTTGACCCGTGTTCAGAAGGGCAAAACAGCCCGTGCCATAAGTTGATTTCAGCATTCCCTTGTCGAAACAGGCCTGCCCGACAGTCGCCGCCTGCTGATCGCCCGCGACACCCAGAACCGGGATCGTGGGACCCAGCAGATCGGTTGTGCCGAAGTCGGCGGCGCAATCCTTGACCTCGGGCAGCATGTCCATGGGAATATCCAGAAGTTTGCAGATTTCGGCGTCCCAGCGACCTTCGTGGATATTGTAGAGCATGGTGCGCGCCGCGTTGGTCGCGTCGGTAACATGCGCACGGCCCTCGGTCAGCTTCCAGATCAGATAACTGTCGACGGTACCGAACAGCAGTTTGCCTGCCGCGGCCTTCGCGCGTGCGCCCTCCACATTCTCCAGGATCCAACGCAACTTCGTACCCGAGAAGTACGGGTCCATCAGCAGGCCGGTGCGCGCCGTCACCATCGGCTCGTGGTCTTTCATGTCACGGCAAAAGGCGGCAGTGCGGCGATCCTGCCAGACGATGGCGCGATAGACCGCCTCGCCGGTATCGCGATCCCAGACAACGGTCGTCTCGCGTTGGTTGGTGATCCCGATGGCCGCGATGCTGTCCGCATCGATATCGGCTTTGGCCACGACATCGCGACAGGTCTCGACCACCGTTCGCCATAGATCGGAGACGTCGTGCTCGACCCATCCGCTGTCTGGGAAATGTTGTGGGAATTCCTGTTGAGCGGTCGCGGTAATTTTCATCTGTGCATCGAAAAGTATGGCCCGACTCGATGTTGTGCCTTGGTCGATGGCAAGAATGTGGGTCATGTCGCGGCCTCCCTCTTTGCCAGTTGTTTGGCCGAGGTGGCGACGCGGAGCAAGGCAATCACCGCAGGTGGCACCTCCCGCCCTGTCAGATCGTTACCAAAATCCGGAAATTCTCACAGACCGGAGAGCCAGAAACCCCGTTTCGTGAACCCGGTGCGCAAAGACAATATGATTGTGCACATATGCACCATTACCAGCAAATTATCACGCTTCTGTTCATTGAAAATGAGCATGGCACCCCGCATTTTACCCTCACCAGCAGGGCAATATCGCCCTTCATCACCACCAGGGCCCGCCGCAATTCACAGGGTCCGCACCATGAATAGGACATTCGTCATGAAAACCGTTTTCGCCTCCGCCCTGATCGCCGTCGCTGCGCTTGCTGTTCCGGCGACCGCAGAAGTTGCTTCCGGCTCAGCCGCCGCCGTCGCGCATTTCAATCAGGATTACGACAGCCAGGACAATCGCCGCACCCTGCGCAATGTCGACAACTCCACGTTTGTCTCGACCCGTTCGGGCAACCTCGATGTGGTCTATGGTAAGTTCAACGCCGACTATGACGGTCAGGATAACGTTCGCGGCCAGAACGGCGTGACCGTGATTTCGAACCAGCCGTCATACGGTGCCGGTATCTTCGCCGATATCCAACGCGCCAACGCGGAAGACGAATAATCCAGAGACCGGGCGTGTCTCTCCTCCCAGGTCGCCCGGTCTGGATTGAACCGCCCCCGTCAGAAATTACTGACGGGGGCGTTTTCAATTCTGCGCTGTCGCCTGCGCCGCAAGTTCCACGACGCGCGGTCCGAATGCCGCAACGATCAGGCCCACGCCTTCACGATTCGGATGAATCCCGTCGGCCTGCAGATACCGTTTCCGCGCCGTCGCAAGATCGACTTCGGCAACGAGGGGCGACAGGAAGCTCCGCTCCAGCAAAACGCCGTATTTCCTGGCCAGGTCAGGATACATCGCATTGAAATCAGATTGATAATCCGGGCCGTAATTTCCCGGTGCCTCCAATCCGATCAGCAGTACTGGCAGATTGGCGTCACCGGCAATTCGGCTCAGGATGGCGTCAAGATTTTTGCGAGAAGACGCGACCGGCAATCCGCGCAACAGATCGTTGCCGCCCAGCGCCACGATCATCGCGTCCGTCTCGTCCGACAGTGACCAGTCCAGCCGCGCCAGGCCGCCCGCCGTGGTATCGCCCGATACGCCTGCGTTCACGATTTCGACATCCGCGCCCGCGTCATCCAGCCACGCTTGTAGTTGCGGCACGAAACCCTGACCGTCCGGAAGGCCGTATCCAGCGGTCAGACTGTCGCCCAGAGCCACCACCTGAACCGGCTGGGCCATCGCGGATGTGCCTAAAATCAAGGCAGCGAATGAAAACTGAACCGACTTGTTCATCCGGGTGAATACCCCATATGCCAAGGCACCCAACCGAAGGAGTTTCCCCATGGTCCTGTCACTGCGCGACGTCTCGCTGTCGCTGCAAGGTAACGCCGGTATGGTGGATATCCTGCACAGCATCTCGCTTGAGGTCGCACGCGGTGACACGCTGGGGCTGGTGGGTCCGTCGGGGTCGGGCAAATCGTCTCTCCTGATGCTGATGGGCGGGCTGGAAAAGGCCACCGGCGGCGAGGTCATGGCACTTGGCAATGACCTGACCGCGATGGACGAAGACCAGCTGGCCCGCTTTCGCCGGTCACATATGGGGGTGGTTTTCCAATCCTTCCACCTGATCCCGACGATGACGGCGCTGGAAAACGTCGCCACGCCGCTGGAACTGGCCGGGGTGGTGGATGCGTTCGACCGTGCGCAGGCCGAATTGCAGGCCGTGGGCCTAGGCCATCGCACCGATCACTATCCCGCGCAATTGTCGGGTGGCGAGCAACAGCGCGTCGCACTGGCCCGTGCCGCCGCACCACGTCCCGATATTCTGTTGGCAGACGAACCGACGGGCAATCTGGATCAGGCGACGGGAGAGGCGATCATGGATCTGCTGTTCGGCCTGCGCGACCGGTATGGTGCCACGCTGGTTCTGGTGACGCATTCGACGGAACTGGCAGCGCGGTGCGACCGCACGATCCGGCTGGTCGATGGACGTCTTGATACAGAAACCGTGAACGCAAAGGCCGCAGAATGAACTGGCTGCGACAGGCCGCGACTATTGCACGGCGGGAATTGCGCGGCGGGCTATCGGGGTTTCGCGTCTTTCTGGCCTGCCTGGCGCTTGGCGTCGCGGCCATTGCCGCCGTCGGGTCTGTCCGGGTGTCAATTACCGACGGGCTGGCGCGCGAAGGCAGCGTCATCCTGGGTGGCGATGCAGAGTTGCAGTTCCACTATCGCCGCGCCAGCGACGAAGAACGTGCCGTTCTGGAGGGTCTGGGATCGGTGTCCGAAATCCTCGATTTCCGATCGATGGCCGCGACGGGCGACGGGCCCGATGCCGACCGCGCACTGACGCAGGTCAAGGCGGTGGATGACCTGTATCCGCTGGTCGGTCGGGTTGAGTTGTCCCCCGACATACCTTTGTCCGATGCGTTGGCCGACAACGGCATTGTGGCCCATCCGGTGCTGATGGATCGGTTGGGCATGGCTATCGGCGACGCGCTTTACCTTGGCACCAAGCGTTTCACCCTGCGCGCCGCGCTGACCCGCGAACCGGATGCTGGCGGTGCGGGCTTTGGCCTCGGGCCGCGCACCCTCGTGTCGCTGGCGGCATTAGACGGGTCCGGTCTGGTCTCCGAAGGCAGCCTGTTCGAAGCGCAATATCGCATCGACATGGGCGACGTGTCGGACGAGGTGCTGGATACGACCGAAGTTCAGGTTGGAACCGCTTTCGCCGATGCAGGCGCGCGCTGGCGCGACAGGCGCAATGCCGCGCCGCAGGTGGAACGCTTCGTCGACCGCATCGGCAGCTTTCTGGTGCTGGTCGGGCTGGCCGGGCTGGCCGTCGGCGGCGTCGGTGTATCGGCGGCTGTCCGCAGCTACCTGGAGCGCAAGACCGGCGTGATCGCAACGCTCAAGACGCTGGGTGCCGAAGGGCGCGTGATCTTTGCGGCCTACATGATGCAGATCGGCGTACTGGCCGTGCTCGGCATCGCCATCGGTCTGGCACTTGGCGCCGCGATTCCCCTGGCCATCGGCCCGCTGATCAAGGCGCAGCTGCCGGTCCCGGTGGCCCTGGGCGTGCATCTTGGTCCGTTGCTGGAAGCGGCTCTCTATGGTGCGCTGACGGCTCTGGTCTTCACGCTCTGGCCGCTGGCCCGAACCGAACAGGTGCGCGCCGCGTCGCTGTTCCGCGATGTGTCCGGCGCGGTCCGCATCTGGCCGCGCAAACGGTATATCGCCGCTTTGACGCTGGCCGTAGTGGTGTTGATCGCGTCGTCGGCCATCCTGTCGGGCATTCCGACGCTGGCGCTTTATTCCGCGGGCGGAATTATCGTCGCATTGGCCCTGCTGATCGGCGCGGCCTGGGGGGTTCGGCGGCTGTCGCGGGCCCTGGCCGGAACGCGCGCGGTGCGCGGGCATCCGGCGCTGCGCCTCGCACTCGGCTCCGTCGGCGGACCGGGGGGCGAGGCGACGGCAGTCGTTCTCTCGCTGGGCCTTGGCCTGACGGTTCTGGCCGCAGTCGGTCAGATCGACGCCAATATGCGCGCCGCCATCGACCGCGACCTGCCGGAAATCGCGCCGAGTTATTTCTTCGTGGACATCCAGCCGGACCAACTGCCCGTCTTTCTGGATCGGGTCGAGAACGATCCTGCCGTCAGCCGCGTCGATACCGCGCCGATGCTGGGCGGCGTTGTGCGGTCGATCGCCGGGAAACCTGCGTCCGAAATCGACCATTGGGTCACGCGTGGCGACCGTCGTATCAGTTTTGCGGACACCCCCGGTGAGGGCACCCGCGTTGTCGAGGGAGAGTTCTGGCCCGAGGGTTACACCGGTCCTCCGCAGATCAGCTTCGCCCGCGAAGAAGCGCAGGAGTTGGGCATCAAGCTGGGTGACGAGATCGTCATGAACGTGCTGGGCCGCGACATTACCGGCACTGTCACCAACTTCCGCGAGGTCGATTTCTCCTCGGGCGGGATTGGCTTTGTCATTATCTTCAATACGGCTGCCTTGCAGGGCGCGCCGCATACCTGGCTGTCGACCGTCTATGCCGAGGAAAGCGCCGAGGCGGCGATCCTGCGCGACGTGGCGGGCGACGCGCCCAATATCACGGCCATCCGCGTGCGTGACGCCATCGCCCTGGTGACCGAAGTCCTGGGTGCGCTGGCCGCGGCGACAAGCTGGGGCGCGGGGGCGACCCTGCTGACCGGATTCGTCGTCCTGATCGGTGCGGCGGCGGCGGGCGAGCGCAGCCGCACCTTCGAGGCCTCGGTCCTCAAAACGCTGGGCGCGACCCGCGCGACGATCCTGACCAGTTTCGCCATCCGGTCCGCTTTGCTGGGGGCAGCGGCGGGGACCGTCGCGATTATCGGCGGTGCGCTGGCCGGCTGGGGCATCCTGACTTTCGTGATGGAAGCGCCATTTGCCTTCGAATGGCGCTCGGCCCTGGCTATCGTGCTGGGCGGGTCCTTGGCCACGCTGCTGGCGGGGCTGGCGTTTGCCTGGCGGCCCTTGGCGGCGCGGCCGGCCGGCGTGCTTCGGGCGCAGGACTGACCGACGCACAATTATCGTGCAAATGCGCGATGGCCGATCTCGGTTGACGGGCACCCAAATTGCGGCGCCTCTCTGATCTGGACGGGGTGCGACGATATGGCATGGCCGCCGAGCAAATCGGAGTCGACGCGGTCAAGGCTTCGGCCTTCCGCTGGATTATGACACTGCCTAACCACCATGACGCTCTTTCCAGCGCCTGCCCGCACGTCTAGCGTCGCGGCGATGATGCACATGATCCTGCTCCGGCTGCTGTCCATGACCCTCTCGCTTCTGGTGGCGAGCGTGGTGATCTTCGTCATGCTGCAGGCCGTGCCGGGTGACCCCGCGGCCTTCATGCTGGGTCTGAATGCCCAGCCGGATACGGTTGCAGCCCTGCGCACGGAACTGGGGTTGGAAGGCGGGCTGATCCAGCGCTACGTCGCTTGGGTCGGCGGCATGGTGACCGGCGATTTCGGCACGTCCTATACATATCGCGTCCCGGTCGCCGGACTTGTGGCAGATCGGATCGTCGTGTCGGGACCGCTGGCGGCCTATGCCTTGATCTTGACCCTGATTATCGCAATTCCTGCGGGCGTGCTGGCCGCCGCACGCCGGAACCGGGTCTCCGACTGGGGCATCATGGGGTTCACCCAACTGGGCATCGCGGTTCCGAACTTCTGGTTCGCCATGCTGTTGGTGGCTTTTTTCGCGGTCTACCTGGGATGGTTCTCGGCAGGTGGCTTTCCAGGCTGGTCGACACCTGTGCAGGCGATCAAAGCGCTGACCCTGCCCGCCATCGCGCTGGCCCTGCCGCAAGCGTCGATCCTGGCCCGCGTATTGCGCGGCGCACTGATTGACACGCTGGATCAGGACTATATCCGTACCGCCCGCGCCAAGGGCCTGTCGCGGCGGGCCACTGTTATCCGCCATGCCCTGCGCAACGCCGCGATTCCGGTGCTGACGATCCTCGGCCTGCAATTCAGCTTCCTGCTGGCAGGCGCGATTATCATCGAGAATGTGTTCTTCCTGCCCGGTCTCGGGCGGCTGATCTTCCAGGGCATCACACAACGCGATCTCATCGTCGTGCAATCGGTGACAATGCTGCTGGTCTTCGCCGTCATCGCCGTCACATTCGCGGTCGAGATCGCATACACTCTTGCCGATCCGCGTCTGCGCCGCCGGTCCGCAACATGACGGCTACCGCATGAGACCGGCGATGGCACTGGGCGCGGCCCTGACCGCGATATTCACGCTGGCCGCTATGATCAGCGTTGTCTGGGTGCCCTACGACACCTCCGTTCTGACGATTGCGAACCGCACCCTGCCCCCGTCGCTAGCACACCCGCTCGGCACCGATCATTTCGGGCGGGACTTGCTCTCGATGCTGATGGCAGGCGCGCGCACCTCGATCGCCGTGGCGCTGGTCGCGGTCGGCATCGGCATTGGCGCGGGCGTGCCGCTGGGTCTTGCGGCAGCGGCCCGGCACGGTGGCTGGCTGGACGAAATCATCATGCGCGGCAACGACCTGATCTTCGCCTTTCCCTCGCTGGTCATCGCCATCCTGATCACCGCTGTCTTCGGCCCCTCTGCCTTCAATGCAATCCTGGCCATCGGCATCTTCAACATCCCGGTTTTCGCCCGTGTGGCGCGGGGCGGGGCGCTGCCGCTCTGGACACTGGATTATATCATGGCCGCGCGTGTCGCGGGCAAAGGTTGCGGTCTCATCAGCGTGCAGCACATCCTGCCCAACATCGCCAGCCTTCTGATCGTGCAGGCGACGATCCAGTTCTCTCTCGGCATCCTCGCCGAAGCGGCCTTGTCCTACATCGGCCTTGGCGCGCAACCACCGACGCCGTCCTGGGGCCGGATGCTGGCCGACGCCCAGACACTGATCTATTCGGAACCGCAACTGGCGATCCTGCCCGGCCTTGCCATTGTCGGCATGGTTCTGGGGCTGAACCTGCTGGGCGACGGGTTACGCGATGCGCTGGATCCGCGTCTGCGGCGGGTGCGCGGATGATCGAGCTTGCCGACCTGTCGCTGTCGATCCACGGCACGCCGATCCTGCGCGACGTGGACCTGACGGTCGCGTCGGGAGAGATCACTGGGCTGGTGGGCGAGAGCGGCTCCGGCAAGTCGATGACCGCGCTCGCCATGATCGGACTGCTGCCGTCCGGGGCGACGACGACCGGGGCCATCACCCTGGACGGGCGCGACCTCACGCATCTGCGCGAACGCGACTGGCTGGGTATTCGCGGCACCGACATCGGCATGATCTTTCAGGAACCCATGACCGCATTGAACCCCGTTCAGACCATCGGCGCGCAGGTGTGCGAGACGCTGCGCCTGCGTGGCACCCCCCGGCCCGAGGCCCTGCGCATCGCTCGTGACCGGCTTGACCGGGTGGGTCTCGCCTCCATTCCCCTCGACCGCTATCCGCACGAATTGTCTGGCGGGCAGCGTCAGCGGGTTTGCATCGCGCTGGCCATCGCGCATCGACCCCGTCTGCTGATCGCGGATGAGCCGACAACCGCGCTCGACGTGACGACGCAGGTCGATATCCTTGATCTTCTTCGCGGCCTGGTCCGCGACGGTTCGGATGATGGGATGGCGCTTCTGCTCATCACCCACGATCTGGGCGTCGTCGCCGGACTGGCTGATCACGTCGCGGTCATGCGCCACGGCGAAATCGTCGAACGGGGCCGGACGGAAACCCTGTTCCGCACCCATGCACATGCCTATACCCGCGACCTGCTCTCCGCCTCGCATCCCCTGCCCCGCGCGGCCCGCACCATTGTTCCGTCGCCGGTCCTGCAAGCCACAGACATCACCCGAAGCTATGGCGGCTTTCGCGCCGTCGCCGACGTCAATCTGACGCTGAACCGGGGTGAGTGTCTGGGTTTGGTGGGCGAGTCGGGCTGCGGCAAGTCCACTCTCGCCCGCGCGCTTCTGGGGTTGGAGCCGGTGCAAGGTGGCCGGATCGACCTGCTGGGCAAACCTGGCGGCACCGCGATGACGCGGGCGGATCGCGCGAAGATCAGCGTCGTATTCCAGGACCCCTACGGCAGCTTCAACCCACGCTGGACCGTCCGCAAACTGGTGCAGGAGCCCTTTCACCTTACCGGTTGCCCCAGAGACGCGGAGGCGCGGGCCACCGACGCGCTGAACCAGGTCGGGCTGACGGTCGGAGATCTGGACAAATATCCCCACGAATTCTCCGGCGGCCAAAGGCAGCGTATCGCCATAGCGCGCGCCCTGATCACCGAACCCGAGGTTCTTGTGCTGGACGAGGCGGTTAGCGCGCTTGATGTCCGCGTCCGGGCGCAGGTTCTGGCCTTGCTCGAGAATTTGCAGGAAAGGCTGGGGCTGGCCTATCTGTTCATCACGCATGATCTGACGGTTGTGCGCGCGATTGCCGACCGTATTCTGATCATGCGCGCCGGCCGGATCGTCGAACAGGGGCAGACAGCACAGGTTTTCGACGCTCCGCAACACGATTACACCCGCACATTGATCGCCGCCGCGCCGGTGATCCCGGCAGATTGGCTGGCCGCATGACACTGCTTCGCGTTTCCATCGCCGCCCGCGCCCCTGCCGCAATGGCACAGACGCTGGCCCGCATCCTGGGCGGCGAAGCCCTGCCGTTTCCGCCCTGTCCCGGTGCATGGATCGCCTTCGCCAGGGACGACGGAGGCACCGCGGTCGAGGTCTACCCTGCCGGAACGCGCGTGACGAAAGGCCCGGACGCCGTGGCATTTCAAGGCGGCCCACCACGTCGCGCCGCCAGCGCGACGCATCTGACCGTTGCTTCGCCCCTTGCCGCCACCGAGATCGAGACCCTTGCAGACACCGCCGGATGGACCGCGCGGCCTTGCGAACGTGGCCCATTCACCTGCATCGAAGTCTGGACCGGCGAGGGCCTGCTGATCGAGGTGCTGGACGCCGCCATGCTGTCCGACTACCGCGATGGAATGGCGGCGGCGAATTGGCGCGCGATGTACGGCACGGAGGAATGACATGACGATCTGGTTCGACACCGAGGAAATGCTCATCGGCGGTCGCTGGCTGCGCGCCGCAGATACGCTGACGCTGGAAAACCCGTCGACGGGGCAACCGCTGGCGCAGATCGCGCGCGGCCAGTCGCGTGATATCGACGCCGCCGTCGCCGCTGCCCATCAGGCGCTGTCGGGCGATTGGGGCCGGATGCCGGCGTTGGAACGGGGGCGGGTTCTGACGCGCATGGGACAGATGGTGCTGAACCGCGCCGACGATCTGGCCGTGCTGGAAGCGATGGACGTCGGCAAGCCGCTGAAGCAGGCGCGGGCCGATGCCGTGGCGCTGGCCCGCTATCTGGAATTCTACGGTGGGGCCGCCGACAAGGTGCATGGCGAAACGATCCCTTATCTGGACGGCTATACCGTTTATACCCTGCGGCAGCCGCATGGTGTCACCGGCCATATCGTGCCGTGGAATTATCCGATGCAGATTATCGGGCGCTCCGTCGGCGCGGCGCTGGCGATGGGCAACGCCTGCGTCTTGAAACCCGCCGAGGAAGCATGCCTGACCGCACTGGCCTTCGCGCGTATCGCGGTCGAAGCCGGATTGCCCGACGGCGCGCTCAATGTCGTGCCGGGCCTCGGGGGCGAAGCGGGAGCCGCGCTGACCGCGCACCCCGGTATCCACCACATCAGCTTCACCGGGTCCGTGGCGACCGGCGTAAAGGTTCAGCAATCGGCGGGCGCGAATGTCGTGCCGGTGACGCTGGAACTGGGCGGCAAATCCCCGCAACTGGTCTTCGATGACGCCGACCTGGACGCGGCGCTTCCATTCCTCGTGAACGCGGGCATTCAGAACGCCGGGCAGACCTGTTCGGCGGCTTCGCGCATTCTGGTGCATCGATCGATCCACGATGACGTGGTCGCCCGAATGGCCGAGCGATATGGCGCGCTGAAGGTCGGCCCCGCGATGGACGACCTGGATATGGGACCGGTCATCTCGGCGCGCCAGAAGGCCATCGTGGATGGGTTCCTGGCACAGGCGGGCGACCTGACCGTGGCCGGACAAGGCGAAATCCTCGGGACCGGGGGTCACTACGTCGCGCCGACCCTGCTGACCGGGGTTACCGTGGATCATGCGTTGGCACAGGCGGAAATCTTCGGCCCGGTGCAGGTCGTCATCCCGTTCGAGACCGAGGCCGAAGCGGTGCAGATCGCCAATGGCACCGATTACGGCCTGGTGGCAGGTGTCTGGACCCGCGACGGGGGGCGTCAGATGCGGCTCGCGCGCGACCTGCGCGCCGGTCAGGTGTTTCTGAACAACTACGGCGCCGGCGGCGGGGTCGAATTGCCGTTCGGTGGGGTCGGCAAGTCGGGACACGGGCGCGAAAAAGGGTTCGAAGCCCTGTACGGCTTCAGCCAGTTGAAGACGGTGGCCGCGCATCACGGGTGACGCGGAGCGGCCTTGTCATCCGCCATAGAAGAATTCCTCCCGTACGATCTTGCCATCGGCGACGTGGTACAGGCCAACTTCCTTGCCGTGATGTTCCTTGCCGGAATCCTTGTCGCGGGTGTGCATGGTGTAATAGACGGCGAACCGGTCGTCGCCGTGTGGAAACGGCCCTTCGATATCACCACCCAGCCATTCGACGGTGTTTTGCCACCAGTCGTGCTTGGCCCTGATGGCGTCCACGCCTTTGACTTCGCGCCCGCCGCCCATATCCAGCGCTTCGACCGAAACGGCATCGGGCGCATAGAGCTTACCGAGGTTTTCCTTGGCGCGGTTCTCGCGAACTCCGGCCACCAGTTCGTCAGCGATTTCCTGCAGTGTCATGTCCGATGTCCTTCATGTGCGATGGAACGTCCCGATTTTATCCTATCACACATCGGGCACGACCACAGGACGGGCTGGCGCTGCAGTCAGGGGTCGGGCATCAAGTAAAAAAGGGAGGCTGCAATGCGATTAAGGGACAAGACGGCCATCGTGACCGGCGGCGCCTCGGGCTTCGGACGCGGCATCGTCGAGAAATTCGCGGCCGAAGGCGCGCGCGTTCTGGTGGCTGATATCAACGAAACGGGCGCAGCAGAGATCGCGAAGGCCGTCGGCGGTATATCCGCAGGGATGGACGTTTCCAAAGACGACGATTGGGCCGCCCTGACGGCTCAGGCGATGGCCGATTGGGGGCAGATCGACATTCTGGTGAACAATGCCGGCATCTCGCACCGGCCAATGGCAATGGAAGACGTGACCGAGGAGGATTTCGATCGCGTGCTGGCCGTCAACGCCAAGTCAGTCTTCCTGTCGGCCCGCCATATCGTGCCATTGATGAAGGCGGCGAAATCCGGCGCGATCCTGAATATAGCCTCGACCGCCGGGGTCAGCCCACGGCCCCGCTTGAACTGGTACAATGCCAGCAAGGGCTGGATGATAACCGCGACCAAGACGATGGCAGTGGAGCTTGCGCCCGCAGGGGTGCGCGTCAACTGCCTGAACCCGGTTGCGGGCGACACGCCCCTGCTGGCGACGTTCATGGGCGAGGACACGCCCGAAATGCGCGCGAAGTTTCTGTCGACCATACCGCTGGGCCGCTTTTCCACGCCCCAGGACATGGGCAACGCCGCATGCTTCCTGTGCTCGGACGAGGCTTCGATGATCACCGGCGTCGGCATGGAGGTGGACGGTGGCCGCTGCATCTGACGCAGGCAGGACCGGGGGGCGGGTAGGCGCGACATGAAGTTCCGTGTGTCGATTGGCGTGTTTGCTGGCGATTTCCCGGCGCAGCAGCTTGTCTTCGCGCATTTGATGGACGTCTGCCCTGACGCCGACCTGGATCAGGTTGAAGTATTGGCCCGCCCCTTCGCCCCGCGTCTGGGCCACTTCTTCGACGCGGGCACGGTTTCCGACCTGCCGGAAGACACGCTTGTCCTGACGTTTCCCGGCGCGGGCGTGCCGCTGACAGCCACCGACCGATTGCGCGTCGTCGGACGGTTCACCGGCACGATTACCCGTGCCCTTCTGCCCGAGGATTGACCCGATGCGCCCCGGACCCAGAAACCTGATTACCGATGTCGCGGGCATGCGGGTCGGCAATGCACATGATGTCGCTCTGCGATCCGGCTCCACTGTCCTGCTGGGCGACGTGCCCTTCGTCGCGGGCGTTCATGTCATGGGCGGCGCACCGGGCACCCGCGAGACGGATCTGCTGGCACCCGACAAACTGGTGCAGGAAGTCGACGCGCTGGTGCTGTCGGGTGGGTCGGCCTTCGGGCTTGATGCGGCATCAGGTGTGGCGGACGGGTTGCGCGCTGCGGGACGAGGGTTCGCGGTCGGCGAACAACGGGTTCCGATCGTGCCTGCTGCGATCCTGTTCGATCTGCTGAATGGCGGCGACAAGGTTTGGGACCGCAATCCCTATGCGCCGTTGGGTCGGGCCGCGCTGGAGGGGGCTGCGGTGGAGTTCGACCTCGGGTCCGTCGGGGCCGGGTTCGGGGCGACGACAATGGATTTGGCCGGGGGGCTTGGGTCGGCATCGCTCGTTCTCGATTGCGGTATAACGGTCGGGGCACTGGTGGCGGTAAACGCCCTTGGCCGGGTCTGCGACGATGATGGGCGGTTTTTTGCAGCACCGTGGGAAATCGAGGGCGAATTCGGGGGACACGATGTCGGGCGTCTGTCCCCGACATGGGAACCCTATGGCGACACCACCCCCGGCCAATCGACCACCATCGCCATCGTCGCAACCGATGCCGTGCTGACCCAGGCACAAGCCACCCGGCTGGCCGTCGCCGCACATGATGGCATGGCGCGCGCGATCCTGCCCAGTCATACGCCCATGGATGGCGATCTGGTCTTCGCCGCCGCGACGGGCGCGCGCGATCTGCCCGATCCGGTTTGGGACGGATTGCGATTGGGTCATGCCGCCGCGGCCTGTTTGTCACGGGCGATTGCGCGGGGGGCGTTCACCGCACGCTCCGCGGCGTTGTCATCGTGGCAGGAACGGTTCGGGACGCGATAAGGCGAATCGCCTGACGCTAGCGCCGTTGCGCAAAGAATTCCTTAAGAAGTGCGGCACAGGCTTCTGCGTCGATGCCATCGTGAATATCGGGCACATGGTGCGTCTGGGGGTGTGTGAAAATTCGCGCACCGTGCAAAACCCCACCCGACTTGGGGTCGGAGGCACCGAAATGAAGGCGATCCAACCGGGCGTGTGCGATGGCCTGCGCGCACATCGCACAGGGCTCCAGTGTCACCCAGAGGTCGCATCCAATCAGACGATCCTGAGCCAGTGCCGCGCAGGCTGCGCGGATCGCAAGCATCTCGGCATGGGCCGTCGGGTCGTTCAATTCACGGGTCCGATTACCGCCCCGTCCAATGATATCGTTGCCACGCGTCACCACGGCCCCCACCGGCACTTCGCCGCGCAGGTCCGCGGCGCGGGCTTCGGACAGGGCATCGGACATGAAGGAACGGAACATGGCACCGGGATGCCGCGACGACCCGCGCAACGCAAGCCGCTTCCCCCCGTGCCCCAAGAGGCGTAGAGCGCGCCCATGACCGATGAACAGAACAGAGCCGGCGACCGGATCGCCAAGGTAATCGCCCGCGCGGGCCTTGCGTCGCGCCGGGATGCCGAGATTATGGTGACCGACCTTCGCGTCGCCGTGAACGGACGCACCGTGTCGAATGTAGCGACGAACATCGTGCCCGGCGACAAGATCACCGTGGACGGCGTGCCACTGCCCAAGGCGGACGGCGCGAGACTGTGGCTATACCACAAGCCCGCCGGTCTGGTGACGACGGAGCGGGACGAGAAAGATCGCGAGACGGTATTCGAGACGCTGCCCGAAGAATTGGGGCGCGTATTGTCGGTCGGGCGGCTGGATCTGAACTCCGAAGGGTTGCTGCTGCTGACCAACGACGGCGACCTGAAGCGTCAGTTGGAGTTGCCGTCGACAGGCTGGCTGCGCCGATACCGCGTGCGGGTGAATGGCAAACCCGCCGAGGCGGCATTGCAGCGTCTGCGTGACGGTATCACCGTCGAGGGCGAGGACGGCCCTGAGGATTTTGCGCCCATGCAGGTCACGCTCGATCGCCAGCAGGGCGCGAATGCCTGGCTGACGGTGGGGCTTCGCGAAGGCCGCAACCGCGAGGTCCGCCGGGCGATGAACGCGGTCGACCTGTATGTGAACCGGCTGATCCGGATCAGCTATGGGCCGTTCCAGCTGGGCGAACTGCCCGCTGGCGAGGTCGAGGAAGTGAAGCCCCGCGTTCTGAAGGAACAGCTTGGCGGCACGTGGGATGGTGAATTGGCCGAAAGCCGGCAGGTTTCGACGGCGGCCGAAGACGAGAAAGCCGACCGACGCGGCATCAAGGGCGATAGCCCGCGCAAACCCCGGTCTTCGGGCGATCGCCTGATCGACAAGGGACGCGGGCGCGAGACGTCGGACGCACCGCGCGGCCCCGCCAAGGCCCGGACTGTCAGCCCCGCCGAGGCCCGGTCCGCGCGCGCCGCACGACCCGACCGTCCCCGCACCGGCAAACCGCCGGTGACACGCAATGACGGCGACGGATCACGCCCCGAGCGCACCGCGCGTCCGACCCGCGATGGGGACCGCAAACCTCGGTCGAAATTCGGCGACAAACCCAATCGGGATGGTACGAAACCGCAGCGGGATGGGGACAGGCCCCAACGCGACGGCAGAAAACCTGCCGCCGCGCGCAAGCCCTGGGCAAAAGATGGCGACCGTTCGGCCCGACCCGCCCGCGATGGCGATCGTCCGGGACGCAGCGGTCCAGGTCCGCGCAAGCCGTGGGACGGGAACCCCGATCGTCCGTCGCGCGATGGCGACCGCAGCCCGTGGGACAAGGGTGAAGGCCGACGTGACGACAAGCCGCGCCGCGACGGGGATCGCGCCGGCAAACCCACGCACCGCCCCGGCCATCCGGATCAACCGAAGGAAACCAAGTCGGAACGCACCGCGCGTCTTCGGTCGGACAGTTCGATCAGTCTGCGCAAGGGCGGTCAACGCGGGCGCGGCGTCGCAAAACCCAAGAAGCCCCCTTCGACCAAGCGGATGAAAAAGCCCGACGACGACAGCAAGGACTGAAAAGGCTTCAGGCGGGGGGGATTACTCCTCCTCCACCTTTTCCTCAGGGGTATGTGCCTTGAGCAACCCTGCCTGCGCGATGAAGAATGCGAACATCGCCACCGGCAGGCCGAAGGTCTTGAAACTGACCCAGGCGTCCGTCGACATCGTGCGCCAGATGACTTCGTTCGCGACGGCCAGTCCGACGAAGAACCATGCCATTCGCTTGGTCAGAAGCATCCAGCCTTCATGCGTCAGCGGCAGCGTTTCGGACAGGACCATCGCCAGATAGCTGCGCCCGCGCCATAGCCCGAAAAAGAACACGGCGGCGAACAACAGATAGATCAGCGTCGGCTTCATCTTGAAAAACCGCTCGTCGTTCAGCCAGACCGACAGACCGCCGAAAACCGTCACCAGAACCGCCGTCACGATCTGCATCTGGCTCAGTTTACCGGTCAGCCACCAGAGCGCCGCCGTCGAAGCCAGAATCAGCGGAATGAACAGGGCCGTGACCACGATGAACCCGGCGTATTCGGTGCCGCCGACGGTGAAGGTCTCATCCTTCAGATATATGTACCCCAGGAAGAACAACGCGACCGGTCCAAGCTCCAGTGAGGGCTTGACCCATCCGGGGGTCTGGCGGTCGGTCATGGCTGTCCTCGCAAATATTGGGTGGCTTGAGTTGGCACATAAGGGCTTCAGCCCGCGAACTCCACCACCACCGCGCCCAGCGCGATCAGCGAGATCAGGATCAGGCGGCGGGGACCCACCGATTCCTTCAGCAGGACCCATCCGATCAGTGCGGCAAACACGGTCGAGGTTTCGCGCAGGATCGCCGCCTCGCCCACACTGTCGAGCCGCGTGGCAAGCATGATCGACCCGAACGACCCGAAAGCGATAATCCCTCCGAACAGGCCGAGCCGGATCAGGTGCGGTTCGGGCTTGCGCCATTTGCCGCGGAGGGCTGCAATAAGTGGAAAATCCCAGGATGTCAGCATGAAGAACCACGCGAGGAAGGTGAACGGATCGGCCACCGACCGGATGCCGAAGGCGTTCCATGTCGTATAGACGGCCACCATCAATCCGGTCAGCACGGCAAGTCCCAGTGCCGGTCCCAGCGTCGCCCGGTTGACGGTGATCTTCGCCAGATTATACGCCGACAGGCCGAACAATCCGACAATCAGGATGGCGACGCCCAGCCATTGCGATGCCGTAAATGTCTCGCCGAAAATCGCGCCCGCGCCCAGCACGGTAAACAGAGGCCCGGTCCCGCGCACGACCGGATAGACGACCGTATAGGCGCCCCGCTGATAGGTCGCGCCCTGCAGTGCCTTGTAGAGAAACTGGATCATAACCATCCCGACCAGGACCCACCAAAGGCGCAGGGGTGGCCATGGCACGACGAACAGCGCCACAGGGGTTGCGATGCAGAAAATCGCCACGTCCATCGCAGTGCGCGAGGTCCATGGGTCATAACGCCCCCCCTTTTGCAGTGCACCGAACAACGCATGCAGAAAGGCCGCCGCCAGGGCCAGCCAAAGTGCCGCGTTCCTTCCCGCCGGGGTGCCTTCAATGGCAAATATCCATTCAGTCATCGGAAAGCCGCTTCCGTCAGTCCAGGCGCCCGTCCCTCCAACTCTGTCTTGCAGTAGCTGGGGCGCACGACCGGCAGATCGCGTTCACGCGACGGGATGGCGAAATGACCCATGAACCCGAAGGGACAATCGGCGCAGTCCGAAATGCCAGCAACCCCCAGAAGATCGTTGCGTTCCCTGGCGGTGCGGGGGTCCAGATTTTTCCCAAGGTGCAGGATCATGGGGCTTCGGGCGTGTCAGTCTTGCGGGCGGCCAAATCCGGGGCCATGCCACCGATCCCGACGTCCTGCAGACTGCGCGGGTGCGGCAGCATGTCTTGCATCGCTGTCCCACGCACCGGCATTGTCGGCTTCGGCTTGCGTTGCTGCGACAGCCAGGGGGCCGACATCAAAGCGACCGATATGGCGCGGATCACACGTCCAGCCCCACAAGGGCAGAGGCGAATTCCTCGGGGTCGAAAGCGTCCAGATCGTCGATCTGTTCGCCCACGCCGATGGCATGGATCGGCAACCCGAAACGGTCGGCCAGCGCGACAAGAACGCCGCCCTTGGCAGTGCCGTCCAGCTTGGTCATGACAAGGCCGGACACATCCGACAGTTTCTGGAACACGTCCACCTGTGTCAGGGCGTTCTGTCCCGTCGTGGCATCCAGAACCAGCAGCGTGTTGTGTGGCGCGCTCGGGTCTTTCTTGCGGATGACGCGGACGATCTTGGCCAGTTCCTCCATCAGGTCAGCGCGGTTCGACAGGCGTCCGGCAGTGTCGATCAGCAGCAGGTCGGCACCGTCCGCCTCGGCCCTGGTCATCGCGTCGAACGCCAATGATGCTGGGTCCGAACCCTGAGGCGCGACCATGACAGGCACACCAGCACGGTCGCCCCAGACCTGCAATTGTTCCACCGCAGCAGCGCGGAACGTGTCACCCGCCGCGATCACGACGGACTTGCCCGCGGCGCGAAACTGACTTGCCAGCTTGCCGATTGTCGTCGTCTTGCCCGAGCCATTCACACCGACGACCAGAACCACCTGCGGGCGGTGCGCGGTCAGCGGCATGGGGCGGGCGACCGGATCCATGATCCGGGCGATCTCGGTGGCCAGAAGGCGTTTGATCTCTTCCGATGACAGGCGCTTGCCCATACGGCCTTCGGCAAGGTTGGCGGTGACGCGCATCGCCGTCTCAACCCCCATATCCGAGGCGATCAGCAATTCCTCCAACTGCTCCAGCATGTCATCGTCAAGGGCACGGCGCGGGGCAGACGAGGGCAGCGCGCGCCCGACCAGACGCCCCAGCAGACCCGGTTTCGGCGCGTCTTGGCGCGGCGCGTCGGGTTCGACGTTCGGGGTAGCAGACGCAGGGATCGGTGCCGGCGCCGTTGCCGGTGGAGCAGGAACCGGTACGGGGGAATTATCCTCAAGCGGAACGTGCGAGGCGGGCGGCGAGGCTTGTGTTTCGGATGTGGCGGGAGGTTCGGCCGACGGTTCCGGAGCCGGATCTGGCAATGGCTCGTGCACAGGCCGCGCTTCGACGGCATCGTCGGCCCCCGCATCGACGATCGCGTCCAACCCCTCTTCGAGTTTCGACGACGACCGCGTCAGACGGTCTTTCAGCTTCTTGAAGAACGACATGGCACCGACCCTTTCACACCCCACCTAATATGCCTCGCGGTCCGGCGAAAGTGCGTCTGAAAGGGCAGTTGACAGCCCTGTCCCCAGACCCGACCGTTCGTGCATGTTACGCGCCACTTTCTCTCTGTTTGCCATAACCTTGGCGCTTGCGGTCCCTGTCCAGGCCGACCCTCCGTCGGCCATCGCCTGTTCCGAGGGCGCGAGCGGCAAGCGATACTGCATCCGGCCGGTCAGTTTCGAAGCCGACGTCTGCCTCCAGATCGAGGCCGAGGCGCGGCTGAACGGCCTGCCGCCGGGTTATCTCGCGCGCCTGTTGTGGCAGGAAAGCCGGTTCGATCCGAATGCCGTCAGCCCGGCCCGCGCCATGGGAATCGCACAGTTCATCGCGCCAACCGCACGGTTGCGGGGGTTGGCCGATGCTTTCAATCCGGCGCAATCCATCGAAAGCTCCGCCTCCTATCTGGCCGAGATGACGCGCCGGTATGGCAACCTCGGATTGGCCGCCATTGGCTACAACGGGGGTGAGCGGAGGGTCGAAGGCTGGATAGCGGGAACCGGCGGACTGGCCCGAGAAACCGTCGATTACGTCCGCATCGTCACAGGCCATACCGCCGAGAGATGGCGCGACGATCCGCCAATCGGGCTGACCTTCGCCCTGGACGACAACAGGCCGTTCCAGGCCGCCTGCGTCGCGATGGCCGCCAACCGCCGGATTACACCCTTGGCCGCCCCCGAACCGCCGTTGTCACCATGGGGAGTGCAGGTTGGATACGGGTTGAACCCCACTCGCGCCCGTTCTGCCTATGATGCGTTGAACCCGTCTTGCCGCCGCGTCGCGCCCGCCTCGCGGTTGCAGCTCGTCCCACAGCCCCGGCGGGGTTCTTTGCCACCGATTATCGCCGCACGGGTCGGAGCGGAGAACCGGTCGCAGGCGCTCGAACTTTGTCGCGCGATCAGCGCGGCGGGCTGCATCTGTCGCGCCTATCGTAACTGACGGGCTGCGGGTCAACCGTCCAGCGCATCGTTCGTATCATATCCGTCGCTGTCGGGCATTGGCGCGACGCCACCTCCGACTTCCTCGGCGAAGTGCCTCATCACCAGTCTGATCGGGTTTGGCGCGGCCTGCCCCAGACCGCAGATCGAGGCGTCGACCATGGCTTGACTGACCTCTTCCAAAAGGCCCGTATCCCAGATCTTGGCCTGCATCAGCTTGACGGCCTTTTCGCAGCCCACGCGGCATGGCGTGCACTGACCGCAGCTTTCCGCCTCGAAGAAGCGCAGCATGTTCAGCGCGGCATCGCGCGCCCTGTCGTGGTCGGACAGAACGACGACGGCCGCCGAACCGATGAAACTGCCCAGCGGTTGCAGCGTGTCGAAGTCCAGTGGCACATCGTCGATCGACGCAGGCAGCAGGCCTGACGACGGACCTCCGGGTTGATAGGCCTTGAACATGTGGCCGTCGGCCATGCCGCCCGCCGCTGCGATCACGTCGCGGACCGTCGACCCGGCGGGCAGAAGGTGCACGCCCGGATCGGCCACGCGACCGGACACCGAATAGCTGCGCAGACCCTTGCGGCCATTCCTTTCGACCGATGACAGAATCTCCGGTCCTTCGCGCAGGATACGGGCGATCCAGTGGCAGGTCTCGATGTTGTGGACCAGCGTGGGTTGCCCGAACAGCCCGACCTGCGCCACGTAGGGCGGGCGGTGACGGGGAAGGCCGCGCTTGCCCTCGATGCTCTCGATCATCGCGGATTCCTCGCCACAGATGTAGGCACCCGCACCGCGGCGCAGATCGACGTAGCCCGGTTCGATCAGACCCGCCCTTTCGAGGGCCGCGATTTCGGTAGCAAGGATGTGCAGCACTGCCGGATATTCGTCGCGCATATACAGATAGACACGCTCCGCCTCGACCGCCCAGGCCGCGATCAGCATGCCCTCGAGGAAGAGGTGCGGCACACGTTCAAGATAGTAACGGTCCTTGAAGGTGCCCGGCTCGCCCTCGTCGCCATTCACGGCCATGTAGCGCGGGCCCGCATTGCCGCGCACAAAGCCCCATTTCTTTCCCGACGGAAAGCCCGCCCCGCCCAGGCCCCGCAAGCCGCTGTCGGCAATCGTCTGCTGCACGGCCTGCCAGTCGCCACCCGCGCGCAGGTCGGTCAGCCGCACGTACCCGCCCCCGGCGAGATAGGCGGCGAGGTCTTCGTAGTCTGGGATGACGGCGTGCAGATCGCCCGCCTCAAGCGTCTGGGCCACCAACTCCGGCGTCGCGTGGTCGATGTGGCGGTGGCCGATCTCCAGCACCGGCGCGGTATCGCAGCGGCCCATGCAGGGTGCGCGCAGCACACGAACCTTCGCGGGATCATGGCCCGATTCCAGCGCCGCGATCAGTGTCTCCGATCCCGCCAATTCGCACGACAGCGAGTCGCAGACGCGGATCGTCAGGTCAGGCGGCACCGGGTCGTTTTCGCGCAGCGGATCGAAATGGGCATAGAAAGTCGCGACCTCCCAGACTTCGGCCATCGACAGGCGCATGTCCTCGGCCAGCGCGCGAAGGTGGGCTGCAGATTGGTGACCGTATTCGTCCTGGATCAGATGCAGGAACTCGATCAGCAGATCGCGCCGTCGCGGCCGGTCGCCCAGAAGCGCCCGCACTTCGGCGAGTGCAACATCGTCGTATTGCCGCCCCTTCGGCGTCGCCCGCCCCCGGCCCTTGCCGGATTTCCAGACGCCCTTGCCGGATTGGCCCGTCCCGTCGCCGTCTGTCTTATCGTGATCCAGCATGCCGCATCCTTCCTGTCGTCACCGCGAGCCTAGAATGGAGACGGCGCGTCCCGGCGTGCGATTGCGACGCCGAGCCTTCTGTTTGCGCTGTTCCCTGATGTGTCGCAAGACGCGGGGCGGCGATGCGCGCCAATCGCTCCGCAGAATACGCGCCTATCATACGCCGATGTCGCTGATCGGAGACTGTCATTTTCAATCGTTCTCAGCGGTGCACTGCTGACGGTCGACCCATGACAGTCCCGGAAATCACTCCAAGGCGGGCTGCCTGCGCCACCCTCGGGATGGACACGGCGGTCACCTGCGGCAAAAGTGTTCACAAAGGAGAAGTCGATGCATTCGTTTCTAACCTATCCATTGCTGATCAGCCTGACCTTGTTTGCCGCACCCGCTTTTGCGGAACGCATCATGACTGCGGATGAATTCGCCCAGATCGTGACCGGCAAGACATTGTATTTCAATCGCTTCGGGGAAGCATTCGGAGCAGAACAGTATTTCGACGACAAGCGCGTCATCTGGGCATTCGAGGACGGCCAGTGTCAGCGCGGCATCTGGTTCGAGAATGCAGCGGGTGAAATCTGCTTCATCTATGACAATGATCCAGGGTCGCAATGCTGGAACTTTCTGGAGGGCGACGGCGGCGAGTATCGCGCACGCCTGTCCGGAGCCGATCCGTCGCAGGACCTCGTGACACGGAAGATCGGCAACGACGCGCTGGACTGCCCGCTGCCTGATCTGGGGGTCTGACGCCGCCGGGGACGCAGGTCCATCAGGCGTTAGTCCGGCTGTGCGGGCCGGGCCGCTAGATCTGCCTTTCCGGACGGTCAAGCGCGCCGATCCCCGCTCCCTGCGGAAGCACAGACGGCACGTCCGGTATCATCGGCGGCAGGCCACGGCATCTTTTGCCGCAGCGTTGGACCACAAACCAATTCCGCGCGCGCGGATTGTCCGCCCGTCATAGGTTACGGCCAGCATCCGAGACCGGTCGGCGTCCGACAGAACGATTTCCGGTCCCTGCCCACAGTCGCGCAAGCCGCCGTGGATGACTTCATCGCCGATAGCATGATTGGTCAGCCCGGTTGCGGCCGCAACCTCGCGGAAGTCGCCGGCGGCATAACGCCAGATGCGCAGGATCTTGGCCAAATGGGGCCGGTCGACATAGGCGATCTCGACATATCTGTCGCCATCCAGATCGCCCGCTGCGGCTGGAGCCAACCAGCGGTTGCGTTTCCCGATATAGGGAGTGGCGGCGATTTCGATCAGGGCGCGATCTCTGTGCTGATAGATGACCAGCTGCGCACCACGATCAAGACTGGACCGGACGGCGATGATTTCCGGGGTTCCGTCGCCCGTCACGTCGACCAGTCGCGGGGCGGTATCCTCGAATACGTGCCCATCGCCTGCTTGTGTTATGACAATGCGGCAGCCCCCATCTTCCGTCGCAATTTTAGCAACCAAATCACGTGCATCCGGGACCGACCCCATAATGCCATGACCATAGATGCCGGTCGGAGTGCTATACCACGCAGCATTGGGCTCAGCTTCTGCGGCCTCGACCAGACTGCCTCTGATGACGTCCGCAGGTGGCGGGGCAAGACATGCGGCGGCGGGTCCGGACAAGACGAGCGTCGCGAGAACCGCCAGACGGATCAAATCTGCTTTTCCGGCATCTGCACCACCAATCCGTCCAGTGCATCCGTCACCTTTATCTGGCACGTCAGGCGAGACTTTGTGGCGTCAGGCTCGTAGGCGAAATCCAGCATGTCTTCCTCCATCGCGTCCTTGGCAGGCAGCTTCTCGACCCAGTCGGGCGCGATATAAACATGGCAGGTCGAACAGGCGCAGGCCCCGCCGCAATCGGCTTCGATACCGGGAATGTTGTTGTCACGCGCGCCTTCCATCACGGTCAGGCCGGTGGGGACGTCGACGACATGCTCTTTGCCGCCGTGCTCGATGTAGGTGATCTTGGGCATGGGAACTCCTGCGATTTTCATCTTGTGGGTTAGCGAGGTGGTGACGTATGCGCAACAACCCGCAGGGGCGATCCGGCCGATCTGACAACCTCGTATCTGCTAATGTTTGTCCTTGGCGGCACTTAGTTTAAGGTCGCATGAACGCGCGGCGACAGATCGCGCCTCGAGGCCCGTGCATATGCTCCGAACGACCCCCCTTCTCTTGCTGATGACGGCTTGCGGTATTTCCACGGTCGAGCCTGTGACCAGGACGATCGGTCCTAGCAATGCTCTGCCTGGCACTTGCCATGCGCTTGGTGTGACGCCCGCCATTCTGGAAACGGTGACAGAACAGCGGTTGGAGAGTGCCGAAGTTCGGAACTCCGACGGTATAGTGGTGGAGCCTGCGCGGTTCCGTACCTTGACGTCGACACGCATCGTGCAGGAACGGGGCGAAAACTGGTTCGAAATCCCCTGCGCGCTGCGCGACGGCGACCCGGCCTTCATTGCACAGATTCAACGCGCCCTGGCGGCTCGGGAATTATACTCGGGCGATATAAATGGCATGTACGATCCGCCGACCCGAAAGGCCGTGCGGACATTCCAGGCAGCTCGCGGTCTGGAAAGTGGAATGTTATCGAAAACCTCGGCACAGACACTTGGATTGGTCGAACTGGGACGGAACGGCATATGATTATCACCAAAGGGCGTCTGATCGCGGTCGATTGGATGCGGACGCTGGCTTTCGTTGCCATGGCCATCTTTCATTTCGGACGCGACTTCGAGGTGCTGGGACTGGTCCCGCCCGGCACGACCTTCGGCGGTCTATGGGACATCTCGGCCCGCACCATTGCCGGCAGCTTTCTGTTCTTGGTCGGGTTCTCGTTGTGGCTGGCGCATGGGTCGCGCTTCCGGGCCCGGTCCTATTTCAAGCGTCTGGCCGTGTTGATCGTGGCCGCGGCGGGGGTCAGTCTTGCGACCTATTTTGCTGTGCCCGGGGCCTGGGTGCGGTTCGGCATTCTTCATTCCATCGCTCTCACGTCACTTATCGGACTTCTGTTTCTGCGGGCCCACTGGGTCGTCACGCTGGCGGCAGCCGCAGCCGTATTCTGGCTGGCACCGATGTTGCGAACGCCCGCGCTGGACGGAGCATGGTGGATGTGGACCGGCCTGGGCACATGGGTGCCACCGTCAATCGACTATGAACCGTTGGTGCCATGGCTTGCACCTTTGCTGGCGGGGCTGGCCTTCGGACAGGCCGGGGGAGGCAGACTGATGCAGTGGGGGCCCAAGCAGCCGGGTCAATTGGCCGAAGCGCTGGCCTGGCCGGGGCGCCACGCATTGAGCCTGTATCTGATTCATCAACCAATTCTGGTGGCCGTCGTGTTCAGCGGGGCATGGGTCTGGCGCCAGTTGTGAAAACGGGCGCCCAAAGACGCCCGTTTTACACATTGCTTCAAACCCGAAGGCTGAAATTCATGGTATAAGGTTATTCCCCGTCCAGCGGCAGTGCCACGAACCGGGCGTCCTCCCCGCGACGTATCAGCAGAAGGAAAGACTTCTGGCCGGCATCGCGGGCTTCGGCAATCCTGTCTTCCAGATCGGAAAGGGTTCCGACGGCAACCTGTCCCGCCTCCTCGATCACGTCGCCGATGCGGAGGCCTTTTTCGAAGGCTGCCGAATCCTCTTCGATGTTGGATACGACCAGACCTTCGACATCGACTTCCAGGCCAAGTTGCGACCGCAATTCATCAGTCAGGGTCGAGATGGTCAGACCCATGATCGTGCTTTCGGTTGCCTCATCAGGAGACTGCAGCGAAGCAGGAATCGTCCGTTCCGCATCTTCGCGACGACCCAGCGTAACCAGAAGGGTCTGCGTTTCGCCGTCGCGGAAGATCACGACCCGCACGGCGGTATCGACCGGTGCATTTCCGACGGTGCGAACAAGCTGCTTGGTGTCCACAATGTCGATCCCGTCGAAGGTCAGGATGACATCACGTGGTAATATCCCGGCCTCGGACGCAGGCCCCTCCGGCACATCTGTCACAAGGGCACCGCGCGCGGTTTCAAGACCCAGCGCATCGGCCAGTTCCGTATCCACATCCTGAATGCGCACGCCCAGCCAGCCGCGGCGGGTCTCGCCGAATTCCTGCAACTGGCCCACGACATTGTTGACGACATTTGACGACATCGCAAACCCGATACCGATCGAGCCGCCATTGGGCGACAGGATGGCGGTATTCACCCCGATCACCTGACCGTCCATGTTAAACAGCGGACCGCCCGAGTTGCCGCGGTTGATCGCGGCGTCGGTCTGGATAAAGTCGTCATATGCGCCCTGAAGTTCCCGTCCCAAAGACGATACTATGCCCGCACTGACCGAAAAGCCCTGACCCAGCGGATTGCCCATGGCCATGACCCAGTCGCCTGTCCGCATAGCCTTGCTGTCGCCGAATGAGACGAAAGGCAGCGGTTCGGAGGATTCGACCTTGAGCAGGGCAAGATCGGTGTTGAGGTCGGTGCCGATGATCTCGGCAGGCAGTTCCTGACCCGAGAAGAACTCGATCATGATCTCGTCCGCATTCGCGATCACGTGGTTATTGGTTACGATATAGCCGTCTTCACTGATCACGAACCCGGAACCGAGCGCACTGCCACGACGTCGAGGCATCTCGGGTACATTCCCGTCGGGCGAATTGCGGCGGCGGAATTCCTCGAAGAAATCCTCCAGCGGGCTGCCTGAATTCGGACCCTGATCGGCGGCGGCAATCGAGGTATTCGTAGTGATGTTCACGACCGCGCCAGAAACCTGATCGACAAGATCGGCGAATGTGTCGGGAGCGCGTTGCGCAACAGCCGCTAGGCTGGATGCGACCAGCATCGCTAGCCCCATCACGAGCGTCGTCAGCGCGCGAAGCGCAGCGGTGACTGACAATTGCGGATTCGTGTCTGTAGTCAAGGAAGGTCCCTCCTGAGATACCTGTTCATGCCCTTGGCAGAGCAAATTGGAGTCCCGATTGAACTGACGCTGCCGGGCCCCGGGTCCGTTGCATGTTCGCATCGGTTGCCAAACTTTCAACGCACTCGCCATCACACTCGCGTGAGAGGTCAGGTCCAAACTACAACCTTCGCATCCGCGCGCCAAGGGTGAAGAAAAAACGGCCGCCGCATTACGGAGCCGTGTCTGCCAGGTGGAACGGGCCGACCTGTGAAAGCGGCCCGTTCAGTTTGCCATGGTGACGGACTAGTTGCCGGAGCCAGCCGTGACACCTTCCGCAGGCACGGCAGCGTCGCCTGCGGGTGCAGTGGAATCGTCCGGTGCGATTGCGTTGTCCGCAGGTGCGGTTGCGTCATCTTCGGGCGCAGTGGAATCGTCTGCGGGGGCGGTCGCCTCCTGCGATGATGCTGGGAGAAGCGCGGGCTGAGCCGAACCGATCTCGCGCTGTGCAGCGCCGGAACTGCCCGCAATACCGTCTGTCTGCAGATAGTCGAAAAACTCCGAGTCCGGCGACAGAACGAGCGTCGAGTTCGAACCCTGCAGCGCCCGCGTATACGCCGTCAGCGAACGATAGAACTCAAAGAACTCCGGGTCGCTGCTGAAGGCTTCGGCGAAGATGCTGTTACGACGGGCATCTGCCTCGCCTCGGACGATCTCTGCTTCACGGCCTGCGTCGGACGTCAGCTCGATCACGGTACGGTCGGCCTGGGCGCGGATGCGCTGTGCGGCTTCTTCACCGCGCGCGATCTCGTCAGCAGCTTCGCGTTCGCGTTCAGCCCGCATCCGGGCGAAGGTCGCGTCGAGGTTCTGCGGCGGCAGATCGGTGCGCTTGAGGCGCACATCGATGACCTGCAACCCAAGGTTTGCCGCCCGCGTCCGCGAAGCCGATGCGATCCGCAGCATCAGCGCGGCCCTGTCTTCCGACAGGATCTCGTTCGAGGACACCGAACCCAGGACTTCGCGCATCTGCGACCGGATAATATCGTCCAGACGCTGTTCCGCCTGTTCGGTTCCGCCCGTCGGATTGGCCTCCCGGAACTGGAGCAGATCGGCGATTCGATAGCGCGCGAAAGCGTCGACCACGAGGCGACGATCGTCGCTGGGAGTGACCTCCATCGGGTCAATATCGCGCGACAGAATGCGGTCGTCATAGTAGGCGACGTCCTGGATCAAGGGGATCTTGAAGGCGATCCCCGGATCTTGCTTGACGTCAACGACGCGACCGAATTGCAGCACCAGCGCCTTCTGGCGTTCGTCGACCACGAAGACCGAAGAGAAGATCGCCACGAGAATTAGTGCTGCGATCGGCAGGAGATATGCTGTCCGTTTCATCAGTTGTTTTCCTCGTTACGCGTACCGCGCAGTTCGTTGAGAGGCAGATAGGGCACGATACCCTGACCGCCGCTGCCGCCGACACTGGTGTCGATGATGATCTTGTCGACGTCGCCCAGCACCTGTTCCATAGTTTCCAGATAGAGACGTTTGCGGGTGACCTCGGGCGCGGCGGAGTACTCCGTCAGAACCGAAGTGAAACGGCTGGCTTCACCGGTGGCTTCATTGACGACGCGGGCGCGGTAGCCTTCAGCCTCTTCGAGAAGCTGTGCGGCTTCACCCCGCGCGCCGGCGAGCACCTGATTGGCATAGCGGTCGGCCTCGGACTGGAGACGGTTGCGCTGCTGCTCGGCGGCCTGCACCTCGCGGAAGGCGTCGATCACCTGCTCGGGCGGATCGGCCCGGTCGAAGTTGACCCGAAGGACCTGCATGCCCGAATCGTAGCTTTCGAGCGTGGCCTGGATCAGAGTCCGAAGTTCTTCGGCGATGATGCCCCGGTCCCGGTTCAGGACCGGTGCCAGATCCGACCGGGCGATGATTTCACGCATGGCGGATTCGGACACGGCGCGGATCGTCTGCTCCGGGTCGCGCAGATTAAACAGATATTCGGCCGGGTCATTGATGTTCCAGACGACCTGGAAGTCGATGTCGACGACATTCTCGTCGCCAGTCAGCATCAGGCCCTGTTCGTCGCGGTTGCCGCGGTTGACACCGATGGCCACCGTGCGCTCGGACGTGACCGAGAGAACTTCCTTGGTAACAATAGGCCATGGCGCGAAATTCAGACCGGGTGCGCCCACATCGGAGAATTTGCCCAGAAACAACTCGACCGAACGCTGATCGGCCTGCACGCGATAGAACGACATGAACAGCCAGATCAGGAGAACCCCCAGCAAGCCGATCACGATAGTCGCGCGGTTCAGTTCGAACCCGCCCCCACCGCTGCCACCGCCGTTGGGGTTGCCGCCACCGCGACCGCCCATGAGAACCCGGAGCTGGTCTTGCCCCTTTTTCATCAGCTGGTCGATTTCCGGCACGCCTTGCGGACCTCGGTTCGGGGGGCGGCGCCCGCCATTCGGACGCTGCGAGGCGTCCCGGTCGTCGCCGTCCCCGCCACCGGATTTCCCGCTGCCCCCCCAGGGGCCTCCGCTACCTGCCATCAGGATCGTCCCTTCATTCCATTTATTCTATCACGTGGTGTTACAGATTGGTCCCGCGACCTAACATATCAAGCAAGGTCCCGCACGGGGTGTGTCATCGTCACCAATTCCTCGGCCATCGTCGGGTGGACGGCGCAGGTCCTGTCGAAGTCCGCCTTGGTCGCTCCCATCTTCAGGGCAATGCCGATGAACTGGATCATCTCTCCCGCACCGGGGCCGACGATGTGGATGCCCAGTACCTTGTCGGTCTTTTTCGAGACCAGCATCTTGAACAGCATCCGCTCCTCTCCGCCGACGAAAGTCGTCTGCATGGGGCGAAAAGCGGTGGCATAGACCAGCGTCGGTTCCTGTTCGCAGGCTTCTTCCTCGGTCAGGCCAATGGTGCCCATCTCGGGCTGGGTAAAGATCGCTGTGGGGACAAGCGCATGATCGACGGGGGTCTTGTTGCCCTGAAACACGGTCTGGTGAAACGCGACACCATCGCGGATCGCCACGGGCGTCAATTCGACGCGGCCTGTCACGTCGCCAATCGCATAGATCGACGGAACGGCGGTCTGGCTGTACTCGTCGACGCAAATTTCACCCCGCCGCTCCAGCTCGACGCCCAACTCTGCCAGACCCAACCCGCCGGTATTCGGATTGCGACCCGTCGCCCAGACCAACAGATCGAACTCCTCTTCGTGGCCGTTGGAACCCTTTACCCAAATCCGGTCGCCGCGCTTTTCGATTTTCATCGGGGCGCAGCCGGTGTGAATCCTGACGCCACGCTGCTGCATCGCGTCGCCGATATGGCCCCTCGCCTCCTCGTCGAATCCGCGCAGGATCTGTGCGCTGCGCACGAACATGCTGACCTCTGACCCGAGGCCGTTGAATATGCCCGCGAATTCGCAGCCAATATAGCCTGCGCCCACGATCAGCATCTTTTTCGGAAGCTCGGGCAGATTGAACAGGTCGTCCGACATAACTCCAAGATCGGCGTTCTTTATGTCTGGCAGTATCGGATGACCGCCCACGGCAACAAGAATGTGTTTGGCGGTGTAGGTGGTGCCGTCAGCCAATTCAACGGTATGCGCGTCCATCAGCACGGCACGCTGATCGTGGATCGTGACGCCTGCCTTCTGTAGATTCGTGCGATAGATTTGTTCGAGCCGATCCAGTTCGGCATTGAGATGCGTGATGAAATGCGGCCAGTCGAATTTACCGTTCGAAACATCCCAGCCGTAGTCTTTCGCCTGCTGCATCAGTTCGGCATAGCCCGAGGCAAAGACCATGAGCTTCTTCGGAACGCAGCCACGAATGACACAGGTGCCGCCCATGCGGCTTTGTTCCGCCAAGCCGACCTTGTGTCCATCCTGTGCCGTCAGTCGCGCGGCCCGCACACCGCCCGAGCCGCCACCTATAACGAAGAGGTCATAGTCGAAGTTCATTGTAGATCCTTCCGGGAATGTCGCCGTGGTGGGATATCTGCGCGGGCGCGCACCGCACGCGGCCTCGTCGGATTACGGATGCGGCCTTGCCGCACCTCAGTCCGCGATCGCCACGAAGATGTTGTCATCGTCCTGGATATCGACCTTTTCGTAGGTCACGGTTCCATTGTTGATATCGCGCACTTCGACACCGCCATCCGCATCGCCCATGATCACCACGTCGCAGATATCCAGAAACAGCCCATTCTCGACCACACCGGGTATTTGGTTCAGCACAAGCGCAAGTTGCCGCGGATTACCGATACGACGCAGATGAAGATCGAGGATCAGGTTGCCCTCGTCTGTGCGATACGACGCATCGCGGTTCAGGCGCAGGGTGACCGACCGGCCCGCGACGTCCATGCCGATCAGCGATTCCTCGATCAACGCCTTGGTAGTCTGCCAGCCGAAGGGAATGACCTCCACCGGCAGGGGAAAAGCGCCAAGATGATCGACCTGTTTTGACTTATCGGTAATGACGACCATCATATCCGAGGCTGTCGCAACGATCTTTTCCTGCAACAGTGCGCCACCGCCGCCTTTGATCAACGCCAGATCGGGGTCGAATTCGTCGGCACCGTCAATCGTCAGGTCCAACCACTTCACGTCTTCCAGCGTGGCAATCGGAACACCGCATTGACGCGCCAGTTCCGCCGTGCGTGTCGAAGTCGGCACGCCGGTCACGCGCAAACCGTCCTGACGGATCATTTCGCCCAGACAGCGAACCATCCAGGCGGCGGTGGATCCGGTTCCCAGGCCGACCCGCATGCCGTCCTGAACATAGTCCAGCGCGCGGCGGGCCGAAACGTATTTGGCCATGTCGATAGGGTTCGGTGTGGCGGACATCGCTGCGCTCCTTAAGATCGTCGCTGTCTTATAGACGGGAGATCGCCGCTCCGCGAGGGGTTGCGTCCAGCGATTTGAGCAGGGTTGGCAGTACATCCGACGGAAGGATCAGCGCCATTGGCCCGTCCAGTCGCAAACGCACGTGCCCGATGACTTCATTCGAGGTTCCGGTACGCATGGTGGGACCGAACTCCAATCCGTCGATCGGCCAGCGCAGCCCCTCGGACGTGCCGCGCACCGGACCCATCGGCCAGAGCGACAGGCGCGTACCGGCCTTCAGTGCCAGATCAAGCGAAGGCGGCGCGATGCATATGCAGTCTTCTTCGCCCAAAAGCACGCAATTCGCACCGCTACGAACCATTTCGGTCAAACACGACAGAAAATGATCGACGCGTGCACCGATGAACCCCACCGCAATGGTTAGGGCTGCGGGACTGATGCGCAGCGCCTTGGCAAAATCTGTGCTATTCTGTTCGGCGATGTGATGCAGGCGGTCCGCAAAAGCAGAACGTGCGGCATCCGAGATCGAATCGAGGTCGCCGATCACTGTTTCGGGAACCATGCCTGCGGCAAGTGCGGCATCTGCACCGCCATCCACCGCAATGAGACGGGGCGCGCGACTTAAAGCTTCTTCAAGGGTTCGGATGGTAACAGGCGCCCCACCGACCAGTGTTTGCCCTTCCAGGGTTGGAGGTATGTCGTCAATGAGACCAATTCGTTTCGAATCTGGCAAGAATCCGCCCTCGGCATCGTCAAATGGTCCCGATCCGGGCACGATTTGAATGGAATCGTTTGTTTATGTGCAAGGTGAAGTGAAACAGGATTCCCTCGCGGGAATAAAGTGGAGGCGCCCCGATGGTCCCCGACAAAAAGATTCTCACCGTTGCCTACGGCACGTTTTCCTGCACCCTGGAAGGGTTTGACGATCCGTTCAGTACGATGACAGGCATCGCGGAATATTTCCGGGATCTTGCTGCGGATGACCGATTCTTCGGTGCGGAACCTCCTACCCCGGATATGGCAATGCTGCGCATGATTGCGGAAACCCGCGCCAAGCAATCGGTCGAGGCCAAGCCCGAAGACGGCGGCATACTGCTGCGTCCATCGGCGATGCCTGCCGCCGATGCGGTTTCAGCCGCATTCGATGCCCGCGAAGCCCCCGCCGATATCGCAGCCATGGTACTGGCCGATAAGGCTGAAGCGGTATCCGAAGCTGACGCCGCCGAAAAAGACGACGTCGCCACAGAAGGCAGGAGCGGCGAGATTGACACCGGACAGGACGATGCGCCTGAGGCTGATACCGTATCGGCAGGGCCGGACGAAAATGCAGTTCAAGCCGATGTTGCGGACGCTTCCGACAGTGTTGCAGCGAAACTGGCGCGTATCCGTGGTGTGGTCGAAGCTGATCGCCAGTCATCCGCTGTCTATGCCGAAGATGAACATGCCGACGACATGATGGATGATGCGTCCTACGAGGATGACGGCTACGACGACGCGCCGATGGCAGACGACACGCTTGCCGCTGCGTTTGCCGCCGATGCGCTGGACGATCTGCCGACCGATGCTACCGTGGAGGATGACGATCTGCCGACCGATGCTACCGTGGAGGATGATGGGTCAGAGGAAGCGGACGGCGAGGACACGATGGCCGCTGATCTGGCTGCCATACTGTCGTCCGATCTGGATAAGCCTGCCGAAATCGAACCGACCGAGGAGGCGATTGAACCCGCCGCCCCTGAGACAGTCATTACCGAGGACAGCACGCCCGTCGAAGCTGCCGGAAGCGGGACCGAGACCGACGATCAGGAAAACGACGCACAGGTCGAAGACGATACGGACCCCTCCAATGGGGAAGATGCCGAAGCCGCCGTGCCCCGCCGGATACGGATCCGGAAAATTCGCCGCGCCGAGGCTGCGGCCAAGCGGGCCGCCGAGGAAGATGCCGCCGTCGTGGAAACAACCGAGCTTGAGGCAGAAGATGCGTCTTCCGTACAAGCTGCGCCGCCCGAAGTGGCCGAAGATGTTGCTGCATCCGACGAGGATGAAGGTGACGAGCTGATGGCCGAACTGGCCGCCATCGAAGCCGAACTGACCCTTGATCCGATCAATGCGACGGGCGAAACGGCGATCCCGGCCACGGAAAAAGCTGCCACGCAAAACGCGGCCGATGAAGACGATGACTTGATGGCCGAACTGGCCGCGATCCGTCTGGACGAGGGCGATGACCTGACGGCCGAAGATGAAAATGACGGTATCGTAAGCTCGATTCTCGGGATGGACGACGAGGACGACGACGCAGATCTCGTGGCCGCCCTGCAGGACGACGATGCCGAGCATGATGCCGTCATCAAAGACTCTGCGCCGAAGCATGACGATCCCGTCGTGGAAGATGCCGAGGAAGATCTTGCCCATCCGGTCGCCGAAAACGATCCGAGTTCAGAAAGCGGCGGCGATCTGGTGGAAGATGAAGAAGAACGCGCCGCAGTCCCTTCGGACCCCGACATGGAACGTCTGTTCGCCGCCACAGACAGCCGTCTGTCGGGCGAGGACACGTCGCGCCGCCATGCCAACATCTCGCACCTGAAAGCCGCCGTGGCCGCCCGTCGTGCCGACGGTCCTGTCGAGACACAAGACCAAGACGATACCGGTGCCTATCGCGCCGATCTTGCCAGCACAGTTCGTCCGCGACGCAAGGTCCCCGCCGAAGGCCGCTCCACCCCGCGCCCCGAACGCCCTGCACCGCTGGTCTTGGTGTCGGAACAGCGGGTCGAAGACGCCACACCTGCCGCCGAGCCCGCTCCGGTTCAGCCGCGCCGCGCGCCGCGCACCGCCGAGATGGAAGTTCGTGACGACGCGCTGATGGGAGCTGAAGACTTCGAAGCCTTCGCAGCCGATGTCGGCGCCAGCGATCTGGCCGACATTCTGGAGGCCGCTGCGGTCTACAGCGCCAAGGTCATGGGGCAGGACAATTTCTCGCGCCCCCGTCTGTTGCATCTGGCTGCCGAAGCGGTCGACGACCTGAGCCGCGAAGATGGTCTGCGTGGTTTCGGTCAGCTTCTGCGTGACGGTACGATCCGCAAGGTTAGCCGGGGCACATTCGCCCTGGCCACCGACAGCCGCTATTCCGATCAGGCCGAGCGTCGCGCGGGCTGAACCTGCGGAAATCAACTTCAGAAGGCTCCGTCGTGCAACCGGCGGGGCCTTTTCATTTGTCCTATCGGGTTTCGTAGTTGGTCTTGTCAAAAGGTGGGTGCTGACTTGTGCCGCCCAGTCAAACCGGACTTGCAAACCGGTCTTTCGGATGTGTCAGGTTGACATAATCTCGCGCCAAATCAGCCTAAGGCGGCGACACGGTCTGTTGTCTTGGAAAAAATCTCCTCGGCCAGCCAAAAAACCGGATTGGCATACGACGTCTGGATAGTGTCGACGATTTCCGCATAGCGCCAGTTGCTGCTTGAATGGCCCGGACCCGTCGATCGTGGAGGGAAATCGCCGGACTTCTGGGCTGAGAGCGCCAAACTTCATGCGCGCTGCTCGGGAACTTTGCCTCGAGACGCTCATGATCAACGGGTCATTCGTGCTGTTGGAGCACTCGCCATCGGGTATATGGATGCTGCTGAACCCGATCGAGGCTTCGACATGCCGTAGCCGCAAGTCGACAACCGGGCAGAGCCCCTGCGCTGTGGACCTCGGGTGTGACCATCATATAGGTCTTCGATCGCATCGGTCAGCGGGTTTGCCATGGCAGACAGCCCAGGCAGAGTCGCCCGCAATCAGCAACCGCATCGCGCCCATCAACTCCAGGCCTGCAAACCGGCAAAATCAGCAGTTTGAAGGTGAGGCTCTGGCCTTGATGTCGGGCAAGACACAAGACACCCGGGCCACTGATCGCAGCATAACGGCACATCCATGCAACGGATCAATCGGCATCACCTTCAGACGCATCCGGATCTTCGCGACTTGTGCCCAGAAAGATCGGTTTCAACGGGAAGAACGCCACCACGCCCAGCACGATATAGATTGCCAGCTCGATGAGCAGCGGCGGCTGCCCCCAGCGGTCGTAGATTATCCCCATGATCCCGACGACCAACACGATATACAGCGGCAGCCCGACGACGAGGATGAGAAGCGAAAGACGCTTTCGGGTCTTGTGTGACAAGGCCATGGGTCAGTCCTCGAACGGATCGGTTACCAGGATCGTATCCTCGCGTTCTGGCGAAGTGGAAAGCAGGGCGACGGGGCACTGAATCAACTCTTCCACACGGCGGACGTATTTGATCGCCTCCGCGGGCAGGTCGGCCCAGCTGCGCGCACCTTCGGTCGATTGCGACCAGCCGGGCATTTCCTCGTAGATCGGGTTGCACCTCGCCTGTGCGTCCGCCGCGAACGGCAGATGATCTATGGTCTTGCCGTCCAGCTCGTACCCGGTGCAGATTTTCAGCGTCTCGAACCCGTCGAGCACATCCAGCTTGGTCAGCGCGATCCCATTGACGCCCGATGTGGCGCAGGTCTGCCGCACCAGCACGGCGTCGAACCAGCCGCAACGGCGCTTGCGGCCTGTTACCGTTCCGAATTCGTGCCCGCGCTCGCCCAGACGCTGACCGTCGGCATCGTCCAGTTCTGCCGGAAACGGGCCTTCGCCGACGCGGGTCGTATAGGCCTTGACGATGCCCAGAACGAAGTCGATCGCGCCCGGTCCCATTCCTGTGCCGGTAGCGGCCTGACCCGCGATGACGTTGGAGGACGTCACGAAGGGATAGGTGCCGAAGTCGATGTCGAGCAGCGCCCCCTGCGCGCCCTCGAACAGAATGCGTTTACCAGCGCGGCGCTTCTGGTCCAGCACCTTCCAGACGGGTGCGGCATATTCCAGAACGGCTGGCGCGACATCGCGAAGCGCAGTCAGCAGCGCATCGCGGTCGACGGGCTCCATGCCCAGGCCACGACGGAGCGCATCTTGGTGCGCAAGCGCGCGGTCGACGCGGGTTTCCAGCGTTGTTACATCGGCCAGATCGGCGACACGAATGGCACGGCGACCGACTTTGTCTTCATAAGCCGGGCCGATGCCGCGTCCTGTGGTGCCGATCTTGGTTCCCTTGGCCGAGGCCTCTTCCCGCGCGCGGTCCAACTCGCCATGGATCGGCAGGATCAGCGGCGTGTTTTCGGCGATCATCAGGGTCTCGGGCGTGACAGTGACGCCCTGTTCGCGCAACTGGTCGATTTCTTTGATTAAATGCCAGGGGTCCAGGACCACACCGTTGCCGATGACCGACAGCTTGCCGCCCCGCACGATACCCGATGGCAGCAGCGACAGTTTGTAGACCTTGCCATCTATGACCAGCGTGTGGCCCGCGTTATGCCCTCCCTGGAACCGCGCGATCACATCCGCGCGTTCCGACAGCCAGTCGACAATCTTGCCTTTGCCTTCGTCACCCCACTGGGCACCGACCACCACTACGTTCGCCATTGCAGGCCCTCGATCCGGTTGAAACCGTTCCCCCCTAACCCGGCCCGCGGTGACAGGGAAGCCTTGCAAACACCCATCGCCGCGCAGGGCTTGCGGGGCCGCTCCGCAGACAATAGGTAGCCCAGCGAACAAGTCTGAGCGGGCCGCCATGGAAAACGTCATCCTCGTCATCCACCTGATCATCGCATTTTGCCTGATCGGGATCGTGCTTTTGCAGCGGTCCGAGGGTGGCGGCATGGGTATGGGCGGGGGCGGAGGCGGCGCGATGACCGGGCGTCAGGCAGCCACGGCGATGACCAAACTGACCTGGGTTCTTGCGATTTCGTTTCTGGTTACATCGGTGACGCTGACGATTGTGGCGGCACAGAACGCGGCCGGCGGATCGGTGGTCGATATTTTGCCGTCGACCCCCGAGAATAGTGTGTTGGCCCCGGCGCCGCCCTCGGGTGACAGCCTGCTGCCACCGACGGCGGGGGATTCTCCGGCAGTGCCGCCGCGTTCTGAATAAGACCCGACGGGCATATCTAGACAGGACGGGACGAAAACTCTCAGGATATAGCGGGCGGCGGTTGCGGCCCGGCATATTGTCCTGTTATTCTCAAATCCCGTGATTGACGATTTTGGGCCGTGATTCTCGGCCCCGGATTCAGGCGTATTCGCGGGGGCATCTGGCATGGCACGATTTATCTTCATCACCGGCGGGGTCGTATCTTCGCTGGGCAAGGGGCTTGCCTCGGCGGCCCTTGGTGCGCTGTTGCAGGCACGGGGATACACGGTTCGGCTGCGCAAGCTTGATCCCTATCTGAACGTCGATCCGGGAACGATGTCGCCCTTCGAACATGGCGAGGTCTTCGTGACCGACGATGGCGCGGAAACAGATCTCGACCTTGGGCATTATGAGCGGTTCACGGGTGTGGCGGCGCGGTCGACCGATTCGATCAGCTCGGGCCGGGTCTATTCCAACGTGCTGGAGAAGGAGCGGCGGGGCGACTATCTGGGGAAGACAATTCAGGTCATTCCGCACGTCACCAACGAGATCAAGGATTTCATCCGCATCGGCGAGGATGAAGTCGACTTCATGCTCTGCGAGATCGGCGGCACCGTCGGCGATATCGAGGGCCTGCCCTTCTTCGAGGCGATCCGTCAGTTTGCGCAGGAAAAGGAGCGCGGTCAGTGCCTTTTCATGCATCTGACGCTACTGCCATTCATTAAAGCTTCCGGCGAATTGAAGACCAAGCCGACGCAGCATTCGGTCAAGGAACTGCGATCCATCGGCCTGGCCCCCGACATCCTCGTCTGCCGATCCGAAAGTCCGATTCCGACTAAGGAACGCGAAAAACTCGCGCTGTTCTGCAATGTGCGGCCGGATGCGGTGATCGCGGCGCAGGACCTGAAGTCGATCTACGAAGCGCCGCTAGCCTATCACCGCGAGGGTATGGATCAGGCCGTGCTGGATGCCTTTGGCATTTCGCCTGCGCCCAAGCCGAACCTGGACCGATGGGAAGATGTCGTCGACCGTATCCACAACACCGATGGCGAGGTGCGCGTCGCCATCGTCGGTAAGTATACGCAGTTGGAAGACGCCTATAAATCCATCGCCGAGGCGCTGACCCATGGTGGCATGGCCAATCGCGTCAAGGTCCGGATCGAGTGGATTGATGCCGAAGTCTTCGAGAATGAAGATGCCGCCCCGCATCTGGAGCGGTTGAACGCGATCCTTGTGCCAGGTGGCTTTGGCGAAAGGGGAACCGAAGGCAAGATCAAGGCCGCGCAATTCGCGCGCGAGCGCAAGATCCCGTATCTTGGCATTTGTCTGGGGATGCAAATGGCGGTGATCGAGGCGGCCCGCAACATGGCCGACATGGGCGACGCCGCGTCCGAGGAATTTTCCGAGGGCGTCGACCCGCGCAATTTCACGCCCGTCGTCTATCACCTGAAGGAATGGGTGCAGGGCAACGCCAAGGTGACGCGCGCCAAGTCCGACGACAAGGGTGGCACCATGCGTCTGGGTGCCTATGACGCGGTGCTGACCGAAGGATCTCGCGTTGCCCAGGCCTATGGCGGCATCGCCATCGAGGAGCGGCATCGCCACCGCTATGAAGTCGACATCAAATATCGTGAGCAATTGGAGAAGAATGGCCTGCTCTTCTCCGGCCTTTCGCCCGACGGTCGCCTGCCCGAAATCGTCGAGGCCAAGGATCACCCTTGGTATATCGGCGTGCAGTTCCACCCGGAGCTGAAGTCCAAACCTTTCGCACCGCATCCCCTGTTTGCCGATTTCGTGCGAGCCGCGAAGGAGCAATCGCGGCTGGTGTGACCGTCGCCAGAGAGAGTGGCTTACGCTGAAACCGGCCTATGGATTGCGCGTAACTCCAACACGGGAGAACACCTTGATAGACCTGCCCTTTCAAGTCTGGGACGTATTCACCGACGCGCCTTTCAGCGGCAACCCGCTGGCAATCGTCGAGACATCAGGCGACCTGACGGCGGCTCAGATGCAGTTGCTGGCGCGGCAGTTCAATCTGTCCGAGACGATCTTCCTGATGCCGCCTCGCGACCCGATGAACACGGCGAAGGCGCGCATTTTCTTTCCGACCGCCGAAATCCCATTCGCGGGGCATCCCACAATCGGCGCGTCGCTGTTCCTGGCCGCGCGCGATGATCTGACCGATCTGGTGCTGGAAGAAGAAGCGGGCCTCGTGCCGGTCACCGTCCGCGACGGGATGGCGCAATTCACCGCGCCCGTTCTGCCCGCGCTGCATGGCGGGCCAGTGGCTGTGACGTTATGCGCCGAAGCTTTGGGCCTCTCGAAAGATGCAATCGGCCCGCATACACCCGGCACCTTCGCGGGCGGGCCGGCTTTCGTCTACATTCCGGTTCGCGACCGCGATGCGCTGGCCCGCGCCCGTCCGATGGAACCGGCATGGACGGGCCTCATGGATAGCGCCGGAGTGGATAGTGCCTGGGTCTACGATCCGGATCTGAACGCGCGGATGTTCTCGCCGACCGCGGGCATTCCCGAAGACCCGGCGACCGGGTCCGCCTGCGCGATCTTGGCAGCACAGCTTCTGGCAAACGGGGCTTTGCCCGATGGCACGACCGTGCGCACGATCCGGCAGGGCGACGACATGGGACGGCCCTCGCGCATCTGCTTCGAAGCAGACGTCGCAATGGGAAAATTACAGGCGGTCAGAATTTCGGGACGGGCCGTGCCCGTCGCCGAAGGGCGGATCAGAAGCCCAGGGTGAAGCGGCGTGTGATGCCGATGCTTGCCGAAACCTGATCGTCGTTCATCGTGATCGGGCTATCGGCGGCATCGCCCCGCAACTTATCGTAGCTGACGACAGCATCGATGCCCCAGTTGTTGTCAAAGCGATATCCCGCACCGAATTGGACCCCTGTGGAGATAAGCCCGCCACCGGCATTGAATTCGGTAAAAGCACCGCCGCTTGCCACTTCTTCCCCAGCGGTCACGCCGAAATAGGTCGAGGCATAATCGCTGTCGCCAAACAGGGCGCGCGGCCCCATACGCAAGGTCAGACGGTCGGTCGGGCGCGCAAAGACATCGGCCCCAAGCTCGCCCACGAAGGCTTCGTGGCCGACGACGCCATAGCGCACGTTGCCGAAAACCTGGTAATCACGTGTCGCATATCGCAGCCCTGCGCCCAATTCGAGTGAAGCGTCGACATCGTTGAGGCCGGCAAGCTCGGGGCTGTCTTCTGCCGTCCGCTCGCCGATGTAGCGGAACGAGCCGTTGATGCCGAAGCCGGTCGGAACGAACAGCGGGTCGGGGTCGCCGAAGGTGAAACCACCCAGACGCAGATAATTGACACCAAAACCCAGCGCCGGAGCCGCTTCGTTCGAGTCGGCACCGAAATATTCCGGCGCGGTCGCCACGCCGCCGCGCAGGGTGAATCCAAGGGCGGGGCCCTGACTTTGCGACGAAAAGACGGGCGAGGCCGGATCCTGCTCCTGCGCCGTGACAGCGGCGGAGGTTGCAATCAAAGCAAGGGCAGCGAGTGTTGGAATGAAGCGCGACATGCGAATCCAGATGCAGAAGGTTAGTTAGTGTCTGACTATCATATGGGGTCGGGATCGCACGAGCAAACTCGTCTCGCAGCTTGCGTCGTTGGTGCTCCGCCGATAGCCCACGGGCCATGCTGTCCTATCAACACGCCTACCACGCCGGAAACGCAGCCGATGTTCACAAACATTCGCTTCTTACCGTTGCGCTCAACTATCTGACCAAGAAAGATAAAGCTCTCAGTTATATCGAGACGCACGCGGGGCGCGGTTTGTATGATCTGACCGATGCGGCCGCACAGAAAACGGGTGAGGCTGCGCAGGGTGTGGCGCGAATGCTGCAGTCATTTCCCCGCGATCACGATTACGTTGAAATGTTGGGAACTTTTCGCGCGACCCATGGCCCGGATGCCTATCCCGGATCGCCCCTTATCGCGGCACAACTGCTTCGCCGATTCGACCGGATCGACCTTGCGGAACTGCATCCTGCGGAACATGCCGCGCTGGTTCAGACAATGCCGGTCAGCCCGAACACCCGTATCCACAAGCGGGACGGTCTGGAAATGGCCAAGGCCTTGACGCCGCCCGATCCGCGCCGCGGTCTGATGCTGATCGACCCGTCCTGGGAAGTGCGCGACGATTACGTCCGGCTGGCGACCTTGCTACCTTTGCTCCATCGCAAATGGGGCGTCGGAATCCTGATGATGTGGTATCCGCTGCTGGCCGACCGTCGTCATGCGCCAATGACCCGCGCCCTGCGCGAGGCCATACCCGATATCATGATCCACGAAGTCCGCTTCCCGCCCGCCCGCGACGGGCACGGCATGGTCGGATCGGGCCTTGCTGTGGTAAACCCACCATGGGGCCTGGACCGTGAGGCGGCCCGTCTGACAGAAATCTTCACAAGGAGCGGCTGAGCGATGACCAAAGGATATTGGATCTCCCATGGGCGCGTCGATGATCCGGCGAAATATGACCTTTATCGTGCTGCGAATGCAGCCCCGCTTGCCGAGTTCGGCGGTAGGTTCCTGGTTCGCGGCGGCGATCGCGTGACCAAGGAAGGCACGGCCAAGCCGCGCACCGTGGTAATAGAATTTCCCAGTTATCAGGCTGCCCTGGATTGCTACGACAGCCCTGCCTATCAAGAGGCGATCAAACTGCGCCAAGGCATCAGCGAAAGTGATCTGGTCATCGCCGAGGGCTGGGCCGGTTAACAGCTTCGATGCGGACTGGTCTCCGGGTGGTACTCGTTCTATATGGCCCGCCATGTTTGCTGACCTGCTGCGCCGCCTGACGGCCCCCGAACCCGATCGTCTGCCGGAACCCGATGCCCGCCTTGCGCTGGCCGCACTGATGGTGCGCGTCGCCCGCAGCGACGGCGATTATGACCCGGCCGAGATTGCCCGTATCGACCGCATTCTGACGAAACGCTACGGTCTCGGCCCCGAGGCTACGGCCAATCTGCGGGCGCAGGCCGAAGCGCTGGAGCAGGAGGCCCCCGATACCGTCCGCTTTACCCGCGCCATCAAGGGTGCCGTCGATCTTGAGGAACGCAGCGCGGTGATCGAGGCGTTGTGGTCTGTCGTTCTGGTGGACGGCGAACGCGACGCCCAGGAAGACAGCCTGCTTCGCCTGTTGGCGAACCTGCTGGGCATCAACGACCGTGACAGCAACATCGCCCGCATACGGGCCGAAGAGGCCATACATCCTCGCAACAGTCAGGCGTGATCGCCAGCCTCGCCTGGTATCCGGCCACGCATTCGGCGTGGGACCGGCTGTGGGATGCGACGCGGGCCGGACTGGGCCCGCATCTTTCGGATGCACCGACCCGACTGACATGGCCTGTTGATTTCGCCAGCCATTGGCGTGCCCCGGACCTGATCCTGTCGATGACATGCGCCCTGCCCCTGCAACTGGGCCTGTTCGACCGCGTCCACATTGTCGGCACTCCAATCTGGGATGTGCCCGGACTGCCGAAGGGGCATTACGCCTCGCACCTTGTGACACGCGCCGATGACGGACGCGCCCTTTCGCGGGCTGCGGCATCGGGCATTGCCGTGAACGCGCCCGACAGCCAGTCGGGATGGGGCACCCTTGTTGGTGCCGGATTGACGGGACCGTCCATCGTGACCGGCAGCCATGCCGCCTCGATGCAGGCCGTCGCCTGCGGGCGCGCCGATCTGGCCGCCATCGACGTCGTGACCTGGGCCATGATGGGCGGCGATGCCCGATTGGCAATCCGGGACACCACCCCACCTACGCCCGCGACACCGTTCATCACCGCGAGAGCCGACCTGGCAGCACCTTTGCGTGTTGCGTTGGCCCAGGCGATTGCGGATATGTCGGCGTCGGATCGGGCCGCGACGGGCCTGTCTGGCCTGACCCGCTTGTCCGACGCGGTTTATGCGCCCCTACTGCGTCGCAGCGCATGACGCACCGACTCCATTGCATTCCCGTGGAAATTACGGCGTAAACATCAAGTCCAAAGACCCGAGGCCCGTTTGTCACAAGCCCCGCCCGTGATCGAAATCCGCTCCCTCCATAAGGCCTATGGTCAGCTGGAGGTTCTCAAGGGCGTCGATCTGACTGCGCGCCAGGGGCAGGTAATCTCGCTGATCGGATCGTCCGGTTCGGGCAAGTCGACGCTTCTGCGCTGTGCCAACCTGCTGGAAGACAGCCAGCAGGGCGATATCCTGTTCTGCGAAGAGCCGGTGAAATGGCGCGGGACCGCCCATAACAGACGCCCTGCCGACGCCGCCCAGATCACACGGATTCGCACAAACCTGTCGATGGTATTCCAGTCGTTCAACCTCTGGTCGCACATGACGGTTTTGCAGAACGTGATGGAAGCGCCGGTCCAGGTTTTGCGCCGCGATCCGAAGGAGGTCGAGGAAAAGGCCCGCATGTATCTCGAAAAGGTCGGGATCGGCGACAAGGCCGACGCTTTTCCTGCGCAACTCTCGGGTGGTCAGCAACAGCGGGCGGCCATTGCACGCGCGCTCTGCATGGAGCCTAAGGCCCTGCTGTTCGACGAACCTACCAGTGCGCTGGACCCCGAGCTGGAGCAGGAGGTCATCCGCGTCATCAAAGATCTGGCTGTCGAAGGACGTACGATGGTCATCGTCACGCATGACATGGCGCTGGCCCGCGACGTGAGCGATCACGTCATCTTTCTGCATCAGGGCCTGATCGAGGAAGAAGGTGCGCCCGACGCCCTGTTCGGCACCCCGAAATCCGAACGGCTTCGCGGGTTTCTGTCCGCCAAGTCACACTAGTTCATCCGCCAACCCCGACCAACCGGGGGGGCTCAACATGGAGAAAGCGATATGAAACTGATCCTGACTGCCGCCGCCTTGGCCGTCGCCGCAACGGGCGCATGGGCTGATGCCCACGGCAAAACCATACGCATGGGCACCGAGGGCGCTTATCCCCCCTATAATTTCCTGAACGATGCCGGCGAAGTCGACGGCTTCGAGCGCGAAGTGGGCGACGAGCTGTGCGCTCGGGCTGAACTGACCTGCGAGTGGGTAACGAACGAGTGGGATTCAATCATCCCGAACCTGACCTCGGGCAACTACGACACGATCATTGCCGGGATGAGCATCACCGACGAGCGCGAGGAAGTCATCGACTTCACGCAAAACTACTTCCCGCCCGCCGCCTCGGCCTATGCGGCGATGTCTGGCGATGCCGATCTGACGGGCGGCGTGGTCGCGGCCCAGACCTCGACCATCCAGGCGGGGTACGTGGCCGAATCCGGCGCGACCCTGCTGGAATTCGCCACATACGATGAAACCGTCGCCGCCGTTCGAAACGGCGAGGCCGATGCGGTTTTTGCCGACAAGGACGCGCTGGTCCCAACCGTCGAAGAGTCGGGCGGCGAGATGGTCTTTGTGGGCGACGATGTGCCGCTGGGTGGCGGTATCGGCCTTGGTCTGCGCGAATCGGATGACGAGCTGCGCGAGAAATTCGACGTGGCCATCCAGTCCATGAAGGACGACGGCAGCCTGAATGAGTTGATCGTGAAATGGTTCGGCGACGACGCCAAAGTCTTCGAATAAGACTCGAACAAGACAATCGGGGTGGAAGCACTCCCGCCCCGATTTCTGAAGGTTATACGAAGAAGACGTCCGAAACGGGCGCATGCGCCGGGGACATCTTACCATTTTCGCCTGCACGGACCCTGAAACGCTGTCCGGCCTGAACTGGCTGATCTGCTACCTGACGACGGGCAAGCACCTGTTGTTCTATGCCGCCTTTGGCACGGTCCTTCTGTTGCTGGCGATCACCGCGCCCGCCGCCATGGCCTTCGGGTTCGGCGGGGCGATGGCGGCGCGGTCACGGATCGCGCCGCTGCGCTGGTTTGGCAAGGGGTACATCGCCGTCGTGCGCGGTGTGCCCGATATCGCATTCTTTCTGTTCTTCGTGATCGCGCTGGATCAGGGCATCGAATATGTCCGCCACAAAATCAAATGTCCTGACTGGGATCAGCCCGTCCGGCAGGGTAGCGATTTTCTGGTTTGTCAGGCCGCCAAGATGCCCTTGGGTAACTCGCCGCAATGGGTTCACGAATCCTATGGGTTCGCTTTGGCCGTCCTGACATTCGCGATCGTCTTCGGAGCCTTTGCGGCCAACGTCCTGTTTGGCGCGATGGCCGCCGTACCGCGCGGTCAGGTGGAAACAGCCGAAGCCTATGGCATGACCGCTCGCCAGACGTTCTGGCGAATTACCGTGCCGCAGATGTGGATCTATGCCCTGCCCGGCCTGGGCAACCTGTGGATGGTTCTGATCAAGGCGACGCCGCTTCTGTTTCTGCTGGGGGTCGAGGATATCGTCTACTGGGCGCGCGAGCTGGGGGCCGCCAAGACACCGCGCTTCACTGACTATCCGCACCCGGACTGGCGGATGTGGTATTTTCTGGCGCTGCTGGTGTTTTATCTGGCCTTCACCCGCGTGTCCGAGATCGTCCTCGCCCGCCTGACCCGCCGTCTGTCGCATGGGCAGGCGACTGCAGGCGGTGAAGCGATGCGGCGGGCACAGGCATGATCGATTGTCTCGACACCATCGCCGACTATGGGCTGCGCAGTCTGGGATATGGCGAGCGTCTGCTGCCGCGCAGCGATTTCACGCTCTGTCAGCAGGTGACACTGATCGGGTCGGGTATGATCTGGAATGTCTATTTCGGCCTGCTGGCCCTGATTTCCGGGTTCGGACTGGCGACGGTGGTGGCGGTCGGCAAGGCCTCGAACAAACGCTGGGCGCGCAAACCGGCGGAATGGTTTATATTCTTGTTCCGGGGCAGCCCTTTGTTCATACAATTCTTCTTCGGATATTTCCTGTTCCTCTCGCTCAAACAGGTATCACCCGCCTTCGACGCCTTCGCCTCCGCCTGGGCCGGGGCGCTGGTCGTACTGTTTCTGAATACCGCCGCCTATACCGGCGAGATTTTCTACGGCGCGCTGCAATCCGTTCCAAAGGGCGACCAGGAAGCCGCCGAAGCATACGGCCTGACCGGCTGGCGCAAATTCCGGCGGATCACCTGGCCGACGATGCTGCGGCTGGCATGGCCCGCTTATACCAACGAAGCGATCTTCCTGTTTCACGCCACCACACTGGTCTTCTTCACCGGCTTCCCGGCAGTCCAGCAAAAGGGCGACGCGCTCTATTATGCCAGCTATTTTGCCGACAAGACGTTCAATCCCTTCGTACCCTATCCGATCCTTGCGGGGTTCTTCATCCTCTTGACCTTGTGCATTATCGCGATCATGGGCGCTGTGAACCGGCGCTTGAACCGGCACCTTCCCCAAGCCGCGACACGACGTCCCCGGCTGCTTCCCCAGATCATCCGATGACAGATGCCGCACCTGACGGCTGGCTTCACGCCAACCCCCATATCCATTCCGTTCGTGCCGCCGCCTGCGACCTGAATGCACAGGCGCGGGGCAAACGCATCCCCCGCCGCTTCGCGCACAAGCTGGAAACCGAAGGAACGCGGTTTCCCTTCTCGATCCTCAACCTCGACATCTGGGGCGAGGATATCGAGGACAGCCCGCTGGTTTTCGACACCGGCGATGCCGACGGCATTCTGAAACCCACTGAACGCGGCTTCGTCCCAATGCCGTGGCTCGACACGCCGACAGCCCTGTTGCCGGTCTGGATGTATCACCACGACGGGCGGCCCTTCGCAGGCGATCCCCGTCATGCGCTGGCTGCCATTTTGGCCAGATACGCCGCGCGTGGACTGACGCCCGTCGTGGCGACCGAGATGGAATTCTACCTGATCGACGACAGCACGCGGCAGCTGCGTGTGCCCAAGGCCCCCGGTTCAGGCAAGCGACGGCCGGGGGCCGAGACGCTGTCGATGCGGGCGCTGGATGCCTTCGATCTCTTCTTCACGCAGCTGTATGACGCCTGCGAAGCGATGGATATTCCCGCCAATACCGCCGTTTCCGAGGCGGGCATCGGCCAGTTCGAGATCGATCTCGCCCATCAGCCCGATGCCCTGAAGGCTGCTGACGATGCCTGGTTCTTCAAGCTGCTGGTGCAGGGTCAGGCGCGCAAGCATGGCTTCGCGGCAAGCTTTATGGCGAAACCCTATCCCGATTATGCGGGCAACGGGATGCATGTGCATTTTTCGGTGCTCGACGCAGACGGAAAGAACATTTTCGATGACGGCACGCCTCTGGGGTCGGATGCGCTGCGCCATGCAGTCGCGGGGCTGCTGGCTGCCGCGCCCGCGTCGACTCTTGTCTTCGCCCCGCACCTGAACAGCTATGACCGCTTGGTGCCCGACGCCCATGCGCCCACAGGGCTGAGTTGGGCATATGAAAACCGCACTTCGGCTATTCGTATCCCCGCATCGCCCAATGTCGCGCGCCGGATCGAGCACCGCGTATCGGGCGGCGACGTGAACCCCTATCTGCTGCTCGCGACGATTCTGGGCGCGGCCCTTCACGGGATCGAGGATGCGGTCGAACCGCCCGCTCCGATCACGGGGAATGCCTATGCACTGGATTTGCCACGGGTGCCGTCCAGCTGGCCCGAAGCCGTGGACCGGTTCGAGCGCGATCCCTGGACCGCGCGACTTCTGCCGCCTCCGCTGATCGCGAATATGGTCCTGACCAAACGACAGGAGATCCGCGATATCGAGGAGCTGTCACAGGCGGAGCGGATCGACCTTTATCTCGATACGGTCTGACATCGCCGATCCCGCAGGTCCGGGATGCCCTGCCATATCCGACACACTTCCACGCCGACATCTTGCGGCGCGCGCTGGCGAGGAATAGCCTGTGCGCAATCAGGCCAAAGGGCACTTTACATGAAAATCGGCATCCTTCTGGCCGGGCACACGCGTCCCCAGCTTCTGTCGACCCACGGCGATTTCGACGCGATGTTCCGGCACCTTCTGAAAGGTCATGGCTTCGACTTTGTATCCTATGACGTTGAGAACATGATTTTTCCGGACAGCGTTCGGGACGCCGACGGCTGGCTCATCACCGGGTCGAAGCATGGCGCTTATGAAGACCACGCCTTCATCCCGCCGCTGGAGCGTTTCATTCGCGATGCCTATGCTGCGGACGTGCCGATGGCAGGCATCTGTTTTGGCCACCAGATCGTTGCCCAGGCCCTGGGCGGTCGAGTGGAAAAGGTCGATCGCGGCTGGGCCGTGGGGCGCGCTGAATATTCGACTGCGGGTGGTGGATCGCTGGTGCTGAATGCGTGGCATCAGGATCAGGTCGTGGAGGTGCCGCAGGGTGCGATCTGCCTTGCCGGGAATGCGTTTTGCGAAAACGCCATCCTCGCCTACGGGGACCGCGTCTTCACTGTTCAGCCGCACCCCGAATTTTCCAACGAACTGATTGCGGATTACGTCGATATTTTGCGCGGAACGGGTGATTATCCTGATGATCGGATGGACCTTGCGAAGGATGCAACGCTCACACCGGTCGAAAATCCCCGGCTGGCCACTTCCATCGCCCGATTTTTTCTGACGAGGACAGCCAATGTCGACGCCTGACTGGATCAACCGTGCACCTCCTCATGTTCGTGCCTTCCTCGACGGGCGCAGGCTGGACGAAGTGGAATGTATCGTCGCCGACATGTCCGGCATCGCACGCGGCAAAGCCATGCCCGCCGCCAAGTTCGCCAAGCAGAAGCATTTCTATCTGCCCAACTCGATCTTTCAGCAGACGATTACCGGCGAATGGGCCGACGACGGCGACACCGCATTTCTTGAACCGGACATGATCCTGACGCCGGATGTCAGCACCGCCTGCGCCGCACCCTGGACGGCAGACTGGACGATGCAGGTTATCCACGACATGCACGATCAAGCCGGAGCGCCGGTCGCCACGGCCCCGCGCAATGTGCTGAAACGCATCGTCGCCCTATATGAAGCTCGCGGCTGGACACCTGTCGTCGCACCCGAAATGGAGTTCTATCTGGTTGCCCGCAACACCGACCCCACGCAGCCCGTCCTGCCGCCGATGGGCCGGTCGGGACGACGAGCGGCGGCACGGCAGGCCTATTCAATGTCGGCGGTCGATGAATACGGCAAGGTGATTGACGACATCTATGACTTCGCCGAGGCCATGGGTCTGGAAATAGACGGCATCCTGCAGGAAGGCGGTGCCGGCCAGGTCGAGATGAACCTGCGGCATGGCGATCCGGTCAAGCTGGCGGACGAGATCTTCTATTTCAAACGGCTGATCCGCGAGGCGGCGCTGCGGCATGACTGCTATGCGACTTTCATGGCCAAACCGATTCAGGACGAACCCGGATCGGCCATGCACATGCACCATTCGGTCGTGGATCAGGCAACGGGACGCAACCTGTTCGATGGTGGCGACGGCACGGAAACACCAGAATTCTTGCACTTCATAGGGGGGATGCAGAAACACTTGCCGTCGGTGATCGCGCTGTTGGCCCCCTATGTGAACAGCTATCGACGGTATGTCCGCGACTTCGCCGCGCCGATCAATCTGGAATGGGGACGCGACAACCGGACGACGGGTCTCCGCGTGCCGGTGTCAGAGCCGGAGGCCAAGCGGGTCGAGAACCGGATCGCGGGGATGGATTGCAACCCGTACCTAGGAATCGCCGCCAGCCTGGCCTGCGGATATCTGGGACTTGTCAACAAGATAGACCCTGCACCGCAGTTTGCCGGCGATGCCTATGACAGTGCCGACGGCATTCCCCGCGATCTTTCGACGGCGCTGGACCTGTTTGACGCGGCAACTGAGATACACGAGGTGCTGCACCCGCACTTCGCGTCGATCTATTCCGCCGTCAAGCGTCTGGAAAATGGTGCTTTCTTGCAGGTTATTTCGCCTTGGGAGCGGGAACATCTTCTGCTGAACGTATGACGTCGTGGCTGCACGCGAACGGCGATCGGAGGGTCTGGCCTGCGACATGGTATGCGGAAGGTGTCCAGTTTCCTGAACCTTTTCTGCCGCTTGAAGGAAGAGTGAAGGCTGACCTATGTGTGGTTGGCGCGGGGATCACCGGGTTATCTGCTGCTTTGCACGGTGCAAAAGCGGGAATGTCGGTGATCTTGCTTGAAGCTCAACGGGTTGGCTGGGGCGCTTCCGGACGGAACGGAGGACAGGTCGGCTCCGGGTTCAACTGGTCCCAACGGAAGCTTGCCGCGAAGCTGGGTGCGCAAAAAGCGCGCAAACTGTGGAACCTGGCGGAAGAAGCCAAAGCCATGACGCGACAGGTTGCGGCGGTGCGGCCGGGAGTTCTTCATACCGTTTATAATAAACGACAATTGCAGGATATTCAGGCCGAAAACGACTGGATGATGTCGCATTACGGGACCGATGCACGGGTTCTGGATGGCTCGGAGGTTGCCGACAGGATTGGAAGTCCTGCCTATGCGGGCGGGGTCCTGGATATGTCGGCGGGAGTTTGTAATCCGCTGGCATATACGCTCGCCTTGGTGCGGGCCTGTGTGGCGGCCGGCGTGACAATCCATGAGGGGTCTGAGGTTCATCGCATTGATAATAAACACGTTTACACGGCGAAGGGCGCGGTTACGGGGCGGTTCGTTTGCCATGCGACGAACGGGTATGGCGCTCATCTGATTGGAAAATCGGCGGCCCGGATATTGCCGATCAACAACTACATAGCGGTGACAGAGCCGCTGGACGTGCCGCCGATGCGGGAGCGGATGGCGGTCGCGGATTCTCGGTTTGTTGTCAACTACTTCTGGCAGACTGACGATGGGCGGCTGGTCTATGGCGGGGGCGAAAGCTATGGCAGGAAGTTCCCGGATCGGGCACGGATCGAGGCCAAGGTTCGGGAGAATTTGTCGCGCGTTTACAATGATTTGTCCGACGTTCGATTCAAGCATGCCTGGGGCGGGACGCTGGCGGTGACGGCGACCCGGCTGCCGTATCTGGCGGAAGTGGCTCCGGGCGTGTACTCGGCGGGTGGGTACTCGGGGCACGGATTGGCACTTTCCTCAATGTCTGGAAAGCTTTGCGTGGAAGCCATGCAGGGTGACAGGTCCCGGTTCGACCTGATGGCGGGCCTGCCTGTGCCCGCCCTTCCGGGGGGCCGGATGCTGGGCGGATGGATGGCGCAGGCGGGGATGCTCTGGGGCGCAACGCGGGACAGATTCCATGGGTGATGCACGGGTAATCTATGGGTGATCCGGGTCGGACGTTGCATAGGGCGGTCCGCGCCGCAGACGTGACCTTCGTGTTCTGGGGCGCTTCGGGTTTTAGGGGGTGAGGGCCGGTCCGGGCAAAGCCCGGATCGGATCGTCCAGTGGACGATCCGAAGTCCCGAACGCGGGGTCAGCAAGGATCGCGCCGGGGGTTTCTGGTTGGGTCTCTTGGGGTGGGGATTGGCAAGCTAATTTAGAAGTAAATTATTACCGCATCGTTCGCATCGCTGACGATGGCTGACTTTTCGCATCTTTCAAGAGGTCATGAATATCAGGCGCCAATTTAGCCGCACCAGCGCTTTTCGTCCTGTCTTCAAAACGCTCCACTGCACCGTTTCGCCCGGCTATGCCGGGTTGCGCACGACCCCCATAAACTCCCGCCATTCCCCCTTGCTCATCCCGCTCGTCTCCTGCGTCACATCCTCCCCGGCGACCATGCGCCGGACACACTCGACCCCCTTGCCGCTCAACTGCGCGCCGCCCAGCCGGTAGTCCTCGAACGCGCCGTAGGCCAGGGGCACCCAGTCCTTAACGATTTCGCAAATCTTTTCGGCATAAACACGAATCTCCATCTGGGCGTGCGGGTCGGCGCGCAGGCGGAGGAAGTGAAACAGATTGTGGAGGTCCACCTTCCAGTACCATTGCGTATAGATATTCGCGGGCAGGTTCATGCGCGCCAGTTCGCGGGCCAGACCGGCCTGCGGGGTTCCGTCGGGGGCGGTGTCGGAAATCATCGCCTCGTAGTGGTCATAGGCGCGGTCGGAATCGTGGCGCAGGTGGTCGAGAACGCGCTGTGCCTCCTCGCCCGAAAGCGCCGCGCCCCGGCCCTGATTGTTGACGACGGACTGGGCGGCAAGGTCGTCGGTGGCGGGAATATAGAATTCGCGGTCGAGGATCGAATAGCGGGCGGAGTATTCGTTTACGTTGGCGGTGCGATGCCTGATCCACTGGCGGGCAACGAAAACCGGCAGTTTGACGTGCAGCTTGATCTCGCACATCTCGAACGGGGTCGAGTGCCAGTGCCGCATAAGGTAGCGGATCAGGCCCTCGTCGTTGCTGACGGCCTTGGTGCCGCGCCCGTAGGAGACGCGGGCCGCCTGGCAGATCGCTGAATCGTCGCCCATGTAGTCGATGACGCGGACGAAGCCGTGATCCAGCACGGGGTGAGCGGTATAGAGATGTTCCTCCATTCCCGGCACGGTGGCGCGGCGTGTCTGATGCGATTGCGCGCGCTGGTCGTCGATTTCGGCCTGTTGTTCCGGTGTCATGTCGTCCCCCGTCGATTCTGTCGCCTGAGGTTAGCGCGGCGTTTGAGGGGTTGCACCGGGGGTCGGTCGGATTACCGTCTGCGCTGTCACCGAAAGGAAGCGAATATGTCGATCAAGTATCTGCACACGATGGTCCGCGTGAAGGATCTGGACGCGTCACTGGCGTTTTACAAACTTCTGGGGCTGATTGAGCGGCGGCGGAGCGAAAACGAGGGTGGCCGGTTCACTCTGGTCTTCCTGTGCCCACCCGATCAGGCAGATGGCCATGCCGATCTGGAGCTGACCTACAATTGGGACGGCGACGATGCCTTGCCGGACGACAGTCGTCATTTCGGGCATCTGGCATACACGGTCGACGACATTTACGCGACCTGCGCCGAGTTGCAGGCGGCGGGCGTCACCATCAACCGCCCGCCCCGCGACGGCCACATGGCCTTCGTGCGCAGCCCCGACAATGTGTCGATCGAGTTGTTGCAGGCCGGCGACCGGAAGCCCCCTGAGGAGCCCTGGGCCAGCATGGAAAATACCGGCAAATGGTAGGAGCGTTATAAGGTCGGTAATTGTGGCGGCGTTCGGGCGAAGGTTCGGACGTTGCCTCGCATTTGTCTCGAAATGAATCAGAAGCGCGCATTTTCGCGCCAAATTCTGCGCTCATCCATGAGTCAACGACATGGAGCTGTTCAGATGCAAAAGATCACCGACTTTCTCCGCTGCGAAACCGGCGCCGTCGCCGTCGATGGTGTTGTTTTGATTGCCGGCGCGACCGGTTTGGCGATGGCCGCGATGGCTGCCTATTCGGATCAGCTGAGTCTGGTTTCCTTCAACGTCGGAGCCGGGGTCCAGCAGCGGGAAACACGGCCCTCGTATGCCTATGTGCCGCATGATGGGTTGGCATACAGCGCCTATACCCAGATGATCCTGGCCCTGCCCACGGACGATCTGGGTGTGTTGTCGGCCTGGGCCAATTCAGTGCGTGCCACGCGGGATCAGATGACCGATCCGGCTGCGATTGCATTCTTCGACGACTTCGACAATGCGATCACGATCTCGCATGCGCGCCGATATATATCGCGAGACACCGGCACGGAATTTTCGCAGGACGAATTCGACCGTGTGGCAGATGCCATCGGGATCGGTGCCGGGTATTACGCGGGCGGCGGCGTCAACTACTACGCCGACTAGGGTCGGTCAGGCGGGCGCGTCGCCGGTCGGCCCGACCACGGGCAGAACGGCCGCGGCAACGCGCCGCCCTTCCCCCATCAGAACATTATAGGTGCGGCAGGCAGCCGGGGTGCTCATGACCTCAAGGCCGATGCCCACTCCTTCGACAGCGGTGCGCAGGTCGCCCGGCACATGCGCAACCTCCCGGCCCGTGCCGACAAGCGCCACATCCACCGCATCGGCCAGCCGCGTCAGCGCCGCGGCGTCGGCATAGCCGTCCCATGACGACAGACCACCGGCGTGAAGAATCAGCGCGCCATGATGCACCTCTCCTCCGACCCGGAAAAAGCCGGGGCCGTAGCCATCGAAGGGACGGGCATCGTGGAAGGTGACTTCTGTCAGGTTCATGACAAACTCCGGATTGATTGCGGCGGCGAGCGCGGCACCCGCGATAATGACATGGGCCGTATGCAACAGGCCCGGCCCTGCGAAGGTCTGGAACGACATGCGCGTGTTACATTGAAAGCCGGATCGGGCGCAATCAGTGCCGCGCCAAGCAAAACGGTGCGGACGCCTGCCGGGCCGCACCCGAGAGTTCAGGCGAAGATCGCCTCACACCGCCAGACATATCGGGACATTCGCCCTGATTCATCGCTGGTGCCAAGACATCGACATACAAGTCAGCCGCCCAGGCAAATCCTCGCCAAAGGCGCAGTCGCGGCAGTCGATTCAGATCAGATCGCCAGACGCAGCACCGCTTCAGGCGTCGATGTTGGCGAACTGGGTTCCGGCGTCTGAGGGTTTCTTGGGGTCACGGTCGACGCCCAGCATCAGCACGACGTTCTTGGCGACATAGACCGACGAATAGGTGCCGACGATCACGCCCCAGAAGATCGCGAAAACGAATCCGCGGATGACGTCGCCGCCCAGAACCAGCAGGGCGATCAGGGCGATCAACGTGGTGCCCGAGGTCATCAGCGTGCGCGACAGCGTCTCGTTGACGGACTTGTTCATCACATCGATCAGCGGCGTTTTCTTGAACTTGATCAGGTTTTCGCGCAGCCGGTCGAAGATCACAACGGTATCGTTGATCGAATAGCCGATGATGGTCAGCAGCGCGGCGATGGTCGCCAGATCGAAGCGAATCTGCAGCAAGCTGAATATCCCGATGGTCAGGATCACGTCATGGAACAGGGCGGCGACCGCGCCGACCGAGAACTGCCATTCGAATCGCAGCCAGATGTAGAACAAAATCGCGATCAGCGAGGCACCCACGGCGAGGAGGGCTGTCGTCACCAACTCGCCCGAAACCTTGGGGCCGACGGATTCGACCGATGGGAAGGTGATCGCCGGATCGACACCCAGCAGCGCGGATTTCACGTCAGCGATCGTTTCAGGCGTCACCGATTCAGCGCCATCCTGAACCTGTATACGAATCTGGGCCACGTTTTGATCGGGCGCGAAGGTCGGGTCGAAAAGCTCGGTAATCGCGATGTCACCAAGCCCCAGCGGGGTCAGCGCGTCACGGTAGACGCCAATATCCACGGATTGCGTCGATTCCGTGCGGATGGTCGTCCCGCCCAGGAAGTCGATGCCGAAGTTCAGGCCGACCGCAAGCCAGATGATCACCGACGCAATCATGGCGATGATGGAGGCACCGAACGTGTAGTGCCGCCAGCGCATGAAATCCCAGTTGGTGTCTTGCGGAACGAGTCTCAGGCGCATGTCAGACCTCGATCTGCTTGGGGCGGCGGCGTTCGAACCAGAGCACGATCAACAGGCGCGTCACGAAGATCGCCGTGAAGACCGAGGTCAGGATGCCGATGCCGAGGGTCACCGCGAAACCGCGCACCGGGCCGGAGCCCAGCGTGAACAGGATCACGGCGATGATGAAGGTGGTGATGTTGGCGTCCACGATGGCCGAGAGCGCGCGTTCATAGCCCAGCGCGATGGCGCGGGCCGGGCCGCGCGCGGTCTTGAGTTCCTCGCGGATACGTTCGAACACCAGAACGTTGGCGTCGACCGCCATGCCGATGGTCAGCACGATACCGGCGATGCCCGGCAGGGTCAGGGTGCCGCCGATCATCGACAACACGCCGAAGATCAGCGCGATATTGATGCCCAGCGCAATGGTCGCGAAGGTGCCGAACAGGCCGTAACTGGCGATCATGAAGACAACGACGGCGGCCATGGCGACCAGCGAAGCGATCTTGCCAGAATCGATGCTGTCCTGTCCCAGTTCGGGGCCGACGGTGCGTTCTTCGAGGAAGGTCATGCCGGCCGGCAAGGCACCCGCGCGCAGCAGGATGGCCTGGCGGTTGGCTTCTTCGACGGTGAAGTTGCCGGTGATCTGGCCTGATCCGCCGGTAATCGCCTCGCGGATCTGGGGGGCCGTGACGACTTCGTTGTCGAGAACGACGGCAAAGAGTGAGCCGACATTTTCGGCGGTATAGACCCCGAAGGCCCGCGCGCCGGACGGGTTGAACCGGAAGGTAACGGCGGGGCGGCCATTCTGATCGAAGGCCGGTTGACTGTCGACAAGGTCGTCGCCGGTGACGACAGCATCGCGTTCGAGGATGTAGAACTGCCCCGGATCGTCCAGGGCGGGCAAGACGATCTGATCGCTTTCGACACGCTGATCCAGACTGGTCGCATTGCCGCGAACGGGGTGGAAGGTCAGCTTGGCTGTGGTGCCGATCAGCTGCTTCAACTCCTGCGCGGAACCGATACCGGGCACCTGGATCAGGATACGGTCGGTGCCCTGACGCTGGATCGTGGGTTCGCGCGTTCCTGCCTCGTCCACACGGCGGCGGATGATCTCCAGCGATTGCGCCATGGTGCGGTCGTCGGTTGCGGTGCGTTCGGCCTCGGACAGTCTGACGGTGATGGTGTCGCCCGCGCCGGACACCTCGATATCGTTCTGGCCGACACCGGTCAGCGAAACGATGGGCTGCGCCAGATCGCGCAGGGCGTCGGCGGCAACCTGCAACCCGTCCGGATTGCTGATGCGGACGCGCAACTCGTCGGCGGGTGCGGTGCGATCCCGCTGCACGCCCCCTACCTGATCGCGGAGCGGGCGCAATGCATCGCGCACTTCGGGCCAATAGCCGTCGATGCGGCTGGCGTAGACGTCCTCGAGCTGAACTTCGGCCAGAAGATGCGCGCCACCGCGCAGGTCAAGGCCAAGATTAACAACGGCGGAGGGCAGAAAATCGGGCCACTGATCCAGATCGGCCTGGATCTCGGGCGTGGTGGCGGCACCGCGTTCGATCGCGGTGACGGCATCGTTGTAGCGCTCGGCGCGGGTGTAGAAGACATTGGGCAGCGCCACCGCCAGGCCCGCGAGGCAGACGAGCAGAATCGTCAACCGTTTCCAGAGCGAGAGTTCCAGCACGTCAGGCGGCCGGATCAGTCTTGGACAGGACCTGCGTGATCGTGGCGCGGACGATGCGGACCTTCACGCCCTCGGCGATCTCGACCTCGACCTCGGCGTCGTCCTTGACCTTGGAGACCTTGCCGATGATGCCACCCTGGGTAACGACCTGATCGCCCCGACGCAGGGCTGCGACGATGGCCTTGTGTTCCTTGACCTTCTTCTGCTGCGGACGGATCAGCAGAAAATACATGATCGCGAAAATGGCGATAAGTGGAATGAAGCTGCCGAATCCGGCGGCGACACCACCGGCGGCCTGGGCGTAGGCGGGGGTTGCGAACATGTGTGGTCCCTTGCGTGGTTGTGCGTCTTTCGGACGGTCGCGTCGCGCCCCCGTTGAAAGTGGCGGCAACCTATAAGCCGCATCTGGGGGGCGCAAGCGGGCGACGCAACCTCTGACGGCCACTGGAATCGGGTGTTTCGCTGTGGCATGTGGCGGGAAGCACACGCCATTCGCCCAAAAACAGGAACCGCCCCGATGCACGACATCCGACAGATCCGCGACAATCCGGCCGCTTTCGATGCGGCGCTGGCACGGCGGGGGCTGGAACCGATGTCATCGGATCTGCTGGCGCTGGACAGCGCGCGACGCGCCGCCGTCACCGGATCGGAGACCGCATTGGCCGAGCGCAATGCCGCCTCCAAACAGGTCGGAGCGGCCAAAGCGTCGGGCGACGAGGCGGAGTTTGAACGTCTGCGGGCCCTGGTCGCCGACAAGAAAGACGAGATCGCCCGACTGGAGGAGGAGGCCCGGACCACGGATGCCGCCCTGCGCGACCGCCTTCTGGAAATCCCGAACCTGCCGTATGACGACGTGCCCGACGGCATGGATGAGACCGACAATGTCGAGATAAACCGCTGGGGCGAGCCGCGCGTGCTGGACTTCACGCCGGTCGAGCATTTCGACATTGCGGGCGTCAGACCCGGCATGGACTTCGAAACCGCCGCCAAGCTGTCCGGCGCGCGGTTCGTTGTTTTGCGCGGCGCGGTCGCCCGCATTCACCGGGCGCTGGCGCAATTCATGCTGGATACACATACCGAGGAAAACGGGCTGGTCGAACACATGACCCCGGTTCTGGTCCGCGACGCGGCAATGCTGGGCACCGACAAGTTGCCGAAGTTCGGGGACGACAGTTTCCTGACGCGCGAAGGGTATTGGCTGATCCCGACGTCCGAGGTCACGCTGACCTATTCGGTGGCGGGCGACATTCTGGACGAAGCTGCCCTGCCCCTGCGGATGGTGGCGCATACGCTGTGCTTCCGGTCCGAGGCCGGGTCGGCAGGGCGCGACACCTCGGGTATGCTGCGCCAGCACCAGTTCGAGAAAGTCGAGATGGTTTCGGTCACGCACCCCGACGAAAGCCGGGCGGAACTGGACCGGATGACACGCTGCGCCGAAGGTATTCTAGAAAAGCTGGGCCTGCCCTATCGCACGGTGGTTCTTTGCACCGGTGATATGGGTTTCGGGGCGCGCCGGACGAATGACATCGAGGTCTGGCTGCCCGGCCAGAATATGTATCGCGAAATTTCGTCCTGTTCGACCACCGCCGATTTCCAGGCGCGCCGGATGAACGCGCGGTTCAAGCCCGCGGCGGGCGGCAAGCCGGAGTTCGTGCATACGCTGAACGGGTCGGGTCTGGCGGTCGGGCGTTGCCTGATCGCCGTGCTGGAGAACGGACAGCAGGCGGATGGGTCGGTCGTGTTGCCGAAGGCTCTGGCGCCGTGGCTGGGCGGCAAACTGACGCTGACGGCAGAGGGCGTGCTGGTCTGACGGCAATGCACGTCAGAGGGACGCGATCAGATCCGGCAACAACGCCAGCGTTTCGATCCGGCGATAGCGGGGCGCGGCTTCAGGGGCGGGTGCCGCCTCCAGCGCCCATTGGATTTCCGACGGACAGAAGACGCCCCAGGCCCCGGCTTCGATAGCCGGAATGACGTCCGATTTCATCGAATTGCCGACCATCAGAGCGCGGGCGGCGCCATCGCCGTGCATTTCGAACGCGCGGGTATAAATGGCCGGGGTCTTATCGCTGACGATTTCGATGCCGTCGAACAGGTCGCCCAGTCCCGACAGGGCAAGTTTACGTTCCTGATCCAGCAGGTCGCCCTTGGTAATCAGGACCAGACGGTGCGTCTCGGCCAGACTTCGCACACAATCCTCGGCTCCCGGAAGCAGATCGACGGGATGGCACAACATCTCGCGCCCTTCGTCCAGAAGCTGCGCGATAATGCCGGCAGGGACGCGACCCTCGGTGACCTCAATGGCCGTCTCGATCATCGACAGGACGAATCCCTTGATGCCGAATCCGTAGTGATCGAGGTTGCGCCGCTCCGCTGCCAGAAGGCGGTCCATCAGATGATCGGTGTCGGCATGATCGGCCAAAAGGGACGCGAACCGCTCCTGCGTCAGGCGAAACACCGTTTCGTTGTGCCAGAGCGTGTCGTCGGCATCGAAACCGATTGTGGTAACCGTCACTGTCTCAGCCCCCTTTTCCTGTGCGGTGCGATGCTTATATGGTGGAACCGACCGCGTCACCCCAGCCCCGGACCCGAATCTCATGCGTCTTGACCCGATATCCATGGCCGACCTGCCCGATGATGGCGATGGCGACACCACGGTCGTCACCAAGACAAAGACCAGGACGGCGCGCCCGCCGTTATACAAGGTCATGTTGTTGAACGACGATTACACGCCGATGGAGTTCGTCGTGATCGTGCTGGAGAAGTTTTTTGGCATTACCCATTCCCAGGCTGTCGAGATCATGCTGACCGTCCACAAGAAGGGTCTGGCCGTGGTCGGTGTGTTCAGCCACGAGATTGCGGAAACCAAGGTCGCGCAGGTCATGGACTTCGCGCGCCGCCACCAGCACCCGCTTCAATGCACGATGGAGAAGGAGGAGTAATCCTCCACGCCATCGGGTCCCCCCATGAATGAACGCCTGTCCCTCGCCCTTGCGGCCGATGCCGTAAGCCTGCCGCCGGGGCGCGTTCTGCTGCTGCGTCCGCCCGCCGACCTGGATCTGGACGGCCTGCCGGAGGACGTGGTTGCGGTGCATGGGTTCCGGCCCGATCATGATGCGCTCTCGGGCCGGGGTGTGCAGGTCGCCGCCGAGGTCGAGGGGGCGTTCGATTCGGCGGTCGTCTTCGCATCGCGGGCCAAGGCGCTGACCTTCGATATGATCGCCCGCGCCTGTGCCGCCGTGCCCCCCGGTGCACCGGTGGTGGTCGACGGAGCCAAGGGAGACGGCATCGATTCGGTGGTCAGGCAATGCCGTGCCGTCTTTGACGTGGGTCAGGTTTTTGCCAAGGCGCATGGCAAATGCTTTGCCTTTCCGGCGGGTCCGGTGCCCGTAGGCTGGGCCGCAGTACCGACACAGGTCGACGGATTCACGACGCGGGCCGGAGTGTTTTCCGCCGACGGTATCGACCCCGGATCGGCGCTTCTGGCCGCGCATCTGGGTGGCATATCAGGCCGGGTCTGCGATCTCGGCGCGGGGTGGGGCTATCTGGCGCGACAGGTTCTGGCGTCCGACAAGGTAACAGCCTGTGACCTTGTCGAAGCGGAGCATGAGGCATTGACCTGCGCCCTTGCCAATATCACCGATGCCCGCGCCACCTTCCACTGGGCCGATGCGACGATATGGACCGGCGGCCCGTTCGATGTGGTCGTATCGAACCCGCCGTTTCACACCGCGCGCAAGGCGGACCCGTCGATCGGCCGCGGTTTCGTGATGGCAGCCGCACGCCTTCTGACGCCCGGCGGGCGGCTTGTGATGGTGGCGAACCGGCATTTGCCCTATGAAGAAACGCTGACCGCCGCCTTTGCCGACCATGTGGTTCTGGCGGATGCCAGTGGTTACAAAGTGATCGAAGCACGCCGACCGAAACGCCAGCGGGGACACAGATGAGCAATAGCATCGAGGGCAAGACCGCCATCGTAACGGGCGCGGCCAACGGCGTCGGTCTGGCCATCGCGCGGCATTTCATCGAGCAGGGTGCAAACGTCATGTTCGCCGACCGCGACGAGGAGCGGCTGCACGACGAAGTCGGCGACGCGCAGGTCGAGGACGGCGCACGGCTGCGATATTTCGCGGGCGATTTACGCGAACGTCTGACCATCGCGAACCTGTTGTCAGCGACCATAGACGCCTATGACCGGGTCGATATTCTGGTGAATGCCTCGCGGCAAATCATGGCGACCGATCCGCTGGACCCGGAAGACGACAGCGTGGCGACCTTGCTGGAACAAAACCTGATGACCGCCCTGCGCCTGTCCCAGGCAGTCGCCAAGCGTATGATCCATCAGGCCGAAACCGATGGCCGGGACGAAGGCACTGTCGGCACCATCGTCAACATCAGCTCCATCGCGGGACGGCGGACGCAGCCGGAGTTGCTGGCCTATTCGATCAGCGCGGCCGCGCTGGATCAGGCGACACGCAGCATGGCGGTCAGTCTGGCCCCTGAGCGCATTCGTGTGAATGGCGTCGCGGTCGGGTCGGTCATGTCGGCCAACCTGCGGTCCCGATTGGGCGAAGCAGACGGGCTGCGACAGGCCATTATCGACGCCACACCGATGGGCCGCATCGCCTCGCCCTCAGAATTGGCGGAGACGGTGCAGTTTCTGGCGTCGGATGCTTCGGCCTTCATGATCGGTCAGGTGCTGACCGTCGACGGGGGACGCACCCTGATCGACCCGGTGGTTGAACCCGCGCATTGAGTCGGACCGACCGGCGGCTTGCGGTGCGGGCACAGGATGTCGCGTCGCCCCCCGAGGCCAGCAAAATGACGATCCCGATCCTTCGACAGGACCAGTCGGTAGTCGAAATGTATCGATGACCCGCCTCCTGTTGTTTTCACGGCAGGACGCTGGCACCCCAACCCCAAACATCCTGCCGACGCAGCGCCCGATTGCGGCGCGCACCCGGCCCGCCTATATCGCGCAGATGCCAGACACCCAGATTCCCAACCGCCCCCCGCTTCCGCCGGAAATCGGCCGTCGCCGGACCTTCGCGATCATCTCTCACCCCGACGCGGGGAAGACGACGCTGACCGAAAAGTTCCTGCTGTATGGCGGTGCGATCCAGATGGCCGGTCAGGTCCGAGCCAAGGGCGAGGCGCGGCGCACGCGGTCGGATTTCATGAAGATGGAGCAGGATCGCGGCATCTCGGTCAGCGCCTCGGCGATGTCGTTCGATTTCGCGGGCAAGGATCGGGAATTCCGGTTCAATCTGGTGGACACGCCGGGCCACTCGGATTTTTCCGAGGATACCTATCGCACACTGACTGCCGTGGACGCCGCCGTGATGGTGATCGACGGCGCAAAGGGTGTGGAAAGCCAGACGCAGAAACTGTTCGAAGTCTGCCGGATGCGCGATCTGCCGATCCTGACGTTTTGCAACAAGATGGACCGCGAAAGCCGCGATACCTTCGAGATCATCGACGAGATTCAGGAAAATCTGGCCATCGACGTAACGCCTGCGTCCTGGCCCATCGGGGTCGGGCGCGAATTCATCGGCTGCTATGACCTGCTCCATGACCGGCTGGAGCTGATGGACCGTGCCGACCGGAACAAGGTTGCGGAGACCATCCGGATCAGCGGGCTGGACGACCCGAAACTGGCACAGCACGTCCCGGCGGAGTTGCTGGACAAACTGCGCGAGGAGCTGGAGATGGCGCGGGAGCTGCTGCCAGCGATGGACCGCGATGCCTTCCTCGAAGGATCGCTGACGCCAATCTGGTTCGGCTCCGCAATCAACAGCTTCGGTGTGCAGGAGTTGATGACGGGAATCGCCGAATTCGGTCCCGAACCGCAACCGCAGCGCGCCGAACCGCGACAGATCAGCCCGGACGAGACGGCGGTGACCGGCTTCGTCTTCAAGGTTCAGGCCAACATGGACCCCAAACACCGCGACCGGGTGGCCTTCGTGCGGCTGGCATCCGGGCATTTTCAGCGAGGCATGAAACTGACGCATGTGCGGTCGAAAAAGCAGATGGCGATTTCGAACCCGGTGCTGTTTCTGGCGGCCGACCGCGAGTTGGCCGAAGAGGCCTGGGCCGGTGATATCATCGGCATTCCGAACCACGGCCAGCTTCGCATCGGCGACGCGCTGACCGAGGGTGAAGCGTTGCGCTTCACCGGCATCCCCAGTTTCGCGCCGGAGTTGTTGCAGGGCGTCCGTGCAGGCGACCCGATGAAGGCCAAGCATCTTGAAAAGGCGCTGATGCAGTTTGCCGAGGAAGGCGCGGCCAAGGTATTCAAACCCGCCATCGGATCGGGTTTCATCGTGGGCGTCGTCGGCCAGTTGCAGTTCGAGGTCCTGGCGTCGCGGATCGAGCTGGAATACGGCCTTCCCGTCCGGTTCGACCAGTCGCAGTTCCAGTCGGCGCGCTGGTTGTCGGGGGCGAAGGATGCGGTCGAGGGCGTAGTGGCCAAGAACCCGCAACACATCGCCCATGACAACGACGGCGACCCGGTGTTCCTGACCCGTCTGCAATGGGACATCGACCGGATCGAACGCGACCACCCGGCGGTGACGTTGTCTGCCACCAAGGAGATGATGGTGTGATCCCGCGCGGTATGGTCGCCGCCTCGCTCGGCCTGTCGGAGACGACCGATGCCCTGCCGCCGGGCGATCTGCCGCTGGATCGCTTTGCGGTGCGGCTGATCGGGTATCTGTCGACGCCCGATGCGGAGGCCGACACGCCGGATGCCTGGACCGGCGCGGTGATGGATGCGCTGATTGCCGACGACCCGGATCTGGCGCTGGCCGCGATCCGCGCAGGTGCGGGCCTGCCGGGGGCCGCAGTTCTGGCCGATCCGCTGGCCGAATTGGGCGCCAGCGATCCGGTGATGCGCGACCGGATCGAAACGCTGGCCGGGGATGATGCCGATCTCGGAGCGCTTGTATCCGCGATCGAAGGGTGACGCATCCCAACCGGGTTCAGCCGGACGGCACATTTCTGGCGACGCCTGCGCGCGGCATGTTGATGGGCAACCGGGGGGTGCTGCATCGCGATGGGGTAATCGGCCCGGCGCGGTGGAAGCACAGGAATTGGGTCTGCTGCGAGGTATCGTTTCGCGGACGGCACAGGGCGATCATGCCGCAAGGACGTTGGACAGCGCTTTTCTTCCTGGACGAGGCGGTGGCGATGGCGGCGGGGCATCGGCCCTGCGGTCAGTGTCGGCGGAACGATTATCTCGCGTTCGCGCAGGCCTGGGAGGGCGCGTTTGGCAAATGGCCCGGCCCCAGGTCCGCGGACGCGATCCTGCACGGGGCACGGGCGCAGCCCGGCGGGCAGATGTTGCGCTTTCACAGGGCCGAGGCGCGGACGCTGCCGCATGGAGCGATGTTCCGGACAGGCGGGTCCGACTTTCTGGTAGTCGACGGTGCGGCCCGGCCCTATGCGCCCGAAGGGTATGGCCAACCTGTCGCATTGCCAGAGGGACGGGTCGACGTCCTGACCGCCCCTCCGATGTGCGCCGTACTCCTGACCGGATATCGTCCGCGCCTGCACCCCTCCGTATCGGGGAAGGTGGTGGCGCAGCGGGCCGACCGGACGGATGCGCCCGGCGTCCCGCCGCCCGCCGGTTAGACGACCTTGGCGTCCATCGTGATCTCGGCTGTCAGCAGCTTGGAGATCGGACAGTTCGCCTTGGCACCTTCGCAGGCTTCCATCACCTTGTCCGGGTCGCCGTCAGGAACACTGACAGTCACATCCAGACGCGACTTGGTGACGGCAAAGCCGCCGTTGACCTGATCGAGCGTCACCGTTGCCCGCGTATCGATTTCCGAAGCTGTCATTCCGGCCTCGCCCAGAACCATGGACAGGGCCATCGAGAAACAGGACGCATGGGCTGCGGCCACCAATTCCTCGGGGTTGGTGCCGGGCTTGTCCTCGAACCGCGTGTTGAAGCCGTAGGGCTGATCCTCGATCGCACCTGATTCGACGGAGACCGTCCCCTTGCCTTCTTTGAGGTCACCTTCCCAATGGGCGCTTCCATATTTTTTCGGCATTGTACTCTCCTATGTGCGGTTGGTCAGTCCAGAGGAACCCTTCGGACCCCTTCAGCGTTCCTTAGAATGCCACGTGCGTTGACCACGCGCACACGCTTTGTTAGTGCGGCAACGCACGGATAAGGATTGTCCGGCAGATGCAATACCGAGGGGCGCATGAGTGATGGGCGTCCCGCCACCCCAGAGTTCGGGCAATACGGCCCACGACTCCAACCAGGACGCACATGACAAGCTTTTCCGACCTGAACCTCGATCCGAAGGTTCTCAAGGCCATCGAGGCCGCCGGCTATACAACTCCCACCCCGATTCAGGCCGGAGCGATCCCGCCCGCACTGGAAGGGCGCGATGTATTGGGCATTGCCCAGACCGGCACCGGCAAGACCGCCAGTTTCACCCTTCCGATGATCACGCTGCTGGGCAAGGGTCGTGCCCGCGCCCGGATGCCCCGATCGCTTGTACTGGCGCCGACGCGGGAACTGGCTGCGCAGGTGGCCGAGAACTTCGATACCTATGCCAAGGGATCGAGACTCAAGAAGGCCCTTCTGATCGGTGGCGTCTCGTTCAAGGAACAGGACATGCTGATCGACCGGGGCGTCGATGTCCTGATCGCGACGCCGGGCCGCCTGATCGACCACTTCGAGCGCGGCAAGCTCTTGCTGACAGGCGTCGAGATCATGGTCGTGGACGAGGCCGACCGGATGCTGGACATGGGGTTCATCCCCGATATCGAGCGCATCTTCGAGATGACGCCCTTCACCCGCCAGACGCTGTTCTTTTCGGCCACGATGGCCCCCGAGATCGAGCGGATCACCAACAAGTTCCTGTCCAACCCCGAAAAGATCGAGGTCGAACGTCAGAACACGACGTCGCAGACCATCACGCAGATCCTTGTGGAACATACGCCCAAGCGGCGCGATATGGCAGCCAAGGACAAACGCGAAATCCTGCGCGCGATCATTGAACGTGACGGCGACGATTGCCGCAATGCGATCATTTTCTGCAATCGGAAAACCGAAGTGGATGTCGTTGCCAAATCGCTGAAAAAGCATGGCTACAATGCCGAGCCGATCCATGGCGATCTGGAGCAGTCGCAGCGCACACGCACCCTGGACGGGTTTCGCGACGGATCGATCCGGTTCCTCGTAGCCTCCGACGTGGCGGCGCGCGGTCTGGATATTCCCAATGTCAGCCATGTGTTCAACTTCGACGTGCCGAGCCATGCCGAGGATTATGTCCACCGCATCGGTCGGACCGGACGCGCGGGCAAGTTGGGCACGGCCTATACCCTGTCGACGCCATCGGATGCCAAGTATCTGGATGCGATCCAGTCATTGGTAAAAACTGAACTTCCGCGCGGCGAAAACCCCTGGACTCCACCGGGTGTCAGCAAGCGCGAAGAGGCTGCTGCCGAGGAAGAAGCGCCCAAGCGCACTTCGTCGCGCACGCGGTCCCGGTCCAAGAAAGTCGATGCACCGGCAGCCGAGACGCCCCAGCCTGAGGTGAAGGAAGCTGATACCAGGACCAAGGCGCGCAACGAGGCGCGGCGCGAACAAAAGCCCGACACGCGAAATGAACCCCGGACCGAGGCGCGCAACCAGCCCCGTCAGCAGGAAGATCGCAGCGGCGCATCGTCATCGCGATCGCGCGGCGGACGTGGACGTGGTGGCGACAGGGACAACGGCCCGCGCGTTGTTGGGTTGGGCGATCATGTCCCCGGCTTCATCGAAATGAGCTTCGAGGAACGTCGCGGCAACAGCTGACGCGCGTTCCTTTCTCTCTATACTCTGCCTAGCCCGGTGCCCCTCGCGCCGGGCTTTTTCCTTGGCAGCCCAACGCCGAAAGGTCGGACCTTGCCCAGCCGAAGCCGCACGGTGTTTCTGTTCTGTGTGGCCTTGGTCCAGCCTGCCATACCGGGGCTGGCCAGCCGGGTTACGGCGGACGATGCGCAGGGGGAATTGCAAGGTGTCTTCGCATCAATTACGGCCATCGCGGCCATCATCTCACCCCTGCGGATGACGCGGGTGTTCAATCTGGCCACTAAAAGGGGGCGGCGTTTTCCCAGTGCCTCCTTTCTGGTGGCGTCTGCCCTGATGCTGATTGAGGGATGTATCGCCGTCAGACCATTGCCAGAGCGCGGGCGAATATCTGAGCGTCGACATTTCCGCCCGACGCCACCACTGCGACATCGCCCTCATGATGGAACAGTCCCGCCGCCAGGGCGATGGCACCACCCGGTTCCAACACGATCCGCAGATGCTTCCACGCTATTGCCATGGCACGCAAAGCCTCCTCGTCGGTGACGACGAGGCCGGGGCCACACAAGCGCGACAGGATGGGAAACGTGACTTCACCTGGAGAAGGCGTCATAACCGCATCGCAAACCGAACCTGTCATCGTCGCGTTCGACAGCCGTTGGCCCGCTATCAGCGACCGGGTGACGTCGTCGAAGCCCTCAGGCTCCACCGGGCGGACGGACGCGCGACCTTCCAGCGCCAGTGCCACGCCCGAGGTCAGACCGCCGCCCCCGCAGCAGACCAGCACCTCGTCGAGGTCTTCTGGCAGATCCTCGACCATTTCCAGCCCGCAGGTGCCCTGCCCCGCGATGACGCGCGGGTCGTCGTAAGGCTTCACGAGGGTCAGGCCACGCTCCGCGACCAGTGCTGCACCTATGGCGTCCCGGTCCTCGGTCGCGCGGTCGAACAACACGACTTCGGCCCCGTACCCCCGCGTGTTGCCGATCTTTATCGCTGGCGCGTCGGACGGCATGACGATCACCGCCTCGCGTCCCAGCATCCGGGCCGCCAGCGCGACGCCCTGCGCGTGGTTGCCCGACGAAAACGCGACCACACCGCCCGAGGTCTGGCTGACGGCGTTGAAGCCGCCGCGAAACTTGAAGCTGCCGGTCTTTTGCAGGCACTCCGCCTTGACGAAGATACGCCGCCCGAAGGTCGCATCCAGCGAGGGAGCATTCAAAAGCGGCGTGCGAACGGCATGTCCGCGCAGGCGATCCGCCGCGGCGCGGATGTCCGCAAGCGTCACCACATCGATCACAAAAGCATCGTCCATTCGTTCAGCGCCTCCAATGCCTCGGGTTCGTCCAGAAACGGAACATGGCCGCGCCCCGGCACTTCGGCCACGATCATGTCGGGGCGGCGGCGCGCCATCTCGGCCAGCGTCTCGGGCGTCAGCAGATCGGAGTTCGCCCCCCGGATGCAGGCCAGCGGCAAACCTTCCAGTGCGTCGAACAGCGGCCAGAGATCGGCCATCGGCTGCGTCCCGCCATCCAGCACCGCGTCGCGCAGCCTGGCATCGTAGTTGATGACCAGCCCATTGTCGGTCTCGCGGTAGTGATGGTGCACTTCGTCGCGCCAGCGTTCGGCTGGCACGTTATCGAAGCCGGCCATCAGCGTCGCGCGTTCCAGCGCCGCCTCCTCATAGGTTTTGGCCGACGGGTTCAGGCCGACGTAATCCTTGATGACATCCAATCCCTCTGCCGCCAGTTCCGGGCCGATATCCACCAGACACAACCCGCCCAGACGATCCTTCGCCAGCATCGCCAGCGCCATTCCGATCAGTCCACCGCGCGACGTGCCGATGATCGGCACTTGGGCAAGCCCCAGTTCGTCCAGCAGTTCCAGCACGTCCCGCGCTTCGGTCGGGATGGTATAGGTCTTCCAGTCGGGCGCGCGCTGCGATTTGCCGCGCCCGCGATAATCCAGCCGGATCACCCGGTGTTCGCCCAGAAGATAGGGCAGCACATAGTCGAAATCGGTCGAATTGCGCGTCAGGCCGGACAGGCACAACAGCGGTTGGCCATCGCCCTGATCCTCGTACCAGAGGCGCAGATTGTCCGATGTCCTGAATTCGGGCATCAGGCGCGGCCCGCCAGATCGGGGATGTCCGACAGGTCGGTCAAGATGTGCGTCGGTGTCCACGGCAGGCGATCCACTGGCAGGCCCATACGATTCACCCAGGCAGTGGTGAACCCGTATCCCGTCGCCGCCGCCGCGTCCCAGCCATTGGACGACACGAACAGGACGTTGCCCGCCTCACAGCCAAACGCCCGCCCGACCAGATCGTAGACCTTGGACGATGGTTTGAAGATGCCGACGGATTCGACCGACAACACGTGATCGAGCAGGCGTCCGATACCGGCCGAGTTGACCGCGCCCTGCAACATCTCCGGCGATCCGTTCGACAGGATGCCGGTCGCCAGATTCCCATCTTTCAACGCGCCCAGCATGTCCGGCACTTCGGGGTAGGCCGATAATTCCCAATAGAGCTGTTTCAGACGGTCGCGCAGCGCCGCGTCTCCAGCCAGATCGACCGCATCAAGCGCATAGTCGAGTGCCTGGGTCGTGACCTGCCAGAAATCGCTGTGATCGCCGGTGATGGCTCGCAGCCAGGTGTATTGCAGCTGCTTGTCACGCCATACGGCAGCCAGCGTCTGCCACTTATCGGCCAGGGCCGGGAATGCCGCGTCCTCCGAGGCCAGCCGTGCTGCCGATGTCACGTCGAACAATGTTCCATAGGCGTCGAAAATGCAGGTGTCGATGGCCATGTCACGCCCCTTTGATATATCGGGCGCGACCCTGCCACGGTGTCTGATCCTAGTCGAGAGGCGCTATCCCAGACCGCGCCGGGTCATGCTGCATTCCATCAGGGACTGGATCGTTTTGTTGCGGGTCCAGTCCGGAATGCCGCGATTGGCCGCCACCAGACGGTCCCGCTCGCTCAGCAGGGCCATGTCAGACAGGGTGTCGCCATAGGTTGCCATCCAGTCGGCGATGTCCACGGGATCGGAACCGCCAGACGCGATTCGCGCCGCTTCCCGGTCGCGCAGTCCGTCTATCCCCGTGGAACAGAGGTCCGCGCCGAAACTTTGCCGGATCACCTGACCGCGCAATTGCGAGGTCGTGCCCAACGAAGCGGACTCGATGCCGCGTGTCACGCTGCCTGTGATCGCCATGCCGGTGCCAAGGATGACACCGGTCAGGATCACCCAGTCAAAGGTGATGGTGCCGTCTTCGCACCGGAAGAAAGACCGAAAATTGATCGACATGAATATTGCCCGCAGTCGGATAGATTAGATTCCACCCACACAGGATGCCCGACAGACTTGGCAAGATTAGGGCCAAACCCCCTTAAAAAAGGCCGGATTTGCGTGTTATAGAGCGCCTTCAGGCAACGATCCGCCGGAATTGGCAGTACCGTTAATCAATTTTCCGCCGAAGCCGAAAACGCCGTCAAAGATTGTCAGTCCGGGGCATTCCCATGATGTGATAGCCGCCATCGACGTGAATGACTTCGCCCGTCGTTGCGACCCCGGCGTCGGAACACAGGTAAAGGGCTGTCCCGCCGATCGCCTCGAGGGTCGCATTGGCGCGCATCGGGGCATTCGCCTCGGCATGACGGAACGTCTTGCGTGCCCCGCCGATTGCGGCCCCCGCCAAAGTCTTCATCGGGCCGGGACTGATGGCGTTCACGCGGATGCCGTCGGCCCCCAGATCGGACGCAAGGTATCGCACCGAAGCCTCCAGCGCGGCCTTGGCAACACCCATGACATTGTAGAACGGCATGACTCGCCGCGACCCTTCGAAGGTCAGCGTCACGATGCTGCCGCCGTCGGTCATCAGGGGGGCGGCCCGGCGCGCCACTTCGATCAATGAATAGCAGGAAATATCCAGCGAATGCTTGAAGTTGGCCCGACTGGTGTCGACGAATCGCCCCGTCAATTCGGATTTGTCGGAAAAGGCGATGGCATGGATCACGAAGTCCAGCTTGTGGCCCTTCTCCAGCTCCGCGAAGGCCGCATCCAGCGAGGCGTCGTCGGTCACGTCCACATCCAGCAGGGTTGTGGCTCCGATGGTCTCGGCCAAGGGGGCCAGCCGCTTGCCGAACGCCTCACCCTGATAGGTGAAGGCCAGATCGGCCCCGGCCTGTGAAAGCGCGCGGGCGATGCCCCATGCAATCGACCGCTCGTTCGCGACGCCCATGATCAGGCCGCGTTTGCCCTGCATGTTCATGGCGATCAGTCCCGGTGCCTGGAGATGATGACGGTGCCGTTGGTGCCGCCGAAGCCAAAGCTGTTGGACAGAACGCTATCGATTTCGACGTCCGTGCGCAGTTCGGTGTTGATCTCGGACGGCGATAGCGCCTCGTCCAGTTGCGTCACGTTGATCGACGGCGCGATGAAGCCCTTGTTCATCATCAGCATGGAATAGATCGCCTCCTGCACACCCGTCGCGCCCAGGCTGTGGCCGGTCATCGACTTGGTGGACGATACCGGCGGCGTGTTCCCCTCGCCGAAAATATTGCGCAGCGCGACGATTTCCTTGATGTCACCCACCGGAGTCGATGTGCCGTGCGCGTTGACATAGTCGATCTTGCGATCTTCGGGCAGTTGCGACAGGGCCAGACGCATCGCCCGCTCACCGCCCTCGCCCGAGGGTGCGACCATATCGGCCCCATCGGACGTCGCGCCGTAGCCGGTCACCTCGCCATAGATCTTTGCGCCGCGCGCCAATGCCCGCTCCCGCTCCTCCAGCACCACGACGCCGGCACCGCCAGCGATGACGAACCCGTCACGCGTCGCATCATAGGGCCGCGAGGCCGTTTCCGGCGTATCATTGTACTTGGACGACATCGCGCCCATCGCGTCGAACAGGCACGACAGCGTCCAGTCGATTTCCTCGCCGCCCCCCGCGAACACGATATCCTGCTTGCCGAACTGGATCTGCTCGACCCCGTTGCCCATGCAATGAAGAGATGTCGTGCAGGCCGAAGTGATGGAATAGTTCACGCCCTTGATCCCGAATGGCGTCGCCAGACAGGCTGAATTGGTCGATGACATGCAGCGTGTCACCATGAAAGGGCCCATGCGCTTGGGACTGCCCTTGTTGATCACGGTGTCGAAAGCGGTGAAGAAGTTCGACGTCGACGGCCCGCCCGACCCCATGACCAGACCCGTGCGTTCGTTCGAAACGTCGTTCTTTTCCAGACCCGAATCCGCGATCGCGCGTTCCATCGCGATGAAGTTGAACGCAGCCCCCGGCCCCATGAAACGCAGGTCGCGCTTGTCGATGTGGTCTTCCAGAACAATGTCCGGCACGCCGTGGATCTGCGACCGGAAGCCGTGTTCGGCATAGCTTTCCGAGAACGTGATACCGGACTTGCCCGCGCGCAAGGATGCCTCGACTTCATCCGGTGTGTTTCCGATGGGCGAGACGATCCCGATCCCGGTGACGACGACGCGACGCAGCATGGGCATGCTCCTTTGAATAACGTGTTCGGATCAGCTCTCGGAGAGAGCGACCTTCATGTCCTTGACGATGTAGATGACTTCACCATCCGCCTCGACGATACCGTCTGCGACACCCATCGTCAGGCGGCGCGTCTGTAACGCCTTGGTAAAATCCACCTTGTAGGTCAGCATCTTGCGGTCAGGGCGGACCATCCCGGTCAGCTTGACCTCGCCCACTCCCAGCGCATAGCCGCGTCCCTGCCAGCCACGCCAGCCCAGATTGAACCCGGTCAACTGCCACAGCCCGTCCAGACCCAGGCAACCGGGCATGATCGGATTGCCGGGGAAGTGGCAGTCGAAGAACCAAAGGTCAGGTTTGATGTCGAATTCGGCGACCACATGACCCTTGCCATGCAGTCCGCCATCGCCCGAAATCTCGGTGATGCGGTCCATCATCAGCATCGGCGGTTCGGGCAACTGCGCATTGCCCGGCCCGAACAACTCACCCCGTGCGCATTTCAACAGGTCGTCCCGGTCGAAGCTGGTCGGATATTCGCTCATGTGCCCCCCTCGGCGTGTTTCGAACCCACTATCACCGCATGTTTCAACGTCGCAACCCTGCGTGCGCGGTCATACCGTCAGAGGCTGGGGCGAATCCGTTTGAAAATCGTCATGTCGCACCTCTATATTGCGGATGTGACCGCGACCGAGAAATCCCGAGGCGAGGCCTGGCTGGCCCGCGCCGATCTGCGCCCGACACGGCAGCGTGTTCTGTTGGCGTCGCTGCTGGTGGGTGACGGACGGGATCGCCATGTGACGGCGGAATGGCTGCATGATGCGACACGGCAGTCCGGCGAAAAGGTGTCGCTGGCGACGGTCTACAATACGCTGCGGGCCTTCACCGACGCCGGTCTGGTGCAGGAAATCACGGTCGACGGAACCGGCAGCTATTTCGATACCAGGCTGGACGATCACCCCCACTTCTACTGGGAGGAGGAGGGGCGTCTGTCGGACGCGGGCTCCGAAGCGTTGCAGATCGTCAATCTTCCCGACACGCCCGACGGCATGGAAGTCGCCAAGGTCGACGTGGTGATCCGGCTGCGCTCCAAGACCTGATCTTAACGCTTGCCCAATCTGACCGGAGGGCGAAAGATGCCTGACTTCGCCCATTACCCTTCCCTGTCCGGAAAGACCGTCATGATGACCGGCGGTGCGTCCGGCATCGGGTCCGAGATCGTGGCCGCATTTGCCGCACAGGGGGCGAAGGTCGGCTTTCTCGACATCGACGCGCGCGGCGCCCAGGCGATGTCCGACGCGCACCAAGGCGTCACGCATGAAGTTTGCGACCTGCGGGACATAGCGGCGCTGCGCGGCGGCCTGGCCGCGCTGAAATCGCGGATCGGTCCCACCGACATCCTGATCAACAACGCCGCGCGCGACGACCGCCACGACTGGCGCGAGGTGACGCCCGCCTATTGGGACGAGCGCATGGCAACCAATCTTCGCCACATGTTCTTCGCCATCCAGACTGTCGCGCCCGACATGGCGGCGCGGGGCGGTGGGTCCATCGTGAATATGGGCTCCAATTCGTGGTGGGAGGCGGGGGGCGGGTTTCCGGCCTATGCCACCGCCAAGGCCGCAGTTCACGGGCTGACCCGGACGATGGCGCGCGACCTGGGCGGCGAACGGATTCGCGTGAATACCGTCGTGCCGGGCTGGATCATGACGGACCGGCAGAAAGACCTCTGGGCGACGCCCGACGCACTTGAGGCGCATCGCGCGCGACAATGCCTGCCCGACCTTATCGACCCGGTCTATGTCGCGCGCATGGTGTTGTTTCTGGCCTCCGACGATGCGGCGATGTGTACGGCGAACAATTATATGGTCGAAGCGGGAAGTATTTGACCGAAGGTTTCAAGGTGAGGGAAAATATGGAAAAGATCGGTTTCGTGGGTGTCGGCCTGATGGGTCATGGCATGGCGTCCAACCTGATGGCGGCGGGTCATCCGTTGACTGTGGTCGCGCATCGCAATCGCGGCCCGGTCGACGATCTGGTGTCCAGGGGCGCGACCGAGGCGGCGGATCTGGCCGAGTTGGCGCGGGCTTCGGATATCGTCCACATATGTGCCCCCGGTTCGCCGCAGGTCGAGGCGGTTGTGGACGTCCTGTTGGCGAACATGGCCAAGGGGGGCGTGATCGTCGATTGCTCCACTTCGAACCCGGTCTCGACCGAGAAACTGGCGCAAAATGCTGAAATCGCCGGGATTCACTGGGTCGACGCCCCCTTGGGCGGCACCCCTGCGCAGGCCGCGACGGGCGAGCTGGCGGCGATGGTCGGTGCGGATGAAGACGTCTTTGCGCGGGTCGAGCCGGTGATCGGCACATGGGCCAAGGCCGTTGTCCGAATCGGCGGGCCGGGGTCCGGGCACAAGATGAAGTTATTGAACAATTTTCTGGCGATGGGCTATGGCGCGATCTATGCCGAGGCACTGGCCCTGGCCGAGAAATCCGGCGTCGGCACCGCCATGTTCGACAGCGTCATTCGGGGCAGCCGTATGGACTGCGGGTTCTACCAGACGTTCATGGGCTATGCCGTCGAAGGCAACCGTGAGGCGCATAAGTTCACCCTGACCAACGCCTTGAAAGACATGGCATATCTGGCTGCGATGGCGGATGGGTCGGGCGTTGCCAACCCGGTCCAGGGCGCGGTCAAGAACAGCTATGCGATGGCCGTGAACACCGGTGGCGACGGGCCCGAGGACTATGTTCCGCACCTTGTGGACTTCGTGGCGAAGGTGAACGGTATCGACCGCTGATCGACGGGTGATGCACGGGTGATCTGCGGGTGATCCGGGGCGGACGTTCAGCCCAACCCGAGTTCGCTGAACGGGATGTAGTCGACCGGATCGCCCGGTTCGACCGTCACCGCGCCGTCCGGCAGCAGGACGAAGCCTTCGGCCCAGCTGAGCCCTGATACCAGACCCGACCCTTCCGAGCGGAAGATCTCGGCTTGACCGCCCCTCAGCCGGGCGCGCAGAACTTCGCGGCGCCCTGCCTTCTTGCGCTTGGCGAAGCCCGCCGGAACGGTGATTGCCTGCGGCTCCCGCCACCCGGCCCCCGCCATCTGCAAAAGCGCCGGACGCGCGAAGAGCGCGGCGCAGGTGAAGGCCGCGACCGGGTTGCCGGGCAGACCGAACAGCGGCGTGTCGTTCCAGTGTCCCAACATCAGCGGACGACCGGGTTTGATCGCGATGCGCCAGTGATGGACGCTGCCACGGTCGCGCATCAGACGGGACAGATGATCCTCGTCCCCTGTCGATGCGCCGCCCGAGGTCAGAATCGCGTCGGTCCCGGCCTTGTCCAGTATCGCGGCAAGCCTGTCGGCCTCGTCGGGGGCATGGCCCAGATCGACAGGCTCCAGCCCCCATTGCCCGAGCATTGCCAACAGCATGGGACGGTTGACGTCCGGTATGCCGGTATCGCTGCCGGGGGAAGTGATCTCGTCCCCGGTCGATAAAACGCCGACCTTCAACCGGGTGCGCACCAACAGACTGCTGTGACCGGCGGCGATGGCGAAGGCCAGATCGGTGGGGCGCAGGATCGTGCCCGCCGACAGGACCGGATCACCCGATGTCACGTCTTCGCCCGCCTTGCGGGTGTTCGCGCCGATCCTCGGGATGGCCTTCAAATACAACAGATCATCCGAAACATGCGCGTCTTCCTGCAGGGCAACCGTATCGGTGCCGGAGGGAATTTCCGCCCCGGTCAGGATGCGGACGGCATGGCCGGGTGGTATCGACCCCGAGAACGGCTGCCCGGCAGCGGATCGGCCCGCAACGACCGGGATGCCGCCGGGGGCGAGGGTGGCGTGGGCGAAGGCCCAGCCATCGACGGCGGCGTTTGCATGCGGCGGGTTCGCGCGGGTCGCCACGAGGTCGGCGGCGAGGATGCGACCCGGTGATGCGTATATCGAGATCGTTTCGCGGCCCATCCCGCAGGGCGTGCCGCTGCGCAGCGTCTCCAGCGCCACATCGACCGGCGTCCAGTCCGTTCCCGGCGGCAGGGCAAAGCAGTCGGAGGGGGGCAGGACGCCGAAGATCCACCCTTCCTCGGTGGCGATGCGGTCGGCGTCGGGCTGACTGGCGGGGGCGGTGAACCAATCAGCGGAGGCCGCGCGCAGGGCGCGGGCGGTGGCGATGACCTGACCGGCGTCCTTGATCGGATGATCGGCGGGTTCGTACAGACTGGGATAAATCTCGACGAGCAGGTTTGCATCTTTCACATGCTCAAAACCGGTTTCCTGCGGCCAGACCCGCAGGGAGGCGTGGCGCGCGCGCAGGCCGGACAGGGCGGCGCAGCCCAGAAGGCTCTGCGATCCGACCGATCCGGTGGTGAAGAGTTTCAGAACGGACTGGGCAGAAGGGGTGAAGCCCTCGACCGTGCGATGATCGGGGACCCCGTGATCGCGGCGATCGTTGCCCCTGTCGGGCAGGTCGGGATGGTCCTGTGTGCCGGGCCGCCCCCAGAGCGGGCCGATGCCGGGAAAGCGGCGGTTGATCGTTTCGGCCACGTGGAAGCGGTTGTTGGAATTGTCGGCATTGTCCTCGACGTGTCGGGCCAGCCAGTCCCAGACCGACAGGGCATTCGGCTTGCCAGTCAGGGTTTCGGCGAAACCGGGCGGAAAGCCCATGGCGAAGTCGAACCCCAGAAGGGTGCGATGACCTCGGTTCAGCCAGTCGTCGATGAAAGCCAGGGCCTGCGCGCGCGTCGGGAAATATTCGACGGTCTGATGCCCCCGAAGATCGGCGCAGACCCAGATTGCGTCCTTGCAGGGGGTCTTGCCCGTGGGTCTGGCGGCGGCAGACCAGTCGGCGACGAGGATCAGGTCGAACATATGAAATCCGCGATGGCGGGAATGTCGTTCAGGTCGAGACGCGGTTGCGGCAGGTCGCAGGTGCCGGTGCAGGCAATGGCGAGGATCGAGGTATCGGCGGCGGCGAGCGGGGGTTTGCCCGTCTCGGGACGCCAGACCTCGAGGCGGGGGTGGGTGCCGTGCTTCCACCCCTCGGCCAGCACGACGTCGCAGGGGGCCAGACGAGAGAGTAGGTGGTCGATGGTCGGCTCCGTCACCTCCTCCATCAGGGTCAGGCGGTGATCGGTGGCAAGGATCACCTGTCGTGCGCCCGCCATGCGATGACGATGCGTGTCGGAACCGGGCTGTTCCAGATCGACGGCGTGATGGGTGTGCTTGAGCGTGCTGACGGTCAGCCCGCGCTGCGCGAGTTCGGTGACGAGGGCGGCGGTGAGCGTGGTTTTGCCCGCGTTCTTGTGGCCGATGATGCCCATCAGGATCATGCCATCGCCTCGGCCCGCGCGAGGTCTTCGGGGGTGTTCACATTGAAGAACGGGTCCCATGGCGTTGTGGGAAATATGGCGAGGCCCGCGCCGTGACGGTCGGTCCAGTGCAGGATCTTGCGCGTGCCTTGGGCGAGCGCCTCGCGCAGATCGTTGCGCAGCGCGGTGGGCCAGAGGCCGAAGGTCGGTTGCGGCCAGGTCTTCGCACCCTCCTGCGTGGCGGCAAGTGCCAGACCCGTGGGGCCGGCGGCGGCCAGCAGGCGGGGAACCAGATCGGGCGGCAGGAAGGGGGTGTCGGCGGCGGCGGTGACGATATGCGGACAGCCCAGCGCTGCGGCCCAGTCCAGACCGGCGAGGACACCCGCCAGCGGACCGGGATGATCGGGCGCGGTATCGGGCAGGACCGGGAGGTTCAGATCGGCCCAGCGCGTCGGGTCGCCGTTGGCATTCAGCGCGATGCGGTCGACCTGTGGCGCGAGGGTGCTGATGACGCGGGCGATGAGGGATGTGCCGTTGATAAGCAAACGCCCCTTGTCGATGTTATTGGCGTCGGTGCCGCCCATGCGGGTTGCGCGCCCCCCTGCGAGGATAAGGCCGTGAGGCTGAGTCATCGGCACCGCTGCAATCCGTAGCGGTCGCCGATGGTGAATATCTCGACCTTGACGACAAGGGGGCGGTCGTCTGCGTCGAAGGTGGTGCGGATCAGGCTGTAGACCGGCGCGCGCAAGGTGTCGGACCACAGCGCCTTGCGGTCCATGACGCCGATAATCAGCGGCATGGTTTGTCGCCCGCGCCAGATGTCCACGGTCGCCGGGCCAAGGTCGGACACCTCCTCCACGTTCCAGCGGGCCGGGCATCCGGGATGCGCCTGAGGCGCGACGATGGTCGCGACCCAGGCCCGGATGGAGTTGCGGTCGCCCAAGGCGTTGAAGATGGCCAGCAGACAGGTCTGATGGTCGCGGGCCGACCGGGTTCCGGGCCAGTCATAGGACGCGAGATCCACCACGACGGCGCCGGGCAGGTCCGCGCGAAGGCAATCTGTGACGTTTACCGTGGCACGGCTCGACAGAAACCGGGTCTGGGTGACGGCGACGGTGGGGAGCATCGCGCCGTATCCATTGATCACGATATCGACGGGGCGCAGATCCTGCCGGAGGCGGAGCAGTTCGTCACCGGCGATGCCACGGCCGGGCAACAGGACCGCAAGCGCAAGCAGAACGGCAATCACTCCGCGTCCCATATCACGCGCCCTTCCCCGCTGAGGCAGACGAAGCGCGACCCTTTCATCCGACCGATTACGGTCAGGCCGACCTGTCGTGCGATTTCAACGCCCCAGGCGGTAAAGCCGGAGCGGGAGACGAGGATCGGAACCCCCATGAGAGCGCATTTTATCACCATTTCGGACGTCAGGCGACCGGTCGTATAAAGCGTCTTGTCCGCCGGATCGGTGCCGGTGTCGCGCATCCATCCGGCCAGTTTGTCGACGGCGTTGTGGCGACCGACGTCTTCGAAATACGCCAGCGGGTCGGGCCCCCGGCACAGGCAGGTGCCGTGGATGGCGCCCGCTTCCAGATAGAGAGACGGCGTGCGGTTGATGGCGCTCGACAGCGCATTGAGGTCGCGGACATGCAGCGGAGTGGGCGGCAGGGTCAGGCCCTCCAACCCCTCCATCATGTCGCCGAAGACGGTGCCGACGGCACAGCCGGAGGTTCGGGTGGCGCGGGCCAGCTTGGCCTCGTGGTCGGTTTCCACGGCGGTGCGGACGACAACGGTTTCAAGTTCCTCGTCGTAATCGATGCCCGTCACTTCGTCCGCGGCGCGCACCATTCCCTGATTGACGAGGAATCCCAGCGCCAGCCATTCCGGGTGGTCGCCGATGGTCATCGCCGTGACGATTTCGCGGCTGTTGAGATATATCGTCAGCGGGCGTTCCTCGACCACGCGCAGGCCAATCGACGCTCCGGTCTGGTCCACGCCGGTCACGGCCCGCGTCAAACGCGGAGAACTCGGGTCGGGCGCGACGCGCAGGGTGGAGGGAGTTTGCGTAGACACTTGAGACCTGTCGGACGGAGAGTTATCGCAACCTGTCTGTCACGCGAGAGGGATGCAAGCGATGGTAAGGTCTCCGTTCCGGCGCGGGGTGGCCGAGGGGCTGCCGTTTCTGGTCATCATGGTCCCCTTCGGAGCGCTGTTCGGTGTGCTGGGCGTGGAGGCGGGTCTGCCCATCGCGCAGGTCATGGGCTTTTCAGTACTGGTGATCGCGGGCGCGTCGCAGTTCACCGCCGTGCAACTGATGCTGGACAGCGTGCCAGCGGTGATCGTCGTCCTGTCGGCCCTGGCGGTGAACCTGCGGATGGCGATGTATTCCGCGGCGATGGTGCCGCACATCGGGGCGGCACCGCTGTGGCAACGGTCACTGATCGCATATTTCCTGGTGGATCAGACCTATGCGCTGTCGGTCAGTGCCTATGAGGACCGGGTCGATTGGGGCATCGCCGACAAGGTCGCGTATTTTGCCGGAACCGCGCTGCCGGTGTTTCCCGCCTGGGTCGGTTCGACGTTCGTGGGGGCCGTCCTGGGCGCGCGGGTGCCGGATGAATGGGCACTGGATTTCGCGCTGCCGCTGGCATTTCTGGCGCTGGTCGGACCCTTGTTGAAGACGCGGGCGCATGTTGCCGCGGCCTTCGTGTCGGTCGTTGGGGCGCTGGCACTGGTGTGGGTGCCGTGGAATCTGGGGCTGATACTGGCCGCGATCCTGGCCTTGATGACCGGCGCGGAAGTCGAGCGCAGGACTGCGGCGCGACCCGTCGGCACGGAACAGAGAACATGAGTCCCGTCGAGATCGGAGGTCCCGGCGTCTGGGGTATCATCGCGGCTCTGGGGGTGCTGACCTATCTGACACGGTTCGTGTTCCTGGGGATCGTCGGCGACCGGCCCCTGCCCGGCTGGCTGTTGCGGCATCTGCGTTATACCGGGGTAGCCGTCCTGCCGGGGCTGGTCGCACCGCTGATCGTCTGGCCCGCCGCGACGGGCGGCGAAACGGACCCGATCCGTCTGATTGCATCCGCCGCCGCACTGGGTGTCGGCGTCTGGCGCAAGGACGTCGTTCAGGCAGTCGTCGCGGGTGCGCTGGTGATGGGCGGGCTGAGCTGGCTAAACGGGTAAGGCCGTCGTCTTGAACACCGTCTTGAGCGCGAAGGACGACTGCATCTTGGACACACCCGGAAGCCGCGCCAGATGGCGGCGGTGGATGGTGGCGAAATCTTCGGAATCGCGCGCGACGACCTTGAGCAGATAGTCATAGGCCCCGGTCATCAGGTGGCATTCCAGAACATCGGGGATACGCGTGACCGCCGCCTCAAACGCATCGAGGACGTCATCGGCCTGTGTCGCGAGGCTGATCTCGACAAAAACGGTGGTGGGGCGTCCAACGGCACGCGGGTTCAGCAAGGCGACGGTTTTGTGAATTATGCCGGTCGCCTCCAGTCGTTGCAGGCGCCGATGACAGGCGGAGGGGGAAAGATTCAACTTTTCAGACAGTTGCGCCGAAGTAAGTCGGGCGTCCCGCTGCACCAGGCGCAGCAGACGGGCGTCGGTATCGTCGATCTGATGCTCCACGCTGAAATTTCCTGTTTTTGATGAAACAGCGCAAATTATTCGCGCAAGATGGATTTGATACGCCTGTGTTAACGAAATACATGCAATCCGTCACCCCTATGATCGCGCCCATATAACTCAGGGAGAACATGATGCTCATCGGCTGCCCCAAGGAAATCAAACCGCAGGAATTCCGCGTTGGCATGACGCCTATGGCCGCGCTGGAAGCGATCGCCCATGGTCATTCGGTGGTCGTCGAAACGAACGCGGGAGTCGGCTCGGGCTTCGACGACGCACAATATCTCGCGGTCGGTGCCAAGATCGTCGACACCGCCGAGGAGGTCTTTGCGACCGCCGATATGATCGTGAAGGTCAAGGAGCCTCAGTCGGAGGAACGCGCGCGCCTGCGCGAAGGCCAGATATTGTTCACCTATCTGCACCTTGCGCCAGACCCCGCCCAGACCAATGATCTGCTGGCATCGGGCGCGACCTGCATCGCCTATGAAACCGTCACGGACCGTGCAGGCGGCCTGCCCCTGCTGGCGCCAATGTCCGAGGTTGCGGGCCGTCTGGCACCGCAAGTCGGGGCATGGACCCTGCAGAAGGCCAATGGCGGGCGCGGCGTCTTGCTGGGCGGCGTTCCCGGTGTCGGCCCGGCGCAGGTCGTGGTTATCGGCGGCGGTGTCGTCGGCACCCATGCCGCCAAGATCGCGGCAGGCATGGGTGCGGATGTCACCGTGCTGGACCGCTCCCTGCCGCGCCTGCGCTATCTGGACGATGCCTTCGGCGGCACCTTCAAGACCCGCTTCGCCAGCGCCGGCAATACCGCCGAGTTGGTGATGGCGGCCGACATGGTGATCGGTGCCGTGCTGATCCCCGGTGCTGCCGCGCCGAAACTGGTCAAGCGCGCGGACCTGTCGCACATGAAACCCGGTGCAGCGATCGTCGATGTCGCCATCGATCAGGGCGGATGCTTCGAGACGTCGAAGGCCACCACGCACGAAGACCCGATCTACGAGGTCGACGGCATCATGCATTATTGCGTGGCGAACATGCCGGGCGCGGTCGCGCGCACCTCGACGCTTGCCCTGGGCAACGCGACGCTGCCGTTCCTGTTGTCGCTGGCCAACAAGGGCTGGAAAAAGGCCTGCGCCGATGACGCGCATCTGAAGAACGGATTGAACGTCCATGCCGGCAAGCTGACCTATGCCGCCGTGGGCGAAGCCCTGGGTCTGGAGTCGGTCGACGCGGACAGCGTTCTGGCCTGAGCGAATGCTTTGACGAATGTGTAAGGGGCCCGCGCTTGCGGGCCCGTTGCACGCTTGGAGAGCGGATTATGCCCCGCGCTTCAGATTGTCGCGGATCTCCAGAAGGACATCCAGTTCGGATGGGCCGGTCTTCACCTCGGGGGCAATGTCGTCTGGATGCTCCGCCACGGATTTCACCCGGTTGACCATCTTGACCAGCATGAACACGACAAAGGCGATGATCAGGAAGTTGATGCAGGCGGTGATGAACGCACCATAGGCGAAAATGGCCGCGCCAGTTGCGCGCGCCGCCTCGAGTCCCGTACCCGCGGGTACATCGCCGGACAGCACGACATACATGCTTGTGAAATCGACACCGCCGAGGACCAAGCCGATGACCGGGTTGATCAGATCGCCCACCAGCGATGTGACGATGGCGGTGAACGCCGCCCCGATGATGATGCCGACCGCCAGGTCCATGACGTTGCCCTTGGCGATGAAATCCTTGAATTCATTTATCATATTGTCCCTCGCTTGGTCGTTATCGTGCAAATCCCGGCAGTCCGGGTATTCGGGCACAGGCATTGTCGGTTTTCGCGACTGAGTCACCCGTTTTCTTCGCTTTCAGCGGGTATCGGGTGAGGGGCATAACGCGAGAAGTTGCGCATGACGGACCTTTCAGCCTTTCGCTCACACGTCATCGGGTGCCGGAAGATCCGACGCGGGTTACAGCTTTTCCGCTTTCCGACACCGAATGTGACTGTCGCCGTTGCGCTGGAAGAAACGGGTTTGGCCTATGAGGCGCATCGCGTGACGCTGACCGATGCGGATGTGAAGTCGCCCGCGTTCTGTCGCTGAACCCCAACAGCAAGATCCCCGCGATCATCGACCCGGACGGACCGGACGGCACGCCGATCGGGCTTTGGGAAAGCGGGGCGATCCTTTTGTATCTGTCTGAAAAGACTGGGCTGCTGGGCGGTGCGACCGCATCGGACAAGGCGCGGGTCATGCAATGGCTCATGTGGCAGATGGCTGGGCTGGGCCCGATGCTCGGTCAGTTGGGTTATTTCGTGAAGTTCGCAGGTAAGGACATCCACGATCCCGGCCCCGCGACCGGTACGCCGCTGAGGCGAAGCGTCTGCTGGACATCCTGTCCGGATCGCTGGCGGATCGGGACTGGATCGCGGGCGGGTACTTCATCGCCGACATAGTCATTGGGCGATGGCTGGCCGTCATTGCGGAATCGGAAGCGTGGCAACCACGGCCGTTCCGAGGAAGACAAGCCCGAGGCAGAGCGCGGCGATCTGGAATCGTAATATCATGGGTGGTCTTGTAGGGCCGCTTTCTTGAGAACCCGTTAATTGCCCGGAATTCCTTTGAAGAGACGCCGCACCCCTTAAGCGTTCCGAAAGATTCGGCTGTTAGCAACGGCAGCATGATGAACAAACGCGCCCTTGTTGCCGGTCTGGCGTTGCTGTGGTTTCCGATCACGAGTATTGCCGCAACCCTCGCCGTCTTGCCCGGTGCCACGCCGGGGGCTCCCGTGCTGGTCCTGTCCCGTCCATTTGGCCCGTCAGCCGAGTCGCTCGTTACGACAGCCGGTGGATATCTGATCGACCAAGGCGCATCGCCATTCGGGGTCGTCGCAACTTCCCCATCGGCATCCTTTTCGTCCAGGCTCAAGGCTTCCGGCGCCCTAATGGTGTTGGACGCGGCTCTCCTTCCCGGCTTCATGTGTGGTGCGAATGCCTGACAAATCCCTGAATCGCAGTCGCGAAAAGGCGACACAACTGGCGCTTCTGGCCTGCCTCGCCTGCACCGTTCCGATCGGCATGGTGGCGATTGCGAACGATATGACGCCATGGGTCCTGATCCCGCTGTCCATGGCACTGCCCCTCGTCGGCTTCTGCATCCGCAGATTGGACCAGGGTATAGGCCGGATCGCCGTGGGGCTGGCACTGGTCGGGCAGGTCATGCTTCTGACGACCGCGATGGCGGCGCATCCATGGCAACTGGACGTCCATCTGTATTTCTTTGCAGCACTCGCCGCCACTGCGGCCCTCGTCGATCTTCGCGCTCTCATTATCGCGGCCGCGGCCATTGCGCTCCATCATGTCTTGGCAACAGTCGCGATGCCCGCCCTGTTCTATGGATCGACGATCGCAGACCCATGGCTTCTGCTTCAGCGGACATTGATCCATGTTTCCGCAGTCGTGATCAACGTCGCCTGGCTCGGCGCTGCGATCCATGTACGAACGCGTCTGGTCAATGCTGCGGTGAAGGATAAGGCCAAGATCGAAGCGGCCACGGCGCGGGCCATCACCGCCGAGCGGCAGGCATCCGCTGCGCTGGTCGATGCGACGACCGCCCAGACGCAGGCGAATGTCGCACGGCAGGATGCAGAAAACGCGCTCGAACAAAGCCGGATCGACGGGCAGCGCGCCAAAGCTCTGGACGCAGAGGCCATGAAACTGCGCACGATCGAAGAAGAACGTCAGGAAAAGGAGCGAATGGTCCAGCTGAATGCGATCACGGTCTTGCGGCGCGCTTTGGAACGCCTGGCTGACGGCGATTTGTCGTCCCGGACGTCGGGGACTCTGCCGAAGGGGTACGAGGATCTGGCGGACAGGTTCGACAGCACTCTGGAATCTCTCGAATTCGCCTTGTCCGACATACATCAGGTTTCGCTGACGATTTCGGACGAAACAGATGAAATTGCGTCCGCAGCCACGGATCTGTCCCAGCGGACCGAACGTCATGCGGCCACTCTGGAGGGAATAAGCCGATCGACCGAACAGCTTACGCAGTTGATCCGTATCACGGCCGAAGATGCGGGACAGGCCGAGGCGATCATGGTTACCACGGGATCCGAAGCGGAAGCAGGCGCGCGGATCATGGGACAGGCTATCGCCGCGATGGCCGAGATCGAGGTTTCGGCAGGAGAGGTGCGAAAGATCACATCCATGATCGAGGATATTGCGTTCCAGACCAATCTATTGGCTCTGAATGCGGGAGTGGAGGCCGCCCGCGCCGGTGATGCGGGACGTGGTTTCGCCGTCGTCGCCTCCGAAGTTCGGGCGCTGGCGCAACGTTCGTCGGAAGCGGCAAACCGGATCAACACTTTGATCGCGCAATCCGGCGATCAGATCGTGCGGGGGGTGACACTCGTCCACGACACCGGCGACGCATTGGAAAAGATCATTGCCGCTGTCGAAACTGTAACGACACGGATCAGTACGATCGCCGCAACGTCGGAGGAACAGGCCACCGGGGTTCACGACATCAATGCGGCATTGCGTGACCTTGATCGGGTATCGCAGCAAAATGCCACCATGTTCGAGGAAACCACTGCCGCCTGTCAGACCCTCAGAACCAGCGCGCACGGACTCTCCCTGTCGATCCGAAAGTTCGGTGGCGCGGGTCCCGACGTGACCGAAACGGAGGTGCAAGCCGCGTAGGCCCCATGTCTCGTCCGCAGCCGAGGTAACCATGGCGAACGGTGTACGATTTCTATGAGAAATCCATACGATTTCTCGCAAAGGCTACGATAGCGACGAACATGTCTCATCATGCTGACGTCAATTCCAGCGAAAAGGGTCATACCAGCAAATCATGGAGTCAAATGTCCAAGGCAACCCGGCCGGGCTGATTGCGCAGGAAATGTAACCGCGTGGCTGTTGCGAAACTAAGACTTCAAGCGGCACCATCTTACATGGGCATTCCGGCCTGCATGTCCGCAGGCTTGTGGGAAGCTCCGCCATCTGGAGGCTGCGGCGTTGCCCATTCTGAAATCGCGCTGCGAAGAGATGGAAGGCTAATACAGCACGATCCGATGTATGGTGATGGGGACAGGCCCGTCTTGGTCGCTGTGCCATGGATCGATCAATGGGTGCATCTTTCAAATGAAAATTCAGTCAGGCCCGATCATTCCGAGCCCATATGCATCCGAAACCCTGCGCGGGAGAGCGGGGGCGGTTTTCATCGCCGGACCCCTTGATCCGGTTTAAACAAAATCTATGCGCCAGTTTTCTCCGGCGTCTTCCATGCACCTGAGCGGCTCGGCTCTGTCCTTGCCATGGCACCGTCACTCACAGAGCAAGATCATCCGGCAATATCTCCGAAAGCGGTCAGCCGCTTGTTGCCGCCGAACGTATCCTTCGAGCAAGGCACGACCCCAGGCACCAAGTTCATCAGCATCGCCCCCGGACCTGCATTGCACCATATTCCGGCATTGCCCGGATCAAGAATGAGAGCGACCTGTCCGGCTAGTTGGATCACACAGGCATGAAGCGTTCCCCAAGCCACGGGTGATCTGGCTCACTGCATCCTAAAGCGTTTTGCTTTTAACCTGAGGCATATCCAGCAGCCTTGACGGAGTTCCAGCATTCCTGTGGATCGAAGAGGTCGCAGATGTCGCCAGGAGCTTCAAACAGAGCGTTGGAAGTTCTGGCCCCGATCCGTCGCAAGTGGGATTTGAGCTTCGGGA
>NZ_JBSXNP010000010.1:0-839491 GCF_056857695.1 Jannaschia sp. L-14R
CCCCGCGATCGAAGCTTGCGATCGCTGTATTGCTGCTCTGACGGCGTACGTGGTCGTGGCGCTGCCGTGACGAACTTGTCCCATAGTGCTTCCTTCCAGTCCATCGAATGGATCGCACCATCAAACCGTGGGATCAAACACCTAGTCAGCGTCGCCATGCCCACGCCAAGGTCGTCAGCCACCTGCTTGCGCGTCAGCCCGCTAGTTGTTCAGTCCCGGCATCAAACCGTGACAGGTTCACTGCAAGACTGTCTCGAACAGATAACAGAATAGCCGGATTTCGCGGAAGCGCCCATGGTGGTTCTTGGAAAAGGCCGAATGATCCGGCACCGGATCAGCCAGGCCGAACTTGCAAAACTACCGGTAAGCCAGATTGACATGCACCTCTTTGCAAAGTCGCCGCTCGGACCGGATGCCCATGCAATAGCCAAGCAAAAGCATAGGTGTGCGATTTGGAGAGATTGCGCCGCGTCGTCGATGAGCGTGACGTGCGACAATTCAGGAGTGATTTTACCTGTACGACCGAGTTGATGGCAGGCCGCCCAAATGGATCTCATCAATGGTATATAGAATATCCAAGCCGCCGCCAGGGAATATGTCGATAAGTTCACTTCGCATAATCAAATCCGGTCGATGATAAAGTCGGGAACGATCGCCGAGCGCCGGATGGCATTGGTCACATCCAAATTAGTCAGCGATCCATATCCGGTGACGAGAGCGGTAGCAAAACCAGCCTGATGTCCGCCGAGGATGTCGGTATGCAGAGTGTCACCGACCATGAGTACGCGTTCAGGCGGGGTCGGGCGTTCAAAGCGCGTCCGCGCCATCTCGAAAATGTCGGGAAATGGTTTGCCAAAGAACACCGGTTCGATGCCCGTCGCATCCGCAAGTTTGTGCGCGAACCAGCCGGGTTCACGCGACAAGCCGTTTTCTCGTGGGGCGACCATGTCCGGATTGCCGACAAGAACAGGGCGCGGCGAGCGGATCAGCGCGGTCTCCAGCAGCGTCTGACGCGCGTCGGTCCAGCCGTCAGAGCCGACGAGCAGAAACCCATCCACACGGTCGTAATCGTTAGGTTCATCAGTGAGGATGCAGGCGTTGAGATTGGAAATCTCGCCTAGGTCCGCGGTCGGATTCAGCATGACACCCCAGTTGGAGTGCGGCTCGCTCTCGACGCGAAGCAGGAGGGCGTCACGGCTGGTCACGACCTCGGATGGCGCGAAGTCAAAGCCGAGCGCGGCATAGCGCGTCATCATCCGGGCTTTCGGATAGCCGGCGGAGTTGGACACGACGGCGACGGATTTGCCGGCTTGGCGAAGCGCGGCAATGGTCTCTGCGGCACCGGGAATGGCGGTTTCACCGACGTTCAGCACACCATAGGCATCGAATAGGATCAAATCGAACGGCGCAACAATATCGGCGAAACTGGCATTGAGCGCGCGCCCGCCGCCGGTGGCCGGGGGCAGGCGATGTTGCACGCTCAGATAGGCTTCAAACGCCTCCGCAGGATCGACGAACTGAAAGCCGATCAAAGGATGCGGCGGCGCAGGAATGCCGAGATCACTTCGCCAATGATTACCAGCACGATGATCGCGATCAGGATGGTCGCGACCTCGGGCCAGTTGAAGGTGTCGATGGCACCCTGCAGGATAATCCCGATACCACCGGCGCCGACCAGCCCCAGCACAGTGGATTCTCGCAGATTTATGTCCCAACGCAGGATCGCCACGGCCCAGAAGGTGGGCATCACCTGTGGCACGATTGCGTAAACGATGACCTTGAAGCGTGACGCGCCGGTGGCCTCCAGCGCTTCGACCGGGCGCGTATCGATCTCCTCGATCGCTTCGCCCAGAAGTTTGCCGATGAACCCGATGGACCGAAACATGATCGCCACGATTCCCGCCACGACGCCGGGACCGAAAATGGCGACGAACAGAAGCGCCCAAATAATCGTGTTAACCGACCGGGACGTTACAAGGATCAGCCGCCCAAGCCACAGTGTCACTTGGTTTGGCGTGGTATTCTGCGCGGCGATATAGGCCACTGGCAGCGAAAACAGCACCGCAAAGGCCGTGGCAAAGGTCGCGATGTTCACCGTGTCCCACAGCACCCGCAGGATCGTGCCAAGGTTACTGGGATCGGGTGGATACATCCGCCCGAACAGGTCGCTGATTTGTTCCGGTGCGCCCCAGACCCATGCCCAGACCACCTCGATCGAGGTCAGAGCCCAAGCTATGGCCAGACCGCAGCCCAGCAGAATGGCCCAGCGGGTGAATTTCTGTTTCGGGGTGAAGCGAACCCAGTCGTCTCGACCGAACTGTTCTGCGATGGACGTCATTGAATGCGCTTTCGTATGGCGCCGCTGACTGCCTCCGACAAAAGGATCGCACCGACAATGACGATGGTGATGGCAAGCGCGAAGTCGTAGTCATAGCGCCCGAAGGCGTTGGCCAGCGTTGCACCGATACCGCCCGCACCCACGATCCCAACCACGGCGGAGGCCCGCAGGTTCGAGTCCAGTTGATAGATGGTCAGGCCGATCTGGCGGGGCATGATCTGCGGAAAGATCGCATAGACCAGTGTGGACAGATAGGGCGCACCAGCTGCCCGCATCGCTTCGACCTGGCCGAAGTCGATTTCTTCTATCCGCTCGGCAAGCATCTTGGCGACGAAGCCGATGGAATAGACGATCAGCGTAAGAACCCCGGCGAAGGGGCCAAAGCCGACCGCCTTGACGAACAGGATGGCGACGATCACGGGATGAAAGCTGCGGGCGATGATGATTATCGCCCGGCCAAGGTAGAAGATCGGCAGGGGAGCAACATTACGCGCTGACATGAATGCGATCGGGATCGATAGAAGCACGCCTCCCGCCGTCGCCAGCACCGAGATCTTGAGGCTTTCGAGGAAACCGTCCATCAGCAACTGGCTGCGTTCGAAGCTGGGCGGGAAGGCTCCGCCAAAGATCCGGCCAGCACGGACGATGCCTTCGGCAACGCGGTTCCAGTCGATGGGCATGGTCAGGCCGACCCAGCCGAAATAGGCGATTGCACCCAGATAGACGGTCCAACGGAGCACCGGGTTCGCAATGAAAGGCGGTTTTGACCATGTGTCGCGCGCCGCGCTCATGACGCCGCAGCCATGTCGTCGGTGCGGTCCGCGTGCGGGCTGCCAGCATAGATCTCGTCCATCGCGGCCTGATCGAGCTGCGCTGGTTTGTCGTCGAAGATGATACGGCCATAGCGCATCCCGACGATCCGGTCGGTGTATTCCTTGGCCTCGGTCACGTTGTGGATATTGATGACGACGGGCAACTTCAGTTCGCCCGCCAGATCGCGCAGCAGACCCATGATCTGCTCCGATGTCTTGGGGTCTAGCGATGCTGTCGGCTCGTCCGCCAAAAGGATGTCAGGGTCCTGCATCAGGGCACGCACAACGCCGACGCGCTGACGTTCGCCGCCCGACAGCTGATCGGCGCGGGTGTTGGCGTAATGAGCGATGCCGACGCGTTCCATCAATTCGAACGCACGGCGAATGTCCTTTTTCGGATAGCGACGTGTCACTGCGGCCCAGGTGGAAATATATCCAAGCCGTCCGGACTGGACGTTTTCCATCACCGTCAGGCGGTCGACGAGATTGAAGCTTTGGAACACCATCCCGATTTTGCGGCGCGCCGCGCGCAGGTTCTTACCACGCAGGCTGGTCAGCTCGGTCCCGTTTAGATTGATTGAACCTGACGTCGGCTCCACCAGCCGGTTGATACAGCGCAGCAGCGTGCTCTTGCCGGCACCAGACGACCCGATGATCGACACGACGCTTTCGCCCTCGATTGTCAGGTCAAGATTCTTGAGAACCGGATCCCCGCTGCCATACCGTTTGACGAGGTCAGTGATTTTCAACATTTGGACCGCCTTCTGTGTGGGGCCGACCCAATAGACCGGCCCCAACGGGAAATATCATTCAGCAGCAAGGCCTTGGGGCGTATACTCGACACCATTGGCCGACTGGATCTGGCGAATGACGGCCCATTGATCCTTGTAGGTGATCGGAACGAACTTGGTGACGCCGGAGAATTCCTCGCCCAGTGCGGTGCCGGCGAAGTCGAAGCTGAAGAAGGCTTCCTTGATCTTCTCTTTCAGCTCTGGCGCCAGGTTGTAGGCCACACCGTAGGACGTTGTCGGGAACGGATCACTTTCCCATACGATGCGAACGTCCGCAGGATCGTAAAGGCCACGCTCTGCCATGCGATCCACGACTTCGGACGCGACAGGGGCCGCATCATAGTCGCCCGCGACCACACCCAGCATGGACTGGTCGTGGCTGCCGGAATAGATCACTTCGTAGTCCTGATCCGGCACGACGCCCAGATCGGGGAACAAGGCGCGCGGCGCCTGATTGCCCGAGTTCGACGTGGGCGAGGTGTGCGCGACGCGCTTGCCCGCCAGGTCGGCCATTTCCTTGATGTCACTGTCGGCCTGCGTGTAAACCTGCAGCTTATAGCCGAACTGGCCGTCTTCGGCGCCCATGATGGCAAAAGGCTCCACGCCTGCAAGGTTCACTGCAAAGGGTGTCGGCCCGGTGGAAAAACCTGCGATATGCAGGCGGCCCGACCGCATGGCCTCGACCTCGGCGGAGTTCGATTGCACTGCGAAGAACTGCACGTCCTTGCCGGTGACCTCTTCCAGATGTTCGATGAACGGGGTCCAGATGTCCTCGTAGATCGCGGGATCTTCGACTGGCGTATAGGCAAAGACGAGGGTGTCCGGGTCTATCAATTCGCTGGGGTCAGTCGGCGCATCGGCGACAAGATCGCCGTCCGCATCGCAATACATGACGTCGAGTGTGCCCCGGTTGGCGCACTCCTCCTGTGCCAGCGCGCTGCCGGCCGTCATAGCGAAGGCCGTCAGAAGACCCGCGCCGAGAATTATTACCTTAGGCATGTTTTTCTCCTCCCTGGTGTGTTCCGCATGTCATTCACGGAACGACTGGCGTGGATACGACCACCAAAATCTGCGATTGGCAACGTTCCCCCTGACATCTTCTATGGCACAGATTGAAGTCAGGCGGCAAAGCGGCAACAACTCTAGGGATGTTTCACATGCGGTTCCGATTGCCAGGTCACGCGTTTGGCCCGGACGCCTGAAAATACAACAATCGCGTTTGCCAGAACATCCAGCGTGTCCAATACCGGAACCGGACAACGGATCTGTTTGCTGACTAGGGAAAATTCGGTGCAGCCTATGATGACGCGCGCATCACCCTCGCGAACAAGCGTGGCAGCCTCATTTTCCAACAGGGTGAGGTCGGCCTGGCTTGGTCCGTGTTTCTTGATCCGGCGTATGGACGCCAGGATTTCGGTCTCGTCTTCAGGGAAAGCTGACCTTAGATCCGCGTCTTCCAAAAGGTTTCTGAACAGGCCTGTCCGGTTCGTCGCAGGCGAGGCGAGAACGCCGACGACGTCCCCGCGCGTCATGCCACATGCGGCCTCCGAGCAGGCGAGGCGGGGCATGTTCAGCAACGGGATGTTGACGGCTTGCACGATGTTTGACGCATATAGATGCGCCGTGTTGCACGGCATGGCCAGAACCTGCGCACCGGCCTGTTCCAACCTTTTGGCCATCTGAGCCAAGACCGGCCCCGGGTCGGGCCCGTCCTGTGTGATAATATGGCGGATGCGCGAGGGTACCTGCGGGTTCATATCCACGATCATCGGGGCATGATCCTGATCGCCTTCCGCCGCGGTGGCGGCGTGCACCCTTTGCATCAGCGCGATGGTCGCCTCGACACCCATGCCGCCCAGAACACCGACGCGCCGAAACCTGTTTGCGGCATCCGTCATGTCGCTATCCGGTCAGGACCAGCGGTCCGAGAAGTCGAAGGCGGCATCGTAGCCGAATAGCGCCGCTGACCCCCCGGTGTGCAGAAAAACTACCCGCTCGCCCTTTTTGAAATGTCCTTTCCGGATCAGGTCGATCAAGCCAGCGGCGCCTTTGGCTGAGTAAACCGGATCAAGAAGAATCGCTTCCAATTCCGCAAACATCTGGATCGCCTCCAGGCCGCTTTCCGTGGGGATGCCGTATCCCTCACCGACATAGTCCGTGTTGGCCACGACGTCCTTACGGGTCACGACCCCCGGACATCCAAGCTTCTCCGCTGTTTTGCAGGCAAGCTTAAAGACGTTTTCTTCCTGTTTCATCTTGGGTGCGCGAACGCCGATGCCCAAAAGAGGGATCTGTGCATTCATTGCCTTCAGCCCGACAACCAGGCCCGCCTGCGTTCCTGCGCTGCCGGTGGCGGTCACGATATGATCGATCTTCATGCCTGTGCCGTTCACTTGGCCCAGAAGCTCGAAAGCGCAGTTGACATAGCCCAAGGCACCCGTCGGGTTCGAGCCGCCGCCCGGAATGGTATATACTTTCTTGCCGTCGGCCCGCATCTGATCTGCGATTTCTTCGATGACGGCGTTGAAATCCCCGCCGCCTCCGCGCTTTTCGGTCGTCGCACCATGCAGGTGGTCCAGAAGCACGTTGCCGTTGTTGTTGTAATTGGCATCGTTTGACCCTGTGCGGTCTTCCAGTACGATGTGACACCCCATGCCCATCTTGGCGGCAAAGGCCGCGGTCTGGCGAGCATGGTTGGATTGGGTCGCGCCTTGAGTGACGACGATTTCCGCGCCTTGGAGCTCGGCTTCGGCCATAAGAAACTCTAGTTTGCGCGTCTTGTTGCCACCGGTAGACATGCCCGTGCAGTCATCCCGTTTGATCCAGATTTCCGGACCGCCCAGTTCCTTGCTCAGGCGATCGAGGCGTTCGAGCGGCGTGGGGAGGTGGGCGAGGAATCGGCGCGGAAAACGGGCAAGGTGCATTGCATGATCCTTAATTTGCTTCATTCGATGTTTACTTGCGCAGAACCATCATTCCTAATGCAAATTGGCACATGTAACTTGCGTTGATCGCAATTTTGAAGGGAAGTGGAAAATGCGGTTGGAGTGGATCGACGATATACTTGCGGTGCTCGATAATGGATCGCTTGCGCGCGCTGCCGAAAAGCGGCTGTTGACGCAATCCGCATTTACCCGCCGCGTTCGTCTTATCGAGGACAGCATCGGCACCGAACTTTTTGATCGACGACGCAAGCCGGTGACGGTGATGGCCGGGGTCGAAGCTCTGGCACCGGAACTGCGCGACCTGAGCCTGCGTCTGCGGAAAATGCGTTACAGGTTGAAAACGTCCAGCAGCCAGACGAATGGCAAGATGAGCATTGCCTGTCAGCATGCGATCACCACAACGGTTTCGCCTTGGATCGTGCGAGCCATGGCGCAATATGACGACATGTCGGTCAGAGTGCGGTCAGGAAATCAGGACGAGTGTATGGTGCAATTGTTGTCCGGTGAGGTCGATTTCGCCGTGATGTATACTGTACCCGGCGACCAGACGGCAGTTTTCGAAAAGGCTTTTGAAACACGGCAGATCGGCAGTGACATGCTGGTGCCGGTTTGTGCCCCGTCACTGGAAGAGATTGCATCGTCGCCGCAGATTCCAGTCATAGGCTACCCTGGGGGCGTTTTTCTTGGGCAGGTCTTTGATCGGATGATCGCGCCACGCTTCAGGGCAGACATTACGATCGTGGCCAAGGCCGAAACCGCCCTGACGCTGGCCGCATACGAGTTCGCTCTGGGCGGGCTCGGCGTGGCCTGGCTGCCGCGGTCACTGGTCGCTAGCGCTCTCGCACACGAAACGCTTGTTTCGCTTGAGGCGAGCCTTCCGATGCAGGCGCTTGAGATCAGGGCGTTCCGTCTACGGGACGGTCAGGATACGCAGACTGATTCCATCTGGCACAATATCTTGACTGATATCGTGTTGCCGGCGAATTTAAAGCGCTTCCCAGACGCGTTTTCCGGTCATGTCCAGACGGTCGAGCGAACAGTGTAGTGAAAGCGTCAGTGTCGCTTCCCATTCAGGTCCGCCGACCTGCATCAGGGAGCCGCTCGCGATTTCTTCGCTGACCGCTCCTTCCGGGAGCCAGGCAATACCGCTGCCCGATAGCACGCGTCGCTTGATGGCTTCTGTCAGTGCATCCATGTAGCGCAGCTTCAATGGTGGTTTCCGCTTTCCGATTGTCTGATCGACGACTGTGCCGAGAAAACTGCTGGGATCATATCCCAGGTAGGGAATATCCCTGATGTCGGAGCGATCAAGATCCCATCCCCCGTCAGTCGCGGCGGATGTTTTCGCCACCGGAATGAACTGCTCGGTGCCGATGTCCTTGCGCACGAACAGGGCTTCATCGAAATTCGGGGCCACGTCCTTGTAGCTGTAGTAAAGTAGAAAATCGCATGTCGCCTCCAGCAGAAGATGACAGCACGTACTCAGGTTATCGGAATAGACACGCACACGCAGGTCCGGAAACTGCTGCTCAAGATCCGCGATGCGGCGCGACAGATAATTGACCGAGATCGTGTGCAGCACGGCAAAACGCTGGAATGCCGTGCTGCCGCGTTCTTCGGCGCGGATGCTTTGACGAATGTCGGACAGGTTCGCGATTGTCTCTCGCGCGACGGGCAAAAACTGATGGCCGGCATCAGACAGCTGGATCGGATATGTGGAACGCTTGATCAGCGGAACGCCCAGCCACATTTCCAGCGATTTGATCCGCCGACTGAAGGCAGGTTGGGTGATATTTCGTTCTTCCGCCGCCCGCGTAAAGTTCAACGTGCGACCTAAGCAGGCAAAGTCCTGCAACCAGTTCAGATCCATCCGATGAAAATATCTTCATAACGCCTTGCTGTAAAGTAACTATGCAAATTTTGCATGATTCAATTCCATGTTTGAATTGGCGCCCGTCGAAACTCGGCCCTTACCGTTGGGCTCAGGTTGAGGCGTTCCGGGTCCCCCCACCAACAACCGGTCAGATACCCAGAAAACGTCAGATGCAGACAAAGATCTGTCAGGCGCTCAACGACAACATGGAGATAACGATGAAGATCACATGGAAGAAAACATTCGCGGTGACAGCATTTGGGCTGGTCGCGACAACGGGTGCCGTCCAGGCTCAAACGACCCTGCGCCTGTCCACATACGTCAACGAAGCCGACATCCGCTATCAGGGCTTCCAGCATTTCGCCGAACTGGTGGCGGAAAAAACCGGCGGGAGCGTCACGGTCGATATCTTTCCGTCCGGAACGCTGCACGGTTGGTCCGAGGGAGTGGATTCGCTTCAGGGTGGCGTGTCCGACATCAGTTGGATCAATGCCGACAATCGTCTGCCCTGCTATGCGGTGACCTCGCTTTATCCGGCGGAAGTCAGCCTTGAAAACCAGGTCGAGATGGATGCCGCCTATGCCGAACTGGTCCGCGCGGAAGCTGCCAATGTGAACCTCGTGCCGCTGATCAATTCCAACTATTCCTACGATCAGGAGTGGTGGTTCGAAGAGCCTATCGACGACATCGGAAAACTCGACGGCCAACTGGTGCGGTCAATCGGACCGCTGGTCAGCATGATGATCGAAAGCTGGGGCGGTGAGCCGGTTTTTGTTGCGCCGAAAGAAGTATTCCAATCCGCCGAGCGCGGCGTTGTTGACGGCATCAACATGGGTGTCGCGACCTACAGTTCATGGAAGCTGTGGACGGTCATGCCCTACATGGTGAACGCCAACCTGTTTTACGGCAACATCCAGTACATGATGAACAAGGACAAGTTCGACGCGCTCACCCCGGAAGAACAAACCGCGCTGACCGGAGCGGCGACAGAAACGGAAGCCTGGCTCAAGCCGCTTTATGAAGGCTGGGTTGATCAACAGGTCGGCAATGCCGTGATGCAAGGCGGCGGTTCCGCCGTTTCGATCTCCGATGAGCAGCGCGCAAGCCTGATCGCCAGCGTCAAGGACAAGTGGGACGCCGAAGTCGATGCGGCATGCGGTGCCGGCCTGGCGGGCGAAATCCGCGACTTGCTGGCCAGCAACGCGCCCTGAAGCGTCGCCGCATCCATCATGGTGATCCGCATGGAGGCGGATCACCAATGGTCAGATCGAACTACGGAATGAGACTTGGCATGGACGAGGAACTCGACCGACTTATCCGAGGTGTCGAACGCTGTGTCGTCTGGCTTGCAGGGGCAGGGGGCGTGATCGTTCTGATCCAGATGGTCTGGATTTCCTACGGGGTCTTCGTTCGCTACGGGCTTGGGAAGCCTGACCGGATGGTGACCGAAGCGACGGCCTTGCTGCTGTTCCCTGTCGCTTTCGCCGGTCTGGCCTATGCCATGCGCGAGGATGCATATCCCAAGGTCACCATGGCGACCGATCTGCTGAAGCACCGCATGCGCAAGGTCTTCGATGTGATCAACCATGTGCTGATGCTGGGGGTGGGACTGTTTTTTTCCTATGCCGGGGTCAGCGCTACGATCCGCGCCTACAATTCCGGCGTGGCTTCGGAAATCCTGCTGTGGCCGCGCTATCTTTTCTGGGCGCCGGGCGCGTTGGCGCTGGTTCTGTTCTCATTTTATGCCGCATTGCGCCTGATCCGATTGATCCGGACGCCCGCCGCCTACGGAGACCGCTGATGGAATGGTATACTGTCGGGCTGGGTCTTCTTGGTCTCTTGATGCTATTTATCGTGATCGGATTGCCGATCCCTTTCGCGCTCGCGGCGGCTTCCATGCCGTTTCTTTGGCAAATCCAGGGCTGGAGCACTTCGATCGTCTCGGCGGAGCTGAAGCTATGGGGCGTCTGGATCGACTATATCCTGCTGGCCGTACCGCTTTTCGTCTTTCTGGGCGAGTTGATCGGCAAGTCGAGGATTGGGCCGAACCTGTATCAGTTCCTGCACCAGGGCGTGCGGATCAAGGGGTCCGCCGCTTACGGCTCCATCGGCGCCAGCGCAGGGTTCGGTGCGGTCTGCGGCTCGTCCATGGTGGGGGCGCTGACCATCGGCGGTGTGGCGTTGCCGGAAATGCTGCGTCTTGGGTATGGCAAGCGCCTGTCCAGCGGGGTTCTGGCAGCGGGTGGTACGCTGTCGGTGCTCATTCCGCCCAGCCTGATCCTGCTCTTCTACGGGATTGTGACGGATCAGAGCATCGGGGATCTGTTCATCGCAGGGGTCATTCCGGGCGTCTTGCTGGTTTCGAGTTTTGTTGTCGTCGTGCTGATCTGGGGAATGCTCAGGCCGCAGGACATTCCGGGGCGTGAAGATGTCACGAAAATGCCTTTCCTGATGATCTTGAACACGGTCGGGCCTGTCTTGCTGATCGGCCTCGTCATCACCGTAGCGATCTATGCGGGCATCGCTACCCCGACCGAAGCCGCCGCAGTGGCCGCCCTGCTTACCGTCATCCTCGCCTTCGGCGTCGGTGGTCTGACGTGGCAGGGGTTCAAGGACGCGCTTTTCGCAACCATGCGGACCATGGGCTATCTCGGGCTGCTGCTGTCCGCCGGGGTCCTGTTCGGCTTCGTGCTGACCTATTACCGCGTGCCGCAACAATTCACCGAGCTTTTTCTATCCTTCGACCTGTCGCCCACAACCGTCCTGATCATCGTGCTGGTCTTCTATATCGTCCTCGGGATGTTCCTGGAGCCCGTCTCCATGACTTTCATCACCCTGCCCACGATTTATCCGTTGATGAGCGCCGCTGGCTATGACCTGATCTGGTTCGGTGTGGTCTATACCATTACGATGGAGATTGCGGTGCTGACGCCGCCTGTGGGGCTGAACCTTTATGTCATTCAAGCCATAAGTCGGGACCAGGTCAGCATCGGCGATGTAATCATGGGCTGCCTGCCTTTCATTGGCATGATGGTGCTGTTGATCGCGGTGCTTATTGCGGCACCCGATATTGCTCTCTGGCTGCCGGAGCAGATGCAGTGACGATGACGCCCTTGCTGCCTCATCGGCGTGCAGGACGCGGAATGCCGTTGGTGCTTATCCACGGCTATCTTGGCGGATCAAAGCAATGGGCGCAGGAAATCGCCCATTTCAGCAAGCATTTCGATGTCATCGCACCCGCCCTTCCGGGCTTTGCCGAGGCCACCGATTTGCCGGCCTGTGAACGGATCGGCGATATGGCCGATGCCATTATTGAACTGCTAGATCAGCTGGATATGACCGAGTTCGTGCTTCTGGGCCACTCCATGGGTGGCATGATCGCGCAGGAGATTGCAGCAAAAGTCGGGAAACGTGTGCTCGGGCTGATCCTGTACGGCACCGGGCCGCTGGGTCTTTTGCCCAATCGGTTCGAGCCTATAGAAATCTCACGAGAGCGGCTGATGGCCGATGGTGTCGAAGCGACCTCAAGACGGATCGGAGCCACCTGGTTTCGCGACGGTGAAGCGGCGGCCGCGTTCGAAATGGTGGCTAGTATCGGAGCTGCGACGAGCCGTGAGGCCGCGCTCGCGGGCCTTGATGCGATGGCTCATTGGGACGGTCGCCCTGCATTGCGGGATCTTGAGATGCCGACGCTCATTCTCTGGGGCGAACTGGATCAATCCTATCGCTGGGGGCAGATCGAAATACTTTGGCGGACATTGCCAAACGCGCAACTGGCGATCCTTCCGGGGACATCCCACGCGGCCCACCTTGAAAAGCCAAAGCTGTTTAAGGCTATCCTGGAAGACTTCCTGAGCGACAAATAAACTTGCGATTTATGCAAGTTAACCGTACCAATTTGCATTGGACTGGCTATTGGCAAAGGGTTTAGACACGATGAGGACAGACTGCGATGACCTCGTCATAGCCAGAAGTCCAAATCCGGGGTCGCAGCGGCACGGACCGGCCTGACAAAACTAAAAAAGCCGAAAATCTCAACCAACAAGGAGAAATGGAATGTTATTCAAGCGAATAATGCTGACAACAGCCTTTGCTATAGGACTTTCGGCACCGATGGCGTCTGCCGAAAGTCACGGCGGGACATTGGACAAGATCGCCTCGAGCGGCGAGATTGTTCTTGGCTACCGCGAAAGCTCTGTACCGTTTTCATATCTCGACGAAAACCAGCAACCGATCGGCTATTCCATCGATCTGTGCATGAAGATCGTGGATGCTGTGGCTGCGGAACTGGATAAGGAACTGACGGTCAGATACGTGCCGGTCAATCCGAAGACGCGGATCGCCCTCATGGCAAATGGTACGATTGATCTTGAATGCGGCTCGACAACCAACAACCTGACACGTCAGCAGCAGGTCGAATATCTGCCGGTGACCTTCGTGACAGGCACAAAAATCCTGACCCGCAAGGATTCCGGCATCAGCTCGGTGGACGATCTGGACGGCAAGTCCATCGCGCTGGCGCAGGGAACGACCAATGAGCGGGCGGTCATGGCCGCGGTTGAAGCTGCGGGCATGGACGTAAAGATCCTGCCTGTGCGCGATCACGCCGAGGGCATGTTGTCCCTGGAAACCGACCGCGTGGATGCATACGCCTCCGATCACATTCTGCTCTATGGTCTGATCTCGAAGTCAAAGACTCCAGACGATTTCGCGGTCGTGGGTGATTTCCTGTCGTTCGACCCATACGCCCTGATGGTGCGACGCGATGACAGCGCCTTCGAACTTGTCGGTAAGAAAGCCTTGGCAGACGTTTTCCGGTCGGGCGAGATCGACGCGATCTACGCGAAATGGTTCGATGAGCTGGGCGTTCCCGCCGATCCGCTGCTGGAAGCTGCCTTCGAACTTGGCGCGTTGCCCGAGTAAATGAAAACTGGACCGGCAGTGCAGTAGCTTGCCGGTCCTTTCATCAGCGGGGCATGACAGATGAACTACAACTGGAATTGGGCTGTTCTGTTCGAGGAACAATATCTTTCTTGGTTGATCAGTGGATTTGGCTGGACCGTGTCAGTCGCGCTGAGTGCATGGTGCATTGCATTGGTGATCGGTGCGCTGGTCGGAGTCGGAAAAACGGTGCCAAACCGTGTGATCCGGGCCGTCAGCGCGACCTACGTCGAGATTTTCCGCAACGTGCCGCTGCTGGTGCAGATATTCATCTGGTATTTCGCCGTTCCCGAATTGCTGCCGGATGACTGGGGCCGGTGGATGAAGCGCGACATGCCAAATCCGGAATTCGTTACCGCGGTCATAGCGCTCGCGCTGTACACCGCATCGCGCATCGCAGAGCAGGTGCGCGCAGGCATCGAGACCGTGCCTCCCGGTCTGACCTCCGCCGCAACGGCACATGGCCTCAGCGTGTCGCAAACGTATCGCTACGTCCTGTTGCCGATCTCGTTTCGTATGATCGTGCCGCCACTGACGTCCGAGTTTCTGACGGTCTTCAAGAATTCTTCCCTGGCTCTGACCATAGGTCTTCTGGAACTGACCGCCCAAAGCCAGCAGATCGCCGAGTACACGTTTCAGGGCTTTGAAGCCTTCACCGCCGCAACCGTGATTTATGTGTGCATCGCACTCGTGGCGACTGGGCTGATGCAACTGCTCGAGAAATATACCCGTATTCCCGGCTACGTCGGCACGGAAGGTTGAGCATGGCAGATTTCGACTTCAATGTTATCTGGTCTTCCTTGCCGTTTCTCTGGCAGGGGCTGCAATTGAGCCTCTGGCTGACCTTTCTGTCGATTATCGGGGGTATCGTACTGGGCACATTGCTGGCGCTGGCGCGGCTTTCGGGCATTCTTCCGCTGTCCCTGATCGCCGCCACATACGTCAACCTGATCCGGTCGGTTCCCCTGATCCTCGTGATCTTCTGGTTCTATTTTCTCGTGCCCCTTGTGCTGGGGCGGCCGATCGGCAGCTTTTACTCGGCGTTGATCGCCTTTGTTCTCTTCGAGGCGGCCTATTACTCTGAAATCATGCGTGCAGGCATCCAGAGCGTGAAGCGCGGGCAGATCCACGCCGGTCAGTCGACCGGCCTGAATTATTGGCAGATCCAGCGCTATGTTGTCCTGCCGCAAGCCTTTCGGAACATGATCCCGATCCTTGTAACGCAAGGCATCATTCTGTTTCAGGACACGTCGCTGGTCTTCGTCGTTTCCTTGCGTGATTTCATGACGGCCTCGTCGATTGTCGCGCGGACAGAAGGCAGACTGGTCGAGATGTATCTCTTTGCAGCTGTTGTCTATTTCGTAATATGCTTCTCCGGCTCGATGTTAGTCAGAAGCCTCAAGTCCCGGATGAGCACATGATCAGTATCGAAAACATCAGCAAATGGTATGGCGATTTTCGCGTGCTGAGCAACTGCACGACAAGCGTCCGCAAAGGGGAGGTGGTCGTGGTCTGCGGCCCGTCCGGTTCTGGTAAATCGACTCTGATCAAATGCGTCAACGGGTTGGAGCCGGTGCAGGAGGGCAAGATTACCGTGGACGGTGACGAGGTGACCGCCAAGCGGGCCAACCTGACCGCGCTGCGATCGCGTATCGGCATGGTTTTCCAGCATTTCGAGCTTTACCCGCACATGTCGGTGCTTGAAAATCTTTGCCTGGCCCAAGAGAAAGTTCTCGGTCGGGGCCGGAAAGAAGCTGTGGTCCGTGCGGAAAAGCTGCTGACGCGGGTTGGTATGGAGGACCACGCAAAGAAGTATCCGAGCCAGCTCTCCGGTGGTCAGCAACAGCGTATAGCGATCGCGCGCTCGCTCGCTATGGATCCGATCGCGATGCTCTTTGACGAGCCGACCTCGGCCCTCGATCCGGAAATGATCAAAGAGGTGCTGGATGTGATGATCGAACTGGCACAGGAAGGGATGACGATGATGGTTGTGACCCACGAGATGGGTTTCGCACGCAAAGTGGCGGACAGGGTCATCTTCATGGACGAGGGCGCAATCGTGGAAGACAGGCCGACGAATGATTTCTTCGACAACCCCGAGAGCGAGCGCGCCGAGGATTTCCTGTCGAAGATACTTGGGCACTGACGGGGAAATAAGAACAAAAACCTGACTTTGCCGATCATCAGCGTCTTCGGGTTATAATACGACCTGAGTTAAGCAAGTGATCGCCTCATCTTGCGGGTTCCATCAAACGTCTGCCCGATCACAGCCAGATGTTTGCAGAGCCAGATCAAGCGTGGTGCTGGCCCACTGTCCTCGGATCAGTGGCGGATACAGCGCCTGCAACCCGGGCAGTAGACACTGCCTTGATGAAGGCCGCGCCGTGGACCGGCTGAGCAGTCACGTGTCATTCTTCCATGATTGGTCCGCCAGCATAGCCGGAATGGCTGGCGACAGGGAAATCGGTCACGCTCTACCGTGGCAGCGCGGCAGACGGGAGGTAGGGGGTGATCAGAAGCAATAGTGACGTGGCCGATGTGGTGATCGTGGGCGCGGGATCTGCGGGATGCGTGCTGGCCGCGCGCCTGTCCGACCGGACCGATCTGAGCGTGACCATTCTTGAGGCAGGTGGATCGGACCGCAGCCTGTGGGTACACATGCCCATCGGCTATGGCGGGGCCTTCTACCATCCGCAATTGAACTGGCGCTATTACACGGAACCTGATCCCGGTCTCGGGGGGCGGAGAGCCTATTGGCCGCGCGGGCGCGTGGTTGGCGGATCCTCGTCGATCAATGCTATGGTCTTCGTACGCGGGCATGCAGCCGATTACGATAGCTGGGCCGCAGCGGGCTGCACCGGGTGGGCCTATGCCGACGTTCTGCCCGCCTTCCGACGTCTGGAGACATGGGCGGGCGGCGAGAGCCGGTGGCGCGGCGGGTCGGGTCCGATCCATGTCCGCGACATGACCCGTGCCGCGCATCCCTTGTCCCATGCCTTTGTGACAGCAGGCGCGGCACTGGGCCATGCGCGCAACCCCGACTTCAACGGAGCCGACCAGGAGGGGGTAGGCATTAACCAGATCACGGTGCGGGACGGATGGCGATCCTCGGCGGCGACCGGCTATCTGACCCCGGCCCTGCGCCGCCCGAACCTGCGTCTGCTGCGGGACGCGACGGCAACGCGCATCCTGTTCGAGGGCAGTCGCGCTGTGGGCGTCGAGTTTCTGCGCGGTGGGCGGCTGGGACGGGTGATGGCGCGACGCGAGGTGATCCTGTCCGCGGGAGCCATAGGTTCTCCGCAGCTTCTGCAACTGTCGGGCGTCGGCGACCCGGACCGTCTCAGGCCGCTTGGGATCGACGTAGTCAGCGCAGCACCTTCGGTCGGTCGCAACCTGCAGGACCATGTCGGCTACGACCTTGTCTTCGAGGCGACAGTCCCGACGCTCAACGCCACGCTCGGTCCGCTCTGGGCGCGGGGCCGGGCCGGGCTGACCTGGCTGATGACGCGCGATGGGCCACTGAGCCTGAGCGTAAATCAGGCCGGTGGTTTCGTGCGGGGCGATACCGGACGGACACGCCCCAACCTGCAACTCTATTTCTCGCCGCTGTCTTACACGCGCGCCACACCGGGGCGACGGCGGCTAACCATGCCGGATGTCTTTCCCGGCTTCATGATCGGGGTGTCGAACTGCCATCCGAAAAGCCGGGGCTGGCTGCATATCCGCTCCGCCGATCCGCAGGATCGCCCCGAACTGCATGCAGGCTACTACTCTGCTCCGGAGGACATGGACGAAATGCTCGATGCCGTTCCGATCATGAGGGCCATTGCCGCGCGCCCGGAACTGTCGCGCTACACTCGACGGGAACTGACGCCGGGCCGCGATATGATGGATCGCGACGCACTTGAAACCTTCATCCGCGAGACGACCACATCAGTCTATCACCAGTGTGGCACCTGTGCGATGGGCGCCAACGCGGCCAGCGGCGCGGTGGTCGATCCCCGGCTCAGGGTGCACGGCCTCGAGGGTCTTCGGGTGGCCGACGCATCGATCATGCCGCTAATTCCGGCAGGCAACCTGAACGCCCCGTGTCTGATGATCGGGGAGCGGGCTGCGGAGATGGTCGCAGCAGATCTCTAGCGCGCCCGGAGCACAGTCGCGAGGCGCTTCACGCCGCGCGTTATCTCGATCGAGGGAATGGCGCTGAACCCCAGCGTCAGGCCTTGTCTGTCCAGCGGTTGGAGCGCGAAACCTCCGAGTGGCGCGGTCGCGAGACCCGCGCGGGCCGCGGTCGCGGCGATGACCAACTCGTCGCGGCCCTCGGGCAAGACGCCGATGGTGTGGAACCCGGTCTCGGTCGGGCGCACGTCAAGAAGCCCGGACAGGTGGCGCTCGGACTCTTCCAGCAGGGTGTCGCGCCGGGCACGGTAGAGATCGCGCATCCGGCGCAGATGGGCCGAAAAATGCCCCTCGTCGATAAACTTTGCAACGATTGCCTGCATTGCATGGCTGACCCCGTGGGCCGCGGCCCCCAGGGTGCGCTCGAAGATCGGGGCCAGGCTGCGGGGCACAATGGCATAGCCCAGACGGATTGCCGGAAAGAGTGCCTTGGAGAATGTACCGACGTAGATCACACGCCCGCCACTGTCGAGCGCCTTTAGGGGTGGTTGCGGTGCGCGCCCGTAGTGGAATTCGCCGACGTAATCGTCTTCGACGACCCATGCACCGATCCGGCTGGCGGCCTGCAGCAGTTCGAAGCGACGGTCGCGGCTCATCGTGTGGCCGAGCGGATGCTGATGCGCGGGCGTTACCAACGCAAGGCGGGCGTCCGGTGCCTTTGCCATTGCGGCGGCGACGTCCAATCCGTGCTCGTCCACCGGGACCGGGATCAGTGTCGCGCCGCGGGCGATGAAGGCGTTGCGGGCACCAATGGGACCGGGGTTCTCCATCCAGACCCGGTCACCGGGATCAAGGAGAAGCTGCGCGATCTGCAAGAAGGCGTCTTGCGCGCCCGCGAACACGAAGACCTCGTCTGGATCGCAGACCAGGCCGCGATTGGCGCGCAGATGGCGGCAGATGGCGCGACGCAACGCGGGCAGACCGGCGGCGTCGGGATAGGACATGAGGTCGGCGCGGGTCCCGCGCCAGTACCGCGCGGACAGTCGTGACCACATCGCCATCGGAAAGTCGTCGAAGGCCGGCATGCCTGTGACGAAGGCCATTGGCGTAACTGGATGGGCGAGGCGCGGAAAGAACTGCTCGGTCGCATCGCGGCTGAGAGAGGCGAGCCGGGGCAGGCGCTCGACCTCGACGGTGGGGGCGGGCGCGGGGCTGGGCTGGATGTCCTGGCTGACATAGGTGCCCGCCCCGACCCGGCTGAGGATCAGCCCCTCAGAGACAAGCTGCTCATAGGCAGTTACGGCGGTCGTGCGCGACACGCTCTGATCGTTTGCCAGTGTGCGGCTGGCGGGAAGGCGCGTGCCAGGGGGCAAATCGCCCGACAGGATCAGATCCCGCAGGCGCGTGGCGAGTTGCAGCGAGAGGTTGGCGGCATCATCGCGATCAACGTGGAGGGTCGGGATCAGTGCGCCGCCGGAATATTTGGTCACGTCATTGGTCCGTTTACCCCGATTGGTCCGTCAGCTTTGCGGAAGTGGACCTTATCCGCGGACCGATTTGCAAGCCATATCGTCAGGCAAGACCGGCGGAGGCACCCTATGCGATTGGCGCGGATCGAAACGTTCGCCACGGAATTCGTGGGCTTCGTCCGGGTGACCGACGAAATCGGTGCCCAGGGCTGGGGGCAGGTCTCGACCTACCACTCCGATATCACGGCGCAGGTTCTGCACCGACAGGTCGCACCGCACGTGCTGGGCCGGTCCTTCGGGGATGTCGATGATCTCTTCGATACGGTGCTTGAGCGCGAGCACAAGTTTCCGGGCTCCTACATATGCCGTGCCATCGGCGGCGTGGACACTGCGTTATGGGATCTCAAGGCGAAGGCGGCAGGCGTGCCCGTCACGGCACTGATCGGCGGCGCACCGGGTCCGGTCCGCGTCTATGCGAGTTCCATGAAGCGCGATATCACGCCCGAGGCCGAGGCCGAGCGGTTCTGTCGGCTGCACGGCGAAAAAGGTTTTGACGCCTTCAAGTTCCGCATCGGGGCCGAGGTGGGGCGGGGCCGCGACGAGTGGGTAGGCCGGACCGAGGCCATTATCCCTGCAGTCTCCCGCGCCTTCGACGGCGAGGACGTGGCCCTGCTTACCGACGCCAATTCGTGCTATGCGCCCGAGCAAGCGATCCATTACGGACGCATGTTACAAGACCACGGCATCAGCCATTACGAAGAGCCATGCCCATATTGGGAGCTTGAACAGACGGCCGAAGTTGCCGCTGCGCTGGACATCGACGTGACCGGCGGCGAACAGGATTGCTGGCTGCCGACATGGCGGCGGATGTTCGAGTTGCGGGCTGTGGATGTGGCACAGCCCGACATCCTTTATGCAGGGGGTATCGGTCGCACGCTGCGGATTGCGCGGATGGCCGAGGCGGCGGGCCTGCCGGTCACGCCCCATTGCGCCAATCTGTCGATGGTGACGCTATTCACCATGCACCTGCTGCGCGCGATTCCGAACGCCGGCAAGTATCTCGAATTCTCGATTGAAGAGGCGGATTACTATCCATGGCAATACGGGCTGTTCGCCACTGACCCCTACGTCATCGACGGCGGTCAGGCACATGTGACCGACACGCCCGGCTGGGGCGTGGAGATCGCGCCGGATTGGCTGGAACGGGCCGACTATCAGGTCAGCGAGGTCGAAGCATGAGTATCGCATCGATGGTGCAGATGTCTCGGGAACGGGGCATTTTGCCGGAACTTCCGACCGGGCATCTCATCGGCGGTCCGTTCGCCGTATCGGAGTCGGGCGCGCGCATGAAAAGCCGCGCCGCCCACCGGGTCGCGCACGAGGTTGACGCGGGGCAGGGCTATGCCAACGAGTATTTTGCGGGCGGGATCGAGATGCCGTTCGGTGGCGACCGACAGTCCGGCTTCGGGCGCGACAAAGGCTTTGCGGCAATCCGTAACTATCTGCGCGACAAAAGCGTAGCGGCAAAGATCACCTTATGAAGCCCGCGACGACCCCGTTTTGGTGGGAAGATTCGCCCCCGGCGCAGATTTCCGTCGGCAAGCTGCCCGCCCGTGCAGACGCAGTGGTGATCGGATCTGGCTACACGGGTCTTCAGGCTGCGCTGGCGATCGCGCGCGGCGGTCGGTCGGTGGTGGTGTTGGAGGCGGGCACCCCCGGGCACGGGTGTTCGACGCGAAACGGCGGCCAGATCAGCACTTCGATCAAGCCGGGCCTCGCCAGGCTGACCCGCGCTCATGGGGCAGAGACCGCACGCGGCATCTTGGCCGAGGGGGTGGCGTCGCGCGCCTACATCGAGGATTTCGTGCGTCGCGAGGAAATTGACTGCGCCTTCGTCCCCTGCGGCCGGTTCCACGCAGCGGCAACGCCTGCGGCTTTTTCCGCACTCGCGCACCTGGCTGATGGCGAGGACATCACGCTGGTGCCGCGCGACCGGCAGCGAGAGGAACTGGGCACCGACGCCTATCATGGCGGCGCTGTGTTCCACCGGCATGCCAGCCTGGATCCAGGGCGCTATCACGCGGGGCTGCTGGCCAAGGTGCTGGAGGCCGGGGTGCAGGTCTTGCCCGATATGCCCGCACTGACACTTGATGAGAATGGTGCCGGCATAACGGTAGTTACCCCGAGGGGGCCTGTTGCCGCGCGCGACGTGGTGTTGGCCACGAATGGATATTCCGGCGCACTTTCCCCCTGGCATCGAAGGCGGATCGTGCCGGTCGGAAGCTACATCATTGCGACCGAGCCGTTGGCGCCGGATTTGATGGCACGGCTTTTCCCCACCGGACGAATCGCGTCGGACAGCCGCCGGGTCGTCTATTACTTCCGTCCCTCGCCGAACGGACGGCGCGTGCTCTTTGGCGGGCGCACCAGTGCGGGAGAGACAGGCACAGCCGTGGCGGCAATGCGACTGCGGGCGGCGATGTGCGCCGTATTCCCCGAACTAGCGCAGGCGCGGATTACCCATGCCTGGTCAGGTTACGTCGGCTTCACATTTGATTCGCTGGTCCATACGGACAGTCGTGATCACATCCATCACGCCATGGGTTACTGCGGATCGGGCGTCGGCATGGCATCTTATCTGGGCTGGAAGGCAGGCCTGCGGGTGCTGGGATTGCCTGGCGGCGAGACGGCTCTGATGCGACCAGCATTTCCGACCCGACCACTGTATTCAGGCGATCCGTGGTTTCTGCCGGCCACCGTCGCGACCTACCGAATGTTGGATCGGCTTGGCCTCTGAAAGCGATCGGAATGCTCTTGCGGTGAAAATGGTCCTTGGCGGGCAGACCAATTCGGGCTTCACTCTAAGGACTTACGGTCGCGCAAGATGACCGCCTCTGACATTCGACAGGAGAGACACAATGAAACCCATGATCCGCGGCCTCTTGGCCGGAACTGCTCTTAGCATGGCGGCTGCTCCGCTCAGCGCCGAGACCCTGCGCCTTCTGACGTGGGGCAGCTACGCCCCCGACGAGGTCATCGAGAAGTTCGAAGCAGAGTATCCCGACATCGACGTCGAGGTGACGTTCTCGAACAACGAGGAAATGATCGCCAAGCTGCGCGCCACCGGCGGCACGGGCTTCGATCTGGCCCAGCCCAGCCATGACCGGGTGAATGCCGCGCAGCAGGAATACAATATCTACAAGCCACTCGACATGTCGAAGATCGACACCGACGTGATGACACCGAACCTGTTGGAGGGCGTGGCAGCCAACACCACGATCGACGGCGAGGTGTATTCGGTTCCGCACCAGTGGGGCACCAGCGGCATCATGGTCAATCAGGCAGAAGCTTCCGGGGTGACCGGCTGGGGCGACCTGTGCAACGAAGAATATCAGGGTCGCACGTCGATGCGTCTGCGCCGCACGATCCTTCTTGGGATGGGCTTTGCGATGGGGTACGATCCATTCGCGCTCTATGATGACAAAGAGGCCTATCAGGAGATGCTGAATGAGGTCACGCAAAAGCTCATCGACTGCAAATCGGTCATCAAGACCTATTGGACAGGTGGAGACGATCTGTCGGCGCTGATGCTGTCGGGCGAAGTCGTAGTATCCGAGACATGGGATTCGACCGCGTTCAAAATCTACGCCGAGAACCCCGATATCGTCTTCGTGCCGCCCGAAACCGGCGCGCTGGCGTGGATCGACACCTTCACCATCCCGCGTGGTGGCGAGGCGGACGATGCGGCCTATAAGTGGATCAACTTCGTGATGCGGCCCGAAATCGTCAAGCTGATGTCGGCCTCGACGGGGGCCATCGCGGCGGTTCCGAACGGGATCGAGCTACTGCCCGACGACAAACGCGCAGCGGTCGAGGTGGCCTTCGATCAGTCCGACCTTGATAACCTGAAGTTCTTCGCAAACATCCCTCCGGGTCTGGAGGATATGGAAGGCATGGCCTTGGAGCAGATCAAGGCCGCATCAGGCAACTGATCCCGTAAGCCTGAGACCGGGACGCGTTCTATCGCCGCATCCCGGTCTTATTATTTTTCTGAAAGGTTCGGGATGAACGATCTCAGCTGCGTTGGCGTGACAAAGAAGTTCGGCGATTTCACTGCCGTCAGGAACGTCTCGCTGGAAGTCCCTCCCGGCTCGTTCTTTTCGATCCTCGGCCCTTCGGGCTGTGGCAAGACGACGCTTATGCGGATGATCGCCGGGTTCGAGACGCCCAGCGCAGGCGATATACGCATCAAGGGTGAAAGCGTCATCAACCTTGCGCCCAACAAACGCAACGTGAAGATGGTATTCCAGCACCTTGCATTGTTTCCGATGATGAACGTGGGCGAGAACATCGCCTATGGACTGCGCTGCCAAGGCGAGCAGAAGTCGGAAATTCCGGAGAAAGTGCGCAAGGTTCTGGACCGGGTCGGCCTGCCGGGCGTCGAGGACAAGCGCATCGAACAGCTTTCGGGCGGCCAGAAGCAACGCATCGCAATCGCACGCTGCATGGTGCTTCAGCCCGATGTGTTGCTGTTGGACGAGCCTCTGGGCGCGCTCGACCTGAAACTGCGCGAACACATGAAGATCGAACTCAAACAGTTGCAGGAGCGGTTCGAGACCACGTTTCTCTACATCACGCACGACCAGTCCGAGGCCCTCGTCATGTCCGATCAGGTGGCCGTGATGAACGCCGGCGGGTTCGAACAGATCGGTAGCCCGCGCGCGCTCTACGATGACCCGGTCTCGGGCTTCGTGGCGGGTTTCGTGGGCGATGCGAATGTCTTGCCGGGCACCATCGACGAAGTGCGGGGTGGCGAGGCGCGCGTGACCCTGGATGGCGGCGGCGCAGTGCTGGCACGACTTGCCGACGACAGCAACACGGGCGACCGGGTGGAGATTTTCGTACGACCCGAGGCGCTTCGGATCGGTGGAGACAATGGCTCAGGGAGCCTGTCGGGAAAGGTCGATAGCCTTCTTTTCAACGGCGCTGCCAGCCGCATCCTCGTACGGCTCGACACCGGACAACTTGTTGAAGTCGCCGATGGCGATCAGGCTTCCGAGGTGTCGGCACATGATGCGGTTACCGTCTCATGGCAGCCTGATCGGTCGCGGATTTTCGTCCGGAGGCCCGGCGCATGAGCCGTGACGCGGGACGACTATCGCTGATCCTTCTGTTCGCGCCCTTCGCCCTGTGGATCGGACTTCTGATCATCCTGCCGCAGATCGGCATCGGTTATATCTCGCTGCGCGAGAAAGTAGGTATCAATGAATACGAGTTCGGTTTCAAGAACTACGCAGATTTCGCACAAGCCGCAGTTTATCGCAACACGCTGTTCCGTACCGCATGGATATCGATCCTGGTCACCATGCTGGCACTCGTGCTGGGCTTTCCGATCTCGTATTACATCGCCAAGATCGCCCGTGAACGCAGCCGCGCCGCACTGTTTCTGATGTGCCTCATTCCGCTATGGGTGTCAGATTTGGTGCGTGCCTATGGCTGGATCGTCCTTTTGCGCGAAACCGGTGTAGTCTCGACAGCGCTGGTCTCGATGGGTGTGATCAACGAGCCGATCGAGATGCTTTACAACGATGTCACCGTCATCATCGGCCTCGTCTACACGGTGATCCTGTTCATGATCGTGCCACTCGTCTCGACGATGCAGGGCATGGACGATTCATTGCTGGAGGCCGGATTCAACCTTGGCGGATCGCGTCTGACAGTATTTCGACGGATCGTCGTTCCCTACGCGATGCCCGGAATCGTCGCGGGCTGCATCATCGTTTTCATGATTACTGCGGGCAGCTACCTGACGCCGGTTCTACTGGGGGGCAAGAATTCAAGCTGGTTCACCGAGCAGATCTACAACCAGTTCATCACCCGCTACAACTGGGAGGCGGGCGCGACCTTCGGCGTGTTGCTGCTGCTCTTTACCTCATTGGTGGTGTGGCTGGGTTTGCGGCTGACCGGACAGAGTCTGGCCACCACCGTTGCGAAGGACACCTGACATGCAGGGGTCAAATCATCTTCTATGGATCTATCGCGTCTATGTCGGACTGTTTTTTCTCTATCTCGTGGCGCCACTGCTGGCCGCGGGGGCCTTCGCCTTCAACGATTCGACGTTTCCTTCCCTGCCATGGCGGGGGTTCACATTGGACTGGTTCATCTCGGACACCGAGCCGAAACTTGGCCTTCTGAATGATGAGCCGTTGCTGCGGGGGATGTGGAACTCGTTTTACATTGGCATGATCGTGGCAGCTCTGTCGGTGGCGGCCGGCACCTGCAATGCCTTCCTGTTCGTGCGCAAGGATTTCCCATTCAAGTCGGCGTTCTATGTGCTGATGGTGGTGCCCCTCGTGATTCCCGGCGTCATTCTCGGGATTTCGATCCTTGTTCTGGCCTCTATGATAGCCAATTTTGCCGACAGCCAGTTCGGGCTGTTCCTGACGTGGCTGCGTCCGGGCGTACCGCTCATCGTGCTTGGGCAGTTCTCATTCCTCACAACGATAACCTCGCTGGTCATCGCCGCACGCCTGCAGAAATTCGACATCTCACTTGAGGAGGCGGCACTGAACCTGGGCGCGTCGCGGCTCAGGGTACTGACGACCGTGGCACTGCCGTTCCTGTTTCCCGCGCTTTTCTCGGCCTTTATCGTGGCCTTTCTGGTATCGTTTGAGAACTTCAACACGACGCTGATGCTGGTCGGCTCGGACGCGCCGCTGACGATCACGATGTACGACCGGATGGTGAAGGTCGGCTCCACCCCGGTGTTGAATGCGGTCTCAGTCGTGCTGATGGTCGGTTCGGGTCTGCTGGCGCTTCTGTCGGTGGTGGCCCAGCGGTCCCCGAAGTCCGACTGATACGTCTGCGGCGAACGGACCGCCGAAGACGCCCAACAACTGATGGAAGCTGTAGAGGTCAGTGGACAAGCGCCATCGGTCCAGCGTGTCATCCCTTGAGCACCGGCTTACTATTCCGTGCAAAGGCAACCTTGGCGACGGAAGCGCGGCCGCTGCTTCTCCTCTTGATGTTTCACTGCTCATAGGCGCTCGCAATCTAGGCACCGATCGGCGGCGCCGCCGAAATGTATCAAGACAACACGATCGCGCTTGCTATCTGATCTGACCTGGACCAATCTTGCATTGGTTCAGGTATCCCAAAAGGAGATCGCCCTGCTACACAAAGATGCCAACGATGTCTTAATGGCCCTGGGCGATTTCCGGCTGCGGTTTCGTGGTCAGGATGCCTGTGTAATTGATGGGGTCGACCTGTCGGTGGCCCGCGGCGAAGTATTGTGCATTGTCGGTGAATCGGGGTGCGGCAAAAGCGTGACAGCCATGGCACTGATGGGGCTATTGCCGTCAGGTAGCGCCGAAATTTCTTCTGGAACTCTGCGATTTGATGGCGAAACCGTAGATTTGACCAGAGATCGCTTGTCCAGTGAACGGCGCGGCGGCGCAATGGCGATGATATTTCAGGAGCCGATGACGTCGCTCAATCCTGCGTTCCGGATCGGCGATCAGATTGCCGAGTCGGTGCTGCAGCATCGCGGCGGCAGCAAGGAACAGGCCCGCGACCGGACGCTGGAAATGTTGCGTCGGGTTGGCCTGCCGTCGCCCGAAGCGCGGCTGCGGCAATTCCCGCACCAATTATCTGGTGGTCAGCGTCAGAGGGTGATGATCGCCATGGCGCTGGCCAATGACCCCAAGCTTCTGATTGCGGACGAGCCGACCACGGCGCTGGATGTGACGATCCAGGCGCAGATACTGGAATTGATCCGTGATCTGCAGCGCGAACGGGGAACGGGCACAATTCTGATCACGCACGATCTGGGCGTCGTAGCCGAGATCGCGGATACCGTTGCTGTCATGTACGGCGGTCAGATGGTCGAGCGCGGCCCGGTCGCGCAGATTTTCGATGATCCGCAGCATCCCTACACCATCGGGCTGATGGAATCGGTGCCGCGACTTTCGGGGGAGAGGGCACGACTCACGACAATCGAAGGGTCGGTGCCATCGATCGATAAGATGCCTGAAGGTTGCCGGTTCCGCACTCGCTGCGCCTTTGCAGTCGCGGCTTGCGCCGAGCGACCCGCCCTGCGCGACGTTACACCCGGGCACGCCGCTGCCTGTCATTTCGTGCCGTTGGAGCAGCATTTGCGGGTGGCGGTATGAGCGTCATTCTGGAGGCCGACAACCTGGTAAAGCACTTTCGCACCGGCGGCGGGTTGTTCTCCAAAGCGGGACGAGTGCGCGCCGTGGATGGCGTATCGCTGCGGATCGAGGTGGGGGAGACCTTTGCCATCGTGGGCGAGTCGGGCTGTGGCAAGTCCACGTTGGCGCGGCTTCTGATGCGTTTGCTGGATCCGACTGCAGGTGAGGTCTCGTTCGACGGGCAACAGGTCACGCGGGCGCGGGGCAAGGCGCTGTCGACATTGCGGCGGGACGTGCAGTTCATCTTTCAGGATCCGTTTTCATCGCTGAACCCCCGGCTGAGCGTCGGGCGGCTGGTTGGCGAGCCGTTGGAGGTGCATGCGCCCGAGATGGGCCGATCTGAACGGCGGGAAAAGGTTGCCGAGCTGTTGCGTCAGGTGGGGCTGCGCCCGGAATATGCCGACCGCTATCCGCATGAATTCTCGGGCGGGCAGAGACAACGCATCGGGATTGCCCGCGCGTTGGCCACGGGGCCGCGACTGATTATCGGGGACGAGCCTGTCTCGGCGCTGGACGTGTCGGTGCAGGCGCAGGTGGTGAACCTGCTGGCCGATCTGGGTCGCGATCTGGGGCTGACCCTGATCCTGATTGCCCACGATCTCGCGGTCATCCGGCATATGAGCGACCGGGTAGCCGTGATGTATCTGGGCCGGATCGTGGAACAGACCACGACCGACGCCTTGTTTGAGACGCCGCGGCATCCCTATACCCGCGCGTTATTGGATGCGGTGCCAGATCTTGACGACCGGGGCGGCGCAACACGGGCACGGATCGAGGGCGAGATGCCATCGCCCGCCGCGCCGCCCCCCGGCTGCACGTTTCACACGCGCTGCCCACATGCGCAGGCGCTTTGCCGGGAGAAGGTGCCGATGCTCGAGGCGGCGGCGGACGGCCATGCGACTGCCTGCCATTTCTGGCGCGAGATCGAGGCTACGCCTCGGGTTGCGTCACGCCGTATCCGGTCGGACGCGGCCCATGCACGACTGAACCTTTACCGACGAGCGACGGAGGGGGCTGAGATCATCCCCGTTGCCACCAATGGACGACCGTCAAAGTCGCCCGACAACAGAGAGGAAGACACATGAAACATCTTACCCTTACGACGGCGCTGGTCGCCGCCATGGCGCTGCCGGCGGCAGCGCAGGATCTGCGCATCGCACTTCAATCGGACGCCGACGTGCTGGACCCGGATCAGTCACGGACTTTCGTGGGCCGGATCGTATATGCCTCGCTCTGCGACAAGCTGGTCGACATTACGCCGGACTTGCAGATTATCCCGCAACTGGCGACCGAATGGACCGTTGCCGAGGATGGGATGTCCATCGACATGACCGTTCGCGAAGGCGTCGTCTTCCACGATGGCACGACCTTCGACGCGGCAGCCGTCGCAGCCAATATCGAGCGATCACAGACCCTGGACGAGAGCCGCCGCAAGTCGGAGCTATCGTCGATTGCGTCGGTTGACGTGACGGGTGACTACACGCTGACCCTGAACCTGATAGCGCCCGATGCCACGGTCATGGCGCAACTGGCCGACCGCGCCGGCATGATGATGTCCCCGACCGCCGCCGAGGCAGCGGGTGTCGACTTCGGGCTGAATCCGGTATGTTCGGGACCGTTTTCTTTCGGAGAACGGGTCGCGCAGGACAAGATCGTACTCAACCGCTTCGCCGACTACTGGAACGCCGATGCGATCAACTTCGACAGCGTGACGTTCCTGCCGATCCCCGACACCACCGTTCGTCTGGCAAACCTGCAATCGGGCGATATCGACATGCTGGAACGTCTGGCCCCCACCGATTTGGCGCAGGCCAACGCAGACGACAGCATAACTGTCGTCTCGGCGGTATCGTTGGGATATCAGGGTATCACTTTCAACGTCGGCAACGGCGAGAAGAGTGAGACGCCCTGGGGTCAGGACAAGCGGCTGCGTCAGGCGTTCAGCTATGCCATGGACCGCGACGCCATCAATCAGGTGGTCTTCGAGGGGGCTTATGCGCCCGGAAACCAGCCTTATCCCAACGTCTCGCCCTGGTATGATGACGAATTTCCGATCGAGGCACGCGACGTCGAAAAGGCCAAGGCCCTTCTGGCCGAAGCTGGATACCCTGACGGTATCGACCTGACGGTACAGGTGCCCAACACAACGATTCCGCTCCAGCTGATGCAGGTCGTACAATCCATGGCTGCCGAGGCCGGCATTCGGATCGAGATCGTGTCGAAGGAGTTCGCGACCCTGTTGGCCGACCAATCGGCGGGCGATTATCAGGCAAGCCAGATCGGTTGGTCGGGCCGGGTCGACCCGGACGGCAACATCCATCAGTTTGTGACCACCGATGGTGGCATCAACGACAGCGGCTTTTCGAACCCCGATGTGGATGCGGCGCTGAACGCTGCGCGGAAGGTGCCGGACACGGACGCGCGCAAAGTCGAATACGACAAGGCCCGCGCCATTTTGATCGACGAAGCCCCTTTGGTTTATCTGTATCACCAAAGCTGGATCACTGCGTTCGACAGCAAGATCGAAGGGTTCACAGCCTACCCGGATGGTATGATCCGTCTGGAAGGAGTGACCCTGTCGGAATGATCTGACCCCGGCCTGCCTCCGACCCTTGGGGGCGGGCCAACCCGCTCGAAAGGCATCTCATGCTGTCGTTCTTTCTCCGCCGTCTCCTGATCGCAATTCCGACGATCTTTCTGATCTCGATCTTCGTGTTCGGATTGCAGAAGCTGCTGCCTGGCGACCCGCTTCTGGTGCTGGCGGGGGAGGAACGCGATCCCGCGGTTCTGGAATTCCTGCGCGAAAAATACCGGCTGAATGATCCCATCCCGGTTCAATATATGACCTGGGCGGGGAATGCCCTGCGCGGCGATCTGGGAATTTCGCTGCGCACCAACCAGCCGGTGACGGAGCTGATCGCTCAGAAGTTGCCGGTGACGTTGCAGCTCGCCACGATGTCGCTGATTTTCGCCGTGGTCATCGGCGTCCCGACCGGCATCCTGTCGGCCTATCGCAAGGGAACAATGGTGGACTGGGTGGCCAATGTGGTGGCGTTGTCCGGGCTGTCGATCCCGAATTTCTGGCTGGGGATCATGCTGATCTTGCTGGTCTCGGTGAAATGGCAGCTTTTGCCCGCCTCAGGCTACGTGCCACCGGGCGAGGATTTATGGTTGTCGATCAAAACAATGCTGATGCCCGCCTTCGTGTTGGGCACCGCCTTGGCGGCAACGCTGATGCGGCACACGCGGTCGGCGATGTTGGGGGTGCTGACATCGGATTATGTGCGCACCGCCCGGGCCAAGGGTCTGTCGGAACGCAAGGTGGTTTTGAAACACGCGTTCCGCAATGCCCTGACGCCCATCGTGACGATGACCGCTCTCCTGTTCGGGGAACTGGTCGCGGGCGCGGTGCTGACCGAACAGATTTTCACCATTCCCGGCTTTGGCAAACTGGTCGTGGATGCGGTATTCAATCGTGATTACGCCGTGGTTCAGGGCATCGTGCTGGTGACCGCGGTCGGCTTTATCGTCATGAACCTTTTGGCGGACATGGCCTATGTGCTGCTCAACCCGCGTCTGAGGGAGGCATAGATGGTCGCCGCAACTGATCCGCAGGCCGGACCTGTTTCCAATCCGATGCCCAAGCCCGAAAACCGGGTCTGGAAGAAATTCCGCCACCACCGATCCGCGATGTTAGGCGGCTTTCTGGTGCTTTTCTTCATTGCCATCGCAATTCTCGCGCCGATCCTGCCAATTCCGGAACCACAGGCAACCGATTGGGGTGCAGTCCGCGAGGCGCCGTCGATGGCGCATCTTTTCGGCACCGACGAAATCGGCCGCGACGTGCTGGCCCGGATGATCTGGGGGGCGCAGGCGTCGCTTTTGGCCGGGGTCGTTTCCGTGGGCATCGCCGTTCTGGTGGGCGTGCCTTTCGGTTTGGTGGCGGGCTATTTCGGCGGTTGGATCGACGCTGTGATCTCGCGTGTGACCGAGGCGCTGCTGGCGGTGCCGTTCCTGATCCTTGCCATCGCGCTGGCGGCCTTTCTGGGGCCGTCGCTGACCAATGCGATGATCGCCATCGGCATCTCGGCGACGCCGATCTTCATCCGTCTGACGCGCGGACAGGTTATCAGCGTCAAGGTCGAGGATTACGTAGACTCCGCGCGCGCTATCGGTCTGCCGACCCGGATGATCCTGTCCCGCTACATCCTGCCAAACGTTGCCGCGCCGATCCTGGTGCAGGCGACGCTGACCATCGCCACGGCGATCATTGCAGAGGCGTCGCTGTCGTTCCTCGGGCTGGGACAGCAACCGCCCGCGCCGTCCTGGGGGTCGATGCTGAACACCGCCAAGAATTTCCTGAACCAGGCCCCGTGGATGGCGCTCTGGCCGGGCATCTCGATCTTCCTCGTGGTGCTTGGATTCAACCTGCTGGGAGACGGGCTGCGCGACGCACTCGACCCCCGCGAACACTGAGGCACACGATGAGTTTTACAACCAGGCCCGAAATCCGCGGCACATTCGGCGTCGTCACCTCGACCCATTGGATCGCGTCAGCTGTCGGCATGGGCATTCTTGAGCGGGGCGGCAATGCCTTTGACGCAGCCGTGGCCACGGCGATCACCTTGCAGGTCGTCGAGCCGCATCTGAACGGCCCGGCGGGCGACATGCCGGCGATCTTCCAGAAGGTGGGCGAAGCGGTCCAGGTGGTTTGCGGTCAGGGACCCGCACCGGCGGCGGCGACCATAGAACATTATCGCGCAGAAGGTCTGACGCTGATCCCCGGATCGGGCCTGTTGGCAACGGTCATTCCTGGGGCCTTTGATGGTTGGATGCTGTTGTTGCGCGACCACGGGACGTTCAGCTTGCGCGACGTCCTGGCCCCGGCCATCGGCTATGCGCGGGACGGTCATCCAATCCTGCCACGGGTGGCGAATACCATTGCTGGGTTGGCTGATTATTTCGCGGAACACTGGCCTTCCTCGGCGGAGGTCTGGACGCCGGGCGGCGCAGCGCCCGAGGCGCATGCCCTGTTCCGCAATCCGGATCTGGCGCGGACTTACGAACGGCTTGTGGAAGCCGGGGAGGCCGCGGGCGACGACAGGATCGCGCAGATCGACGCGGCAAGGTCCGAATGGCGCGGCGGTTTCGTGGCGGACGCGGTAAGCGACTATCTAGCGGAGGCCAATGTGATGGACGTCTCGGAAACAAGCCACCGGGGGGTGTTGACCCGCGAGGACATGGCCGGATGGCAGGCCAGCTATGAAGACAGTCTGAGTTACGAATATCACGGCTGGACGGTTCACAAAACGCAAGCCTGGGGGCAGGGGCCGGTCCTGTTGCAGGCCCTCGCCATCCTGAAACACCTCGATCTGGTCGCAATGGACCCGATGGGCGCGGACTTCGTCCACGTCGTAATCGAGGCCATCAAACTGGCTTATGCCGACCGCGAAGCCTACTACGGCGATCCCGCCCAGTCTGACATTCCGATGGAATATCTTCTGTCGGATGCCTACAATGCAGACCGCGCGACGCTGATCGGCGCGACGGCCAGCACGGACCAGCGACCGGGCCGCGTGCCCGGTTTCGCGCATCTGTCCGACGCCTACATTGCCCGCGCGACGCGCGATTTCGGCGTCGCCGACGCTGCGCCGCAAGAACCGACGATGGCGCATCTGACCGAGAAGCGTGGCGATACCGTGCATATCGACGTGATCGACGCCGCCGGGAATATGGTTGCGGCGACGCCCTCGGGCGGATGGCTGCAGTCGAACCCGGTCATTCCAGGGCTTGGATTTCCGCTCAATTCCCGTGCGCAGATGTTCTGGTTGGAGGAGGGCCTGCCCAGTTCGCTGGCACCCGGTCGTCGCCCGCGCACGACGCTGACGCCCTCGCTGGCCGAACACCACGACGGGCGGCGGTTGGTTTTCGGGACGCCCGGCGGCGATCAGCAGGACCAGTGGCAGTTGATCTGGTTTCTGCGGCTGGTGCATCATGGGTTTGAACTGCAGGAAGGCATGGACGCGCCCTTGTTTCATTCGATGCATTTTCAGGGTTCGTTCTATCCGCGTGAGGCGAAGCCCGGCGAGATGATGGTCGAGCCTGCGTTTGGCACCGAGGTTATCGCCGACCTGCGAAGCCGGGGTCACACGGTGCATGTCGCCGAGCCGTGGTCGGTTGGACGGCTGACAGCGGCCATGCGCGAGGCCAACGGAGTTCTTCGGGCGGCAGCGACACCGCGTCTGATGCAAGCCTACGCGGTGGGCCGATGACCTATTCCCTGATCGCGCGTGCCGGGGACGAGATCGGCCTGATCGTCGCGTCGAAGTTCTTTGCCTGTGGCGCAGCCGTGCCCTTCGTCGGCGCGCGCAGCGCCGTGGCCAGTCAGGCCTTCTGCAATCCTGTCTGGGGGACCGAAGGCCGGACCCGACTGGAAGCCGGGGAAGCAGCTCAGAAGGTGCTGGCGGATTTCGTGGCGCGCGATGCGGGGCAATCCATTCGGCAGGCGCATTTGATGGATAGCCACGGACGGTTTGCTGCGCATACTGGGGCGGACTGCGTCGATTGGTGCGGTCACCTGATCCGCGACGATCACTCGGTGGCGGGCAACATGCTGGCCGGACCGGATGTGATCGCGGAAACCTCGCGCGCCTTCATGACCGCCGAGGGGCCATTACCGGAGCGGCTGCTGGCGGCAATGCGCGCGGGGGAGGCGGCCGGTGGCGACAAGCGCGGACGACAGGCGGCAGGCATGGTGATCCATCGGGGCGAGGCCCACGCCTGGCTTGACTTGCGCGCCGACGACGATGCGGACCCGCTGGGGGAGCTGGAACGGCTCTGGGATGTCGCGCAGGAGCGTTACGTGGGCTTCACATTGGGCATGGCGACGGCTGCGAACTTCTCGGGCCTGCCAGACCGCGCGCCCATCGACCGGGCCATCGCCGAGGCCGAAGCGCTGCGTCTGGCCGAGGGCCGGGCAAGCCGGTCGCGCGCGGTCGAGACATGAGCGAAGCAGGGCTGAAATCACGCATGCTGGACCTGATCGCGGCAGGCGAGTTGGGTAGCGATGGGCGGCTACCAACGGAGCGGGCGCTGGCCGAGCGCTTCGGCACCTCGCGCCGACTGGTACGGTTGGCCCTTGATGCGCTGGAGGTCGAAGGGTTGGTCTGGCGCAAGCAGGGATCGGGAACCTTTGCGGGTCAGCCGTCGGATCCGACGGGTGATCTGGCGGCACGGATCGCGGGCGAGACCGATGCGCTGCAGGTGATGGAAGCCCGGCTTTGTATCGAGCCCGAACTCGCCGCGCTTTGTGCCCTGCGGATGACCGATGCGGAGGTCGCGCGGCTGCGGATGTTGGCGCATCGACAAGTCGAGGCAACGGATCCCCAGGGGACCGAGCTCTGGGACGGAGCGCTGCACCGATTGATCGCGCATTGCGCCCGCAACCGACCGCTGTTGACGGCCTTCGCACTTTTGGACCGGATCCGATCGAACCCTGATTGGGTTGCTCTGCGCGCTCGCGCCCGGGCCCGCAATGGCGCATCGCTGGCCGTTACCCTGAGCGAACATGAGGTCCTGATCAACGCGATCGGGGCGGGCGATCCAGCTCTTGCAAGGCAGGCCATGTACGACCACCTTTCCACCCGGTTTGCGGCGCTAAGAGCGGAGTTGGATGATGAGATGCTGCTGTCCAATGCGAACGTAATGGATGGTATAGTCGCTCCGGACCCGTCGCTCGCAAGGCGCTGATACAGTTCCGTGGATCAGTTTTACAAATTGCCTGATGGCCGGACTGCCCCGTTCCCGACGGATGTATTCCACGGCTTCTGTGACAGGTATGCCGAGCGCGGTATATACTTTGAGCACGGCGATGCGGAGAAGAGCTCCGTGACCTGACAGTCGAAGTCCCGCGCATAAGCCTCTGGCTTTCCTCGCACTGGACGGTGCTGAAACGGCTGACATGCGGGCGCGAGGCATCGGCGGTCAGTCTCTACGATCTGTGTTTTCTGGCAGGAGAGATTTGGCGGGAGCAACATAAGCGCGCATTCGATTGATTGTCGGCGTTTCACCCTCAACGAAGCGCGGGCTGAGCCCGTTTTTGGTGGTGCGGACGATCGTGCCTTTTAGGTAATCGTTGTTTTAGCCCAAGCTGCCCTGGCCGGGACGGATCTAAACTGCACGCGCATTGCCTTATTACTTATTGCCCTATCCGGCGTCTCCCAAGAAAAACCGGTTAGGCGAAAGAAAAGAAACGCAGGTAGCAAACATCAAAAGCCTCGGAAGCCGCAACCACACGCACACGCAAAGAAGCGCCCTAATTCATCTGGAACCCCGTCAGGCAATTCGGTTTCGCAATCAGCCAAAAAAGCTCACAAGCGACGGTCCGAACCGGCACTTCGGCTCTCAACCGATGTAGATGAGTGGGCACGTATGCTCTCAAGGCTCGGGCGTGTTTCCAGAAAAGACGACGACTTCTCATGATTAACCGGAACTACGATTGACCGCTGTTCCGTGCGAGATCGTCGCCTATCCAAAGGACAACCTGAGAGCACAGACCCAGATCTGCCTGGACGAGGGGTTTCTCGGCTTTGCCACCATCGCGGATGCTGACGAGCTCCCAGCAGTGGGGGTCGGACTGATCGACAAGGACATGTCGGTCCGTCCCAATGCTGCAACGAATCGGAGCGATAAGGGCGACTTCAACACGGCCGTTGCCGCGAAGATGAACATCAGCCCGGAACAGCGACCGTGGTTGTTCGTCGTCAAGAAGAACAAGACGGTGCTGGAGCGCCTGCTGCACTGGATCCGCAACCGTGTGGCCAATCACTTCGACCCCGAAACAGGGCGCAAACTCGTCACCATCACGGATCTGTCGACACCGGTGAAGATGTCGTGGACGAGTTCGGCAACCCGGATATCGAACACGAGCCCAATACGATCAACAGGTTGATCCGGTCGATCCTCCACCATTTCTCGCAGAAGGCCTATGTCGGTTACACGGCGACACCCTTTGCGAACATCTTAATTCATGACCGCGGGGAGACTCAGGAGCACGGACCGGACCTCTTCCCCGCAGCCTTCATCACCAGCCTTGCGGCGCCATCGAATTATGCCGGACCGGGCCGTGTCTTCGGATCAGCTTCCAGCACGCCGGAAGACCTGCCTCTGGTGCGCCCGCTTTCGGACGATGAGTTCCAGCCGTGGATGCCGCCACGACACAAGAACGGCTACTGGCCGCGATGGCAGGGGGAGGACCGTGTACCGGACTCGCTCGCAGAAGCGATCCGTTCCTTCGTCTATGCCTGTGCCGTGAGGAAGCTGCGCGGACAGGGCAGCAAACACTCCTCAATGCTCATCCACGTTACCCGCTTCACTTCGGTACAACGTCATGCTGCTGAGAGAAGGCACCACGCCGGCCAAAAGGCGAAACCTGAAGGAGATGATCCCGCCGAAACGCAAGCTGACCAAGAACGACATCGCCAAGTACCACGAAGCGTGGCGCTGCAAGCCGAACCAGGTCGCCATGGCTGGCGAGAAAAACTTCGCGGCCTTCATGGCTGCACTCGATGACGATCCGACCATTGTGCCCAGCCCGCTCGATGCCCGCTGGTATCGGGCGATGACCCCGCCTGCCGCCGCGCAGAGATGGGCGTAGTGCAGCACCATGCGGCGCAGGCCCCAGCCCTTGCGGTCGCGCAGCGGGTTGAGCCGGTCGAGATATTCGCGCCAGATCGTCAGAGCCTCGGCATAGCCTTTCCCAAACCCCGGCGCATCGATCGAGGCCCAACCGTTGCGCTTGCAGGCCTCAGCCCAGATCAGCGGCTCCAGCCAGTCGACGCTGTCGACGACCATCGTGCCGAAATCGTGGTCCTCGTTCAGCAGCGCATCAAGCGCTTCGGCCACCTCTGTATGACTGGTCGCCAGCGGGAAATGCGGGACTTGCAGCTTGCCCAGACCGTCTTTCGGTCATGAGGAAGACGGGCCGGTCCGCATCGGCCGCGAAGGTGGATTTGCCCACCCCGGCCACGCCGTGGATCAGGATGCGCGGCGGGGTCAGCACGGAGGTCGTGCGCAGGGACGCGAGCGAAATGGCCATCAGCGCACCTCCTTATTCAGCTTATTCAGCACGAGGCGGAACTTCGGCTTGCCGGTGTTCCGCCCCCTCACGCCGACTTCGGACGATGGGGTTCGTGATCCACGACGCGGATCTGTTCGGCCTCGAAGGCCTCGACATCCTCGAGCCGATAGATCACCCGGTCGCCGAGCTTGATGAATTTCGGGCCTTCGCCCGTCCCCCGCCAGCGCTCCAGCGTGCGGTGCGAGATGTTCCAGCGAGCCGCCAGCTCGATCTGGGAAAGGTGCCTGGTCGCCATGTGAACCTCCTTGGGATTTCTGTGAACACTTGCGGGTTCAACATGGCGGAGGGCGTGGGAGGCGCTGGGGAGGCAGCCGGGAGGCAAACTGGGAGTTCGGAAAGATCTCCGTACAGAAATCAAAAAAAGGCCGCCCCGAGAGGCGGGCCCTTGATAAACCTGTCGGCCCGAAATATATGCAATGGAGGTTAACCTCCAGAGTTCTTGCTGACTCAAAGCGTTAAAATCATGAACTATGATTTTCTCGACATCGCAGTCTTTTCGAATGCGCATCTCGTTAAACGGCAAGGGGAACAGCGCGTCTTAGAAAGGGCTTTGCCATGTTCACAACTTATATATCCGATTCTCAGATCACGACGGTAAAAAGTGATCTCCTGCATCACAGTAAAGAACACAAACTCGCCAAATCATCGCATCTAACTGAAGCTCTCGCCTTTTCGGTTGGCTTCAATACAAATGCTGCAATGCTCGAACGCCTACAGAGCACGAAGGATCAGCTTTGCGTAGAATTTTGCAGCGAGCGCTTTTGGCGTCGTCTCTCGGAACTTTCTGGTACCTCAACTCCGATATTGAAGAGCGCGTTTAATATCAGCCTGCCGGAAATGTTTTCTCGAGCTATTGGAACCCGAGACCTCCGAGAAAGGATCACGTTGCCGCCGGTCTTGATGTCGAAATTGGATCGTTTTTTCAAGAAAATGGCCGATCACGGGGCAGCCTATTTCACAATAGTAGGCCATCGCCCCCCACCGAACGAGCTCGGATGGGGGGGAAGTTACCGCTTGGGCAAACCTCAGGCGATGCGCCCGATCTTCACAGAGGCCAAGCCGTCGCTTTATTGGCAGTGGGATAATGCCAGCTGGAACGCTCTGATGGCAGATGACTTTCTGGAAGACTATGCAGGTTCGGAAAGCGACCTAACAAGATGGGCATTCGACGCTAGTTCTCTGTTGGAACGTGATCTGAACGTGGGAAATGTCGTGTTCGACGCCAAAATCGGGCTTGTCGTGCATCACGAAGAGATCGAGGGCTGCACGACTTCCATCCTGTATCAACGGGCGGGTCAGCTGGAAGCTGTCCGCGCGGCCGATGCTCGGCAGGAAAAGGCGAAGTTGCTAACGGTGTAAAATAGATATTTCCTAGAGGCTTGGTCGCGAAATGCGGCCTTAAGACCTTAAAGGGAATGAGTAGCTCGATAGCACATATTTCTCTGTTGGTACCTCGCCCAGTCTATAGGCGGAGTACCAGCACACCAAAATTTTTCGCAAGGGGCGGATTGGCCTGCCGAACTGGGGCAAAACATCAATCAGGGATCAATCCAGCAATTTCCGTCGTCGAATTTGATGAAGGCCTGCCAATTCTCGCGTCGGCCGAAGGCCTTCTTGAGCGAGTTCACCTGTCCGCCATAGCCTGCCTCTTCGAGCACGGCGGCCACCCGCAGACCCGGTGATCCAGACCAGTAGGCGGCGAACATGATCTGGAGATGTAGCCGATGTTTGTCGCCGCCGAAGGTAAGGATCTTGTCACCATGCCAAACGAGTCCGCAGTCATCGCCGAGATCCATCAACCGCAGTTCCTTGACCATCACGCCAGCGATCCCGTCTGCCGGATCGGTCGGAAAATCGAACGGCTGCGCGAGCATGCTGAGATCATATTCCCGCAGCGGCAGCTGCTGCTTTTCATCAATGGTACGGTAACCGTTTTGAAGGACGGTTTCGACTGGCAGGGCCGCAAGTACAAATCGCTCTCCGGCATCGCCCGGGAAATCACTGGCACGCGGTGGAACGGCTACCGCTTCTTCGGCCTGCAAACTCGTTCGCGGGAGGTTTGACCATGGACAGCAACTCGCGCCCAAACCGCCGCTTGCGCTGTGCGATCTACACCCGCAAGTCCACCGAGGAAGGGCTCGACATGGAGTTCAACAGCCTTGATGCGCAGCGCGAGGCCTGCGAGGCCTATATCGCCAGCCAGCGCTCAGAGGGCTGGGCATGTCTGCGCGAGCGTTACGACGACGGCGGGTTTTCCGGCGGCACGCTGGACCGCCCTGCGTTGAAACAGCTGATCGCCGATGTAGAGGACGGCCTCGTTGATGTGATCGTGGTCTACAAGATCGACCGCCTGAGCCGCGCCCTTATGGATTTTTCGAAGCTGGTCGAGCTTTTCTACCGGCACGGCGTGACTTTCGTGTCGGTGACCCAGTCCTTCAACACGACAACGTCGATGGGGCGACTCACGCTGAACATCCTGCTCAGCTTCGCGCAGTTCGAGCGGGAGGTGACGGCAGAGCGGATCCGGGACAAGGTTGCCGCAAGCAGGAAGAAGGGCAGGTGGATGGGCGGCTACGTCCCCCACGGATATGATGTCGTCGACCGCAAGCTCATCGTGAACGAGAACGAGGCGGCGCATGTACGGCGGATATTCGAGCGCTTTGTCGAACTTGGATCCGCCACGGTGCTGGCGCGAGAGCTCCGACGCGAAGAGGCCCGCAATAAGCAAGGTACGCTGATGGACAAGGGCTATCTCTACCGGCTGCTCAAAAACCGCGTTTATCGCGGTGAAGCTGTCCACAAGGGCAAATCCTATCCCGGCGAGCATGATGCCATCATCGACGAGGCCCTCTGGGACCGCGCCCACGCCATCCTGCAAGAGAGCCCCCGGAAACGCGCCAGCAACACCCGCGCGCAGACACCGGCGCTGCTCAAAGGGCTGATATTCTCCGAGACCGGCGCGGCCATGACCCCCACCACCACGAAGAAAGGCCCGAAACTTTACCGCTACTACGTGTCCATGGACGTTATCCGCAATCGGGACAAAGGCGACGAAACTGCGCCGACGCGGCTGGCCGCTGGGATGGTCGAAGAGGCCGTGGTGACTGAAATCCGCCGGATTCTGCAAACGCCAGAGGTCATCACGCAAGTATTGTCGGCACTGAAAACCAACACAGCCAATATTTCCGAAGCTGACGCCTTGGGCGCGTTGCACGAGTTCAAAACACTCTGGGCCCAACTCTTCCCAGCCGAGCAAGCCCGGCTCGTTCAGCTCCTTGTTCGGCGAATCACGGTAATGGCCGCCGGGCTCGAGGTCGATATCCGGCGCGAGGGCATCGCCGGGGTCATCCGCGAGATGTTCGCCCCGCGCGAGATGCAGCCCACCGAATGACCAATTCCAATGACACCATCCGCATTCTAATCCCTCTCAAGGCGCGGAAGAGAAATGGACGACCGAAGATCCTGCCGCCCGCCGACTATGGCCCGAGCACGGAGCAGACACAGGATCCCCACATCCTGCGCGCCATCGGCCGCGCATGGAGTTGGCGTCGTCGCATGGAGGCAGGTGAGTTCGCCACCATTCAGGAACTGGCAGAGGCCGTTGGGCTCGCGGAACGCCATGTCAGTCGTCAGCTGCGGCTGACATACCCCGCGCCAGAAGTACTGAAACGGTCGACCTGCGGTCAGGAGGCGTCGGCGGTCAGCCTCTATGTTCTGTGCTTTCTGGCGGGAGAGGTTTGGCGGGAGCAACATAAGCGCGCATTCGATTGATTGCCGGCGTTTCGCCCTCAACGAAGCGCGGGCTAAGCCCGTTTTTGGTGGTGCGGACGATCGTGTCTTCGACAGGCAATCGTTGTTCAGAGCCCAAGCTGCCCTCGCCGGGACGGATCTATACTGCACGCGCATTCGTCCGCTTCGCGGCCCAAACCAGACACTAGACTTGGTGGCAGGCTACGTCGCCTTGATCCGCGGTTCGAGGTTCGAGGTTGATAGAAACTCAAGGAAAGGGACTTCCGAAAGGCGCATTGTTGATACAATTTACTGCAATGAATATCGGCGTATTGGTGCTAAATTGACAGGGCACAATCATTATCCTTGGTGCACATGCGGGTGGTGCGTTGGCGGCGGCAACCGAAACGGTGGAGTTGTGTCCACCGCGCCAGTAGCAAAGCCACTTCAGCCGGTCTATTCCGAGTATGAAAAGCAACAAGCTACGCAGACACTGAAAGGCTACGGCGCAACAAGCTACTCTCGCTGCTTCGTCAATCCCAATGCATCCTGCCCCGTCTGCGGTCAGCCTGTCTATTTTTATGCCAATGAACACTGTAGCCGCGTCTTCTTTGATGAACTCGGAAAGCCTTGGACGAAGCACCCATGCACGGACAACGGGCGCACCGTCTCTGGCTCTGTGCGTGCTCGACCCTCCAGTCGACCAGGTGCCGAAATCAAAGAAATTCTCACTGCCGAACAAAAAATCGACCAGCGAATACTACCTTTAGGCCGTAAAGCGAGAAGAGATTCCTGGAAGCTTGCGGTGGTGGTTGAAGTCCACTTTGCCGACTTCCGAATGGAAGTTCAGGTTGAAGACCTTTCAAGCCAAAATCATCAGAAGCATCGCTTTTTCATTCACTGTGATCAGCCGCTTCTAGCTGAAGGCGACCTTGTCAGTCGACGTCGAGACACTTTCTCATTTCTGCACCCAATGTCACTTGAAGACATTGAGGTAACCGACGGTGATCGGCTGGTCGACTTCGAAGCGCTGGAAAAGGATATCGACCCTAGCATTATTCCCGATGAGGTTGCAGAGCTTTTGCCATCCGAGAGGAGGCACTTTGGGTCAGAAAGCGGCGGAACTGCCAAAGTGTCAGGAGCATTGCGTTCTGTTCTAGAGGACTTCGCCAAGAAGGGGATCGTGGGACCCAAACTTGTTTCTCACTATCTGAATGAAACAGGCCGTGTGACTGCTGATGGTTCGCCTTGGTCTCCTCGCCTTGCCTTTTTCCTCATTGCCCTATCCGGCGTCTCCCAAGAAAAACCGGTTAGGCGAAAGAAGCGAAACGCAGGTAGCAAACAGCAAAAGACTCGTAAGCCGCAACCACACGCACGCGCAAAGAAGCGCCCTCGTTCATCTGGAACCCCGTCAGGCAATTCGGTTTCGCAATCAGCCCAAAAAACTCACAAGCGACGGTCCGAACCGGCACCTCGGCTCTCAACCGATGTAGATGAGTGGGCACGTATGCTCTCAAGGCTCGGGCGGGTTTCCAGAAAAGACGACGACGTCTCATGATTAACCGGAACTACGATTGACCGCTGTTCCGTGCGAGATCGTCGCCCATCCAGAGGACCACCAAACCATCTCAAACATTCGCGCCACCCCGCACGACTACGCCGCCTTCGGGTGTCTTTGTTCGCCTTGATAGAGGTCGAGCCCGCTTCAACTGCGGCGCAACCTATTTTCGGCAAGCACCTGAAAAGACAAATATTTTTGAATGCGTCCCGATTTGGGTGAAGGGCGGGTGGAAAGAGACGCGGGGCGTTCGGAGACCGATTTCGGGCCAGAGGCCAGTCTCCGAAAGTCGGATGACTTCGCTAAACCCGTTTGAAACAAAAAGAAAAAAGGCCCGCGCTGGGGCCTCGTCTCGGGTTCGCGAATGGTTTGTGGCGGACAGACAGGGATTCGAACCCTGGAGACGGTCTCCCGCCTACACACTTTCCAGGCGTGCGCCTTCGACCACTCGGCCACCTGTCCGTGCGCGGGGTGATAGGACAGGCAGGCGGTGGGGTGCAAGTCGCAACTGGACTACTTCTGTCCGGATCGTGATCGTTCAGCCATTGTTTGAATCCGCGCGCTATGGTCCTGTTCGGGTGATGTAATCCCGGAGACGTTGTCATGCTGATCAGAACAGCACTCCTGTCACTGGCTATGGCCTGGCCTTCGTTCGCCCAGACGGTCGCGGATATCGCCCCGCGCGATGGCTGGTCGGTGACCGCCACGGACAAGACATTCAACGAGCTGGTCGCTGCCACGCGTGCTGCCGCCAAGGCCGGAAAGATGGCCGTTGTGACGATGGCGGGACCGACCGATGCAGCGGCAAATCGCGGGATCACAATTCCCGGAAACCGTGTAATCGGCCTGTATAACAACGATTTCGCGGTGCGGGTGCTGCGCTTGTCGACCGCTGCGATGATTGAAGCGCCAATCCGCATGTATGTGACGGAAAACGCTGACGGGACGGCCAGTCTTAGCTATAAGCTGCCCTCCGATGTCCTGGCGCCCTACATGTCCGAAGCGCCCGGTCTGGATAGCATCGCCGCCGAAATCGACGCGACCTTCGCCGCCGTCGCCCAGTCCGCGACCGAGTAGTCAGCCGGTCAGCAAATCGGCCAGTTGCGCGGCGTGGGCATCCAGCGGTGCACCGGCACGGATGACCAGAACCAGATCACGGCTGACAGGCAGCGCTTCGCAGATGGCGCTCAACCCGTGCAGATCCACTTCAGGCAGAATCGTCGCGCCGACGTTCTCGCGCAGGCACGCGCGGATGGTCTGGACATGATCCAGAACGATACGCGGGCGGGCCGACAGGTCGGGCCTTTCGGCAAGCGCCCGCGCGATCAGCTTGCCGATCCCGGTCGACGGGGCGAAATGCAGGAACGGAGCATCGGGTGACAATCCGCGGGGAACAGCCAGCACAAGGCGATCGGTCGCAAGCACGCGGTGACGCAATCCGCCAGGTGGCACGCCCGTCGCAGTCACCACCGCTGCATCCACTGCGCCACTTGCCACGTCCTGTTCAAGCACTTCGCTGAGTCCGGTTCGGAATGTGAACCGGGCGGCAGGCAGGGCGGTCGTGACGTGAACCAGAAAACCCGGAAGCAGGCGGGGACCCGCACTTGCGACCAGACCCAGACGGAAGTCGCCCGACAATCCAGCACCGGGTCGGGCAAGGCGGCGCAAACGGTCTTCGGCGGAAAGAACCTCGGCGGCGGCGGTAACGGCTGCACGGCCCAGCGGGGTGAGCGCCGGGGGGCGACTGCGGCGGTCGAACAGCGCGCCACCCAGTGTGGCTTCAAGCGATTTCATCTGCATCGACACGGCAGAGAGCGTCATGTTCAACCGCTCCGCCGTTTCGCGGAAACTGCCGGTCGCGGCAATCGTGGTCAGGGTCGTCAGGTCGCGATTCTGCATCTTCAGTTATCCTGAATATGAAATTCATCAGAACTCGTTCGACTTGAACATGAGCATGGGCGAGGCGTACCAGCAAGGAGAATGCCATGTCTGACCATCTGACCCGCGCCAAAGCTCTTGCACCAACTTTCGCCGAACGCGCCGCAATCTGGGATCGGGAGCGGCGCTATTGCCATGATAACGTCGCCGACCTGACGCGCGCCGGGCTGATGGGGATGTCCGTTCCAGAGCAATTCGGCGGGCCGGGCCTGACGCTGACCCAGATCGTGCCGATCATCGAAGTCGTCGCGGGCGCATGTACCCTGACCGCCCGCGTTCTGGTCGAAGGCAATATGGGCGCACTGACCGCCGTTATGTCCTATGGCACCGATGTGCAGAAAGCGCAGTGGGCGGAGGGTGTAATGTCGGGCGACAAGCCAGCGATCTGCATCTCCGAGCCGGGGGCAGGGTCCGACGCCCGCGCCATGACGACGACCGCTACGCCCGCACCGGGCGGATGGCGTCTGAACGGTGTGAAGCACTGGATCACTGGCGGTGGGATTTCGAACCTGCATCTGGTATTTGCGCAGGCGCCTGATGGCATCCGCGGTTTTCTGACGGAAGCGGGCCCCGGCCTTGCTGTCACGCGGCTGGAACGGACGATGGGCCTGTGTGGCATGCCCGAAGCGGAACTGACCTTTACGGATCACTTTGTCGCAACCGACAACATGCTGGACGCGTCGTTTGGCGATCTGATGGGCGCGTATAACGTGCAGCGGATCGGGGCCGGTACAATTGCATTGGGTGTCGCGTCCGGGGCAGCAATGCTGGCGCGCGATCATCTGCTGGACCGGTGCCAGTTCGATCGCCCTTTGGCAGAATTTCAGGGTCTGCAATGGATACTGGCAGACATGGACACGGAACTGGCCGCCGCGCGCCTTCTGCTGCTGGATGCCGCCGCGAGCGGCATACTGCCCGACCGCATCAAGGCCGCGCGCGCCAAGCTACTCTCGTCGGAAACCGCGATCCGCGTCGTCGACCGGGCACTGCAGATGTTCGGCGCGGCGGGATACGGCAGCGATACCCCGCTGGAACGGATGTACCGCGATGTGCGCATGTTCACCATCGGCGGGGGCACAGCGCAGGTCTTGCGCAACCAGATCGCGGCTCACATTCTCGACAGAAAGCTGTCACAGCGGTCCGGGACGTTTGACGCAGGGCCGAGGGGTGATATCGCAGCGCAATGAGCACCATTCGCGCCGCCGACGTTCTTGCCCGACGCCTCTACCTTGCCGGTTGTCGCCGTGCTTTCGGCATGCCCGGAGGTGAGGTGCTGACCCTGATCGACGCGCTGGAGACGGCTGGGATCGAATTCACCCTGTGCCATCACGAGAATGCCGCCGGATTCATGGCCGAAGGTGCATATCATGTCGACAATGCGCCGGCCATTCTTGTGGCGACCGTTGGTCCGGGCGCGATGAATGGTGTCAACGTTGTCGCGAATGCCGAACAGGATCGTGTGCCGATGATCGTGCTGACCGGTTGTGTCGACCCGGAAGAAGCGCAGACATATAATCATCAGGTCCTCGACCACCGTGCCGTTTTTGCTCCGATTACCAATGCGACTTTCACCCTGACTGGGGGGGCCGCAGCGATACAGGCCGACAAGGCCGTGCGGATCGCCACCGGCGGAGCGGGCGGTCGCGCCGGTCCGGTGCATATCGACGTGCCGATTTCAGTCGCCGATGCAAAGGTGCCCGACATGGTGGTGCATCACGCCGATATTGCGCCGGGTGCCATTGGTGAAGATGCGCTGGCGACGGCACGCGGCTGGCTGGCCAGCGCCAAACGACCGATCATGCTGGCCGGGTTGGATGCATTGCGCGATGGGGCAGGCGACGCGATCAGGGCGTTCTGCGAGGCACAGTCGGTACCGTTGGTCACGACCTACAAAGGCAAGGGTCTGCTGGACGAAAGGCATCCTCTGGCCTTGGGCGGCGCTGGTTTGTCGCCTCTGGCGGACAGGACACTCCTGCCACTGTTCCGCGACGCCGACCTGATCGTTCTGGCCGGTTACGACCCGATCGAAATGCGGCCTGGTTGGCGCGGCGTCTGGGATCCGGCGTCGCAGAACGTCCTCGACATCAGCCACGCGCCGAACCTGCATGGCATGCACGGCTCAACGTTGGAGGTTATTGCGCCGGTCGGCACAACGCTCGACGCGATCCGCAACGGGGTGACCGCTGGGCAAGTCTGGGATGTCGCTGCCAAGACGCGGGACGCACTGGCGAAGTCCTTTCCGGTGGGGGATTGGGGGCCGGACGCCATCGTCGCCGTCTGCCGCGACGTCTGCCCGCAGGATACCATCGCCACGGTGGATTCCGGCGCGCACCGTATTCTTCTGTCACAAATGTGGAAATGCCCCGCGCCTCGCACCTTGTTGCAGTCGTCGGGCCTTTGCACGATGGGATGCGCCCTGCCGCTGGCTATCGGGGCCAAACGCGCTGCTCCGGTCCGCCCTGTCGTGGGGTTCATGGGGGACGCGGGCTTTCTGATGGTCGCGGGCGAGTTGGCCAGTGCCGCGACGCTGGGCCTGCCGGTCGTGTTCGTGGTGTTCGTGGATCAGTCGCTGGCGTTGATCGAACTGAAGCAGCGACAGCGGCAGATGAAGAACACAGGCGTAGACTTCGGCCCGACGGACCATGCCGCCGTGGCGCGCGCCTTCGGTGGAAACGGCGTGCAGGTGCGCGACCGGGCAGGGCTGCGCGAAGCGATGACGACGGCGCTGGCGACTGACACATTCACCTTGATCGCCTGTGAAATTGATAGAAAGGCATACGATGGCCGGATCTGAAGGACCATTGCACGGCGTCCGCGTCCTCGACATGAGCCGGATTCTGGCCGGCCCGACCTGCACGCAACTTCTGGGCGATCTGGGGGCGACAGTCCTTAAGATCGAAAATCCCGGAACGGGCGGCGACGATACCCGGCAATGGGGCCCTCCTTACGTGAAGGACGGATCGGAAGATACTGATTTATCAGCATACTTCATGTCTGCGAATCGCAACAAGCTGTCGGTTTCCATTGATATTGCCACGCCCGAGGGTCAGGCCGAGGTGCGGCGTCTTGCGGCCTTGGCCGATATCGTGCTGGAAAATTTCAAGCCCGGCGGTCTTGCGAAATACGGGTTGGATTATGCTGGCCTGAGCGCGGTAAATCCAAAGCTCGTCTATGGTTCGATCTCGGGCTACGGGCAGACCGGGCCGAATGCGTCCAAGCCCGGCTATGACCTGATGGCGCAAGGCTATGGCGGCATCATGTCCCTGACCGGCGACCCGAATGGCGCGCCGATGAAGGTCGGCGTCGGCATCGCGGACGTGATGTGCGGGATGTATGCCTGCGTCGGAATTCTTGCCGCGTTGCGTCATGCCGAGGCGACCGGCGAGGGGCAGCAGGTCGACGTCGCACTTGTCGACAGCCAGATCGCATGGATGATCAACGAGGGCGTCAACACACGACTGAGCGGCCAGGCCCCGATCCGGCGCGGCAACGGTCACCCGAATATCGTACCCTATGATGTCTATGAGACGATGGACGGCCATGTCATCGTCGCTGTGGGAAATGACAGCCAGTTCAGACGGTTCTGCAGCGTTCTTGATCTGGCCGAGCTGCCGGACGACCCCATGTATGCGACGAATCCAATGCGGATGAAGAACCGGGATGCGCTGGCTGAATACCTTGTTCCGGCACTGCGATTGCGCTCCACTGCGGAGGTTATCGCGGCTATGGAGGGTGCCCGCGTCCCGGTCGGGCCGGTGCAGACCCTGCCGCAGGTCTTTGCCACCGATCAGGCGGCGGCTCGGGGCCTGACCCTCGACATGACGACACCGGGGCAGACGGGCGATCTGACGTTGCCGCTGATCGGCAATCCGCTGCACCTGTCGGCAACGCCGGTAACCTATCGCCACCCGCCGCCACGGTTCGGGGCCGATACCGACCGGCTGACGCGGGATGACCCGTTCCAAGGCGATTGATCGGCAGGGAACAGCCAGAATACGGGGTCTTGGCGCCTGAAATCGCTCAACAGTCGATGACGGGGCGTCACGTGTCCGTTATGGTCGGGCCCCGGCTATAGGCTGAGGAACATGCGCCGGATAGGTGTCTGCCAAGCAGTAGCGATTTCCCGTCTTTCCCGGAGTAGCCATGACCCGTCACGACCTGTTCGATCAGCCCGTCTCCCTGACAGATGCGGCGGCGGTGAGGGAATGGAACGCCATGATTTCGGCTTTCCTGGCTCATGGTGCAATGACGCCGGTGCACTTGGGCAAACTGCTGGAGATCGCCCCCGATTTTGCTGCGGCACATGCGGTCAAGGGGCTGTTCTATGCCCTGCTGGGACGACGAGAGGTGATGCACGAAGCGCAGATAGCACTGGCCTGCGCAGAAGCCCTCGAATCCGGGGCCAACGCCCGCGAACGCAGCCTGATTGTCGCGCTGCGCCATTTCCTTGAGGGCAATCCAAGTGTGGCCATCACGGCGATCGAGGCCACTCTGGCAAGCGCCCCGACCGATACGCTGGCCATGAAGCTGAGCCATGCGCTGCGCTTCGTGATCGGTGACGGGCCCGGCATGCGCCAGTCGGTCGAAAAAGTGCTGCCGACTTATGACGACGATCATCCCGGACGCGGTTACCTGCTGGGTTGCCATGCTTTCGCGCTGGAAGAAACCGGCGATTACGCCCATGCCGTGCTGACGGGTCGCGCCGCGCTGACGCTGGCGCCCGACGACGCCTGGGGCCTGCACGCCGTGACCCACGTCTATGATATGACCGCCGACGCCAGAGGCGGACTGGACTGGTTGGAGGGCCGCGAGGCGGCATGGATCCACTGCAACAACTTCGGCTTCCACGTCTGGTGGCATAAGGCGCTGATGCTGCTGGACCTTGGTCGCATGGACGAGGCTCTGGACCTTTACGACACCCGTATCCGGTCGGAAAAGACCGATGATTACCGCGATATCTCGAACGCGACGTCGCTGCTGTCCCGGCTGGAGCTGGAGGGCGTCGACGTCGGGAGGCGTTGGGAGGAACTGGCCGACCTGTCCGAAAAACGGACCGAGGACGGCTGCCTGATCTTTGCCGACCTGCATTATCTTCTGGCGCTGACCAACGATGGCCGCGAGGGCGCGACCGCGCGGATGATGGCGAGACTGGCAGCCGATGCGGCCCGCTCCGGGACCGAGATCGAACGCCTGATGGCGGTCCCCGGTCTGAACGCCGCACGTGGGCTGGAGGCGTTTGGCGACGGCGATTACGGCACCGCCTTCGCCGCGCTGGCCAGGGCGCGTCCGCACATGCAGGGGGCGGGCGGCAGCCACGCCCAGCGCGACGTATTCGAGCGGCTGATCATCGACGCGGGCCTGCGCGCCGGGCAACTGATAGATGCGAAAGCCATTCTTGCCGACCGAACGGCGCGGCGCGGAGGATACGAAGATGCCTATGCCGCAGCGCGGCGAGACTTGATCGCAAGGGCGGAAAATGTGTCTTGCCCAAAGGGCGCGTCCGCGTAGGTCGCGCACAGTAAGGAATAATGACCCGAATGACGACGACGACCCCGAATGAGGCTTTCGCGACGTCTAGCCCGACCATGGCAACGGCGGGGCTGGCGATCCGCGATCCGCGACTGGATTTCTTTCGCGGGATCGCGATGTTCATCATCCTGTTCGCGCATACGCCCGGCAACGCATGGACGTCGTGGATACCGGCACGGTGGGGGTTTTCCGACGCGACAGAGATCTTTGTTTTCTGTTCCGGCATGGCGTCGGCCATCGCCTTCGGCCGGACGTTCGACCGGGCAGGGTGGTCGCTGGGCGCCGCGCGCGTCGGCTATCGCGTCTGGCAGATATACTGGATACATCTCGCGATGTTCCTGGTGATTGCCGCGATGCTGGCGGCACTGGACGCGACCGGATGGCATCCGGACCGTGAGTATATCGGCACCCTGAACCTGTGGAAGTTCTTCGCCGATCCGGGGCCGCAACTGATCGGACTGGTGACACTGACCTATGTGCCGAACTATTTCGACATTCTGCCTATGTATATGATCGTTCTGCTGCTGATGCCCGTCTTCATGGCGCTAAGCCGGGTGTCCCTGCCATTGCTGGCTGTCGTTTCGATCACGATCTGGCTGTTTGCGCAGCAGGCACTGTTGGAGAGTCTTGGCCTGGGGGCCTGGTATCTGGCTTTCCCGGCCGAGCCGTGGTCCGACCGGACATGGTTCTTCAATCCATTTGGCTGGCAGCTGATCTTCTTCACCGGCTTTGCCTTCATGCGTGGCTGGATTCCGGCACCGCCGGTACGGCCATGGTTGATCGGGCTGGCGCTGGCCATCGTCATCATGAATTTCTTCGTGTCCAACATTGGCTTCCGGTTCTTCCAGCTTGGTCTTCTGAAAGACATCTACGTCAGCCTGACGGGTTGCACCGAGACGGGTTTCGGGGCCTGTAATCCGGCCTTCGACTGGCGGCAGGCGAATGGGGCATTGTTCGACAAGACCGACTTCGCGATCCTGCGCTACGTCCATTTTCTGGCGCTGGCCTATCTGGCATGGACTGCGGCTGGCACCCATGGGCACCGTCTGGTGGCGGTCGGGCAGGGGGCCGTCGCGCGCATATGGGACGAAGTGGTCGCCATCGTGATGAAGGTAGGTCAGCAGAGCCTTGCCGTTTTCGTGTTCTCGATGGTTCTGGCGCGGATCAACGGCTATCTTCTGGATGTCATCGGACGCAATGGCTTCACCTGGGCGCTGATCAATCTGACCGGTGCCGGATTGCTGATTGCCTGTGCCTACGGGGCCGGATGGTTCAAGTCCCAACCCTGGAAAGTCAGGCGATGAGGCGTCGCGGGTTCCTGACGGGGGTGTCCCTTCTGGCGCTGACGGTTGCGACGCCGTTGCGGGCCGCGATACCGCGGTTTCTGGAAAGCACTCCGTTTGACCGCGACACCGTGCGGATGCTGGCCCGCGATCTGGCCGAGCGGAACTTTGTGTCGCGCCCGGAGGTGCCCGAGGCCTGGCGTAACCTGTCCTATGACGATTATCGCAAGATCTGGTTCGACACGCGCAACGCCATCTGGGCCGACACCGACCTGCCGTTCGAGATGGATCTGTTTCATCCCGGTCTTTACTTCTCTCGCGCGGTCGAGGTGGATGTCGTGCGCGCCGGCATGGGCAACCGTCTGGCCTTCGATTTCGATCTGTTCGACCGAACCGATGATGCCCCGGACCTGCCCGTCGATGAAACAATGGGCTATTCCGGTCTGCGCCTGCGCCACCGGTACGAAGGGGAGATGAACCACCGCGAATTCGCCGTCTTCCAGGGGGCCAGCTATTTCCGGGCCATCGGGGCGCTTCAGTATTATGGCCTGTCGGCGCGCGGTCTGGCGCTTGGCACCGGCGACGCCGAGGGCGAGGAGTTTCCCGATTTCATCCGCTTCTGGGTCGAGGAGCCGTCGCCCGGCGATCCGGACATCGTGCTGCATGCCCTGATGGACAGCCCGTCTGTCGCCGGGGCCTATCGCATCCGCATCACACCGGGGGCGGCCTGCGAAATGCAGGTCGATTGCACCCTGTTCCCCCGTGTCGATCTGGACCATGTGGGAATCGCGCCGCTGACGTCGATGTTCCTTTACGATCAGACTAACCGTTCCAGGTTTCCCGACTTCCGCCCCGCGGTTCATGACAGTGACGGCCTGTTGGTCTGGAACGGTGCGGGCGAAATGCTGTGGCGCCCGCTGGCGAACCCGACATCCCTGCAGGTCAGCAGCTTCGTCGACGAGGCGCCGCGCGGCTTCGGTCTGATGCAGCGCGCCCGTCGCCTTTCGGATTTCGCGGACCTCGAGGCATATTATCATGAACGTCCCAGCCTCTGGATCGAACCCGCGGATGACTGGGGCCCCGGCATCGTCCGTCTGGTGGAGATCCCGTCGGATCAGGAAATCTACGACAACATTGTCGCCTATTGGCGTCCGCGCGAGCCATTGGCCGCCGGTCGGGAGTACCGGTTCGCCTATCGTATGCTGTGGACTGACGAGACCGGGCCGACACCGCCACCGCGCCGGGGCGATGTCGCGCGCGTTGTGGAAACTTACATGGGGCTGAACTTTTCGCGCGATGCGTGGCTTGCAGCGATAGATTTCGCCGATCATGCTGCGCTTGCGGTTGCCGGGGGCGCGGATGATGACGCCGATCCGGGTCAGTTCGACGACATGGTGGTGCGGATCAGCGCCCGCGTCCCGACCTCTGACGGGGTGTTGCAGCGCAATCCAGAAACTGGCGGCGTTCGTCTGGCTTTCACCTTCGACCCGGGCAAGGCCGATACGGTGGAGTTGCGCGCGCAGGTGTTCCGCAACGGCGAACCGGCGACCGAAGTCTGGCTCTACCGCTGGACGCGCGCATGACGCAGTCGCGCCTGGTCCTCTCGATGCCGCCCTCCGCACCGCTGGCGCACCCGCAACAGGATCTGTCGCGCCGGTTCCGCGACCATGCGGCCCCGGTGTCTGCGCCCGATGCGGGTGCCGTGTTCTGGCGTCTGGGCACGTTCCTGCCGGCGGCCATCGGCACAGGCGTCCTGCTCTGGGGGTTTCTGTCGTGGTTCGCCGCCGATGGCACAAGCTGGGCCGAGGCCCTGCTGGCGATGCTGATCGGCGCGGGGTTCTTCTGGATCGCGCTGACTTTCGTCACCGTGCTGGCGGGGTCAGGCGCGCTGTTCAGCCGGACGCCGCCAGACGAAGGCCCGATCACGCCTCTGGATGTGGCCCTTCTGGTCCCGGTGCACGAGGAAGCGCCGTGGGACGTGTTCGGCAATGCCGCCGCCATGCTGGAACGTCTGGCCGCCGCCCCCGGCGCGCATCGCTGGTCGCTTTATATTCTGTCGGACACCCGCGATCCGGTCCGCGCCGCGCAGGAAGAGGCCACCTATGCCGCAATCCGCGCAGGACTGCCGGATGTTCGTGTCTGGTATCGACGCCGGGTGCAGAACACTGACAGGAAGGTCGGAAATCTGGCGCAATGGGTGGCGCAATGGGGCGGCGCGCATGACGCCATGTTGGTGCTGGACGCCGACAGCCTGATGTCCGCGCAGGCGATCCGGTCGCTGGCCGATGCAATGGGACGTGATACCTCCGCCGGACTGATCCAGTCGTTTCCGCAACTGATCGGGGCCCGCAGTCTTTTCGCCCGCAGCCAGCAATTCGCGAACGCCATCTACGGCGTCGCCTTGGCCGAAGGACTGGCCCGCTGGACGGGGCGCGAAGGCAATTACTGGGGCCACAACGCCATCATCCGCACCGCAGCCTTTGCCGCGTCCGCCGGTTTGCCGCATGTCCGGGGCCTGCGCGGACGCGATAGCCTGATCCTGTCCCATGATTTCGTCGAGGCTGGCCTTTTGCGCCGCGCCGGTTGGTCGGTCCGGTTCCTGCCGCGTCTGCGCGGCAGTTACGAAGAAACGCCGCCGACCCTGATCGACCACGTTCTGCGCGACCGGCGTTGGTGTCGCGGTAATCTGCAACACCTTGGTCTCTTGGGCACGCGCGGTTTGCATGCGCTGTCGCGGTTCCACATGTTCCATGGCGCGATGGGGTATCTGCTGTCGCCGTTGTGGTTCCTGCTGCTGGCGCTCTGGGCTGTGATCGGCGTGTCCGCAGACCGTTCCGTCATCAACTACTTCTCGCCCGAGAACCCGATGATGCCGAACTGGCCCGAGATGAGTCCCATCAACCACGTCTGGCTGATGGTCACGATGTATGCCCTGTTGCTTGCCCCGAAACTGGTCGGGGCATCTGCCTTGATCGCTTCGGGCACGCCGGTCTCGCGGATGGGGGGGACGTGGCAATTCACCGGCTCGCTCCTGCTGGAGATCGCAGTGTCGATCGCCTATGCGCCGATCCTGATGGTGCAGCAGACCATGGCCGTCGTCTCGGCCCTGACCGGCAAGCGGTTCGATTGGACGCCGCAATCCCGCAACGGCGCTGCGCGGCCCTTCGCAGCCGTTCTTCGGTTTCACGCATTCGAGACGCTACTGGGGGCGGTGCTGCTTATCGGTATGGCTACCGGGTTCGTATCGCTCTGGTTGATCCCGATCATGGCCAGCCTGTTTCTTGCGGTCCCGCTGTCGTGGATGTCTGGCCTCGACCTTCCCGGCAGCCTGTCTACCCCGCAGGAGGTGCGTGCGCCTCTGGTCGCCAAGCGCGCGGCGCAATGGCGGGCCAAGCTGAAATCAAGCGTCGAGGGCAGCCCGGCGCAATGATCGGGCGCAGGGGTGCACGACTTATCGGACCGGCAATGCTCGGACCGGCAGTGCCTCGTACCAGTCCAGCATCATGTCGGCCCATCCGGCAGGCACACCATGGCCGCCGGGAAACAACGCCATTTCAAGCGCGCTGTCTTTGGCGCAGGTCCAATACCGGCGCTGGAAATCGCCGGTCGTGCGGGTGCCGGACGGGTTCGGCTGTTCGCAGCCGTTGGCCGCGCGGAACAGGGCCAGGCCTTCGAAAATGTCGCCTTGCACGAACTGGCCGTTGCGCAGGACACGTCCTTCCAGCGGGACGGTGCTGTCTTTCCAGCCATGTGTCTGGAACAGCCGCACAGGCCCGGCGCAGCTTGCGGGATGCGGTCGCCAGAACCCGCCCGAGACGGGGGCGTATGCCGAAAAAGCATCGGGTGTATCGCAGGCCAGATAGCTGACCATGAAGGCCCCTGCGGAGAAACCCGCAAGGATCACAGCGTCGGGGTCTATGGCATGGGTCTGCGCCGCGTCGGCGACGATTTCGGCGAAGAACGCGGCTTCATCCCGGCCGGGACCATGCATGATGTCATTGCGGAACGACCAGATGCCGCCCTCCCGGTCGTCGCGCCACGGCAGTCCGTCCGGGGCCAGAACCGCATACCCGCGGTCGGTGAAGGCCTTGATCGTGCCGGTCATGCCCAGGGCTCCGCGTCCGGTGCCCCCTGCGCCGTGCAGGAAGATCACCGCCGGAAAGGGGCCGTCGCCGTCGGGCAGGGCCACGCGGTAGGTGCCCAGCGGCGTTTCGCAGGGCGGATCGTCGCGCCCGCAGGTCTGCGCGACAGACGGCGCAGCGGCCAGACCGATCACCGCCGCCGCCAGCAGGCCCGCCAGACGTGCGATCATCGCAGGGTCACCGGCAGGCCACGCTCCAGCCAGCCCGGCCCGGCGCGCGAGCCGAGCATTCCTTCGGGGATGTCGATGATCTGAGTGAATCCGGCATCGGTCAGCCGCGTGCCGGTCCGGTCCGACCGCACACCCCGCGCACAGATCAGTGCGATGGGCCGGTTAAGGTCGCCGTCGGCCATCCGGGTCAGCGCCTCGACGAAATCGTCGCGCCGCAGGTCCAGCGTCTGCGCACCCTCGGCCACGCCGGTCTTCATCCATTCGTCCGGGCGCCGGATGTCGATCAGCATGATCTTCCCGGCGCGCAGGGCGTCCAGTGCTTCGGGTGGCGTCATCTCGGCCCCCCGGAAGGTGTCGCGTCGCGCCAGAATGAGCCCTGTGGCCGCTGTGGCGACAACGGCGACAGCACCGCCGCCGATCAGCAGAACACGACGGCGGGACAACAGAGTGGGTGTCTCGGCGGGTGCGGTCATGACAAGTCCTCCGCTTTCGGCAATATCGTCCCGTTCTCCGGGTCGGAAGTCACGAATGGGTGACGCTGTTAAGGCGATCTTCAGGAAGTTGTTCTAGCTGAAGCAGTCGGCAGCTTTCCGATTGCCGCAAGTCACGGGGGGATTGGATGACACATCCGGGCCGCGCCATCCAGCGTCAGGCTGCAAGTCGATGTTCGCCGCAACGGCCTGCAAGCGATCTCTCCACCTGGCGGGAAGTGGGGCAGGGCGACTTCGTCGTCATCGATCGGCCTGGTATCTGGCTGACGGCGACACTTGGGTCCTGCGTCGGGATATTCCTGCACGATTCCGCAGGACGACAGGGTGGCATGACGCATATTTTCCACTGCGTCGATCCCGGCCCGATGGGGGGCGGGGCGATCGTGGCCGAAATCGAGAGGCTGGTGAATGTGCTGATGCGGCAGGGCGCGCGCCGCGCAGGGCTGGAGGCGCGGATCGCCGGGGGCGCGCATACACTGACGCGCGGCAAGGATGTGGGCGGCCAGATTGCCGAAGTCTGTCTGGACTACCTGAAGGCCGAGGCGATCCCGCTGGTGCAGGCGGATCTGCGCGGGGTGCGGGCACGCCGGGTTGTCTACGACCCTACGACAGGCGATTTGCAGATCAGCTATCCGGATTCGAAGCTGCCACCGCATCGTGACCATCCCTCCGGTCTGCACGATCAGACCGAGGAATTGTTCCGATAGCGGCTGAAACCGTCGTCAGCCCGCCTGATCCACGATTTCGGTGGTATGGAAGGTATTCGTGTTGAGCAGGTATTGCGCTACGATCGGTCCCGACGCCGCTCCAAGCGTTCGGGCGTTGCCGCCCACGCGCCCGGCTTCTATGCGCGGCACGATCAGACCGCGGGTGTCCTGCGTCGCCAGATATCGGCGTACCCGCTCGACCAATTGATGGCGGATCGTTTCGGGAAAGGCCCCGTCGATCAGGATTGCTTCGAAGTCGATGACGGAGCAGGTCGACAGGCTGGCCTTGGCCAGCTCCTGTGCGGTCTCTCCCAGCCATGGCTCCACGTGTCGCGCCAGCGTGGCCCATGTCTTCGGTCCCTCGGACAGGCGGGCAGGGTCCAGTCCGACATCGCGCAGGCGGGTCTGCAACAGATGCAGCGATGCCATGTCGACCAGTTGCCGACTTTCGCCGTTGGGACCGATGGTGCGCAGCGATCCGAGCGCGCCCGCATTGCCCCGATGCCCCTCATAGAGAGAGTGGTTCAAGACGATCCCACCACCCAGATAGGAGCCGACGAAGAAATAGGCGTAATCCCGGAATTCCTTGCCGCGGCCATAGATCTGTTCGGCCAGGCAGGCCGCCGTGGCGTCGTTCATCGCCAGAACGGGCAGGGCGGTGATACCCGCAAGGGCCGCGCGCAGGTTTGTGCCGTTCCATTCCGGAAATTCAAGCGAGGGGGTGCTGGCATTCCAGATCTCGAACGGAGCTGCAATCCCCAGTCCGCACAGCCTCAGCGCCTCGTTCGGAGACAGATCGCTGCACAGATCGCCCAGCCCTTCGGTCAGGAAGTCCAGTACCGGACCAGGGCGCAAGACATCGTAATCGAGCCGAAGCTGACGACGCATCCCGCCGGTGAACTCCATCAACAACAATTCTGCCGATCGACGACCGATTTTCAGGCCCAGCGAAAGAACTCCATCGGGGGCCAGTGCCATCGGAACGGATGGTTTGCCGACACGGCCCCGGACGGGCGCGCGGCGCGATAACAGCCCCTCGGTTTCCAGACGGCGCAGGATACCGGATACGGTGGGGGCGGACAGTCCAGACAGACGCGCAAGATCGCTGCCCGCCAGCTCGCCGTGGCGCAGCAGAAGCGACAGCAGAAGGCGTTCGTTGTGATCCCGAACACCCTTCTGGCTTAGTCCCGTACTTATCGATCTGACGATACCGTCGTCCATGACGCTCCCTACCGGGCGTATCGCTCAGAGGCGATGCCGCCATCGCCACGATAGCGTCGAATAATTAGTAAAGAAAGTTAATTAATAAATTGACTCAGGCCGAAGTATGGCATTTTCTATTTGCGGGAGACCGGTTGACTGGCGATTGCGAACGTCGCTCGGGACCGGCGCGACCGTTCATATCTGGGAGGATTACCATGAAGAAGCTGTTAGCCGGGTCGGCCATTGCCGCCCTTTCCATGACCGGTGTCGCATTCGCCGACGCCGATTCCACCACTGCCTGCCTGATCACCAAGACGGATACCAACCCGTTCTTCGTGAAGATGCGCGAAGGTGCCGCCGCCAAGGCGGAAGAGCTCGGCATCAACCTTCTGTCCTTCGCGGGTCGCGTCGATGGTGACCACGAGACACAGGTCGCGGCGATCGAGACATGCATCGCCGAAGGCGCCAAGGGAATTCTCCTGACCGCGTCCGACACCTCGTCGATCGTGCCTGCCGTCAAGCAGGCCCGCGACGCCGGACTTGTCGTGATTGCGTTGGACACGCCGCTGTCGCCAATCGACGCGGCCGATGCGACTTTCGCCACCGACAACTTTCTGGCCGGTGAGCTGATTGGCCAGTGGGCCGCCGCCGCCCTCGGGGACGAGGCCGCGAACGCGCGGATCGGCATGCTCGACCTGTCCGTCAGCCAGCCGACTGTGGGCGTATTGCGCGATCAGGGGTTCCTGACCGGCTTCGGCATCGACGTCAAAGACGCCTCCAAGTGGGGCGACGAGGAAGATCCACGTATCGTTGGCAACGAAGTCACCGCAGGTAACGAGGAAGGTGGCCGCACCGCGATGGAGAATCTGCTGGCGATCGATCCGACGATCAACGTCGTCTACACCATCAACGAGCCTGCCGCCGCAGGTGCCTATGAGGCGCTGAAGTCCATCGGCCGCGAAAACGACGTTCTGATCGTGTCCGTCGATGGCGGTTGTCCCGGCGTGCAGAACGTCGTTGACGGCGTGATCGGTGCCACATCGCAGCAGTACCCGCTGCTGATGGCGTCCAAGGGGATCGAAGCGATTGCCGCCTTTGCCAAGGACGGCACGCTGCCGCAGCCGACCGAGGGCAAGGACTTCTTCGATACCGGCGTGGCGCTTGTCACCGATCAACCCGTGGACGGGGTCGACAGCATCGACACCGCCGAGGGCGCGGATCTTTGCTGGGGCTGATGGGATAGCATGATACGATTGGACAGGGCGCGTGCTATGCGTCCTGTCCGGTGTCACGCGGCAAAGGGGCAGACATGACCGACAATCCAACCACCGCCACGGCGGATCGCGTTGCCGAATTCGACCAGGGCCGTAAAGGCTTCGTGCATCAGGTGCAGCACCGTTTGCATGTCACCCCGGCGCTGGTGCCGCTGATCGTCCTCGTGGGTTCGATTGCGGTGTTCGGGGCGCTTCTGGGGAACAAGTTCTTTTCACCCTTCGCGCTGACCCTGATTCTGCAACAGGTGCAGATCGTCGGCATCGTCGGCGCGGCGCAGGCGCTGGTTATCCTGACTGCGGGCATTGACCTGTCGGTAGGCGCGATCATGGTGCTGTCGTCGGTCATCATGGGACAATTCACCTTCCGCTATGGCCTGCCGGTCGAGGTCGCGGTCGTCAGTGGCCTGGCCATCGGCACAGCGATTGGCGCATTCAACGGCTGGCTGGTGTCGGCAATGAAACTGCCGCCCTTCATTGTCACGCTGGGCATGTGGCAGATCGTGCTGGCGGCCAACTTCCTCTATTCCGCCAACGAAACCATCCGCAGTCAGGAAATCGCGAGCGAGGCCCCGCTGCTTCAGATCTTCGGCACCACGTTCAAGATCGGCGGCGCGGTGTTCACGGTCGGTGCGATCTTCATGATCGTGCTGACGCTTATCCTGGCCTATGTGCTGCGCCACACCGCCTGGGGCCGTCACGTCTATGCCGTCGGCGACGACCCCGAGGCGGCGGAGTTGTCCGGCGTCAATGTCCGCGCGACGTTGATTTCGGTCTATGCGCTGTCGGGTCTGATCTGCGCTTTTGCCGGCTGGGCCCTGATCGGGCGGATCGGCTCGGTCTCGCCCACGTCTGGCCAGCTGGCCAACATCGACAGCATCACCGCCGTGGTGATCGGGGGCATTTCGCTGTTTGGCGGACGCGGGTCGATCATGGGTATGCTGTTCGGCGCGGTGATCGTCGGAGTATTCTCGCTGGGCCTGCGCCTGATGGGCGCGGACGCGCAGTGGACCTATCTGCTGATCGGTGTCCTGATCATTTTCGCGGTCGCCATCGACCAGTGGATCAGGAAGGTGTCGGCATGACCCGGATAACCGGCAGAACGACCGGGTGCCGCGGTGCGCACGTGGGACAAGCCCACGGGGACCAGTGGATCAGGAAGGTGTCGGCATGACGGAACCTCTTCTCAAGGCGCGCGGACTGGTCAAACGGTATGGCCGTGTGACCGCCCTGGACCACTGCGATTTCGACCTGATGCCAGGCGAAATCCTCGCCGTGATCGGGGACAACGGTGCCGGGAAATCCTCGCTCATCAAGGCGCTGTCGGGCGCGGTCGTCCCCGATGCGGGGGAGGTGTGGCTGGACGGCAGGAAAGTCCGCTTCACCGCGCCGACCCAGGGCCGCGAAGCGGGGATCGAGACGGTCTACCAGACCCTCGCCATGTCGCCCGCGCTGTCGATTGCGGACAATATCTTCATGGGCCGCGAAATTCGCCGTCCCGGCATAATGGGCAGCGTGTTTCGAATGCTGGACCGCCCCGCGATGGAGAAATTTGCCCGTGAAAAGCTGTCGGAACTGGGGCTGATGACGATTCAGAACATCAATCAGGCGGTCGAGACCCTGTCGGGCGGTCAGCGTCAGGGCGTTGCCGTCGCCCGTGCCGCCGCCTTCGGGTCGCGCGTCATCATTCTGGACGAACCGACGGCCGCGCTGGGTGTCAAGGAAAGCCGCCGGGTGCTGGATCTTATCCAGGACGTGCGCGCGCGCGGCATTCCGATCATCCTGATCAGCCACAACATGCCGCATGTCTTCGAAGTCGCCGACCGCGTCCACGTCCATCGGCTGGGCCGCCGTCACTGCGTTATCGACCCGAAGGACTACACGATGTCCGACGCAGTTGCCTTCATGACCGGCGCGAAAGAGCCGCCCGAAGCATTGCTGTCCGCCTGACGGCAGGTCTTGACGCCGACCCGGCATCCGATCACCCCGGTATCGGGGGACCGGACGCCGGTCTCTCGCGACCGTTCAGGCACGAGGTAATATGACCCAACACGCGACCAGATTGGGCGTCGACATCGGCGGCACCTTTACCGACGTGGTGCTGGAGACGGCCGGCGGTCGCCATTCGGCCAAGGTCCTGACGACCTATGCCGCGCCCGAAAATGCCATCGTCGACGGCATGCGACAGGTCTGCACCAAAGCCGGGATCGCACCTCAGGCCATCGGCCAGATCATCCATGGCACGACGCTGGCGACCAACGCTCTGATCGAACGGCGCGGCGCGCGCACGGCGCTGATTACGACGCAGGGCTTCCGTGATGTGATCGAAATGCGCACCGAGTCGCGGTTTGAACAATACGACCTGAACCTGGAGCTGCCCGACCCGTTGCTGCCGCGTCAGATGCGGCATGCCGTGGCCGAGCGTGTCGACGCGACCGGCGCGATCCTGATCCCGCTGGCGCGCGCGGACATCGAGACGGTCGTGGACGCCATCGCCGAACAGGGCGTCGAAAGCGTCGCCGTCGGCCTGATCCATTCCTATCTGAACGATGCGCACGAACGGTTGATCCGCGATGTGCTGGCCGAGCGTCTGCCTGATGTGATGGTGTCGCTGTCGTCCGAAGTCTCGCCCCAGATGCGCGAATACGAACGCTTCAATACGGTCTGCGCCAACGCCTATATCAAGCCGCTGATGAAGTCGTATCTGGGGCGGCTCAAGGGCCGGTTGTCGGACGAGGGGGCCGACTGCCCGGTCTTCCTGATGCATTCCGGAGGCGGCATCATCTCGCTGGACAGCGCGGCGGAGTTTCCGGTCCGACTGGTCGAATCCGGCCCGGCGGGCGGTGCGGTCTTCGCTGCCGACATCGCCGCGCGGCACGGACTGGACCGGGTTCTGTCCTTCGACATGGGCGGCACGACGGCCAAGATCTGTCTGATCCGCGACTTCACCCCCAAGACGTCGCGGGTGTTCGAGGTCGCGCGGACCTATCGGTTCAAGAAAGGATCGGGGATGCCGATCTCGATCCCGGTGATCGACATGGTGGAAATCGGTGCGGGCGGCGGCTCGCTGGCGCATGTCGACGCGATGCACCAGATCCGCGTCGGCCCCGAAAGCGCCGGATCCGAACCGGGACCCGCCTGTTACGGACGCGGCGGCGACCGCCCCGCCGTGACCGACGCCGACCTGATGCTGGGCAAGCTGGACCCCGATGGTTTTGCGGGCGGCTCGATCCGACTGGACACCGAAGCGTCGCACGCCGCACTTGCCCGCGTGCTGGGCGATCCGCTGGACATGGACGCGATGGAAGCGGCGTTCGGATTGGCCGAAGTCGTGGACGAGAACATGGCCAACGCGGCGCGTGTCCACGCCGTCGAGAATGGCGAGGATCTTGCAGGCTATACCATGATCGCCTTCGGTGGCGCGGCCCCGTTGCACGCCGGTCGCCTGTGCGAAAAGCTGGGCATTGATCGCCTTCTTGTGCCACCCGGCGCAGGCGTCGGCAGTGCCATCGGCTTCCTGCGCGCGCCGTTCAGCTTCGAGGCGAACCGCTCCGTCTACATGACACTGTCGGACTTCGATCCGGTCCGCATCACCGACCTTCTGGGTGATCTGCAATCCGAGGCAACGGGTTTCGTGCGCACCTGCGATGCCGACAGCCCGATCAACTGCGAGTTCAAGGTCTACATGCGCTATACGGGCCAGGGCTGGGAAATCCCCGTGACGCTGTCCGAAGCGCAGGCGACGGCCCCCGACGCCGCGACCTTCCTGTCGCTGTTCGAGGCGGATTACACCCGACTGTTCGGACGCACGGTTGCCGGTCTGGACGTAGAGATCACCGTCTGGTCGGTCAATGCCACGACCCCGCCTTCACCGGTCGAGCCGTTGGGGGCGGCCGGGCGGGGCGGGACGATCATCGGCACCGGCACGCGCGCCGTTTTCGACCCTGCACTGGCGCAGGTCGTTGACGCCGCCGTGGTCGCTCGCACCGGTCTGATGGATGGCGCGACCATCGACGGCCCCGCCGTCCTCACCGAGGATGAGACCACCATCATCGTCCCCGCCAGCCGCACGGCGACGCATCTGCCCGACGGCTGCATCGACCTGACCAGAAAGGCCACGCCATGACCTCCACCGTCGCCTGCCAGGTCATGTGGAACCGACTGATTTCCGTGGTCGAGGAACAGGCGCAGGCGCTTGTCCGCACCGCCTTCAGCACCTCGGTCCGCGAGGCGGGCGATCTGTCGGCGGGCGTCTATGACGCCGATGGCCGGATGTTGGCACAGGCCGTTACCGGCACGCCGGGCCACGTCAACGCGATGGCCGACGCCGTCGCGCATTTCATCCGCCGGATCGGGCGCGACACGATGGCGGAAGGCGACGTCTATGTTACCAACGACCCGTGGGAAGGCACCGGCCACCTGCACGACATCACCATGGTCACCCCGTCGTTTCACGGCGGCCATCTGGTCGGCTTCTTCGCCTGCACCGCCCATGTCGTCGATATCGGCGGGCGCGGGTTCGGTGCGGATGCCAACAGCGTCTACGAGGAAGGCCTCTACCTGCCGATCATGCGCTTCGCCGACCGCGGCAGGGTGGACGAGACGCTGCTGAAAATCGTGCGCGGCAATGTCCGTGAACCCGATCAGCTGGTCGGCGACATGTATGCGCTGGCGTCCTGCAACGAGATCGGCCACCGCCGCCTGACCGCCATGATGGAAGAGTTCGGACTGGACGATCTGACCGGCATCGCGACCTTCATCCTCGATAATTCCCGCCGTGCCACGCTGGAGCGGATCGCCGCGCTGCCCCGCACCTCCGCCACCGGCGAGATGACGGTCGATGGCTTCGATACGCCGATCACCCTGAAGGTCCGCCTGACGATCGAGGCCGACCGCATCCTGTCGGATTTCGCGGGCACCAGCGGGCTGGACCCCAAGGGCATCAACTGTCCGCTGGTCTATGCCAAGGCCTATGCCTGCTATGCCCTGAAATGTGCAATCGCCCCGGAAATCCCGAACAACGCGGCATCGTTGGCTCCGTTCGAAATCGCCGCGCCCGTCGACTGCATCGTCAACGCGACGCATCCCGCGCCGGTCGCCCTGCGCCATATCGTCGGTCACTTCGTCCCGGACACAGTGTATGACGCGCTCGACAAGATCCTGCCCGGCGTGGTTCCAGCGGAAGGAGCGGGATGTCTGTGCAATTTTCAGCTTTCCCTGCGGCCCCGGTCGGGTGCGCAAGACGGTGCGACACGGTCCGAGGTTCTGATCTTCAATTCGGGCGGGGCGGGGGCACGGCCTGGCTTCGATGGGTTGAACGCGACGGCCTTTCCGTCCGGCGTGATGACCATGCCCATCGAGGCCACGGAGCACGCCGGCCCGGTGATGATCTGGCGCAAGGAGTTGCGACCGGATTCCGGCGGAGCGGGGCGACATCGCGGCGGTCTGGGGCAGATCATGGAAGTCGGCGCGCGCGATGGCTATGAGTTTGATTTTTCGGCCATGTTCGACCGCGTCGATCATCCGGCGCGGGGCCGTCGCGGCGGCGCATCCGGGGCGCCCACGACCATCGCACGCGACGACGGATCGGTGATGCGGGGCAAGGGCAGGCAGTTCGTCGGTTCCGGTCTCCGCGTGATGCTGGCGCTGCCCGGTGGCGCAGGCTACGGCGCGCCGGGCGAACGCGACACCGATCTGGTCAGGCGCGACCTTGCGCGCGGATATATCTCGGCGGAAGTCGCGGCCCGCGATTACGGCCTGACACCCGAGGAGATCGAAGCCGTGCAGGTCGAGGTGCGGCAGGGCAAGACGCCATAGGGAGGGCGTGACGGCTGTCTTCCGCCCCTACAATTCTCGACCAGTCACAGGGCAGAATAGGCCCTGGCGGGATGTGGACCGCATGGACATGAACATGACAAATCAAAAGATACGATACGTTGTTGATATAGTTAATAAATATCCGCATCTGCGATAAATCGCCGATTGGTCGCGTGGGTCAAAGCGTTAACCTTTTGTTAAGGGGTGGTTCTTTATCGTTAAGGAATGCTCGACTTAGAACCTGCCCAAGCCCCAACAGACGCTTATCTCGCTCTGGAAGCGGATCTTCTGAATTATGCCCGGCATTACGCTCCGACGGAGGAGGCTCGAATGTCCCCCAGTGAGCCGCGGAAAGCTCCTGACACATCCGACTGGGCGCATCGAAGGGCGACATTGGACAGAATCTGTCTGGGAAAGTGATCTGCCGGACTTCAAAATGAACCGCCGGGACGAACGTCGGCTCTTTTGGTCCAATGGAAACCGAGGATAAGGCAGCGTGATCGAGGGGCAGTTCTTCGGTCTCGCCATCTGTCGCCACCGTCTGCATCGTACGGACGTTCCCGATTGCCTCGCGATAGAATTGTCCACGCAGGCCCCGGAGGTTTCGCATAAGCGACCTGAACGTCTGTGGGGACACGCTTTGCAGGTAATGGTAGATGCTGTTCGCATGCTTCGCCGCCCGGTTACGGGCAAGGCCGTGCATGCCACCTCCGTATATCACCGAGGAGGGTTTAATACCCTGACAAGTCGCATCTTTTTGAGAGTTTCAAGGAAAAATGGTGCTGTGAGAGAGGATTGAACTCTCGACCTCACCCTTACCAAGGGTGTGCTCTACCACTGAGCTACCACAGCATTCCGGGGGCGGATTAGACCGAACCGGATGATCCCGCAACCCCTGAATATGTTCCCCGACAGCATTGAGCGCCCCCTATGGCCGCCAATGAAGGCCGCATCTGGTCTGCCCGGCTGGACCCCCGTCGCACCTGTCGCTATGTCGGCGGAGAATAACAGGGGCAAGCATGGTGCAGGGCGGCAAACCTACCCGTGAAGATCGGCTGAAGGCCGCGCTGAAGGCCAATATGGGACGGCGCAAGGCGCAGAAGCGCAATCGCGCAGAAGACATGTCGCCAGACACCGTGGCCAAAGACGCCCCGGACCATAAAAACGGGCCCGCAGATGGTCCAGACGAGCAGGAGACTCCCCATGGATAGCATCATCGTCACCGGCGGCGGCCCGCTGAGCGGCACGATTCCGATCGCCGGTGCCAAGAACGCCTGCCTCACGCTGATGCCCGCGACGCTTCTGTCTGACGAACCGTTGACCCTGACCAACGCTCCCCGCCTGTCGGACATCCGTACCATGTCCCAGCTTCTGGGGTCGCTCGGGGCCGAAGTCAGTCCTCTCTCGGACGGTCTGGTGCTGGCGATGTCCTCGCACGACCTGAACGGCGAACGGGCGGATTATGATATCGTGCGCAAGATGCGCGCCTCGATTCTCGTCCTCGGGCCGCTTCTGGCCCGGCAGGGTCGGGCCGTCGTGTCGCTGCCCGGCGGTTGCGCCATTGGCGCGCGACCCGTCGATCTGCACCTCAAGGCGCTGGAGGCGATGGGAGCCGAGCTGGAATTGCGCGACGGATATGTCCACGCCAAGGCCCCTTCGGGCGGATTGCACGGCGGTATCGTCGACTTCCCCTTCGTTTCGGTCGGCGCCACCGAAAATGCGCTGATGGCCGCAACACTGGCCAGGGGCACCACCGTCCTCAAGAATGCCGCGCAGGAGCCTGAAATCGTCGACCTCGTTCATTGCCTGCAAGCCATGGGCGCGCAGATTTCCGGCGAAGGCACCGACACGATCGAAATTCAGGGCGTCGACCGTCTGCACGGGGCAACCCACCGCGTGGTCACCGACCGGATCGAACTCGGCACCTATATGCTCGCACCGCTGGTGGCGGGGGGTGAAGTCACGCTGGGCGGCGGTCGTCGCAACCTGCTGGACGCCTTCTGCACCAAGATCGAGGAAGCGGGCGCCGAAGTGACCGAGTCCGATGCCGGTCTGACCGTCAAACGCGCCAACGGCCCGATGCAGGCCGTCGATGTCGAGACGCAGCCGTTCCCCGGCTTCCCGACCGACCTTCAGGCCCAGATGATGGCGCTGCTCTGCACCGCCCAGGGCACTTCGGTCCTGGAGGAAAAGATCTTCGAGAACCGCTTCATGCACGCGCCCGAACTGATCCGCATGGGCGCGGAAATCGATGTCCACGGCGGCCACGCGACGGTGACGGGCGTCGACAAGCTCAAGGGTGCGCCGGTGATGGCAACCGACCTGCGCGCGAGTGTCAGCCTGATCCTCGCCGGTCTGGCGGCCCAGGGCGAAACCCGCGTCGGACGCGTCTATCATCTGGATCGCGGATATGAACACGTTGTCGCCAAGCTGCGCGGCGTCGGGGCGAATATCGAAAGGGTCAAGGAAGATGGCTGACACTCCCACTCCGCGCGATGCAAGGTTTCACGACGCCGATGAACGCCCGCTCAAGCTCTGGGCGACGGATGCGCAAGACCTGCAAATCCTGGCCGCACTGGCGCAGGACGCCGTGCTGCCCGCGTCGGAAATGCGCTGGCAAAAGGGTCCGCGCCGCTTTGCCATGCTGCTCAACCGTTACCGCTGGGAACACGGCACGCGTCAGCCCGAACGGGTGCGCAGCCTGCTGACGGCGGGGGACGTGGTGTCTGTCCGGGGGCAGGGGGTGCTGCCCGGCGATGCCGATACCGTATTGTCGCTGCTGACGCTGGACTGGGAGCCGGGGGCCGACGCCGACGGCATCCTGCGCCTGACCTTCGCGGGTGACGGTGTGATCGAGGTCACCTGCGACTGTCTCGATGTAATGCTCGCGGATGTGACGCAGCCCTATGCCGCGCCGTCGGGCAAGGCGCCGGAACACCCGGAATAACCCGACACCCCGAGTCCGGGGCTGCCGCACGCCAGGCAGACCCGGACCCTGCCCGGAGATCATGGATGCCGCAATTCCTGTCCACCGCCGACGCCGATTTCGATACCCGGTTCGACGCCCTGCTGTCCATGAAGCGCGAGGATGCGCCCGATGTCGACGATGCCGTCGCCGCGATCATCGCCGACGTGCGCGCCCGTGGCGACACCGCCGTGTGCGACCTGACGATCCGATTCGACCGTTTCGACCTGACGCCGGAAACGATGCGCATCACCGATACCGAGATCGCCGCCGCTGCCGACCGGGTCGCGCCCCGGGACCGGACCGCGCTGGAGACCGCCGCCGCCCGCATCCGCGCCTATCACGAACGGCAACTGCCCCGTGACGAGCAATGGACGGACGAGACCGGCGCGACGCTGGGCTGGCGCTGGGGGCCGGTCGACGCGGCGGGGCTTTATGTGCCGGGCGGGCTGGCGACCTATCCTTCGTCGGTGCTGATGAATGCGATCCCGGCGCGGGTCGCCGGTGTCGGTCGGCTGGTGATGTGCGTGCCGACACCCGACGGTGTGCTCAACCCGATGGTCCTGCTGGCGGCACAGATGTCCGGCGTGACCGAGGTTTACCGCATCGGCGGCGCGCAGGCGATCGCCGCCATGGCCTACGGCACCGACACCATCGCGCCCGTCGACAAGATCACCGGGCCGGGCAACGCTTTCGTCGCCGCCGCCAAACGCCGCATCTTCGGGCGCGTCGGCATCGACATGATCGCGGGTCCCTCCGAAATCCTGGTGATCGCAGACTCCGACAACGACCCTGACTGGATCGCCATCGATCTGCTGTCGCAGGCCGAACACGACGAAAGCGCGCAGAGCATCCTGATCACCACCGACGCCGCCTTCGGTCAGGCCGTGGCCGACGCTGTGACGGCCCGTCTGGAAAGCCTGGAGCGCGCAAACATCGCGGGCCCGTCCTGGCGCGATTTCGGTGCCGTCATAACCGTTGGCGATCTGGACGAGGCCGCGAAGCTGTCAAACCGCATCGCCCCCGAGCACCTCGAACTCGCCGTCGCCGATCCCGAAGCGCTGTCCGACAAAATCACCCACGCCGGGGCGATCTTCCTCGGTCAGTGGACGCCCGAGGCCATCGGCGATTACGTCGGCGGCCCGAACCATGTCCTGCCCACGGCCCGCTCGGCCCGCTTCTCGTCGGGCCTGTCGGTCCTCGACTTCATGAAGCGCACGACGCTGGCCCGCATGACACCCGAAAGCCTCCGTGCCATCGGCCCCGCCGCCGTCCGCCTTGCCACGTCGGAATCGTTGCAGGCGCATGGCCTGTCGGTGCAGGCGCGACTGGACCGGCTGAACCGATGACGCGCCAGACCATTGCCCCGCCCGCCACTATGCCGCATCAAGCGCCCATGACCGATCGTATCGCCCAGATTCATATCGACGACGCCAATCTGCCGATCCCTACGGCGGAAATCGAGCAGGAACGGGCCGTCGCCATCTTCGATCTGCTGGAAGACAACAGCTTTTCCCTCGCCGCCGATGGGGCGCCCGCCGGGCCCTACGACCTGACGCTGGCCATTCGCGAACGCCGTCTGGTCTTCGAGATCAGCACCGGCACAGGCAAGGCCGGTGAATTCCATCTGTCGCTGGGGCCATTCAAACAGGTCGTGAAAGATTACTGGCAGATCTGCGCGGCCTATTTCGACGCGGTCAAGAAACTCCCACCCAGTCAGATCGAGGCGATCGACATGGCCCGGCGCGGCATCCACAACGAAGGCGCGCGCATCCTGCAGGAGCGGCTGGAGGGCAAGGCGACTGTCGATATCGACACAGCGCGGCGGCTTTTTACCCTGATCTGCGTGCTGCACTTCGGGGGCTGAGCATTGGCCGGAAACCCACAATCCGTCCTGTTCTGCTGCGATCACAACGCCGTCCGTTCGCCCATGGCAGAAGGGCTGATGAAGAAGATGCACGGCCAGTCGATCTATGTGCAATCGGCGGGCGTGAAAAACGACATCGAGATCGACGGCTTTGCCGTTGCCGTCTGCGCCGAGATCGGGGTGGAACTGTCGCGTCACCGTTCCCGATCTTTCGAGGAAATGAAGCAATGGGGCGACGATCTGGAGCAGTTCGACCTGATCGTCGCCCTGTCGCCCGCATCGCAGCGCATGGCTCTGGAGCTGGCCCGTCACGCCCATATCGACGTTGAATACTGGCCCATCATGGACCCTACGGGGCTGGGCAAGGGGCGCGATCAGAAGCTGGCGAGCTATCGGCTCAGCCGCGATCAGATCAGGGAACGGTTGAAGGGTCGGTTTGGGTGAGGGGCCTTTAGGCGACGGTTCAGGGAACGAGCGTGACCGGAAAGAACGGCATATTCCTCGCCTTGATCTTTGCCGCCTTGATCGCCTGACGCAGACGATCCGAGACGAACAGAAGTTCCGGGCCGATCAACGGATCACGCCATAGGTCCGCTCCATCCAGAACCGAAGATGACAGGGCAATTTTGCCGCCACCCTGTGCTTCCATTATCGAGTTATACATATAATCGTTGGTCGTCGGATGTAGCGTCAGGGTGTTGGGCAATAACCGCGCTGTGCCGTTTTCATAGACCACCGTCGGTCCGACCGCAGAGGCCTCGACGTCCAGACCTGATTTCTTCTACGCCACCGCCAGCAACCAGAACCGCTCCGGCCTCGGGGTCACGCGATCATGCGCAACGAAAGGCAGTTCTGTCAGCTGGTTGTCGCCCAAATCGAACTGCACCAGCACATCATGCATCTTTTGCGAAACGGTCAGAACGACGTGACGGGACATGAAGAAGTCGGGCATGAAGCGCTTGAAATCCGCGCCGTATCGGCCCGACATATCCCGAAAGCACAGCGGCATATGTTCCGGCGGAAAGCGGATGCCTCTGTTCGACAGGGGCCGCGCCATACCTTCGCTGCCCTCGGGTTCGATGAAATCCATTTGGCCGTAGTTCGCGGGGTCAGCCGGAAACGGCGTGAACCAGACCGGAGTCTCAACTTGTCCGTCATTCTGCGCCATCAACTTCTCCGTTTTTGTCGACACGAACGTCGTCCGGTTGCCGTGGCATCCGATACGGACGTTTGTATGACCGACGTAATACCTCCGTATGCACCGTCGTAATATCCCCGATCACGCGCGGGTCCCCGTCGCACATATCCCCTTGAATATTTCCCGGTTTCCCCCCATCTAGCCACATCCCGCCGCAAGCCTCCGTTTTCCGGTCGCGCGGCCCCACATCAGGAGACACCATGGCCAAGGAAGAAATGCTCGAATTCCCCGGCGTCGTGCGCGAGCTTCTGCCGAACGCGACATTCCGGGTCGAACTCGAGAATGGCCATGAGATCATCGCGCACACGGCAGGCAAAATGCGCAAGAACCGCATCCGCGTTCTGGCCGGCGACAAGGTTCAGGTCGAGATGACGCCCTATGACCTGACCAAGGGTCGCATCAACTATCGCTTCAAGTAAGGTGCCGGGCAACGGCCCGCGCCTGATCCTCGGATCCGGCTCTCCGCGACGGTTGGAGTTGTTGGCGCAGTTGGGCGTAACGCCTTACGCCGTGCGCCCGCCCGATGTCGATGAAACACCTGAAAACGCAGAACTTCCGCGCGTTTACTGCGAACGGATAACGGCGCTGAAACTGGCCACGGTAGAGGCCGGTCCCGATGATATCATACTTTGTGCCGATACCACGGTGGTCGTCGGTCGGCGCATTCTGGGCAAGCCCGCCGACGCCGGTCAGGCCGCGCAATTCCTGCACCTGCTGTCGGGACGCCGGCACAAGGTCGTGACCTGCATCGGGGTGCGACGTGGCGACCGGATATGGACGCGAACCTGTGTGACGTCGGTCAAGCTGAAGCCGCTGTCGGACTTCGAAATCAACGGCTACCTTGCCACCGATGACTGGCAGGGCAAGGCAGGCGGCTATGCGATCCAGGGGCCAGCGGGTGCTTTCGTGTCGTGGATCGAAGGCAGTTTCACCGGCGTCGTCGGACTGCCCCTGCATGAAACCGCAAACCTGCTTCAAGCCGCAGGGCTGGAGATCTGGCGATGAACGGCACACAAATCATACTCGGTCACCACAAAGGCCGCCCCGCCGCCGCCCGCATGGTAAACGGACGGCTGGACGATTTGCTGATCGACGGCGACGATGATCGGCCCGGTCTGGGGACGGTGTTCCGTGCCATCTGCGACCGCCCCGTCAAGGGGCAGGGCGGCATGTTCGTGAAGCTTGGAAACGGTCTGACCGGCTGGCATCGCAATGCCAAGGGACTGGCCCCCGGACAGGCGTTGCTGGTGCAGGTCACGGGTCATGCCGAACCGGGCAAGGCCATCCCCGTCACCGACCGCGTGCTATTCAAATCGCGCTATTGCATCGTCACCCCCGGCGCGCCGGGCCTGAACGTTGCGCGCAGCCTGACCGATGACGAGGACCGCGACCGGCTTCTGGAAATCGCCAATGACGCGGTGCCTGACCGCGACGGTCACGGCATCATCCTGCGGACGGCCTGCGAAGGCATCGACGAATCGACGTTGACCGACGATCTGACGCAGACTTGGGGTGTGGCGATGCAGGTGCTGGATGATCCGGGGACGGACGCGGAGCGCCTGCTGGATGGTCCTGACGCGCATGCCCTGGCATGGCGCGATTGGGCCGGGACCGAGATTTCGGAGGACTGGGCGACGGTCGAGGATCAACTCGATGCCCTGTCGTCACCGCAGGTCAACGTCGGCCCGGCCACGTTCTACATCGAGCCGACGCGCGCCCTGACGGCTGTTGATGTGAATACCGCCGAGGGCGGGGCAGGCGGGTTCAAGGCCAATCTTTCGCTGGCGAAGGAACTGCCGCGACAACTGCGCTTGCGCGGGATCGGCGGTCAGATCGTGCTGGACCTGGCCCCGATGCCCAAGAAGGATCGCAAGGCGTTCGAAAGCGCCCTGCGCACGGCGTTGAAGTCCGATGCCATCGAAACCAGCCTGATCGGCTGGACCCCGCTGGGCCATTTCGAACTGACCCGCCGCCGCGAACGTCGTCCGTTGGAGGAGCTGCTGTGACCTGCCCGATCTGCGACAAGCCTACGGATGCGAAATACCGTCCGTTCTGTTCCAAACGCTGCGCTGACGTCGATCTGGGTAAGTGGCTGACCGGCAGCTATGCCATCCCTTCGACCGACCCGGATGACGCAGAAGAAGCCATTGACGCTGCCGAGCCGGAGAAGGACAGCCGTTCGCGCCAGAACTGACGCTTTTTCGTCTGGACACCGATTTTGCCGTGCCCTAGACGATGCAAACCCCGCGAGGTGCCAAACCTCGCAGACCTCAGGGAACCCCTTTCGGGAGACCCCGGTCGGACCCGGTGCCTGGGTAGCTCAGGGGTAGAGCAGTGGATTGAAAATCCTCGTGTCGGTGGTTCGATTCCGCCCCCGGGCACCATTTTAAAAATTAAAAACAGTTGCTCAGCTGATATTGGCGGCAAGCGCCAGATCGCTCAAATGTCCTTGGGTATCATTCGGGTAGCGTTTTGAGTCTGCCTCGCTCCACGACACTTTTGACTTCTTCGTCTATGTCCGCGCGATGGGCGACCTCTTCTTGCGAAAGGTCGTTTTCTCTCCTGATCCTTTGGATATTTCTGGAAACGCGCGATTGAATTGACGTGCGCGGCATGGCGTATGGCGGTCACAGCCAAAGCCACAGACTACAAGTCATATTCGAATTAGGCTGCCGGAAGGCCCGAAGTCACTGATGACATTCAGAAATGCAGGACGAGGCCGGGGGACATGCGTCCTCATGGTCGACTGATAGTCTAAATAACGAGGCGAGGGGCGTCCTGCGTATAAGTTCAAGCTGAAATATTGGCCGTATCGATAACGGTCGTATCGATTGAACAGCGGTCCACCCTTATGTCTCCGCTCAACGGTACAAACTCGATGCTCCTTCAGAATGCCAATAATCTGTTCTTTGCTGGAGCTTGATCGCTTCATCGTCTGTCTTCTCAGTTGGAGAACAGGCTAAACCCGAAACGCCGGACATTTCAGGGGAGCAGGTCACCGCGCTACTGTCTGTTTGAAGGTATGTGCCTGGCGTCGATCCTCTCGTTTGTCACCCTTCGTCTGGCTCAACACGCATGCCCAAACCTCGCATGGCAGCGGATATGGCCTCGACACAGGCCAAGTCGCCAAGACGGGCAAGCCGGAAAATGCGGACCGGTGTCATCCGACCGTGAATTGCCCCATCATTCCCGCATCTTCGTGTTCGAGGATATGGCAGTGATACATGAATGGCGTGTCGACCGTTGCCGGTTTGTCGAACCGGAGCAAAATCTCGGTCGGACCTTCGACATGCACCACGTCCTTCCATCCAATCGCTGCGGGGTTGACTGCCCGCCCGCCCATGGTGACGACCTGAAAGGACACGCCGTGAACGTGAAACGGATGCGTCATCATGTCGGCATTGATGCGCCAGAGCTCGGTTTCGCCCAACTGCACCTGCTGGTCGATGCGCGACATATCATAGGGCTCGCCATTGATGCCCATGGTCTGCCTGTCCTGTCCGATCAGATTGTTCAGCATGCTGCTGATCATGTTTCCGGAACTGATGTTCAAGATGAACTCGCGGGTGCGAACGGGTTCGCCGAGATCGGAGACTGTTGCGGGCAAAGACCCGGGCAATTGCACGGGACCGGATGTTGACGCATCGCCGACATCGAAAGACATGACGTCGAGTGTTGCGGTATTATTTCCGCCACCCATCATGCCGCCACCCATCATCCCGCCACTACCGACATTCCGGGAGATCAGGCGAACGGCAGACCGATCCGAGAAGTCGACGATGATTTCGGCCCGTTCTGCCGGGGCAAGACGCAGATTGACCATCGCGACAGGCGAGGGCAGCAGGCCGCCGTCGCTGGCGACCTGATGGAATTGCCGACCGTCGGTGAAGTTGAAATCATATATCCGGGCGTTGGATGCGTTCAGCAACCGCAAGCGCACCAGCCCCGCGGGCACGGTCAGCTTGGGACGAATCGCACCGTTGACGAGCACCTCATCTCCATGAAAACCCTGCATCCTTCCCATCATGCCCAGATCATAGGTCAGTCTTCCCGACCGGTCGAAGCTGCGATCCTGCACGATCAGCGGAAAATCATTCACGCCATAGTCACGGGGCAGCGGATTGTCGATTTCGGGGTCGTCGATGATGATCATGCCCGCCAGACCACGGTAGACCTGTTCGGCGGTGCGGCCGTGAACGTGACTATGGTAGAACAGGGTTGCCGCGGGATGATCGACTGGGAGCTCCGGAGACCAGGTCTTGCCCGGACCGAAGGCGAGTTGCGGCCCACCGTCCAAGTATCCAGGCACATGCATCCCGTGCCAATGGGCGGTGATCGGATCGTCGGTGCGATTTTCCACATCGATACTGGCGGTGCGCCCACGTTGGAACCGAAGGAGCGGTCCGAGATAATCCTGCCCGTAGCCCAGTGTATCGGACTCAACTCCGGGAATGAGTTCAGCTCTGCCCTTGATTGCGGACAGGATATTGCCAGCACCGGGACCGACCTCCATCACGTCCGGGATCGGCAGCGGCGCGCCCGGTTCGGCGGCGACGGTCCGTCGGCTGATTATGGCAGGTGCGGCAAGGGTCGCGACACCGAGGCTCAGAAATTGGCGCCGTTTCAAATGGATACTCCGTCTCTGGAAGGGGAAGGGTAGGTCTGAGCCGTCTCGGCAAGACAACGGACCGCGCCATGCTGGGTCAGGAACACCTTGCCGGTCAGATCGTCGAGGAAGGAGCTGGTCTTCAACCGATCCATCACCGGCCCCTTCACCTCGCTCAGATGAAAGGTGATACCACGGGCTTTCAGGCGGCTATTGATCGCCTCAAGACTTTCCAGCGCGCTCATGTCGATCTCATTGACGGCCGAGCACATCAGGATGACGTGCTTCAGGTCGCCCCGGTCGGCGGTCATGTCATAGATCCGGTCTTCGAGGTTGCGGGCATTGGCAAAATACAGGCTCTCGTCCACGCGGATCGACAGGATGCGGTCATCCGTGATCACGTCGTGGCGGTTCACGTTGCGGTAATGCTCGGTGTCCGGAACCTGTCCCACGATGGCCATATGCGGGCGGGACGATCTATAGACGTGGATCAAAACCGAAATCAGGACACCTGCTGAAACACCCGCCTCGACACCGAAAATCAGCGTCAGCAGGATCGTCGCCGAGACGGCCGCGAAATCGGCGCGTGAATACCGCCACGTGCGTTTCAGGACCGAAAAATCGACAAGGCTCAGAACCGCGACGATGATCGTTGCGGCCAGCGTGGCATTGGGCAGGAAATAGATCAGCGGCGTCAGGGCCAGGGCTGCAATCGCAAGTCCTGCGGCGGTGAAAACGCCTGCCGCAGGGGTCCGGGCACCCGCATCGAAGTTGACGACTGAGCGTGAAAATCCACCCGTGACAGGAAAGCCGCCGCTGAAGGCCGCGCCCAGATTGGCTGCACCAAGACCGATCAGTTCCTGATTCGGATCGATGCGTTGGCGGCGTCTGGCCGCGAGGGTTTGTGCAACCGAAATGGATTCCACAAAGCCGATGATCGACAGCAAAATGGCCGGGCCGATCATCGCCGTCAAAACCGAGGGCTGGAACGAGGGCAGCGTCAGCGGCGGAAGCGACTGCGGCACGGAGCCGACAATATCGACACCGCGCCCGGTCAGGTCGAAAGCCCAGACCGCCAGTGTGCTGGCCACAACGGCGAAGACCGGACCAGCCTTGGCCCCCATTTCAGACAGGGTGGGGCCAAGGCCGATGCTCCGTAAAAGCGGTTTCAGCCCGCTGCGGACCCAGTAAAGAAAGACAATGACCGACAGGCCGATCGCGGCAGTGATCCAGTTGATGGAGCCAATCGTCCTCCAAAGGTCTGGGACCAGTTCCAGCAATGTATCGCCAGAGGCTTCGATACCCAGGATATGTTTCAACTGACTTGTGGCGATCAGGATGCCGCTGGCGGTGATGAATCCCGCGATGACGGGATGGGACAGGAAATTGGCAATGAACCCCAGTCGAAACACCCCAAGAAGCAGCAGAAACGCACCGGACAGGAACGCCAGCGTCAGCGCAGCGGTGGCATAGTCGATCCCCTGGTCACCCAGACCGCCGATCGCCGCCGCCGTCATCAGTGAAATGACGGCGACCGGCCCGACGGCCAGGCTGCGCGAGGTGCCGAAGATCGCATAGAGTACGATCGGCAGGATCGAGGCATAGATTCCCGCCTCGGGCGGTAATCCGGCCAGCAGCGCATAGGCCAGCGATTGCGGGATCAACATGATCGTCACGATCAACGCCGCAACCAGGTCCGCACCCAGTTTGTCCGCATTGTAGCGTCGCCCCCAGTCGAGGACGGGCAGGTATCGCGACAGCCGATGCATGGCTGTCAGGAACGAAGCGGAAGACCCGCCTTCTTCCAGGCCGCAAGGCCGCCATCAATCACCGTGGCGTCATAGCCCATCTGCTTAAGGCTGTCGGCAGCAAGCGCGGCACGGGCCCCCGAGGCACACAGGACATGCACGCGGCCTCCGCCATCGCGCCTGGCGGTCAGAGCGGCATTGCCCTTGCCGGTTTCCGGGTCGGCCTGTGCTTCGACCAGCCCGCGGGGGATATGAACCGCGCCGTCGACCGCGCCGTCGTTATCCAACTCCGCCGGTTCGCGCACATCGAGGATCATGTCGCCACCTTGCATGGCCTCATGGGCTTCGGCGGGGCTGATCGTATCGATGTGTGATCTGGCATCGGCGACAAGGTCTTTCATGGATTTGCTCATGAGTTTCGCTCCTTATTTTTCAGAATTTTCCGACTGGGATTTTCAGGTAGTGGCCGCCGTCGTCTTCCGCTTCGGGCAAATTGCCCCCGCGCAGATTGATTTGCAGCGCCGCCAGCATCCGGTCAGGCAATGACAGGATCGCATCCCGCTCTTCCCGCGTCTTGATATAGTCCTGTTTGGCAGTTCCAGCTTTTACATGGATGTTTTTCGCTTTGTGCGTCTTGACGGTCGCTTCCCACTCAGGCTCGTCCCGTCCTTTCGAACCGTAATCGTGACCGACAAAAAGTCGTGTGTCGTCGGGAAGCTCGAAGATCGCCTGAAGTGAATTCCACAGATCCTCGGTCGTACCGCCGGGGAAATCGGCGCGTGCGGTTCCACTGTCGGGTTGCATGAACGTGTCGTGAACAAAGGCCGCGTCACCGCAGATATATGTGATGGATCCCAGCGTGTGTCCCGGCGACAGCATCACGCGCATGTCCATATCGCCCAGTCTGAACGTATCGCCATCGGCAAAAAGCCGGTCAAAGTCACGCTCCGGGTCAAAGGCATCCGGCGTGTGATAGATCCCGCGCCAGATCTCGGCGATCTCTTTGACTTTCTCACCGATGGCATTCGGTGCGCCGGTGCGCTCTTTCAGTTGCGACGATGCCATCAGGTGATCGGCGTGGGGATGGGTGTCGAGGACCCATTGGACCGTAAGCCCCTCCTGTTCCACCAGGTTCAGCACCTGATCCATGCTGCGCGTATCGACCGCGAAGCTGGCAGGGTCGAAATTCAGTACCACGTCAATCAGCGCGGCCTTCTTCGTCGAGGGATCGGCGCAGATATACTGAATCGATCCGGTATCGGGTTCGTAGATGCCCCAGACATCGGGGCTGTCTTGGCCAGATGACGCGGAATGGCGCACGACCGGGTCGTTCAGCTTGGACATGATTACGCTCCTTTTTTTGCGAAGAGGGGAGATGACTTTCCGAAATCGGCCAGCACGATACCAATCAGCATTGCTGGAAGAAAAACGAGGATTCCGGTCGATCCGATTGCCAGCGAGGCCCAGGCCGGCCCCGGGCAGAACCCGCCCAGACCCCAGCCCACGCCGAAGATCGCCGCACCAGTCAGCAACGGTGCGTCTATGGTGCCGCTGGCGGGCAGGTCGAACTGCGTTCCCATGACAGGAGTGCCGCGCCGCCACACCAGACGGTAGCCGATGAAGGCAGTGACCGACGCACCGCCCATCACGAAGGCCAGGCTGGGGTCCCACGGCCCGAGTATGTCAAGGAAGTTCAGGACTTTGGCCGGATTGGCCATGCCAGAAACGATAAGACCCAGACCGAAGATCAATCCGGCGGCGAACCCTATGATATTGCGCATCTTAAGGCTCCTCAGAGGACGTGGCGAACGATGGTGGTTGTCAGTACGGCTGCGGCCACGAAGACCGCGACGGCGGCAGCAGATCGCGGCGACAGGCGCGCCAGCCCGCACACGCCGTGGCCCGAGGTACAGCCCGATCCGAAGGCAGTGCCGAAACCGACAAGAAGTCCGGCCAGCGCCATGCCCGCAAGGCTGGTCGGAACGGTCTGTTGCGGAAACGATCCCGTCGCCAGCAGCACGGCCAATGGGGCGACCACCAGCCCCAGCAAAAATGACAACCGCCAGCTCCGGTCACCGGTTGTTGCCAGACCCGGAACCGCGGATGTCAGGCCTTTTGTGATCCCAGCAATCCCGGCAATCTTGCCGAACATTCCCATCACCATGACGGCGCTCAGGCCGATCAGCACCCCCCCGAGCAGAGAAAGCCAGGGAGTAAATTCGGTCGCGACCACGGGTCCCATGCGGTATCCTTCGATTTATATATTGCAGATCGTCTGTAATGAGACCATATGTAAGCAATGTCTAAATTAGTCAATACTGATGTAACAAAACGCCGACCACCCCTCGATGTGCTTGAGGCGCGCGCGGAAGATGTCGCCGCTCAACTGGCACTTCTGTCCAATGCGAACCGTCTGATGGTTTTGTGCCATCTTTTAGAGGGCGAGCAATCAGTCGGCGCTTTGCAAGGGCAACTCAGACTTAGCCAGTCTGCGCTCAGCCAGCATCTGGCGCGGCTGCGCGATGCCGGAATGGTCGCCACGCGGCGGGAGCGACAGACGATATACTACCGCATCGCAGATGTGCGGGTGCATCGTATGATCGACGCACTCTATCATATTTATTGTGTACCTGAATGACAGAATATCGTGTCGGGTCCTGCCGGGCGGTTACCTGAAATCCGGGTAAGAGTTCGACAGCAACGCCCGCATATTCTGGGCCGGGACTGAGCGGAAACGTACTGGTGCCGCAATGTGTGGCAAGCACGCTGAGGTCGATGTGACAGATGCCGCTGGCACGCACATGGGCCAGGACGTTGACCTTGCATGGACGTTGCCCTTGCAGGAAAGACAACGGCCCCCATGATCGCGTCATTGCCCGATGTATTGTTCCAGTGCGGCGTCGGTTCCGTTATGCCAGATTATTCGCAGCCAGTCCTCGAAGGCGTCGACGAAGCGCGGTGCGGCGGCCAGGTCGCCGTAGAGATGTTCTTGCTCCAGCCAGGCCAGCGGGCGGGTGCGTGCAGCCTTGGCCACGGTGTTGAGATCAGCCCACATCGGATCGTTCGGCTCGATCGTGGAGCCGTCCTCCCGCGTGCCCTCGCACATGCGCGCCCAGATCGCCTCCACCAGAGCGAGGCCCGCTATGGGGGCACCGCTGGCCAATCCGTCGCGGATGATGGGATGGAGAAAGCCGGTGTGCCGGGAGGAGCCATCGAAAGCCACTCGCCGCACTGTATCGACGATGCGCGGATTGGCGAAGCGTCGGGCGATCAGCTCCACGTAATCCGAAGGTTCCATGCCCGGAACGGGGGCGACATGCGGAACGATTTCTGTCTTCTCGACCTTGTCGAAAAGCGCGGCGATGAGCGGATGTTCCATGCACCCCGAGATCGTCTCGGTTCCCAGAAGCTCTCCTGGGTTCGCGATGACCTGATGGCCCGCGTTGAGGATTCGGATTTTCATCGCTTCATAAGCGTGAACGTCGTCCGCAAAGGTCGCACCGGCCTGGTCCCATGGCGGGCGACCGGCGCAGAACGCGTCCTCGATCACCCATTGGCGGAAATTCTCATGCGTGACGGGCGCGTCGTCCGCGATGCCCAGTTCACGGACAAGAGCCAACTCGGCGGGGCCCGTCGCTGGCGCGATGGAATCGACCATGGAGTTCGGAAAGGTTGCGTTCGCATTGATCCAGTCGGCCAGCGCGGGGTCGGACAGGCGGGCGAGCGAGACGATGGTCTGGCGAAGGATGTCACCGTTGCCCTGGAGGTTGTCGCAGGACTGGCATGTGAAAGGACCCTGGTCTGCCGCGCGACGCAGACGCAGCGCCTCGATCATCGCGCCGAAGGCGGTGAGGGGCGTGCCGGGGTTTTCCGCATCGTGCCGGATATCGGGGTGGTCGGCGTCGAAGCCCTTGGTGGCGGGATCGATGTAGTATCCGCCTTCGGTCACGGTCAGGGAGACGATGCGGATATCGGTCTCGGCCATGCGGCGGATGAGGGGACCGTTTCCTTCCTCGACGGGCAGGAAATCGATCATGGAACCGATCACCTCGGCCGAGACGCTTTCGGGCGCGAGTTCGATCAATGTCGTCAGACAGTCCTGAGCCAGGAGTTTATCGCGCATTTTCGCGTCGGCTGCCCGCACCCCGGCACCGACAATTGCCCAATCCTGTGCCTTGTCGTCCTGCATGAGCCGGTGGAGATACCAGCCCTGATGCGCACGGTGGAAGTTGCCAAGGCCGATGTGGACGATGCCCGCCGTGAGCCTTGCACGATTGTAGGTCGGGACGCTGATTCCGTCTGGAAGCAGACCGAGGGTTTCGTTCGACAGGCGCATCAGCTCATCCACTGACCGCCATCCACATTATAGCACTGCGAAACGACGTAGTCGCTGTCTGATGAGGCCAGAAAGACGGCCATTGGAGCCAGATCCGTCGGTACCGCAAAGCGTCCGGCAGGCACGCCCGCCTCGACCTCGCGTTTCTTCTGTCCTGGTTCCTTGCCCTCGAGTGTGGCGAACATCGTATCCACGTGCTTCCAGTGTTCGCCGTCCACCACACCGGGGGCGATGGCGTTCACGTTGATCCCGTGGCGGATGAGGTCCAGCCCCGCCGATTGTGTTATCGAAATGACAGCGGCCTTGGTCGAACAATAGACAAGCACCAGCGCTTCGCCCCTGCGACCGGCCTGGCTGGCCATATTGATGATCTTGCCGCCATGGCCCTGGGCGATCATCTGGCGTGCCGCGGCCTGCATCGTGAAGAGTGTGCCGGCCACATTCACCGCATAGAGTCTCTCATAGCTGGTCCGTGTGATGCCAACGGTCTCGGCCGCATCGAAAAGGGCGGCATTGTTGACAAGGATGTCGAGCTTGTCCGCGCGCTTAGTCACGGCGTCGATGGCCGCGTCGATGCTCCCCTGGTCGCTGACGTCGATCCGGACGGCGTAGGCCGCGTCACCGATCTCGGCCGCGGCGGCCGTGGCGGCATCCATGTCGATGTCCGCGATACCTACCGTCGCGCCCTCACGGACATAGGCTTCGGCAAAGCCCCGGCCAATGCCGCGCGCGGCTCCGGTGATAAGGGCGGATTTGCCGTTCAGCCTCATGCGATGCGAAGTCCCTGAGCGTCGAAACGGTGAATCTTGTCGGCCTCGGGGGTCAGATATACCGTGTCGTTGTGGTGCAGGTCGATATCGCCTCCGGCGCGGACAGTGATAGTCTCGGTAAGGCCCGTGTCGTGGATGTGCAGGAACGTGTCGGAACCCAGGTGCTCGGAAAGGCCCACACGCCCTTTCCACAGACCTTCGGTCTTGGACGGGACAAGGTGCTCGGGACGTACCCCGATCGTATGGGCTCCATGCTCGGCGGCGGTGGCGCCTTCGAACAGGTTCATCGTGGGTGAGCCGATAAAGCCTGCCACAAAGAGATTGCGGGGCTTATGATAAAGTTCAAGCGGCGACCCCACCTGCTCGATATATCCAGCGCGCAGAACGACGATCTTGTCGGCCATGGTCATGGCCTCAATCTGGTCGTGCGTCACGTAGATCATCGTCGTGGCAAGATCCTTGTGCAGTTCACCGATCTCGACGCGCATTCCGTGGCGCAGGGCTGCGTCAAGGTTCGACAGTGGCTCGTCGAACAGGAAGGCGGCCGGTTCGCGCACGATGGCGCGGCCGATGGCGACACGCTGACGCTGGCCGCCCGAGAGCTGCCCCGGTCGCCGCTCGAGATAGTCGGTGAGGTTCAGAATGCTGGCCGCATGCGCGATGCGTTTGTCCTGCTCGGCCTTGTCCATCTTGGACATCCGCAATGGGAAGGCGATGTTCTTGCGAACGGACATATGCGGATAGAGCGCGTAGGACTGGAACACCATGGCAAGCCCGCGCTTGGCGGGCGATACGGTGGACACATTGCGTTCGTCAATCTCGATGTCTCCGCTCGAGACGTCTTCCAGCCCCGCGATCAGGCGCAGCAGCGTGGACTTGCCGCAGCCCGAGGGTCCGACGAAGACGACGAACTCGCCATCCTCTATCTCCAAGTCCAGAGGTGGAATGACCTCCACGTCGCCGAAGGCTTTGCGGACGCCCTTTAGAACGATGCGACCCATGTCGGTCTCCTTTACTTTACGGCGCCGAAGGTGAGGCCGCGCACGAGTTGTTTCTGGCTGAACCAGCCCATGACAAGGATGGGGGCGATGGCCAGCATCGAAGCGGCAGACAGCTTGGCGTAGAACAATCCTTCCGGCGCGGAAAAGCTGGCGATGAAGGCCGTAAGCGGCGCGGCATTCACCGTGGTCAGCAGGATTGTCCAGAAAGCCTCGTTCCAGGCCAGGATGATGTTGAGAAGGATGGTCGAGGCGATTCCCGGCACGGCCATCGGCGTGAGCACGTAGAGGATTTCAGACGAAAGGCTGGCCCCGTCCATGCGCGCAGCCTCCAGGATTTCGCCGGGAATTTCGCGGAAATAGGTATATAGCATCCAGACGATGATCGGCAGGTTGATCAGCATCAGAACGACGACCAGAAGGATGCGGCTGTCCATCACGCCCAGCCACTTCGCCAGCAGGACCAGCGGATAGAGCACGCCGACGGCCGGCAGCATCTTGGTCGAGAGCATCCAGAGCAGGACATCCTTGGTGCGCCGACCCGGCACGAATGCCATGGCCCAGGCCGCAGGCACCGCGATGAGGATGCCTAGCAGGGTGGAGCCGACGGCAATGATGATCGAGTTCATCAGCGCCTTGGGATAATTCGACCGTTCCTGCACGGCGGTGTAGTTTTCGGTCGTCCAGTCGAACAGGAACCATACAGGCGGATCGGCGATCGCCGTGGCCTCGGTCTTGAACGAGGTCAGGAACGTCCAGAGGATCGGGAAGAATATCGCCAGGCCGAACCCCCAGGCGAGGGCGGTCCACATGACTTTTTTCTGGGTGGTGATGGCACGGGCCATGAAGTCTCCTCCGCCTCAGTTATCGAGGTTCTTGCCGACGATCCGCATCAGGAAGATTGCGATCACATTGGCAAGAATGACGGCAATGATCCCTCCGGCGGACCCCAGGCCGACGTTCTGGCTCTCCAGCACGCGCTGGTAGACGAGATAGGTCAATGTGCGCGTCCCGAAGGCCCCGTTCGTGGTCACGAAGATCTCTGCGAAAATCGATAACAGGAAGATCGTCTGGATCAGGATGACGACGGTGATGGCCCGGCTCAGGTGAGGCAGGATGATGAAGCGGAACCGCGACAAAGCCGGCGCACCGTCCATCTCGGCGGCTTCCAATTGCTCGCTGTCGAGCGACTGCACGGCCGTCAGCAGGATCAGCGTCGCAAACGGCAGCCACTGCCATGCCACGATGACGATGATAGACAGCAGGGGCGACTGGCTCAGGAAGTCGTAGGGCTGAAAGCCCAGACCTTTGAAGAGGTAGCTGAACAGACCGTTGTCGACATTGAAGAACATATTCTTCCAGACCAGCGCCGAAACGGTCGGCATCACGAAGAATGGCGCGATCACGAGGATACGCACGAAGCCTTGGCCATACATGGGCTGATCGAGCAGAAGGGCTAACAGGACCCCGCCGATGATGGTGATCGAAAGAATTCCGGCGACCATCCAAAGCGTCGTGATCAGGGCCGACATGAAGGAGCTGGAGGTCAGGAAGCGCACGTAATTGTCGAATCCGATCCATGCGTCGAATGTGCCGCGCAGAGGGCGGTAGTCGGCAAAAGAGAAGTAGAGCGTCATGAGGAGCGGGATCAGCATCCAGACCAGCAGGACGAAAACCGCAGGTGCGATCATGATCCGGGCGGCCGATTTTGAATGTGCTGTCGCCATGACAATAGTTCCCGGATGGCCTGAAGATATACAGGATCGCGTCTAGAGAGCTTCGAATGAAGCCTGCGAAAAGTCAAACAGTGGTATAAATCGAGTATCGGACGGCACAATGGAGTGCCGTCCGACTATGAAGCGCGGCTTAGTAGCCCGCGGCTTCCATTTCTTCTGTGGTCAGCTCTTGCGCGTTGGCAAGGGCCTGCTCGGCGGTCTGATTGCCAGCGAGGGCATCCGAGAACTGCTGACCGACTTCGGAGGCAATGCCTGCGAACTCCGGGATGGCGACGAACTGCACACCCGTGTACGGCACCGGATCGACTGTCGGATTGGTCGGATCAGCCGAGTTGATGCTGTCCAGAGTCATCTTCGCGAACGGCGCCGCATCCAGATACTCCTGGTTCTCATAAAGCGAGGTGCGCGTGCCCGGAGGAACGTTGGCCCAGCCTTCGTTCGAGGCAACCAGTTCGGCGTAGGCCGGTCCTGTGGCCCAGCTGATGAACGCCTTGGCGGCTTCCTGCTTCTCGGACGATGCCGGGATGGCCAGCGACCAGGCCCAGAGCCAGTTGGCGCGCTTGCCCAGCCCGGTATCGGGGGCCAGTGCGAAGCCAACCTGATCGGCGACGGTCGAGTCGTCACCCGTCACGAAGGAGGCCGCCACGGTGGCATCGATCCACATGCCGCACTTGCCCTGTTGGAACAGGGTCAGGTTCTCGTTGAAACCGTTGTTGGCGGCACCGTTCGGACCGGACTCGTTCATCATGTCGAGGTAGAAGTTGAGCGTGGTGGCCCATGCTTCACTGTCGAACTGCGCATTCCACTCTTCGTCGAACCAACGCGCGCCGAAGGAGTTGGACATCGCGGTCAGGAAGGCTGCATTTTCACCCCAGCCGGCCTTACCACGCAGGCAGATGCCGTTGATCTCGTTTTCACGATCGGTCATGGCAGCAGCGGCTTCGCGGATGAAGTCCCAGGTCGGGGCATCCGGCATTTCCAGACCGGCCTTCTCCATCAGATCCTTGCGGTACATGACCATCGAGGATTCACCGTAGAAGGGTGCGGCATAGAGTTCGCCGTCGACGGTCAGACCACTGGCGATCGCGGGCAGCAGGTCATCCGCATTCCAATCGTCGGCCATACCTTCGTTCAGCGAAACGAGCCAACCATTTCTGCCCCAGATCGGAACTTCGTAAGTGCCGATGGTCATCACGTCATAAGCGCCACCGCCGGTCGAAATGTCGGTGGTGACGTTCTGCCGAAGAACGTTCTCTTCCAGCGTGACCCATTCGACGTTTATGTCGGGGTTCTTGTCATTGAAATCGTCGGTCAGGCCCTGCATCCGGATCATGTCGCCGTTGTTGACGGTGGCGATCGTGATGGTCGTGGCGTGGGCGTCCGCAAAGGCAGAGCCGGCGACGAGCGTAAGGGCCGTCGCTCCATAGAGCGCGTGCTTGAGTGTCATTGGTGTCCTCCCTGGACGTCTGATGCGGGGCGGACAGATTAGCCCCCACCCATATCCAATACACGAGCACCCGATATCCGTCAATTAGAATTTTACCCGCGTAAATATTCCGGGAAAGGCCGACTCATGCCGAGGTACGCATGACCAGGGTTCCTGGGAACAGCGTTTCGGTGCGCTGACGGTCCTCTTCGCTCGCTTCGATCACTGCGAAAAGCGCTTCCACGCTGTGGTCCGAAATCGCCTCGTAGTCCTGCGCGACGGTCGTCAGGGACGGACAGGTGAACCGGGAAAAGGGGTGATCGTCGTGGCCTGCTATACGCATCGCGCAACCGTGTCCCCGTCCTACACGCAGACCTTTTTCATAGGCCGCCGCAAGCAGACCGATGGCAAGACGATCGTTCGAGCACAGGACCGTGTTGGTGGCGAACCTGCGCCCTTCGATTGCCCGGATGCCTTCGGCATGACCTATTTCCTCGAACGCCCAGCCGTCCCCATCCACATGGACGATATGAGGCTGGTGCCCCAGGCCCATCATCGCTTCTGTATAGGCGCGGCGACGCTTGTTGGCATTGGGATTAACCGGAGCCATCTCGAAGAAACAGGGCGGTTCTCCCGTCCGGCACAGATACTCCACCATCAGGGGAATCGACTGAAAGTTATCCGAGCCGACGAAGGCCTCACCGACGCCCTCGACATTCGCGTCGAAGAGCACCGTGGGCACATCTTCACAGAAGCTCTCGAGGAGGTCACGGTCCGAACTGCGCCCGAGCGGGGCAAGCAGCACACCTGCGGGCTTGAGCGAGCGCAGGCTGCGGAGGATGTCCGTTTCCAGTTCGGTCCGACCGTGCGAGCTGAAGAGAAGTGGAGAGAAGCCCGCGTCTATGCAACGCTGCTCTATATTTCGGGCCATTTCGGCAAAAAACGGGTCTGCAAGATAGGGGACTACGATGCCGATTGTCTTGGTCAGGCGACGGTTCTGATTGATAGCATAGATATTCGGGCTGTAATCATAGGTTTCCAGCGCCTGCTCAATCTTTGCGCGCGTTGATTTTCGCACACTGTCCGGGTCGTGAAAATATTTCGACACGGTAGGGCGGGAAATGCCGCTAACACGAGCAAAGCTTTCCATGTTTGGTATTTTCTGCAATGGAGATGCTTGCCTTCTATGAAATTAGAGAGCTTATACTTGCAAGATCCCGTCGCGGGTGTCACCGCATCGTTACGCGAAGCAATTTATACTTTACCATAGACAAGTTTGGACTGAGCGGTCAAGTAATCTGCCGCCTCCAGAATCCGCAACTCCATGTCTGTAACGCATGACCATGCGCCTGCGTGGAATGGGCAACTGGCGATCCGACCGCGTTATTAACTGCCCTCAAGACACTCGCGCAGCAAGGTCGTAAGGTTTTCGCGCGTAAGTTCCACCGGATTGCCGCCGCAACTCGGGTCGCGCAGCGCCGCATCTACAAGCGCATCAACATCCGGGTCGACCACGCCCAGCAAGGCAAGCGAACCGGGGATGCCAAGTGCGGCGTTCATCTCTCCGACGAAAGCGTGGAACCCGTCGAAACCGTCCGCGATCCCGAGATAGTCGGCAGCCGAAGCAATCCGCTCGGCAATCGCCGGACGATTGAGACGCAGGACTGCCTGCATGAAGACGGCATTTGTCGTGCCGTGATGAGAGCCGTGGACCGCGCCGATGGGGTGCGACAACGCGTGGATCGCGCCAAGCCCCTTCTGAAACGCCGTGGCGCCCATTACGGCTGCGGACATCATGTGCGCGCGCGCCATGATATCGGTGCCGTCGGCATAGGCGCGCGGCAGATTTTCCTTCACCAGGCGCATCCCCTCAAGTGCCATGCCCTGCGACATTGGGTGGTAATGCGGCGAGCAGAAGGCTTCGAGACAATGTGCAAAGGCATCCATACCGGTCCCTGCGGTAATGGGACGAGGCATCCCGACCGTCAGTTCGGGGTCGCAGATGACCACGGTTGGCAGGATTTTGGGGTGGAAGATGATTTTCTTTTCGTGGCTGACGGAATTGGTGATGACAGACGCGCGACCGACTTCGGACCCGGTTCCGGCCGTCGTCGGTACGGCGACAATGGGGGCGATGCCGTCGGCGTCCGCGCGGGTCCACCAGTCGTCGATATCCTCGAAATCCCAGATCGGTCTGGATTGGCCTGCCATGAAGGCCACAAGCTTGCCAAGGTCGAGGCCTGAGCCACCGCCGAAGGCCACCACGCCGTCATGGTCGCCGTCACGGTAGGCGCGGATGCCGGCTTCGGCATTCAGTTCGGTCGGGTTGGGATCGACTTCGGCGAAGATCGCCCGGCCCAGTCCTGCCTGTTCAAGCAGATCAAGTGTGTTCTGCGTGATCGGAAGATTCGCAAGCCCCCGGTCGGTGATCAGCAGCGGGTGACGGATGCCCGCTGCGACGCAGGCCTCCCCGATCTCGGAGATGCGACCGGCGCCGAAGCGAATCGCCGTGGGATAGGACCAGTTTGCGCGCGGTGAAGCAGTGGCGGGCATGGGATCAACCCTTCTTGAGGTGGTAGGATTTCGGACGGGTCAGATTGTGAAACCCGATTTCGGACAGGCCTCCGCCACGCCCGGTGTCCTTGCAGCCCGTCCAGCATAGTGCCGGGTCCAGGTAATCGGCGCGGTTCATGAATACCGTTCCGGTTTCGATGCGGTCGCCGATGGACTCGGCCCGGTCGGCATCGTTGGTCCAGATCGAGGCGGTCAGCCCATAGGCGCTGTCGTTCATCAGAGCAATCGCCTCCTCGTCGCCGGAAACTGGCATGATGCCGACGACGGGACCGAAACTTTCCTCGCGCATGACCCGCATATCGTGGGTCACGTCGATCAGCACCTGCGGCATGAGATAGGCTCCGCCGTCGCGGGGGAACAGCGCGGGGTCAATCAGTGTCGTCGCCCCGGCGGCCACAGCTTCGGCTGTCTGCGCGCGTATGGCGTCGGCGAAACGGGTCTGCGCCATCGGACCGAGCGTCGTGTCCGGGTCGAGCGGATCGCCGAGCACAAAGCCTTCGACAATCTTCACGACTTTGGCTGTGAAAGCGTCGAAATGTTGCTCGGCCACGTAAATGCGCTCGATCCCGCAGCAGCATTGACCCGAGTTGAACATAGCACCGTCGATCAGCGTCTCGGCGGCGGCATCCAGATCGGCGTCGTCGCAGACATAGCCGGGGTCCTTGCCGCCCAACTCCAGTCCCAGGCCGGTGAAGGTTCCCGCCGCCGCCCGCTCGATCGCCTGACCCCCGGCGACGGAGCCGGTGAAATTGACGAAGCCGAACGACCGCGCGGCGATCAGGTCCGACGTGGTGTCGTGGTCGAGGAACACATTGGCGAAAACATCCTCCGGCACACCCGCTGCGTGGAAGGCCTGCGCCAACCGCTCACCTACCAGCGGCGTCTGTGAAGCATGTTTCAGGATGACCGCGTTCCCTGCGATCAACGCGGGCGCGATAGTATTGATCGCCGTCATGAAGGGGTAGTTCCACGGCGCCACGACCAGAACGACGCCCTGCGGCACCCGCTTGATCATACGGTGGAAGGCGGCGCTGTCTTCGACCACCTTTGGGGCAAGGGCGTCGGCGGCGATTTTCGCCATATACGCGGCACGTTCCTCGAAGCCGCTGAATTCGCCGCCATAGCGGATCGGGCGGCCCATCTGGTGCGCCAGTTCGGGCACGATCTCGTCGTTCATCGCTCCGATGCGAGCGACCCCGGCCATGACCCGTTCGATCCGTTCGGCCAACGGGCGCGCGGCCCAGTCGTTCTGCGCGGCACGGGCGCGGGCCACCACGTCGCGCGCGGCGGCGGGGTCCAGTGTTTCGCGTTCGGCAAACACGGTGCCATCGATGGGAGAGATGCAGCGGATCATATGTCAGGCCCTTTCAAAGCCACGGGCGATTTCCCAGTCGGTGACCACGCGATCGAACTCCTCCTGCTCCCACTCGGCGCAGCGGGTATAATGATCGATCACATCGTCGCCCATTGCCGCGCGCAGCATGGCGGACCCGCGGAGCGTCTCGGTGGCATCACGCAGCGTGCGGGGAATGTCGGCGGCCCCAGCGGCATCATAGACATCGCCGCCGGTTGGGGGGGCAAGATCCATCTTGTCCTTGATCCCCTTGATCCCGGCGGCAAGCATCGCAGCTTGCGCCAGATAGGGGTTCAGGTCCGATCCGCCGATACGGCATTCCACCCGGATCCCGTTGGTGTTCGCGCCGCACAGACGAAACCCGGCGGTGCGGTTGTCGACCGACCAGACGGTCTTGGTGGGGGCGAAGGTGCCCTTGGCGAAGCGCTTGTAGCTGTTGACATAGGGCGCGAGCAGGGCCGTGTAATCCGGCGCATAGGCAATCAGACCGGCCATGTAGTGCCGCATCAGCCCGGACATGCCGTGTTCTCCATCCGGGTCGTGAAACGCAGGTTTACCATCCTGCACAAGCGATTGGTGCACATGACTTGAACTGCCGGTGCGGTCCTTGTGCCATTTGGGCAGGAAAGTCGCGGCACGGCCCTGAGCCCAGGCGATTTCCTTGACGGCGTGTTTGGCGATGGTGTGGTGATCGGCACATTCGAGGGCAGGGGCGTAGCGGATGTTCAGCTCCGCCTGTCCGGCCTCGGCTTCGCCCTTGGTGTTCTCGACCGGGATGCCGGCGGCATGAAGGTGATTGCGAAGGGGGCGCAGCACGCCCTCCTCCTTGGTGGTCTGGAGGATGTGGTAATCCTCGTTATAGCCCGAAATCGGCTCCAGATCGCGGAAGCCATCGCGACGGATGTGGTCGAGAGGGGCCGCGAACAGGAAGAATTCCAGCTCCGTCGCCATCATCGCTGTCAGACCCATCGCGTCGAGCCGCTCGATCTGGCGCTTCAGGATGGCACGGGGCGAATGCGGCACGGGTTTGTGGTCGTGGTGGTCAAGCACATCGCACAGGACCATTGCCGTTCCCGGCAGCCAAGGCATCATGCGGATCGTGTCGAGGTCGGGCTTCATCACGTAGTCGCCGTAGCCTGCTTTCCAGCTTGCCGACGCATAGCCGTCCGGCGTCGCCATCTCCAGGTCGGTGGCCAGCAGATAATTGCAGCAATGCGTTTCTTCGTGCGAGGACTCCATAAAGTTGGATGCGTGGAACCGCTTGCCCATCAGGCGGCCTTGCATGTCCACCAGACAGACCAGAACGGTGTCGACCGACCCGTCGGCGACATGCGACGCTAGGTCGTCGAAGCTGAGTGTGGACATGGGTATGCTCCCTCATTGTGGTCGGACCGGCGGCGAAGGACCCGCCGCCGGTCTGGTCTCGGTCAGCCGTTGGTGTAGGGCGGACCGGCCTGATTGACGACTTCGTTGTAGTCGCGGAAAATCGACACGATCTTGGCGTTGATCTCGCCTTCCCCTGCGACTTCATCCCAGAAGTCCTTGGCGGCGTTCTCGACTTCGGCCCATTCGGCGGCGGGCACGGTGCGCAGTTCAAGCTTGTCGCCGCGCGCCCGCAGTCGCGCCTCGCCACCCCAGTACCACTGGTTGCGGTAGGTGTGCCCGGCTTCGATGCCCGCCATGACCAATTGTTTCAGGTTTTCGGGCAGTTCGTTCCAGCGTTCCTGATTGACGAAGAAGGACCCGATCCATGCACCAGAGATGTTATTGGTCAGGAAGTAATCCGTCACGTTGGCCCAACCGACTGTGTAATCCTCGGTGATGCCGGACCATGCCATGCCATCCAACTCGCCGGTCTGGACGGCGACTTCGGCGTCCTCGTAGGGGATGTTGACGGGCACGACGCCGAACTTCGTCAGGAAGCGACCCGCTGTCGGGAAGGTATAGAGCCGCAGTCCATCCAGGTCGGCGACCGACTTGATTTCCTTGGTCGTATTGAAGTTGCAGGGGTCTTGTCCTGCCGCCGACAGCCATTGAACACCGACCTTGGCATATTCCTCGCGCCAGATATCGGCCAGACCATACTGGTTAAACAAGACCGGCACGTCGAGGATGTGCTTGGTGGCGAACGGAAAATAACCACCGAACTGCCGCAGCGGTGTGGGCGAGGCCATCGAGTCGTCATCGGAATGTACCGCGTCGATGGTGCCACGCTGGAGGGCCTGAAACAGCTCTCCCGTGGGGACGATCTGGTCGGCGTAGAACAGTTCGATTTCCATCTCGCCGTTCGACGCCGCGTTGATGTAGTCGATGATCGGCTTGGTCACATGCTCGCCGAGGGCGGCCCCGGCATAGGTCTGGAAGCGCCAGCGGATCGGCTCCTGTGCGCGGGCGATGGTTGGGGCGGCGAGGGCGGCGGCACCGCCGACTCCCGCAGTGGTGAGGAACTTGCGTCTTGTAGTCATCGTCTCTCTCCTTGCTGGTTTCTTGGTCGTCTTGCAGGTTTCGGGACGCGTCACGGGCCGTAGATATATTCCGGCAGCCACAGCGCGATCTGAGGGAAGATCATGACGACGACGAGCGCCAGAACCATGACCAAAACGAATGGCAGTATGGATCGGTAGATATCCTGGATCGAAATCTCGGGCGGAGCCATCGCACGCATCAGGAACAGGTTATAACCGAAGGGCGGCGTCATGTATGCGATCTGGCAGGTGATCGTGTAAAGGATGCCATACCAGATCAGGTCGAACCCGAGCGCGCCCACCAGCGGCACATAAAGCGGCGCGACGATGACCAGCATCGCCGTATCGTCCAGAAACGTCCCCATCAAGATGAAGCTGAGCTGCATCAGGATCAGGATGACCCAGGGGTTCAGGCCCAGCCGTTCGGTGAACAGCCCCTCGATCGCCTTGACCGCGCCAAGCCCGTCGAAGACCGCGCCGAAGGCCAGCGCGGCAAGGATGATCCACATGAACATGCAGGTGATGCCCAGCGTGTTGCGCACCGAATTCTCGAAGACCTCGCGGGTCATGCGGCCTTTGAGAACGGCGGCGGAAAACGCGGCGAGCGCCCCGATGGCAGAAGATTCGACGAGCGAGGTCCAGCCGTTGACGAAGGGCACCATCATCACCGCGAAGATCACCAAGGGCAGCAGACCGGCGCGCAGAAGGCGCAGCTTTTCGGGCAGTGGAATGTCGCGGTCCTCGGCGGCCAGAACCGGACCCAATGCCGGGTTCAGGCGGCAGCGGATCGCGATATAGGCGATGAACAGCGTGGCCATCATCAGGCCGGGTACTACGCCCGCCAGCCAGAGTTGCCCCACCGGCTGTCGCGCGATCATCGCATACAGCACCAGCACGACCGACGGCGGCACGAGGATGCCCAGCGACGATCCGGCCTGTATCACGCCGGTCACCATCCGCTTGTCATAGCCGCGTTTGAGAAGTTCCGGCAACGCTATGGTCGCGCCGATGGCCATGCCCGCGACCGACAGACCGTTCATAGCCGAGATCAGCACCATCAGACCGATGGTCCCGACCGCCAGTCCGCCGCGCAGGCCGCCCATCCAGACATGGAACATACGATAAAGATCGTCGGCGATACGCGATTCCGACAGGACGTAGCCCATGAAGATGAACATCGGCAGCGTCAGCAGCGGATACCATTTCATCAGCTTCATCGCCGCTGCGAAGCCGATGTCGAACCCGCCCCGGTCGCCCCAAAGCAAGAGGGCCGCGACCACCGCGACGAAACCGATGGCGCCGAAGACCCGTTGGCCGGTCAGCAGCATCAGCATCATCGTGGCGAACATCAGCGTCGCGATCAACTCGTATGGCATCAGTCGACCTTGCCGCGCAGCAGCAGCACGTCCTTCAGGAACTCCGAAAGACATTGCAGCAGCATCAATAGGATACCGACTATCATGACCGTCTTGATGGGCCAGAGATAGGCGCGCCATGGGGTAGACGAGCGTTCCATGACACCGATGTCCTCGGAGCCGACGGCGAGTGCGCCGAAGAAACTGAACGGGGAGGAGCCGAAGTAGCCCAGCGAATAGGCCGTCGATGCCACCGCGCCATAGAGCAGGACGCCCAGGTAGAACATCAGAAGCAGGATGGTGAAAAGGTCGGTCCAGGCTTTCCGTCGCGGCGACCACGCCCCATAGAGAAGGTCCATACGCACGTTCGTCCCCATCTGGATCGAATACGGCCCACCCAGGACGTAATAGGCCACCATGGCGAATTGCGCCATTTCCAGTGTCCACAGGGACGGCAGAAGGAACGCCTTGCTGGCCGTAGACCAGAGCAGGATGCCCATCAGCACGAAGATCCCATACATGACCACGCGTCCGACCCTGCGATTTATTGCATCTACCGCGTGGATATAGCGGCGGATCATGCCGTCCATGCCCTGCGTCCCTGGGTATCGAGTGTGGTGATGGACCGGGTCAGCCAGTCGGCCAGAATCTCTGCCATTGTCTGTTGCTGCTCCGCTTGCGCGATCAGGTCATTGCGGACCTCGATCATGACATTCGGATGCCCGAAGGGCAGGGCATGTTCCCGCAGCGTATGGGTGACGCCGTCTGCCGGACCGTAAGGTTCGTTGCGGCGGATGTCACGGCCGGACGGTGCTGTGGCCAGCATCGCATCGGCAAGCCGTCGGTCGTCATCGTGAAGTATGCCGATTTCGACCTCCCGTGTGCGACCGTGCCAGACGGGGGCGAAGCTGTGGACCGTCACGAGGATCGGGGTCGTCATCGTCGCCAGCGCGCCCGCGACCGCATCGTGAAACGGGGTGTAGTATTCCGCCAGGCGTCGCGCCCGTTCGACTGTCGACAGTGCGGCATTGCCGGGGACGTCCACACGTTCGCTCAGTGCGGGCATCGCATCGACGGCACCGGGCGCACGATTGCAGTCATAGACCAATCGCGACACCGCACCTGCGACAAGCCTGGCATCCAGCAGGTTCGCCATATGCGTTGCCACGGCCATCGCGCCGGGGTCCCAAACGGCGTGGCTGTCAAGGTGCGCGGGCGATAGTCCAAGGTCATTCAAGCCAGGCGGGATATATCGGGAGGCATGTTCGCAGACCAGCAACACCCCAGCGGCGCCTTCCATGTTATGGCAGACGACGACGTCTTTGGCAGCGGCAGCAGTCTCGACACGCATTCGCGGGGCTCCTCGTGATCGCCAGCGTTTCGGTCTGACGGTAATCTGTCAATGACAATTTGAAACCCTGCTTACAGATTGATAACCTCTGTAACAAATTGCATCAGGATTATGCGCATGACCGAGCCGCTTGCGACGATCTCCGACAGGATACATCAACACATCGACCGCCTTACGCGGGCCGAGCGGCAGTTGGCGCAGGCGATTCTTGAAAATTATCCCGTCTCCGGCCTGGGCCCCCTCGCGGCCCTGGCGAAGGATGCTGAGGTTTCTGCTCCGACGGTTGTGCGGATGATCCGAAAGCTGGGGTTCGAAGGCTATGCCGATTTCCAGCGCGCCCTTCGGGACGAAATGAAGTCTAAGGTCGAGGGACCTATCGCAAAGCACGATACCTGGACCGAAGGCGCGTCCTCCGGCCATGTTCTGAACCGGTTTACCGGCGCTGCGATCGACAACATTCGCCACACGCTTGCGCAGGTCGACCCGGATGAATTCGACCGGGCCTGCGCGCTCATCGCCGATACCGGGCACGCGCTTTACATCGTCGGCGGACGGGTCACGCATACGCTGGCGGAATATCTGTTCCTGCACCTTCAGATGATGCGTCCCGGCGTGACGCACATTCAGTCGACATCGAATGCCTGGCCGCATTATCTGCTGGATCTTGCCGAAGGCGACGTCTTCGTCATCTTCGACATACGGCGATACGAGAACAACACCCTGAAACTGGCCGAGATGGCGCATCGTCGCGGGGCCCGCATCGTGCTGTTTACCGACCAATGGCGGTCGCCGGTCAACGCCTATGCCGAGGTCTGCTTCGGCAGCAGGATCGTGGTGCCCTCGGCCTGGGACTCGGCGGTAACGACGCTTCTGCTGGTTGAATCGCTCATCGCCTCCGCCCAGGACGTCAACTGGTCGGACCGCAAGCAGCGTATGCAACAGCTTGAGGAGATGTTCGACCAGACCGGGCTGTTCCGGAAATTCACCTGACTCAGGCGAAAATCGGAACAGGCAGTGCGGGGCATGCGTCCCGATCCGGGCAGATGCACGCAGGTCATTTTGCGGCGGCCGCTGCGCTTGGTCTGCACTCCGGTGCGCCGATCCGGCGGAAACAGATCAGGAACGCGCTGCTGACGCAGATTCACGCCGGAGCGGTGTCGCGAAGCCAATCCCGTTCATAGGTCACATCGCTTACGCCGGCCAGCCGTGCGCATCGGGCGAGCGCAGTATCGAGCTTTGCCAAACGACCGACACCGTAGCGGACGTTCCGTTCCGGCCAGAGCGCCCTGACGTGCAGGCGGTTGCTGCTACGCAGGGCCTTCATGTCTATCCGCCCCACCAGGCGGTCGCCTTCCAGGATCGGAAAAACGTAATAGCCGTAGCGGCGCTTCGCCTCGGGAACGAAAATCTCGATCCGGTAGGAAAAACCGAAGAGCCGGTCCGCACGTTTCCGGTCGCGCAGGGCCGGATCGAACGGGCTGAGAATGCGAAGGCGGGACGGGGGCCGAACCGGGATATCGTCAAGGGACGCAACCGGCAGAAAGCTGCTCCGCAGACGTCCGTCGGCTTGGGTGATCCTGCCCTCGACAATCTCTCCGCGCGCCTGCGCCCTGGCGCACCAGTGTCTGGCTTCGGACGGTTTGATCAAATCCCAGAATGCCGCCATTTCGCCGGGCGTCGCGAAGCCCAGCCGATCGAGCGCGGTGCGACACGCCCAGTCGACCGTCTCCTCTTTGGTAGGGACTGCGGTCAGATGTTTTGCCGGAATGACGCGTTCGGTCAGGTCGTAGACCTTGCGAAACCCTTCGCGGCGCGTGACGGCAAGACGACCGATGCGCCAAAGATATTCGAGCGCCATTTTGGAGGGGTGCCAGTCCCACCAGCCACCTGATGATCGCGCTTCGTCCAATCCCACATCTGCGGAACAGCACGGTCCTTCATCCAAGATGCGCCGCAGGACCGCATCCAGTTTGTCGTCGTATCCGTCACGACGCCAGCGATGTTCAAACTGCGCCTCGTATCGTCGGAAGCGGAGTTTCCAGTGAGGGAAATGCTGCATAGGGATCATGCTGGCGTCATGGGTCCAGTGTTCGAAGATACCCCTGTCGCGATCATGCAGGCTGTGAAGATTCGGTGGACGATACGCCGGTCTGCGCGCATGCAATATCATGTGATGGGCGCGAGCGACCGTATTGATCGAATCAATTTGCACGAAGCCAAGACGGTCAATGACCTGCTGTAGATCCTGGCCCTTGCCGGTGCCGGATGTCGTGTCGGCCAGTCCGTGTCGTTCGAGGAAAATCCTTCGGGCGGTCCTGTTGTCGAGTTCGGGCATGATTGTCATAGGGGCGGTTTAGCAGGCCAGATAGCAGGGGACACGCGTGTCGCGCAAATGGGGCGTTCGTCGATCTTCGGCGGTGACCAGTCCTGCGGCTGCGGCGATCTTCAATGTATTGCGTTTCATCTCATGTCTCCTTGTCCGGGGCAGGACTATCCCGCCCGATGACATGAAGTTGGGAACCCATCCCGATATTCGCGTGGAGCCGGTATTACCATTATGCAATTTGCGGGTTGTCGCCCCCTTCGGGGTGCGGCGTCCCGGAGAGCAAAGCCGACTGGCGATCATTTGGGTCGGAAGCTGTCAACATTGCAACCGTCGAACCGGCCCCGGTCGCCTTGGCGCCGTCTCTCGTAGCCTGGGGCTGATCCGGATTACGGACCGCCCGATCTTCCGGGCGGCGATTGTCTGCATCGTCGTCTTGTGTCCGCGACCTGCGAAACGCAGGAAACGGCTCCTCTGGAACAATGTAGCGTTCCCGGACACGATCGGGAATTACCCTAGATCTGATTGTCGTTTAACCGTCGCGGGACCGCCCGCAGCGCGGCTTACCCATGGTTCACCTCACGATTAAGCATGGAAAACCGCCCCGAATTGTGCATTGAAGGACGCTACTCTGTCGACACCGGAGGCCCGAGCAGGATCGGCGGTTTGAGAACGGCCTTGCCATTCCTCGCGACAGTCCCGGTCAACGGCGTCACCAATCGCCCCAACGGCGCTTGTCCCTATCGAGGGCGCTTACAACAAGAAAAGCAGGCATATGGTCGATCATTCCGAATATACCCAGCAAAATCCAGACATTGCGAGCGCGCGGGATTGGGTCAAGGTTCTCTCGGGTTATCGCGAACCCAGTACGCTGCGCAGCCTGTTCGAGCTTGCGGTCACGTTAGGGCCTTTCGTAATCTTATGGGGTTTGGCGTGGCTGTCGTTGTCTGTCAGTCTCTGGCTGACGCTTGCCATATCGCTGTGCAACGCGGCTTTCCTGTTGCGCCTGTTCGCGATCCAGCATGACTGCGGGCATGGTGCCTTTTTCAAGAGCCGGACCATGGGGGACTGGCTCGGACGCGGAATCGGGGTCCTGACGCTGACGCCATACGACGTCTGGCGGCGCACACATTCCATTCACCACAGTTCCTCGGGCAACCTTGGACGGCGTGGGATTGGCGATGTTCATACACTGACAGTTGCGGAATATCAGGATCTGACTCCGGTCAAGCGGCTGGTCTACCGACTTTACCGCCATCCCATCGTCCTGTTCGGCCTTGGTCCAGGCTATCTGTTCTTCCTTCAGAACCGCCTGCCCCTTGGGCTGATGGCCAAAGCCAGATACTGGGCCAGCGCGATGTATACCAACGCCTTGATCCTGACCGCCTTGCTGGTGATTTTCTATTTTGGCGGCCTGATGCCGATCCTGCTGATCTTCGTCCCCTCGACCTTGCTGGCCGCGACGGCCGGTGTCTGGCTGTTCTACGTGCAGCACCAGTTCGAGACCACGCATTGGTGTAAGGAAGAGGACTGGAACCTGCATGACGCCGCCCTGCACGGAAGTTCGCACTATGTCCTCCCATCGCCCCTGCAATGGCTGAGCGCGAATATCGGCATTCATCACGTCCACCATCTCTACAGCCGCATTCCCTTCTATCGTCTGCCCGACGTGCTGCGTGACCACGCGGTTCTTTCCATCGGTAACCGAATGACGATCCGGGAAAGTCTTTCGAATGCGCGGCTGCATCTGTGGGACGAAAAGACCAGACGTCTGCTTTCCTTTTCCGATGCCAGAGCGTCTGGATAGCTATCCTTCCTCGTTCCATCGGCGAAGCATCGGGCTTTTCGATATGTTGCGGCAAATTCCGCGCTGATCGGCAGGAAGCGTCGACAGTTCGGGTTCGGTGCGGCGATGCTCATCGTGAGTGCCGAAGGCAAATAGCCGCAGTGTAATCGAGACAATCGGCCTTGATGGACGGTTATGCTCTGGCTAGGTAGTCTGGGATGAGGTTGATGCTCTCTCTTCTCCTGGCGTTTGCGCTGTTTGCTGCAGGCGGGTTCAGTTCAGGCAACGTGCGCTTCGACCAAGGGCATGATGCCGCTGAATCGTTTCGTACGCACGATGTGAAAGTCGCCGATGCGTCGACCTGTTGTGAATCTGTTCCGGAACGTGCGGCGGCGTCATGTCTGTGCTACCTGGCATATGTCCCTGCGCGCTTGACCGTCGATGATACGGTGCGCAGGCTGAACTATCGCATGGCCCAAGCGCGTGCTCCGGCGAGCGTTCTGCCGAACATCCTCCCCGATCCTCCGAAAGCCTGAGGCGTCACTTTCGATACTTCAGAAGCATGCTCTTTGCATGCGCTTTCGATAAGAGGAGCGATCCATGGCTCACCGCCGTCATTTCCTGACACTTCTGGCAGTCACCACACTGACAGGGACCATATGGGGTCGCCTGGTATGGGGAACGACCCTGCCACGCGTTTCGACGTGATCGCTTTCGGCGGCACGGCCAGTGCGGGTCAGTTTTTCTATCGCGCTGGAACCGCCGATCCTTTTGCGGGCTGATGTCTGGTTTCTGCATCGCAGGGGGCTGATCCGGGTCTTTCTCGCCTTGGTGGCGGGTCTGAACCGGCTTTGATCCATAGAACGGGAGGAGGCCGTCGCCGGCCTCTTCCTGAACGTCACGGCGAGGATCGTTATAACGATCACGCCGCAGGTAAACCTTTGATCACACAACACATCGAGCAATCTCATGATATCCTTGACCCGACGATCCCTTCTGGCAAGCGCGTCCGCCGCGTTGGTTATTCCCGCGCTGCCTCGCGTCGCCCGCGCCGCGACAATGCCTGTGCTTTTTGCCGGGCCTGCGACGGCGCAGATCGCGCCTGACGGCAATGACCTGACCGACGTCTGGGCCTATGGGTCTGAGAGCAGCGCCGGGACGATACCGGGCCCTGAAATCCGTGTTCGCGAGGGCGAGCGCGTTCAGCGCCGACTGTCGAACGGGCTGCCGCAACCGACGGCGGTTCACTGGCACGGCATCCGCATCGACAATGCGATGGACGGTGCGGCTGGTCTGACCCAGGACCCGGTGCAGCCCGGCGATACCTTCGACTACGATTTCATCGCCCCCGATCCGGGCACCTATTGGTATCACTCGCATGACCGCTCGTGGGAGCAGGTTGCCCGTGGCCTTGCCGGTCCGCTGATCGTCGAGGAAGCGGAGCCATGGACCGGGCAGGATGGGGCTGCGACCCGCGAGATGACCGTTATGCTGACCGATTGGCGGCTGGAGGCGAGCGGTGCCATTGAAGAGGCCAGCTTCGGCGATATTCGCGATTGGGCCCATGGCGGGCGGCAGGGCAATGTCGTGACAGTCAACGGTCGCAGCGACGCGGAGCTTGAGGTAAATGCGGGCGAGCGGCTTCGCCTGCGTCTGATCAATGCGGCGACGGCGCGGATCATGCCGCTGAGGATCGAGGGGCACGATGCGACGCTGATCGCGCTGGACGGGCACCCCGTCGCGCCCCGCGCAACAGGACAGATCGTGCTTGCCCCGGCGCAACGGGCAGACATTGTCATCGACTGCACAGGCAAACCCGGCTCGAAGGCTGCGCTGATGGTAGATGCCGGTCGCAATCAGTGGGTGCAGGTTGCGGCGCTGGCCTATTCCGACACGGCCCCGGTGCCCGCGATCGAAGGACCTGTCCGTCCGCTTCCGATGACAATGGATCATGCGCTCGACCTGAAAAATGCTCAGCGCGAAGAGATCTTGATGGAAGGCGGCGCGATGGGAAGTATGCGCGGGGCGCGTCTGAACGGGGTTGAGAGTGACTTCCGCCAACTGGTCGCGGCGAAGCGGGCCTGGGCTTTCAACGGCATCGCGGGCGACATGGAAAACCCTGCATTCCGCGCACCGAGGGGCCGTACGGTGCATGTGACGCTGCGCAACGATACCAGTTGGCCGCACGGAATTCATCTGCACGGGCATCACTTCGAGATCCTGACGCGCAACGGACAGCCCGATGCATATAGAGACCGACGGGACACCGTTTTCGTGGCCCCGGAAGAGGTGGTAGAGATCGCCTTCAATGCCGACAACCCCGGCAAGTGGCTGCTGCATTGCCACATGCTGGGGCATCAGGTGGCGGGAATGCGCACCTGGTTCGAGGTGGGCTGACCGGCGTTTCAGACGCCAGTGACGGGCGCGATAACAAAGGTCGCGCCCGCATGACCGAGGTGGACGCAATGTGTCGCGATGCGGCCAGCGGTCGATCTGACGGCGGGCATCGCGCGGGGGTGCGGCCGCATGTCCGGTGCAAAGCGCGTTGCGACCTCGGTCTCCAGCTTTTCGATGGGCAGGAATGATATGCCTGTGGTCCACCTGCATATTCAGGTTTCCACATGACAACCGGGTGCCGTATGCGGCATCACCTGCAGATCACCGCCTGAAGCCATAGAAATCCGGATTTCTTACGAATGCGTCTCGCACAACGCTCCTGTCTGCGCATCGCCTTGGATCTCGGTCCGGCGCCTTTTCCATCGTGAGCGTATTTCAGGACCTGCGCCGCCCCAACATCCCCGGATCTCGCCGGTCCGCACTGGTCCTTGTCGCGATCCTGGCTCTGACAGGCGGGTTTTATCTTCTGCTACATGCCGTCTTTCTGCGGGCCGAGGTCGACCGGGGTCCGAACCGGGCGCAATTCTTCGCGCAGACCATCGACGACTCCCTGGAACGTCTGCTGCATCTGCCCTTCGTGGTCAGCATCAACCCAATCGTACTCGACGCTATCCGGCGCGACGATCCCACCGTCCTCAACCGGGAGCTTGATCGGATCGCAGACCGTGCCGGCGCGGAGTTCGTGTTCCTGATGGATATCGACGGTCAGACGATCGCGGCGTCGAACTACGCTGAACCCGACAGCCTTGTCGGCAAATATTATACCTTCCGCCCATATTTTCGCGATGCCATCGCCGGTCGCACAGGCCGCTTCTATGCGGTGGGTGTGACCACCGGGCGACCCGGTTATTTCATCGCGGAACCCGTGCGTGATGCGACTGGTAAGGTTTTCGGGGCTGTGGTCGTGAAAGTAAGCCTCGACGGTCTGAACCGGACCCTGTCCGACAGTGGCGCGCTTGTTCTGGTGACGACGGAACAGGGTGTGGTCATCGCAAGTTCACGCTCCGACCTGATCTTCGGTCTGACATCGCCGCTGTCGGCCTTCGACAGGCAAACCCTGGAAGAACGCAGGCAGTTCGGCGACGTTCCGCTGCGCCTGCTGGACTGGCGGGCCCTGAGCGATAACCGGATCGAATTAGACGGCACCAGCTACCTTAGGACCACGGCGCAGGTGTCCAGTGAAAACTGGACCGTCTACCTGTTGTCGGACCTTCGGGGCATCCGAACGCGGGCGCTGCTGTTCGTGGCGCTGATCACGGCGGGGCTGCTGGCGCTGACGATCCTGGCCACGGTGTTCCGGTCGGCACAACTGCGCGCCGCGCTGTCCGTCTCCAATGCCGACCGCGAACGTCTGACGCAGGAGATCGAGGACCGTCGGACCGCCGAGGCGCGCCTTGGACTGGCGCAAAAGGAACTGGCCCGGCAAAACCGGCTGGCAGCCCTCGGGCAGATGTCGGCGTCGATCACACACGAGCTTGGCCAGCCGATTTCGGCGATGCGCAACTATATCGTGTCCGAGGAGATCGCGCAGGACGCCGTGCCGGGGCAGCTCGCACCTCAGCTTTCGGGACTGGTCGATCGGATGCAGCGCATCGTCGACCAGCTGCGCTTTTTCGGACGCAAGGATCGCGACGTCTCCGTGCCGTTCCAACTCCGGTCCGCGGTCGATGGCGCGTTTGACCTGTTGTGGCACGACGCGGCACGGATAGACGTCGAGATCGACATCACAGCCGACGGACCGGTCACAGCCATTGGCAACCAGCCAACAGTCGAACAGGTGATCGTCAACCTGCTGCGCAATGCCATCGACGCTGTCGAGGGTGCGTCCGAACGACGGATCGAAATCATCCTGGATCGCGTCGGTTCCGACGCCCGGCTTCGGATCAAGGATACCGGTTCGGGCCTTGCGGGTCGTGATATCGGCGATCTGCAGGAGCCGTTTTTCACCACCAAGGCCTCCGGGCGGGGCATGGGGCTCGGTCTCGCCATTTCGGCACAGATCGTGAATGACATGGGCGGACGGATCGAAGCCTCGGACCGGCCCGATGGGGGGGCCTGCTTTACCGTCATGCTGCCGTCTGCCGGATCGGAGGTCCCCGCGTGACCGAAAGCTATAGCGTCATCGTCATCGACGACGATCAGGAAATGCGCAATTCGCTGACCCATCTGTTGGGCCGTGTGGGCTGGACGGTGGCGGGGTTCGCGGATGCCGAGGTCGCCCTGCGCCGGATCGAGACATTGCAGCCCGATGTCGTCCTGTCGGACGTGCGCATGCCGGGTCTGTCCGGTCTCGATCTTCTGGCCCGTCTGTCGGGGCCGGACGATCAGCCGCTGATCCTGATATCGGCACATGGCGACATTCCGATGGCGGTCGATGCGATCCAGAAAGGGGCCTATTCGTTTCTGGAAAAGCCGTTTGAACCCCGCCGTCTGCTGACCGTTCTGCGTCATGCCGCAGAAGCCCATCGCCTTGCCGGTCAGGCCCGCCGGATGCGCGACGAGCTGGTCAACCTTTCGGGGCTGGACCGCGTGCTTCTGGGCCAGGATCCGCAGATCGTGTCCCTTCGCGACCGGATCGTTGATCTGGGGGCGACGGATGGCACGGTGCTGATTTCCGGCGCGACCGGCACCGGCAAGGAGCTGGTGGCCCGCGCACTGCACCGGTTGGGACCTCGTCGCGATGGGCCGTTCGTGTCGCTGAACTGTGCGACGCTGGACCCTGCGCGGTTCGAGGAACAGGTCTTCGGGCGCGCCGGGGTCACACTGGGACATCTGCGACGGGCCGACGGCGGCACACTGTTCCTGGACGAGATCGCGGCCTGCCCCTTGCCGGCGCAGGCCCAGTTGCTGCGCGCGATCGAAACCGGTGAGGTGCTGCCGCTGGGCGCCGACGAGGAGTTGCGGACCGATGTGCGCATCGTCGCCGCCACGAACGAGGATCTGGCGGCGCAGGTCGAGGCGGAGAGTTTTCGCCCCGATCTTCTCTATCGCCTCAATACGTTTCAGTTGTCGCTTCCGGCGCTGCGCGACCGGGGGGGCGATGTCGTCCTTCTGTTCGAGCATTTCCTGAGGGCGATGGCCGAAACCTACGAGGTCGCGACACCCGACGTGACGCCCGAGGATATCGCCGCGCTGGCCTCGCACACCTGGCCCGGCAACATCCGGGAATTGCGCCATGTCGCCGAACGGCGCGTGCTGGCGGCGCGGCGCGGAGCCGGGACGGTGGCCGATGCCCTGCGCGTCGACGACGGCGGCGAGGAGGTGTCGGGAAATCTGCGCGGAGCCGTCGCCCGGTTCGAGGCGACGCTGATCGCGCAGGCAGTGCGCACGCATCAGGGGCGTATGGACGCCGTGGCCGAGGCGCTGGGCATCGGTCGGCGCACGCTGAACGAAAAGATCGTGAAGCTGGGACTGGACAAGGACGCCCTGCTGGACTGACCCCATCGGGCAAACCCTGCGGAAATCCGCAGAGCGCCCCGCAGGATCATGCGGATTGCCTCATGACGGGACGGCAGCGGATGTGCAAAGCTGCGCCCAAGGCCCCGCATGGGGCCGATCAAGGGAGGACTATCATGAAACATCTCATCGGGGCCGCGCTTGCGGCATCGGTCGCCTTTGCCGCGGCCGCGCCTGTCCACGCACAGGAGGCCAGCTATATTCTGGCTACCGCATCGACGGGCGGCACCTATTATCCGGTCGGCGTCGCGCTGGCCACGCTGGTCAAGGTCAAGCTGGAGCCGTCCGAAGGCATAGGCATGGCGGCCATCAGTTCGGCCGGATCGGGCGAAAACGTGCGTCTTATCCGTGAAGGCGAGGCGCAGTTCGGCATTCTTCAGGGCCTCTATGGGTATTATGCCGCAACCGGCACCGGCCCGCTGGAAGAGGTCGGCAAGCAGGAGAATCTGCGGTCGGTCACCATGCTGTGGCAGAACGTCGAGCATTTTGTCGTCGCCTCCGATGCGGCCACCACCGGCACCGTCGAGGATCTTGTCGCGCTGAAAGGCGAGGCGATGGCACTGGGCAGCCAGAACTCGGGCACCATCGGGTCGAACGGGGCACTGCTGGCCGGCCTCGGCATCGACATCGAGAGTGATTACGAGCTTGTCTATGGCGGCTATGGTCCCTCGGCCGAGGCATTGCAGAATGGTCAGGTCAAGGGCATCGGCACACCTGCCGGCGTTCCGGTCGGCGCGATCAGTCAGTTGATGGCAAGCGCAGGCGACAGCGTGACATTGCTGGGCTTCACCGAAGAACAGATGGCCAAGGCCGATGGCGGACGCGAACTCTGGACAGCCTATAATATTCCTGCCGGGACATATCCGGGTCAGGACGCGGATGTGATGACTATCGCACAGCCGAACTTCCTTGCCACGTCGGCCGATCTGCCCGAGGAGAACGTCTATCTGATCACCAAGGCGATCTATGAGAACCTGCCGTTCCTGCAGGCGATCCATCCGGCGACCAAGGCCATGGCGATCGAAAACGCCATCGCCGGCCTGCCGGTGCCGCTGCATCCTGGTGCCGCGCGTTATTATACCGAGATCGGCATCGATATTCCGGACCGTCTGATCGCGAAATAATCCCAATCCAGACCGGCCCGGACCACAAGGTTCGGGCCGCTTCAACTTTGGGGGTATCGGTATGACACATGACGTCGAAATCGACGACGCGGGGCTGCGCGTCTTTACAGGCTGGCCGCATCGCGTCCTGTCCATACTTTGCTTCGCCATCGCGGTCGGCGCGATCTATGTGGCATTCGACCCCGTCCTGTCGGAGCTGGAACGGAATGCCCTGCACTTCGCAAGTTTCGCCGCGCTTGCTGCCATATATTATCCGTTGGTCCGGGGAAGTCGCGCGGCTCTGATTTTCGACGTCGTGTTCGGTGTGGCGGTCGCGGCTTCGGCCATCTATCTGAGCCTTGCCGAAAACGCGATCTATGACAGGGGCGTCAAGCTTTCGACGCTGGACTGGATCGCGGCGCTGATCTCCATTGCGGGCGCGATCGAACTGACGCGCCGCCTGACCGGATGGATCATCCCGCTGCTGATCGTCGCGTCCCTGACCTATGTGGCGTTCTGGGGCCAATTCGTCGGCGGCATTTTTGCTTTTCCCGGCCTCAAGGTCGAAACGGTGCTGTTCCGGTCGATTTACGGCGACGATGGCATGTTCGGGTCCATCGCACGTATCTCCTCGACCTATGTATTTCTGTTCATCATCTTCGGTGCGTTCCTGCTGCGCTCGGGCGCGGGCGATTTCGTGATCAATCTTGCGCGTGCCGTGGCCGGTCGTCTTGTCGGCGGGCCGGGCATCGTCGCCGTCATCGCCAGCGGTCTGACCGGCACGATATCGGGGTCCGCGGTTGCGAACACCGCCTCGACAGGCGTCATCACCATTCCGCTGATGAAGAAGGCGGGCTTCTCGCCCAGGTTCGCGGGCGGCGTGGAGGCGGCGGCCTCGACCGGCGGGCAGTTGATGCCGCCGATCATGGGGGCAGGGGCCTTCGTCATGGCCAGCTTCACGCAAATCCCTTATGAAAAGATCGTTGCCGTCGCAGCCCTCCCGGCATTGCTGTATTTCCTGTCGGTCGCCTTCTTCGTGCGGATCGAGGCGCGGCGGAACAATCTGCCGCCGATGTCATCCGACGGTCAGACACTGGCGTCGGCGTTCAAACAGGGCGGGGCCAGTTTCCTGATCCCCATCACCCTTCTGATCGGCCTTCTGGTTGCGGGATATACGCCGACCTATGCCGCCGTTTTCGGCATCAGCGCCGTGGTTGCTTCAAGTTGGCTTACCCAGACGCGCATGGGTCCGCGGGCCGTGTTCGAGGCACTGGTCATGGGCACACGCGCCATGATCCTGACAGCGGTTCTGCTGGTGTCGGTCGGGTTGATCGTCAACGTTATTTCGACTGCCGGCATCGGCAATACATTCAGCCTGATGATCGCATCATGGTCGGGTGGCAACATCCTGATCGCGCTGGTTCTGGTGGCATTGGCCTCGCTGGTGCTGGGCATGGGCTTGCCGGTGACGGCGGCCTATATCGTGCTGGCGACCCTGTCGGCCCCGGCGCTGGCAGGCATGATCGCGGACCAGTTCGTCATCGCGCAGCTTGTTGCGGGAAATCTGCCCGACGGGGCGCGCGCGCTTTTGATGTTCGGCGTGCCCGAACAGGCCGAGATGCTTGCGCGCACCTTGACCCGACCCGAGGCGACGTCGCTGATCCGCGCCCTGCCACTGGAAGTCGCTGCGCCGCTGCGCGATCTGGTGGTGCCTGCCGATGTCGCGCTGACGGCGCTGTTGTCGGCGCACATGATTGTCTTCTGGCTTAGCCAGGACAGCAATGTGACGCCGCCTGTAGCCCTCGCGGCCTTTACAGCCGCGGCCATTGCCAAGGCCCCGGCAATGGCGACAGGCATGGCAAGCTGGAAGCTGGCCAAGGGTCTTTATATCATGCCGATCCTGTTTGCCTTTACGCCCTTCCTGTCAGGCAACTGGCCCGAAATGTTCCGCATCTTCGCTTTCGGGCTGCTGGGAATCTATGCGATTTCGGCCGCGTTACAGGGCTGCATGGAGCGACCTTTCGGATGGGTGATGCGCGCATTGTCCCTGGTGGCCGGAATCGCCAGCTTCTGGCCCGGTTCGCTGGTGCTGAATATCGGCGGCGCGGTTGCGGTCGTCGCGTTGCTTGTGATCAACCTGAAAGTCAGTCCAAAGCCCGAAGCCCACGCGATGTGACCGGTATATTTTAGCGTCAGGTCGCAATCGGTCTGTTCGTCACCCGCCCCAGCAACCGCAGCACTCGGGCGCGCAGGCCGTTCACGAGGCTGAAGAGCGACGGCACGAAGATCAGCGTCAGCAGTGTCGACAGCAAAAGCCCGCCGATCACCGCGATGGCCATGGGCGCGCGAAACTCGCCGCCTTCGCCCAGGGCCAATGCCGAGGGGACCATGCCCGCAGTCATCGCGATAGTCGTCATGATTATGGGCCGCGCCCGCTTGTGTCCGGCGTCCAGAATGGCGGCATCGCGGCTGGACCCGTTCGAGATAGCTTCCAATGCGAATTCCACCAGCATGATCGCGTTCTTTGTCACGATGCCCATCAGCATCAGGAAGCCGATCACCACGGACAGGCCGATGCCAGCACCGTAGAGATACAGCGCAAAGATCGCTCCTCCGATGGCCAGCGGCAGCGACGCCAGAATCGTGATCGGCGTCAGGAACGACGAAAACAGCAGAACCAGCACGACATAAACGAAGAGAATACCCGCCCCCATGGCGAGGCCGAACTGGGTAAAGACCTCGCCCATGATCTCTGCATCGCCGCCCGCCTGGATGCGGGTGCCTTCGGGCAAGGTGATTTCCTGGCTTACGCGGGTGACGGCGGCGGTCGCAGGGCCCAACAGGGCATCGCCCTCCAGGTCTGCTTCGACCGTGGTGCGATACTGGCGATCATAGCGTTCCACCAGCGTCGGTCCGGTGGCCAGTGCAACTTCTGCCACCACGCCCAAAGGCACAGGCGCACCGGTATTGCTGGGAATGCGGATACCGGACATGCGGAACAGGTCTTCGCGCACGTCGCGTTCCAGTCGCACCAGAATCGGAATTTGCCGATCGCCCGCATTGAATTTTGCCGCATTGTCCTCGCTGTCGCCGATGGTCGCGATCCGGATTGTCGACGCCAGTGCTGCTGCGGTCACGCCCATCTGCGCTGCCAGTTCAGGGCGGGGAGTGATCTGGATTTCCGGACGGACCAGCGATGCCTCGGACGATGCGCCGCGCACTTCGGGAAGGTCGTTCATGGCTTCGGCCAAGCGGCGCGCGGCAGCTCCGGTCGTTGCGGCGTCATCGCCCAACACGCTGATCTGGATATCGCGCGTGCCGTTTTCCCCCAACACGAACAGCCGCACGTCAGGAAAGCCTGCGACCCGCGCTTCAATATCATCGATGATATCGAAGCTCGACCGCTCGCGATCCGATTTTGACCCGAACCCGACGGTTACGGTCGCTTCACGCGTCTTGCCGTTGACGAACACGACTTCGATTTCGGGAATTCCCTTCAGCCGTTCGGTCACGGCTCGGGCGGTGGCGCGGGTGTCCTCCATCCGCGCACCGGGCGGCAGCTCCAGCGACAATTGCGCGCGTCCGGTGTCCGAGGGCGGGATGAATTCGGTCGGCAGCAGGGTCGCCGACCAGATCGAGATAGCGAAAATGCCCAGCCCGGCCAGCAGCGTGATGGCCCGGTTGTGCAACGTCCAGCGCAGCATGTGCATATAGCCGCGCATCAGGAGGCCGTCCTTTTCCTCGTCGGGTTCGGGCGCGTCGCGCAGGAAATATGCCGCCATCATCGGCGTCACCAGCCGCGCCACCAACAGCGAGAACAGCACAGCGACTGCGACCGTGAGGCCGAACTGACGGAAATACTGCCCGGCGATACCGGACATGAAACTGACAGGTGCGAATACGGCGACAATGGTGAAGCTGATGGCAATGACGGTCAGGCCGATCTCGCTCGCCGCTTCTTCGGTGGCCTCATATGCCGGTTTGCCCATGTTGATGTGTCTGACTATGTTTTCAATCTCGACGATGGCGTCGTCGACCAGAATCCCCGTCACCAGCGTGATCCCCAGAAGTGATACGGTGTTGAGCGAGAAGCCCAGCATCTGCATCACGATAAAGGTCGGTATGATCGACAACGGCAGCGCGACGGCGGTGATCAGCGTCGCGCGCCAGTTGCGCAGAAACAGGAACACCACGATGATTGCCAGCGCCGCGCCCTCGTACAGCGTCTCCATCGCCGAATTATAGTTGCCCGACGTATAGATCGTCGCATCGTCGATCAGGGTGAAGGTCGCATTCGGGTAATTGGACTTGATATCCTCAAGCGCGGCCTTGGCGTTGTCGCCCGCCGTCAGGTCGGATTTCCCAGTGGCCCGGAAGACCGCAAAGGCGACGACGGGTTGTCCGCCGACCATGGCGAAACTCTCCGGCTCGGCAGCGCCGTCAAGCACACGCCCCAGTTCATCCAGACGCACGGTGCGCCCACCTGGCAGTTGGATCGCAGTCGCAGCCAGATCCTCCACCGTCGCCGCCGACCCCAGTGTGCGGATCGCATATTCCTGCCCCGCCAGATCGCCCGATCCGCCGCCCAGGTCGATGTTGGTGGCCCGCAACTGATCGTTGACCTGCGCTGCCGTCAGGCCAAGTGCCAGCAGCCTGTCGGGGTCCAGCTCCACCTCGATGGCGCGTTCGCCGCCGCCGATGCGGGTGACCTTGCCGACACCATCGCGTGCGACAAGATCGCGCGCTATGACGTCATCGACCAGATACGACAATTCCTCGATGGTGCGCGTCGGATCGCTGATCGCATAGGTCAGGATCGGCGCGCCGGTCACGTCGACACGCTGGATCAGCGGTTCCTGAATGCTGTCGGGCAGTTCGCCACGGGCGTTGGCGACGGCGTCCTTGACGTCGTTCAGGGCGCGGTCCGTGTCGGTCTCCAGCTCGAACTCGACGGTCAGGACGGAGAAACTGTCGGATGCGACGGCAGTTACGTGACGCACCCCCACAACGTCCGAAATGGCAGTTTCGAGGGGTTTGACGATCTGGTTGGCGATTTCCAGCGGCGCGGCACCCGGTTGCGAGACGGTAACGGTGATGATCGGGATGTCGATGTTCGGAAACTGCGTTACCGGCAGACGGAAAAAGCCGACAAGGCCCAGCAGAAGCAGGACCATGAACAATGCGATCGTAGGAACGGGCCTGCGGATCGCCCAGGTGGACATGTTCATGTCATTCAACCTCTTGCGGGGTGATGCGGTCGCCGTTGGCAAAGAAGGCACCGGCGCGGGCGACTACGATATCGCCATCGGCGAGGCCGTCCAGCACTTCGCGGCGACCGTTCCAGATCAGTCCGGCGGTTACAGGCGTTCGGAGAAGCGTATCCCCGTCGAGCTTGAGGACATAGTCGCCTTCCGCATCCGTCAGCACGGCCGTCGTCGGCACGGTGGAGCTTTCACGCTGGGTTGTCACGATCCAGCCACTGGCGAACAGACCGGTACGCAGACCTTCGGCGTCGACGGAAATGCGGATAGTACCCAAGCGGTTCGCGGCATTCACCGTGGGCGAGATGCGCCTTACACTGCCCGGCACTATACCGATGCCGGCCACCGACATTTGTGCGGTATCACCCGCGCTGACCTGACCGAGGGCGGTTTCGATCACCTCGGCCTCGACCTCGATAACGCCGTCCTCGATCAGGCGGAACAGCGGCTCGCCCGTACTGCCTGCGATGGCGCCGACCTGACCGGAGCGTGCGGAAACGATACCCGCCACGCTGGCGCGTATCGTCGCGTTCCCGAGGTTCAGCATCGCGATATCGCGGGCGGCCTGTGCCTGCTGCACCTGTGCCTGCGCCACCCGCAGTCCGTCGCGCGCCGTGCGCAGCGCGGCTTGCGCGGTCAGGTCAGCGGCGACCGCCTGATCCAGAAGCGCCTGGGTCGTCGTGCCGTTGTCGAGCAACGTCTGGCTGCGGGTCCGCGCGGCGGATGTCTGATCGGCGGTGGCGGCGGCGCTGTCGATCTGGCTTCGGGCCTGATCCACTGCCGCATTGGCGCGGACCAGTTCCGCCTCGGCCTGCATGACCTGCGCCTGCAATGTGCGGCTGTCGAGCCGGGCCATCACGTCGCCCGCCGCGACCGTGTCGCCGATATCGACCAGTAAGGCTTCGATCGGGTATCCATTGACCTGCGGGACGACCAGAACCTCGTTGCGCGGAACAAGCGATCCGGCGACGGGAATCTGTTCCACGATCTCGGCCCGGATGACCGGGGCGACGGTCGCGACCGGCAGGATGGCGCCTTGCTGCGCCTGAGCGGGCAGGGCGAGCGACACCAGAAGAAGGGCCAGGCGCATCATTGGAACCTCTGACAAGAAGAGAAAATCTCTCATGCTGCTAGACTATTCGGTTCAGCTTTCCAAGTCACCATGAAGGCTGGCTTTGCCCAGAGGTCTGCACGTCCGGTTTCCGTTTTGCCCATGGCATTGCAGCGGCACGGGGGCGTGGGAATTCGGCAGGATGCTATGCGGCGGGGGATCACATATCTGACATGCATTGTCAGAATGCAGCCGTCTTGTTCCCCCGCTCCGCGACGCGCTGTGCATCGGGTGACCTTTGCCCATCGACGCCTTATGCAGAGAGATCAGCGGCAGCGATCAGAATGCCAACCAGACGGAGAGTCGAGCGATGACACTCGAACAATTGCGGGCGTTCCTTTGGGTGGCGCGGCTGGGTGGCGTTCGCAAGGCGGGCGCGCGCCTGAACGTCTCGCAGCCCGCAGTCTCGGCCCGGATCGCCACGCTCGAGGCGGAATTGCAGCAGCAATTGTTCGATCGCGCACCGGGCGGCTTCGTTCTGACGCGACAGGGACAGTTGCTGATAACCTATGCCGAACAGATGCTGTTCGTGGAGGAGGAAATCCGCAAGCGCGTTTCCGACCCGGCCGAGACTCAGGGCCTGTTTCGCATCGGCGCGTCCGAGACCATCGCCCAAAGCTGGCTACCCGCCTTCATCAAGGCGTTCAGCGCCGATTATCCTCAGGTAACACTGGATCTGACGGTCGATATCTCGATCAACCTGCGGGCGGCGCTGTTGGAGCGTCGGCTGGACCTGGCTTTCCTGATGGGTCCGGTGTCCGAGTTCACGGTTGAAAATGTAGCTTTGCCGCAGTTCGATCTGCACTGGTTCAGGGCCAGTGGCGCGGAAGAGGTCGATCTGGCGCGGGTGCCAGTGATTTCTTATGCCACCAAGACGCGGCCATTTCGGGAACTGTCGGAGATGCTGACCCGGAGATATGGGCCGTCGGTAAGGATCTATTCTTCGGCCTCGCTCTCGGCCAGCCTGAAGATGATCGCGGCCGGGGTCGCGGTCGGTCCCTATCCCCGCGCCCTGGCCAGGGGTCTGCTCGACGCGGGTGAAATCGAGGAGTTCGATCCGGGGTTTCAGCCGTCGCCGTTGGAATTCACGGCGTCCTATCTAGCTGACCCCCGACGGCATCTGGCCGAGACAGGGGCTGCGATGGCCCGGACCGTGGCTGAAGCCTGGAGTGGGAATGATCCATAAAGCGGATCAGTATATATAAGAAATGAAAGTTGGAACGGATGGCGACTTCATGACACTCCTGTCAGGGAGCTTCAAACGAGGTCTTTGCCATGCCCTCACCCGCGCTTCGTCATGCGGATCTTGCCGGGTTGTCGGCGCAGGAACTGCGGGCGATCATCCGTGCGGGCCGCTATGATCGCCACACCGCCGGGCTGGCGGCGGGCAAGCTGCAATGCAATCTCGCGATTCTGCCTGAAGCCCATGCGCTGGATTTCCTGCGCTTCTGTCAGCGCAACCCCAAGCCCTGTCCCGTCGTCGGCGTGTCCGAGACCGGCGATCCGATGCTGCCGACGCTGGGGCGGGATATCGACATCCGCACCGATGTGCCGCGCTATCGCGTGTTTCGACATGGTGATCTGACCGAAGAGGTGACCGATATTACATCGGTCTGGCGCGATGATCTCGTGACCGTTGCACTGGGCTGCTCGTTCACCTTCGAGAACGCGCTGATGAAGGCCGGTATCCCGATGCGGCATATCGAACGCGATCAGACGGTGCCGATGTATCGATCGTCGCTGCAACTTGTGCCTGCCGGGCCATTCGGCGGCGAAATGGTCGTCACCATGCGCCCCGTCGCCCGCGACCGGGTCGAGGACGCACACCGGATCAGCGCCGCCTTTCCGCAGGCCCACGGCATTCCTATCGGCATGGGCGATCCGGTCGGTGTTGGCATCAGCGATCTGAACCGTCCCGATTGGGGTGAACCGGTCGAAGTGCGCGCGGACGAAGTGCCGGTCTACTGGGCCTGCGGCGTTACGCCCCAGAACGTGTTGCAGGCGGCGAAGCTGGCAGTCTGCATAACGCACGCCCCCGGCCACATGCTGATCGCGGACGTGGCGGAGGACGCGGAAACCACCGTTCTTCCGCACTGAATAAAGACAAGAAACGTATATTCCACAACAAGGAGAGAGATCATGAAAAGCACACTGACCCTTCTGGCCCTCGGCACCGCTCTGGCCGGACCCGCCGCGGCCCAAACCCTTTCGGTCGTCGGCAGCTGGTCCAGCCTGCCGCTGAACCAGCAATACGAAACTCCGTTCTGGACCGAGACCCTGCCTGCCGCAGTGCCGGGCCTTGAGGTCGAGATGACGACGCACAATCAGATGAACCTGGGGCTGGGCGACATCTATCCGCTGCTGGGGCAGGGCGTGTATGACGTGGCGATGACCGTGGCCGATTACGCCGTTTCCGATGCGCCGGAACTGGAAGGTCTGGATGTGCCCCTGGTGGCACTGACGGCGGACGAGGCCCGCGCGATGGTCGAGGCCGCCAAGCCGATGGTCGCCGACATCTTCCGCGACCGTTTCAACGCCGAAATGCTGGCGATCGCGCCCTATCCGCCACAGGTCGTGTTCTGCAACGGAGAGATCGCCACGCTGGATGATCTGACCGGTCTGAAAGTCCGTGCCTCCGGCCGCATGACCGCCAAACTGCTGGAAGCCCTCGGTGCCGAGGGCGTCAACGTGTCCTTTGCCGAAGTGCCGGGCGCGCTGCAGAACGGCGTCGTCGATTGTGCGGTCACCGGGGCAGGGTCGGGCTATTCCGCCGGATGGTGGGAAGTCTCGACCCATCTGCTGCCGCTGCCGCTGGGCGGTTGGGACTCGGTCGTGACGGCGATGAACCTCGACAAGTGGAACAGCCTCGATGCCGAAACGCAGGACGCGATCCGCACCTCGATCAAGGCCGATTTCGAGGATCCGGCCTGGGCCGCGGCGCAGGGCGCATTGGTCAATGACATCGCCTGCCTGACCGGTAACGGCGAGTGTGCCTCGGGCGAGGCTCGGTCGATGACGCTGGTCGAAGTGTCCGACGCCGATTTCCAGAAAGCGCGCGATATCCTGACGACCGAGGTTCTGCCGGAATGGGCGGACCGCGCGGGCGGTGATTGGGCACAGCGCTGGAACGAAAGCGTGGGTGCCGTTGTCGGTGTCACGATCGAGTGACGGGCCGGATGTGAATGGGGGCCCGGACGATGGAACTGATCTGGATCAACAGGCTGCGGCGCATCAACCGCTGGGTCGCGCTGGCGACTGGCGCAATGCTACTGGCCTGTGCCGCATTCGTGCTGGCCGATATCATCCTCCGCCGTCTGGGCTCGTCGCTTGGCGGCACCGATGAAATCGCGGGCTACGCGATGGCTATCGGGACCGCCTGGGGCATGTCCTATACCCTACTGGAGTTGGGGCATGTCCGCATCGACCTGCTGCGGTCGCGCGGCGGAACCGGCCTGAAGGCCGTGGCCGATATCTTTTCGATGGTCGTGCTGACGGCGACGGTCACCTTCATCGCGATCCAGGCCTGGCCCGTGGTAGAGCGGTCGCTGACCAACAGCAGCCGCGCCAACACGCCGCTGGAAACGCCGCTGATCTGGGTGCAGATCCCGTGGTTCGCCGGCTGGATCTGGTTCGCAACGGTTTCGGCACTGGTCACCTGCCTTGCGCTGTCCATGGTTCTGCGGGGTCGCGCCGAGGAGACCGAGGCCATCATCGGTGCCTTCGCCGAGCAGGAGATGCTGCAATGATCGGTGCGGTCGCCGGCGGGCTGCTGGGGCTTCTGGCCCTCTCGATTCCGGTCGGCATCGTGCTGTTTCTTCTGGGGTTCGGCGTCGATGCGTTCTTTTCGTCCTTTCCGCTGTCTCGCGGTCTCGGCAACATGGTGTGGTCATCGTCCAATTCGGCCACGCTGATCGCGATACCTTTCTTCGTTCTGCTGGGCGAAATTCTGGTCCGCTCCGGCGTCGCGACCCGCACCTATGCCGCGCTGGACCGATGGGTCAGTTGGCTACCCGGTGGCCTGATCCATGCCAATATCGCCACGGCCACGATGTTCTCCGCCACATCCGGGTCGTCAGTGGCCACTGCCGCCACTGTTGCCACGGTCGCCATGCCACAGGCCGAACGTCTGGGCTATGACCCCAAACTCTTCTCCGGCGCCATCGCAGCGGGCGGCACGCTGGGCATCATGATCCCGCCGTCGATAAACCTTATTGTCTATGGCTTTCTGACGCAGACCTCGATTCCTCGGCTGTTTCTGGCTGGTCTGGTCCCCGGACTGGCCCTGGCACTGGCGTTCATGGGAATCACAGTTCTGATATGTGTCATTCGTCCGTCGCTGGGCGGCGTGCGGAGAACATTTCCGATCCAGCAGATGCTGCTCGCACTACTTGATCTCGGCCCGATCATTCTGCTGTTCGGGCTGATCGTCGGCTCGATCTATCGCGGCTGGGCCACGCCGACTGAAGCCGCCGCCGTGGGGGTCGCGGGTGCGTTCCTGATCGCCGCCCTTTTCGGCGGAATCAACGGCGCGATGCTGCGCGACAGTCTGCTGGGCACGGTCAAGATCACGTCTATGATCATGCTGATCGTGATCGGGGCATCGTTCCTGAACTTCACGCTGGCCTCTGCCGGTCTGGGCCGAGAGATCACGGCCTTCATGGACGGAATGGGTCTGGGGCCGCTGGGCACGATCCTTGTCGTAGTTGTGCTCTATATCGTGCTGGGTTTCTTCATCGAGACGCTGTCGCTGATGGTCGTGACCATCCCGATCATCGTGCCGCTGGTGCTGGAACAGGGCTACGACCCGATCTGGTTCGGTATCCTGATGATCGTCCTGATCGAGATGGCGCTGATTACCCCGCCTGTCGGCCTGAACCTCTATGTCGTGCAGGGTGCCCGGAAATCCGGGTCGCTGAACGAGGTGATGCTGGGCACGATCCCTTATGTCGTGATGATGCTGGTGATGGTGGCGGCCCTGATCGCGCTGCCCGATATCGCGCTTTGGCTGCCTGCGGCATTGGAATAAACGCACCGCCCGATTGTCTGACGATTGCCGCCCCGCATGACGCGTTCTAGAAGGCGCGCCATGCGGTATGATGCAATTGTTCTGGGCGCGGGTGGCGCCGGGCTTCTGGCGGCGGCCACGGCGGGGCAGGCGGGCGCGCGCGTTCTGGTGCTGGATCATGCCGACAAGGCCGGCAAGAAGATCCTGATCTCTGGCGGCGGGCGCTGCAATTTCACCAACACCGGCACCGAACCCGAATGCTTCCTGTCCGACAATCCGCATTTCGCGAAATCCGCGCTCAGCCGATATACGCAGTGGGACTTTCTGGCACTGGTCGAACGCCATGGCATCGACTGGCATGAAAAGACGCTGGGGCAACTGTTCTGCGACGGATCGGCCCGCCAGATCGTGGCGATGCTGCTGGATGAATGCGCTCGCGGCGGAGTGGATGTTCGGCTGTCGACGCAACTGGGTGCCGTCACCCATGCGGACGGGCAGTTCCGGGTCGCCGGGGCCAGCGCGCCGCAACTGGTCATCGCAACCGGCGGGCCATCCATCCCCAAGATGGGTGCGACCGGCGTGGCCTACGACATCGCGCGGCAGTTCGGGCTGGGGCTCGTGGCGCCGCGTCCGGCGCTGGTGCCGTTCACGCTGGGCGGTGATGACATGCCCTTTCGTGAGATTTCGGGCGTGTCCTGCCCGGCCACGGCACGGGCACGCGGCCGATCTTTTCAGGAGGCGGCGTTGTTCACCCACAAGGGCCTGTCCGGTCCCGCCATTCTTCAGGTGTCGTCCTATTGGTCGCCCGGTGACACAGTGTCGCTGAACGTGCTGCCGGACGCGGCAGGCAAGCTGCGCGCCGCGCGCAAGCGCATGCCGCGCGCGCACATGAAGGCTGCATTGACAGAACATCTGCCTGTCCGTCTGGCCGATGTTCTGTCCACGCGGATCGGGGTGACGACCGAACTGGGTAACGTCTCCGACGCCGATCTGGACCGGGCCGCCGACATCCTGACCGACCTGACGTTCCGACCGTCGGGCACTGAAGGGTATGCCAAGGCCGAAGTCACGGCGGGCGGCATCGACACCGCCGCGCTGTCGTCGAAAACGATGGAGGCGCGGACGGTTCCGGGCCTTTACGCCATCGGCGAAGCGGTGGACGTAACCGGCTGGCTGGGCGGTTACAACTTCCAGTGGGCATGGTCTTCGGGGGCCGCGGCCGGGCAGGCCATCGCGATGCGGCGGTGACGAGGATGCTGTTGTCAATCCTCTTCCCCTCGGTCAACGTGGCGGCATGAAAGGTCGAAAAGACCTCAACTCAGGGAGACGATGATGATCCACACATTCAAGACTGCTGCGCTGTCGGCGGTACTGGCCCTCGGGCTGACGGGGGCTGCCAGCGCGCAGGACCTCAAGTTCTTCACCATCGGGACTGGAGGCACGTCTTTCACCTATTATCCGGTCGGTGGCGTCATCGCCAACGCGATCTCAAGACCACCTGGATCGCGCGAATGCGGCGAGGGTGGTAGCTGCGGGGTCGAGGGGCTGATCGCCTCCGCCGTGTCGTCGCGCGGATCGGTCGATAACATCAACGCAATCGTCTCGGGCTTGCGCGACAGCGGATTTGCCCAGTCGGACGTGGCCTATTGGGCCTATACCGGCACCGGCACCATGGAGGGCGAGCCGCCCGCGGAAGACCTGCGGACCATCGCCGCCCTGTTCGAAGAGCATATCCATCTGGTCGCCTTGGCTGACAGCGGCATCGACTCGGTCGCGGATCTCAAGGGTAAGCGCGTTTCGCTGGATGAGCCGGGATCCGGCACCTATGTCGATGCGAACCTGATCCTGGAGGCCGGTGGCCTGAGCCAGGCTGATATCACGGTCGAGGCGCTCAAAGGTTCAGACGCGGCCAACGCGCTACGTAACGGTCAGATCGACGCTTTCTTCGCTGTTGCCGGGTACCCGACGGGAGCGGTGGTCGAACTGGCCTCAGCCACCGACATCAAGATCGTTCCGATCGACGGTGACGTAAGCGCCAAGCTGACCGACGCATACGGCTTCTTCGCCGCAAGCGAGATCCCGGAGGGGACGTATGAAGGCGTCGCAGGCGCGGGCACGATTTCGGTCGGAGCGCAGTGGTTCACATCGGCCAAAGCCGACGACGACCTGATCTACGAGATCACCAAGGCACTGTGGAACGAACAGTCGCGCGTTTTGCTGGACGTAGGCCACGCCAAGGGCAGCTCCATCACGTTGGAGACCGCGTTGAACGGTGTTGGCGTCCCGCTGCATGCCGGGGCTGAACGATTCTACAGGGAAGTCGGAATCCTGAAGTAATCGACGCTTCGTCAGATCCGAACGGGCGGGCCTGCGCTGCGGGCCTGCCCACCCTCATTCGACGTGTCCGCTGGCCGCTGGCCCGCGCCTCACCCTGACATCAGAGGCCCGCCATGACGTCTACCGACATTGCATCCGATACGACATCTGACGACAGGCCGGAACTGACCCCGGAACAACTGGCCGAGATCGAACGCAAGTATGACCCGGAAACCGCGTTCCGCCCCACCGGTCCGATACTTGGTGCCATCATTTCAGCGCTCCTCGTGGCGATGTCGGTGTATCACATCTACGCCGGGGGCTTCGGCCTGATCCGCGAGTTGCTGCACCGGGGCATTCACATCTCGTTCGTATTGGGCCTTGTGTTCCTGCTGTTCGGATGGCGGCGCGCGCCATCGACGGATCTGCCCGCGCGGGCCTGGTGGCGGATCGGAGGCATTCCGATCCTGGACATGGTGTTCGCGGTGCTGGCCGTGGCCTCGGCGATGTATCTGCCCCTTTTGCCACCCGAGGCGCTGGCCGTGCGCGTCGGCAATCCGTCGCAACTGGATGTGTTCATGGGCACTGCGTTGTTGATCCTGACGCTGGAAGCAACCCGCCGCTCGGTCGGTCCGACCCTGCCGCTGATCGCACTGGTCTTCGTGCTGTTCGCACTGTTCGGCCCATGGGCACCGGGCCTTCTCAAGCATGGCGGGACGTCATGGCTGGGCCTGATCAACCACCTCTATATGACCAATCAGGGCATCTACGGCATCGCCATCGGGGTGATGGCAAAATACGTGTTCCTCTTCATCGTCTTCGGAGTGCTGGCCACGCGCATCGGGCTGGGGCAGTTGTTCATCGACATCGCCATGGTCATTGCCGGGCGCTATTCCGGCGGTCCGGCCAAGGTGGCGATCTTTTCGTCGGCGTTCATGGGTACGATTTCGGGGTCCAGCATCGCCAATACGGTGACGACCGGTGCGCTGACCATTCCGGCGATGAAGAAGGTCGGTTATCCGCCGCACTTCGCCGGCGCGGTCGAGGCGACGGCATCCACCGGCGGCCAGATCACGCCGCCGATCCTGGGCGCTGCGGCCTTCATCATGGTTGAATATCTAGAAATTCCGTTGCGCGATGTGCTGGCCGCCGCATTATTCCCCGCGATGCTGCATTACTTCGGCATCTTTATCATGGTCCATCTGGAGGCGAAGCGGCTGGGCCTGCGTGGATTGAAGGCCAGCGAGTTGCCCAAGATGGGGGTCGTGCTGCGCCAGCACTGGCTGTCGATCATCCCGCTGGTCCTGCTGGTCTACATGATCCTGAACGGCTGGACGCCGGATTACGCCGCCGTCTACGGCATCTTCGCCTGTATCGTCGTGGGTGTTCTGAACCCGGTGAATCGATTGACGTTCGTGGACTTGTGGAACGCTCTGGCAGCGGGGGCAAAGAACACGCTTGCCGTTGGTGCCGCTGCGGCGACGGTGGGCGTCATCGTGGGCGTCGTGACCCTGACGGGCGTCGGTTTCCGGTTGGGTTATGTCGTGGTCCAGACGGCCAACGATATCGGCGGCGTGCTGGGTGGGTTCTGGCCCTTCAACTTCTTCGGGGTCGGGCAATGGTCGTTGTTCATATCGCTGATCCTGATCGCCATCGCCTGCATCATCATGGGCGCGGGTATTCCGACGACAGCGACATATATCATCCTCGTCGCCGTCGCCGCACCCGCGCTGGCCGTGCAGGAAGTACAGCCGCTGGTCGCGCACTTCTTTGTTTTCTACTATGGCGTGCTGGCTGACATCACGCCGCCCGTCGCACTTGCGGCCTATGCCGCTGCGGGTATCGCCGGGGCCAATCCGTTCAAGACGGGCAATACTGCGTTCCGGCTGGGCATCGCCAAGGCTCTGGTGCCCTTCGTCTTCGTCTATTCACCATCACTTCTGCTGGTGGCCGACGGGTTCACCTGGTCCGCCTTCGCGATCACCCTGACCGGCGCGGCGCTGGGCATCGCGTCGCTGGGTGTGGCGTTCTCGGGTTTCCTGCTGACGCCGCTGCCCAGGATTCAGCGATGGTGGGTCGGTCTGGTGGCGTTCCTCTTCATCGCGCCGGGGTTGGTGACGATGGCGGTGGGCGTGGCGCTGCTGGCGCCGGTGGTGGCGTTGCAGATACGTGCGTGGACATCCGATCCGGCCGCAGCCGCATAACTTACGGAAGGGAGGGGCGGTCGCATCGCGCGGCATTCTTCAAAGCGACGGGAACCCTCGCGCATCCTCGTGCGTCTGTTTCCCGCAGGAGAGCACGCCCATGACGCCCCACACGCAGGCCCGCATCGACCGTCTTGACCGGCTGGCGAATAACCTCGACAGCCGCTATCGCCTGCCGCTGACGAATATTCGGTTCGGCTGGGATGCGATACTGGGGCTTGTTCCGGGCATCGGCGACATCGCCGCACTGGCCCCCGCCGCCTATATCTGGCTGGAAGCGCATCGCATGGGTGCGTCGAATGGTGTCAAACTGCGAATGGCCGGAAATACGGGGCTGGACTGGCTGATCGGGTCCGTGCCGATCGTCGGCGATATCCTGGATGTGGGACTGCGGGCCAACCGTCGAAACGTGGACCTGCTGCGCAGCCATCTGGAGCAACGGGGACGTTTGAACCGCGCCTCGGATCCGGCGGACAGGTTTCATTCGTCCGATGGGCCGAAACCGAGGAAAAGCGTTGCATGACCGATTTGAACCAACCTCTCACTACTGCCGAGGCAGACGCCGAGCAGCCGGGACGTGGTCGGAACGCCGGAAAGCCTATGGCCATTCCCGCGAAGGGTTGGAAAGATATCGCATGGCGTCTGAAAAATGAGATCACGAACGACAACGTAGGTTTGATCGCTGCAGGCATAGCATTTTACGGGCTTCTAGCGATTTTTCCGGCGATTACCGCCCTGATGGCTCTGGCAGGGTTGCTCTATCAACCGGAAGAGCTTGTTGCTGCGTTGGAAGGGGTCGGGAAAGTCGTGCCCCCGGACGTCAGCGAAATTCTTTTGACGCAGGCCCAGTCGGTCGCCGACGGTCAGGACGCGGGTCTGACCTTTGGTCTGATCCTTGGTATTGCTTTGGCGCTCTGGTCGGCATCTGCGGGTGTCGGAAGTCTGATCCAGGGCCTTAACGTCGCCTATGACGAGCAGGAGACGCGCGGCTTTATCCGGCTGAAGCTCATGACTCTGGCGATGACGATCTCGATGATATTGGGCGTCCTGATTGCCGCTATGCTGATTATTGTCGTTCCTATCGTTCTGGCCTTTGTCACCATCGCTCCGGGAATGGAGACTCTGGTGCAGATCCTAGCCTATATTCCGATGGCTCTGATCTTCGTGTCGGGCGTTGTCATCCTGTATCGCTGGGGACCGGATCGATCGCCTGCCAAGCTGCGCTGGCTGACGCCGGGCGCAATCGCGGCCAGCCTGCTCTGGGTCGTCGCGTCAATCGGGTTTTCCATCTATGTTCAGAATTTCGGCAGTTATAACGAGACATTCGGCTCAATAGCTGGCGTCATCGTTCTGCTGATGTGGATGTGGTTGTCCGCTTATGTCGTGCTTCTGGGGGCCGAACTGAATTCCGAGATCGAGGCACAGACGGCGCGGGACACAACAACCGGCGCGCGTGAACCCATGGGTCACCGCGGCGCGAAAAAGGCGGATGAACTTGGCGCTGCAAGCTGACCCTTCTGGCGAGATGCCGGACCTTTCGGGCAAGAAATCGGAAACTGAAATTCCGGCCCCTCCTACCTCCACACGACATCCCTTGGCCATTCCGGTCACAGGTATCTTCATTCTGCTTCTGATACAGGGGCTGATTTTTGCGTCGCAATTCCTGATCCCCGTGACGACCGCAATTCTTGGCTACTTCATCCTCAACGCGCCGCGTCGTGCGCTGGAGCGAGTCGGTATTCCTGCACCGGTTTCAGCTGCACTCTTCACAATTTCGATCGGTGCCGGGCTTTTCCTGGGCATTCTGGCGCTGAGCGAGCCGGTCTATGAATTCGTCACCGACATTCCGGGTCTGTTTGAAGATCTGATGTCCACACTGAAGGGGCCGGGCGGACTGCTGGAGCCATTGACACAGGCAGCCGACGCTTCGGGGCGGGTACTCGAAGCGACGGGGGAACAGCCCCCTATGCAGGTCGAGGTCGTAGATGACGTCGGTCTGGCAACCTCGGTCGTATCGGTCGCGCCTGCTTTGCTGGGTCAGATCATATTCGCGATTTCCCTGCTGTTCTTCTTGGTGGCGTCAGGGGATATGTTTATTCAGAAAGCGGTGAAGGTCTCGGACCGGTTTCAGGACAAGAAAAACACTGTTACGATGATCCGCACGATCGAGGCACGGCTGGGAAATTATCTCGGCGCGATCACGTTGATCAATGCGGCACTGGGCGTGGTGATCGGAGCCGGAATGTGGTGGTGGGAGATGCCTTCCCCATGGTTGATCGGGATCATGGCCGCGCTTTTGAATTTCGTGCCCTTCGTGGGTGCAGTTGTCGGGGCGGTTATCTCGGCGCTGATTGCGTATGTTTCATTTCTCGATCCATGGATGGCACTGGGCGTGTTCGGAACATATTACGCCATGACCTCACTCGAAGGACAATTCATTACCCCGGCGCTTGTCGGCCAGCGTCTGCGACTGAACGTAACCATGGTCTTCCTGTCGGTCGCGTTCTTCGCATGGATATGGTCGGTGATGGGAATGGTCGTGGCCGTTCCGGCGCTGATCGTGGTCAAGGTCGTTTGTGACAGCGTGCCGAAACTCCGAAAGGTCGGCCTGTTTCTCGGGGATGCAGAAGGCTTCCTGCCCGCAAGGGAGCACACGATAAAACCCACCGCCCCGGACAGGTCCTGACTGCAAACGCGGTGTTTTTGCAGTTACGGGCTGGCAAAAAGACCGACAAACAGGGATTGAACCTTGTGGCGCAGATGTTACCGTTCGCAGCCGAAGGCCGGATGCACAGACCGGCCCAATGTCTGGGAGGACACCATGACCAACAAACTCCGCGCCCTGCTGACGGGTGCAGCCATTTTCGTGGGCGGTTCCGCATCCGCGGCTGAATGCATCGCGCCTGCCAACCCTGGCGGTGGCTGGGATTTTACCTGCCGCCAGATCGGCAAAATCATGTATGATATCGGCGAAGTCGATCAGCCGATTCAGGTCACCAACATGGCCGGTGGCGGCGGCGGCGTGGCCTTCACGACCGTGGTGAACGAACGCAACGATGACTCCGATCTGATCGTGGCCGCATCGCAGGCAACCGCCACCCGTCTGGCGCAGGATGCCTACGGCGGCGCGACCGCCGATCAGGTCCGCTTCGTCGGTGCCATCGGGGCCGATCCCGGTGTGATCGTCGTGGCTGCCGATAGCCCCTATCAGAACCTGACCGATCTACTGGATGCGATGAAAGCCGATCCCGGCTCGGTCGCCTTTGCCGGTGGCTCCGCAGCAGGGGGCTTCGACCACCTGAAAGTCCTGCAGCTGGCCAAGGCCTATGGCGTCGAGGACGTGCGTTCGATCCGTTACATCGGTGTCGACGGTGGCGCGGATGCGATTACCCAGACCATCGGCGGGTTCACCCAGGGCATGACAGGGGACATGTCGGAAGTCGTGGGCTTCCTCGAATCCGGTGACGTACGTGCCATCGCCGTTCTCGCCGACGAGCGCGTGCCCGGCTTCGACATTCCGACCGCCAAGGAACAGGGCGTCGATGTGGTCGCCGTCAACTGGCGTGGTCTCTATGTGCCCAAGGGCGTGTCGGACGAGACGTTCAACGACTGGGCCGCCAAGTTGCAGGCCGTGGCCGACAGCGAGGAGTGGCAGCAGGCGATGGCCGACAACGGTCTTGCCCCGTTCACCGTCGTAGGCGACGATTTCCAGGCGTTCATCGACAAGAACATCGCGGACGTTCAGGCGCTGTCGCGCGAAATCGGCATCATCCAGTGATGTGCCGCGAAGCATCGGGTCACACGCCCGCGAAACCGTGCAATGTGCCAATGCTTCGCACTGCGAATGATCATGGCGGGACTTTTTCGGGGGTCCCGGCATGAACCTTTCGAACGGCAAGGGCGACCGCATTTTCGGTGTGGTCGTCGTCTTGGTGGCGGTGGCCTACGGGGTCGCCGCCCTGCAATTCAAACAAGGGTTCATCGTTGATCCGGTTGGCCCCAAGACGTTTCCGCTGATCGTGGCGGGTGTGTCTGTCGTCTGTGGTCTGATGTTGATCGTGAAACCCGATCCGGACCCCGAATTTCCGCCCCTGCGCACTGTCGGAACGCTGCTTATGGCGATGCTGACGCTCGTGGCCTATGCCTATGCGATCAAGCCGCTGGGCTTTCTGATCCCGACCGCCATCGCCGCCGCGATCCTCAGCTATCAGATCGACCCGCGCGCGAAGTTCGCTGTGGCAGCGGGTCTCGGCCTTTCCGGCGGTCTCTATGTTCTTTTCAAGTTCGTGCTTGGGCTGGGCCTTCTGGGCGTCCCGAAAGGCTGGTTCTGATATGGATATCCTGTCGAACCTCGCCCTCGGCTTTTCCATCGCGCTGACACCCTGGACGCTGATGCTTGCCATCATCGGCTGTTTCATCGGCACCATCGTCGGTGCGCTTCCGGGGCTTGGCCCATCGAACGGCGTAGCCCTTCTGATCCCCATCACTTTCTCCATGGGTCTTGATGCGACGGCCGCGCTGGTCCTGCTGACCTCTGTCTACTATGGCGCAATGTACGGCGGCCGGATCAGTTCGATCCTGCTGAACATTCCGGGTGACGAGCCTGCGATGATGACCACCCTCGACGGCTATCCGATGGCCAAACAGGGCCGCGCGGGCGATGCACTGGTCATTTCGGGCGTGGCGTCCTTCGTTGGCGCACTCTTCGCCACGATCATGCTGGCGCTGGTTGCCCCGATCTTGGCGCGCGTAGCCTATCTGTTCGGTCCGGCGGAGTATTTCGCGCTCTACCTGCTGGCGTTTTCGACGCTGGGCGGCATCGCCTCCAAGAACCAGGCCAAGGCGGCCCTGGCCTCGGCCATCGGTCTTGGGATCGCGATGATCGGAATCGATAACAACAACGTCACGCGCTTCACCGGCGGCAACCTGCATCTGAACGATGGTATCGACTTCCTTGTCGCCATCGTTGGTTTATTCGCGGTGTCCGAGGTGTTTGTCTTTATCGAAAGCCACGGCCGCGGGTCCGCCCTGGGCGTGAAGCTTGACAAGGTGACCGTGCCGTGGCGCGAGATCTGGTCGACGCGCTGGACAATGCTTCGATCCTCGATCCTGGGGTTCATCGCCGGTGTCCTGCCGGGGGCAGGTGCTTCGCTGGGCAGTTTCCTGACCTACATGATGGAAAAATCCATTGGCGGGTCCAAGGCAGGTTTCGGCACCGGGGTCGCAAAGGGGGTCGCCGCGCCCGAGGCCGGAAACAATGCCGCTGCGGGTGGCGCACTGGTCCCCATGCTGACCCTGGGCGTACCGGGGTCCGGGACGACTGCCGTTCTTCTGGCCGTCCTGATGACGCTGAACATCACGCCAGGGCCAACGCTTTTCGCCAACCGGCCCGAAGTGGTCTGGGGTCTGATTGCATCGCTGCTGATCGCGAACTTCGTACTGCTGTTCATGAACGTACCGCTGGTGAAGATTTTCGTGAAGGTCCTGACTGTGCCGCCTGCGCTGCTTCTGCCGGGCGTGATGATGGTCAGCTTCGTCGGCATCTATTCCTTGACCGGCAGCTATTACGACATGCTGCTGATGATCGCCTTCGGGGTCATGGGCTGGATATTCCGCAAGCTCGATATTCCGACCGTGCCGATCATCCTTGGCATTCTGCTGGGAAATGCTATGGAAAACTCGCTGCGGCAGGCGATGACCCTGTCGGCGGGGGATGCATCGTTCCTTTTCTCTTCGGGCATATCCATCGGGCTTTGGGTGGCTGCTGTCACCGGATTTGTTGCGCCGCTGTTCCTGCGTCGCATCATAAAGAAGCCTACCCTACCAGAAATGGAAGTGCCTGATCATGCCAAACCCATCGACTAGAGTACTGGTGCCAGCCGGGGCGCTTGGCCTTGGCTGGGATGAGGAAGCGCTGGAGGCCGGATTGAAGCGCAAGCCGGACCTGATCGCCATCGACGGCGGATCGACGGACAGCGGTCCTGCCTATCTGGGCCGCGGCGTCAGCAAGTATTCCCGCGCCCAGACCAAGGCCGAATGGGGCGCGCTGATCGACGCGGCACACAGGGCCGGTTGCCCGCTGATGATCGGCACGGCAGGCACCTGCGGAGCGGGGTCTGCGGTCGACTGGCTGCTGGATATCACGCGCGAGGTATTGGCCGAGGCAGGGCGTTCCGCCAAAATCGCGGTGCTCTATTGCGACCGGGACCCGGCCATGCTGGCCAGGGAATGGGCGAAGGTGACGCCGCTGTCCGGCGCGCCGGATGTCGATCCGGCCATGCTTGCCGATTGCAGCAACATCGTCGCCCTGGCCGGGGTCGAACAGGTTCAGGCCGCGCTGGAGACGGGGGCCGAAATCGTGATCTGTGGACGCACCACCGACACGGCGATCCTTGCGGCCTTGCCGATTTCAAATGGCTGCCATTTGGGCGCGGCATGGCACGGGGCCAAGGTGGGCGAATGTGGCGCGCTCTGCTGCACGCACCCTGATACCGGCGTGATCGAGCTGTTGTTCGACGCGAACGGATTCACAGTAACGCCTATGGCCGAAGCCTCTGTCGCCACGCCCCGAACGGTGGCGGCGCATCTGTTATACGAGAATTCTGACCCGATCGTACTGCACGAACCGGGTGGTCATCTGGACGTATCGGCGGCGACATACGAAGCGCAGGGCAAGTCCGTGCGGGTCGAGGGCAGCGAATGGCACGCCGCGCCCTATACCGTGAAGCTGGAGGGCGCGCGTGTTGCGGGGCAGGGGGTCATGTCACTCGTCCTGATCCGTGACCCGCGTTATGTCGCGGAGATCGACGACTGGTGCGCTTCACTCCTGGCCCGTGCCCGCAGCAAGGTCTCTGAGCGGATGGGTGACGTCGAATATGATCTGGAGCTGCGCCGCATCGGAAAGGACGCCACCTTGGGTGCGTCGGAGCCGGGAGTTGCCTTACCAAACGAGATCGGCATTCTGGCGCAGGTTATCGCTCCCGACCCCGCAACAGCGCGCGAGGTGGCCAAGACGGTGAACCCCCTGCTGCTGCACCATCCGCTGACGCCAGAGGAACCGATGCCAACCTTTGCCTTCCCGTATTCCCCGCCCGAAATGGACCTTGGACCGCAATACGAATTCGTGCTGCATCATGTTTTGGCGCTGGACGATCCTATGGATGGTTTCCGACTGGAGGTCGTGGATGTCTGAACTGGGCCAGATCGTTGAGCGCATCCGGTCCAAGAACGCGGGGCCGTTCTGGATCACGATCGACATCTTTTGCAACGCGGATGGTTATGAGCGTGTAGTGGTCATCCCGACCGAGGTTTTTGCCGAACGGTTGCGCGCTAGCGGGCTGAAACGCTTTGATCTGCCGGAACTGAACGTCGTGAAGATCAGTCTGCCGCGCCCGCAGATTCAGGGTAGCGCGCGCGATCGGGACATGCACGGCGCGGCGCTGGCGAATGTGCTGACGGGGATGCCGGTTCTCTGAGCGGCAGCCTCAGGGCTCCCAGAGCATTTCAACTCCGGGATAGGCAGTGAGGCTTTGGCAGTTACGCAAAGCCCTGAGACCATCGCACAAGCGGATATAAAACTCGTAAACATTGGGCCCCTCCCTTTTTTCAAAGGGCATAGGGTAAAATAGGAGTGCAGTCTGCGCATCCCTTCCCCACCGCAGCCTTGGCGGATTCGGGAATTTTCGTTGTTTTGAAATTGGTGGGCGACCCTGGAATCGAACCAGGCGTGAGTCGCCTCGAGGGAGTTACAGTCCCCTGCCACACCTTGCGGCCTGTCGCCCACTGGCGGCGGGGATAGCGGGGCCGCCCAGTGGGGTCAAGCGGTGTTGTGGCCCTTGGGCACACGCGCGATAAGGCCTGCAACACAAGACTGGTCGGATCGGGGAAACATCATGGTGCAAAAGCCGAAATGGGTGGTCGAAAAGGAGCAGGCGCGTCGTGCCGCCGCCCAGTCGACGGTCTGGCTGTTCGGGCTGCATGCGGTGCGCGATGCGCTGGCGAACCCGATGCGGGACCGTTTGCGATTGGTGTTGACCAAGAATGCCGCCGACCGGCTGGAAGACGTTGTGCCGCAGTCAGGCATGACGCCCGAAATTGCCGATCCGCGCAAGTTTCCTGTCCCGCTCGACCCTGGATCGGTGCATCAGGGGGCCGCGCTGGAGGTCAAGGCGCTGGACTGGGGACGTCTCGAAGACCTGGCCAGGCCCGGCAGCGGCAATGCGCCCCTGCTGGTCCTGCTGGACCGGGTGACCGATCCGCACAATGCGGGTGCGATCCTGCGGTCTGCCGAGGTGTTTGGTGCTCGGGCCGTCATCGCGCCGTCCCGTCATTCCGCGCCTGAAACCGGGGCGCTGGCCAAGACGGCGTCGGGCGCGTTGGAACGGCAACCGTATTTACGCGTCGGCAATCTGGGCGACGCGATGGAACGGTTGAAAGACATGGGCTACACCCTTGTCGGGCTGGATGGCGAAGCGCCGGAAACCCTGACCGAAGCCGCAGTGGCCCTGACAACAACCCCCACGGCCATCGTTCTTGGAGCCGAGGGGCCGGGCCTGCGCGACCGGACGCGAACCTTGTGCGACCGGATAGTGCGGATCGATCCGGCAGGAGGCTTCGGATCTCTGAATGTCTCGAACGCTGCTGCCGTTGGGTTATTCGCGTTGAGCCAGGGACGAATTCGGGCAGGGGGGGATGATGCCTGAACGGCTGGCGACATGCTGCTATTGTGGACGCCGCACAGCGCTGCGCCACCGTGATCACGCATTGGCTTGCGGATCATGCGGTGCGCCCTTGACGCAGATGAAACGCCTGCGACCGGCGCAGGCCGGTGCCGTGGCGCGCCATGCCCCTACAAAGGTTGCCAGACCCATCAAAAAGCGGCGCAAACCAAAAAGCTTCATGTCGAAATTGCTTGAGGAAATCATCGACGAGATCGAAGATATTTTCGATTGATCGCCATCGCTTCATCGTTACAGAAAAAAACATTGACGTGAGCGGAACTTCTTTCGAGCACAATCGTTACCTACATGTCTGAGGAAGACGAGTTTGGAACCCTCGTTTTTCATTCACTGTCCCTCGTTCCACACCTTCAGGCCCGCGCTTCATTGTCGCGGGCCTTTTTTTGTCGTTTCATACAGCCATGTTGACGAACCCCTCCGATACAGACTTGCGGCATGTCCTGACGACAGCGCGCACCTTCGCCTGCGTTGGCGTGTCACCGAATCCTGTTCGACCCAGCCATTTTGTTGCGCGCTATCTATCGCTGCGCGGGTTCCGGGTGATTCCGGTTAACCCGGTCCATGCCGGCACGAGACTGTTTGGCGAGACGGTTCTGGCCGGACTGTCCGACATCGGGGCGCCGGTCGATGTTCTCGATATCTTCCGCAGACCCGAGGCCGTGCCGGCACTTGTGGAGGAAGGTGTGCGTGTATTGCCGGGCCTGTCCTGTGTGTGGTTGCAGGTGGGCATAACCAGCCCCGAAGCCGCCACGATTTGCGGGGGGGCAGGGATCACGCTCATTCAGGACCGATGCCCCAAGATCGAATATCAACGCCTGTTCGGTGAGTTGCGACAGGGCGGTATCAACACAGGAATCGTCAGTTCGCGCCTTCCGTGAAGACTGTCTCGACCACAACGGAATAGGCCCGCCGCAATATGCGACGGGCCACTGATCTATACGAGGGAATGTATCGGGATCAGTATTCGTAGTCCGGCATGCTTTCCAGCTGCTCTTCGGTGGCGTCGATATAAACGCGCGTATCACCATCGGCCCGCAGGATTGTCAGGCTGTCCATCGACACGGCGACAGGCTTTTCGCCAAGGCCCAGGAAGCCGCCAACGTCGATGATTGCCTTGTCCAGCTTGCCATCGTCGGTCATCAGAAGTTCGCCGACTTCTCCGATCCGCTCATCGTTAGTGCCGTAGACCGAGGTGCCGGTCAGCTCTTCGGTGGTCAGCGCGGAATTGTCGACCAGCTGGTAGCCGTCACGCTCCATCATCGGAGCAGACATCATTCCGGCGGCGCCATCAGCCATGTTGTCCACGGCGTTTCCCGCTTCCTCAACGGTCCGGGCAGTCGTCGTTACGACTGCATCGCCTGCTTCTTCTACTTCGACTTCGGCGTTTTCCAGAGTGCGCTCGGCATTTTCCTCAGTGCGCTCGGCATCTCCCATAGTGCGTTCGGCATCGCGCTCGGCATTAACTTCGGCACGGGTGCGTCCTTCAACGAAATCGTTATCGAATTCGGGCGCCGCTTCCAACTGAGCTTGCGTGCCGGTCAGCACGACAAAATAGTCATCGGCATCAGGTCCATCCGACACAAATTTGAGATCATCCATGTTCACAGCAATGGTGCGCTCGCCCATGCCGAGAAAGCCACCGATATCGGCCAAAACGGCGTCTATACCGCCTTGGTTGCCGATTATAATGTCAGAAATTTCGCCAACGTCGTCCCATTCGTCGGACAAGCCGGCATCCATTTCGACGTCAGTTTCGGTGACGTACAGACGGGCACCCATCAGATCGGATGCACGCAGGGCTTCCGTGTCGATTGACGGAACGAAGGCTGACGCCGTGTGCGCGTCGGCGAATGCGGGTGCGGCCATGGCGATTACAATGGCTGTAGACGCGAAAAGGGTTTTCATCCTAGTCTCCTTGATGTTGAGCGGTTGACCTGTTTGCAGGTTGGTCATCCGGGCAACACGCAAGGCGGCGCAAAGGTTCCGCATCCGGCGCGTCGTCTTGCAACTTTTTAAGATCCGGGCCGTCCGGCGGAAACTGGCACTGTTGAGTGCTGAAGTTCTGTTTTTCTGAAATTTCAAACGGCCGGAAAGATCCGACATATCAGTGCTTGCGCGCAGCTTTTTCCGCAACACCGGACGTTCCGTGGCGACGGTCCAGTTCAGATAACACGTCTTTCAACGTGACGCCGCGCGATGCCAGCATGATGCAGAAATGATAAAGAACGTCGGCCCCTTCGCGCGTGAGGGCGTCCGTGTCGCCCTTAACGGCTTCGATCAGCGCTTCGATTGCTTCTTCCCCGAACTTTTCCGCACATTTTTCCGGACCCTTCGAGAGAAGCCGCGCCGTCCAGCTTTGGTCGGGGTCGGCGCCGCGCCGGTCTTCGATGGTCGACCACAATCGGTCCAGGGTGTGGGGTCTGTCGGACATGGTCATCCTTCCAATCGCATCGGGATACCGGCGGCTGCCATATGTGTCTTGGCTTCGCCGATGGTATAGGTTCCGAAGTGAAAGATCGACGCGGCCAGAACGGCGGAGGCGTGGCCCTCGGTCACGCCTTCGACCAGGTGGTCCAGGTCGCCGACGCCGCCAGACGCGATTACCGGAATCGTTACCGCATCCGACACGGCACGGGTCAGGGGAATATTGAACCCGGCCTTGGTGCCGTCCCGATCCATCGATGTCAGAAGTATCTCGCCTGCACCCCGCTCGGCGGCCAGACGGGCGAATTCGACAGCGTCGATGCCCGTCGGCTTGCGTCCGCCGTGGGTGAAAATTTCCCATTTGTCGGGGGCGACGGTCCTGGCGTCGATGGCGCAGACGATGCACTGGCTGCCGAACTTGTCGGCAGCGCGGGACAGCACGTCAGGGTCTGCCACGGCGGCGGAATTGAAGCTGACCTTATCGGCCCCCGCCAGCAGCAGGTTGCGCACATCCTCTACAGTGCGGACGCCGCCGCCAATGGTCAGCGGCATGAAACAGGCCTCGGCCGTGCGCGTTGCCAGATCATACATCGTGCCGCGATTTTCATGTGTGGCGTGAATATCCAGAAAGCACAGCTCGTCCGCGCCCGCAGCGTCATAGGCGCGGGCGGATTCGACCGGATCGCCGGCATCAATCAGGTCGACGAAGTTAACACCTTTGACCACGCGGCCATCGGCCACGTCCAGACAGGGGATGATGCGCGTTTTCAACATGGTTGCGGTGTGGCCGGGTTTCGCGGTCCTGACAAGGGCAGGGATGGCAGGCGGTGGCAGGCGACGTTAGCGGGCCCCCGCCGATGACCTTTGCGTGAAGCGGGAACAGACGTCAGATGGCCGGGGTTTACCTGTATCATGATTGGGAGAAAAATATGATCCGTACCATCCTCGGGGCCGTTACGGCAATTACCCTTGCCATGCCCGCCGTAGCACTTGAGACGCTGGCATCACCTTATTCCGTATCCGAGACGATGGACAAACTGGTCGCCGCCGTCGAAGGCGCGGGCGCGTCGGTCATCGCACGCGTTGATCATTCGGACGCCGCCGGATCGGTCGATATGGAGTTGCCGGAAAGCCAGCTTCTGATTTTCGGTAATCCGAAAGTAGGAACCCCTGTCATGCAGCAGGATCTGCGCGCCGGTCTGATCCTGCCCCTGCGGGTTTTGGTGTCCGAAGGCGACAACGGCACAGTCATTACGTGGCAATCCCCGAATGAGATGTTTTCCGGGCTGGACGTCGACCTGGAGAGCGAGTCTGTGAAAATGTCGGCGGGTGCTTTGCAGAAGCTGACCGCAAAGGCTGCGGAATAATTCAGCGACTGTCCGCGCCTTCGTCCGGAAGGCGCGGGGTCAGGCAGATCAATCCGACTTTGAAACCGCACCTCTCGCCAGCATCGGTCCAATCCTTGCGAATCTGACCACGATGGTGTCCGCATTCTTATGCTCCGCTGGCCCGTCGCCAACAGACGACGCGAGTGAGAACAGATCAGCACCTGCCACATGGCCAGGCTGGAGGCCTTGGGCGGTCAGTCGTTCAATGTCGACAGCGCCTCGGCCAGATCAATCGCTCCGTCATACAACGCCCGACCAGAGATCGCGCCCGCAATCGTCCCGGTCGCCTTCAGGGCACACAGATCGGACAGCGACGATACGCCACCCGATGCAATAACCGGGATGTCGACGGCACGGGCCAGCGCATCGGTCGCAGCGACGTTCGGGCCACCCATCGCGCCATCGCGGTCGATATCGGTATAGATGATCGCGGCAACGCCTGCGTCTTCGAACTGTTTCGCCAGACCGGTGGCCATTACGTCGGTTTCCTCGGCCCATCCGCGTGTCGCGACCCGTCCTTTACGTGCGTCAATGCCGACCGCCACCTGACCCGGAAAGGCGCGAGCTGCGGCGCGCACCAGATCGGGGTCCTCGACCGCGACTGTACCCAGGATCACGCGGCGCAGACCCTTGGCAAGCCAGGCTTCGATCGTTGCCATGTCGCGGATGCCGCCGCCCAGCTGGCAGGGCACGGTGACCCGCGCCAGGATCGCCTCGACCGCCGCCGCATTTACCGGCGTACCCGCGAAAGCCCCGTTCAGATCGACCAGATGTACCCATTCGCAGCCCGCGTCCTGAAATGCCCGCGCCTGCGCCGCCGGGTCGTCGCTGAAAACGGTGGCCGAGTCCATTTCTCCATGGATCAGGCGTACGGCCTGTCCGTCCTTCAGGTCGATTGCGGGATATAGGATCATGCGCGACGCTCCGGCGTTGGGTTTTGCGGGCTTTCTGGAGCAATCGACGCGCCGGGGAAAGCCCGTGCCGAAACGTCACGCTTGCCTTCGCAGGCCCTCCCGCGTCAGCCTGCGCGCAGTCTTTGGGAGGACATCTGACATGAAGCACTTTTTCTTCACCCTTATCGCAGCACTCGGGCTTGCCGGCATTGCCGCTGCAGACCCGATCGAAGGTGTCTGGCAGACCGAGGTTGACGAAGGCAGTTATGCTCTCGTCACCATCGCACCCTGTGGCGGTGCATATTGCGGTACCATCAGCAAGACCTTCAATGCGTCGGGCGAGTATCAGTCGCCGAATCTTGGCAAGCAGATCGTTCGCAACATGGTTCCGCAGGACGGAGCCGAGTATCGTGGTCAGGTCTGGCGGCCGTCGAACGATAAGGTTTACCTTGGCAAAATCGCGCTGAGCGGCAATCAGATGGCACTACGGGGCTGTGTTGCGGGTGGACTGATCTGTGCGCGTCAGAACTGGGTCAAGATCCGCTGATCAGTATAACGCATTCTCAGATTTTTCGGGGGGCCATCAAAAATGCATTTGCGGCGCGGCAGGGCCATCCTGTCGCGCCGTTTCCATTTTCCTGACATTGGCGAGTTACCGTTTCCGCGAAACTCAGAATGATCCTTAAATCTTCACAGTTCTGGCAAAAGAAAAGCGTCTTCCGGTGGGAATGTGGTTTCCAAGGGGCCGTTTTTGTTGACCGGCCTATCGTACGCAGTTTGCCGGAGTATCATGATGACCTGTTATTGCCTGATCAATCAGACGTTCAACCTTCGCGATCGTGTGAAAAGATTCGCCACTTGCGAAACCGGCGCGGTGACCGTGGACATGATGCCGCTCATGATGATTGCCGTCAGCATGGGCGTGGCCGTCACCGGCGAGGTTGCAAACGGTGTCAAAGGGATGACTGTCGGGATCGAAACCAGTCTGATCATGGGGGTCGATCCGACCGCCGATGGCAACCGCCAGATTTTTGGCGCACTTGAAGGATGGGGCGGCGGAGCGATTGTGGTGGCTTCAAATGACACCGGTTCCGAAGACACGACCCCTGATACGGAAACGACTTCCTCCGATGAACCGACTTCCTCCGATACGGGGACGTCTTCTTCTGATGAAACGACGTCGTCCGATACAGACGACACCTCTTCGGGTCCGGGCAACCCCGGTAATGACAAGGCTGTCGGCAAGGCCGGTGAGACGCCGAATGGCGACGATGACTGGGGCAGCGGCTCCAATGGTCGCAGCGACTCCGATGACACCAGCAGCAACAGTAATGGCAACAGCAACGGTAACGGTAACGGTAAGAACAAGTAGCCGATGTCCACCCGGACATGGCCGGGTCAGGGTGCCCATTCGAGGAAGTTGGCGATCAGTCTCAGACCGGTCGCCTGACTTTTTTCCGGATGAAACTGTGTGCCGACGACATTGTTGCGGGCAACGACCGCTGTGACCGCGCCGCCGTAGTCGACATGCGCCAAGCGGTCTGCCGGGTCGTCCATCACCATCTGATAGGAATGTACGAAGTAGGCATGGTCGCCGGTCGACAGTCCAGCCATAACCGGGTGCGGTCCCGTCGCGGGCGGCGTCAGCACCAGATCGTTCCAACCCATGTGCGGCACTTTCAATGTCGGGTCCGACGGAACAATCCGCTCGATCGCGCCGGGGATCAGACCGAAGCCCGGCACATCCTCGTATTCGCGACCGACTGTGGCCAGCATCTGCATTCCAACACAGATTCCCAGAAACGGTCGCGCGCGTGCACCGACCGCATCCAGCAAGGCCTCCTCCAGCCCGTCGAAAGTCCGAAGACCGCGGCGACACGCCGGGAAGGCGCCGTCGCCGGGTAAGACGATACGGTCTGCCCGTGCCACATCTTCGGGGCGGGAGGAGACCAGCACTTCGCCCACGTCACCTTCGCGTGCCATCCTCTCGAACGCCTTTTGCGCCGAATGCAGATTGCCGCTGTCGTAATCGACCAGAACCGTCAGCACGACTTACAATGATCCCTTGGTTGACGGGATCGCATCGGCCTTGCGCGGGTCCACCTCCAGCGCGTCGCGCAGGGCGCGGGCGAAAGCCTTGAACGCAGCCTCGGTGATATGGTGCGAATTGACACCTCGCAGCCCATCCATGTGCAGTGTAATTCCGCCGTGGGTTGCAATGGCCTGAAAGAACTCGCGCACCAGTTCGGTGTCGAACGACTTGATGGCGGGGGCGGTCATCGCAATGTCCCACGCCAGCCAGGGTCGCCCTGACAAATCCAGTGCGACACGAACCAGCGCATCATCCATCGGCAGCAGGCAGGACCCATATCGGCGGATGCCCCGCTTGTCGCCCATCGCCTGCGCCAGCGCCTGGCCCAGTGCGATGCCGACGTCTTCGACGGTATGGTGATCGTCGATGTGCAGATCGCCGTCGCAGCGAACAGTCATGTCGATCAATGCGTGCCGGGCAAGCTGATCCAGCATGTGATCGAAGAACCCGACCCCCGTACGATTGTCGTAGGTGCCCGTCCCATCAAGGTCGAGCGTGACCGTAATGTCGGTCTCAGCAGTTTTCCGGGTGAGTGTGGCCGTGCGCATGATACGGTTCCCAAGTCTTGGATGTGCGTCCAGCCCATAGCCCGGTCCGGCGTGTCGGGAAAGGGCATCCCGGAACGTAACGTAAATGTAGAACACGACTGTGCAAAACGCTGAGTCGTTGCTCAAATCCCTCTCGTTGTCACAATTCGACCCAAATTCAGCACGATAAACCAGCGTAGACCGTGGGCGGCCAAAAGATCCACGGAAGTTTGGCGGGCAAGGCAATGGCAACTTTCAATTTTCGGCTCTATGACGCTGATGCATATGGTATTCTCAGTCGCTCCGTTGGCGGCAGCGCCACATGGAACGGGCCGGGGTCTGCCGATGTCACCGCGATCATCACCGACAATGCGGCGGGGGCTTCCGGCGACTCGTTAACCCGGTTCAACGATGGTGAAACGGCGACTGCATCCATCGACGATAGCGGAACGACGACCAACACAACGGTTCAGTCCAGTGAAAGCTGGGTCATCCGCGATACGATCAGTGGTGAATTGATCCGCGTCAGCACGTTGCAGGCCGGTCCCGGAGGCACTTATTACACTTTGACAAGCCAGCCGCTGGTGGCCGGCCGCACCTATGAAACCGTGTCCTACGATGCCCAGACGGACGAGGCGTCGGGCACACAGTTCAATTATGCCGATTATAATGACGGCACCGTTATGGGAACTGGCGGCAACGACGTTATCGACCGCAATTACACGGGCGATCCGAACGGCGACAAGGTCGACAACAATGACCTGATGACCAGTCAGACCAGTCAGCAGACCTTCGACTGGTCGATCTATGCCGATAACCAGAACATGGCGGCGGGGGCCACACAGACCGCGGGCGGCGTGCAGGTCACGGTCAGTTCAAGCCTTCCGGCCGGGTCGACATTCACGGCGGACACCAACGGCAACTTCTATGCGCCGCCGGGAAGCGGCATCGATCAGACGGCGGCCGGTCGGTTCTTTGCCAACGGCAATGCAACCGACACGACGCTGACGATCGACTTCGATTCCGCATCGCCCACAGCCTCGACCGAAGTTCACAACGTTCGCTTCGTGCTCAACGACATCGACGGTGTCATCAACGCCGGGAACAATTTCCAGGATATCATCACCGTCCGGGCCTATGATGTCGACGGCAACGAGATCGCGGTCGACCTGAACGCCCTTGGCAACGACTCGGTCTCGGGCAACACGATCACGGGCGCGATCACCAGCGACCAGCCCAGTCAACAGAACGGCGCGGTTCTGGTGACGATTGCCGGGCCGGTCGAACGGATTGTGATCAACTACGACAACGGTGGCGATACGCAGCAGGCAGTGTTCATCTCGGACATCAACTACGACGCGATCACAACCCAGGGGAATGCCGACAGCATCGACGCCGGGGCAGGCGACGACAGCGTGTTCGCCGGGTCCGACAACGACACTGTGTTGGGCGGAACCGGAAATGATACGCTCGACGGCGGCAGCGGCGACGACAGCCTGCTGGGCGGCGACGGCAACGATGTGTTGCTGGGCGGTACCGGCAACGATACGCTGGACGGCGGCAACAACAACGACAGCCTGGACGGTGGCATCGGGAATGACTCGCTGATCGGCGGGGGTGGCAACGATACGCTGAGCGGTGGCGACGGGAACGACACGCTTCTGGGTGGCGCAGGGCAGGACGTGCTGGACGGCGGTCTCGGGAACGACAGCCTGGACGGCGGGGCCGGCAACGATACGCTGACCGGATCGGCGGGCAACGACACGATCAGCGGCGGAACCGGCAACGACCAGATCAGCTTTACCGGCGCGACCGGCCTGCTGTTCGGCGACGCGGGCAACGATCTGATCAGCGGCGGTTCCGGGTCCGAGACGGTCGATGGCGGCACGGGTAACGACACCATCGTCAGCAGCGGCGGTGCCGACAGTCTTCTGGGCGGAGCGGACCGCGATGTCTTTGACGTTGCCAGTGGGTTCGGTGCCGATACCATTCAGGGCGGTGAAACAGGCGACGACTTCGATATCATCGACGCCTCGGACGTAACCAATCCGGTGATCGTGACCTATGCGGGGAACGAGGCAGGAACGCTGGACGACGGCACCGATGCCGCCACCTTTTCTGAAATCGAGAGCCTGATCCTGACCTCAGGCAACGACACGCTGGACGCCTCTGCGGACAGTGTGGGCGTGAATGTCATCGCGGGTGCAGGCAACGACACACTTCTGGGCGGGTCTGGCGACGATTCAATTCTGGGTGGAACGGGACAGGACACTCTGGCGGGTGGGGCAGGCAACGATACGCTATCTGGCGGCGACGATCAGGACACCTTCCTGATTACCGACGGCTTTGGCAGCGACGTCATCATCGGCGGTGAGGGCGGAACCGACAGCGACCTTATCGACCTGTCCGGCCTGAGCGGCCCGGTCACCGTGACCTATACCGGCAACGAGGCCGGTACGATCACCGACGGCACCAATACGCTGACCTTCTCGGGGATCGAACGCCTGATCCTGACCGAATTCGATGACGTCGTGGACGCCAGGCTGGATGGCGCGGGCGTCGATATCGATGCGCGTGGCGGTGCCGACAGTATCCATGGTGGCAGTGGCAGCGATACCATCGACGGCGGCCTTGGGGCCGATACCATCGACGGCTCGGCCGGTGGTGACATCCTGACCGGTTCGGCGGGCGACGACAGCCTCGTCGGCGGTGGCGGGGCAGATGTCCTGTCGGGCGGCGCTGGCGGCGACACCCTGTCGGTCGGATCCGGTGACACCGCGACCGGCGGCGATGGCGACGACCTTTTCGCCCTCGATCCGGCACAGGGCGGTGGGCCAGTTTCGCTCATCGGTGGCGAGGGTGCCGAGACGGCAGGCGACACGCTCGATTTCGGCGCTACATCCGGTTCGACCACGTTCAGTAATCCGAACGACAACGCCGGTGGCCTGAGCGGCACGTCAAGCCGCAGTGACGGCACCACGGTCACATTCGCGGAGATGGAAAACGTCGTCTGCTTTACGCGTGGTACGCGCATCGCGACACCGCATGGCCCGCGCGCGGTCGAGACCCTGTCGGAAGGCGATCTGATCCTGACCCGTGACTCGGGTCCGCAGCCCCTGCAATGGATCGGCATGCGCGAGGGACTTGTAGGTATCGATCAGGCCCCGATCCGGTTCGAGCCGGGAACTGTCGGAAATGACGCCCCGCTGCTTGTTTCGCCACAGCACCGGATGCTGGTGCGTGGCTGGCGCGCCCAGCTGCTGTTTGGCGAGGACGAGATTTTCGTGCCCGCAAAGTCGTTGATCGACGGGTCGGGCGTTCGCGTGATGGCGCCCGGAAAAGTGTGTTACTACCACCTGCTGACGCCAGAACATCACGTCACGTTTGCCGAAGGTGCCGAGACCGAGACGTTCCAGCCCGCGGCTTTGGGTCTGGAGGGCATCGACGACTTCGATCGCGCCTGCCTGTTCCGCGCGCGACCCGATCTGCGCGCCGATCTGTCCGCCTATGGCCGGGCCGCACGTCCAATGGCCAAGACCCGTCTGGCATATCTTCTTACGGCGTGACGGCGAGCAGCGCCGCGCAAACCTGTCCTGATAACGACTGAAAAGATTGCCTGCTGCGTTGCAGCGCTAGCCGATGGCCCCTGACATGAAGTCGCCCGCTCATCACACTGATGCGAGAGGCGGCTTCGAGGTGATCTTAAATGACATTTACAGCATGACTTCGACCTGAGCCTGTCATGATCTGCCGGTGGTGCCGGTCTCTCCTGCATGAAGCATCAGACAGTTTCCTGCAGAAGGTTTACTTGACGTAAACTTTAATTGCTACTAACCAGTAGCCCAATACTACTGGTTAGTAGTATTCAAGGGGAGGAATGTATGACAAAAGTTTCAATGACACTGGCCAGTCTCGGTGTGGCCGCTCTGATTCCGTTGACTGCATTGGCCGAAGGCCACGCGTCATGGCAGCCGGATCGCCCGATCAACATCATCGTACCCTGGTCGGCAGGGGGGTCCACCGACCAGGTAACACGCGTCGTCGCGCCAATTCTGGCAGAGGCACTGGGCACAGACGTGGTTATCGTGAACCAGCCGGGTGCGTCTGGGTCTATCGGGACGAAAGCCGCACTTGATGCGCCACGGGACGGATACACGTGGACAGCCAATGCCGTGGCAAACAACGCCACATATGCTGTGACGGGCCTGATCGAAGGCACATCGATCGAAGATTATGAAATCTATCTCAGCGTTGCGAACGTGCCCGTCGTCAGCGTCAATGCCGACAGCCCGTATATGGACTTTGCGCAGCTTCTCGAGGCGATGAAAACCGAAGGCGTGACTGTCGGCACCGCCGGCGTAAACTCCTCCGGTGGGATGGCGCTGGCGGCGATTGGCGAAGCAGCGGGCGGCGAACTGGCAGCACGCATGGTCACCTATGATGGCGGCGCGCCCGCCGTGATGGCCGCCGCCAGTGGCGAGGTGGCTGTCACCACGCAGCTGGCAGTGGAGCAGACCGAGATGATCCGGGCAGGCCGCCTGCGAGGTCTTGCTGTGTTGTCGGACCAGTCCCTGAATGTGGAAGGTATTGATCCTATCCCGCCGATTACGGACTTCATACCGGATTTCAAGGTCGCCGCAGACTATTTCGGCATCCTTATTCCGACCGGTGCGCCGGACGAGGTCTATGCGACCGTTGAGGCGATCTGGACTGAGAAAGTCGCGACATCGCCGGAACTGATGACCTATGCCACGGACCGCGGTGCCGTTTTTGCGCCATCGGCTGGTCAAGACGCGCTCGACCGCGCGATGCCGGTCATTACCGCCGAAGCCTGTGCCCGCGTGACACGCGGCGAGGCGGTGGTCGATCCATCGGAAATCGGCATCACCTGCGCAGCCGAGTAACACAGCGGCTTGCGCCGTCCATGGCAACCCGGACGGCGCATCTCGCCATTTTCTGACAATCCAGCACTCAATGGGACGAATGATGCGCCTTGATTCCGCACGCGCCGACCGTATCACCGCCATAGTACTCATCGCCCTTGGACTGACGATGCTCTGGGCAGGTTACACGATGGACCGGCTGGAAATCCGGCGCATTCATCCGTCATCCATTCCGGGTCTTTTGCCGATGATCCTGGGCGCGGGCATGAGCATCTGCGCGGTGTTTCTGTATATCGGTGCGAAGGATCCAGAGGACGCGACGCATGCCGCCTCGTGGCGGACAATGATCCTCGCGGCTCTCTGGAGCAGCGCCTATGCACTTCTGATGGTCGGCACACTGCCATTCTACGTGGCAACGGCGGTCTATGTCGCGGGCTTCGTGATTATCTTCGATACCGACATGGCACCGATGAAGCGGGTCGTCGCGGGTGTTGTCTTTGGCATATTGGCCGCCGGGATCATCGGCGCGCTTTTCCGCTATGCATTTCTGGTGCGCCTGCCATGACGGGTCTGGGAAATTTCGGCGCAGCCTTGTGGGAATTGTCGACGTTCACGACGCTGTTTCATGTCACATGGGCAACCTTGCTGGGGATTTTCGTGGGCTCGCTGCCCGGGCTGACCGCGACAATGGGCGTCGCACTGCTGACCACGCTGACTTATACGATGGATCGGGACGCAGCCATCTTAGTGCTGCTTTGCATGTACGTCGGCGCAATTTACGGCGGATCGCGCAGCGCAATTCTGCTGAACATTCCGGGCACCCCGGCCAGTGCCGCGACTGCGCTGGATGGCTATCCCTTGGCCCAACAGGGCAGGGCTGGTTATGCAATGGGTCTGGCGACGGCGGGGTCCGCGCTCGGCACACTTATAGGGATTTTGCTGCTGGTCATGCTGGCCCCGCCACTGGCAGAGGCGGCACTGAAATTCGGCTCTTACGAATTCTTCTGGCTGGCGCTGTTCGGGATCGTGATTTCAGGCCAGCTGACAGGCGGGGCCTCGCCGCTGAAAGGTTATATTGCCGGTATTCTGGGTCTGATGGTTGCCATGGTGGGGTCAGATGGCATCCACAGCTACATCCGACTGACCGGGGGGTTCGATCAACTCAACGGCGGTATCGGCCTGATCCCTGCAATGGTCGGGGCTTTCGGTTTTGCGGAAGTGCTCAGCGTCATGTGGCAAAAGGTGCCGGAACTGGCCACCAATGCCGCAAAAGGGTCCAGCCTGCCACGCTTGCTGGATATCTGGCGCTACCGGATCACGATCGTAAAATCGGGCATCATCGGAACGATGGTCGGCATCATTCCCGGCGTAGGTGAAGATATCGGAGCCTGGGCCAGTTATGCAGCCGCCCGCCGAAAGTCGCCCGAACGCGATCAGTTCGGCAAGGGCAGCACCGAGGGGCTGACGGCCGCGGAAACCGGCAACTCCGCTGTTGTCCCAGGCGCGTTGATCCCGGCACTGACACTGGCGATCCCCGGGTCTGCCCCTGCTGCCGTTCTGATTGCGGCGCTGTTCATTCATGGTATCCGGCCGGGTCCGATGATCATGATAGAACAACCGACGTTCATCTATTCCGTAGCGGCGATGCTGGTCTTTGCGACCCTGGCGATTGGCATCTTCGGGGTCGCGCTGACGCCGCTGTTCATACAAGTGCTGAAAATTCCGCGCGCCTGGCTGATGCCAGTGGTTTTCACCCTGTGCGTGATCGGACCTTATGCCCTCAGCCAGCGACTGTTCGACGTCTGGGTGATGGTGGCGTTCGGCTTCATCGGCTTCCTGATGCGGCAGATGAAATATCCTGTCGCTCCGTTAGTGCTGGGCATCATTCTGGGGGACTTGTTGGATAAGTCACTGCGCCGGGGGCTGATCCTTTCGGACGGCGACATTTCTGCCTTTTTCACACGCCCGATCTCGGCAGGTTTTGCCATTATCATTGTTGTTTCGGTCCTTTTATCCATTGCACCCGTGCGCCGCTCCCTCGCGGCACGCAATCCTTTTGCCAATGGAAAACAGCCATGACCTCTCGTCCCAGCCCACGCCGCCGTCATGATGCTGAAGCAGCCCGCGCCGATATTCTGGCAGCGGCCTTGAGTGAATTTGCCGACTATGGATATGGAGGCGCGCGCATCGACCGGATTGCTGCTGCAAGCGGCATGAGCAAGCCGATGATCTATAGCTATTTCGGCGACAAGGACGATCTCTATGCGGCAGCGCTGCGCGAGGCCTATGTCCAGATCCGTGAAGGCGAGCGCACACTGAATCTGTCCAACCTCGCCCCGTCTGACGCGATCCGGGCACTGGTGGAATTCACGCTCGACCACTTTATCGAAAAGCCGTGGTTCGTGTCGATGCTCAACACTGAAAACCTGCGCGGCGGCAGCACCATCCGGGTGATCGCCGATCTGACCGAAATTCAGTCTCATCTGGTTACTGAAATCGGCGTTATCCTGGACAGGGGTGCGTCCGAGGGTGCGTTTCGACAAGGTGTCGATCCGGTGGAATTCTATATCACGATTGCGTCGCTATGTTACTTCCCGGTCGCCAACCGCCATACTCTGAAATCCGTCTTCGGACGCGACCTGAACGATGCGGCACAGCTTGATCTGCGCCGTGGCCTGATCACCGATATGGTGCTCGCCTGGCTGGAATGTCGCGAATGACGTTTCAACTTACATTTTGCAATGAACTGCTGGCCGCTGAATACCCGAGGCTGGCCGACCAGAGCCGTGTTGCCCGTAAGCTCGGGGCCATGGGCCTTGAAGTTGATCCGGCTTCGCTGGGTCCCGAGGCACATAGGTTATCGTCAGAAAAAGTCAGGGCATTGCGGGACGAGGTCGAAGGCGAAGGCATCCGGATCACCGGCCTGCATTGGCTCCTTTCAGGATACCCCGAAGCCTCGATCACCGATCCGGCCCGTCAGACGGCAACGCAGAGTATCCTTTTCGGTCTGATCGACCTGGCGCATGGTCTTGGCGCGGACGTCATGGTGCATGGCTCACCCAAGCAGCGGGTGCCGGTGCCGGGCGCTGATCTGCAGGACACTTTGACAGCATTCTTCGCCCCGGTTGCCAAACACGCACAGCAGGCAGGCCTGATCTATTGCATCGAGCCACTCTCGCGGACCGAAACTACGGCGATCAACACCGTGGCCGAAGGCGCCGCGCTTTGTGGGGCTATCGGCAACCCGGCGTTCCAGACGATGATCGACACATCCGCGGCCGGCCAGACCGAACCTCCCGTTGCCGATCTGATCAGACAATGGGTCGGGCGGGGACCGATCGGGCACATTCACCTCAACGATACGAACCGGGGTGCACCCGGCGCTGGAAGTGACCCGTTCGATGCCATCCTGCCTGCCTTGCGCAAGGCGGGTTGGTCCGCTCCGATGGGCGTAGAACCCTTTATCCTGTCCGGCAACGTGCACGACACGTTTGCGCTGGCCGCGGCCACTGTGCGCCGCAACTGGGATCATTTGCCATCCTGACATTTTATCATACCGCCCCCCGATGAGTGGTCGGGCACCAAATTATCAAAGACGAAGGAATACGACGATGGCGACACAGAGAATTGGCATCATCATGCACGGCGTGACGGGGCGCATGGGCATGAACCAGCACCTGATCCGGTCTGTTCTGGCAATCCGGGACCAGGGTGGCGTACGTCTGAAATCCGGCGATTTGTTGCTTCCCGACCCGATCATCGTGGGTCGGAACGGGGGAAAGATCGCCGAACTGGCCAAGAAGCACGGTGTTGAACGCTATACCACTGATCTCGATGCCGCCCTTGCCAATCCCGACGATACCGTCTTCTTCGATGCGGCCAGCACCCAGATGCGGCCGGGCCTTCTGCGCAAGGCGATTGACGCGGGCAAACACGTCTATTCCGAAAAGCCGGTCTCCGAGGGGCTGCAGGAAGCGGTGGAGATCGCCCGCCATGCCAAGGCCAAAGGGGTGAAAAACGGTATCGTTCACGACAAACTCGACCTGCCGGGTCTGCTCAAGCTGAAGCGTTTGCGCGACTCCGGATTTTTTGGCGAGATCCTGAGTGTTCGCGGCGAATTCGGCTATTGGGTGTTCGAGGGCGACTGGATGGAAGCCCAACGCCCCTCATGGAACTATCGCAAGGCTGACGGCGGCGGCATCGTTTCGGACATGCTGTGCCACTGGCGCTATGTGCTGGATAATGTCGTCGCGCCGGTCAAGGCCGTTTCCTGCCTTGCGGTGACTCATATCCCTGAGCGTTGGGACGAAGATGGCAAGAAATACAATGCAGACGCCGACGATGCGGCTTATGCGACCTTCGAGCTGGAAGGCGGGATCGTCGCGCAACTCAACAGCAGCTGGGCCACCCGCGTGCGACGGGATGATCTGGTTACCTTCCACATCGATGGAACGCTCGGCAGTGCGGTTGCGGGTCTGCACACGTGCTATTCACAGGCGCGGGTGAACACGCCGAAACCGATCTGGAATCCGGACCAGAAGCAAACCATGGATTTCTTCGACACCTGGGTCGAAGTGCCTGACAACACCACGTTCGACAACGGCTTCAAAGTCCAGTGGGAGCAATTCCTGCGCCACGTCGCCGAAGACGGACCATGGTCCTACACGCTGGAGGAAGGGGCCAAAGGCGTGCAACTGGCCGAGCTGGGCTACCGGTCTTCGGCGGAACGACGCTGGCTCGATGTGCCTGCGCTGGACATCTGAGGGGACCGCACATGTCGAACCTGATTTTACCCATAGCCGGGGGCGCTACGGCATCGCTGACCCTGACGGCGGGTCCGGTGCCTGAACCCGGCGGCGACTGGACACGCATCGCTTATGCTGCCGCCCACGTGGTGGCCGATCCGCTGGCCGATGTTGACCCCGGCACCGGGGTGGCCGTGGATTGGGAGCGGACACTGGCCTTCCGTCACCACCTCTGGTCGCTTGGTCTTGGCGTGGCCGAGGCGATGGATACGGCGCAACGTGGCATGGGCCTCGACTGGCCGACCTCGCTCGACCTGATCCGGCGCAGTATGAAAGACGCGCCAGCCGGAGCCCTGATCGCAAGCGGGGCCGGAACCGATCACCTGATACCAGGCCCGGACGTGACAATCGACGATGTCATCGCGGCCTATGAAATGCAGTGTGAAGCGGTCGAGGCCACCGGCTCGCGGGTTATCTTGATGGCCAGCCGCGCCTTGGTCGCGGCTGCAAGGTCGCCGGATGATTATGCCCGCGTCTATGGCCGGGTGCTGTCCGGACTGAAACAGCCTGCCATCCTGCACTGGCTGGGCGAAATGTTTGACCCGGCCCTCGAAGGTTATTGGGGCGATCCCGATCACATGGGCGCCATGGATACCTGTCTGTCCGTGATCGCAGACAACGCGGCCAAAGTGGACGGGATCAAGATTTCGCTTCTGTCCGCAGAGAAAGAAATCTCCATGCGGCGGCGTTTGCCGGATGGCGTCGCCATGTATACGGGGGACGATTTCAACTACCCCGACCTCATTGCAGGTGACGAGGAAGGCTTTTCGCACGCCTTGCTTGGCATCTTTGACCCGATCGCCGGGTCGGCGTGCCGGGCGCTTACGTCGCTGGCAAAGGGCGATCATGCCGCTTATAGCGCGGCGTTTGATCCGACCGTTCCACTCTCGCGTCATATCTTCAGGGCCCCGACACGGTTCTACAAAACCGGTGTGGTGTTCATGGCATATCTGATGGGCCATCAGGACCACTTCACCATGGTCAGCGGGCAGGAAAGTGCACGATCCACCCTGCATCTGGCGGAAATCCTGCGGCTGGCCAATGACGCGCAACTGTTCATCGACCCCGATGAAGTGGCCCGCCGGGCCCGTCCCGTATTTCAGGCGCGCGGGGTGTCCGTATGAGAACGCTCACCTCTGCCGATCTGTCGCTCAACACTGCAACGGTCAGCAAACAATGGACTCTTGCGGAATGTATCGACGGATGTGCACGGCATGGTATCGGGGGAATTTCCCCCTGGCGGGACAAGTTGCTGGACTGCGGGGTCGACCGTGCGGCAAAGCTGATCCGTGATGCCGGTCTTGGCGTATCGGGCTTGTGCCGGGGCGGCTGGTACACCGCCGAAGGCGCGCTGACGCAAACCGTCCTTGACGACAACAAACGCGCTGTCGACGAGGCGGCGGCAATCGGTGCCGCGTGTCTGGTGATGGTTGTCGGCGGCCTGCCCGAAGGCTCCAGGGATATCGACGGCGCGCGCGCAATCGTGACAGACGGGCTCTCTGCCACACTCGACTATGCTCGGACCGTGGGCGTGAAGATCGCTATCGAGCCCTTGCATCCCATGTATGCGGCCGACCGGGCCTGCGTGAATACAACAGGTCAGGCGCTGGATATCTGTGATCGACTGGGCAATGGCATCGGCGTCGCGCTTGATGTCTATCACGTGTGGTGGGATCCGGACCTTGCCGCACAAATCGCCCGTGCCGGGAAGGATCGTTTGCTGGCCTTCCATGTCTGCGACTGGCTGAACCCGACCAGGGATCTGCTCACGGACCGGGGAATGATGGGCGAGGGCGTCATCGACATTCCGACGATCCGGAGCGTCGTCGAAGCGCAGGGTTTTGACGGGCTGGTCGAAGTGGAGATTTTCTCGGCAGAAGATTGGTGGACGCGTCCGGCCGACGAGGTGCTGGCCGCCATGACCGGAGCCCTGCCGTCGATCTGAAATCCACGGCGCGGATTCTCGAAAACTCAGGCTTTGTTGATTGCAGTAGCCATACACTTTGATCCTGCGGCCTTACGGTCGCTGAACGCCCGAACGGTTCAGCGTTACGCGGTACAGGCTGGTCGTCGCGGTGATATACAGCTCATGCTTGGCGCGTCCGCCGAAACAGATATTCGACACCAGTTCCGGCACCAGAACCTTGCCCATCAGGTGACCGTCCGGCGCGATGCAGTGCACCCCGTCGCCCGCCGACGACCACAGGTTGCCATCGGTGTCGACGCGGATGCCATCGGCCAGCCCCGGCTCGATCTTATGAAACAGACGACCGTTCGAGGTCGCGCCGCCGCTTGCGCAGTCGTAGACCCGGATATGCTGATCGTCTTCGGTGAACATGCGCCCGGTGTCGGCCACATACAGACGGCTCTCGTCTGGTGAAAACGCCAGCCCGTTGGGGCATTTCATGTCGTCGACCATGACATCCATCATCCCGGTCGCGGGGTCGATGCGGTAGATGCGACATGGAAGCTCCTGCTCGGACGCGAAACCTTCATAGTTGGTCATGATGCCGTAATGGGGGTCGGTGAACCAGATCGTGCCGTCCGATTTCACCACCACGTCGTTGGGTGAATTCAGCCGCTTACCGTCGAAGGTGTCGGCGATCACCGTGAGAGTGCCGTCCAGTTCCGTGCGGGTGACGCGCCGGGTTCCATGTTCGCAGGACACCAGCCGTCCCTCGCGGTCACGGGTATGACCGTTCGCGTAGTTCGACGGCGCGCGAAAGACCGAGATGCCGACGTCCGGCGTCCAGCGCAGGATCCTGTCATTGGGAATGTCCGAGAACAGCAGGCAACCGGCATCACCGAACCAGACCGGCCCCTCGACCCAGTCGAAGCCGGTCGCCAACTGCTTGACCGGCGCGTTGCTCAGCACGAACCGCGCAAAAGCGGGATCGATAATCTCGTGGTGGGACATGGGTCGGACTCTGTCACTTTGGATAAACGGATATCGCTGACATCTCCATGTTCGTCAAATGGCCGAAGGACAGCAGGTGCTGCCGGCAGGTTCGTTCCGGCATATCGCTGGTCCATCCCTCTGTTGCAGCGATACCGGCCATCGACCCTGTCGTGCGATCCGTCACGCCTTGGGTGCCGCGATGGAACCGTGATTAACAACGTACCGATCATCATCGGCCCCAATCGCTGTCGGATTGGGGCAGGGTGGTAACCGTTATATCGGGCCACCCGCCGCAGAGACAGTCCGCTTCACAAACCCGGAGGTCGACAAAACAGTTTGTCCCGAAGTAGTCTCAGAACGGGATTTCGTCGTCCATGTCCGACGGGCCGCCATAGCCGCCCCCGGAAGTGCCGCCGCCGCTGCTCCGGTCATCGCCGCCGCCGTAGGACCCGCCGCCGCCGCCACTGCCGCCGCCTTCACTGCGACCGTCAAGCATTGTCAGCGTGCCATTGAAACCCTGCAATACGACTTCGGTGGAATAGCGGTCGGCCCCGGACTGATCCTGCCATTTGCGGGTCTGTAACTGGCCTTCCAGATAAACCTTCGATCCCTTCTTGAGATACTGCTCGGCAATGCGGACCAGACCTTCGTTGAAGATCGCGACCGAATGCCATTCGGTCTTTTCCTTGCGCTCGCCGCTGGTCTTGTCTCGCCAGGTTTCAGACGTTGCGATGCGCAGGTTGCACACCTTGCCGCCGTTCCCGAAGGTCCGAATTTCAGGGTCCCGGCCAAGATTGCCGATCAGAATTACCTTGTTCACGCTGCCGGCCATCGTCGCTCTCCCGTCTCTGTCCGAATCTGTTCCGCCTTTTGAACATCGAAGTGGTTAAAGGTCCATGACCGCAACGCGCACAGGGTTGACGGCGCAGGGTTCCAAACAGGACGGATTTACGTTAACACATCCGTCAGCACGGACATCCCGACACAAGGGGCGGCGCGCGTCAAAATGGGACAGCCGGAGATTTTCACGTGATCCGATTTGCCATGTTTTCCGCGATCTGCGCGGCCATGCTCGGAACCACTGGGGCCAAGGCTCAAACCTTTTCCAGCCGGTCCCGCGCCGATATTTTTTCCAGCCAGACCGCCCTTATGGACCGGCGCCTGTCCACACAGTATTCGAATTCCAGCCGTCTGGCTCCGCGGAGGTTCGAGACCGCGAACGGGTCGTCCCGCGAATCGATTCCGCGTTACAGTGGCAGTCAGCGGTCGGCCTGGATCGAGACCGCGCGCATTTCCGCGCGCCGCCATGGCATCCCCGAAGATCTTTTTCTGCGGCTGGTCCGTCAGGAATCGGGCTGGAATCCGAATGCGCGGTCGAACAAGGGCGCGATCGGTCTGGCTCAGTTGATGCCCCAGACGGCCCGTGCCCTGGGCGTGAATCCCGCCGATCCGCAGCAGAATCTGGACGGGGGGGCACGGTATCTGGCGATCCAGTATCGGGCCTTCGGCAGTTGGCGTCTGGCCCTGGCGGCCTATAATGCCGGTCCCGGCGCGGTTCTGAAGTACAACGGCATTCCACCCTATCGCGAGACGCGGAATTACGTCAGCGTCATTATGGGGCGCGGCTAGCAATATCAATGCTTTGCATGGCTATCTTAATGCAGGAATCCCGTTCCCTGAAGTACGCCATGTTCCATCGCATAGCGTGTCAGGCCCGCCGTGGACGAAATGCCGAGTTTGCGCTTGAGATTCTTGCGATGCGTCTCGACCGTGCGGACTGAAATATCCAGATCCGCTGCCACCTGCTTGTTTGACCGTCCTTGCGCCAGCAGCAGCAGGATCGTCTGTTCGCGTGAGGTCAGCGGCTCTGATCCGTCGCCCGATGGCTCCAGCGCGGTTTCCGCACCGGGGCAGAGGTATCGTTCGCCCGTAACAACCGTATCTATGGCGCGGCGGATTTCTTCGGTCGGCTGATCCTTGAGGCAATATCCGGCGGCTCCGTGGCGCAGGGCGGTGGCGACATATTCGGGCGCATCGTGCATCGACAGGATCAGCACAGCCACGTCGGGGTGGCGTTCGCGCAGAATTTCCGTTGCCGCCAACCCGTTCATTTCCGGCATATTGAGATCAAGAAGGATGACATCAGGCCTCAGGTCCGCCGTACGGGCGATGGCCTCGCGCCCGTTTGACAGGGTACCGACGACGGTCAGGTCATCATAAGTTTCCAAAAGCGCGCGGATGCCATCCGCGACCATCGGATGATCGTCCACGATCAGGATGCGAAGGGGAAGTGTAGCATCGGTCATGTGATGCCGACTACGCCAGGGCAGGGCGTGGAACAAGACAAATGGGATTGGTGGCGTTCGCCGGGCCGGGACGCGGCGCGGGATAGTGACAGGCGGAACCGGGGCGATCGGCGGCCGTGCGACAACCGTGTCGCGGGCACACGTCAACCGACCAGGCCCGCCATTCCAAGGAACGGCAGCAATGCCAGAAGCCAGCCCATACCGTCTAACGGTCCGCTGCCTGCATCTGCCGCTTCGTCCGCAGCGACCGGCTCGTTCTCCGGCGCGTCATCGTCCGGGGACGGTCCAGTGATCGGGGGAAGCGGGCTGTGATATCCGTCATCGTGGAAATTCAGCGCGTCTTCGGTCCTGCCGGACAGCGCGCCTGATGCATCGGACAGAAACGGGTCTGCTTCCGGTTCGTTGCCGTCGATCGTGGTCATCGTCTGCTCGAATTCGTCAGTCGGACTGAAACCGGTAAGGCGGACCTCCATGATTTCGCCGGGTGCCAGGGTCGCGACGATCTGGCCATCATCATAAAAATCGTCTTCCGCGAGCGTTTCGACCGTGGCCCGCGCATCGGAGGCACCGGGCCGGGTTGCGTCCTCGACTCCGATCGTCCGGGCGGTCGGTGTGCCGCCCCCTTCGACCATCATGTCCAGATCGAAGGTCACCGTTTCAATCGTGTCCGAAGTCGAGGCGACGTAGAACACCAGCTCGCCATCTCCATAGAAACCATGAAGATCGGCGGTCTTGCCCTGAAACTCCGTCACGCTGTCGTCATCGACGGCAAAATCCAGCATCTGCTTGCCCGGCAACCCCTCCGACATCATCGCGAACAGGGCGCCTGATGGAGTGACGCCGCCATCCGCGCTATCGGGGCTGAGTGCGTTTCGCGTGTTCTGGATCAGCGGCCAGATATGGGCCTGATCGACGCCGGATTCGACCATAGTCTCAAAAATGTTGAGGACTTCCTGCGCCTGTTTCAGACCATAATCCGTCTCGCGGTCAAAGCGGGGGTCAGATGCAGACTGGTTCCATTCGGTGACGTGAATGTCGATGCCCTCGAAGGCCGCCTCCCAGCTTTTTTCGATTTGATTCAGACCGAAATCCCGCTGACCGGGCTGCACCGCCTCGCGCGAATACAGGTGAGTGACTACGCCGTCGACGGCCAGCGCCTCGTCTTCATCGAACTGCTTGATGATCAGCTCGTCGTTGATCGCGCGCCAGTTCATGCCGCCGTTGGGAAAGACGACTTCGGATCCGAAATCGGTGCCGTACGTAGCGTTCAGGTCAGCAAGTATGTCGACTGCGGACTGTCCGGCGTAATTTGCGCTGAGGTTGGACGACCCGCTGTTGGTGCCCGATTGCACTATCACGTCGATGCCGGGGTTTGTGCCTGTTTCCGTTGTGACAAGGGTCAGTTCGTCGTCGATTACCTCGGCCATACGGGACGACAGGCGACCGTATTCAACGGCATTCATTTCGCCGCTGCCCCAGTATTCATTCCCGATCTCGAAGGCGACGATATCGGTGTCGCCGTATTCGCCCGTCGCCACGTCGCGTACAAAGACGCGTAACTCCGCCTCGTCGAAGGCGGGGAAGCGGTCGCCGTTGCCATCCATGCGGACCGACAGATTGTCCCTGGTAGGCAGGACGATGGTGGCGGTCAGGTCGTTGGCGGTCGCATAGGCGAGGAAATCCGACAGCGGCACAAAACCCTGCGCCTTGCCATCATCGTCATAGACGACAGAACTGTCTGGGTTGCCGATGTCGAACAGTTTCTCGGTCAGCGAGCCGCCGGGATATCGCAGACCGGTCAGTCCAAGGTATTCGACAATCTGAATCAGGTTGCCGCCCGGCTCCAACGTATAGCGGTTCGCAAGGAAGTTGCCGTTGAATAGCCCCCCGGAAATCGGGTCGCCTTCGATTTGAGGAGCATTCACCACCGACATCTTCGACCTCCAGGACAGAGCCGTGGAGATACGAGGCAAGTGTTTACGATATTGTTTCGAAAAAGGCGACGATGCGACCTAATACCGCTTATATCACTGGCATTTTAGTCAATTGAACGGACCATTCTATCCGTCTGTCGATCACTCCGCCGCTTGCGCGGAAGGCGCTTCGCCTTCGTTTCTTGTATCGGGTTTCAGCAAGTGGGTCAGCGGTACAGTTGCCTCCACCACCATGCCATGCCCGCCCGGACCCGAGGTCAGTGTCAGGCTGCCGTGCAGTTGTTCGATCCGCTCGGCCATGTTGCGCAGGCCCATGCCGGAGCCGGTCGCATTGTCGCGACGGGGCAGGCCGCATCCGTCATCCTCGATCCTCATGGTTGCGCCGCGTCGGTGCCCCAGAAGGCTGACCCTTACGCGGGTCGCCCCGGCATGGCGTTCGACATTGGTCAGCGCTTCCTGAGCGATCCGGTACAGCGCTGTCTTGGCCTCGATATCCAACCGGTTGCGAAAAACGGCAGTGTGAAATTCGACCTGCAGACCTGTACGAGCTTCGAATGTTTCGCAAAGCGATTTCAACGCTGGACCGAGTCCCAGATCGTCCAGCACACCGGGGCGCAGATCGTGGCTGATGCGGCGTACCTCGGTCAACGCGCCCTGCAATCCGGTGATTGCCCCGTCGACCGCAGCCTCGGCCGAGGCATCGCCCCTGGCGGTCAAACGCCGTGCCAGTTCCAGTTTGTAGCGTATGCCGACCAGAAGCTGGCTGATGCTATCGTGCAGTTCGCGCGCGACGCGACCCCGCTCTTCTTCCTGGGTGTCCAGAATCCGCTGAGTCAATTGTTTCAGCTTTGCATCGGCCAGACGACGTTCGCGCACGGTGATCATCAGACCGGACGCGAATACAAGCAATAATGCGGCCAGAGCGATCGCCCCGATCCAGCGGAACTGCTGTGCGACATTGGTCCGCACCTCGGCCCGCGCGGCGGCTCCCTGCGCCAGAACGTCATCAAGGAAGACGCCGGTTCCGATAGCCCACTGCCAATCCTGCAGCCCAATAACATAGGTCAGGATCGTGGCATTCTGTCCGGTAGACGGCTTGGGCCATTCGTAGGTGTGATAGCCTGATCCGGCCCGCGCCAGTTCGATCAGCGTATCGGTGACCGGCACGCCCCGATCATCCTGCAGGCCGGACCAGTCGCGCCCGATCAGCCATGTCTGACGCGGTGCCACGAGGTTCTGGCCTTCATAATCGTAGACGAAGAAGAACCCGTCCGTGCCATAGACCATCGCCGACAGGATCTGCGTCACCCGCAGTTTTGCCACCTCGTCGTCAGGGGGAGCATTGCCATAGATGGTGATGAAGGCGGTGCGCGCCAACTGAACATAATTCCGCAATTCGCGCCGCTTGGCGTCGATCATCGTCTGTTCCAGCGACGCGATCTCTCGTGCGGCAGTGCGTTCGGACTGCACGGCGATCAGCACCGCAATACCGCTGATCGCAAGGACCAGCGGCAGCGTAGCCAGCAGAAACAGCGATTGGCCATAGGAAAGACGGAGTAGACGCATGGTCCGATTAGACCGCAGACCGTGCGCCGTGACAACGCCGCGCACGGTCTGGCATGCATCACGGTTGGGGGATCAGTTTTTCCAATGACTGACGACGGTGTAAGTCTCACCGCTGGGCTGGTCTTCCAGATACTCGGAGAACGCTGACCAGAGCCCCTTGATTTTTTCGGATGTCTCAGGCGTCGGTTCGGCGATGTCAGTCGTCGAGATGACATAGCCTTTGCCGGTTTTGTCATCCATCACGTTGAGGAATGTCTGCTGACCGGGCAGGGCCATGACCTTGTCTTTCAGGCCGTTGAGGATTTTTGTTCCGGCGGCCATGCTGCCGGGCTTCATCTTGTAGGGTGTGACACGCGCATACATAAAAACAATCTCCCTAAGGGCGCAAAAACAAAGCGCACGATCCTGCGTCAAAATGCGCAGGTTCGAAGAATATAGCATAGTTTGCACTCAATCGCCGACCTTTCAGCTGACGTGAAACCCATCCATTAACCAATTTTTCACATTTTTCAGCGTTTGACTGGGTTTGAGTGGGGCCAGACGGGGCACCGCATTCCTACGGAAAGATCTCAATATGGTTCTCGACACTGCGCCCCTTCCTGACGACGCGCTGGATACGATTTATGGCCGATTTTCGCGTGCGTCGCGCAAGCGTCTGAACTTGACCTACGACTACGAACACGGAGCGATTTCTGCGTTCGCGGCACTGGTCAGGCTTATCGGCGCAACGCGGGTGTTCGACATCGGGGCAAACATCGGCGTCTATTCGGTGCGGGTTTGCCAGATGCCGTCCGTCCAATCGATTCATGCCTATGAGCCTGGCGAGGGCGCTTTCGACGTTCTGTCCCGCAACGCCGAACTTCAGGCTGACCCTGCGATAATCGATCTTCAGAACACCGCCGTATCGGACGTTGCGGAACGCAGCGAATATGCCGTGTTCGGCAAGATGGCGGGGAACAATGCCCTGCTGTCCACGATGCCCGCAGCCTGGAAGGCCGCCAATACAGTTGAGGTCGAGACGGTCCGGATCGACGACGGCTACGATATGCGTGGCGAGACGTTTGCGCTCAAGCTTGATGTCGAAGGGCACGAGTTAAAGGCGTTGCTCGGGGCGAGGGAGTATCTTAGCGGGAATAAAGGGTTTCTCCAGGTCGAGAGCTTTCCGGGGCAGATCGACGAAGTACGGGAAGTCGTGAAAAGCATGGGGTACCGCCGCATCTTCCGGATGAAGCAGGACCATTATTTCACGAATATCGAAGATACCGCTTTGGTAGACCAGATGATGGATATTCTGTTCGATCAGACTGCCGAGAGTCTGGCCGAAGCCCAGAAGCTCAAGGAATTGCGGCGCAAGACAATCCGCGATGTACGGACGGCCCTGGATACCGTGCGTTTCGAACGCGATCCGGTCATCCCACCCGGCTGATGCCTTGGGGCGCCGTCAGTTATCAGGGGTGGGCGCGTCTACGCATTTTCGGGTATTTGACACGCCGATGGCTTTCCTTAGTGTCCCCGAACGCCCCGCAAAGGGGGCCGTCAGCCTGCCGGGAGGGTGGCTGACATAAAAAATCCCAAGGGAGGGTATTGATGGACCGTCGTTCATTCCTTAGAAATTCCACGCTCGGTGGTGCCGCCACCGTCGGTGCAGCCGCACTCGCAGCACCCGCTTACGCGCAGGGCAAACGCACCCTGACCATGGTCACGACCTGGGGACGCGGCCTTGCCGGTGTCCACGACAGCGCTCAGCGTGTCGCCGACAGCATCACCGCCATGTCCGATGGCCAGCTTACCGTCGATCTGAAGGCCGCTGGCGAACTGGTCGGCGCGTTCGAGGTTTTCGACGCAGTGACCTCCGGTCAGGCCGACATGTATCACGGTGCCGACTATTACTTCGTCGGTCAGCACCCGGGCTATGCCTATTTCACCGCCGTGCCATTCGGCATGACGGCGCAGGAACTGGCCAACTGGTATTACCATGCCGGCGGCATGGAACTGCACGACGAGCTGGGCCAGATCTTCGGTCTGAAATCCTTCCTCGGTGGCAATACCGGCGCGCAGGCCGGTGGCTGGTTCCGCAAGGAAATCAACAGCCCCGAAGACTTTCAGGGTCTCAAGTTCCGCATGCCCGGCCTCGGCGGTCAGGCGCTTGGCAAGATGGGCGCCTCCGTCCAGAACCTGCCCGGATCGGAAGTCTATCAGGCGCTGGCCTCGGGTGCGATCGACGGCACCGAGTGGATCGGTCCCTGGGCCGACGAAAAGGCCGGTTTCCAGGAGATCACCAAGATCTATTACACCGCAGGGTTCCATGAACCGGGTGCCGGCCTGACTGTCGCCACCAATCGCGATGTCTTCGATGAGCTGTCTCCTGCCCACCAGAAAATCATCGAGATCGCGTCCGGCGAAGGGCACCAGTGGAACCTGGCGCAATTCATGGCCAACAACGGCTCCGCTCTGGCCCGGCTTCAGTCCGGTGGTGTGACGATCCGCGAATTCCCCGATGCCGTCTGGGATGCGATGGGCGTAGCCAGCCAGGAAGTCACCGACGAAAACATGGGCGACGAACTGTTCGCCAGAATCCACAACTCGGCGATGGAGAGCATGAAGTCCTCGTCGAACTGGATCACCCGTTCCGAAGGCAAGTATCGGACCGAGCGCGACCGCGTTCGCGGCTGATTTGTCCTTTGGGGTCGCCACTGAGCGGCCTGTAGTGATAGCGGCCCATCCCTTCGGGGGCGGGCCAACACGACGGGGGGGACACCCCATGCGCCATGTCGGGGGACATAATGATTGATGCCATCCTGTGGTTCTTCACGAACCTGGGCCTCGCGTTTTATAATCTGGTATACGCCGTCATCAACCCAGCTACATGGCTGGACTGGTCCAACAGTGAATCCGTGCTGCGCTTCGTATACTACGGAGCCAGTCAGGAGCTGTTTTTCGTTCTGCTTGCCTTGTTCCTGATCCTGACCATAGCGACCGGCCTGTCGCGTCGATTTGGCTGGGGCTTGGTTCGCGGGTCGGAATTCGTGCTGAACTGGACCGGGCGTATCGCCGCATGGGCAGGCTTCCTGATGGTGATGCAGCAGATCATGATCGTCTTCCTGCAACGCATCTTCCGCGTCTCGGAAATCAGCATCGGGCCATTCGGTACGGTCTTTACCAAGGACCTCTCGTGGTACTCCGAGGAACTGAAGCTTTATAACGCGATCATCGTCAGCCTCTGCGTCGCATGGACGTTCATTCAGGGCGGGCACGTGCGTGTCGATCTGGTCTATTCCGCGGTCGGGCATCGCACCAAGCGTATCATCGACATGGTCGGCAGCGTGGTGTTCATGATGCCCGCGCTGATCCTGATCTGGCTGTATTCGTGGTTCTTCCTCTGGCGCAGCCTGATTACCCCGGCCACATCCGCCTCGGATCAGTTGGACCGGCTGATGCTGAAAGCGCGGGCGATGCGCTGGAACGTCGAGACCATCGGGTTCAGTCCGAACGGGTTCAATGCCTATTTCCTGTTCAAGATCCTTATCCTGCTGTTCGTCGCCACTGCATTTTTCCAGGCCTGCGTCTTCTTCTGGCGCAGTTGGCTGGAATTGCGTGAAGGCGAGATGAGTGCGGGTCGGTACATGGACTACGACATCACAGGCGACGAAGACATCGCTCTGGCATCCAGAATCAACTGAAGACAAGGGCGGTTCACGCCCAAACCAAACAGCGGGCGGTTCACGCCCGATAGAATTCACGGGCAAACCAAGCCCGAAGGGGACACGAGATGCTTTTCGGTTTGGACGGGGTCGAAGTCGGCCTGATCATCGTCTTCCTTTGCCTGTTCGGGGGGATCATGTCGGGCTTCCCGGTGGCCTTCGCCATTGCGGGTGCCGGCACGATCAGCTTCGCGATCATCGCCGCTCTCGATAGCGCGGGCATCCTGATCCATCAGGCCATCGCGACCAACTCTGCCGAATATGCCGCCCTGATCGCCGAAGGCGTCGCCCGCGACAGCATCTCGGTTTTCCGATACCCTGACCTTCCGCGCGAGGCGGTGTCCCTTTTCCCGCAGGGCTGGGAAACCGCGCTGGACCGCAACATTGGCTTCATCGTCAATCGCATGAACGAGCGTGTGATCGCAGGTGCGTCGATTGAAACGCTGCTGGCGGTGCTGATGTTCGTGATGATGGGCATTACGCTGGAACGCTCGAAAATCGCCAACGACCTGCTGACCACGATGGCGCGCGTTTTCGGCCCCTTGCCGGGCGGCCTGGCCGTCTCCATCGTGATCGTCGGGGCCTTTCTTGCCGCCTCGACCGGCATCGTGGGCGCGACCGTCGTAACCATGGGGCTGCTGGCCCTGCCGACGATGCTGCGCAATAATTACTCGCCCGAACTGGCGACCGGCGTGATCGCTGCAAGCGGAACCCTGGGTCAGATCATTCCGCCGTCCATCGTGATTGTCCTGTTGGGCACACTGGCAGGTGACATCTATTCTACCGCGCAGGAACAGCGGGCCGCACTGGCCGGCTGCTCAGATGCGCTGACCTATCTGGGGCAGCCCGCCGTCGTCTCGGTCGGCACTCTGTTTCAGGCGGCTCTCCTGCCTGGCATCTTCCTGGCGTTCCTGTATGGGGCCTATGCCTTCGGCTACGCCCTCTTGAATCCTTCCAAAGCTCCGGCGGTCCAGTTCGAGGAGGGCCGCCCCTCGACCACGACCAAACAGGACGCCTGGCTATGGCTTGTCGGTGTGCCGATCCTTTTGATCATAGGGGCCATCGCCCTTGGCTTCGCAGGCCTGATCGGACCGCAGGATGTTGCCGTCAGCAGTTTCAGCGAGGCGGGTGAAACCTCCTCACTGCGCACCAACGTCTCCGCCTCGTGTCAGGCCGCGATGATCGAGTTGCATGGTCAGGAAGCCTGGGACATCGCCGTTGCCGAACAGGCCGCAATCAACGATGCGGGCGGAGTGCAGCTGTCTCGTCAGCTTTCGGCAGAAGAACTGATCGCCGCGCGCACTGCGGCAATCGGAAATGCCGCCCCCATCGGTTCCGGAATTGCGATCCTGTTCATCGGCATGGCCATCGTTCTGGCCGCCGCGCGGGGCATCAATCCACTGGCCGATGCGCGGCCTCTGCTGATCGGGGCGGGCGGCGTCTTGTTGGCCTTCATCCTTGATGCCGTGCTGATCGGACCGATGACGTCACCGGGCACCACATTTGTCCTGATGGCGGTACCGATGGCGATTACGCTCTACGGCGTCTGGCCCGCCTTCGAACGTCTGGCGCAAAACGAACTGATCCGGGTCGTGTTCCCGCCGCTGGTCCTGATCATTGCCGTCCTGGGGTCCATCCTCGGGGGCATCACCAACCCGACGCCCGCCGCGGCACTGGGTGCCGGTGGCGCGATCATGCTGGCTGCCTATCGTAAGTTGCAGGAAGAAGGCCGCTCCGGCGTGTCGATCCTGCTGGCGTCGCTGGCCATCGTGGTCATGCTGCTGTTCGGCGTGAATTTCGACCTGCGCACAGGGCTGGCAACCACGACCGCCGCCGACTGGATCGCGCTGATCATCGCGCAACTGGCCTATCACGGGGCGTTTCTGGGCCTGCTCTATGCCTCCTGGGTATTGCTGCGCACCGGCGTTCTGGGCCCTGTCGTGCGCGAGACGGCCAAGGTTACGTCGATGGTCTTCACCATCCTGATCGGGTCGCAGCTGCTGAACCTGGTGCTGATTTCCTTTGGCGGAGAATATTATATCCAGGACTTCCTCAAAAGCTTCGACAGCGAATTGAAAGTCTTCCTGATCGTGATGCTGGTACTGTTCGTGCTGGGCTTCGTCCTCGATTTCCTGGAGATCATCTACATCGTCATTCCCATCGTCGGGCCTGTCATTTATGGCGGCACCTTCGATCCGAAGTGGGTCACGATCATGATCGCGGTGAACCTTCAGACGTCTTTCCTGACGCCGCCTTTCGGGTTCGCATTGTTCTATCTGCGGGGCGTCGCGCCCAAGCAGGTGACGACGGGGCATATCTATCGCGGGGTGATCCCCTTCGTGCTGATCCAGGTTCTGGGTCTGGCAATCCTGTGGATTTTCCCGTCTATCGTCACGATCGTGCCGAACCTGCTGCCTTCGAACTGAACCTGTGGCCCCAGCTGCGACCCGTGCTAGATCTCCCGGCATCTGAACCAGCCGGGAGATTTCCGATGTCGCTCAAGAAAACTGCCATGAGAATGGCTTTGGCTTTTGCAGCCGCCAAGGGCTATCAGGCGTTCCGCAAAGGGGGCGGCATGGCCGGACTCAAGGACAGGCTGGCCGGGGCAGGCGGATCGTCCACAACCACCGCCGGGTCGTCGTCATCCGGGGGTCTTGGCGGTTTGCTCGGGTCATTGGGCGGCGGCACGACGGGCTCCGGTTCATCGGGCGGTCTGGGCGGCATACTAAGCTCGCTTGGTGGGTCCTCCGGCACGGCTCGCTCTGGTGGTATGGGGGGACTGCTGGGCGGTTTGGCCGCGATGGCGGGCGGGTCTGCCATGGCGCAGGGCAGTGACGCTGATGTGATGCGCCGCGCCGAACAGGGCCCGCAGGACGAAGCAACGGCCGCCGCAATGATCCGGGCGATCGGTCAGGCTGTGCGCGCTGACGGTGAAATCGACGCCGGGGAACGGCAGGCTCTGGACGACATCATGGGCGATGCCGACACGCCCGAAGATCAACAGGCCATCCGCGACGCCCTGTCCGAGCCGCTGAACCCGGAAGCGCTGGCCCGCGACGTTCCCCGCGGTCACGAGGCCGAGGTCTATGCCGCCGCCCTGACTGCCATCGACCCCGATGCGTCGTCGGAACGGGCCTATCTGCAACGGTTCGCCACGGCGCTGGCACTGGACCCGCAAGAGATTGAGCGCCTACATGTCGCCGCTGGCAAACAGGCATAATGCAACCGTTACGCGTGTCGCGAGCGGACGATGGGTTTCCCTTGCCCGCCCGATGCCCTAGCTAATCGCCGGACACCACATCAGGAGGCCCCGATGGCCGACATCAAAGACCCCGAGAACACCATCATCATCGAGTTGAAGGACGGCCCCGTCCATATCGAACTGTTGCCCGACGTAGCGCCCGGTCACTGCGAACGGATGAAGGAACTGGTCCGCGAAGGTGCCTACGACGGGGTGGTTTTTCACCGCGTGATCGACGGCTTCATGGCGCAGACCGGCGACGTCGAGCATGGCAAGGAGGGCGGCAACACCGCGCGCGCCGGAACCGGCGGCAGCGAAAAGCCCGATCTCAAGGCTGAATTTTCCGGCGTGCCGCATGACCGTGGCACCCTTGGCGCGGCCCGTTCTGCCAGCCCGGATTCGGCCAACAGCCAGTTTTTCATCAACTTCGGCGACAATCATTTCCTGAACCGGCAGTATACCGTCTATGGCCGCGTCACCCAGGGCATGGACCATGTCGACAAGATCGCCCGTGGCGAGCCGCCCGCGAACCCCGACAAGATGATCTCCGTCAAGGTGGCTGCCGATGCGTAAGATATTTTGTGCTCTGGCGATCAGCCTCTCGTCGGCATCTGCCGCATTCGCCGTCGGCCTCGAAATCGACGTGACGGGCGAAGCGAATGGCACGATCACCATCGACCTGCTGGAAGACGTGGCTCCGGCTCACGTTGCTCAGATCAAGGCGCTGGCCGAAGCGGGGGCCTATGACGGCGTCGTTTTCCACCGTGTGATCGATGGCTTCATGGCCCAGACCGGCGACGTGCAGTATGGTCGCGCCGGCACCAACCTCGATCTGGCCGGAACAGGTGGCAGTGACCGTCCCGACCTGGACGCGGAATTTTCGGACATTCCCTACGAGCAGGGCGTGGTCGGCATGGCACGGTCGTCCAATCCGAATTCCGCCAACAGCCAGTTTTTCATCATGTTCGCCCCTGCGGCGAACCTGAATGGTCAATACACCGTAGTCGGGCGCGTGACCGGCGGCATGGACGTCGTCGAGAAGATCAAGCGCGGGCAGGGGCCGAACGGCAGCGTTCAGGACAATCCGGACGTAATGACCGAGGTTCGCGTCATCGATTGAAATCGAAGCCGATCATTAGAATGGATTGCAAAGGCCGCCCCATAAAGGCGGCCCTAGCAAATTTAAGCAATAGATCAGTTGCTTGACGGGTTCTGATCCGTCGCCGCATCGCTCGGTTGGATGGTGGCATTGCCATCGGTCTGGACCGCATCTCCGGTCGGCGTATTGTCCGGCGAGTTGTCTTCGGGTGAAACGATAAAGAACAGATAGACGACCAGAATGATAGCGGCGAAGACCAAACCCGCAGTAATTCCGATGATCGGACCTGCGTGCTTCTGCTTCTGCTTCTCAATATTTGTGTCGGGGGGGCTCATGGCGGTCCTCCTGTAATTGCGATTGGTCGACGACAACCAAACTTTCGACCGATATGCATGGTTCCCGCGTCAATCTGTCATACGGATCAGCGCATGCCGCTTGCGTCCAGCGGACAGTTTGACCTGGCAGGCCAAGTCAGTCGCATCCAGAACCAGTCCGGGGTCGGTCACGGCCGCATCGTTGATTTTCGCTCCGCCTTCGGCGATCAGGCGTTTCGCTTCCTTGCCGGACCTGGCCAATCCTGCGCGGACAAACAACTGGACAATGGAAATGCCCTCGGCAGCCTCGGACGATGAAACGATGGCAGTCGGCAGGTCGTCCCCCGCGCCGCCCTTCTCGAAGACTTCGCGGGCCGTGGCTTCCGCCGCTGCCGCCGCGTCAGCGCCATGCAAAAGGGTTGTGACCTCGTTGGCAAGCCGCACCTTTGCCGCGTTGATGTCCGACCCCTCCAGCGCGCCGAGACGGTCGCATTCCTCGACCGGAAGCTCCGTATAGAGCTTGAGGAACCGTGCCACATCGGCATCTGTCGTGTTGCGCCAGAATTGCCAGAACTCATAGGCCGACAGCAGGTCGCCGTTCAGCCAGATCGCCCCCGACTGCGACTTGCCCATCTTCTTGCCGTCCGACGTGGTCAGCAGGGGCGAAGTCAGGCCGAACACGGCATCGTCCAGAATGCGCCGCGTCAGGTCGATGCCGTTGACGATGTTGCCCCATTGATCCGATCCGCCCATCTGCAAAAGGCAACCGTGACGGCGATGCAGTTCCATGAAGTCGTAGGCCTGAAGGATCATGTAGTTGAACTCGAGGAACGACAGCGATTGTTCCCTGTCCAGCCGGGACTTCACGCTCTCGAACGACAGCATCCGGTTGATACTGAAATGGCGCCCGACATCGCGCAGGAACGTCAGATAATTCAGCCCGTCGAGCCATTCCGCATTGTTCAGCAACAGGGCGTCGGACGCTCCGTCGCCGAACGATATGTAACTATCGAATACCGCGCGAATGCCCGCGATGTTCGCATCGATCTGTTCTTCTGTCAGCAGCGGGCGTTCGTCGGCGCGAAAGCTGGGGTCGCCCACCTTGGTCGTGCCCCCACCCATCAGAACAATCGGCTTGCCACCGCATTTCTGCAACCAGCGCAGCATCATGATCTGGATCAATGATCCGACGTGCAGCGACGACGCAGTTGCGTCGAAGCCGATATATCCCGGCACGATGCCTGCGATCAAAGCTTCGTCCAGCCCCTGATAATCGGTGCAGTCGGCCAGAAAGCCGCGCTCCGTCATCACGCGCATGAAGTCTGATTTGGGGTGGTAGGTCATGGGTCTTCCGGTACATCTGTGACTGGACCCGCCTTAACGCGGGCAACAGGTGAGGGAAAGTCGCATGGAGCCCATTCGCGCCCTTGGGGCGATGTCCGGCACGTCAATGGATGGCGTCGATGCGGCGGAGCTGCTGACCGATGGCGAAACGATCGCCGGGTTCGGGGCCAGCGACTACCAGGAATATACCGCCACCGACCGCGCGGTGATCGCTGCCGCCATGGGCCGCTGGCCGGGCGAGGCGGGTGTGGCACAGGCTGCGGAAGTCGTGGAAACCGCGCATGCCCGCCTGTTGTCGCGTTTTAAAGGCGTGCAGGTCGTCGGTTTCCACGGTCAGACGTTGGCCCATGACCCCGCAGGCCGCCGCACGCATCAGGTCGGCGACGGCGCGCTTCTGGCCGAGGTGTTGCAAACCCCCGTCGTCTGGGATTTCCGCACTTCCGATGTCACGCTGGGCGGCGAGGGCGCGCCGCTGGCCCCGGCCTTCCACCATGCCTGCGCGCGCCATATCGGTGCTGTGCAGCCAATTGCGATCCTCAATCTGGGTGGCGTCGGCAATCTGACGTGGATCGACCCGGCCCGCGCAATGGAGGACGATGGCGCGCTTCTGGCCTTCGACACCGGCCCCGCGAATGCGCCGATCAATGATCTCTGCATGGATTGGCTGGGTCAGCCATTCGACCGGGACGGTGCCTTGGCGCGGGAAGGCTGCGCCGCCCCGGACCTTGTCGCGCAACTGATGCACCACACCTATTTCTACCGGATGCCGCCGAAATCGCTCGACCGGGACGCCTTCCGACAGGCCGGGGCTGCTATCGACGCCCTGCCGCCCAGCCATGCCGCCGCGACCTGGGTTGCCGTGATCGCGGCCAGTGTCGGTCACGCGCTGACGCAATGCCCGACAATGCCGACGCGCCTTCTGGTGACGGGCGGCGGACGCCTGAACCCGGCTATCATGGACGCGCTGACGGCCCTTACGGTCGACGTCGCCCCCATCGAAGATGTGGGCCTGAACGGTGACATGCTGGAGGCGCAGGCCTTTGCCTTCCTTGCAGTGCGCGTCTTGCGCGGCCTGCCCACCAGCTTCCCCGAAACGACCGGCGTAAAGGCGCGCGTCGGCGGCGGTCAGGTCAGCCGCCCAGACGGTGTATTGGACAGCCTGCCCACAACGGCTAGACACACATCAAGCCGCCGGGTAACGAAGGCCCGTTAGCGGTAACAGAAAAACAGGAGCCGTCTCATGGTCTCTCGCACGATTCCCGTCGATACGTTCGATCTGGTTCTTTTCGGGGCCACAGGCGACCTTGCCACACGCAAGATCCTGCCTTCGCTATATCGTCGGTTCCTGGCCGGTCAGATGCCACAGGATGCGCGCGTGATAGGTGCCGCGCGGTCCAAGCTGGACGACGCCGGTTTTCGGAAACTGGTTGCAGAAGCTTTGGATGAATTCGTCTCCAAATCCAAGCGCGACAAGGCGACCATCGAAGCGTTTCTGAATCAGTGCAGCTATATCGCTATCGATGCCAAAGGCGACAGTGGCTGGGCCGAACTGAAGAAATCGGTTCGCGACGAGGCGATCAAGGCATTCTACTTTTCGGTCGCACCTTCAATCTTCGGAACGCTGGCGGAAAAGCTGCGGTCCCATGGCATCGCCTGCGAAAATTCGCGGCTTGTGGTGGAGAAACCTTTCGGTACGGACCTCGAGACTGCCAAAAAGCTGAACGCCGATCTGGCCGCCAGTTTCGACGAGACGCAAATCTACCGTATCGACCATTTTCTGGGCAAGGAAACGGTGCAGAACCTGATGGCTGTGCGCTTTGCCAACGTATTGTTCGAACCGCTCTGGAACGAACGCTATATCGATCACGTACAGATCACTGTGGCCGAGACCGTCGGTGTCGGCGGGCGCGGCAGTTATTACGACAAGTCTGGCGCGATGCGGGACATGGTGCAGAACCATCTGATGCAATTGCTTTGCCTGACCGCGATGGAACCGCCCAGTCAGTTCGATCCGGATCGCCTGCGCGACGAAAAACTGAAAGTAATCCGTGCTTTGGACCCGGTTGGCCAAAGGGACGTCGTGCGCGGCCAGTATAAGGCGGGCAAGGAGCCATCCTATGTGGAGGACGCTGAAAACCCGGATTCGCGCACCGAATCCTATGTCGCGCTGAAAATCGGCATCTCGAACTGGCGGTGGAAGCACGTACCCTTCTACCTGCGGACCGGAAAGCGCATGACCAAGCGGATGTCCGAGATCGTCATCCAGTTCAAGGAGACCTCGCATTCCATCTTCGATCGTGACGAAGGGTCGATGGCCAACGCGCTGACGATCCGCCTGCAACCGGACGAAGGCATGGACCTGTCGGTCACGATCAAGGAACCGGGGCCGGGCGGTATGCGTCTGGTCAATGTGCCGCTGGACATGTCGTTCGCGGAGGCACTTGGACCCGATGGCGAGGAAATACCCGATGCTTACGAGCGGCTCATCATGGATGTGATCCGCGGCAACCAGACCCTGTTCATGCGCGGTGACGAGGTCGAGGCGGCCTGGGCCTGGACCGACCCGATCATCGAGGGCTGGGAAGAACGCGGCGACAGGCCACAAGCCTACGCGCAAGGCTCTTCGGGGCCGGAGGACGCGCTTATGCTGATGCATCGCGATGGACGTCGGTGGCGCGATCTGGAGGATTGATCTATGGATTTGCAGGAATATGCCGACCGTGAAATGCTGGCCATGGGGCTGGCGGACAGACTGGCTTCGGCACTCAAGAACAGTCTGATGGTCCACGATCACGCCAGTTTTTGCGTGTCCGGCGGGTCGTCCCCCGGTCCGATCTTCGAGATATTGTCCGGCGTCGACCTTGACTGGTCGCGCGTCCATGTCTTCCTGAATGACGAACGCTGGGTCCCGGAAGGACATCCGCGGTCAAATACGACACTTTTGAAAACGACCCTGCTAACGGGTCAGGCGGCAAAGGCGACGCTGGTCCCGATGGTGAATGACGCGGCAACACCGGAAGACGGCATCCCTGCACTGGAGCCCGGTTTCGACGGCGAATTTCCGATCTCGCTTCTGCTTCTGGGGATGGGGTCGGACATGCACACTGCCAGCCTTTTCCCCGGTGCCGATAAACTGGCGCTTGCGATGTCGAACGCGGCCCCGATCCTTGTGCCGATGCGCGCCGAGGGGGCGGAGGAACCGCGTGTCACCCTATCGCGCCGGGTGTTGTCGGAAGCGATGGAAACCCACATTCTGATCATGGGGGACGAGAAGCGTGCGGTCCTGGAACGCGCCCGCAAACTTGACCCGATGACCGCGCCGATAGCTGCTTTTCTGAAGGACGCCACCGTCCACTGGGCCCCTTGAGGAGACGACGATGGACTTCTGGACAGGGATTGAAACTCTGCGTGGGCAACCCAAGCAGCGCATTGCTGATTTGTTGAAGGATGACAATCGAAACGCCAGAATGCAGGCCAGTGCCGAGGCATTCATGTTCGATATGTCCAAGACCACTCTGACCGTCGATGCGCTGGACACTCTCCTTGGAATGGCATCCGACCTGCCCGCACGCCGCGATGCGATGTTCGCGGGCGAGCGCATCAACCAGACCGAGGATCGCGCCGTCTTGCACACCGCATTGCGCGGACAGGACGCGGTGATGGTCGATGGGTCCGATGTGATGCCGGGCGTTCAGGCGACGCTAAAACGGATGCGAGCCTTCGCGGGCGACGTGCGCGACGGCACCTTTCAGGGGCAGGGCGGGCGCATCACTGATGTAGTAAATATCGGCATCGGCGGATCGGACCTTGGTCCGGCGATGGCGACGCTGGCCCTGGCGCCGTTCCACGACGGCCCGCGCTGCCATTTCGTATCGAATGTTGACGGGGCCGATTGGGCCGACACGGCGCGACATCTGGACCCGGCGACGACGCTGGTGATCGTCGCATCCAAGACGTTTACAACGATCGAGACGCTGACCAACGCACGAACCGCCCGCGACTGGATGGCGGAAACGATAAGCGACCCGGCGGCGCAGTTTGCGGCGCTGTCGACGGCGGAAGACAAGACCACCGCCTTCGGTATCGACCCGTCCCGCGTCTTCGGGTTTGAGGATTGGGTGGGCGGACGCTATTCTGTCTGGGGTCCGATCGGCCTGTCGCTGATGATTGCCATCGGTCCGGGCAATTTCGATGCCTTCCTGAAAGGTGCGCGCGAAATGGACGCCCATTTCCGCACCGCGCCCCTGGCGGAAAACATGCCTGTTCTGCTGGCCTTGCAGGGCATATGGCACCATCAGGTCTGCGGCTATCCGACCCGCGCCGTGCTGCCCTATGACAACCGTTTGTCGCGCTTGCCCGCATATCTTCAGCAACTTGAGATGGAGAGCAACGGCAAGGGCGTCACCATGGCGGGCGATCCGTTGCCTGGCCCAGCCGGTCCCGTCGTCTGGGGGGAGCCGGGGACCAACGGACAGCACGCGTTCTACCAGTTGATCCATCAGGGCATCACGCCGGTTCCCTGCGAATTCATGATCGCGGCAATGGGGTCGGAACCGGCGCTGGATCATCACCACAGATTGCTGATCGCCAACTGCCTGGCCCAGTCCGAAGCTTTGCTGAAAGGCCGCGGCCTTGACGAAGCACGCGCCACCATCGCCGACCGCTTCGATGGCGCGGAACTGGAACGTCAGGCAGCCCACCGCGTGTTCCCAGGCAATCGCCCGTCTACGACGCTGATCTATCCGCGCCTCACGCCCGAGGTTCTGGGCGGTATCGTCGCGCTCTATGAACACCGGGTTTTCGTCGAAGGTATGATGCTCGATATCAACAGTTTCGACCAATGGGGGGTGGAACTCGGCAAGGAACTGGCCACTTCGCTGGGTCCGCTGGTCGAAGGGGGCGACGCGTCGGCCAAGGACGCGTCAACCCGTACGCTTCTTGCGAAACTGCAGGCTTGGCGCGGCTGACATTTCATCCTTGGTCAATATACAATGCTGGGGGGACCGACTTTACCCGCTCACCCCTCGTAAACCGCATCGTCGCGTCCGGTGAACGCTTTGACATAACTGTCAGGCAGCTTTTTACGTGTGACAAGATCCGCTTCCATCAGCACAATAACTGCCGTGCTTGTCGCGCAGAGACGTCCTTCGGACCAGACGCCGTATTCCATCGTCCAGGATGTATTGCGAAATGCGCGTGTGCGTCCGGCGACAACGTAGACATCCTCAAGGTGCAGCGGGGCCTTGTAGTCGACGGCGACGGATTTCAGCACCAGCACCGGGCGGCTTGCTATATCGGAGTATGTGCTGATGCCGTAATCGCGAAGATAGGCGATGCGAAATGTCTCGAACCAGGACAGGTAGCGGGCGTTGTTGACATGGTTGAGCACATCCAATTCGTGAAAGCGCACACGGTCGGCCTGTCCGAAGGTATAGGGGGCCGGGATGCCGATGTCCCGCAGGGCGGCACTGGCGAGGGATGTCAGAAGCGGGATTGTCATGCGGAGGTTTTAGCGCCGCGTGACACAGGCGCAACCACATTAATGTCGCCTCTTAATTCATTGAAAGTTAAAATAAAATTTAAGGGTGTGCTTTGGCTTGAGATCGGGAAACGCAGGCGACATTCCTGTTTCCTCGCCTGTGATGATCTGTGGGGCTGGCCCGTATCCTGCAGGAGATTAGAGGGCGAGAACGCGAGGTCTGCAGGATTGGAGCGGGTGAAGGGAATCGAACCCTCGTCACTTGCTTGGGAAGCAAATGCTCTACCATTGAGCTACACCCGCATACATTACGGGGTAGCCAAATCCTGCGCTGTCTTCAAGGCAATATCGCTCGCGGGAAAACGTCCTGCGCCCTAAATCCAACCCGATTTGTATAGAGTCCGTTCGACAAAGAATGACGTGCCCCTTGGGCGAGCGGATGCTGCGGGCAGATGGTTCAGGCGGCGACCATCGGAATGATGCCGAGCATCGGGCTGCAAGCTATTGCGGAAAAGGAGGCTTTGGCGCGCTGGGGAGGATTCGAACCCCCGACCCCTTGATTCGTAGTCAAGTACTCTATCCAACTGAGCTACCAGCGCACTACGAGGGGCGGGATAGCCCCCGTTGCGACAGGGTGCAAGACCCGATTTTGACCGGGTCGATCCAGGGGTGATCCACGTCGGATACAGGGGTGATCCAGGTCGGACGTCTATTTACCCCTGAAATACCCGTTCGCTGATGCGGATGGTGGCGCGGCGCGGCCGGGTCCGGTGACGCAATATTAATGCAGGGAGCTTGCCTCGCATACCGACGCGCCGGGGCCGCAAGAACCCGATCCTCATCACCCGGACCGATGCGAACGCGTATTCGGAGCAGAGAGGTTGATTTCGATCAACCGGCAATGGCTGCAATTCAGGACCTTAGCCTGCGACGTGTCATCCTGCCAGCGGTGCACCTGGATTTCGCATGGCCGGCCTTCGCACCGAAACCGGGGCATCGCAGATGCGACGTTCGAAGATGAAGCGGCGCACACACCGATCTGGAAGGAATATACGGATGGCGACATTCTTATCGACACGCCGGGATCTGGCACTTCTGGTCATCGGGCTTCTGGGCCTGCTGACGGGGCTTGCGCTTCTTGCCATGGGCCGTGGCGGGTCAGCGGATCTTGTGTGGTCGGTCGGTGTCGTGCCGATCCTTGCCGCGCTCCTGGTCGAGATCGTGCGCAGTCTTCGGAACGGAGATGTCGGTCTCGATATCGTCGCGGCCCTGTCGATGTCGGCCGCGCTCGTGTTCGACGAAACGCTGGCCGCAGCCGTCGTGGCGGTGATGTATTCGGGCGGAACCTATCTGGAAAGCTTCGCCGCAGGCCGCGCGCGACGCGAGATGAGCGCCTTGTTGTCGCGGGTCCCCAGAACCGCCACGCGATATGCGGATGGCACATTGGAGGATGTTTCCCTCGATAATATCGAGCCAGGCGATCTGCTGTTGGTCCGCCGGGGCGAAGTGGCACCCGTCGACGGCACGGTGGCAAGTGGCGCGGCGCTGGTCGATCAGTCGGCACTAACGGGCGAGGCAATGCCCATTCGTCTGGCGCAGGGACACGACGTGATGAGCGGCGCGATGAATGCGGGCGAAACGTTCGATCTGCGCGCAGGCCGCCGCGCGGCGGACAGCACCTATGCCGGGATTGTCAGGCTGGTCGAGGCGGCACAGAAGTCCAAGGCACCGATGGCGCGTATGGCCGATCGCTATTCGCTGCTTTTCCTGGCCGTGACCGTAGCGCTGGCGACGGCGGCCTGGTGGTTCACGGGCGATCCGGTCAGGGCGGTCGCCGTGCTGGTCGTGGCGACTCCGTGTCCGCTGATCCTGGCGGTGCCGGTGGCGCTTGTGGCCGGGCTGTCGCGGGCCACGCACTTCGGCGTGCTGGTCAAAGGGGCTGCGCCGCTTGAGGCGCTGGCAGGCATCCGCACGCTGATCCTGGACAAAACCGGCACGTTGACTGACGGGCAACCCCGGATCGTGTCCACACAGTCGCATGGCAACCTGTCCGGCGATGACATGCTGTTTCTTGCCGCGGCCATGGATCAGGCGTCGAAACATCCCATTGCACAGGCCATCGTCGCCGTAGCACGGGACCGCGGCCTTGTTCTGCCGGTCCCTGCGGATGTCGTGGAAACCGCAGGCGAGGGCGTTGCGGGCACTATCAACGGTCAGGCCGTTCTGGTCGGGAGCCACGGCTTCGTCGCTGCCCGCACCTCGGGCAATGTGGTCAACGACGTCAGCCGGGTTTCCGGTGAACCGGGTTCCGTGGTTGTCGCCCTGGGAGTCGATGGGGTGCTGGCCGGTCATTTCGTTCTGGCAGATTCATTGCGATCCGGCACCGCCACGCTTCTTGCGGGCCTGAGGAAAGCCGGAATCCAGCGGATCATACTGGCGACAGGCGATCGTCGCGTCGTCGCGGATGCGGTTTCCGGCACTCTGGGGCTGGACGGGGTTCACGCCGACCTGACACCCGATCAGAAGGTAAGCCTGGTTCTTTCCGAGCGGAGCCACGGGACGGTGATGATGGTGGGCGACGGCGTGAACGATGCGCCTGCGCTGGCGTCGGCAGACGTCGGCGTGGCCATGGGGGCCCGCGGCGCGGCCGCATCGGTCGAGGCGGCGGACGTGGTGCTTCTGGTCGACAGACTGGACCGTCTGCTGTCGGGCATCGAGGTGGCGCGCGGAGCGCACAGAATTGCGCTTCAAAGCGTTGTCGCGGGGCTGGGCCTTTCGGTGGCGGGAATGGTCGTTGCAGCGCTGGGGTATATCACCCCGGTCCAGGGCGCACTGTTGCAGGAGGTTATCGACATTGCGGTCATCCTCAACGCGCTCCGTGCCCTGAGGATAAATCCGCAGGTGGCCGGACAGACGGACCTGCGACAAACCGCAGATCAGGGTCTGCGGGATGGGGTTTCAGGAACACCCTGAATTTGCGCCCCGGCACGTCTGGCCGGAGTGTCGGGATAATTTTCCTCCGGTCGGCCGCGCCACGTCGCCATCTGCATGTTACCCTTGGCAAGAAGGCCGAAATCGTTGGCAGGATGGCCAAGTCGGTAGACCGAAGAAAATGGCGCGTCTCGGGCAGATCAATGCGCGAGCATGACCGGCCTGTCCGTCTGCTCGACCATCGACTTTGTGGTCCCTCCGAAGACGGCCTGTCGCATGCGGGAGTGGCCATAGGCTCCCATCACGATCAGATCGGCCCCCGTCTCGGTAGCGCGCTTCTGGATGCAGGTTCCGATCTCTTCTCCGCCACTCGGATATTGCTGAAGGTCGACATGACATCCGTGATGGCTCAGCCAGCGTGCGACATCCGAACCGGGGTTTTCTCCGTAGCGGTCCTGTGACGTGACGGGATCGAAGACCGCGATCGTCACATGAGACGCTTCCTTCAGCAGGGGCAGGGCGGCATGGACTGCGCGCGCTGCCGGAAGGCCGATGTCCCACGCGATGAAGATGCGGGTGGGATGGAGGGCGGAAGCGGCGCGGGTCGCATTGAGGATGACACCGGACGGGGATTGAAAGAGGACGCCCTGGACGGCGTTGCGAAACAGGGAGTCGTTGCCCCGCAGGTCGTTCGATATCACGACGGCATCGCAGGTTGCCGCCCGCTGGCCGACGATGGCCGGCAGAGCGGCAATATCGCAGGCGAGAGTGTCGACGTCGCCGGTCGCTCCGGAAGCGTCGAGGCGCGCTTCGATCCTCCTGGCAGCCTCGGTCAGCCCTGCGGTCGCCGTTTCGATTTCCTCCTGCCAGATGTCCGGGATCATGGGAATGCCATAGGCTTCCGTTCCGTAGGCATAGATCGGAGTGCGGGGCAGGCCCCCAAGGACCAGAAACGACAGGTGCATCCGCTCCGCGTCGGCGGATTGCAGGATCGGATCGAGATCTTCGGCCTTTGCCGAACCGGAGACCAGGATGAGAAGGCTTGCGTTTTTCATGATGACCTTTCGTGCGGGCGGTTTCCGCACCCTCTTGGTGAACGTCGCGGCTGGAGTCCGGGACAGTCCTGCCATGAGATGGCGGGCGGCGGGTTGATCGGGATCAACGTATCTGAAGCGCGAAACGGGCAGACGCAGAAGCCGCTGCGGTGAGGATGGGAAGGTGATGCTGCGCATCTTATTTCCCATACCGGCGTCGGCGCGGCTGTGACCTAGACTGAACGTGGCAGCCGTTGATATCAATCAATCCACGGGCGCAGGTTCCGTGTTGGTCTGGCACGTGTCGGCCCGCACGAGACCCCCCGTGCCGAAGAATTGCACCAGAAAATTGCATCAGGAGAGCATCACATGGCGAATGGTATTTGCGACATTTGCAACACCCGTCCTGCAAGCCTGCGCGCTCAGATCGTGGAAAACGGTCAGCGGCGCACCGTAGAGCTTTGCGATGTGGATTACCGACGTCTAGCGGCACGGCAGCAGCAGTCCAGTTCGCCGCTTGAATCGCTGTTTGGGCGGCGCGGCAGCCTGTTCGACGATTTCATCGGTGACGGGTTATTCCAGACACACAGAGGGGCCGGGACCGAACGGCCAGCCGGTGAGGCCGATACGATGCGGGCTGGCCAGCGGCATGGCGGCGCCCTGACGGAACGACTGAGTTCCCAGGCCGAGAAGCTGTTGCAGGATGCCGCCCGCACCGCGACAGAATTCGGGCGCAGGGAGGTCGATACCGAACACCTGTTGCTGGCGCTGACCGGAAGCGAGGTTGTCGCGACGATACTTGACCAGTTCAAGGTTTCGTCCACCGATCTGCGGCAGCAACTTGAAGACGCGGCCCCGCGCGGCAAGGCAGAGGATGTCTCGGAGACGACGCAGATCGGCGTCGCACCCCGCGTGAAGGACGCCATGGCGCGCGCCTTACAGGCGTCTTCGGATCTGGGTCATTCCTATGTCGGTCCCGAACACCTGCTGATCGGATTGGCCGAAGAAGGGGAGGGCATGGCCGCCGATATCCTGCGCCGCTATGGCCTGTCGTCCCAGGCAATCCGCCAAAAAGTCACGAAGGTCGTCGGCCGGGGTGCCGAGGGGGGACGCGTCGATGCGCCGAGCAATACGCCCAACCTCGATAAATATTCGCGCGATCTGACGAAACTGGCGGCCGAGAACAAACTGGACCCCGTCTTCGGGCGCGCGCGTGAGATCGAGACCACCATCGAGGTTCTGGCGCGGCGCAAGAAGAATAACCCTGTGCTGATCGGCGATCCGGGTGTCGGCAAGACTGCGATCGTCGAAGGGCTGGCGCAGCGTATCCTGGCCGGCGAGGTGCCCGAAGCGCTGGCCGATAAGCGGCTGGTCGAACTGAATGTCAACGCGCTGGTGGCGGGGGCCAAGTACCGGGGGGAATTCGAGGAACGGCTCCAGGAGATCCTGAAGGAAATCCTTGATCAGAAGGAAAGCCTGGTTCTTTTCATCGACGAGATCCACAGCATCGTGGGTGCGGGGCAGGGCGGAGGTGAGGGTGGCCTCGATATTGCCAACGTGTTCAAACCCGCGCTGGCACGCGGCGAGTTGAACCTGATCGGGGCAACGACGCTCAACGAGTATCAGAAATACATCGAAAAGGACGCGGCGCTGGAGCGCCGTTTCCAGCCGGTCTATGTCGAGGAGCCGACCATAGCCCAGACCATCATGATCCTGCGTGGCCTGCGCGACATGTTCGAGGCGCATCACAAGGTCACGATCTCGGACGAAGCGATCATCGCGGCCACCGAGTTATCGGACCGCTATGTCACAGCGCGGTTCCTGCCCGACAAGGCAATTGACCTGATCGACCAGGCCTCGGCGCGCGTGAAGCTTGCCAAGAGTGCACGTCCCGTCGAGGCGCAGGAAATGGACGCCGAGGTCAGGCAGCTGAAACGTGAGCAGGATTATGCCGCCGCACGCAAGCATTTCGACGAAGCCGCCGAAATCGGCGCGCGTCTGACCGAAAAGGAGGCAGATCTGAAGAAGGCGACCGAGGAGTGGAAACGCGCGCAGGCGTCAGGCTCTTCCGAGGTGCGCGCCGCGGACGTCGCTCAGGTCGTCTCGAAGCTGACCGGCATTCCGGTGACGGAACTGACTGTCGAGGAGAAGGAGAAGCTTCTGCATATGGAGGACCGGCTGCACAGGCGCGTCGTCGGACAGAACGAGGCCATCGCCGCGGTCTCGGACGCCATCCGGCTTGCCCGCGCGGGCCTGCGCGAAGGGGATCGGCCGATCGCCAATTTTCTGTTCCTCGGTCCGACGGGCGTCGGCAAGACGGAACTGGCCAAGGCGCTCGCGGAAGTTGTTTTCGGAGATGAAGATGCGATGATCCGCATCGACATGTCCGAATATGGCCAGCGGCACACTGTCGCTCGTCTGATCGGAGCGCCGCCGGGCTATGTCGGTTATGACGAAGGCGGTCAACTGACCGAGAAGGTGCGCCGCAGACCCCATAGCGTAATTCTGCTGGACGAAATCGAGAAGGCGCATGGCGACGTCTACAACATTCTGTTGCAGGTGTTCGATGACGGTCGCCTGACGGATGGCAAAGGGCGTGTCGTTGATTTCAAGAACACGGTCATCATCGCCACATCGAACCTTGGCTCGGACGTGATCCAGCGCGATCTGGCGATCCGCGGCACCGAGAAGGCGGATGCACAGAAACTCAAGGCCGATCTGATGGGCGTTCTGCGGAGCCATTTCAGGCCCGAGTTTATCAACCGGATCGACGAGGTGATCGTGTTTCACGCGCTCGACCGTTCCGAGATCCGCCAGATCGTCGAGATGCAACTGGCCCGCGTGGCTGCGACAGCCGCAGGGCAGGGTGTGACGCTTATCCCGGATGCCAGTCTGATCGATCACCTGTCCGACGAAGGCTATGCGCCCGAGTTCGGCGCCCGCGAGTTGCGGCGTCTGATCCGGTCCGAGCTTGAGACGGTGCTGGCGCGCGAAATGCTCAGTGGAGCGGTCGAGGACGGCGACGAGGTGCGCGCTCTTTGGGATGACGATGCGGACAAGGTGCGGCTCGAGAAAAGCGGCGCGGCACCGCACCCCGCCCCACCCGAGGAAGAGGCGGATGCAGAAGTGGAGGCGGATTCAGAGGCGATGGCAAAATAGGTATACCAAGGGCCGCACCGCGGGCGCATCCCCCGCGGTGCACCGACAGACGTTGCTCCAAGGAACTTCGGATCTTCGGTGGCAGATGCGATAGGCCCGGTATGCCCGGTCGATCGCCCAGTCATCCATTCGGACGGCCACCGGACCTAGTCGAACACGTAACGGCCCGGTGCATTTGTCGCATTGTCGGGGGACCGCCGGACTGCTGGCCGAGACGTCGCCGGAACAGCCGGACCCGATGCCGCCAGAAGCCAGTCTGACAATTCTTCCCACCACGACCCCTCGATGCTGTCGTGGTTTTCAAACCATGTGTCGGGGTCCTGGTAGAGATCGCCATGCGCGCGCCGTCCGATCCGGTAGTGCCGGCCGATATGGCCCGGCTCGCTCAGAATGCCGCCGTTGTGACCGCTGCTGGTCAGGGCGAAGGTCAAATCACAATCGCTAAACAGGCGCATCTTGTAGACCGACCGCCAGGGCGCGATGTGGTCTGTCTCGGTTCCGACCACGAACATGGGCGTTGTGATGTCCTTGAGCGCGATAACGCGACCGTTCACTGCAAACCGGCCTGCCGTCAGCCGGTTCTCGAGAAACAGTCCGCGCAGGTATTCGGAATGCATCCTTGCCGGCATCCGTGTCGTATCGCCGTTCCAGACGCCCAGATCCGTCGGCAAGTCCGGTTTGCCCAGAAAGTAGCGGTTGACCGCACGCGTATAGATCAGATCCTCGGCCCGGATGGAGGCGAAGGTGCGGGTCATCTGCGGGCGGTCGAGATAGCCCTGATCCCACATGAAGTCCTCTACGAAGGCGACCTGGTTCTCGTCGACGAACAGCAGCAGTTCGCCGGCCTCGGCGAAATCTACCTGTGCTGCCATCAGGGTAATCGTTGCCAGGCGATCATCGCCGTCTCGTGCCATCGTCGCGGCGGCGATCGCGAGGAGGGTGCCACCCAGGCAATAACCGTTGGCGTGAATCTTCACGTCAGGCACGACGGCCCCGATCACATCGAGCGCGGCCATGATGCCGTTCGTGCGATAATCCTCCAGCGACCAATCAGCGTGTTCGGGCCCCGGATTGCGCCATGAAATCATGAAGACCGTGAATCCTTGCCGCACGAAATAGCGGACCATGGAGTTTTGCTGCGACAGGTCGAGTATGTAATACTTCATGATCCAGGCCGGAACGAAAAGGATCGGTTCGGGGCGCACCGTTTTGGTCTGGGGCGCGTATTGGATCAGCTCGAACATCTCGTTGCGAAAAATGACCTCGCCCGGCGTGCAGGCGAGATCGATGCCGATACGAAAACCCTCCGGGGCGGGGCGCTTTGTCTGCAGAAGGGTCTGGATGAGATCCTGTGTCAGGAGCGCCATCCCTTCCATGAGGTTTCGCCCGCCCGTTCTTGCCGTCTCCTCCATGATCTCGGGATTCAACCAGGGAAAATTCGACGGAGAGACGAGATCGAGGGCCTGACGAACCTGGAACTGGACCCGGTCGGCGTCCTGCGGGCGCAGTCCGGGCATGTTGTCCGTCGCGGCTTCCCACCAGTCCTGCGTTGCAAGAAACGCCTGCTTCCAGAGTGCGAACAGCGGCATGTCCCAGGAGGCATGCGCGAAGCGGTGGTCGTACGACCGGGGCCTGAACGGTGCTTCGGCCTCTCGGCCCAGGGCATGCGACAGCGCAAGAACCCCCACCTTTCCGGCGTTCACCTGCGCCCGCTCCACAAGCTCCAGTTGGCGACCGGGCGACCGGGCGAGATTCAGCGCCCAGCCCTGCCAGACCGACTGGATCGAGAAAGGAGATACGCCGCCGGTCAACCTTGCCAGCACAGCCCGTGATGCACGATCGAGAACCGCATGGGGGTGAGCGGCCTTGGCCGGTGCAGTGCTGGGAAGGGGCAGGGGAACGGGCAAACGAGCCGGAGCGGTCGCGGACTTGTGGGGAATTACGGCAGAAGTCATTGGACGCTGCACCCCTTCATGGCTGGGTCTCGGCTCAGGATAGCGGTTCACTCAGAGCTGCAATTGACAACGATCAAGTCGGCTTGCGGCCCGGAGCGGGGGGCAGAGACCATATGCAGAATCGCAGACCGATCCGGCGGGCCCGGCCAGCAGGCGACGTCATTCGAAACAGGAAACTGCCCCGGAAAGGTGACGCAGAAACCCCGTGCACGCAATACCCTTCCTGATCGGGGTGGTGGCTCCGACAGCTGTGTATCGATCGCCGTGAGCGTTTCCAGAGCAGACAGAACGAGTTCTCGATGCCATGCATTCCCGGAGGAGCACCGACAGTCAGTCAGTCAGGCTCGATAGTTTCGGGATGCACCATCCATTCGCGGCCCTTCAACATTCCTTGCCAATAGAGCGGCGGCAGGATTTTCTCCTTCAGAAACCATGCTGCGCGGCTTGGCCGGGTTCCGTCGATGAGCGCCTTCGGCAGGGTCGGCAGAAGCATCCCGCCATAACCGAACTCGGCCAGCACGATCTTGCCCCGCTCCACGGTCAGCGGGCAGGCGCCGTAGCCATTGTATTGTGCTGTGGGCGCGTGGTCATCCATGTCGGCGGAAACATTTGCCGCGACCACCGGGGCCTGAAGCCGCGCAGCGGCGGCAGTCTTCGCGTTCGGCGCGTTCATGACGTCACCCAGCGACCAGATGTTGTCGAAGGTCTTGTGCCGCAACGTCGCCTGGTCGACGTCCACCCATCCGTCGGCATCGGCCAGGGGTGAAACCCTGATGAAGTCGGGTGCGGTCTGTGGTGGGCAGACGTGCAGCATGTCGAAGGGCATTTCGACCGTTTTCAACGCTGCATCGGGGCGTTTTACCTCAAAGGTGGCGACTTTCGCCGGACCGTCGACAGCAACGAGATTATGATGGAAGTCAAGCGACACGCCATAGCGGTCGACGTACTCCATCAGTGCGGGGAAATAATCCTTCACCCCAAAGAGGACGGGACCGGCAGTGGCGAAATGGATGTCGATACGACCCAGGACGCACCGCCGCTGCCACGCTTCGCCTGACAGGTACATTGCCTTATGCGGCGCACCCGCACATTTGATCGGCATGGGGGGTTGGGTAAAAACGGCCCTTCCACGATCAGCCCGCACACCAGCTCCCATGTATAGGGTGCCAGGTCATAGCGATAATTCGACGTCACCCCGTTTCGGCCTAACGTGTCGACCAGACAGACAGGCGGGGCGTCAGGATCCTGATATCCATGCAACCTGCCTTAGATCGCGTTGACCGGGACCTTGAGGACGGGATGGCCGTCGTCGTCGCAGGGCACTTCGCCCGCGCGCATGTTCACCTGAAGGGACGGCAGGATCAGCTTGGGCATGTCCAGGGTGGCGTCACGTGCCTGCCGCATCTTCACGAAGGCCGCGCGTGTGGTGCCGCCGCCGACATGAATGTTGTGAGCCTTCTCCTCGGCCACGCTTGTTTCCCAGGCAATGTCCCGTCCGTTCGGGCCATAATCGTGGCACATGAAAAGGCGCATTGCGTCAGGCAGGCGCAGCACCTTCTGAATGCTGTCATAGAGTGTGCCCGCATCCCCGCCGGGAAAGTCCGCCCGCGCGCTTCCGCCATCCGGCATGAAGAGCGTGTCACCGACGAATGCGGCATCGCCCATCACATGTGTCATGCAGGCAGGCGTATGGCCCGGCGTATGAAGGGCGAAGGCGGTCATTTCGCCGATCTGATAGGTATCGCCATCCTCGAGCAGGGCGTCGAACTGGCTGCCATCGCGCTGAAACCTGGTGCCCTCGTTGAAGATCTTGCCGAACGTTTCCTGCACGGTGACGATCTGGGCCCCGATGCCGATCTTGCCGCCGAGTTTCTGCTGGATGTAGGGGGCGGCGGACAGGTGATCGGCGTGAACATGGGTCTCGATGATCCAGTCCAGCGTCAGGCCGCGCCGTTCAATTTCGGCGATCAGGGCATCGGCATGGTCGTAGGTGATACGTCCAGCGGCGTAGTCGATGTCCATGACGCTGTCTACGATGGCACAGTGGTCGCTGGCACTGTCCCTTACGATATAACTTATGGTGTTCGTTGCGGGATCGAAATGGCCCGAGACGTCGGGCCGAACTGTCATGTCGACGGGATAGGGCATGATAGCTCCTTTTCAGGCTGTTGTCGGCCGGGCCTGATCGGATTTTGCACAAAGCGCTTGAGACGGATGCCGATTGCGGCGCTGGCGACGGGAATTGAAAACACCGGGAACGAAGTTACCGGCGCGGATCGGTGGTGCCCGGACAAGAGACCGCCAGTCTGCAGGGACTGAAGAAGTGTGCGTAAGGTTTCCATAGCCTGGCACCTACTTCGTCGGGGGCGGTTCGGCTTTGACTGAGATCAACGGGGCACGGTTTCCGAGCAAACGTCCGGCGCATATTGGTGGTCCGGGGCGGACACCGCTGCAAATGTCGCGCCGGGTTCACCGCGGGATCGAAGATGTCCCCGGAAACCCTGACGCGCATCAGGTGGCAAACGGGTCTTCGTGACAGCCTTCACGGCCGACAGGTGGCAATTCTCGCATGTAAAAGCCCGGTCGGGACAGCGAGGGATCTGACGATCGGAGGACTTATTCATGGACAGGCCCGGCACGGGACGACAGTGACAGACGGATTTGTTTTTCCGCTTCCAGAATTGCGAAGAACGCGACCCCGATCGCTATGATCACCGATCCGTCCACAACGGACACCGCCCTTGTGCCGAAAACCTGTTGTGCCGCCGACCAGTAGGTGACGATGAATTGGGCGGGAACAATCAGGGCCAGACATGTCCAGATCACCCTCGTTCCTTTCGCGCTGGCCCAGGTCAGCGATGTGCCGAAAATATTGCGGATGAAGAAGAGATGAAAAATCTCCAACACCACGAGGAGGTTCATCGCCAGAGTTTGCGACAGCGCGTGCGGATAGCCCTTGGCCGTGGCATAGGCACCGATACCGAACACGGCCAGGACGAACAGGACGGAGACAAGAACGATATGCCAGCCCAGCGTGGCATCCAGCAACGGCGTCTCGCGCGCACGCGGCGGGCGCTGCATCGTGCCGGGCTCGGTCGGTTCGAATGCCAGGGCCAGACCCAGCGTGATACCTGTGATGAGATTGATCCAGAGGACCTGCAAGGGCGAGACCGGCAAGGCGAGGCCGAGTATCAGCGCGATGGTGATCGCGCCCGCCTCTCCAAAGCTGGTTGGCAACTCGAAAACTATGGTCTTTCGCAGATTGTCGTAGACCGTGCGCCCCTCGGAGACGGCGGCGGCGATGGAAGCGAAGTTGTCGTCCGCCAGCACCAGAACAGCCGTCTCCTTGGCGGCCTCCGAACCCTTGACCCCCATCGCAATGCCGACGTCGGCACGCTTCAGGGCCGGCGCATCGTTCACTCCGTCTCCGGTCATCGCGACGGTCAGACCATGGGCCTGCAATGCGGTGACGAGGCGCAGCTTGTTCTCGGGCGAGGTGCGCGCGAAAATGTTTGTATCCAGAACTGCCTGCGCCAGATCTGCGTCGCTCCGTGCATCGAGATCTGCACCGGTCAGCACCGATGTGGGATTTCGCAACCCGATCTGCTGACCGATGGCCGAAGCGGTCCCGGCATGGTCTCCGGTGATCATTTTGACGGTAATGCCTGCGGCATGACACTCCTCGATTGCACCAATCGCCTCGGGGCGTGGCGGATCGATCATGCCGACGAGGCCGATCAAGGTGAATTCGCCGTCGGGCTGGTCTGATCCGAAGCCGTCAACGGTCGCGTCCCGCATTGCAAAAGCCAGTACACGCTGTCCCTTCGATGCGATGAGATGCGCCTCGCCTTGCCAGTAGTCCTGGTCGAGCGGGACGTCGGCACCGTCGCCACGTTGGGTTTTGCACATCGCAAGCACGCGTTCCGGCGCCCCCTTGACCACTATGGAATGCCGACCGTCCGGGGCTTCGACCAGCACCGCCATGTAGCGGTGAACGGCGTCGAAGGGTATTTCGTCGCGTCGGGACCAACCTGAGATATCGACCCCTGTCTTCGCCGAAAACGCGAGGAGGGCACCCTCCATCGGATCGCCGATTGACTGCCAGGTCGAACCGGACAGACGCAATGCGGCATCGTTGCAAAGCGCTGCCGCGCGGCCGAGCTCGGCCAGGGCATTGGATGCGGGGCTGGGGTGAATGGCACCGGTCGGATCGTAGCCATGCCCCTCGATCGCAAAAAGCCCTGCCTGCGTCTGTGCTGTCACCACCATCATTTCATTGCGCGTCAGGGTGCCGGTCTTGTCGGTGCAGATTACCGAAACGGAACCCAGCGTCTCGATCGCGGGCAAATGACGAATGATGGCATTGCGGCGCGCCATGGCCCTGACACCGACCGAAAGGGCGATGGTCATCACTGCCGGAAGTCCTTCCGGAATCGCGGCGACGGACAGGCCGACGACATTCATGAAAATCTCGTCGAAGGGCAGCTGGCTGACGAAGTAGCCATAGGCCAACAGGACCGAAGCAATCAGCAGGATCAGAATGGTGAGCCATCGGGCGAGGACGTCCATTTGCGCGACCAAAGGGGTGGTCAGCGTCTGCACCCGCGAAATCAGTCCGCCGATCCTGCCGATTTCGGTATTTTCTGCCGTGGCGACAGCAACGCCGCGGCCCGTCCCGTTGGTCACCAGCGTGCCGCTGTAGGCCATGCAGGTCCGGTCGCCGATCGGAGCCGCGCGGGCTAGGGCATCGATCGATTTCTCGACCGGGACGGATTCACCGGTAAGTATCGCTTCGTCAATGAACAGACCCGTGGCCTCGATCAGGCGCAGGTCGGCGGGTGCCCTTTCCCCCGGCTCAAGGAGGACGAGATCACCGGGAACCACATCGGCCGTGTCGATTGCGCGGCGCTCGCCGTCGCGCAGCACGGTGGTTTGCGGTGCCAGCATGTCCCGGATGGCGTCCATTGCCTTCTCGGCGCGATCCTCCTGAATATAGCCGATAATCGCATTCGCAATCACAACCGCGAGGATGACTGAGGTATCGATGTAATGCTGCAGGCTGGCCGTCGTGATCGCGGCGGCAAGCAAGACGTAGATCAGGACGTTATTGAAATGCGCGAGGAAACGGAGAAACGGATTGCGCCGCGCCGACGAGGGCAGGCGGTTCGGTCCATGTCGCTGGAGCCTGTCGATGGCTTCCGCTTCACTCAGACCCGTGCGACCGGCGTCGAGCGATATCAGCACGTCGTCGACCGTCAGGGTGAACGGTTCAGTCGGCGGTGAACCCGCCGGTGCATCGGCACCGTTCGTTGCAATGCGGATCGGTTCGGCCGGGGTCTGCTTTGTCATGTACAAACTTTGCTAATATTGGCGGAGCCGGGTTGATCCACCGGTCTGTGCGATCTCATGACATCCTCGGCATCAGCACCGTTTCAGTGCCCTGGCGATTGCCGCCTTGCAGGCAGATCGACATGGGTCGCATCCGGCGCAGGGCGGATGCCGCCACTGCGTTCACACGGACAGGACTGTGCCGATATCCGGGATCAGCGCGAGAACAGGACCGGCAGATCGGATCTGCCGAGCAGGTCCCGCGTTGCCGTGCCGATAATGAAGTCATAGGCGCGGGAGTGGCCAAAGGCCCCGATGGCGATCATGTCTGCGCCCCTCTCGAAAGCCTCCTTGTTCAAGGCAGTAGCGACACCAGGGTGCGTCCATGTCTTCTGAACGAGTGTCGTCTCGACCCCGTGGCGGGCGAAGGCGGCCGCAAGTTCGCGCGAGGTCGCATCCTGGTCAGCACCATGGCTGCTGTCGTTCACGTGCACGATATGGGCAATGTCCCCTTCCTGAAGCAGGGAAAGAACATCGTGGGCCGCCCGGACAGCCTCGCGCGTGCCGTTCCAGCCGATCAGAACGGAACGACCGAGTGTATCGGGGCGAGCGGTCGGGGGAACGACGAGCACCGGACGACCGGAATCGTGGATCACCGTCTCCAGGAGTTTCATATCCGCCGACTGGTGGATGTCCGTTCCGCCTCCCGCAATGACGACGATATCGGCGCAACCCGCGCTTTCTGCGATCCGGTCGGCAGCCATTGCCATCCCGGTCCTTACCGTCCGCCATTCGGACACGAACTGTTCTGCATGGGTGTACTTCTCGAAAACCGCCTTCAACGCTTCGGTTTGTTCGAGCTGTGAGGACCCGTAATCGTCATGGGCGGAGTCCGGAATGTGCAGGGCAATACCGGGATAGACCATCAGAGCCTCGATTGTGCGCAGTCCGATCAGGTGCGCGTCGTGACGGCGGGCCAGGGCGCAGGCGGCTGTCATGACGGCGTCGGCGCTGGATTCAGAGGTGAGGCAGGCAAGTATGGTCTTGATGGACATGATGTCCTCCTTTGCTGGAACGGCTGCGCGACGTCAGGCACGAAACGGGTATGTGCGTGACCCGTGGCCAATGTCTGGTAGTGATGGTGTCGATCCGACGCGCGGACCGTGAAACGACGGTGGGGTTTGCGATGTGAAAAGCATCTCACCATCCTCGAACGCCGCGCCGACTTTTCCGTCCTTGGGCGAACCCTTGCGGCACAGGCCTGCGAAGATTGGCGGCGCCGGGCTTGAAAGTATGACAACCTCGATAGCGATCCTGGCGCATGTCACTCCTCCGGCCTCTCTCGATCAGTCGGCCTCTCTTGGCCTTGTGTGACTTGACCGGGCCTAACAGCGCCTTACCCGGCGCCGGTTGATCGCGATCAACCCGCTTGCGTGTTTCGGTGCGCATCCTTCCCTGGACAAATCGGTCCGAGGAGAGATGTGATGATCGGGATAAAGGGTGCAATGCTCGCCGCTGTGCTGGCTGTTCTGTCCAGCCCAGGAGCGGCGGAGACCCCGGATCGCCAGATCGGCGGCGACATTCTGAGAAGCGGAGACTCGGCTGCGCAGTTGCAGGCGGACCGGGACGTTCTGGCGACCGGCTTTACCGTGACCCTGGACGGTATGATCGCGCAGGACGGTCACGCGGCCGGTTTTGCGGTCGGGGTGGATGCGACGACCGGCGGTGATCTCTATGGGGCCGGTTTTTCCGTCGGCCTGAGAGGCACGGTAGGCGGTGATCTGACGGCAACGGGATTCAGCGTCGTGACCGGTCCGGGCGCGGAGGTTGCGGGCAACGCACGTCTGGCGGGTGCAAGGATCACGATCAACGGTCCGATACGGGGGGCGCTGGCAGCGGTCGGCGGCAAGATCACCCTCAATTCCGAAGTCACCGGGGATGTCCTGCTCGGTGCGGAGACGCTCATGTTCGGCCCGGATGCCCGCATCGGCGGCAAACTGACATATTCGACACCAGAGCGCATCGATATCCCCGACTTCGTCCTATCGGCAGACCAGATTGTATATGAGCCTTTCCAGCGCAGCGAGATTTTCAATAATGCCTACGAGATGTGGGAAGGCTGGGAGATGCCGCGCGGTCCAACGTTCCTGACGGTATTCGGCGGATTTCTGGTCACGCTCGGTTTCTTCGTCGTGATCGGTGCGCTGTTTCTCACCCTCGCTCCGGTGCAGGTCCGGCGGCTGCGCCGAAGCATCGATGCACGACCCGGCATGGCCTTGCTGACCGGAGTGATCGGCCTGTCGATGCTCTTCGGGTTGGTGCCTGTCAGTGCGATGACCATACTAGGTATCCCACTCGTGCCGATCGTCCTGCTGGCAATCCTGCTTGTCTGGGTCCTGGGATACATCCTCGGTGCCTACGTCCTTGCCATGCGCGTTCTTCGGGCCTTTGGAACCGCCGAGAATCCGGTGATCTGGATGCGACTGCTGGCTCTCGTGATCGGCGTAAGCTTCACAGCGCTGCTGAATTACATCCCGGTGCTCGGCTGGATGGCGAATTTCGCCCTGGTCCTGCTGGGGATAGGCGGAATAACGACGGCGCTGTTCGAACGGATGGTCGGCAATATTGACCCTGCGCTCGATGTCGACATGCAGCCAATTCAACGCAACCCGGAACAGGAGTAAAGCCATGTCTGCGCAGGGACTGGAAGTGATCGATCATACCGTGCAACTGACCCACGAATGGATCAACGAGGTGCGGGACAGGCTGGGCTGGAGCAGCAGCCGGGATGCGATGCGCCTGCTGCGCGTGACACTGGTCCAGCTCCGCGATCACCTGGGGCACGACGAGACCGCGCAGCTGTCTGCGCAGATGCCCCTTTTGATCCGCGGAATGTTCTTTGAAGGTTGGCAACCGGCGCATACGCCAGTGCGTGACCGGAAGGCGGAGCACTTCGTGACCGCCATCGAGAAACAGGTTGAGGCTGTCCTCGACTGGCGCGGCCCACGTGACATCGAGGCTGTGTTCCGCACCTTGGACAACAGGATTTCGGAAGGCGAGATCCGGGACGTCAAAGCGGGGTTGCCGCAAGCGATCCGCGACATGTGGCCCGATTGAAAGGATGCGACGATGGAAACGGAAAATATCAATATCCTGACAATTGAGCCGGGATATCTGCGGCGACTGTTGTTCAAATTGCGGGCGGCAAGCCTTGGGGATGCGGACACGCCGCGAGATGCCCGCGACAATGCTTTGTACGGTGAACACCACATTACGCTCAAGGAAGAGGTGGATACCGGCGCTGTCCGGGAGGAGCTGGTCGCAGAGATCGATGGGCTGGACCCCGATCATCAACAGGAGCTTGTTGCGTTGATGTGGGTCGGGCGCGGTGACTTCGACAGCGACGAGTGGCCGGAGGCCCTGGCGCTGGCTATGCAACGCGCGGACGCGCCGGCGTCCCACTATCTGCTTTCTCACCCTATGGCCGCCGACGAAATCGCCAGCGGCCTTGAGGAACTTGGTCACGATCATCTTCTGGAAGACGGTAGCTACTAGCGCGACCTCGTCAGGTGTCGGCCTGCGATGCGTCGATGAGGGCATCCAGGTCGAGGACAAGAACCGTCTGCGGCGTGTCGAGGGCGATCGTCCTCGACTTGCGCAATATGGTAAACGTACGGCTGACGGTTTCGATCGTCAGGCCAAGGAAATCCGCGATGTCTGCACGGCTCATCGGCAGGGAGAACGTCGCATAGTTGCCGATGGGAGCGCCCGTCCGCTGCGACAGGACAAGAAGGAACGATGCGACCTTCTCCATCGCCGATTTGCGTGCGAGCATCATGAAGTGGTCCTGCATCGCGCTGATCTCGCGGAGCGCGGCGCACAGAAGGCGCTGATGCGTTTCCGGATCGCTTTCGCCCGCTTCGAAAACGCGGCGCTTGTAGATGACGATCTCGGCGGAGGAGAGCACATCGCAATCGGTGTGGTGTCGTGTCCCGTTCGGGAAGCCGACGATATCGCCAGGCAGTCCGAATGCGATGACCTGCCGCTTGCCGTTTTCAAGGACACGGGTCAGGCGGAGGACACCCGACACGACCTCGTAAAGATTGGTGGCGTCATCGCCTTCGTGATAAAGATATGCACCGGACTTGAATTGCCGTTGCGGAAGCGCCTTCGATTGCGTGCAAGGCGGTTGAATAACCGATGGCGCGAGGAAGGACATCGGTTCGGCTGAAAGTGTTACGTACATGCTGCGCTCTCCGGTTTGGTTCGCAGGGACCATCCCAAGGATGTGTCGCAGGCGGACACGCGCGGCAGTATCGGTTTGTATCGGTTTGTATCTTTCCGCCGATTAGCGTGTTGCGGCTGGCCACATCCTGTATTTATCGTTATTTCATGGGTCGTTCCGCCGGATCATTGCCATGGCCAACAAGACCATTCTCGTCGTTGAAGACGATCAGAAAATTCGCACACTCCTTAGACGCTGTCTGGAAGGGGCCGGATACGTCGTGGAAGAAGCGTCAGACGGCAACGGTGTGCGGGAGGCATTTTCGGATGCCCCACCCGATCTTGTGACCCTGGATCTGAATTTGGGAACCGAAGACGGACTAGATATCGCGCGGGACATTCGCCGCACCCATGATGTGCCGATCATCATGGTGACCGGAAAGGACGATGTGATCGATCGCGTGGTTGGTCTTGAACTCGGCGCCGACGATTATCTGACGAAACCCTTTCACGTACGCGAGGTTCTTGCCCGTGTGCACGCCGTATTGCGTCGGAGTGAGATGCGGGGTGCAAGCCGCGCGGAACCCGTTGACGCAAGTCCGCCAACAGACCTGCTGCACGATCTCGATGGATTAAAGCTTGATATTGATCGAATGCAGCTGACCGACCGCGATGGTAAAGATTGCAATCTGACGACAGCCGACTTCAAACTTCTGGCGGCCTTCTTGGCCAATGCCAAGCGCCCCCTGTCGCGCGATCGCCTGATGGATCTTATCGATGGGACGGAATGGGCGCCGCTGGACCGCACGATCGACAATCAGGTGGCTCGCCTTCGCAAGAAGATCGAGCGTGATCCCTCTCGTCCGACGCTGATAAAGACAGTCCGGGGCATTGGATACATGTTGACCGAAATAGCAGTCGAACAGGATTACCGGTCTTCGAGCGCGGTCTGAAGGGCCAGCGCCAGATCGGCTTGCCGGTAAGGTTTGCGCAAAATCGCGAATTCAGCCTCTATCCTGCCGCCGCGCAGGACGCTTTCGGAGAAGCCGGAGGTCATAAGAACGCGCACTCCGGGCTTGTCTTCGGCGATCTTCCGGGCAAGATCGTGACCCGACATCCTGCCGGGCATGACCAGGTCTGTGAACACGACGGAGATATCGTCTCGGTCTTTCAGGATGCTCCATGCAGCATCGCCGGTCGTTGCGGTAATGCACCGAAATCCGAAGGCCATCAGACGGGTCTGCGACAGTCGCATCACGCGGGGATCGTCCTCGACCACGAGAATAAGCCTCTCCGCCCCGAAGCGCGATAGCCCATCCTGGCTTTCCTCGACGGCGTTCCCGGTCTCTGTCTCATCCACCATCGCAGGGAAATAGAGGCTGATTGTCGTTCCTTCTCCGATTTCGCTGTAGATGGCGATGTGACCTTCCGATTGTTTGATGAAGCCATAGACCATTGAAAGTCCAAGCCCCGTGCCCTGGCCAACCGGCTTTGTCGTAAAGAATGGCTCCATCGCCCGGTTGCGCGTTTCGGCCGACATTCCTTCACCCGTATCGCTGACTGAAAGCCGGACGTATTTTCCGGGTTCGACCCCGATCTCCTGCGCAATGTAGCGATCGTCCAGTTCGACATTGCGCGTCTCGACAAGGATTTTTCCACCGCCAGGCATGGCGTCCTGTGCATTGAGCGCAAGATTAAGGACGGCCGTCTGAAGTTGGGTCGCATCCGCACGCGTAGGCCAGGCGTCTTCGGCAAAAACAGCGTCGATCGAAATGTGTGCGCCGATGGTTCGATTCAACATGGCCAGGGATTGTTCGACCAGATCGTTCAGGACGATGACCTCGGACTTCAGACTGCTTTTGCGGGCGAAAGCCATAAGCCGGGAGGTGAGGTCTGCCCCCAGTTCCGCGGCCTCCAGCGCGTCGGAAATCAACGCACGACTTTGTGCGGCAGGCCCGGACATCTCCAAGAGTTCCAGATTGCCGACAACCACCGTAAGCAAATTGTTGAAGTCGTGGGCGATGCCTCCGGTCATCTGTCCGATCGCATCCATTCGTTGAGATCGGGCCGCAGCCTCTTCGGCGGCTTGCCGATGTGATCGGTCATGTAAAATCGCTACAAACAGGACTTCGCCGTCGATGTCCGCGCGGCCGACCGATAGATGCAGTGGAAAGACGGTTCCGTTTGCGCGCAGACCCTCGACGTCTCGCCCGATCCCTATGATGCGCTTCTCGCCCGTCTCGAGATGGTGGTGCAGGAATCCGTCGTGACGTGCTGCCATGTCGTCAGGCATCAGAATACGGACGTTTTGTCCCATGAGATCGTCTACGGACCTGCCGAAGAGCAGGGCGGTTGCCTTGTTGACGCGCAATATGGTGCCGTCATGATCCGACACGAGGATCGCATCGACCGCAGCATCGAAAATCGCGAAAAGGACGGCGCGATCATCGGCAATATCCATAGTCAGTACTCTGAATCAATTAGCAGAAAAGCGCCTGAGCTCATTCCGGGGCAGTTCGACTATACGATTGGTGGGGCGCAGGCCCAACCTCTCGCGATACGTTAATGACCGCTAAAACATCTGTGAGAGTGATCACACCGGCCAGCCTTTCTGCATCGACGACAAGGAATTTTCTCCGACCTGTTTTCATGATCCGCGCCATAAGGTCGAGGCCAGTCATGTCACAGGAAACAGAATTATCATTATTCACGTTCTCGATCACATCTTCAACCATCACTGTCGTCCAGTGTTCGCGGTCGATCTTGCGGACAATCTGGGTATCGACATACCCCAGCAGTGTCCCGTCCTCCAAAACGGGTGCGAATGTGATGGCATGTTCCAGGAACACATTGTTCACCAGGTCCGACAGCGATTGATCCACGCGTGCCGTCCATGGATCGCGCGTCATGAAGGTCGCGACAGTCCGCCCGTCGAACGCAACCTCCGTCTCCAGCCGGGCAAGGGACGCACGCGATGTCGCCAACAGGAACAGTCCGATCAGGATCGGCCAGAGCCCCGCAGTCAATGCACCGGAGAAAACGGCGTAAAGACCCAGCGCTATCACCCCATAGGCGATCATGTTCGAAACGGTAACTGCATGTCTGGTGGACATCACCAGATCGCTCGATCGCGTCCAGAGCCAGGCGCGCAGCACCCGACCCCCATCCATCGGAAATGCAGGCAGAAGATTGAACAGGGCAAGGACAAGGTTGATTACGGCCAGGTAGCCGAAGATCGAGAGCGCGGCGGCCGGCAGCCCGATGATGTCAGAGACCAGAGCGCTGAACCAGAATCCGAGCGCGAGACAGAAACTGGCAAACGGCCCGGCGATGGCGATCCAGAATTCGGTCGCTCCGCTCACCGGCTCCGACTGGAGTTCTGCGACCCCTCCGAAAAGAAACAGGGTGATACCTGAAATGCGAAGGCCAAAGCGTCGCGCGACGATGGCATGCGCCAATTCGTGCACGATCAATGACCCGAAAAGTCCCAGCATCGCCGCCACGGCCATGACAAGAAGCGCCGGAGTCCGGGCATCCGGGAATTCGACCGGAAAGTAGGCGGTAGCAAGACTCCAGACGATCAGCGCGGCGATCAGAAGCCAACTTGCATCGACCTTGATCTCGAAACCATGGATCCGTGCAATCCTTATGGCATTACCCCACATCAGATTCACCAAGGGTTTGTTTATCAGTTATCTTATGCGGATTCAGGGTCATTGAAACGGCTGACAGGGCTTCCTCCAGGGATCGATCTGTGTCGATGCGATGCCATTGCATCGCGCCCGGATCCGCCCCGGCCTGTCGTATCACAACGGTTGAATCCGCGTCGGACGCGTCCGGTCCGCGCGTTGAGATTCGCGCCAGCCGTGTAGCCGTTTTCGATTCCAGCCAGATTCCGACGAAATCGCATCCGGCATCTGTCGCGATATCTTCGGCGGCCCGGCGCGCATCAGCATTTCCATGAACGGCGTCAAGGATCACCGAATGACCTTGTTCAAGAACAATACGGGCCTGATGGCGTATGGCGTCATAAGTTCGGGCCGTTACTTCGGGCGTATAGCCTTCCGCGCCGAGGTGGGTGAGTGGATCATGATGCAGAAGCGTCTTGCGAGCGACATCGCTGCGAATATGCATCGCGCCCGGTGCTGCACCGATCTTGTGCGCGATGGCACGCGCGATCGTAGATTTGCCGGAGCCGGAATAACCGCCGATCGCCAGGAGGACAGTCGGCTTCGGATCGAGATAATCCATGGCCTGCATCAGATAGGCGCGTGCCTCGCCCATCATTTCGATTCCGTCTGCCGCGACGGCAGCGGTCTGAACATCTACCATCGTGCGTATTGCAGCCCGGATCGAGAGGTATAACGGCAGAAGCGACAGCCCGGAATCGGTCAAATCCGAGCACGCTTCGGAGAAATAGGCATTCAGCACCAGATTTGCCGGGTGACCCATTTCGCGGTGGTCGAGATCCATCAGCAGAAACGCAAGATCGTAAAGGGTATCGCATGTGCCTAGGCGTTCATCGAATTCGAGGGCATCGAAAGGCGTTGGAACGCCGCCGATCACAACGATATTGCGCAGATGGAGATCGCCGTGACATCGCCGAATGTGCCCGTTTCTGGACCTTTGGTGTAAAATCACGGACAGGTCAGACCAAACCTTTCGGCTTCGCGCTATGAAATCGGAGGCTTCAACATTGATTGCTTCGCCCATGGAGCGGAATACACGCTCGAGTTCGTCGATTATTTCCTCAATCAGGGCTGCGCCGTCCAGATTGCGGACCGGTGATGCCGCGTGATATCGGGCAATCGAAGCCCCTAATTTCAGGGCCAGAGCATCGTCAATTCCGCAATCGTCGGCAATGTGCGCCAGTTCTGTCTTTGCAGGGAAACGGTTCATCACCAGTACCCATTCAAGCACGTCTCCGGGGCCGTCCAACGCGAGCGTCCCGTCTTTCCGACGGACAATCGGCATGACGCTCCTGTAGATTGACGGCGCAGTGCTCTTGTTGAGTTCGAGTTCGCGATCAAGCAGGGTATGACGCTTTGCGACGGTCGACAGATCCATGTAGTCGTACTTCACGGCGCGTTTGATTTTTAGAGCCCGATCTCCGGTCAGGAAGATGATAGCACCATGCGTGTCGATCCTTTGCGTGCTGCCTCCGAAACCCGCTCCGCTCTCGAGAAAGCGAATGACCTCTGCCTGAGCCGCGGACCCGCTCGTCTTGACATGACTTTTTTGCCTGTTCTTACCCATTTGCCTGCCGACCAGGAGAGATGCATGTCAATACTAAGCGTTTTTTCCGGACCATGGCTTGAGCGAAATCAATCTCCGCACTGCAACATGTCCTATCGTTTTCGGCATGTAGGCAGAATCAAGGAGACCGAGATGGACAGCAACAGCGACACTCCCCCTGCGGCTCAGGATATTGGCGACCCGGATGCCTGCTTCCGGCCGATTTCACATACACCCTGGGACGGGATGACATGGCTGGAGAACCTTGCGAATTTTGGCGCTGAGCTGACGACATTCTTAGCCGCACGGATGAAGGAAGACGTCCAGACCCAGCAAAAGCTTTTTCAATGCAAATCGGTCCCGGAGATGCAGCAGGTGCAGGCGGAGTTCGTCCAGAAGGCGATCAATCAATATTATGCCGAGACTGCGAAGCTAACTGAAATCGTCGGAAAGTCGGCGCCTGAATGAAGCTTGCACTTTATCGGCTAAACAACCTGACGGGGCAGACAGTAAATGCCCTTTGGACAGCAATATAACGCAACATGAAGAAGAGAAAAAACCATGACGATCAATATCGGAGCGGCTGACCGCGTCATCAGATATATTATTGGACTGTTTCTCATACTGGCACCGCTTTGGAACCAGTATATTCTATCGTTCGCCCCATTGATTGTTGCAGCTTCCGTGGTCGTCGGCATCGTTCTCGTAGTTACCGCATATGTCCGGTCCTGTCCTATCTATACGGCATTGGGGGCATCTACCCGACAGAAATAGATGAGCAATAACACGGGGTGCGACAGGTAGGCACGACAGAGTTCGCAGCTGCAGGACAAGGTGATTCATTTTCAGCGGTACCGTCATTTTTGCCATTCGGCAGTCTGCAAGCCGATAGTGGGTGAATCTACCCATGTTCAAGTATTGAGCAGCTGAAAATGAAACGTGAATATCGATTCCGGACTTTCAAACGACTTGGCGATTATTATGACTCAGTGTAATCTATTCTAACCGGAGAGGAGCGATGAAGAAAATTCTGGTGGCCACAGATCTGTCTGATCGATCCGATATTGCACTGCGACGGGCGTCTTTGATCGCCCACAGATCCGGAGCCAAGCTGCATGTCATTCATGTCGTCGACGGGGACTGGCCATTGATCATCGGTGATATGCAGAAACAGGTCGCCGAGAAGTTTATCACGTCACAGCTAGCGAAGATCGAAGACACCAAGGCGCTCGATGTCGAGGTCTCTTTCATATTCGGTGATCCCAGTATTGATATCGCCTCTACCGCCGTCGATCTTGGTGCGGATCTTATTGTCATAGGTCGCCACCGAGATCGCGGAATTGCTGAGTTTTTCCGTGGAACAACCATCGAACGCATGGCGCGCACCTCAGCGGTTCCGATTTTGGTGGCAAGGCGGGAGCCCGTCGCCCACTATGCTCGCGCCGTCGTCGGCTTGGATTTTTCGACCTGTTCATCGAACGCGGTATCTCTCGCGACCGAGCTTGTTGGAGCAAATAACGTGGCTTTGATACACGCCTATCATGTACCGTTCAAAAACCTCACAATGTCCACCGACCGAACAGGGAGCATATCGGCCACTGACAAGAGAGGAATCGAAGACGATATCAGGCGAGAAGTCGACATATGGCTCAATAGCATGCCGATCAAAATCGAAAAGCGCGACGTAATTCTACACGAAGGCAGCGCAATAGATATATTACCTCGCGTTGCAGCAGAATTGGGTTCGGACCTGATTTGTGTTGGGGCACATAGCCGTTCCTGGCTGTCTTCCGCGATCTTGGGCAGCACAGCGCACGAACTTTTGTCATATTCGAATTTTGACATTCTTATCGTACCGCTATGCGGTAAGCGCGTTCAGGATCAGATCGGCAAAAATGAGGATGCTGGCTAAAACGCCGATGGAGACAGTTATTCCTATCCCCACGAAAACGCCATCTCGCTGAACCAGGCCCCAAGACATGCAGGCTATCGCAATGGCCGGCGGTGCGTTCATAAGCGGAATGGGCATCACCAGAAGTAAAGACATGAGCAGGCAGACGACACCGACAAGCCTTTCGCGTTTCGCGAATATCGGCAGTCGCTCGTAGCTCCTGCTTTCCGCCCATCGTAACGGAACAGCGAGAAACCGTATCATGGTCTCGATCATCCGCAGCGGCAGACGTATGCGTCTGGCGCGTCGCGGCAGACTGCCCCGTTCTCCGTACAGAGCCAGATGAGCCGAGATGATCATAAGCGGAACACCAAGAATTGCCCCTGCACTCGGGATGGGGAGAGGGATAGAGTCGGGCAGGGCGAACAGCAGGATCGCGACACCGTGCATCCGCGCCCCTGCCTGATCGAGCGCACTGCCAAGTGTTACTTCCGTGCCAGCGCGGGCTTGATTGCCCAGACTTTCGAGAAGGGCGGCAAAGCTGATCTCGTTCGTGTCAGATTTTGGGTCAAGCTGCTCATGAAGCAATGTTACGACCTCAGTTTAGATCTCCAGAACAACCCGGCCCTCAATCCGGCCCTCGCGCATCCAATCAAAAATTTCATTGATGTCGTCGAGTTTTGCCCAGTTGAATGTCGTCTTCACTTGCCCTTCCGCCGCAAGGGCCAAGGCTTCGGACAGATCGAGGCGCGTGCCGACGATGGAGCCGCGGATCGTCAGACGCTTCAGTACGACGTCAAAGATCGGCAGGGGAAAGTCGCCGGGGGGCAGGCCGACGAGTGACATCGTGCCATGACGGCGCAGCATGCCCGTCGCCTGGGAAAATGCCTTGGTGTTCACGGCAGTGACGAGCGCGCCATGCACGCCGCCGATCTGCGAAATGACCTCCTTGACCGGATCGACGTCCGCGGCATTGATTATCTCGTCGGCGCCCAAGGATTTCGCGAGCTTCAACTTGCTGTCGGCGATGTCGATTGCCACGACATGCATCCCCATGGCCTTGGCGTATTGTACCGCCATATGACCGAGTCCGCCAATCCCCAGAATGGCGACCCATTGACCGGGCCGAACTTCGGCTTCCTTCAATCCCTTGTAGACGGTCACGCCCGCACAAAGCACAGGCGAGGCAGGACCAAAATCGAACCCGTCAGGCAATTGGCCGACATAATCGGCATCTGCCGCAACGTATTCGGCATAAGCTCCATCGACAGAATAGCCGGTGTTCTGTTGACTTTCGCAAAGGGTTTCCCAGCCTCCGGTGCAATGTTCGCACCGGCCACAGGCTGAGTGCAACCAGGGCACGCCGACCCGGTCGCCTTCCTTCAGATGGGTAACACCGGTACCAAGGGCTACGATCTCGCCTACACCTTCGTGCCCCGGAATGAAGGGTGCCGTTGGTTTTACGGGCCAGTCACCCATAGCTGCATGCAGATCAGTGTGGCACACACCGGACGCCCGTACCCGGACCAGCACCTGACCGACTCCGATCTGTGGCACGGGATGTTCGCGGATATCCAGCGGTTTGCCGAGTTCGGTAACCACGGCAGCTTTCATCGTCTGGGGGATCGTCATCGGAAAATCTCCTCATCGCGTAAGGTCATGCAAGCTAGTGCATGGAAAATGCGGTTCCGGACTTGATCGGCATCAATCGAAGCACCGGTGATTCCGGCATTCCTGAGCCAAAGGTCCCGCAACGGGTCGGACGCGACAGAAGAAAGCCATGTCATGAAAGGCCGCGAAAAGTGGATGATCCCGATCCTGATGGCTCTGTTTGCCGCGGGAGGCACGACGTATGGCATGGCAGAAGAGACGCTGACTTTCTATGCAATCCTGATACCGGTGATGATCGCCGCAGGCTACGACGCAGTGACCGGCGTGGCGGTGATCCTGCTCGGTGCAGGGATCGGAGTGTTGGGATCGACGATCAATCCCTTCGCAACCGCCATCGCCTCCGATGCCGCAAATATTCCGTTTACCGACGGGTTGCTCCTGAGACTGGCGATCCTTGGAATCGGCTGGCTGATCTGCGTGGTTTTCGTGATGCGCTATGCGGCGAAAGTGAAGGCCGACCCCTCGCGCTCTATCGTCGCGGACCACGCACTCCGTACGACAGCGGTTCATGCATACCGCACGGGTTCTGGGCCGGGTCTATGACGCGATCGAGTATCGCGGTTTCGGCCAGAAGATTGTCGAAGAACTGGCCGAATGGGCAGGCGTGCCAGTCTACAACGGCCTGACGGACGAGTTTCATCCGACCCAGATTCTTGCTGATCTGATGACGATGGGCGAGCACTGCGACCGGCCGTTGTCCCAGATCGCATTCTGCTTTCTCGGGGATACCGGCAACAACATGGGCGACAGCCTCATGATCGGCGGCGTGAAGATGGGCATGGATGTGCGGCTTTGCGGACCCAAGCCGCTCTGGCCGGAAAAGACACTGATTGAGGAGGCCAGGGTCATAGCCGAGCAGACCGGCGCTCGCCTGACGCTTACCGAAGATGTGGGCTCAGGCGTGCGGAACTGTGATTTCCTGTACACGGACGTCTGGGTGTCAATGGGGGAACCTGAAGACGTCTGGGCCCGCCGGATTGAAGCGCTGATGCCATATCAGGTGAACGCGGCGATGCTGGAAAAAACCGGATACCCGGATACGAAATTCATGCATTGTCTGCCGGCGTTTCACAACGTCGACACCGAGGTCGGCGCAAGGATCGCACGTGAGCATGGATTGGACGCACTGGAGGTGACGGACGAAGTCTTTGAAAGCGCCGTTTCCATCGTGTTCGATCAGGCCGAGAACCGCATGCATACGATCAAGGCCGTGCTCGTCGCGACGCTGGGAGCCTGAGGTGTTAGTTGTCGCAGCCTTGGGTGGGAATGCCCTGCTTCGCCGTGGTGAGGAGATGACGGCCGCAGCACAGGAGCGTAATGTAACGCTTGCGGCTGAATATCTGGCCCAAATCGTGCGCGCGGGTCACAGTCTCGTCGTCACCCATGGCAACGGCCCGCAAGTGGGTATGCTGGCGATGCAGGCCGATCCCTGGCCGCTCGACATTCTGGGGGCGGAGACAGACGGAATGATCGGTTATGTGATCGAACGCGCTCTCGAGAATGCGCTGGCGCACGACCGGCCCGTCGTGACACTTCTGACGCAGGTCGTGGTCGATGGCGACGATCCGGCGTTTGCCGCTCCGACCAAGTTCATCGGTCCGGTCTGGAGTCGCGCCGAAGCCGAGGCCATCGCCGCACCGCGCGGCTGGACCATCGCGCAGGATGGGGATCACTGGCGCCGCACCGTACCTTCGCCCCTGCCGCTCGATCTGCCTGATCTCAAGGCCATCCAAATACTGTTGAAACATGGTGCCGTTGTAATCTGTGGCGGCGGTGGCGGAATCCCTGTCGTGCGCCGTGCCGACGGCACTCATCATGGGGTTGAGGCAGTCGTGGACAAGGACCGGGCAAGCGCGCTTCTTGCTGCACGTCTCGGGGCGGAGGCCCTGCTGTTTCTGACGGATGTCGAAGCGGTATTTGTGGATTTCGATACACCCACAGCGCAGCCTCTCAAGACCCTGAGCGAGGCCGAAGCCGGTGCGATGGACCTGCCCGCCGGGTCGATGCGGCCCAAAGTGGAAGCCGCACTGTCGTTCCTGAGGGAAGGCGGCACCACGGCTGCTATCGGTCGCCTTGAAGATGCTCCGAAACTATTGTCGGGGCAGGCCGGTACTCTGATCCACCTTGAGGGTGGCGGGGGGTGAGCGAAGGCCGGAAAACACCGAAAGACATATTTGATCTTGTGATCGACGGGCCGCGTCTGGTGCTGTCGGGCCGATTGCATATCGATGCCTTGCAAGGCCTTGACCGCGCGCGTGCACGCAATATGGCGCGCGGCGTGAAGGTCATCGACATGGCCCGTTTGACCCGGATCGATACGGCCGGGGCTTGGTTCCTTGTCGATCTGCAACGGTCAGGTGCAACAGGCGACCGGACTATCGCTCTTGAAGGAGCGAGCGAACCGCAGACCCAGCTGCTCGAGACCGTACGCCGCAACCTGCCACCCGAAGATATCGCGACCATAAAACCAAGCCTGTTGGCTGATCGACTTGAACGCATTGGCCGCAAGGTAGTGCGTGGGGCAAGGATCGGTTTTGAAATGATATCGTTTCTCGGTCAGACAGTCGGCGCCATGGCGGCGATCCTGGTCAATCCGCGCCGGTTGCGGCTGACATCGCTGGTCCACCACTGTCAGGAAGTGGGGCTGAATGCGGTGCCGATCGTGGCGTTGATGGCGTTCCTTATCGGTGTGGTCCTGGCCTTTCAGGGATCAGCGCAGTTGCGCCAATTCGGTGCCGAGGTTTTCGTCGTCGATCTGATTGCCATCTCGGTGCTGCGCGAACTTGGCATCCTACTGACCGCGATCATCGTGGCAGGCCGTTCGGGGTCGGCTTTCACTGCCGCCATCGGGTCGATGAAGATGCGTGAAGAGATTGACGCAATGCGCACCCTTGGTCTCGATCCAGTGACAATCCTGGTGGTGCCGCGCGTACTTGCCCTGATGCTGATGCTGCCCGCGCTCGGCTTCATCGCCGATATTTCTGGACTGGTTGGCGGTGCCATCATGTCGTGGATCGAACTTGGGGTTTCGCCAGCTGTGTTTCAGTCGCGGCTCGTATCGAACACCGATGTCTGGCATTTCGGTATCGGCATGATCAAGGCACCATTCTTCGCACTGATTATCGGAATCATCGGTTGTTACGAAGGGATGATGGTTGGCAGCGATGCAGAATCGCTCGGCCGGTTGACCTCGGCTTCCGTTGTCTTGTCGATCTTCATGGTCATCGTGATGGACGCGCTGTTTTCAGTCTTTTTTGCCGTGGTGGGTGTCTGATGTCTGATACGCCCAACGACCATATTATTCGCGTCCGGGGCCTGGTGACGCGGTTCGGCACACATATCGTACATGAAGATCTCGACGTCGACGTGCGTCGGGGCGAGATTATCGGCATCGTAGGCGGATCGGAGACCGGCAAGTCGGTTCTCCTGCCTGCTATCGTCGGTCGGATGAAACCGCAGCGGGACCAGATCGAGGTATTCGGTCAGAGTGTTCGCGATACGCCAGAGGCCGAATACCGCCGTCGGCGCCGCCGCTGGGGCGTAATGTTTCAGGACGGCGCGCTGTTTTCCTCACTGATCGTACGTCAGAACGTAGAGGCGCCGATGCGAGAGCAATTGCATCTGGATAATGACCTGCGCGAAACGCTGGTGGGCATAAAGGTGCGCATGGTCGGTTTGCCTGAAAACGCCCAGACCAAGTATCCATCGGAAATGTCGGGCGGCATGCGCAAACGTGCGGGCTTTGCGCGCGCCATCGCGCTCGATCCCGTGATTGTCTTTCTCGATGAACCTACGGCCGGTTTCGACCCCACCGTCGCGGCAGCATTCAACATTCTCATCAAGCAGTTACAGAATGTTCTTGGTTAACGGTGTTCCTCGTCACACATGATCTGGACAGCTTGCATGCGATTTGCGACCGGGTTGCGGTTCTGGCCGACCGCAAGGTTTTTTCCGAGATTACCGGAACCGTCAGCGATGCCACGCTTCAGATAACCCGATTCACCGACCGGCTCGACAGCATCGGGGCAGCGGTCGAGACGACGCTGGAGCGGGCAGATACCGCGCTGGCGTCAGCACAGCTAGCTTTCGGTGCAGCCGAGTTGACGCTGAGCAGGTCAGGCGATGCAATCGAGAAAGTCGACGATACGTTCACCCGATCTGACGCTATCCTGAGCGACCAGGTACCTCTAATCCTGGAACAGGTTTCCGAGGCGGTTATTCTAATGAGTGAAACCATCCTGGATCTCAGAAACCGGACTGGCGAAACGCTTGAAGGATATGCAGCAACAGCAACCCTGCTGAACGCCCGTTTGGCGGAATTGGAAACGACCTTGCGAGGGGCCGAAATTGCCTTTGCCGCTGTAACTGATGCCTCCCATAGTTTCGACGAGCTTGTGGATGGGGATGGCACGCTGCTCGTCGTCGAGGCGCGGGAGATATTGACCCGTGCAGGATCTGCCATCGCTACCCTCGAGGTTGTCATAAATGAAGATGTGCCATCCGTGGTCACAAATATACGCGCGGGCGTCGCGACCGCAGCGGCGGCCATCGATCAGGTGGCCGCCGATCTGACCGGATTGACCGGCCGGTTTGCCCCCTTGGCAACTGAGACCGAACAGACGATCGCATCCGCAAACGCGCTATTGGAGCGAGCGCAGCGCTCTCTGGATGCTCTGGATGGCGCAATGACCGGGGCGGAGAGTGCACTGGCTTCTGCGGAAGTTGCCTTCGATGCGGCGAGCGGCCTTATGGAAATTGATATCGTTCCGGTTCTCGCCGATATCCGCCTGACATCTGAAAGGATCGGTGTAACTGTGGAAGCCGTGGCCCGCGACGCTCCGATGATCGCCACCGATCTGCAGGCCTTGATCGCACGTGCCGATGCCGTCGTGGCCCAAGTCCAGCAAGAGGTCGCGGTCAGTGCGCCGGGCGTCGGCGATTTCGCCAACACCGGTCTTCGTGAACTTACACGGCTCGTCCAAGAAGCCCGCACCTTGGTATGAACCCTTGAGACACTCGTCCGCCGGATCGACCAGAACCCCGCACGCTTTCTTCTCAATGATCGCGTCCCGACCTACGAGAGGTAAGTCATGACAACCAGCCTGATGAACCGGGCCCGTGGTTATCGTCGCCACGTTCCAAGAATTGCTGGACGACCTTCTTCCCGACATGGCCAACGGGGCGGTACAGAACGCTTGATACTGTCCAATGATTTGCGGCGCTTTTCATGACCTCCGTGCGTGGCTGTTGTGGTCAGGCCTCACATATCGAGTTTGGCCTTGCGGCGCTCGAACTCATCTTCGTCGATCTCGCCCCGCGCATAGCGGTCGCGCAGAATATCCTGTGCGGTCGGCGTATTTCCGGTTGAACTGCGCCCGGATAAGCCGCGCACAGCCAGAACGATGATCCCGATGATCACGCCCCAGAACAGCACCATCATCAGCCCGCCTGTCATGCCATAACCGGCACCCCACATATGGCTGAACCCATTGCCGGTATCGGCCAATCCGGGAGTGGCAGCCGCAGCAAAAGCCGCCATCGTGGTTGGTATCATGTATTTACTCATGTCAGTCACCTTCGTTTGGTTGGGGTCGCGGATGAAGCGGAAGTGTCACTTCCGCCAAAAGGCCGCCTTCGGGGTGGTTCGACAGGCGGACATCACCGCCATGCGCACGCAACAATGTCCGCGCAATGGATAGGCCCAGACCGGAGCCTCCGGTTTCCCGCGAGCGGGATTTTTCCAGCCGGAAGAACGGCTCGAACACCTGATCCAGCTCGGGTTCAGGGATTCCGGGGCCTTCGTCGCGTATGCGGATGACCGCGTGATCGTCCTCCTGACCATAGCTGACACGCGCGCCTCCGCCATAGCGCACGGCGTTATCGAGGATGTTGCGCAGGGCGCGGCGCAAGGCTTGCGGGCGCAGACGCACTTGCACAGGCGCAGATGGCACCAGTTCAAAGCCGTCCAGCATGTCGGTGCGCAATTTCTCCAGAAACTGTTGCAGATCGACCGGCTCATAGGGCTCGGACGTCGCGACGCCGCGCGCGAAGGCCAGCGTGGCGTCCACCATTTCCCGCATCTCCTCGATTGACGAGACGAGGGCTTCGCGCGTTTCCTGTTCGTCGACCATTTCGGCGCGGACACGCAGCGCGGTCAACGGCGAGCGCAGGTCGTGCCCGAGCGCCGCCAGCAGCCGGGTCCGGTCGCTGACAAATCGTGTCAGCCTGTCCTGCATCCGGTTGAAGGTCTGGGTCAGATCTCGTACCTCGGCAGGCCCATGTGCCGGAAGGGGTGATACATCCTCACCCCGGCCCAGTTTTTCGGCGGCACGCGAAACACGCAGCAAAGGACCTGTCAGGCGAGTCAGCAAAAACCAGCAGACGGTAACCAGGATGATGGCCGCGGTGGTAACGAAACTCAGGATCGACGCGACCGGCCATTGCAGCGGCGGTCGTTCGTACCGGGTGACGACATTCAACCAGGGGCCATCCGCCAGCGCGATGGCCAACTGCATCTCGATTGCCGACAGTTGACCCTGCATCATCGCCATGTGCATCTGCACCATTTCCGGTCCGGCACCCGCCATCGGCGGAGGAATACTCTGATCGACTACATTCAGTTTCACCCGGACCTCGCGACCCGGTATGCCGCCCATAAGGCCGCGCACCCGAGCCTCGACCGCGCCGCCAACAGCACGGTCGTCCTGAGCAACGACAGGTGTTTCCGACAACGCGAACCGCACCAGCGGCGAGTCGGCCGCTGTCAGGATCGCCGAATGCAGGTCTTCGGGCGCTTCTTCCAGAAGCAGAGCGACATTTGCGGCACGGCCCGCCACTTCGAACCAAAGCGCGGTGCGGACGGCTTGACTGCGCTCGTCGACGAACAACCACAGACTTACAGCCTGCGCCACGACCAGTGCCAAGACGATCAGCAGGACGAGTTGACCGCGCAGACTGTCGAAAAGGACGCGCATCATTCCTCTTCCTGCACGTCGGCAGCGAAGCAATAGCCGCCCCCGCGCACCGTTGCGATAAGCTGGGGGCGGGATGGGTCATTTTCTATCTTGCGGCGCAGACGGCTGATCTGGTTGTCGATGGTACGGTCGAGAGCCGAGCCCGAGCGACCGGCAGTCAGGTCCAGCAATTCGTCGCGGTTAAGCACCAGCCGAGGACGCTCCAGCAGCACGGTCAGCAGCTTGAGCTCTGCGCCTGTCAGGTCGACCTTGCGGCCGTTTTCGCCTGTCAGGCTTCTCTGATCGGTATCCAGTGTCCATTGCGAGAAACGGATACGGCGGCCCGAAAGCGCGCCGGCATAGGGTTCGGGCCGGGACGCGCGGCGCAGGATTGCCTTTATCCGCGCCAGCAACTCACGCGGGTTGAAAGGTTTGGCCAGGTAGTCGTCGGCACCGATTTCCAGCCCGACGATGCGATCCGTCTCCTCGCCCAATGCAGTCAGCATCAAAATTGGCGATGTCCCATTGGCCGACAGGCGGCGACAGACTGACAGCCCGTCCTCGCCCGGCATCATAACGTCCAGAACGATCAGATCGAACTGGCCCTTGGCCAGTTTGGCATCCATGTCGACTGCGTCGCACGCCGCAGTCGCCCGCATCCCGTTGCGTTCGAGATAACGCGTAACGGCATCACGGATTTCGCGGTGATCGTCTACGACAAGAATATGCGGCAAATCGGTCATGGGATGTCCTTTACCGGGTTCGGCGGGACCTATCTCCAAAAGATTTGTCGCGAAGTGTAACCACGCGCCCCGTTACGACAAAGCGTTACAAATCCTTCATTCACCTGCGTTTCAAGACGGCTTATCGCTCTCCATGTTCAATACGTCACAAACCCGAAAGGAGAACATATCATGGTTCGCAAAACACTTCTTACAGCAGGTATTCTGGTCGGCGTCGCATTCGGCGGAGCCGCCTTCGCCGATGCCGATCAAAAGCACGGGGGGCAGACTGGCGCCAGACAGGGCGGTGGTGTGATGCAGCAAGGTGCGGCTTCTGGCATGATGGGCGGCCAAGGTGGCATGTCCGGCATGATGGGCGGCCAAGGCGGTATGTCAGGGATGATGGCCCATATGCAAAAAATGGGTGGCGGCATGATGGGCGGTATGGGCCCCTTGTCCATGATGCTGGCCTTCGACACAGATGGCGACGGTACCGTTTCGCCCGAGGAACTGCGCACCGGTCTACTGGCCAAGCTCGGAGAATTCGACGCCGATGGCGACGGGTCTCTTTCCATCAGTGAATTCGAGACACTGCACAGCGCGATGATCCGCGAAACGATGGTGGATCGGTTCCAGTATCTCGACGCAGACGGTGACGGGATCGTGACCGCCGGGGAAATGACTGCCCCCGCAGATGTTATGACGCGGATGCAGAGCATGCGAGGCGGCGTCGACCAAGACACGAGCAACGATTCAATGATGAACGATAACTGATCGCGAACCGTCATGGCCCCCGACGCGGGGCCATGACCCTTTTCTGCGATCTTCGGAAACCGCCCCGGTTTGCTCGGCCTTGGCAGATTCAATCACGTTGCGATGCTGCTGAATACGGTCTTCGGGGGCGGCCATGCCGGACACCAGGACAAGCGCATCGATGCCCTGCAACGACGCCCGAAGCTCTTCCGGTTTGTCATAGTCACCGGGGCGAACTTTGATACCGAGGTCCTTAACATGATGCGGCGTGCGGGCCAGGCCCACGACATCTTTGACCCCAAGCTTGTCAATTGATTTCAGGGCGATTTCCCGGCCGAGTTGGCCCGAAACGGCGGTGATTGCATAGGTCATTGCACGCGCGCCTTCCTTGGTTGGCGATTGCATGGCCGGGCGTCGGCACCGGCCATGCCACTGGTCTGGGTCAGCCGTGATAAGCTTGGCTGACGGCAAAGCTGTCCTCGAACCAGTGCCACAGCACCACCTGACCATCGCGGACCTTGGCGCGCAGCGCGAAGGAGAAGTCTCCCGTCTCCTTGCCTGACCGGGTGGTGATGGCGTTCATCACACCGAACACGGCCACCGTGTCACCCGAGGCGAAGGCGTCTGTGTTTTCCCATTTGGTCGTTTGCAGGTTTTCGGAGAATATGCCGAGGAATTCGAAGATATTCTCCTTGCCACGGGTCTCGCCGATCCAGGGCAGGCTTTCGTCGCCTTCGTTGTGCCAGACCATGTCATCGGCCATCAGGCTGCTCATCGTTTCCATGTCGCCCGATCCCATCGCGCCCATGAAGGCCATTACGGTGTCGAAAGATGCTTGTGTCTGTTCGTCCATTTCCTGTGCTCCTGCATGTGTTCCCAGGATGATCGCCAGCGATGCGCCAAGCGATGTCGTGATAAGAGTTCTGCGGTTCATTGTTTGCTCCTGTTTGGGGCTCCGGGGCGGAATGCGGAGCCGGGTTCGATCAGATTTTGCCCTGCTTCGTTGCGCGCTGCATCCGGGCCTGGCTTCGGCGCGATGACGTCCCAATGCCTGGCGAACTTGCGGTTCTCGATGCAGAAGACGTCGAAGCCGGTGACCGGAGTGGTGCCGACGTCTTCATACCGGGCGTGGACAGCGACGAGGTCGTCATCTGCGATGACGCAGATGCCATAAGTGTTTTCAGTGTCATGTAGCGCTCCATTGACAGGAGATGGGTGCTGCGGAGGGGCGTGTGAGGTTGCTCAATGCCATTCGATTTGCGGGTTCTCGCGGAAGGCAAAGCGTTCAAGATGGTTGGCAATGACCCGCGCTGCCTTGTCGAGGTTACCCTTCGTTTCGGCCGACACCTCGATCTGCAGTGCGTCGTCACTTGCGGCTAGCTCACACTGGCCAAACGGCAACTCGATCCGGCCACGGTCGCCATCCATTTGCACAGGAACCTTATGACCGAAATGCTTGCAGAGCGTGCCGAGATACCGTTGCGCCTTGCTTGTCTTGAATGTCGCCTGTGTGTTCATCGGGTCGCTCCGTGATTGTTGAAGCGACATCTATCCACTTGGGGCGATTTCGAATATCTGATGAATGCTGATTTTATAATTCTGAAATGCAGAACAATGATCGACCACCTCAAACACATGGCCGTCTTCGCCCGCGTGGTCGACAAAGGGTCATTCCGGGCTGCGGCACAGGATATCGGTGTGGCCCCCTCTCGCGTCAGTCAGACGATCACCGATCTGGAGAACCATTTGGGCACGACGCTGCTCTATCGGACAACTCGCAAGCTCGCGCTGACCGGCGAAGGCAGAGCGCTCTATACGCACGTCACCCAGATGTTGCGAAGTGCGGAGGCGGGATTGAACGAAATCAACGCGACCATGCAGGATCCTGTAGGCGCGCTTCGTGTGTCCATCCCGGCGTTCCTGTCTACATCGGATCTTTCGACTGCCATGGCAGCGTTCATCAAGCGGTATCCAAACGTGGCCCTGTCGCTGTTCTATAGTGATCGCAGGGTCGAGATCATCGAGAACGGGCTCGATCTTGCGATAAAAGCGGGGTCGCTTTCGGACAGTGCGATGATGTCCCGCAAGCTGGGCGTCATCCCTCGCGCGCTGGTTGCGGGTGCAGAATATGCCAGCGCCCGCCCGGTGCCCTCACGGCCCGCTGATATGGAGGATTGGGACTGGATCAGATACCAGCAACGGTCCGACACGATAGAACTGACATCCGACAAGGGCGAGACCGAAAGCGTCACGGGGAGATCGCAGATCGAGGTCGACAGCGCCAACGCCCTTTACCACTTCGCCATGCAAGACGTGGGAGCGTCTGTCCTGCCGGAAAACCTGGCGGCGCGGGGCGTAGCATCCGGTTCGCTTGTCCGGCTTCTGCCGAAGTGGCGATTGGGCGACATCGACCTGCATGCGGTCTGGCCTGATTCCTCACGGCGTGAAACGCTGACTTTGCTTTTCGTCCGGTTTCTCGCTGACGCGCTTGGTCGCTAACGACGAAGCAAAGCTGCCTGCACGGCTTCAAGCAACTCCTACCGGAAGTTGGTTGCCGTCTTTCTCAGTCCGGCGCGCGATGAGTTGCTTGATTTCGTTTTTGCTCATGGGAGCAGTCTCATGGCTTCAGATCAGCTCTCGCAACCACCTTGATACAATCAGGCAAGTAATCAAGACGATATAATCTATTTCACTGCGCGGATGAGACTTATCCGCAATCCCAAGACGGATAGTTGCGCGGCCTCTTTGCCGCATCCAAATGGAGAAAGACAATGACGGACACGAAATTCGGCCCCAATGGCTGGACCCCGGAGCGCCTCGGCGACCTCAAGGGCAAGACCTACCTTGTAACGGGGGCCAACGCGGGCGCTGGATTTCAAGCGGCACGAATTCTGCTGAGCAAGGGAGCCAGGGTTGTCATGCTGAACCGGTCGGCCGAGAAGTCGCAAGCGGCAGTCGCGGACCTGAAGACCGAGTTCGGGACAGACGCCGATGTCAGCTTCATTCGCATGGACCTTGCGTCGCTCGCCAGCGTACGCGCAGCTGCGGCAGAGACTTTAAGATCTGTGTCCCGAATCGACGCTCTCATTTGCAACGCCGCCATCGCGCAGGTGCCGACCCAGAAGCTCACCGAGGACGGTTTTGAAAGCCAGCTTGGCACCAACCATTACGGTCATTTCCTGCTATGCGGTATGCTGTTTGACCGTATTGAGGAGTCAACGGGCAGGATCGTCGTTGTCGCCAGCCTCGGCTATAACATGGGGATCAAAACAATCCAGTTCGACGATATGAACTGGGACAAAAATTACAGCGCCAATCCCGTCTACAGCCAAAGCAAGCTCGCGCAGATGATGTTTGCTTATGAGTTACAGGATCGCATCGCATCAACCGGCAAAGGCGTCGAGGTCTACGTCTGCCATCCGGGATCCTCGGCAACGTCGCTGATCACCACCAGCGGCAATTGGCTGACCAAACTGCTCTTCAGGCTCATGACCCTCACTCCTATGGTGCAATCCGCTGAAAAGGGCGCCTACCCCGAGGTGATGTGCGCCACTGAGGACGGGTTGGAACAGCGCGCTCTTTATGGTCCCACGGGCCGGATGGAATTCGTGGGTCCTGTCGGCCGTGGCACACTCAACCCCCATGCCTATGACAAGCCAGTCATGGAAAGGCTGTGGACAGCATCTGAAGAGGCGACCGGCTTCAATTGGGCGTTCTGACTGACGCCGGGTGAGACGTGTTCAATTGAGCCTCGCCGCTGCGAACATTTGCGCGCTCCGATGCTTCGGTGATTTTGGGATCGAAATCAGTTTCGCCACTCATTGGCCATAGCTCTGGATCAAATCGGTGAACGGCAGTTGCCCTCGCCGACATGGTTCAGAAACCGATCTCTTAGGGCTTTATTTATTCAAGTGCTGCGTCAAGAACGTAGGTCCTACTAAGTCTAAGACACATTATGGATTTGCTTGTTAATCGCGTCGACAACGTCGCGGACTTTGACTGCATTTGCGGCATCGGGATGCGGTGCCGCAATGCGTCCGCTATCGTTGTCGAAATAACGGCCCGACGCGTCTGCAAAGTCATCTGAAAGGGCCGCGCGCACCAAAATATCGACCCCGATATTGAGATCGTTACCGGCCGTTCCAAAGCCTTCCTTGACCATTTTTGTGGCCAAAAGCGATCCGGGGTTCACGGCGACAGAGACCGGACCATCCGGATGACGCGCGGCGAAATCCTGGCTCCACATCGTCAGGGCAAGCTTGCTTTGCGCATAGGCCTCCATATCATCCAACCGCCGCTTGCCATCCAGTGCGGCAATATCCACCGGGGCCTGAGCCGCAGATGAAAGGTGTACAAGCCGCCCCGTGCTAGGGAGGATCGGCGTCAAAAGCTCTGAAAGTAGCGCAGGTGCAAATGTGTTGACCACGAAACGCACATCCTGCCCATCCGCCTGCCCATCCGCCGTGTGCGGTTCAGCCAGTTTCAACACTCCTGCGTTGTTGATCACGACGTCAATCTGATCGTGAGACGCTTTGATTTTTTGCACCATGGAAACAACTTGGGACAAGTCCGACAGGTCCGCCTGAACGCTTGTTGCCCCTGAGCCAATTTCCTGCGTCACGGCCTCCAATTTCTCTGCGCTGCGACCATGGACGATCAGGCGGTGGCCTTGTTCCGCCAATTTCAGTGCAGTCGCGCGGCCAATGCCGTCTGTCGCGCCGGTGATCAGAATGGTCTTTGTCATGTTATTCTCCTTCTTGGAACGCGGGCAGGACGTGCTCTGCAAGTTGGGTGAGTGTGGCTTCAATCGAACCGGTGCTGAACCGCAAGTTCAGGGCGACATGATTGACGCCAATGTCTTCGAGTTGCTTCAGATACCGCAAGAGCGGCCGATGACCGGATCGAAAGCCCAGATGTATCGGGCTGGGTGGTTCATCGGGATCAACTGCGACGTCAATATAAAGAGGCTGCAGGACGGGCTTGGGGGTCTGGCCCAGCCGCGCAAGGTTGTGACGCCAATCGTTTAGCACGCGGTTTTGCGCAATACCCGGGCGCGGATAGGTCATCCAGCCGTCGCCGTTTTCGGCAATCCAGTCGGGAGACTGCCGACTTGATCCCGTGATCAGCAGCGGCAGCCTCGATCCCGCAGGCTTTGGCAGCATATCAATCGGGGCCGCAACCCCCCCGAATCCGTTGGCAATCTTTGGAACGCTCTCTCCCATCGCGCGGATATAGTCAAAACTGTCGCGAAACGCCTGCGCGCGACCCTCAAAATTGGCATTCATCGCCGGGTATTCCTCGGGACGATCACCGGAGGCGACGCCAAGGATCAATCGGCCACCGGACAAGACATCGGCCGTGGCTGCGGCCTTGGCCACATGGGCCGGATGGCGCAGGGGCAGGATGATGCTCGACACACCCAAGGCAATATCGGTCGTTTGTCCGGCCAGAAAACCCAGATAGGTGAACGGATCAAACATCTGCCCCGCATCTCTGAAGCTTGGCACGTTGAACGGTACGTCGCGCAACCAAACCGCCTTGAACCCCAGCGTCTCTGCCAGTTTCACGCGATCCACATGACCCGTCATATCCGGCACGGGACTTGCCCCGTATTGCGCAATTGGCACGACAAGACCGAGGCTGAGCCGACCGTTACGGAACGTCGCATCATAGCCGCGATTGATCTGCGGAAAGTGTAAGGTTGTCTCGTCACGCATGTGACTGTCTCCGATGGTTTGCGCTGCCCTTCAAAGGCAGCGCATCTGGTTCAGGCAAGGTCGTCTTGGCCCGCAATCAAATAGTGATGGCTGACGGACCCTTTGGTCCGCTCGGCAAGGTGCGGTGCATAGTCCTCGTCCGCCATAAAGGCCTTTGCAGCTTTCTCGGACGGCCATTCAATAATGATACGCAGCCCCGCCGCTTGGGCGTCACCCTCCATCTGTTCAAAGGTTGCGGTGCGTGCAATGTAGCGTCCGCCATGTGCTGCAACACGTTCGTTTGCTTTCGGAAGGTAATCCGGAATCCAGTCTTTGCTGGTCGGGGTCACGTCGAGTACGGAGTAGTAGATCATAACAGTATTTCTTTCTTTTCAGGGTTAAGATGGCAGTCCGGGAAGAACCTGCTTCCCAATCACGCGCCCGCTTTCCTGCAGCTTGTGTGCTTGTGTCAGAGTTTCCACGGTGAGCGAGTCAGCCCGTTCGGTTACGGTGGATTGCAGCGTTCCTGCGTCGATCATGTCTGAAACGCGATTAAGAAGATCACGTTGCACGGTGATGTCGACCGTCTTAAACATCGAACGCGTGAACATGAATTCCCACGAGATCGTCAGGGCCTTGGGTTTGGCGGGTCCGATATCGAGGTTCCCTGGATCGTCGATCAGCGCGATGTGCCCGCGCGGTGCCATGAGTTCGACAATTGCAGGCCAGTGTTGATCGGTAGCCGTCAACGCCGCGACATAAGTCGGCGTCAGGTCCAGGGCTTTGATCTGCGCGACCATATCGCCGCGATGGTCAATCACATGATCCGCCCCCATCTTGCGAACCCAAGTTTCGGTTTCAGAACGCGATGCCGTTGCGATGACAGTCAGCTTTGTCAAAGTCTTGGCAAGCTGGATCAGGATCGACCCCACGCCACCGGCACCGCCAATCACAAGCAGGCTCTGACCTTCACCAGCATTCTCGGACAGGCGAAAGCTGTCGAACAGCATTTCCCATGCCGTGATGGATGTCAGGGGAAGTCCGGCACTTTCGACGAAGTCGAGTTTAGCGGGTTTCTTCCCAACGATGCGTTCATCAACGGCATGCAGCTCTGAATTGGTCCCTGCGCGGGTCACGTCACCTGCGTAGAAAACATCGTCACCCACGGCATAACGCGACACCTCGGACCCGACTTCGACCACGGTCCCCGCAGCATCGAACCCCAACACACCGGAGACATCTTCCGGCGCGCGGGCCGCACGCAGTTTGACGTCGACGGGGTTGACCGAGATACCTTTGACGGCAACCAGCAGATCGTGTGGGCCAATCTTTGGGGATTGCATGTCTATCATCTGCAACGCGCCATTGCCATCCACGGGGCCAGCATATTTGTAACCGATCGCTTTCATTATTTCTCCAGTGCTTGTTCGAGGGGAGAGATATATCGATAGATATTCGAGATAAACGGCACACATACTGTTTCATAATTCTGATTTTTGATATAATATGGGGTGATGGACCTCGAGGCACTTCGTCTTTTCGTAGCCGTCGCCGAGCGGTTGAACATTACAGCCGCTGGGCGGGTCCTTGGCCTTGCGCCTGCAATGTCGAGCAATCGTTTGGCAAAGCTGGAGAAAGAGTTGGGCGTTGAACTGCTCCACCGCACGACGCGGAAGGTATCGCTCAGTCAGGACGGCGCGGCGTTTCTTCCCTATGCCAGAGACATCATCGCGCAGGCAGAGGCAGGCCGGGCCGCACTGGGGCAGGACACCCTTAGACCAAGCGGCGTTTTGCGATTTGCAGCCCCAAGCAGTTTTGCCCAGCTTCACATCATTCCGCTGCTGCCAGAATTTCAAAACCTTTACCCAGACATAACATTGGACCTTCGGCTCTCCGACACGCGGTTCGATATTATCGACGGAAGTTTTGATCTTGCCCTGCGCAACGCGCCGCTGAAAGACAGCAGCCTGATGGGTCGTAAACTGGCAGATGATACGCGCGTTCTCTGCGCGGCACCCGCCTATCTCGACCGGTTCGGAGTGCCGAATTCGCCCGAGGATCTTTTAGGCCACCGGTTTCTCGCGTGGTCCGATATGGGGCCTCGCGAGATCGTGCATCGAGATGGTCATACTGCCTGCCTCATCCCCGGCGACATGACGACACGAACCGTTTTGGATGATGGCACATCCCAACGTCTTGCAACGAGGAGCGGAATGGGCGTCTCGATAAACTCCCTTTGGAGCGTCGCGCACGACCTTGCTGCAGGCGCGCTGGTGCGGGTCCTGCCTGAGTGGCAATTGAACGATCAGTCGGTGCTCTGGCTAATTTATCCAAGATCAAACGTGCTCACGCCGAAAGTCAGGTGTTTCATGGATTTTCTGGTCGAACGATTGTCGGCGCGGCAACTCATTGGAAAATGAACTTGAGAAGATAAATTTTTTATGCGGATCTCGGAGAGGGCGCGGCAAATTCACAGTCGTCCCGCGATATGAAAATCTGTGCACTGGTCCATATTGTCCCACCCAAACACTGCCGTTTTCCTGCCTTCACCTCGGTGGGCTAGACTGCCCCAATTCGTGTGCAGTATGTGTGCAATATGGCCCACAAAACCGGATCGCGGACCATAGGAGAATTTGGAATGCCCAATGACGCAGCCACTGCGGCAGCGAGATTATCCATTGCCCCTATGATGGATGGTAGCGATTAGGCCCTGATTTCAATTGGTTGCTAGGCGTCGTGTGCAGTACATGTTCATGTTTCGATCGCGTGATTTCGCACTCGGTCGCGGGCATTTCGGTGTGCTGGCAGAGATCGGTTTCGTCGGGGCCGCATAGTGTTTACCGGCGACGAACGATTGATGATGGCTAGTTTGCGGCAAGCAGCCGTTCAAAGTGGGTGTCGTGCAGGGCCGCTTTGCGGACGTTGTGAGCATTCGCTGCGTCTGCGCCAATGGCCGCTGTTTTGGTCAGAAACGCGGCCTGGTACAATTACCCAAGTTCCATTGTCGCTATAGCATGGAACGCTGGGGGGTTAGCTTCGGGCTGCGCGCCTCTAAACATTCTGGCAGTTTCAAAAACCGGTTCGAAACCACAGTTTTTTAGCATTGCAACAAGCCTTGGACTTTGCTTCTGCACGTCAACAAAGACTGGCGCGTCATATTCTGCAAATGGATTTGACGCCAGTAAGACCTGAGCATCGGCTTGCGAGGCGGCGCAAAGAGGGCCGACTTTGGTGCCAGAACTGCAGTGCCGGAAAGTCGCATATCCTTTGATCTCTCCCCCGTCTGTCACAACCACAGTCTGCCGATTTAGCGATCTGGCAAACCATGCCTCTGCAAATGCCGTCCGGTTCATACCGCATACTTTTGCGTCACAGGCGATCAGCGTTTCCATCTCATTTGGTAAAGCGCGTCGGACTCTGGGATCTGGTTCCGCATCAATCCGTCCTTCGAACCGGATAGTGCTGCTGTATTTTATAAAGCCTGACTGTGCATAGTTGTCTTGCTGCTCGGGCACGCCGTCCAAGCCGATGCTGCGCCCTCCTGCGTGGGCAATCCCCTCGCGCCAGACATCTAGACCATGACCTTGGCCACGGAACTGCGGCCTACATAAGTACAGTCCAAGGAACGCAAAACCGGGGTCGTGGTTGACAACGGAAATCGCGGCGGCGCGTTCGCCGCCGACCTCATTTATCAGAAATCCTTGCGGATCGGCTGCAAGAAATGCCTTCGCATCATCCAGACCAGGATTCCATCCTTCATCGCCAGCCCAACCGAGGACCTCTTGCAAATCTCCAAGGGTCATCGTGCGGATCGTCATGAGGAAAGCGCATCTTTGAGAGACACTGTGCACGCATTGCGCTCTCGCAGATCAAGCGCTGAGTGCAGATCAACCAGATGGCTGCGCATCAACTCCTCCGCCTGCTTTTCATTGTGATCGGCCAGGGCCTGCACCAAGGCGTGATGTGCGTGTTTTTCGCAAAGGGCGCTTTCGCGTCGCCAGTAGAGCGCAATAATCAGCGAAGACCTTGCAATGAGCGCCTCGATGAATCCGGCAATTGTTGCCTGCTGTGCAATGCGCGCGATTTCGGTGTGAAAAAGACCAGAAAGGTAGAGCGCTCGGCCGGGATCATTTGCGTCAAGTGCCGCATGTTCATCGTTGATATGCCGCTCTAACATCGCAATATCCGCAGGCGATGCACGTTTGGCGGCACTTTGTGCAGTACAAGGCTCCAGCAGTTCTCGCGCTTCGAAAACTTCATGGGCCTCCATCGTAGAGGGGGATGCAACGGACGCCCCTTTGTTGCGTTTGATATCAACAAGCTTGATGTGCGAGAGGGTCTGCAAAGACGCGCGTACCACCGTGCGCGATACCCCGTAGATCTCGGATAGCTCATCCTCGCCCAACTTCGTGCCAGGCGCGATCCTGTGTTCGTGGATGGCGAGCGACAGCGCCTGCGCGATGCTATCGCTGGTCGCAGGCGGCATTGATATCGAATCTGCGGCTCGGGTCATATTTTTCCTTCCGCATCCCACATGGCAGAGCCCTTCATCTGCCTCAAGGTTCTCACACACGCGAAACTGAATCAAATATTGTATACAATAATGTGTTCAATGTTTAACCACAAGAAGAACAAAGCGCGGAAATTTTAAGCAGAACCGCTTTGGGCGTTCTGAAATGCACCCACCGAAATTGCGTCGGAACATGCCTGCAGACTTCACTGGCTCATCGCTCCGGGGGAAGTATGACCGCACCGATCAAAGAAATCGAATTGATATCTGTGACAAAGCGTTACGGCGCAACGGTTGCCGTGGATGCAATCAACCACAAGTTCCAGCCGGGCGGATACGCCTGTCTTCTGGGGCCTTCGGGCTGTGGCAAATCCTCGACCCTTCGAATGATCGCTGGCCATGAGGCCGTTTCAGAGGGGTCCATCCTGCTAGGGGGCGCCGACATCTCTGATCTGCCGCCGGCCAAGCGCGGCACGGCCATGATGTTTCAGAACTATGCATTGTTTCCGCATCTGAGCGTTGCCGACAACGTGGCCTTCAGCCTCAAGATGCGTGGTGACAACAGGGCGGACCGGTTGAAGAGGGCCGGCGAAATGCTGGAACTGGTGGACCTTAGCGCCCTCAGCGACCGGTTGCCGGATCAGCTTTCCGGCGGTCAGCAGCAGCGCGTGGCCCTTGCGCGCGCCTTGATCACGCGGCCACAGGTACTGCTGTTGGATGAACCGCTGTCCGCGCTTGACCCGTTCCTGCGCATCCGCATGCGGGGTGAGTTGCGCAAGTTGCAGCGGGAATTGGGGATCAGCTTTGTACATGTGACCCACGGACAGGACGAGGCACTGGCCCTCGCGGATGAGATCGTCGTCATGAACAACGCAGTCATTGAGCAGGCAGGCAGTGCGCGCGACGTGTTCAACGCGCCGACCACTGCGTTCGTCGCTCAATTCATCGGCGGGCATAACGTGATCGCGCTCCCCGAGGGGCGCTTTGCCATCCGCACAGATGCCGTCGGCGTTTTGCAAAGTCAGACAGGAAAGTTGCGAGGCAACATATCAGCGGTCGAATATCAGGGCACGCATGTTTCGGTTTCGGCGCGGATCGCCGGGGATCAGGAAATCAGCGCGCTGATCCCGGAAGGCACTTTCTTCAATAATCCATTCAACCCGGGCGATCAGGTCGGTGTGATCTGGGATGACGCAAATCTGCACAAACTTACGGCCTAGAATTCATCTGACATGGAGAGAAAAGACATGACCAAAGTATCAAGACGGAATGTTCTTAAAGGTGGTGCCGCCTTTGCCGCGGGAACAACGCTCGGCGCGCCAATGATCTGGGCGCAGAACATCAAGGACGTGACACTGCGCCAGTTCGGCACAGGCGTGTCGAACCTCAATGATGTTGCCAACAAAGTGAAAGAAGACCTCGGCTTCACGCTTGAGATGACCGCACTGGATTCTGATAGTGTGACGCAACGTGCGGCCACCCAGCCAAATAGCTTTGACATAGCGGACATTGAATACTGGATTGTCAAAAAGGTCTGGCCCTCGGGCAACCTGCAGGCGATGGACACGTCCAAGATCAAGAACTACGACAAGATCGTCGGTATTTTCCGCAATGGCAAATTGACCCCCGAAAGCATCATCGCCCAAGGCACCGCTCCCCATACGGTCGGGTTTGTCGAAGGGCCGGAAGGCAAAAGTTTCGTGGACAACGAGTCCGGATGGATGACGCTGATCCCGACGATTTACAACGCTGACACTCTGGGCATCCGGCCTGACCTGATTGGGCGTCCTATCAACAACTGGTCAGAACTCCTGAATCCCGAATTCAAGGGCAAAGCGTCGATACTCGACATTTCCTCTATTGGAATCATGGACATGGCAATGGTTGTGGAATCCATGGGCGAGTATAAATACCCCGACAAAGGCAACATGACCCGTGAGGAGATCGACCTGACGATCGGCATCTTTACCGAGGCCAAGAAGAACGGTCAGTTCCGCGCCTTCTGGAAATCCTTCGATGAAAGCGTGAACCTGATGGCGTCCGGCGAGGTCGTGATCCAGTCCATGTGGTCGCCCGCCATCACCGCCGTAAAAGCCAAGGGTGTACCGAGCGTATACCAGCCGCTCGAAGAAGGCTATCGTTCCTGGGGTGGCGGTCTCGGCCTGTCCGCAGCGCTGACCGGCCTCGAACGTGACGCGGCCTATGAATACATCAACTGGTATCTCGACGGCTGGGTCGGCGGCTATCTGATGCGGCAGGGTTACTATTCGGCAGTGCCGGAAACGTCCAAGAACTTCATGTCCGAAAACGAATGGGGCTACTGGTTCGAAGGCAAGGAAGCCACCGACATCATCACCTCTCCCACCGGCGACGCGCTGGCCAAGGCGGGCGAAACCCGCGATGGCGGCTCCTTCGAGGAACGCATGGGTGCCGTTGCGGCGTGGAACTCGGTCATGGACGAAAACCAGTACATGGTCCGCAAGTGGAACGAATTCATCTCGGCCTGATGATCAAGGGGGCGGGCGCGCTTGCGCCCGTCCTACCCCTCCCGAAAGTCTGTAATGTGCTGAAGAACAATACCTTTGTGGGATGGCTCATGGCTCTGCCGATCATGGCGGTGCTGATGTTTTTTCTGGTTTTGCCGATCGTGATGATCATCATGGTCAGCTTTTGGCAGGCCACGGAATTTTCGATCATCCCGGCATTTGACCTTGAGAATTACGAGTTCCTCTTTGGATCAAACGTCACCTACCGGGTCTTTTTCAACACGTTCAAATATGCGTTCATAACGTGGGTCTTCACCCTCGGCATCGGCTTTACCGTTGCCTATTTCCTCGCCTTTCATGTGCGCAGCCTGACCTGGCAGATCGTCCTGTTTCTGCTGTGCACCATCCCGTTCTGGACATCCAATATCATTCGCATGATCTCTTGGATTCCGTTTTTGGGCCGCAATGGCATCGCCAATTCGACGCTGATCTCGTGGGGGGTGATTGACGAACCACTGGACTGGCTGCTGTTCAGCGACTTTGCGGTGATCCTGGCTTTTGTGCATCTTTACACGCTGTTTATGGTGGTCCCGATTTTCAACACCATGATGCGCATCGACAAATCGCTGATCGAAGCGGCGCGCGATGCGGGTGCATCCGGCGCGCAGATTTTGTGGAACGTCATAATTCCACTGACAAAACCGGGCATCATGATCGGCACGATCTTTGTCGTCACGCTGGTGATGGGGGATTTCATCACCGTACGGTTCATGTCCGGGTCCCAGTCGGCCAATGTGGGTCGGCTCATCTCCAATGACATCGCGCTTCTGGCCTATCCATCTGCATCCGCCACCGCTGTGATCCTTCTGCTGACTGTGCTAATCGTGATCAGCGTCCTGCTGCGGTTCGTTGATATCAGGAAGGAGCTCTGACATGGAGCCGCGCCCCAGGTCCTTTTATGCCCTGAGCGCCTTTTTCGCGCTGTTTCTGCTGTTCCTTTACGGGCCGACGATCACCATCGCAGTCCTGTCGTTCCAAGGGCCAGGTGGCGGGCTGACCTTCCCGATGCGGGGCACCTCGCTGCACTGGTTCCGCAATCTGTTCGAACAGCAGGCTGTGGGCGACATTTGGGGCAGCTTCCGCCGGAGCTTTGCGCTGGGACTGATGGTGATGGTGACTACGGTAGTCCTGTCGGTCATGGGTGGGCTGGCGTTTCGGAAGAAATTCAGAGGCTCCGGCATTCTGTTTTATCTGATCATAACCTCGCTTGTGATCCCGTCCATCCTGATCTCGCTTGGCGTCGGGCTGATCTTCTCCCAATCAGGGCTTAATGTGCATTGGGCCTCCTCTGGATTCGGATCACAGCTTACATGGACGCTTCCCTTCGGCTTGCTGATCATGTTCGCAGTCTTCAACCGTTTCGACAAAAGCTATGAGGAAGCAGCCCGTGATCAGGGCGCAACCTCATGGCAGACTCTACGCCATGTGGTCCTGCCGATCATCGGGCCATCACTGATTGGTGTTGCCCTTTTCGGCTTCACTCTCAGCTACGACGAGTTTGCGCGTACGTTGCTGACCGCGGGCAGCTATAACACATTGCCGCTGGAAATCTTCGGGATGACAACCAATGTCACCACACCAGTTCTATATGCTTTAGGCACCCTCACGACGGTTTTCTCGCTGCTGGTGATCGGCTTGTTCCTATGCCTTGCGCTATGGAGCACACGCCGCAAGGCCCGCGCAGGGTCAGATGCAGGCAAGGGGATGCTGTGATCGTTCTCATCAATCCGAATAGTACGGTTTCGATGACTGACGCGATGCTGCGCACCGCGCAGGAAACTGTTCCTACGGCCGAGTTTGAAGGGTGGACATCCCATGAAGGTCCTCCCGCAATTCAAGGGGTGGAGGACGGCCAACTGGCAGAAAGGCCGCTGTTGGAACTGGTGTCGAAAGCCTCTGACCGAGGCGCGTCTGCGATCATCATCGGTTGCTTTGACGACACGGCTCTTGATGCAGCGCGTGATCTTGCGCAGTGTCCGGTGATTGGCATCGGCCAAGCAGCCTATCATCTTGCAGCCGTTGCTGGCGGACGTTTCTCTGTTGTCACAACGCTGGATATTTCCGTGCCCATTCTGGAGGCTAATATTAGCTCCTACGGTTTAGCAGGCCACCTCGGCAAGGTGCGGGCAAGCGGCGTTCCAGTTTTGGCACTTGAGCAGGACGCCCATGCGGCTAGCGATCAAGTCGTCGCAGAGATTGATAAAGCAGTACGCGAAGACGGCATCCGATCCGTCGTGCTTGGTTGCGGTGGCATGGTGGATATTCAGCAAAGAAGTGCATACTCTTCCGAAATTCGTCTGATAGACGGTGTCCGCGCGGCAGCTATTTTTGCAAACGAAGTGTGATGGGCCAGACTAATGTAATTCAACATATTTCCGGAAGCATTTGAACCCCGGTACTCCAAAAGCAGCCATCCATGCATCACGCGGCATTCGGTACTATGGGCTCTTCCGACACCTTCGCTGCGGTCAGTCGGAATGTCCGCTCCCGCAAACGTTGAATGACTTTGCCGAAGCCACCCATGGAGGATCGGCTCGACTACGTCGCAACTTCAGGCGGGTAGGGGGTGCCTATGTGCGATCCATGTGCAATGCGATCCGCCAAGAGACTTACGTTTTCTCAGATACTTAGCCCTGATCGGTATCCAGAGACTTCGATGGGTCTGGTTTCTTGCGGTTCGCCCTCGATCCCGTTTTCCGCGCTGCTGCGAACCCGCGGTCCGTGGCCATGAAGCGGGCAAGCATTGGGGCGACGAGGCGGGCGGGCTCAAGGTCCTGGCCGGTCTGATGGCCCAGGACAGCCGCGTAGTCGCAGAGGTCGCGGTGCACATCGGCGGGAAGTTCCACGGTCAGCTTGACCGGTTTGTCGTCATGGATCGGACCAAGCTTCAGCTTCGTCATCGGACTTCTCCCAAGGGCTCGAGGATCAGGTCGCGGGTGACCATGACGCGGACGGGGAAGCCCGGGCGGATGGTCAGTGTCGGCGGGACGGCGAGCTGCTGCCGGACGATCTCGTCTCCGGTCCGTCCGATCGTGTCTTGCGCGGCCTCGCGGATGGCGCGGGCGACGTCATCCTCGCTGTCGGCCCCGCTTTCCAGGCCGAGGTTCAGGATCGTGGCGAGGCCTGCGGCGAGAAAGACGCGACCCCAATGATAGTTGACCCGGTCCTGCAGGCCGGACGCGCCTGTTCCGTCCGTGCCGGGCGCGCGTTCCAGCACAATGGAGCGACCATCCGGAAGGATGAGGCGGGTCCAGACGAGGAGCAGGCGGCTTTGCCCGGACGCGATGCGGCTGTCGTATTCTCCCAGAAGCCGAGCCCCTTGCGGGATCAGCAGGTATCGCCCGGAGGGGCTGTCATAGACGTCTCCAGTCACCTGGGCCGAGATCTGGCCGGGTAGGTCGGAGCGCAGGCCGGTGATCAGGGCGGCCGGGATCACCGTTCCGGCCTGCAGGATGTAGGGGCTGGGCGGCGGCGTCATGCGCTGCGCACTGACGGTGTCCGTGTTTCCGGGACGGGTAAGGAACGCCTCCCGGTTTGAGACCGGATCGTTTGCCGTAGGGCTGCCCAATGTGGAGGGGAAGAGCGCGCCGGTTGCGGGGGGCGTCGGTGTGGCCTGTGCTCCGCCGCGCGGCACGGTTTGCGCCTCGGCGAAAAGGGCGCTCAGCCGGGCGGCGTCGAGTTCCTGAAAGCGCCGTTGTTCCTCGGGATCGACTGTGGGGGCCAATGGACCGGAAAGGGGCGGTGCCGGGACCGGCTGGCCGCGATCTTGCGCCCCAAGGATGGCGCGGCCCAACTCTCCGGGCAAGGGTGGGCCGAGACGCGGGACATCGGCGTAGTCCCGAGGCAATGTGGACAGCCCTTCGGCTGCCTGAATGCGTTCGGTAGAAAAGAGCTCGGTCTGGGTGCCCTCCTGCCGGTTGTCTTGCAGGGCCACGATCAGGATTGCGCCAAGGCCAAGTCCGCCGATGGCGGTGGCAAGGGCGATGGCCCGGCGGGACAGGCGCATGACACGGGGCGGATCGGGCCGGAGACGGAGCTCCTGGGCGATGTCTTCCTCGGTCCGTGGCGGCTCTTGCATATCAGGGGTTTGTGTCATCGCTCCACCTCTGGCTGGGGCGCGCGCGGCGGGCGCTGGTCGCCATCCGTCCGTACGATCCGCACGACCTGCTGTTGTCTTTCTCCGAGACGCAGTTCTGCGGCCCCGAAGAGCCGGTCTACGATCAGCACATTGCCGAGCACGCGGGTGTTGATGATCTGGCCACGCCCATCCGCGCCGATCACGAAGAGCGGGGGCATTTCGCCTTGGGCGATGCCGGGTGGGAAGACGACATAGACACGCCGTCCATCGTCGAAGACCGAGACCGGCCGCCAGGGCGGCGTGTCGCCCTGCAGGCCATAGCGGTAGTGCCGTTCTGCCTCGGGCGGGATTGCCGGACGCCGGAGGATCGGGGCGCGGGGCGTGGATCGCACTTCCGGGTAGGCCCATGCAACGCTGGGCATCCAGGTTTCTTCGTCCGCGTGCAATTCGATGTGATAGGTGCGCCGGTCGGTATTGACGACGAGGTTGGTGGCGATGTCGGGGCGCGTGGGCTTGACGAGGATATGGACGCGCTCGGTGCGGCCCGACCCGCTGGTGGTGTCATCGCAGTCAGCGTGGCGGCGATGGGACGCCGCGGATCTGACAGAAAGGCCGCGACGCCTGCCAGTGTCTTGTCCTTCTCGGCATAGAGAACATGCAGGATCGCGCCGACCAGAAGGGAATGGCTGGTCTTCTCCCAATGGTTCCGCCGCTCGAGCTGGCCTTCGGGATCGACGAGGATATCCGCAATGTTTTACACGTCCCGCACCTCGCGCTCGCCGCGACGGACCTCGAGCAGCGGATTGTAGGCGGCGCTGGCCACATTGGTTGGATCGAAGAGCAGGACACGCCCGAACCGCGCCCGCCATCCGGACGTCAGCTGCCAGTTCTCGCCCTTGATGTCGTGGACAATCGCGGAGCCGGGCCAGGTCAGCAGGCTTGGGATGACGAGACCGACGCCCTTGCCGGAGCGGGTGGGGGCGAAGCACAGCACGTGTTCCGGGCCGTCATGCCGGAGGTAGCGCTTGTTGAGACGACCCAGCACGACCCCGTCTTCCGCGAACAGCCCGGCGGCGGTGATATCCTTGGGGTTTGCCCATCTGGCAGAGCCATAGGTCGTGACGTCGCTCGCCTCGCGCGCCCGCAGGACCGACAGCAAGATGGCGACGGCAATGGCGGCGATCCCGCCTGCGCCGGCGATCGCGGCCCCTTCCATGAAGACGCGCGGCGCGTAGGCGTCGTACCAGTACCACCAAGTGAAGACCTGCCACGGGCGGTAGATCGGCAGGCCGAACAGGGTGGTCAGAGGCGCGCCAAGCTGGGGTTGGAACCCGAGACGAAACGCGACCCATTGCGTGGCTGCCCAGACAAAGAGTAGCGCCACGATGCTGACGATGATGATCTGGCCCCAGAGGATCTTGGTGGCCGATGACGTGTCCTGACGTCTCATGGTGATGTCCTTTCTGCTCAGAGGATCAGCCCGCGCTTGCGCCCGAGGCTCCAATCGATCCCGCCGCCGGGCGTCATCGTGCCTGTGACGGTCTGGCCGAAATGACGTTCGAGTTGCGGGGTCCAGGGTACGAGCGAGAATCCGAGGCCATCGTCGATCATTGCGAAGCGGCCCGATGCGAGATCGAGGCGTCGGCGGAACGTGCCGGCGACGGGCTCGCCCTCGCTCGGCTTGTAACGGGGGAGGCCGGTTTGCGCGGTGAGGTCTTGGGCGATGCCGTCCAGTTCCCGGTTGCGCAGGGTTGCCAGCAGATCGCGGATGAAGGTCACGCGCTGGCCTTGCCTTTGGGCGAGCCCTTGGGCGACGAGATGATCCTTTCGCCTCTCCAACGCGTGGCGAACCTCCGCGCCAAAACCGGCATCGCTCAACGGGCCGCGGTCGCGGGCGAGGTGGAGGCAGTCGAGCCAGGTGGCGCCATCGGACTCGACTTGGGCAGCAAGCGACAGATCGGATCTACCGACAAGTGACAGCAACGATTTCCCGTCCGTCTTCCCTGTCCAGAGGCGGGTTTCGACGATACCACCCTGCGGCGTGTCGCCGGTCGCATCGAGATCCCTAAAGCGCAGGTGATGAACGCGACCGTCAACGCCATCGATGATCGCATAACCGGTGCCGGCGTGGTCGTCATGAAAGCCGCGTTCCACGAGCCGCCCGAGGATCGGCGCGGTGGGCGTGCCTTCGATGGCGAAATCACCCGCTGCGCGGTCGCGGTCGGCGCCCATGGCCCGGTGCATCCTCTTGATAATGTCGCCGCGCATCCCTAGCTCGCGCAAGGTGTCTTCCGCATTCGGTTTCAACTCCCAGACGGCAGGGGCGATTTGTTCGGCGAGTCCGAGCCTCTCCATTGTCTGGGCGCGGCCGATCATCAAGCGGCGGAGCTCCGGATCGCGGGGCTCCGGCGTCCCGCGGCGCAGGTCGGCGATGCCGGCATGATCGTCCGCCAGCGATCGCAGGCCGCGGTCGAGATCGGTCCAGCGCTCCGCCGTGACCTGCGTTTCGAGCGCTTGGGAAATCTCCCGTTCGCTGCGGGGTCCCAGTTCCAGTTGTACGAGGTCTTCCGCGCGCGCTCGCAGCCCCCGGCTGATGTAGTCACGCGAGATGACGAGATCACGGCCATCGTCGGCCTTTCCACGCACCAAAATGTGGATATGCGGATTGTCGGTGTTCCAGTGATCGACGGCGACCCAGTCCAATCCGGTTCCGAGATCCCGCTCCGCGCGGGCCATCAGATCCCGGGTGAAGGCGCGCAGGTCCTCCAAGTCGCCCGCGTCTTCCGGCGAGACGATGAACCGGAAGTGATGCCGGTCGTCTTCGCAGCGCGCCGCAAATCCGCCCCGGTCGAGATCATCGCGTTCAGACCCGAACAAGTCGGCGTCGCGCCCGTCTTGACCGACGCCATCGCGCTGCAGGTAGCCGAGATGCTTGGCCATGGGCGCGGAGCGAAAGCGCTTGCCCTGGTGGCGCACGACGCGTGCATTGACTATGACGCGCCGAGATGTGCGTGACATGTTCAGCGCTGCTCTCTGAAAGCGCCCACGTCCGAATGATCCGGAAGTCGATTGAGATTGCTTGGCTCCGAAACGATAACCAGTCTGACCGGACTTGCGGGCAGCGCGCATTACCTCACTGACAAAGCGTGTCGGTTGCTTCGAGGTCCTGCCGCCGTCGCGGATTCGCCCGGGCCGGATACGGAGGTCGTCGTCGCGCCCGGTCATGGTTGCGCACGCTCGCAGAACATGCTGCCGCACAAAGAATATCGCAAAACCAGTAATTTAGATGAAGTCCTGCGGCATGCAGCTTGGATGTGCCGCGCAAATCCTCGTAGAGAAACAACAACTTGAGGTCCGCTTGCGGCACCTCTTTTATCTTGCGCTCTTTCTGTTGAGACCCTGCGCGTCGACCCGCCCCGGCACATTCCTGCGACAGAGCTTTCCAGACCTCGCCATGGTGCGATTCCGCGGATCATGGCGTTTGCCCCCGGCTGTGAGGCACGAAGATGCCGTTTCGAGTCGCGTCAGACGCAATCTGTTGGGTGTCATCACCCGGGGTTTGACGCTCCTCAGCCGTTGCCGCGAACAGCGGGGCGTCGCGCCAGTCCTGCGTCCTGTGCGGGCGGCTGACTGCCCGCGCAACGCTGGTCCCGTCGCCGATGAGGGGTGCGAGGATGGCGAGGTAATTGCGAGTTTCACGCGGCAGGGCGCGCCCTGTATCAAGGTGCTCTTGGTAGCGTGCAGGGCCCGCATTGTAGGCCGCGAGAAAGCCGGGCGAACCGAACCGGTCGTACATTTGCCGCAGATAGGCGGTACCGGCCAGGATGTTGTCGCGTGGATCGAAAGGGTCATTGCCAAGCCTATAGGCTACACGCAATTCGGCCCAGGTGCCGGGCATGATCTGCATAAGCCCCATGGCGCCCGCGTGGCTCACCGCGCGCGGATTGCCCGTGCTCTCGACTTCCATGACGGCACGGATCCAGGGCTGCGGGATGCCGAACCTGCGCGCGGCTTCTGCGATATGGATGTCGATGGAGTGCTGCTCAGATGCTGGAACACTGCGGTCCTGAGCGATCACGGCGGATGGTGCCACGGTGATCGGCATGCAGAGGATCAGTAAAAGCGTGGTCGTGACGCCCGCGTGCCGACGGCTGTGCCTGGGTTCGAGACTACGCATCTGCCGCCCCTCCAAATGTCCAAAGAGGGATGGCACGCCCGAGGATCGTGTCCGCTGACAAGGGCCCGAAATAGCGTCCATCGAGGCTGTCTGCGACACCGGCAAGGAGCAGGAAAGCCTCGTCGGAGCCGAGCGTGACACATCCCGTCCAACGGGGAAGCGGGCGGCTCTGTTGGTCAGCGGATGCTGCCTCGGCAATGACGGTACCGCCGATGGCGATATCGAGACCATCGCGACAGACGGTCATGCCGGAGACGGCCGCGACGCGTTTCAACAGCAGGGTATCCGCACCGACATATCCGCGCTCAACCACCCAGGATGACAGGTCTTCCGGCAGGCGCACGGCAACGAGATCGCCCAGCGATGGCCCGTGTGACGCTCGAACGACGTAGAGGCCGATCGGCACGCTTGCTGAGGCATTCCAAATCAGACGCGGTGCGAGGTCGATCGGTGCGACTGCAAGCAAACCGAGGGACAAACCGGCCGCGAGGAGGGGAGGGGCCGCCGCGCTCATGACGTCACCATGCGACGCTTGAGCCAGGCCGCGTGCCGGGCAGGGGTGTAGGGCCGAGGCTCCAATGCAGCGGTCAGGCGGTTGTGGACCTGCCGCCAATGGTCGGGGCAGACATCTTCCGGTGCGATGCCACAGCTTTCCACGATATCGACGGACCGCAGGGCCGCCTCGACCTTGGGCCAACCGGAGAGGCGCAGCAAAAGCTCTCCGCCTGGCGTGACACAGGGCACCGTGGAGCAGGGCTCGCCTGCACCAACGGCGCGCAGAATGTCGATCCGGCTTTCAACGGTGCCATAGTCGTTCGACGACCAGCGGACGAGCGCGAAGATCGCGCCGGGAGCGAAGGCCACGCGCTTTTCCGTGCGCGTCAGGATGGTTTCCCCGGCCATCCGACCGAAACGGATCCAGCGCTCGATACGCCCTTCGATCCAGGTGAGGTGGACAAGTGTCTGCATCGGCTCAGCGCCCACGCCGCAGATAGGCCGGCGAAACGGCGGCATGGCGTTTGGCAGGCAGGACGCGGTCTTCGGTCTCGTCCGAGGTCGAGTTTTTCTCGCCCCGTGTGACCCAGGCCTGCAGATCATCGACCGCGTAGACAACACGCCCGCCGATTTTCGAATAGCGCGGGCCGGTCCCGTAAGTCCTGTGTTTTTCCAGCGTGCGGCCAGACAGACCGAGAAATCGGGCGGCTTCCGGGGTTCTGAGGTAGCGGGGCGGTAGTCCTTCATTTGGGTCGGGCATTTGAGTATCTCCGGTGGCTAGGCCTAGCGACGGCGCGTCGCGGGCTGTCGGAGGTCATCAAAACGCAGACGGGCCATGGGAAGGGATGACGAAGATCGCGGCGCGAAAACGTCACCCCCAAGGGCCAACAGGATCAGGGACTGATGAGGGTTCGATTTTCGGAGATCGCGCGGTGATCACTTGCGCGGCTTGGAGCGCTCCGTGGGTCCTTTGCCGAGAAGGAGAAAGCGATAGCCTTTGGTGGTCAGATGCGTGCCATGGGCCGACAGTCGGGTGATCTGGGCCTTGAGGGAGCTGGTCTTCCAATGCTCGCGCGACACAGCCTCTGCGCCGAACAAATGCCCCGCGATTGTCTGATAGCTGGCACGATCCCGGCGCGCGTCGAGCGTGCGCAGTGCAAGCTGAATGCGCCGCCGCTGCTGCGGCGTCAGGGATGGAGGGGATCGTTTGCGGTACAACAGCTGCGCGCGAAGCGCCTTGAGTATGTCGACCCGTGCCCCCCAATGTTCGTCCAGCGGCACCAGAATCCCAATCGGGCGTTGGAGGCTTTTGGCATCCAGCACGAGCAACGCGCCTGTTTCCAGGCGCACATACACCAGGCCATCCTGCGTTCCGATGACGGTCAGATCATCTGCATCGATATGCGGCGCGGCGGCGTCACCGCCGGGGACCGGCACAGCATACCCGACCGCTGCCGGGGCGATTGAAGGCGTCCAGAACACGGGTGCATTGGGTGCGTCGATGTCCGGATCAACCGGGAAATCGCAACCCCCATGCAGCCGGTGATCTCAATCCATCCCGCATCAGCGGGTAGGTGGCGCGATAGTCTGAATTGCGGCGCAGGCATTCCCAAGCCAGCCCGGACAGGTCGAGGCTGTCGAAATGCCGATACGCCGCTTCGTCTTGCCAATCCCTGGTCATGGCGAAGCTCCGCATCAGAGGTTTCGATGGGGAAAAGTATAGCCGGGAGGCGCAAGAAAACGACGACGCGAAGGGTCAACTTGCGCAACCTGCGCGGGTGTTTGCCGATGGGAGCCAGATTACGCGGAGTTCAGCCAGTACGACCCTTCAACAGCTTGCGATAGCCGTGTTCGGTCATCCAGCGCGCACGGGCGAGGTGGCTGTCATAGATTTTTCGGGCACGCTCCGGTTCCTTGACCGCATCGATGCCGAACAGGATCTGGCTGACTTCCTGCAGGCTTGCACCGCTTTCAGCAGCGTCGAACAGGCGCAGGTACAGCGTCATGTGTGCATGGTCGTAGTCGGTCAGGTCATCGCTTTGCGGTGCGAGATCAGCGATCGGCGTGGTGCCGGTGGCAGACATGATTCCCCCTCGCCATTGGGCGTTACGGCTCATAACAGCACATCAGATTGCGTGTGCAAGGTCGGATTGCGGTCATTCAGATGGTAGATCAGTATTATAATACGTCGCACCAAAATACGCGATAGGTTCTTTACTCGCGGATGGACATCCGCGTTGTTTTTGCAAGGAATCTCAAGCACTACCGCCAATTGCGCGGGCTGACACAGGCTGCGTTGGCGGCTGCAATGGATGTCGACCGCGCGCATGTCAGCTCAATGGAGCGCGGTCAGCAGAATGTCACCTTGCAGACTCTTCAGCGGGTCGCGACGCATCTGGATGTGGCACCAGCACAGTTGATCGAAGAACGCGCCGAAGGCGATGTGCGTTCCCGAAAACCGTGATCGTTCGCCCGGGCAGTCAGCTGTTGGGCCGAAACTTGCGAAGTCAGGGCAGAGCATGGGTTGGTTTCATCGCGCTGCGCAGGATAGTCTTTCATAGCGATCAATCCGCTATTCAGCACTGAGTTCGGTCAGCTTCTGGCCAAGGCGGCGTTGCATCAGATCATCGCCGGGCGTGGTCTCCATCAGTCGCTGAAGCGCCCTAATGGCCCAGTCCCGCCGGTCGATGCGCGTACTGGCAGTCATCAGGTGATCGACCGCTTCGTCTATGTCGAAGGGGCTGGGTTCATAGCCACGGCCCGCCAGAAGATGCCTGATGGCATGCAGAGCGACATCGGCAGCGAAGGCTGGTTGCTTGATCGCGAAATCGCGGGCAGCCCGGATGAGCGTCGCTGGGGCCGCCTCATGATCGGCCGCGCAGTCGAGGGCGATGTCGAAATACGTCGCGGTCTTGGCCGCAGCGAACCATTTGCCCTTGCGACCGTGGAGCGCGATCAGGTCTTCCAGCAATGCACGGGCATCTCGGTCAGGGTAGCGTTTGACCAGATCGCGCCACATCGCCAGCCAGGTGTTCCCGCTTGCAGTGGGCAGACCGAAACGGCGATAGGCCTCGTCCGCCTTGCCTTGGCGTACCAGGATCGCCTCGCAGAACCGGCAGATGTCGTGATGGCCCCATGTCTGGCGGTCCCCCTCCAGAAGCGCCTCGGCATAGGCCAATGCGTCATCCTCGCGGCCTTGTCGAAGCAGGGCTTCGGCCCCGAACTTGTCATCGAACCACAGCCGGGATTTCTTGACCGCGAGGAGCGCCAGCAGATCGTCATACCGCCCGGCCTCCAGCAGGCAGGACAGCGTGAGCGTCGCGGTGCTGACATGGGAATACCGCTCCCAATCCGACCAGGCGCGATGGATCAAGACGAGATCCCGGTCGGCATGTAAGGTCATGAGCGCGGGATATATAGCGATCTCGCCGAACCGCTCCGAGATCGGGGCGAGGTAGTCGACGCCATCGTCCTCGATCGCCGCGCGCAGCTGCTCCAGCCATTTTGCGCGCGTCTTTTCATCCGCAGGGGCGGCGATCAGAATCGGCACAAGGTCATCAAGTGTGCGGCGCACGGCGGTGCCAAGCGCACCCGACGAGGTGTCGATATGCTCAAACGCGGGCCAGATCCGCGCGGCCAATGCGACCACGCCGTCCGCCGCCGTGACAGGCTCCGCGCGATTTACGGCCCGGATCTCCGCGCTGGCCGATTTCAACCGCTGGGTCGCCTTGGCGGAGCCGCGCCATCCGAAAGCGCTTGCGCGCATGCCGGGTTTGAAGGCCCATTTGTGGACAGGTTTGCGCGCCATGCTGCTACCGCCCGCGCGCTTTGCTGCGCGTGATCCAGTCGGCTCCGGCATAGGTTACGGCGTGGATATGAACCTCGCGGGCATCATCGTCGACGGCGAAGGCGATCACGGCCTTGCGGCCTGCTGGAATAGCGCGCAGCCCGGGGGCAATCTCGTCCCGGCGGCTGCCCCTGTGCGGCAGGTCAGCGAGGCTGGCGATGGTGGCCTCGATCTCGTCCAGCCGGCGCGAGGCGGATTGCGGGCCGGCATAGTCGATCAGCCAGCGCGTGATCGCGTCGAGATCATCCGTGACCGTCGGATGGAACCGGATGCAATAGCTCACGCCTCACGCGCAGCCTGCAGCCGTGCCCGCGCGGTGGCAAAGGCGTCCTCGGTTGGGACATAGTCGGCGCGTGGCGTGTCGAGCCGCGCCCGGATCTCCTCGGCAATCGCGCCAAGGGCCAGCTCGCGTTCCTCTTCATCGCGCATCATCTGCTCCAGCGCCGCCGCCACAGCCGCGCTTTGCGAGGCAAAGACGCCTTGGCCCACCTTGTCGATCAGGAACCGGTGGTGGCGGTCGGTGAAGCTGAGGGTTGTCTTGACGGTCATGTCTGGCTCCGTGGTATGACTTAGTCATATTAACGAGCGTTGGAAGATTTGCAACCTGTTCGGGTTGGGGCGGTGAGCGGACGTTGGCGTTGTTCAAACCAAGTGATACAAAGATCTGACGGGGCCAAGCCCATCACGGACGCAATGCTGAAACATGAAGGCCATTCTATTTGAAACATAAACCGATCGATTTGGCTACGGAAGTAAAGCGCGCTGCATTGCCGGACGGCCTGCATGGCTTCCTCTTCCCCATATACGAGGCAATTTCCAATGCCTTACACTCAATTGAAGATAGGTGGGATGACGCCTTGGAAGAAAAAGGCCGCTTGGATGTGGTCTTTGACGATCGAGCGCGCGAAGTCACGGTCGTAGACAACGGCAGTGGCTTCGATGACGCAAACCTATCAGCTTTCTTGACGCCTCTTACGGGCAACAAGTATGAGCGCGGCGGCAAGGGTTTTGGCCGGTTTATGGCGTTCAAGGTTTATAGCAGAGTCTTCTATTCATCGGGGCAGAAAATTTCAGACGGGATGCAGACGAAAGGCTGCTATCGTTACGATCCTTTTTCGAGCGATGACAACCTAATCGTGGTCGAAGAGGCAGATGGTGCCGGGGCGCATTCGCATGACTGTGGCGTTACGGTGTTAATGCGCTCGCCCAAGGCAGATTTTGAAGACTATTTCGTTTTGGAGGGCAAAGAACGGAAACACAACCACACTGCAGAAGACATTGTATCTGCGCTTTTGGATCACTTTCTTATCGAGTTCATTCAGAAGAAAGTGCCAAAACACTTCGTCCTCAGCATTCAGGGTGCAAAATTCAACATATATCAGTATTTCCACGAGTCTCTAGCGGTCGGTGGCAATCGAAAAGAGGAAATGATCATAGGCAGTGAGACCGTTGAATTTACGTTCGACTATTTCAAAGTTGGGGAAGAACACGCCAAGAAGCATCGCTTATATTTTTATGCGAACAACCGCGCAGCAAGCGACCTGGAAAGCATTTCTTCTGGCTTGAATTCGAACCCATTCATCGAAATGAAGGGCGAAGATGAATTCCGATATTACTACTTGGTGGCTGTTTCGAGCGACTTCTTTAAGTCTTCCCAGTCGCGTGACCGGATCACAAACCTACACGGTAAGATTGACCATAACAGAACCAAGAAGTCGATTAAGGACCATCTGATTGCGATGGCGAAAGCGCACATCTTGGACCTTGAACAAGCATACACGTCCGGCCGACGATCAAAGATGAAAGAACACGTTGACCACCTAATTGCGATTGATCCGCTTCTGAGGCGTGGCTTGGGCGGCAAGACCAGCGAAGAGTTTGTCAAGAAGCGCGGCATCACAGAAACCCGCGAACAATTGGCGCAAGACTTATTTGTCGAACGCTTTCGACAGAAATTTGATTTCACCAAGCTGAGTGAAGAAACGAGCGTCGAAGAACTTGTACGGCTTGTGCGGGACAAGATACCGGAAGATGCCAAAGAGGCATTGGCGGTCTACGTGGCATACCGGAACAACGTGATTCAAGTCTTCCGGCAGTTGCTCAACAAAGACGATGACGGCTTAGCGACGGAAGACAAGGTCCACAAGCTGATTTACCCTCGATACAGGGACAGTGAGCAAATCGACTATTCGTCTCACAATCTTTGGCTGATTGACGACGATCTTGCCTATGCGCGCTACATCTCAAGTGACCGAACACCGGAAGGAAACGCTCGGCGAAAGGGTGAATTTGCGCACGACTTACTAATAAATAATGACGATGAGCTCATGATTGTTGAAATGAAGCGACCTCAGAAAAAGGATTATGACGGCACTAAGGAGGCCGACACAAAGAACCCCGTAGACCAGTTGAAGAACCAAGTCTTGGACATCCGTGAGCGCGGCAAAGTCATCACTTCTGGCGGACGGGAAATCGCGATTGATGACACATCCATGGTGCGTGGATACATTTTGGCCGACTGGAACGATAAGCTTGAGCGCTACTTGAAAACGGAAGACTTCATCCGCACTAATTTTGGCGGGCAGATGGCCTACCGTTACTATAGGGAGTTGAACCTAATTATCGAAGTACTTGCGTTCGATAGATTAATTGACCGGGCCAGCAACCGCAATGAGGCGTTCGTTAGTATGCTTGAGGGACGGTCAAACTATGACCGCAAGACGAAGGGAGTACTATCGGCGGCGCAGTAGCCGGTTCATGTTGGTTGCAGCCTATTTGAGCAGTCTTACAAGCATGGGTAGAGGTATAGTACGGAACGAGCTGTTCTAAGGTCTAAGGCTAATGCATCAATAAGACGAAGTCCGAAAGTCTATTCTTGCGAAGCTGCACCACAGTGCTTGACGACATCCGCAACGGCAGGTTTTCTGGACGCGTTGTGTTTAAGCATCACCGCGAGCCGCTCGCGGTCAACATAAGACGAGCAAAGTTCACCCCGCCCGGTGATCCCGGACGGGGCGGTCTGCTGTCAGTCGCCGTTGCGGCGGGTGTTGGGGCGCGACCAGATGAGGCTGAAGGTCTCTTCGCCGCCTTCGATCACCGTGTCGTCGAAGAGGTTGGCGTAGATCGGCTGGGTGAAGCTCGGGTCGTCGAGCTTGAGGCTCAGGTAGTCGCGGCCCTCGGTCGAGCGCTTGGACCAGGCGGCGCCGATCTCGGCACGGCCGACGAAGACGCGGTGGGAGGGGGCGTTGTCGTTCGGGGTGCTGTCCTCGGGGACGATGCGGACGGCTTTCGCCTGAACGCTCAGGGTGACGATTTCGCCGACGTATTCGCTGCCGGTCTTCTTGAAGGTTCCGATGGTGGCCATGTCATATCTCCTTTTGGCTTGTTCGAGCCCGCGCCCTTCGCGGCCTCGATGGCGATCGTCAGGACCGGGGCGATCCGCAGACGCAGCCCCTGTGGCCCGCAGCGCCAGCGGAGGACGGCAAGGCCGGTCTTTCTTGCCGCGCGAGGAATGGCGTCCGCCAGGGGAAGAAAGTCCGGACCGGCCGTTGCGGCCTAGGCGGTCGAGGCGTCAGCCGATCCCGGTCAGATCAGCCGCTGAGAGGCCCGCAAGGGACGCGTGGCGTCATGCCATGGAAGAGGGGATGACAGGCTACCTCTGGACCGCGCAAGACCCCGGCAGCGGACGTCGTGCAAAGACAGGTTTTGGCGTGCAGGCGGAAACGGTGCATGTCCCGGACGTGCCTCGCTGCTCCGGGATTGCCCCCTCTCGCTGTGTCTGTGTTTGTCTGCCGTGATGTTCGGTCTGCCGGCGATCCAGGTGCATGCGCGACCGGGGCCATGCGCCACAACGTGGGTCTCAGTGATCTGGCTTTGCTCAGCCGATCCCGCCCAACCGCAACGCTGCGGTGACGGCGAGGATCGAGACCTTTTGCAGCAATCGGTTGCGGCGCACGCTGACGATGTGGAGGGACGGTAGGCACCGGCGCAAGCTTCACAGGGCGTTCAGTGTTCGTCGAAAGACCTGTGCGGATGCGGGTCGGACATGGCGTTGACCTCGGACCAGCCCGACACCCGCGCCCAAGCGGTCCCGCCCACGACCAACGCGCCCAGCCAAGACAGGAGGGTGATGGTCGCGTCGCCCGCGCTGCCGAACTCGGCAAGACCCTTTGCCGCATGAAATCCGGCGATACCGGCGGGGACCGCGTAGATCAGACCGATTGCGAGTTTGAGCGGGGCCCATCGGATGCGGTCAAAGGCGAATTCTCCGAGAGCGGCGACGAAGCCGCCGATGAAGAGGCCCGCAATGATCGACAGGAAAACGCCTTGGCCCGTTTCATACAGATACATGCCGGACGTCAGCCCGATTGCGAAGGGCAGGGCGTAGACGGCCAAGTTGAACAGGATCCAGCAGAGGGCACCAAGGCCGAACAGCGTGAAGAGGGTGGAGAAAAACATGAGGCACTCCTTTCGAGAACAAGGATCGCGCCGCCACCTCCTCCATTGGCACGGGCAAATCATAGCAGAAAACGGCCCGCCCCGGGAGGGTCCGGGGCGGGCATCGGCGGAAATCCGGTCATGCCAGTGGGGCGGCTTTCGGCCGGAAGTCGAAGAGGGGAATGCCCATCGCGCGGGCCTTGTCGGCGAGATTTTCGGTGATGCCCGAGCCCGGAAAGACGATGAGCCCGATGGGCAGGGTGTCGAGCAGCTGGTCGTTGCGCTTGAAGGGGGCCGATTTGCCGTGCCGCGTCCAGTCGGGCTTGAAGACGATCTGCGTCACGCCGCGGTTGTCGGCCCAGGCGGCGGCAATCCGTTCGGCCCCGCGCGGTGCGCCGCCATGCAACAGGACCATGTCAGCGTGTTTCGCGTGGACGCGGTCGAGCGCTGCCCAGATGGCCGCGTGATCGTTGCAGTCCAGCCCGCCGGTGAAGGCGATTTTTGTGCCTTGGGGCAGGAGCGGTTCCAGATCGGCCCTACGTCTTGCGGCCAAGTGATCGCGGCTGTCGATCAACGAGGCGGTCAGGGTGCGGCGTTTCACGTGGCTGCCCGTGCGCGGGTGCCAGGTCTGGCCGAGATGCGCCTCGAAGCCCTCGGCGGCGAGATCGCGCATGGCCTCAAAGGCATTGCGCCGTTCGATGAGCGTGATGCCCTCCGCGATCAGGGTTTCCAGTTCGACCGAGCGGACCTCGGAGCCGTCCTGTTCGCGCTGCGCCCGTTTCTGCGCCTGTTCGTTGCTGTCGAGCTCACGGTTTATCCGCGTCGCCATGCGGTGAAACAGGTTCGTAGTGGACCAGAGCAGATCTTCGAGGTCGGGTTCCAGCCGCGTGTCAGACAGCGTCGTGACGAGCGCGTCGAAAATGTCGACGACGGCGGTGCGAATGGCGTCGGGCTCCGGCAAGGGGCGGGGATCGGGCTCGTCGGTGAAGGGGCGCCAGCCGTAGAGCTGCAGTTCCTCGAGCACGACGGCGGTGGAGGATCGGGTTTGAAGATGTGTGTCGGTCATGATGTCGTCTCCGTTTGTCGAAGACCGCGCCTCTCGCGGCCTTCCCGGGCGACGGAAAAGCGGGGGCCGGGCGGGTCTGCATTCTCAGGGGTCCCCGTCGCGCCCGCGCGATGGGGTGGAACCGGAGCGTAGCGGAGGACGGCCATGGCCGTTGCGGGACCGTCCGGGCTCTGCTCCGTCTAGCCCGCTCTCGGAGGGCCGGAAGGCGTGGCTCTGATCGCGGAGGCGCTGGCCGGCTGCGCCGATCCCGATCAATCGATGGCGTGGTCGAGGAAGGTCACGGCATCCTCGGGCGCCAGTTGCGGACGCAGATGCGCGCGCAACGCGTCGCGGCCATTGGCCCGCAGATCGTCATTGAAATCGCCGAGACAGGGGGAGAGGTGGATCGCGTCGATCCCGGCCCCAATGGCCCGATGCGCCAGTTGGTCTGCGGCGGACAGGCCTGCCGGGTCGGCATCGACGGCGATGTAGAGGCGGCGAAGATCGGCGGGCAACTGCAGGGCTGCGAGATGATTGGCGGACAGAGCCGCCACCGCAGGCAACCCCGGCAGGGCCAGATGCATGGAGAGCATGGTCTCAAGCCCTTCGCCTGCGGCCAGCACGCTGACCGGTTTGCCCATGCGAACACCATGGCCGAGGAGATTGCCCATCGCCTTGCGCGGTGGAATGACCGGGGCCTTGTCCGCAGTGGCGGGGTCAAGCCAGGTGCGGTGCAGGCCGGTGAGCCGTCCATCGAGGTCCGTCACCTTGGCGAGCAGGGCGGGCCAAGTCTCGGGCGGATCGTTCAGTGCGTGATCCTCGCGCCAGTAGAAGCAGTTCGGGTGAAACCGTAGACTGTCGAGATGGCCCAGCCCGGTGAGGCCGCGTCCGGCGAGATAGCGTTCGGCCAAGGTGCCCGACATCGGCTGGCCCATGGCCCAGAGCCGCCGCGCGGCCTCGGGTGAGCCACGACTGGCTGGCCGGCCGGTCACGCGGTACCCTTCCGTCTGCGGCAGGCTGAGAAACCTGCGCGCTTCGTCCAGCGCGTCCCTCAGCGTGGTGATACCCATGTTCAGGGCGATCAGGTCCAGAAGGTCCCCGTGCTGCCCGGTTGCGGAATCGGTCCATTTTCCGGCGGCACCGGGACCAGAGATCGGACCGGTCAGTCGGACATAGAGGCTTCGGCCCGGCGTGTTTTGCACATCGCCAACGATCCAGTATTGGCCCTGTTTGCGCCCGTTCGTGAGGTAATGACGGCAGACGGCCTCGGCATCCTCGGCAAGGTGGCGGGCGATGTCGGCGGCGGGGCTGTGCATGCTTTGTGCCTCCTGTCGTGGATAGAAAAAGGGGCCCGCCGTTTCTGGCGGACCCCGGCTGCCGGAACTCGGGGGGAAGGAGCTCCGACCTGCTCGAAGGTCACTCGGCTGCTGTCCGGGCGAAGGCGTCACCGGCGACGGGATCATCTTCGCCCGAGGGGTCGGAATCTCCGACAGCCGGTTCGCCGCCGTCTTCCGCCGATTGCGCTTCGCCACTGTCGGGATCGTCGTCCGAAGGTCCTCCGTCGGCGGTGTCGGCGTCGTCGATCAACTCGATCTCAGGCGCGTCCTCTTCCGGCAGGGGCGGCGTGCGCAGCGCGTCGGGCAGCCAGCCGGTGCCGACGAGCAGGTCCTCTGCGGCGGTCACCATTTCGGCCTTCTTCAGCCCCGCGATCCGATCAGCGGCGTCCTCGCCCTTTGCCTCGCACACGGCCTCGAGGATGCGCGCTTTGGTCACGCGACCGAGGTAGCTGTCGCCTGTTGCCGTCCAGCCCGCCTTGGCCATGTCGAGCCCGACGGTCCCGGCCAGCACATCCGCATGCGCGATGGCGCGCGGGCGACGCTGGTAGGGGTCGTGGACGGCATTCACGCTCATCGCCACGCAGTGGGCGAAGAGCGCCTCGCGGCTGCAACTGTCGAACTCGGTCAGCGCCTCCCAGAGATCCTCGGATGCTTTCGGAAGGTTGCGCGCCCAGGTCTCGTGGCGCTGGTCGATGGCCTGCGCATAGGCCGTGTCGCCGAGGCCCGGCACCTGCGATCCGAACCCCGCGTTGCGCGGTTCGATCTCGACGCAGCTGCTGACGGCATGCCGATAGAAGAGCCGCAGGACCATCGCGTGCAGCGCCGCGAGGAAGGCGACCTGCGGATCCTGGGCCAGCGCATTGCGCAGTGCCAGTGTCCTATGGGCCGTCAGTTCCATGACGAGGCGGTCGGAAAGCGGTTTCAGGCCGTCGTCCTCTTCCTCCTCGTCCGAAGCCGACGCAACGGTGTTGTCGGAGTCCTCGACCGGCGCCGTTTCCGGTGCGATCTCGCCGGTGTCCTCCACCTCCTCGACGGGCTCATCTTCGAGCCGCACGTAGCCGCGTTCGACCCGCAGCCGCCCGGAACTGTCGATGCTGACGAAGGCTCCGGACAGCGCAAGGTCGTCGGCCTCGAACCGGATCGGACGCGCCTCGAGCGCCTCCATCGCCTCCTCGATCTCGCCCAACCGGGCATCGACATCGTCGGGCAACTCGTCGGCCTCCGCATGCTCGGCCTCGAGCGCGTCGTATTCGGCCTTCAGCGACTGGTAGCGGGCAGCCTCCTCGTCGGTCATCGGCACCGCCTCGCCGTGGACCCGGCGCATCCCGAAGGTGTGGCCATAGGGGAACTCGGTGTCGACCTCGACCCATTTCCAGCCCTCGGAGCGTACGCCCTCCGCCTCTTCGGCCAGCTTCTCGCGCACCATGACGTCGAGAAGGGCGGCATCCTGCAGCCAGCCGCCGTCATCCTGCTGGAACAGGTCGCGCAGGATTTCGCCCCCGGCCTCGACGTAGTCGTCGAGCCCCACGAACTGCGCCCGCTTGTCCGAGGCCCGCACCGAACCTTCGGTCAGCATGCGGCGGATCTCGTAGGGCTGCCGGGAATAATGCCGCTGCAGCGCCTCCCAGACCTGTTCCTGTCGCGCATGGTCGGGATTGACCGTGAAAGCCATGAGCTGGTCGAGCGTCATCTCCTCCTCGGCATAGGCGTCGTGCAGCGATGGCGCGACCGCGGCGAGCTTCAGCCGTTGCTTGACCACGCTGGCCGAGACGAAGAAGGCGGCCGCGATCTCCTCCTCGGTGCGGCCCTTGACGCGCATCGCCTGGAAGGCGCGGAACTGGTCGAGCGGATGCAGCGGCGCGCGCTGGACGTTTTCGGCGAGGCTGTCCTCCTCGGCGAGCCCGTCTGTTCGCACGATGCAGGGCACCAGCGCGGTCTTGTTCATCCGCTTTTGCTTCACGAGCAGTTCCAGCGCCCGAAACCGCCGCCCGCCGGCGGGGATCGTGTACATGCCGGTCTCGGCGCCGCTGTCGTCCAGCACGGGCCGCACGGTGATGGAGCTGAGCAGCGTCCGCCGCGCGATGTCCTCGGCCAGCTCCTCGATCGACACGCCGGCCTTGACGTGGCGCACGTTCGACTGGCTGAGCATCAGCTTGTTGAAGGGAATGTCGCGCGAGGCGCTGAGGGTGATTTTCTGTTGCTTTGTCATCGGGATATCTCCGCGACAGGCCAGCCGGGAGCCTCTCTCCCGACCTCCAAACCCGTCACGGAAAACCCGGCACCCCTCTTACTCTGGAGGCACCAAATAGGCCATATGGACTTGCAATGCGATCCATATGGACTTATATCATCAGTCAAGCTATGAAGGAGCGCAAAAACATGGAAAACGTTGTTCTAGAACGTCCTGCACCGGACCGGCAGGGTGTTGCTCTCAAGGCCTTCGCTCGGATTGCGGACGCCTGGTCGCTCACCCTGCGGGAAGCGGCGGCACTGGCGGACATGTCGGAGTCGACCTGGAAGCGGGCGAAGAAGCCCGATTTTGCGGGGGATTTGACGCGGGACCAGATGCTGCGATTGAGCGCGCTGATCGGCCTTTACAAGTCGCTTGAGCTTTACTTCAACGAACCGATCTCGCGGGAGTGGGCGAAGCTGCCGAACCGGGGTCCGGAGTTCGACGGTGCGCGGCCCGTGGACGCGATGATCGAAGGGGGATTACCCAAGATCCTGCGCGTGCGGGGCTATGTCGATGCACTGCGGGGCGGGGTTTGAGGATTACGTCGGTCAATGACCGTGCTCTTGTTAGGCTGATTTCCGAGACCCATCACAAGCCCCCAGTGCTGCGGGGGCTGGTCGACAGTGACGAGGAGGCCGCGGTTCTCGCCGAGATCGAAGGCGAGACCAGTGCGCGCCTGATCGCTGAAGCGCAGGGCAGCCCCGCGCTCGACCGTCGCGAACTGGCCTTCGCGCGGCGGTCTCATGACCTGACCCTTTACGGTCATAGCCATATCAATGCGGCCTTCACCTACACGCGACCCTCGGGCAACCGGTTCAACACCGGTGAGCGCGGCGCGTGGTATTGCGCCTGGGACATGCTGACGAGCGCGCAGGAGGTTGGGTTTCACCGGACCCGTGAATTGGGCTTCATCGGCCGCTACGAGGACGAGGCCCGCTACGTGGAACTGCTGGCGGATTTCATCGGGGATTTCCCGGATTTGCACGGGGAGGAGCATCCGGCGCTCGATCCGGTCCCCGAGCGGGGTTACGCGGCCGGGCAGCGCCTTGCAGCGGATCTGAGATCAGAGGGGCATCGCGGGCTGATCTACCCCTCCGTCCGTCATTCGGGCGGGCGGTGCTTCGTCGCCTGCGATCCCGGGATCATCCAGAATGTCCGCCCTGGCGCGAGCTGGAAGCTGGTCTGGCAAGGTGCACCCGAGTACACAATCGAGGGGCTATAACGCCCCTCGAAATCTTCATTTAGTGCTTGAGATTAACTCGTTAGAGCATTGAAAAACATACATATTAAACGGCATTATACCTTCTCCAACAACACCTTCGCCTTGCCCTCCATCACCAGCCGCGCATCCTGCTGCGGCTTTGACCGGGCAACCGCGGTGATCCCCTGCACGAAGTCGAAGACGCTCTCGGGCGGGCGGCCTTCCTCGGCCAAAACCGTCTCGACAATCCGCCCCGTCTCCGCCTTCGAGAACCCGCGCTTTCGCAGAAAGTCCTGCCGGTCTTCGTCCGACCGTGCAACGATCTTTTCCCGCGCCGCACGGATGCCGTCGATGAAGGGCGCGGGCGAGGACTCGGCGAAGCGGCTGAGCGCCGGGGCGGCCTCATGGGCAAAGCGGGAGGCCGCGTATTTCGAATGCCGGATGGTGATCTCCTGGAAGTCCTCGACGCCCCAAAGGTTGCGGTTCTGGCAAACCGCCCGAAGGTAGAAGGAGGCGATGCCGAGCGTCTTGGCGCCCACCTCGGAATTCCAGCAATAGAATCCCCGGAAATAGAGATCGGGCGAGCCGTCGGGCAGCAGCCCCGCCTCGATCGGGTTCAGATCGTCGACGAGGAACAGGAACACGTCGCGGTCCGAGGCGTAGAGTGTCGTCGTCTCCTTTGTCACGTCCACGCGCGGGTTGTAGATGCCCGTCGACCAGTCGAGCACGCCCGGCACTTTCCAGCGCGTGTCGCCCGTGCCGTTGCCCGCGATGCGCTGGACGGCGGAGACCAGTTCATGGTCGAAGATGCGGCCGTAGTCGGGTCCGGTCACGGCGCGCAGTTCCGTGCGGCCATTCGCGACCTCCATGGTCTTGATCTGCTCGGCCCGGTGGTTCGTCAGCCCGTACTGCAGGTTGATGCCCGCCAGCGGCGCGGGCAGTTGCCGCAAATAGGCCGCAGGTGCGCCGACCAGGCTCGAGAGCTGACCGAAGCTCCAATGAGTCGGCGCAATCGGCTCATCCACCCCGGGCAGGACCAGCCCGAGCTTCTCCGGGTTGTCGCGATCCGCCTCGACCCGGATCGCCGCGCTATCCACCGTCCGGGTCCGGCTCCGCTCCGCCCGGCCTTTGACGGATGCGAAGAGATCGTCGAGCGACAGATACCGCTCGTCATCCGGCCGCGAGAACCATTCGGACGACACGCGATCCACGTTCGTGCCGCGCGACACATCCACCTTGTAGCCGCCGCTGATATCACGCCCGGCATCGATAATTTCGGTATTCATGGGTTTTCTCCCGCGACGGGCGGCCGAAAGCCTCTCTCTCGACCTCCAAACCCGTCACGGGCCGGAACGGCACCCCTCTGACTCTCGGGTCACTCCGCTGCGAGATCCCCCAGCGGGGAAGGGGCGCGCGACGCGGCCAGCCGGTGCAGCGTTTCCGGGCGGATATGTGTGTACCGGCGCAGCATTTTCCAATCTTTGTGGCCGGTGACCAGCGAGACTTGTTCAATGGCGAAGCCGGCCTCGAAAAGGCGGCTTGTGCCCTCATGGCGCAAATCGTGGAAATGCAGGTCCTTCACGCTGACCTCGACGCAGGCGCGCCGGAAGGCCGTTCCGACCGATTTCGAGTTGTAGGGAAAGATCCGGCCCCTTGCATGCCCGAGTTCCTTGGCCTGTTCGGTGACCAATGCCCAGGCATCGAACCCCGTGGCGGCGAAGAGTGGGATCCGCTGGTCGTTCCCGGTCTTGTTGCGCGGGTCCTTTCTGTCGCGGATCATGAGCATCCGGCGGTCGACGTCGAGATCGGTCCATGCGACGCGGCAGATCTCGTCGAGCCGCATGGCCGTGGCCACCGCGAACTTGACGATCCGCGTCATCGGCAGGGTCAGGCGTTCGTTGTCATCGAAGCAACGGAAGAGGCGGTTCAACTCATCGATGGTAGGGCGACGATCCCGCTCGGTGCCTTTGCCGATCAGCCCGAGACGCTTGAGCGCGACGCGCGCCAGATCGACGGGTTCCGGAGAAATGTCGAGCCCGTGCACGGCTGCCGCGTGGGTGATGATCATCTTGATCACGCCGATATCGATGCTGAGGGTCACCGGACCGGCGCCTTGATCAGCGCGCATCTTGCCGTAGTCGATCAGCTTTTGCCGGTCGAGGTGCCCGATCTTCTCCTTGCCCAGATCGCGCTTGAGCGTCTTGAGCGTGGCGGCCTTGCTGCGACGCGGTGGTTTGCCTACCTCGCACATATCGATTATGTGGAGATCGATGAGATCGCCGAAGGTGGTCAGGCGGGAGACGGACGACTTGTTCGGCGCCAACCCCTGATCCACCCGGGTCTCCGCTTGGCGGGCCCAGCGATGGGCATCGTCGCGACGGAGAAACGTCTCGCTCGCGTAGCGGCCCTTTCGTCTGATCTGAACCCGGTAGGCACCGGAGGGGAGCTTGGTGATGGAGGCCATTTTCGTGTGCGCTGTGTGTGCAATGAGTCGTCGTAGAGGGGCAAATTCGGGGATATCGGGGCGTATTCCAGCGTAGCAGCATTCGCCGCCAACAGCTTGAAGATACACAAAAAATGCAAATAAATCAACACGCTAGATTATCCTGTGCCCCTATGATGGATTGGACCGACAGGCACTGCCGGGCCTTCCACCGTGTCCTGTCGCGTGAAGTGTTGCTTTATACGGAAATGGTCACGGCTGCGGCGCTGGTGCGGGGCGGGGCGACGCATCTGCTGGCTTACGGCACGGAAGAACACCCGGTCGCACTGCAACTTGGCGGCAGTGATCCGGCGGAACTGGCCGAGGCGACCGAGATGGCCGTGGCATATGGCTATGCTGAGGTGAACCTGAACGTCGGTTGCCCGTCCGACCGGGTGCAATCTGGCTGCTTTGGCGCAATCCTGATGGAACGACCCGGTCTGGTGGCCGATTGCCTGTCGGCCATGGTGCAGGCGGCAGGCGATATTCCGGTCACGATGAAATGCCGTCTAGGCGTCGACGAGCAGGACCCGGCCACCGTGCTTCCGGACCTGTTGGCACGGATGGAGGATGCGGGGGTGGGTCGCGTCACTGTCCATGCGCGCAAGGCCTGGCTGCAAGGCCTCAGCCCCAGAGAGAACCGGGACATCCCGCCGCTTGACTATGATCTGGTCTATGCGATGAAGCTGCGCTTTCCGGCGCTGAATCTCTCGATCAACGGCGGCATCGCGACGCTGGATGACGCGCTGGAGCATTTGAAAGTCGTGGATGGTGTGATGATCGGGCGAGCGGCCTATCACGACCCTGGCGCGGTCCTGTTGCAGGCCGACAGCCGCATTTTCAATCGGCCCGACCCTTGCCCCGACCGGGTGACGGCAGCCTTGCGGATGATCCCGCACATCGAGGCGCATCTGTCCGACGGCGGCAAGCTGGGTCAGGTGACGCGACACATGCTGGGCCTGTTCGCCGGTCTGCCTGGCGCGCGCGGCTGGCGGCGGACCTTGTCGGAGGGCGCAGCGAAGCCCGGCGCCGGAGCGGACGTGGTGCGCACGGCGCTGGATCACGTGGCGACGGTGGCGGCCTGAACCGGGACCAGCCGTGCCAAACCCGCCGACAGCACCCCGCACAGGGCGATGACCGCGATCATCGGCACGGCGGTTCCGTCAAAAAACGGACCGGCGACGGCGACCATCGCGCCGCCCGTGACCATCTGCAACGTGCCGCCGAGCGACGACGCCAGCCCCGCGATTTCGCCCTGATCGTCCAGCGCCATGACCATCACCGACGGAATCACGAAACCCAGGCAGAAGTTGCCCGCGACCAGCAGGCCGACAATCACGGGCAGGGGGGCCAGACCGGCTAGCGCCAGTCCCAGCAGCAGGACCGTGCTGGCCGCAAATCCGGTCGTCGCGCCGCGCACGACCCGGCCCATGCCCCAACGGTTGCCCGCATTCGAGGCTAACTGGCTGCCGGTGAAGAATCCGGCGGCGTTGATCGCGAAGGCCAGCGAAAAGCCCGTCGGCGACAGGCCGAATTCGCCGGTATAGACAAAACTGGCCGAGGCGATGAAGACAAAGAAACTGGCCATGCCGAAGGCGCCCACGAAGGTCAGCACCATGAACCCGCGATGCCGCAGCAGATATCCGGCATCCGCCAATAACCGGGCGGGCGCGATGGGGCGGCGGCGCGCCGGGGTCAGCGTTTCCGGCAAAGCCAGCGCCGTGACCGTCAGGCTGATGGTCCCCGCGACGGCCATCACCCAGAAGATCGCGCGCCAGTCCGCCACCAATATCACCATCGATCCTGCCAACGGAGCCAGCATCGGGGATACGGAAATCACCAGCATGACCATCGCCATCAGCCGCGTCGCTTCCGTTCCGGTGGACCAGTCGCGGATGATCGCGCGGGGAATGACCATCACCGCCGCAGCACCCAGGCCCTGCATTGCTCGCGCCGCCGTCAGGTTCGTGATGTCGGGTGCCAACGCGGCCCAGACAGACGCCAGAAGATAGACGCCAAGACCGAAATACAGCGGCAGCTTGCGCCCCGCGGAGTCGGCCCAAGGACCATAGACCAGCTGCGCCAGACCGAAGCACAGGAAGAACGCAATCAGTGTTGTCTGTGTCCCGGCGATTGTGCTGGCCAGATCTTCTGCGATGGCGGGCATGGCAGGAAGATACATGTCGATGGCGAAGGGCCCGACGGCGGACAGCAGGCCAAGAATCGCGGCGCGGCGGAACATCTCGGACATCGGGAAACCTTTCGTGGGGGTGGCGTCCGGTTGAACCCGTAGCGCAGAGAGGTCAAGATCCGACGCGGACGCTGCCGATAATCGCCACTGGTAGCAGGCCGGGCTGGGTTGTAGACGCCGCGGGACACAAACCAACGGACCATGCCGATGCCAGACCTCGCCACCTTTCTTCCGCTCGTCGCGTTTCTGATGGTTGTGGGGGCCTTCGCGGGCGTCCTTGCCGGATTGCTGGGGGTCGGGGGCGGCATCGTTCTGGTGCCTTCTTTTTATTATGTCTTCCAGATTCTTGGCTATGACGGGCCCAATATCATGCAGGTTTGCGTTGCAACCTCGCTGGCCACAATCGTCGTGACCAGCCTGCGGTCTGTGCGCGCCCATCATGCCCGGGGCGCGGTCGAGGTTTCGATCCTGCGCGGCTGGGGCGCGGGCATCGTCGGGGGGGCTTTGGTCGGCTCTCTGGTGGCAACGCAGCTTCGGTCGGAAACGCTGACTGCTATCTTCGCCGGGCTGGCCCTGATCGTGGCATTCTACATGGCGTTTTCTCGCCCGCAGTGGCGGCTGGCCGACACCATGCCGACGGGGGCAAAGCGATATCTGTATTCGCCTGCCGTCGGCTTCGCCTCGGTCCTGATGGGCATCGGCGGCGGCAGCTTCGGGGTGCCGCTGATGACGTTGCACGGCGTGCCGATCCACCGCGCGGTCGCCACCGCGGCGGGTTTCGGACTGCTGATCGCGGTGCCAGCCGTCCTGTTGTTTCTGATCCTGCCCACGTCTGGTCTGCGCCCGCCGATGACCATCGGTCTGGTCAACATACCGGCCTTCCTGATCGTAATTGCCATGACCCTGCTGACGGCCCCCCTGGGCGCAAGACTGGCCCATTCGATGACCCCGGCCCCGCTCAAGCGCGTCTTCGCGGTCTTTCTGTTCCTCGTGGCGCTGAACATGCTGCGCAAGGTCTTTGCGGGCTGACGGTTATGGCTTGACTTCGGGTCACCTTGCGATCTGATGCACTGGCACAAGGGATCGGAGGGGGCCACATGGACGATACGCAAATCGGCGAGCGTGACCGGCGCGGCGATTGGGCCCCCAAGGCGCGCATCGCCTATCCCCCGGTGCTGACATGGCCAGCAAAACCGGTCGCCGCGCTGCGCTGGATCTTTGGCTGGCCGGGGTATTTCATGCCCTGGAACATGCTGTATTTCCTGGTCGCGCTGGTCGTCTGGGTGTACCTCAGCCCGCCGATGCAGGCGATGGCAGACCTCGACCCGCTATGGATCGCGTATCTGCTGGCGCGCAACGCCGCCATTGTCGCCGTGTTTTTCGGGGCGTTCCATTTGCGGCTCTACGTCCAGCGGGCACAGGGCGACCGCTTCAAGTTCAATGCCCGCTGGCCGTCGCGCGACAGCGGGCAGTTCCTGTTCCGCAACCAGACGCTCGACAACCTGACATGGACCTTTGCCAGCGCCATTCCGATCTGGACCGCGTTCGAGGTGCTGATGCTCTGGGTCGCGGCGAACGGCTATGTGCCGCAGGTGACCTTCGCTGACAATCCAGTTTATTTTGTTGTCCTTCTGGTGCTTGTTCCGGTTCTGCGCGATCTGCATTTCTATGCCATCCACCGGGCAATCCACTGGCCACCGCTGTATCGGCTGGCGCACAATGTGCATCATCGCAACGTCAATCCCGGTCCATGGTCCGGCCTGTCGATGCACCCGATCGAACACATACTTTATTTCTCCGGCGTGCTGGTCTTCCTGCTGATCCCGTTCCACCCGCTGCATGTGCTTTCTGTGCTGATCCACACCGCACTCAGCCCCGCGCCGGGCCATGCCGGGTTCGAACGTATCGAGGTCGGCGACAAGACGTCGATCAAGACGCATTGCTACGCCCATTACCTCCATCACAAATATTTCGAGTGCAATTACGCCGACGGAATGTTCCCGCTGGACCGCTGGTTCGGTACGTTCCACGACGGCTCACCCGAGGCGAAGGCCCGCATGAAAGAGCGTCTGCGCGACCGCAACAGGGCCAAGACGCGCCCGACCTGACGGTCAGCCACCGCGTTTCAACCGGGCCGCACGACCGCCTCGCCGCACAGGGGCGGCGGCCTCGGCACGGGCGGGAAGGGCATCCATGATCGCGCGGCGGGCTTCGGACGTCATGCGGGACCATTCCCCGATCTCGTCCATGGTTCTATGACAGCCCATACATAACCGCGTTTGCGGATGGACCACGCAAAGTTTCACGCAGGGACTTTCAATTTCGGAACGGCTCCAGACGCCATCGGATGTCGGATCATGAGTCACAGGGCGGCTCCGATATGGCGCAGACGGTCCAGCGCGCCTTGCAGGATAAACCCGGCAGCGACGTGATCTATGACCTCTGCGCGACGCTTTCGAGACGTATCCGCCTCCAGCAGGATGCGTTCGGCAGCTACTGTCGACAGACGTTCGTCCCAGTATCCGATGGGTGTATCGATCCGCCGTGCCATGTTGCGGGCGAAGGCGCGGGTGGCTTGACCGCGCGGGCCCTCGCTGCCGTCCATGTTCAGTGGCAGGCCAAGGATGATGCCGACGACCGTTCGCGCCGTCAGCAGCGCCTCGATTGCGACGGCATCGGCGGTGAACTTGGTGCGGCGGATCGTCTGCAATGGCGTGGACACGCTGCGGAAGGTGTCGCTGACGGCCACGCCGACGGTTTTGGTCCCAAGGTCCAGCCCCATCAGCGCGCCGTGCGGGGGCAGGGCGGCGGCGAACCCTTCGATGGTCTCGTGGATCAAGGGTTGATCCCGGCACGGTCTGCGGCGCGGGCCAGCGTGTCCAACGCCCCCCGGTCGGCGGCGAACACGGTCTTTGCCTCGGCATAGACGGTCGCGGCAGCATCGGTGCGTCCCAGCACGCCGTAGGAGGTGATCAGCCGCGCCCATTCCTCCGCCGTCCCGCCCTCGCTCGCCAACCGTTCGGACAGGCCCTGTACCATGTTGCCGATCATCTCGATCCGATCCTGCGGGGTCATGTCGCCCGCCGCCTCGATATCATCCACCGACGGTCCGCGCGGCTGCGGCAGCTCATCCAGCGGGGTCGGGTCGCCGGCCAGAACCGAAATTTCTTCGATCTGGGCATAGATCGGGTCCAGCCAGGGGTCACCCGGTGCGCTTTCGGCAATCAAGCCGCGCCAGATTCCAAAGGCACGATCCGGGCGACCGCCCTGCGCATACATCAGCCCCGCATAATATCGCGCTGTGCCGTTTGCCCGGTCGCGGCGCACCGCCTCGGACAGCGCGGTCTCGGCCTGGGGCGAGACATAGCCGCCCGCTGCCAGAATCATCAGCTCGGCCAGCAGGGCGAATTCCTCGGCCCCGGCCTCCTCGCCCAGAATGGCGATTACCCGGTCCTGCGATTGCCAGGCCGCCTCCAGATCGCCAAGTCCCGCTTGTGTCTGCACCGCCAGCCGCCAGCCCCGCAAGTCGTCGGGACGGGCCGCCAAAACCTGCTTCAGCTCCTCGGCCAGACGGGTCACGTCGGCGCGGCTGTCGTCGATCTCGTCGGGCACGGCAGCCTCGGCACGGGTCTGGTCGGGGCGCGCGGCACGCGCCTCCTCGATCCGCAGAATGCGCCCTTGCAGGGGGTAATCCGGCTTGCCCGGTGTGCCGATCCAGAAATAGATGCCCAGCGATACGGCGATCACCGGCACCCCGATCAGGCCCAGTCCCAGCCAGGAATTGCCGCTCCCGCGTACGCCGTCGTCGCGGACCCGGTCGGCAGCCAGAAGACGGCGCGCCACTTCGGTGCGGGCGGCCTCGGCCTCCTCCGGGTCCAGGGTTCCGCGCGCCGCGTCCCGCTCCAGCTCGCGCAGCTGATCGCGATAGACATCCACGTCAGGGCGAACGCCCGGCCCGGCACCGCCGCGCAGCGCAGCCGCCATCACAAGAATACAAGCCGCAAGAAGCAGCGCCACGACAATCCAGAACATCAGCAATCCACCCGGTCTATCATTCCGCTCCTCTAACGGTCTTGGAGCCGCGACAGAAGCCCCCCTTGCGGCTTCGTGATCGGACGGTCTAGGCCATGCGAAACGGGCCTCGGAAAGGGACCGATGTCGCGGATGTTCACAAACATGCCGCTGTGCCCATATTGCCCGCTCCCGGATCGGGGCAAACCGGGCCATACGTATCGAGGGGAGCCTTTGCGCATGCGACGTTTTTCCGCCTTTGCCATCGCCCGCGAAGCCCTCCGCAACCACGAGGGCTGGGGCCGCACCTGGGCCAGGCGACCGCCCGGCAAACGCTATGACGTCATTATCGTCGGTGCGGGCGGGCACGGGCTGGCCACGGCCTATTATCTTGGCAGGAACCACGGCATCACCAATGTCGCGATCCTTGAAAAGGGCTGGCTGGGCGGCGGCAACACCGGGCGCAACACGACAATCATCCGCTCGAACTATCTTCAGGATCCATCGGCGGCGATCTACGAAAAGGCGCGCTCGCTCTATGAGGGCCTGTCGCAGGAACTGAACTACAACATCATGTTCTCGCCGCGCGGCGTCATCATGCTGGCCCAGACCCATCACGAGGTGCGGGGCTATAAGCGCACGGCCCATGCCAATTCGCTGCAAGGCGTGACCACCGAATGGATTGGACCGCAGCGCGTCAAACAGCTCTGCCCGATCATGAACATCGAAGGGCCGCGCTACCCCGTCCTTGGCGGTTTGTGGCAGGCCCGTGGTGGCACCGCACGCCACGACGCGGTGGCCTGGGGCTACGCCCGCGCCTGCACCGACATGGGCATGGACATCATTCAGAAATGCGAAGTCACCGGCATCGCGCAATCGGGCGGCAAGGTTACAGGTGTGCAGACGACGCAAGGCGATATCGCCTGTGGCAAGCTGGGCCTGGTGACGGCAGGTCATTCCGGCGTTCTGGCGCAGATGGCCGGGTTCCGCCTGCCGCTGGAGTCGGTCGCGCTGCAGGCCCTGGTGTCCGAGCCGGTCAAGCCCTGCATGGATGTCGTCGTCATGGCCAACACCGTCCACGGCTACATGAGCCAGTCCGACAAGGGTGAAATGGTGATCGGCGGCGGCACCGACGGTTATAACAACTATACCCAACGCGGCAGCTTCCAGCATATCGAGGAGACGTTGCGCGCCCTGGTCGAAACTTTCCCGATGATATCGCGTCTGAAAATGCTGCGCCAATGGGGGGGAATCGTTGATGTGACGGGTGACCGCTCCCCGATCCTGTCGAAAACTCCGGTGGACGGTCTCTTTGTCAACTGCGGCTGGGGCACGGGCGGCTTCAAGGCGATCCCCGGATCGGGCTGGGGCATGGCCGAGTTGATGGCGAAGGGTCATTCCCCCCTGACAGCCGCCTTCGGCATGGAGCGATTCCGCGAGGGTCGGTTCATCGACGAATCTGTCGCCGCCGGGGTGGCGCACTGATGGCCGGTTCCTTGTGCGCCGTGCGCGACACTTCACGACACTTTGAAACACTGTGTCGCAGGACTAGGCGAAACCTATGGCAGACTCTATGTGTTAAGGATTACCTGTTTTCTTACATAGGCCAACTGCCATGGCTCGCATTTTACCCAGACGCCTTCCGCGCGGTATCAACTTCCTTCTCGGCGGTATTGTCGTCGCCGTTGGTTTCATCATGTTCGCGCTTCTGGGCGGATCGTTCGACCTTGGGGTCGGCGGTGCGCCTGAAGTTCGGATCGAAGCCAGCTCCGCGACGCAATAACAGCCTGACACCGGGCACCTCCGCCCATTTTGACGGAAGTGTGCGATGCTGCTGCTGACCTGTCCGAACTGTGGCCTGTCGGTCGAAGAAACAGAGCTTGCGCCCGGTGGACAGGCGCATCTGAAACGCTTCGGGCCTGAATCTACCGACGAGCAATTCGAAGAGTACATGTTTCTGCGGGACAACGCTAAAGGTGTGCACTTCGAGCGCTGGCGCCACGCCTATGGCTGCGGCAAGTGGTTCCTCGCTGCGCGCGATACGTCCAGTTTGCAGGTCTACGGCACCTATTGTGCACAGACGACCGAACCGCCTGCCGACATCCTTGCCCGCATCGCCAAAGGGCGCAGCGCATGAGCCGCCGCCTCAAGACCGGCGGCCGTCTGATCGACCGCAGCAAACCGATCGAGTTCACTTTCGACGGGCGAAGCCTGCGTGGCTATATCGGCGATACGCTGGCCTCCGCCCTTCTGGCGAATGGCCAGATTGTGATGGGCCGCAGCTTCAAATATCACCGACCCCGGTCCGTCGTCGGCTCAGGCCCCGAAGAACCCAATGCCTTGATGCAGATCGGCGAGGGAGCGCATTTCGAGCCGAACCAGCGCGCCACGATGCAATCGCTTTATGACGGTCTGGTTGCACACAGCCAGAATGCCTGGCCGTCGCTCGCCTTCGATATCGGACGGATCAACGACTTCGGGTCGCGTTTCCTGCCCGCCGGATTCTACTACAAGACGTTCATCCATCCGCGCGCCTTCTGGAAACATGTATTCGAGCCGGTAATCCGCCGCGCCGCCGGTCTGGGGGCCGCCCCGACCGAGGCAGACGGCGATCGCTACGAACATCAGTATGCCTTCTGCGACACCCTGATTGTCGGCGGCGGCATCGCGGGCCTGACGGCAGCCCTTGGATCCGCGAAGACGGGTGAGCGCGTCATCCTGGTCGAGCAGGGCGCGACCTGGGGCGGTCGCGCCGTGGTGGACGGAGCGACCATCGACGGGAAGACCGCAGCGGATTGGGTAAAGAACGCAATCGAAGAACTTGAAAAAAAAGATAATGTGACGATGATAAATTGTTGCGAAGGATCGGGCGTCTACGACCACGGATATGTCCTGTGCACGGAAAATCTGACCGGTCATCTGGCCGCGAAGACCGGTCCGCGTGAGCGGCTTTGGCGCATACGGGTCGGGCGTGTGATCACGGCAACGGGGGCCATCGAGCGCCCGCTCAGCTTCGCGGGCAACGATGTGCCCGGTGTCATCCTTGCCTCGGCCCTGCGCGATTATGTCGTCAATCATGGCGTCTCGATGGGCGAGCGCACGGTCGTCGTGACCAACAACGACGATGCCTATCGCACAGCCAAGGCGTTGATCGAAGCGGGCCTCAGGGTTCCGGCAATCATCGACGCGCGCCAAGCTGTCGACAGTACAATGGTAAAAGAAATCAAAGCGCTCGGGGTCAATGTTCACAAGGGTCGCGCCATTGCCAAGGTGCATGGAAATGCCAAGGTTACGGCTGTGTCCATCTGTCTGCAATCCGGTGACGGCACCGTCCTGCAGGAAATTCGCTGCGATGCCGTGGCTATGTCCGGAGGTTGGTCGCCGGTCGTCCACCTTTGGTCGCACTGCGGGGGCAAGCTCTGGTGGGATGAGGAACGCGCCATGTTCCGCCCCGATCCCGATCAGCCGCCGAGGGGGGCAGACGGCAAGGGGTTTGTGATCACTGCCGGAATGGCATCGGGTGCGCTGACCACCGCCGAGGTGTTGGACGATGCCGCCGAAGCCGCCGCAATCGACGCCCCACCTTGCGAAAGCTCACCCGAGGTGCCGATCCTGCCGGTCTGGATGATGCCCGAAGGCGCGGATCATGCGCTGCGGTCGAAGATGTGGCTCGACTATCAGAACGATGTGAAAGTCTCCGACGTCCGGCTTGCCGCGCAGGAAGGGTTCGAGTCGGTCGAACACGCAAAACGTTATACCACGCTGGGCATGGCGACGGACCAAGGGAAATTAAGTAACATCAACGGGCTGGCTATCCTTGCTGATAGGCTGGATACAACTATTCCGCAGGTTGGAACCACGACGTTCCGTCCGCCTTATACGCCGACGACAATCGGGACTCTGGCAGGCGAAGCACGCGGGGCTATTTTCCAACCGTTGCGCCGCACACCGATCCACGATTGGAACGAGGCCCACGGTGCGTTTTGGGAACCCGTCGGCCAATGGCGTCGCGCCTATTGCTTTCCGCAGGGCAGTGAAACCCATGCGGAAGCCGTCTCGCGCGAGGTGAAAAACACCCGGCAAAGCCTTGGAATGCTTGACGCTTCAACTTTGGGTAAACTCATCGTTCGCGGGCCGGATGCCGGGCGGCTGATGGATATGCTCTATACCAACATGATGTCCACGCTGAAGCCGGGACGATGCCGCTATGGTCTGATGTGCGACGAGAACGGTTTCCTGATCGACGATGGCGTCGTGGCGCGGATCGACGATCAGACATGGCTTTGCCACACCACGACCGGCGGAGCGGATCGCATACATGGGTGGATGGAAGATTGGCTGCAATGCGAATGGTGGGACTGGAAGGTGCATGTCGTCAATGTCACCGAACAATTCGCGCAGATCGCCGTCGTCGGGCCGAATGCGCGCAAGGTGCTGGAAAAGCTGGGCGGTATGGACGTGTCTGCCGAGGCATTGCCTTTCATGGCCTGGACCGACGGACGTTTGGGCGACTTTGCTGTCCGCGTTTTCCGCATCAGCTTTTCGGGCGAACTGTCCTATGAAATCGCCGTGCCCGCGTCGCAGGGTCTGGCCCTCTGGACGGCTTTGATGGAGGCCGGGGCCGAATTCGGCGCGACTCCCTATGGCACCGAAGCGTTGCATATCATGCGGGCCGAAAAGGGATTCATCATGATCGGGGATGAGACTGACGGCACAGTCATTCCGCAGGATCTGGGGCTGGACTGGGCGATCTCGAAGAAGAAGGACGATTATCTGGGCAAGCGCGGTCAGGCACGGTCCGAGTTTCAGAAACCGGACCGATGGAAACTGGTCGGGCTGGAAACGCTGGACGGTTCGGCGTTGGAAGACGGGGCCTATGCGGTGGGCGAAGGCGTTAACGACAACGGGCAGGCGATCGTGCAGGGACGCGTCACCTCGACCTATATGTCGCCGACGCTGGACCGGGGTATCGCGATGGGTCTCGTCGAACGCGGCCCGGACCGAATGGGCGAGGTGATCCGCTTTACCCGTATCGGCCAGTCGCCGGTCGAAGCCAGGATCGTCGATCCTGTTTTCTTTGATCGGGAGGGGGAGAAATCAAATGTCTGACATTTCGATTACCGTCCGGCCGCCGGTCGGCATGATCACCCTTCGCGGCGACATGACAGCACTTGGCAAGGCCACGAAGAAAGTAGCGGCCTGCGCTTTGCCGCCGATGCGGATGTCGACCGCGTCCGACACCGGACGCCTGATGTGGATGTCGCCGGATGAACTGATGCTGGTATGTGATCACAGCTATGCGGATCGCTTGGTCGCCGATATGACACAGGTGCTCGGCACGTCGTTCACCACCGTCATCAACGTGAGCGACGCACGGCAGATTTTTGATATTAAAGGAAAAGATGTCGAAAATTTTCTGTCAAAACTGATGCCCGTCAATTTCGACACTTTTGCTGAAACCGAAGTGCGCCGCACCCGAATGGCGCAAATTCCCGCCGCGATCTGGCGCGGGGGCGACCACTGGCGGGTCATGTGCTTCCGCTCCGTCGCCCTCTATGCCGAGGATGTGCTGCGCAACGCGATGCCTGTCGGGGCTTGACCCGGACAGGTTCAGACCGACATGTCCCTAAGTGAACCCAACAGGAGAGATATCATGGCCTTTGAGCTTCCCGACCTTCCCTATGCCCACGACGCCCTGGCCTCCAAGGGGATGTCGAAAGAGACTTTGGAATATCACCACGACCTGCACCACAAGGCCTATGTCGACAACGGCAACAAGCTGATTGCCGGGACCGAGTGGGAGGGGAAGTCCCTTGAGGATATCATCACCGGCACCTATCAGTCCGGGTCAGTTGCCCAGAGCGGTATATTCAACAACATCAGCCAATTGTGGAACCATAACCAGTTTTGGGAAATGATGGGACCGGGCGACAGCAAGATACCGGGCGAAGTCGAAAAGGCGCTGACTGACAGCTTTGGATCGGTCGACGATTTCCATTCGGAGTTCGCCGCCGCCGGTGCCGGGCAGTTTGGCTCGGGCTGGGCCTGGCTGGTCAAGGACAAGGACGGCGGCCTGAAAGTCACCAAGACCGAGAATGGCGTGAACCCCGTTTGTTTCGGTCAGACCGCGCTTCTGGGCTGCGATGTCTGGGAACATTCCTACTACATCGATTACCGCAACAAGCGGCCCGCTTATCTGGACAACTTCCTGAAAAACCTTGTGAATTGGGAAAACGTCGCTTCGCGTATGTGAAGCCCCATCAAATGTCAGACATATGAAAAGGGGCCAACAGGCCCCTTTTTTCACACCTGGAACCGGCCTACGTGATGGAACGTTGATTAGCGAACTTGCAACGGAGGACAAACCATGGCCGAGCGACATCGCTCCAGCGACGGAACCCGCGAGACGGATCAATTCATCAAGGACATGCCCGACACGCCAAGCCAGCAAGGTCGCACGGGTGGGGAACTTGCCCGTGATATTGGCACCGAAGACGCGCTCAAGCGGTCAACCAGACAAGGTGTGTCCGGTGTGACGCGCGTTACGAAGTCCAAAGAAGATCAAGATTTGGAGGACAAATGATGCCCAGTCTGAAAAACGGCACGATGGTCGTTGTCGCCGACAGTGAAAAGGCCCTGTTCCTCGTGAACCTGACGGACGCCGAGGATCCGAACCTTGAAGTCGTACGCAAGGACGAGGAAGACAATCCGCCCGATCGCGAGCAGACCGAGAACCGTCGCGGCCGGGTGCAGGAAAGCGCCGGATCCGGAGTATCCGCATACGAAGAAACGGATTTTCATGAGCTGCAAAAGGAGCGGTTTGCGAGCGATCTGGCCGAGAAGCTTTACATGATGGCGCACAAGGGTCGGTTCACATCGCTGGTGATCGTCGCGTCGCCGCAGGTGCTGGGCGTCTTGCGCGCCGAGATGCACAAGGAAGTCGCCGACAAGGTGGTCGCCGAAATTCCCAAGACGTTGACCAATCACCCGCTGAACGAAATCGAGAAGCTGGTGAAACACGATTTGGCCGAAATGAATTCTGCCGCCTGACAGTCATTCCAGCATGGACAGGGCGGTCTCTGCATCAGGGGCCGTTCTGAAGAAAGACAGAATCGACGCGTCCGCGAATCCGCGTGCGACGATGGTATCCAGCAACGTCAGAAGCGGGTCCCAGTATCCCGCGATATTCAGCAGAACGATGGGCTTTTCGTGCAGTCCGAGCTGGCGCCAGGTCAGCACTTCGAAGAATTCGTCCAGCGTACCCGCACCCCCGGGAAGAACGATGATGGCGTCGGCGTTCATGAACATGACCTTTTTTCGCTCGTGCATGGTTTCGGTGACGACGAAGGCCGTCAGGTCCAGCTTGCCGACCTCCAGCGTCATCAGATGCACGGGAATGACGCCAAAGGTTGTGCCGTCCGTCGCCTGGACGCTGCGGGCGACCCGGCCCATCAAGCCAACGTCGCCCGCGCCATAAACCAACCGCCAGTTCCGATCCGAGATGCCGCGACCCAAAGCGTCGGCCGCCGTGGCGAAGGATGGATCGTTGCCATCGCGCGAGCCGCAATAGACACAAACCGATTTCGTCATGGCATACATCCTTTTGTCGTTTTGACCGAAGCCTATGCCGTTGCTAGGGTCGCGGAAAGCCCGGCTACGGGTCCAAGGGGGATTAAGGAAATGACGAACGGCGTTTCAGCCGGGCGTAGGACCATCGGGGTCCTCGTCATTCTGGCAATCGGGTGGGCCGGGTTCGTCCTGCTGAAACCGCGCGACCTGCCGTCGATGCCGGAGATGGGGACCGGATCGCCCGACAAAGTCTCGGGGCCAAGCGAGGTTCTGGTCATGCCGGATACCGTACCGACGCCCGAAACTCCGGATGCGCCCAAGGTCCTGGCCGACATGACCCTGCCAAAGATGGACGTCGTGCGCGTCGACGGATTGGGCGCGACGGTCGTGGCCGGAAATGCCGCCCGCGACGTGGACGTCATATTACGCCTGGACGGGCAGGAGGTGGCCACGGCGCGCACCGATGCCGACGGTAATTTCGTATCGCTGTTCGATTTGCCCATAACCGACGCACCCCGCATTCTGACGGTCGAGACGCGGGGTGCGGACGGCGTGGTGGCGCGCGCCACCGACAGCATCATCGTTGCCCCGACCTTCCCGACGGCGCCCACTCAAGACGACATCCCCAGAACTGTGACGGAAACGGTCGCGTCGGAGGCCGACGTCCCGCGACCGCCGGACAACGGCGCACTCCCGCCAGTGGACAGCGATAACCTTCGCGTCGCGGCGGTGCCGCCCCCGCAGATCGCCCCCGCGCCGACTCGCCTCGATAGCGCTTCCACCGCAGAGGGCGGCGTGATTGCGGAGGACGTGAGCGTGGCGGATGCGACCGGGACGGGCGCAATCGTTAAAGACCAGACCGTGTCGGATGAGATCGGGACGGACGCGACTGCGGGCATCGCACCCTCGCAGACGTCCGATGCCCCGGAGATCGGAACAACCCGGATCGTGACGGCCGGGGATGTCCCCACCGTCCCCCCTCAGATCGACGTCGCGCCAGCCGCCCCCTCTTCGGTGTCGTCGATTACCGCGTCAGATGCGCCCTTGCCGCCTGTGCCGTCCCCGTCACCTGCACGCGCCGCGACGCCGCCGCGTCTGTTCCGTGCCGGGGCAGGTGGCGTAACGGTTTTGCCCGACAACACGTCCCCGCCGGACGTGCGACAGGATCTGGGCATCGACGCCATCAGCTATGACGCGGCGGGCGAAGTGCAGCTGGCCGGACGCGGTGTCGGCGACACGCAGATCCGCATCTACCTCGACAATCGGCCCATTCAGCAGGCCCGCGTCGATCGCGCAGGCACCTGGACCTCGCCACTGCCCAATGTCGACAGCGGAACCTATACCCTGCGCATCGACTCGCTGGCCGCCGATGGCACCGTCACCGGTCGTGTGGAAACACCGTTCCAGCGCACCGCCCCGGCAGTCGCCGCGGCCTCGCGCCGCGATGGCGTGACCGCGATCACCGTGCAGCCCGGCTATACGCTTTGGGCGATTTCCGAGGGGTATTTCGGCGAAGGCATTCGGTACGTTCAGATATTCGAGGAAAATCAGGATTTCATCCGCGATCCTGATCTGATTTACCCCGGTCAGGTTTTCAAACTCCCCGACGTGGAATAGGCACCGGCAGCACAGGTTTCCATTCTGGCCACCGCGCCATAGGTTGCAAGAAACCGATATATCCGGAACATCCATGGCCCCCACCACCCTGACCACGACAGAAGCGCCGGCGGACGCCTGGGGCATCATCCGCCGCGTCATGCCGTATCTGTGGCCCCCCGGCGACAGCGGGGTCAAAATTCGCGTTTCGGCGGCGCTGATCATGCTGGTGGTCGCAAAGGTCATCGCCGTGACGACACCGTTTTTCTACAAGGCCGCCGTCGACGCACTCGCACCCGATACGATGACACCGGCGTGGGCTCTCGGCCTGGGAGCGGTCGGCCTGACCGTCGTTTACGGCATTGCGCGGGCCTTCAACATCGGTTTCCAACAGCTGCGCGACGTGATTTTCGCCCCCGTGGGTCAGCGGGCACTGCGCCGTCTTGCCGCCGAAACCTTTACGCATATGCACCGCCTGTCGATGCGCTATCACATCAGCCGCAAGACCGGCGGTCTGTCCCGCATCATCGAACGGGGGGTCAAGGGTGTCGACTTCCTGTTGCGGTTCCTGCTGTTTTCCATCGGACCGCTGGTGCTGGAACTGGCGATGATCTGCGTCATCCTCTTTTTCGTGTTCGATGTCTGGTATCTGGTGATCGTGCTGGTCACCATCACGGCCTACGTCGCCTTCACATTCAAGGTCACCGAATGGCGGGTGAAAATCCGCAAGGTGATGAACGATCAGGATACCGACGCGAACCAGAAGGCCATCGACTCCCTGCTGAACTTCGAGACGGTCAAGTATTTCGGGGCCGAAGCGCGCGAAGCGGCCCGCTATGACGGTGCCATGGCACAATACGAGGGCGCGGCCCTCAAGACGGCCTATTCGCTCGCATTCCTGAACTTCGGTCAATCCGTTCTGATCACCGGGGGGTTGGTCGGTGTTATGGTTCTGGCGGCGATGGGGGTGCAGGCGGGCGATCTGACGGTCGGCGATTTCGTCATGGTGAATGCCTACATGATCCAGATTACGCTGCCGTTGAACTTCCTTGGTACAGTATATCGCGAAATCCGTCAGTCGTTGGTCGACATGGGCGAGATGTTCGGCCTGCTGGGGCAACCGGCCGAAGTGCGCGATGCGCCGTCTGCGCCGGAGTTGCGCGTTGATCGGGGCGAGGTCGTCTTTCGGGATATCCGGTTCGGCTATGATCCTGCGCGCCCGATCCTGAAAGGTGTATCGCTGACCGTCGGGGCCGGGCAGACGGTCGCCGTGGTCGGGCCGTCCGGGTCCGGCAAATCGACCGTCGGACGTCTGTTGTTCCGGTTCTACGACATCGACGCCGGTGCGATCGAGATCGACGGGGTCGACATCCGGTCCGTCTCGCAGTCCAGCCTGCACCGCAAGATCGGCGTGGTGCCGCAGGATACCGTGCTGTTCAACGATACGATCCGCTACAATATCGCCTATGGTCGCCCCGATGCCAGTTTTGAGGAAATTCGCGAAGCCGCACGCGCCGCCCGCATCGAGACGTTCATCGACATGCTGCCCGATGGCTATGAGACAACGGTGGGAGAACGGGGGCTTAAGCTGTCGGGCGGCGAGAAACAACGCGTCGGGATCGCGCGGACCTTACTGAAAGACCCGCCGATCCTGTTGCTGGATGAGGCGACGTCGGCTCTGGATACTGAAACCGAACGGTCCATTCAGTCCGAATTGCGGACCATGTCGCAGGGTCGGACGGTCATCACCATCGCGCACCGCCTGTCGACGGTTGTGGATGCCGATATGATTGTCGTGCTGGAAGACGGGCTGATCGTGGAGTGGGGCACGCACGATCAGCTTCTCCTGCACGACGGTCGATATGCCTCGATGTGGCAGCGGCAGTTGTCGGAAGACGAAGCAGCCTGACCAGACAAGCGCGCGATGGTCTGTCTGTCCCGCCCGCGATTGCGAACTCCGAGTTGTCGATCTTGCATTTGACCCCGTTCGCGGTGGAACCGTGCGGTTCGGACAGGGGGAAGAGCAGGGTGTCACCGCAATTTGCACAGGCGGTCGTACAGGCAGGGTATACGACAATGAAGGCTGTCGAACCTGGCACCGGCGGATCGCCTGTACGTCGGACAGGAGCTAATTTCGGATAGCAGTACAATCGGTTGAACCGGATCTACCGCCGCAGATCTCTGTAGCGCGTGCCCGTCAGAACAATTCGTCGCCATCCGTTTCCCCGAGATCGGGCTGACCGCTGAGCCGTTGTCGAAGGCTCTTCTGCCGCGCGAGCGCGATAGTGGCGAGGGAAATCGGTTCCCCGTCGGCAACTGCCAGTTTTGCAAAGACCTCTCCCAGATCGGCGATCGTCTGGCTGACCTGATCCAGGACCTGAAGCTCAGCGATCATACGGCCGGATACATCCTGGGCCGCGATTTCTTCGCTGATGGCATCTTGCAGGCGCAGAAGACGAAACGCCGCCTCCCGGCATTCGCTCGCAACGCGGCCCGCGAAATCCCCGGAACAGACGGTCATCTACAGGCGACCCACCACCGCTTCGATACAGCTTTTCAACTGTGCCGCGGTGAAAGGCTTGGTCAGGAAATTGTTCATCCCGAGCCTCTGCCCCGTCTCGATGACCGTGGCATCGCCCCGCCCCGAGATCAGAATGAACCCGACCTTCTGGGTCAAGGGTTCCGCCCTGAGATGCTGCAAAAGCTGCAGCCCGTTCAGTTCCGGCATATAGAGATCGGACAGCACCAGATGCGGAACTTTCTCACGCGCGTAAAGCATGCCGGTTCTGCCGTTTTCAGCATAGCTCACGTTGCCTATCCCAAGCGTATCGAGAGCCTGCAGCAGGATCCCCCGGCTGGTCGACATGTCGTCGACGACAAGAACGCGCAACATGTCCCTCAACGGCATCGGATGGCCTTTCGGGCTAAAACATTTTCATCCGGTAAGGGACGTCGAAAGGTCGTGCGACCGGCAGATACCAGTTCGGGTCGGTCACCCAGCAGGCGCTCGGAGTGACCAAGTACCAGCATTCCGGCAGGAGCCAGGCGCGCCCGCAACCGTTCATGCACTGCTTTTTGTACGACCGCGCTGAAATAGATAGTCACGTTGCGGCAGAAAATGACGTCGAACTGGCCGGGCAGGTCGAGATCATCCAGCAGGTTGTGATGCCGATATGTTATTCCCCCACGCAGCAGCGCAAGAAGGTGATCGGGAGCTTGCGGCAGATCTCGGGTGCGTCCTCCAGGCAAACTCGAAACCGCCGCCAGGGCAGGTCCAAGCGTGGCGCTGTCGTCGCGGGTGCGGGCCGTTTCCAACACGCTCAGATCTACATCGGTGGCGATGATCTGGGCATCATTTGTCCAGCTCGGCCCGAAGACATGCAGACAGACCGCGGCGATGGACAGTGGCTCCTCCCCCGTGGAACACCCCGCCGACCATATCCGCAATCCGCCGCCCGCCTCCACACCCTGCCGCCGACGGTCCAGCAGGTGCTGCGCCAGCAGATCGAAGTGATGTGGCTCGCGGTAGATTGCCGTGACATTGGTGGTCAGGGCCGATACGAGGTGCCGCCGCTCGGTCGTACCGGCCGCACCCGGATCGCCTATCAGCCGGACATAGGTCTCGAAATCGTTCAGCCCATGAAACCGCAGGCGTCGTTGCAAGCGGGACGCAAGAAAGGTCTTTTTCGTCTCGGGCATATATAGTCCGGCTTCGCGCTCAACGATCGCAGCGATTGCCCGATAAGATCGGTCGGCAAGCGCGATCACGTCATCGTCCCAGCGAATTGCGTTCCGATAGGTGGGAGGATGCGCGCGATGAGCAGGACCTGGATCATCACATCGTCGACCACAAACAGCCGGTCCGCCATCGCATTGTCATCACCGTCCCCGACCTGCGGCACGTCCTGCAACTGGTCCATCCGCGGATGCACGATGTCCGAAACCGCCTCCACCAAGAGGCCGTGAACGCGGGCCCGGTCCTGAATGACAATGATGACATTGCGCGGATCGTCATCTGTCGGAGGGCTGCCCAACCTATGGGCAAGATCCATGACAGGCAGGACCGAGCCGCGCAGATTGACCATGCCGCGCATGAAAGGCGGGGCATGGGGCAGGGGTGTCGGCTGACTCCAACTGCGAATTTCACGTACGGACATGATGTCGACAGCATAGCGCTGACCGCCGCAGCGGAATGTCAGCAATTCGCTGCGGTCCTCAAGCGGATCGACCGGACCAGCGGCAGCGACGGATGGGGCGATGGTGGCGGTCTGGTTCATTGAAGCGAACTCTCAGGAAAAAGGGCGGGTGTCGGACGTTTGGTCTGCAGACCAGATGTCGCGGCGATTCCGGCCGGATCGACAATCAGTGCGACATGACCGTCGCCAAGAATGGTGGCAGCGGAAACGCAGGGAACATGGCCGAAATCCTCGCCGAGGCCCTTGATGACCACCTGTCGCTGAGCCTCGATGGCATCGACCCGAATGGCGAAGGGGCCGCTATCGTCGGATTGCACGAACAACAGGGCATTGTCGTCATCATCGGCCGCATCGCAGTCGGCGCTGCCATCTGAGCGGGAACGTAAGGCGGACGGAAAGCCCATGCCCTGCGCCAGATCGACCATCGGAACGAAGCGATCGTGGAGCTGAACTACCGTCTGCCGACTGCCTAACCGTTCGATCCGCGCGGCACTGATGGTTTGCGTTTCGATAATTGCAGAGAGCGGTATCACCATTCGCTGGCTGTTGCTGCGCACGATCATACCATCAAGGATTGCCAGGGTCAGCGGCAGGCTGATCGAAATCGCGCAACCGAGTCCTTCGGTCGATGTGATTGCGATAGTGCCGTTCAGATCGCGGATCGCACGCTGCACCACGTCCATTCCGACGCCACGGCCCGACAATGACGACACAGTCTCCGATGTCGAGAAACCCGGCAAGAACAGCAATCTGTCAATTTCGCCTGCGTCCAGTATTTTTCCTGCGGGCACCAGGCCGCGGGCGATGGCCCGTTCCAGAACGCGATCTCGATCAACGCCGCGACCGTCGTCCGATACCTCGATTACGACACGATCCGATTGCTGCCGGGCCGACAGGCGCACCACTCCGGTCGGTTGCTTTCCAGCCGCAGTACGTGCCTTGGGATCTTCCAGCCCATGGTCGATAGCGTTGCGGATCATGTGGGTCAGCGGATCACCAAGCCGTTCGACGACGGTCTTGTCGATTTCAGTACCTTCACCATCGGTTTCAAGGCGTACGTCTTTGCCGGTGGACTGCGCCGCCTCGCGGACGATGCGGGTCATCCGCTGGAACAACGATTTGACCGGCTGGGCGCGGATCGACATGACGCTGTCCTGCATGTCGCGCGTCAGCTGTTGCAGGTCGTCAAGGTTGGTTACCGCTTCCGAATGCTGATCCAGACCGGCTCGGATCATGCCCTGTGCCAGCATCGACTGACTGATGACGAGTTCGCCGACCAGGTTCACCAGCCGGTCCACGCGCTCCAGGTCGACCCGAATGGTTGTCATCGGGGGCGGTTTAGGGAGCGGCGTCGCTGGCGCGTCGGGCGGGCGCGGGCTGCACGGCTCAGTGTCGGGCAGACTGTCGAGCCCCGGCTCATCGGGCTGTTGCCGCAATCCTTCCATGGGCGGGGTTACGGATTGATGGGTGACAGGAGCGGACGTCAGGGCGATGGTTGGGGCCGGGGCCAGGCAGATGTCGAGGACGCAAAGGTCGAGGGCAAACTCGAATATCGCCTCGATCTCGGTCTCGGTAAGATCTGGTGCACTTGGGATCAGCCGGATCATCCACCGCAGGCCAAGCACCTGCGGGTCCATGTTCCCGAGCGGGGGCAGGCCTTCGAGAAGAGCCTCGACCTCGATCCGGCCGAGGACTTCAAGAGCGCGAAACAGGAACAGCGGTTCATTCCCGCTGATCAGAAGATCAGGAAGCGGTTCAAATGTAACGATCCAGGTGCGATTATCAGGGACACCTGTCGTTTCCGGCATGTCCGTAAAGGCGTCATCGAACAGGGGCGCGACATCCAGATCCAGCATAACCGGTGCAAAATCCACCGCCGGATCGGAGCTGACAGCAGCATCGTCCGTCCCGGCGAGCAAGCCCATCAAATCCGCCGTATCTGGCAGGGTGGGCGTATCGCCGTTGCGGCAGGCTTCGATAAGGTCGCCGAGTTGGTCTCCGGCTCGCAGCAATACACTGACGGCGGCGGCGTCCGGGGCGAGGCGGCCACTGCGAAGTGCATCGAGAGCCGTCTCGAATTCGTGCGAGAACGCGACCAGCGGCTTCAGGCCGAAGGCTCCAGCACCGCCCTTGATCGAATGCACGGCCCGGAAAACCGCATCGACGGTATCGGCATCCTGCGTCCCGGCGTGCAGCGCCAGCAGCCCGGCCTCCAGACTTTCCAGAAGCTCCGCGCATTCCTCGAAGAAAGTGACCCTGATCGCGTCCATCGGATCCATCAGGTCAGTCCGGTCACAGTCCGCAATGCCCCGACAAGTCGGGCGGGATCGAAAGGTTTGACGATCCAGCCCGTCGCCCCGGCGGCGCGCGCGCGCAATTTCAATTCGCGTGCATTTTCGGTTGTGAGGACAAGGATCGGTATCCCCGAATATTTCTCCTGCTTGCGTATCCTTTCAATGAATCCGAACCCATCGAGCCTTGGCATGTTCAGGTCCGTCAGGATGGCATCGGGGCGCTTTTCCAGCCCGTCCAGCACCTCGATCCCGTGGAGTCCGTCTTCGGCAAGGGTCGTCTCGATACCTTCGCGTTCCAGCGTCAGGCGCACCATGTCGCGGATTGTCCGGCTATCGTCTATGGCCAGAACCCTCATGTCGGACACTCCGCCGTCTGCATCCGCTCAAGCGACACGCCCAGTATCCGCGCCGATGCCATGAACGCCGCCGAGGGACGGTCGATCCGCAGACTGTGCTGTCCGGCCATCTGATGATCACGCGCCGCGGCAAGAACCTGAATTGCAGGTGCCGTCATGACCGAAACATGGCTCGCGTCCAGGACGATGTCGCAAGCCGCCGCCAGCACCGCCGTGCGCAGATCGCGTGCTGTCACGATGTCGAGCCGGTCGGCAAGGACGATCGTTTCGCCCCGACCTTCGGAGGCAGTCGTGCCGCCATCAGTCATGCTGTCGTCAGTTGCATCGCACACCGCCTCTCGCAATTGGATGAGGCATGCCTAATCGCAGGTCGCTAAGAAACCGTTACCGGACCAACCCTTGAATGCCGATCATTCCGAGTGTTCGATGATCTCGCGCAAATGCGCCGCGCATCCGGTCAGGGCGGCAAAGTCGTCGGTCACCAGATGCACCGGAAAATTCGCCATGAATCCGGCGAACCGGCCCTTGTCGCGGAAGGCCTCGGCAAAGCCCATCGCGGCCAGATGCGGGGCCATCGCGCGGGCTACGCCGCCGACCAGATACACACCGCCCAGCGGCAGGTGGATCAACGACAGATTACCCACCACGGTGCCCAGGATGCGGATGAACTGCTGCACGGCGGCTTGCGCCCGGGGATCGGATGTAACCCGCTGCATGATTTCGGCGGCCAGAAGTTCGTCGGTGCTGCCTGCCTCGGATGCCAGCCAGCGATAAACCTGTTCCAGACCGCGCCCCGATAACACATCCTCGACCGCCGGAAACCCGTGAGAGGTCGAGGCGAAGGTGCAGAGCCGCAGTTCGGCTTCGGTGCGGATCGGCAGATTGGCGTGACCGGCTTCGCAGGCCGGGACAAGACGGCCCTGCGCGGTCTGATGGACGGGGGCCGCATTGAACCCGGTGCCGACGCCGATGACCAGTCGGACGGCTTCCGGGACGCCATCAACAGCGATCACCGTCTGGCAGGCATCGGCCGACAGATGACCCAGAGCATGGCCCTGCGCCTGCAGATCGTTGAGAATCGCGCCCTGTCGCGCAGAGGTCGCCTCGATCAGGCGTGCAGTGTCGATCGACCAGTCGAGATTGGTCAGCTCGGCCCGCCCTTCGGCCACAGGACCCGCGACGGCAACGCAGGCGCCCACCGGGTCGGGTCCGGGCAGGTCGACGCGGTATTGGCGCAGAACAGGCGCAAGATTGGCGAAGTCGCGATTGGAGTAGCGGCGGATCGTGTCAGGCAGGACGATGCCACCCTCGGCCATGGCCACGCGGGTATTGGTTCCGCCGACATCGGCCACGAGGAAGAGCGCATCTGACATGCTCAAGCCCGTATCAATCGGCCAGCGCGCGGGCAAGCGCGTGATAGCTTGCCTTGGGCGTGCGCGCCTGTGTCGCGAAGTCGACATGGACCAGACCGAACCGCTTGTCATAGCCCAGCGCCCATTCATAATTGTCCAAAAGCGACCAGAACGTATAGCCCTTCAGCGGCAGGCCTTCGGCAATCAACTCGCGGGCCACGGTGACATGCGCGTCCAGATATGCGATGCGCTCGACGTCGGCACGGGCGGCGGTGTCACGATTGGCCATGCCGTTCTCGGTGATGAAAAGCGGGGTGTCGCCGGTATAGTCGGCGACGGTCCGGCGCAGCAGCCAATCGAAACCCTCGGGGCAGATTTCCCATCCCATTTCCGTTCGGGGGGGCGGCCCCTGAACCAGTTCCATATTTGGCCAGTCCCCGGTGCCAGCCGCGATCCGCTGGCATGTATAATAATTTACACCAAACCAATCAATATCTTGCGATATGATCTTCATGTCACCTTGCCAATCGTTCGGCAGATACGCCTGAAACCCCTCGAGAATATCGACGGGGTAGCTTCCCTGCATCATCGCCCCGGCAAACCACCGGTTGTAGATGCCGTCATATCGCTGTGCTGCGGCGCGATCTTCCGGGCTGTCGCTGGCCGGGATAGCATATTCCATGTTGCAGACGGCCCCCAGATTGGTCGCGCCAGCGCCGCGCAGGGCCTGAATGGCCAATCCGTGTGCCAGGCCGACGTGGTGCATCGCCCGGACCGCCGCGCCAAGGTCGGTCAGTCCGGGGGCATGGACCCCCATGTAATGGCTGAGCCAGGCAACGCACCAAGGCTCGTTGATCGGTGCGACGGAAAACAGCCGGTCGCCCAGCCGGTCGCCGATCAGCGCGGCGAAATCTGCAAACCGTTCAGGGATGTCGCGAACCGTCCAGCCGCCAAGATGTGCCAGCGTATCGGGCAGTTCCCAGTGATACAGGGTCGCCATTGGTTTCAGCCCGCGCTCCAGCATGCCATCAATCAGCCGATCATAAAAATCAATACCTTCCGCGTTGACGTTCACGCCGTCCGGCATCACCCGCGCCCATGACGTCGAGAACCGATAGGCGTCCAGCCCCAGATCGCGCATCAGATCGAGGTCTTCGGGCCAGCGGTGGTAATGATCGCAGGCGATATCGCCGTTTTCGCCGCCTTCGACCTTGCCGGGCGTGGCGGCGAAAGTGTCCCAATGGGTCCGTCCTGCACCGCCATATGCATGCCCCTCGATCTGATAGGCCGAGGTGGCGGCGGCGAACAGAAATCCGTCGGGAAAATCGCTGCGTCTGAAGGTGAAGTCTGTCATGTCGGTGCCGGCCCCGTGGACGCCCCGAGAACCAGTTCGCATTCCCATGTCTCCTGCACGGGCGGGGGGGTGTCGTCGCCGATCCGGTCCAGCAGGATCTCGGCGCAACGCCGTCCTGCAGCCCGGACCGAGGATCGCGTGGCCGTGAAGATCGGCACTTCGACCCCGTTGGCCAGATAGCTGAGCATATCGTCGTGGATCACGACAGAGACGTCGCGTCCCATCCGCAAGCCACGGTCCTCGATCGCCCGGCGCACACCGATTGCCATGATAAGTGACGAAACCAGAAACGCGGTCGGCGGATCAGGCAGAGCAAGCATCGACAAGGCTCCGGAATGGCCGCTGAGTTCCGTCATTTCGGACGATGCCATCAACTCCGGATCAAGTTCCACAGCCCGTGCCGTCAATGCTGACGTCATCCCGTCACGGCGTCGACGCGCGAAGTCCATCGTCTCGATCCCGTTGAGAAAGCCGATCCGCCGATGGCCAAGATCCAGCAGAAGATCGGTTGCCCGCTTGAACGCCCGCATATTGTCGATATCGACATAGCTGTAATCCTTCGGCTCGACCGGGGCGCGGCCATGGACGACGAACGGCAGGCCGGTGGTTTGCAACAGCGCGATCCGGGGGTCGCCTGTTCTTGGCCCATGAACGATCAGCCCATCCACCGATCCGGCGCTGGCCATCTGACGATAGGCGCGTTCCTCGTCGCCGTCCGACACCACTGACAACAGCATATCGTATCCGGCCTTTGCATAGACATCGCCGGCACCCGCAATGAAGTCGGCGAACACAGGGTTCACCATCTCGTGGTTGAAGGCAGTGGGGATCACATGGCCGATCGCCATGGCGCGCCCGGTCGCCAGGGCCGCGGCGCGTCGATTGGGACGATACCCATGGGCGATGGCGGCGTCGTGGACACGGCGACGGGTCTCCTCCTTCACTTCGGAGTAGCCACCGAGCGCCCGGCTGACCGTGGTAGGCGACAAACCCAAAACCTTCGAGAATTCCCTGAGGTTCACCCGAACCTCCCATATAAAGCGTTTTCAAATTTTCCGAGTATTATCCGGATGGTCATATTGGTGCCCCTCAAAGCAGGTCGCGCGCAAGCTCAAATTGCCATTGCCAGCATGGCATCTGAGCCATTGTGATCGTTGACATAGATGTCACATTCGGACAATCTCGCAACATGAAAGCGGTTTGGTTATTACGCCGCAGCGCAGCGAGAACAGGCAGAAATGCCTACTGGGAGGAAAGATGAAAAATCTGTTGACCGGCACCGCCGTGGCGATGCTGACCGCGGGGATCGCATCCGCCGAAGGGCACCTGGCATTCACCCCCGGTGAGGGTGACTTCAACTGGGACAGCCTGACGGCATTCGGTGAAGCCAATGACCTGACCGGCCAGACCGTGACGGTGTTCGGTCCGTGGCGCGGCGATGATCAGGCCCTGGTCGAGAATGTCATCGCCTATTTCGAGGATGCGACCGGCGCGACCGTGGAATATTCTTCATCCGAGAACTACGAGCAGCAGATCGTGATCGACGCCGAAGCGGGCAGTCCGCCGGATGTCGCCGTCCTGCCGCAGCCCGGCCTGATCGCCAACCTGGCCAGCCGTGGTTTCATCACACCGCTGGGTGATGAGACGCAAACGTGGCTTGAAGAAAACTACGCCGCTGGCGAAAGCTGGGTCAGTCTGGGCACCTATGCCGGGCCGGACGGCGAAGACCGCCTTTATGCCTTCCCCTATAAAATCGACGTGAAATCACTGGTCTGGTATTCGCCTGAGAACTTCGAGGACGCGGGCTATGAAGTCCCCACTTCCATGGAAGAGTTGAAGGCGCTGACCGAACAGATTGTCGCCGACGGGGGCACGCCCTGGTGTATCGGTCTGGGGTCGGGCGGTGCGACCGGCTGGCCCGCCACCGACTGGGTCGAAGACATGATGCTGCGTACGCAGCCACCGGAAACCTATGACGCATGGGTCAACCACGAGATTCCGTTCGACGACCCTGCCGTCATCGGCGCCATCGAGGAGTTCGGATATTTCGCCCGCAACGACGATTTCGTCGCCGGTGGGGCGGGGGCTGTCGCCTCGACCGACTTCCGCGACAGCCCCAAAGGCCTGTTTGCAAGCCCGCCGCAGTGTTACATGCACCATCAGGCCAGCTTCATTCCGACGTTCTTCCCCGATGGGATCGAACTGGGTCTGGACGCCGACTTCTTCTACATGCCGTCCTACGCTGGCAAAGATCTGGGCAATCCGGTTCTGGGCGCAGGCACGCTGGCCTTCATTACCAAGGACGGCGATGGGGCCCGCGCATTTCTGGAATTCCTCAAGACGCCCATCGCGCATGAAATCTGGATGGCTCAGTCGGGCTTCCTGACGCCGTTCAAATCGGTCAACACCGCCAATTATGCCAACGATACGCTGAAGAAGCAGGGCGATATCCTTCTGGATGCCACGACATTCCGCTTCGATGCGTCCGACCTGATGCCGGGCGCCGTGGGCGCAGGCAGCTTCTGGACCGGGATGGTCGACTATGCCGGGGGCAAGGACGCCGCCGAGGTCGCCGCAGAGATCGAGCAAAGCTGGCCCGCCAACTGAGGCGTGTCTTACCGGGCCGCCCGCAGACTGCGTGGGCGGCCCTTTCCATGATCGGAGGCCCGCCATGAACCCCGCGTTACTCGGACTGATTACCATAGTGTTGGGCGTGGGCGGGTGCATCGGCTATTTCTGGTTGTCCAACCTGCTGCTGGACAACGTGATTTTCCCGCCGCGCGGCCCCAATGCGGGGCGAAACATCAATCGGGCGAATGCGATCAGGCCCTGGCTGTTCCTTGCCCCGGCGCTTCTGGCGCTTGGCCTCTACCTTGCCTACCCGGTGGTCGCGACCTTCTGGCTGTCCTTGAATGACCGTGTGGCCGGAGGCGGCAGCGAATTCGTCGGCCTCGACAATTATGTGCAGATGTTCGGGGAGTCGAAGTTCCGCGAAGCCATTCTGAACAACATGATGTGGCTGGTTGTCGTGCCCGCCGCCTCGACCGCCTTCGGTCTGATTGCCGCGCAGCTGACCGACCGGATTTCGTGGGGCAATATCGCCAAATCGCTGATTTTCATGCCCATGGCGATTTCTTTCGTCGGTGCGTCCGTCATCTGGAAACTGATTTATGACGCCCGCCCGCCAGGCACGGACCAGATCGGTGTTCTGAACGCGCTCTGGGTCGCCTTCGGGGGCGAGCCACAGCAATGGCTGACGATTCCGGGTTGGAACAACCTGCTGCTGATGATCGTTCTGATCTGGATTCAGACCGGCTTCGCCATGGTCATTCTGGGCGCGGCCCTGCGCGGCATTCCCGAAGAAACGGTCGAGGCGGCCATCGTAGACGGCGCATCGCCCTGGACGATCTTTTTCCGCATCAAGGTGCCACAGATCATGCCGACCATCGTCGTGGTCTGGACGACGATCACGCTGGTCGTGCTCAAGGTCTTCGACATCGTTCTGGCCATGACCAACGGCCAGTGGGAGACGCAGGTTCTGGCCAACTACATGTACGACAAGCTGTTCCGGTCGTTCGACTGGGGCGTCGGATCGGCGGCGGCGATGATCATCATGCTGTTGGTGTCGCCGATCCTGATCTGGAACGTCTACAGCGCCAACAAGGAAATGCGCTGATGGATAACATCGCCGGGACCAGATCGTCCCTCCAGTGGGCCGTTCACATCTCCGTCGCCGTCCTTGTGGCGCTTTGGCTGTTTCCGACTGTCGGCCTGTTCGTGTCATCGTTCCGGACCGGCGACCAGATCAGCAGTTCCGGCTGGTGGCAGGCGCTGTCGACGCAGGAAAGCCAGCTTCCCGCCATCCGCATCGAAGGTGAGGAGGTTCCCGCAGACGGTGCTTTCACCATCGAGGGGCGTTTGATCGCGGGCGATACCACGGTCAGTGCCTGGGGCGCGTCGTCGCGCGCGCCCAAGGCCTATGCGCCGGGCGAGACTGTCGACATCGGCGACGGCCAGACCCTGACCGTCGCCGAGGACAGCAGTTTCTTCCTGACCAGTCCTGATACGACCGAGGGCACACGCCTGCCGCGTGTCTTCCTGACCGCCTCCAGCCCGCCCGAATTCACCTTCGACAATTACCGCAACGTTCTGTTCTCGGGCACGGCAGCGGCGGGCATCGGAAAGGCTTTCATCAACACGCTGACGGTCTCGATCCCGGCGACGGTCATCCCGATCCTGATCGCGGCCTTCGCGGCCTACGCCCTTGCCTGGATGGAATTTCCCGGCCGCGCACTGCTGATCGCGGCCATCGTCGGCCTTTTGGTGGTGCCACTGCAACTGGCGCTGATCCCGCTGCTGCAGCTTCACAATAATATCGGAATCGGGAAGGGTTACCTGGGCGTCTGGATGGCGCACACCGGATTCGGCCTGCCGCTCGCCATCTACCTGTTGCGAAACTACATGGTCGGCCTGCCACGCGACATCATCGAAAATGCCAAGGTCGACGGCGCCAGCGATTTTCAGATTTTTACCAAGATCATCCTGCCGCTGTCGTTTCCGGCGCTGGCCAGTTTCGCGATCTTCCAGTTCCTGTGGACGTGGAATGACCTGCTGGTCGCGATCGTGTTTCTGGGCGCGGATGACGACAGTCTGGTCTTGACGGGAAGGCTGGTTAACCTGATGGGGTCGCGCGGCGGCGATTGGGAAATTCTGGCGACATCGGCCTTCATTTCCATCGCGGTTCCGCTTTTGGTGTTTTTCACCATGCAACGCTATCTGGTGCGCGGCCTGCTTGCCGGCTCCGTGAAATAGGATAACGAATGACTGCGATCTCGACCGCGCAATTCCCTGCGCCCGCGTCCGACCTCGACTGGTGGCGGGGCGGCATCATATACCAGATCTATCCCCGGTCCTTTCAGGATACCTCGGGCGATGGCATCGGCGATCTGAATGGCATCACCAACCGTCTGCCCTATGTCGCATCGCTGGGTGTGGATGCGATCTGGATCAGCCCGTTCTTCACCTCGCCGATGAAGGACTTCGGCTATGACGTCAGCGATTACCGGAATGTCGATCCGATGTTCGGCACGCTGGAGGATTTCGATCGCCTGATCCAGGCCGCGCACCGCCTTGGCCTTCGGGTAATGATCGACCTCGTGCTGTCGCACAGCAGCGATCAGCATCCCTGGTTTCAGGAAAGCCGCAGCAACCGCATCAACGACCGCGCCAACTGGTATGTCTGGGCCGATCCGAAACCCGATGGCACCGTGCCCAACAACTGGCTGTCGATCTTCGGCGGTCCGGCCTGGCACTGGGACGCGCGGCGGCAGCAATACTACCTGCATAACTTCCTCGTCTCGCAGCCTGATCTGAACTTTCATGAACCTGCCGTTCAGGATGCCCTGCTGGACGCGACGCGGTTCTGGCTGGAGCGCGGCGTCGATGGCTTCCGACTGGATACAATCAACTTCTATTTCGCCGATGCGCAACTGCGCGACAATCCGGCCCTTCCGGCCGAACGGCGCAACGCCAAGATCGCGCCCCAGGTGAACCCCTACAACCATCAGGAACACCTGTTTTCGAAGAACCAGCCGGAAAATCTGGCCTTTCTGAAGCGCTTCCGCGATTTGCTGGACGAATTTCCCGGCACCGCCGCCGTGGGCGAGGTCGGCGATGCGCAGCTCGGGATGGAGCTTTTGGGCCAATATACGAAGGAGGGGCAGGGTGTGCAGATGTGCTACGCCTTCGACTTCCTGTCGCCGGATCGACTGACCGCCGAGCGGGTGGCCGAGGTGTTCGACCACCTCGACACCGCCGCGCCCGATGGCTGGGCCTGCTGGGCGTTTTCAAATCACGACGTCACGCGGCATGTCACCCGCTGGGGCCTGGGCGACAAGGGCGCGCGGCTCTATTCGACGCTGATCTGCTGCCTGCGCGGCTCCGTCTGTCTCTATCAGGGCGAGGAGCTGGGTCTGCCCGAGGCCACCGTCGCCTTCGAGGATCTGCAAGACCCCTACGGCATCGAATTCTGGCCCGAGTTCAAGGGCCGCGATGGCTGCCGCACCCCCATGGTCTGGGAGGCGTCGAACCGGAATGGCGGGTTCACGGACGGCAAGCCATGGCTGCCGGTCGCGGGCGAACATCTGGCCGCATCCGTCGGCGTGCAGGAGCATCGGGAGGATGCACTTCTACACCATTACCGACGGATCATCGCCCTGCGATCCGTCAACCCGGCCTTGCGGCACGGCACGCAGGACAAGCTAACAGTCGATGGCGACCTGCTGACCTTCATCCGGTCGGAAGGCGGCGAAACGCTGTTCTGCGCGTTCAACATGGGTGATCAGCCTGCGCAGACGGCACTGCCCGACGGAACATGGCTGCCGGTCGAAGGCATCGGCGGGACCGCGCCGGACGCCTCAGGCCTGACGCTGAACGGATGGGGCTATGCGCTGATGCGTGCAACCTGAACGGATGATGGAGGGACGATCATGGCGAACCTGAAGCTGACCGATGTGGCCAAGACCTACGGCGGCAAAGTCGAAGTCCTGAAAAACATCGATCTGGACATCAAGACGGGTGAGCTGATCGTCTTCGTCGGCCCGTCAGGCTGTGGCAAGTCGACCCTTCTGCGGATGATCGCGGGGCTGGAAAAGATTTCGGGCGGCACGCTGGAAATCGACGGACAGGTCGTCAACGACATCCCGCCATCGCAGCGTGGTATCGCCATGGTGTTCCAGTCCTACGCGCTCTACCCGCATATGACGGTGCGCGATAACATGGCCTTCGCCCTCGGGATCGCCAAGATGCCGAAGGACGAGATCAGGGCCGCGGTCGACGCCGCCGCCAGCAAGCTGCAACTGACGGAATACCTCGACCGCCTGCCCAAGGAGCTGTCGGGTGGTCAACGCCAGCGCGTCGCCATCGGGCGCGCCGTCGTGCGCAGCCCCAAGGTCTACCTGTTCGACGAGCCGCTCTCGAACCTCGATGCCGCGCTGCGCGTCGCCACCCGCATCGAGATCGCCCAGCTCAAGGAACAGATGCCCGACTCCACGATGGTCTACGTCACCCACGATCAGGTCGAGGCGATGACGCTGGCCACCCGCATCGTCGTGCTGGCCAACAAGGGCATCGCGCAGGTCGGCACCCCGCTGGACCTGTACGAGCGTCCCAATTCCGAATTCGTCGCGCAGTTCATCGGCTCGCCAGCGATGAACCTTGTCGCCGGTGAAATCGTCGGCACCGGGCCGGTCACGACGCTCAAGGTGCATGAAGGCGGCGGGACGATTACCTCGAACGTGCCGTCCGAGGCCGAGGACATGGGCGCGCAGGTCAATGTCGGCTTCCGCCCCGAAGACGTCGTGCAGACCGATGGCGACGCCTATGCCTATGAAGGTGAAGTCGAAATCCGCGAGTCGCTGGGCGAGGTCACCCTGATCTATTTCAAGCGCAGCGCCCCCGAAAACGATGCGGTCATCGCCAAGCTGCCCGGCATCCATACCGGGTTGCGCGGCAAAACCCTGCGCCTGACCGCAGATCCGGCGAAAGTGCATGTATTTCGAAACGGAGTGTCTCTGCTTTACCGACAATAGGCCCGATTTTGGCCTGATTGCAGAACCAGTATGGCGCGGAGTTTTCCGTCTGCCCGAGGTTCCGATGGCTGTTCTGCGTTTTATCTATGCCTTGTATCTGCGTCTGACCGGCCTGGGCCTGTTGTTCATGGTGTTCGTTTATTTCGGACTGAAAACGAATGCCGGCAACAACCTCGGCGTGACAATTCCTCCGGTTGAACTTTGGGTGCAGGCCACGCTGGCAGGACTCGGTGTGTTCCTGTTGATCCCTTGGTGGCTGCCACGAGGCCTCCGCCGTCCGACGCAGGGCCGCGATCTGATCTGGCTCTCGGTGCATGGCATTATCGTTGTCGTCTACCCGCTTCTTTTAGAGCCGATGCAGGCCGCGATCCTCGCGCTTCCCGATATTCCGTTTACGGCCCCCCAGCAGGAGTCGGCCTCCCCGATGTGGTCACTCTTCATTCCATTCGGTCTGATGCTGCTGCTGGTCATGCCGGATATGCGTCGGCAGAAACCGCCGCGCCCCGACCCGAACGACCCAGCCCGTGCCATCCCGGTGGCCGAGCGCAAGACGGTCCCGATCGCAGACTTCAACAAGAAGCTTCCTGCCATCGGCGGCGCGATGAAACTCTACGTTGCCGCAGACTGGCTGATCCTGCGCCTGCTGGGGCTGGGACTGATGGGCACGGCCTATCTGCTGTGGGACATGATTTCGACGGGTCGCACCTTTCAGGCCGGGCAGCTGGCCTTCGGCAACGATCCGACCCGCGCCATGTATGCCTATGCCGCGGTCGGTGCGATCATCGCCCTGCCGTTCCTGCTGCCGCGCCGCATCGCGGCACCGCGACATGTCGGCTTTGGACTTGTCAAAGCGGTGATCCTCGTGGCTGTGGCCTTTGTGCTGATCACACCGCTGAGCGTTGCAATCGAACTGTTCGCGCCCGAAGCCTATCGCCCGACGCTGATCGCGACCGTGCCCAACCTGTTCAAGGCCATTGCCGGCATCGCCGTCACCTCGGTCCTGCTGATCGCCTTCTTCCGACAGCTCAACACCTTGCCTGCGGTCGACTACAAGGGCGATCCGAAAGTCTCGCTCAGCCAGCAACAGCTCCATGATCTGCGACTGGCCCGCATGGGTCAGCCCTGAACCGCATCCCCGGTCATCCGCACCGCTCCGATATAGGGCAGGTTGCGGTTCCGCTGGGCATAATCGATGCCATACCCCACGACGAAGGCATCGGGAATCTCGAACCCTGTCCACGTCGCGCGAATGTCCACTTCACGCCGCGTCGGCTTGTCCAGCAGGGCGATTGTCTCCAACCGGGCCGGATGGCGGGACCGCAACATCTCCGTGACCTGGTTCAGCGTGTGGCCGGTATCGACGATATCCTCGACCACCAGCACGTCGCGCCCGCCGATCTCGCCGCGCAAGTCTTTCAGAATGCGAACCTCGCGGCTGGATTCCATTGCGTTGCCATAGCTCGATGCCTCCAGGAAATCGACTTCGACCGGCAGGTCCAGCTCCCGCACCAGATCGGCGATGAACACGAATGATCCGCGCAGCAACCCCACCACGATCAGTTTGTCGGTTCCTGCGAATCGCATCTCGATCTCGCGTGCCAGTTCCTCGATCCGCGCGGCGATGGATTTCGCGCTGATCATCTGGTCGATCACATAGCTTTCGGTCATGTTGCTCCCCCCGGACCTTCCGGTCTAGACGCGCGTTAACACGAGGATGATCCCCAACCCAAGAGGCACGATGCCCCGCCATTCCGAGACCCGAGATCTGCCTTATTCCGCCCAGCAGATGTACAATCTGGTGGCAGATGTCGCCCGATACCCCGAATTTCTGCCCTGGACCGCTGCCGCCCGCATCCGGTCGCGCGATGGCGGACCCGAAGGCGAAGTGATGCTGGCCGACCTGGTGGTCAGCTTCAAGGTGTTCCGCGAAAGCTTCGGGTCCAGGGTCGTCCTGTGGCCATCGGAGTATCGGATCGAAACGGAATATCTGGACGGTCCTTTCAAGCGCATGGATTCCGAATGGCGCTTCGAGCCGATTGACGGCGGTTGCCGCGTGCATTTCTGGATCGATTACGAGTTTCGCAACGTCATCATCGGTCGGGTCGTCGGCGTCGTCTTCAACGAAGCGATGCTGCGGGTAGTCGCGGCCTTCGAAAAACGCGCGCGGGCGCTTTATGGCTCCGATCCGGGCACACCAACGGCCTGACCCAACAGCATCAACGCGTGATCCCGCGCCGCCAGGCGCACGGCATCCCGGCCCAGGGCGCCGAATTCCACCGTCTCCGTCCGTGTCTCGTCCGCCGTAGCTATTCCGAAACACACACGCCCCTCTGGCTTGAACTCCGATCCGCCGGGGCCCGCGATCCCGGTGATCGACATCGCTATATCCGCACCCGAGCGAGCGAGCGCACCCTGCGCCATTTCGCGCGCGACCTCCTCGGACACGGCGCCATGTGTGACCAGCGTCATCTGCGATACGCCCAGCATCGACCGCTTGGCCGGGTTGGAATATGTGACCGCCCCCCAAAGAAACATCTCTGACGATCCGGGCAAATCCGTCAGCGCGGCGGCGACCATCCCACCGGTGCAGCTTTCGGCAGTCGCAATTGTCAGACATTTGACCCGTGCCGCCGCCAGCAGGTCCGCGACCCCACTCACAGATGCGCCAATGCAGCCAGCGCCACGACGCAAATGGCTGCCATTCCTCCGGCGATCGCATCGTCCAGCATCACACCCCAGGCATCCGTGCGCCGATCCATCCAGCCGACGGGACCGGGCTTCCAGATATCGAACAGCCGAAACAGCAGCAGTGCCGCAATCCATCCGGGCCAGAGACGTTCGACCGCAACCCCCGCATTCGCCGCGCCCCAGACCAGCGGCAGCAATGCGATCCATTGGCCCAGCACCTCGTCAATCACGATTTCCGATGGGTCGTGGTCAGCCTGTCCGCGCGTTGCCGCAGCCGTCGCCCAATAGCCCAGCGGCAGGATCAATGCGGTCAGGACGGTGAACACCAGCGGCCCGCCCTGCATAGCCAGCCAGCCCAGCGGCAGGGCAGCCAGCGAGCCCCATGTGCCCGGGGCAGGGCGCAACAGACCGACGTATCCGACCGTCGCGACGGCCCTGGCGATCCTTTGGTCACGCCCCACGTCGCCGCTCATGATTTCACCAGGGTTACAGTCGCCATGCAGGCGATCCCCTCGCCGCGCCCGGCAAACCCCAACCGCTCTGTCGTCGTGGCCTTGACCGAAACCCGGTCAAGTTCCAGTCCCATGATATCGCACAGTCTTTCGCGCATTGCCGTCGCGTGCGGCCCGATCTTCGGGGCTTCGCAGATCAGCGTGGCATCGACATTTCCGATCCGATACCCCTGCGCGCGGGCCAGACCTGCCGCATGGTTCAGGAACAAGGCGCTGTTCGTGCCCTTCCACTGCGGGTCCGAAGGCGGAAAATGCTGCCCGATATCGCCCATCGCCAGCGCCCCATAGATTGCATCGGTGATCGTGTGCAGGCCGACATCGGCGTCCGAATGTCCCTGCAGCCCGCGCCCGTGCGGCACCCGTACACCGCACAGCGTCACGTGATCGCCCGGTCCGAACCGATGCACGTCGAACCCGTTCCCGACCCTGATATCCATGTCCGTTCCGTGTCCCATAAGCCGCCTTGCCCGCGCGTAATCGCCCGGTGTGGTGATCTTGATGTTGTCCTCATCGCCCGCGACGATCGTGACGTCCAGCCCGGCGGCTAGCGCCACTTCCACATCGTCCGCAGCATCGCCATCGAAGGCATCATGCGCCGCACGCAAAGCTGCCGTATCGAACCCCTGCGGTGTCTGTGCGCGGTGCAACCCGGTGCGGTCCTGCACTGCCGCGACCCGGTCGTCCCCCAGCCACAGCGCATCCGTAACCGGCACTGCGGGGGCCGCCCCCGGCGCGTCGTTCAGGGCCGTCAGCACCCGACCGATCAACGCGGCCGACACCAGAGGCCGCGCCCCGTCATGAATCAACACACGACCCGTCTTCACCGCCGCAAGCCCCGCCCGGACCGAAGCGCCGCGTGTCGCACCGCCGTCAATCAACGTCGTGCCGGGCAGTAATGCGGCGACCCGCGCCCGATCTTCGGGCCGGATCACAACAATCACTTCGTCCACCAGTCCGCTGAAGGGCAGCACCGCCCGGGCCAGTACCGAAATACCGTCCAAATCGCGGAATTGCTTGGGGATATCGCCGCCGACCCGTGTGCCGGATCCAGCGGCGACAATCAGGGCGGTGGCGTCGGAGAAAGGCATGGGAATTCCGTTCAGTCGGTCGCGCCTTCCTATCCTTCGCCAGACAGACTCGGCAAGAAGATGGCGATCTGACAGGCATTCCTGTAACGTGTTGCCTAATTTTTGTGCATAGGGCATCGGTTCATCCGCAAGATGCAGGTCAGCCCTGCCAATAGGGACGTCCGTTTCGTAGCACTTCCCCTGGAACCGCCCGGAAAATCAGCACGTGCCTGAAAATACTGCAATCCCACTCGACCCCCGGCTGGCCGCTCTGGGCCTGACCTCGCCTGTCGCCTTGGCGCCGATGGCCGGAATCACGGATTTGCCGACACGGCAGGTGGTCCAGAGCTTCGGGGCGGGTCTCGTCGTCTCGGAAATGGTCGCCAGCCGGGAGATGGTCGAAGCCAAGCCTTCGGTCCGTGACCGCGCCGAACTGGGTGCCGATGTCACCGGCACGGCGGTCCAGATCGCCGGCCGCGACGGCTATTGGATGGGCGAGGCGGCAAAGCTGCTGGCCGGGCAGGGCGCACGGATCATCGACATCAACATGGGATGCCCCGCCAAAAAGGTCACAGGCGGCCTGTCCGGATCGGCCCTGCTGCGCGATCATGACCACGCCCTGCGCCTGATCGAGGCAGTGGTCGGTGCCGTCGACCTGCCAGTCACGCTGAAAACCCGGCTGGGGTGGGACGACCACAGCCGCGATACCGCCGATCTGGCCCGCCGGGCCGAAGCGGCGGGCATCCGGATGCTGACAATTCACGGGCGCACACGGTGCCAGTTCTACAAGGGTGCCGCCGATTGGGGGGCCATCGCACCCATCGTGCGGGCCGTGGATATTCCGGTGCTGGCCAATGGCGACATCACCGACGCCGCCGCCGCCCGTTGCGCCATCGCGCAGTCCGGCGCGGCGGGCGTTATGGTCGGACGCGGCGCTCAGGGGCGGCCATGGGCACTGGCGCAGATCGCGCAGGCCCTGGGTCACGGGGCTGCACCGGATGTCCCGACCGGCTCCGGTCTGGTGCATCTCGTCACGGAGCATTATGCCGCGCTGATCGACTTCTACGGTGCCATTCTGGGCGGTCGCGTCGCGCGCAAGCATCTGGGCTGGTACATGGACGCGGCCGCGACGCCAGCGGATCTGCGCCGCCGCATCCTGACCGCGAATGCTACGGATGTTCCGGCCCTGCTGCCTGCCGCGCTGATCCCGGCGACCCGGTGCGCGGCATGACCGGCAGTCCCATCTGGCAGGCCCTGCCGATCCCGGCGCTTGTTCTGGACGCCGACGATCGGATCGATGCCGTCAACGGCCCGGCCGAGGGCTTCCTGAACCGGTCGGCCAAGCATCTGGCGGGCGCGGCCCTGCCGTCGCTGATGGACCTGGAAGACGGGCTGGCTGCCGCCACGACGCGGGTGCGCCGGACCTTCGCCCCGCTGACTCTGCACGATGCGACGGTGCGGCTGGGCCCGTCGCTTGCCGTGCGCTGCGACCTGCATCTGGCCCCGCTGGACAACGGCATTCTGATCCTGATCTCGCCTCAGGATATTGCCGGACGGCTGGACCGGGCGCGCGATTCCCGCTCGGCGGCGCGCAGTGCCATTGGCATGGCCGAAATGCTGGCCCATGAAATCAAGAACCCGCTGGCAGGGATTACCGGCGCGGCTCAGCTTTTGGGGATGAACCTTACCGGAGAAGACGTTGAATTAACAGATCTTATAGTCGAGGAAAGCCGCCGCATCGTGAAACTCCTGGAACAGGTGGAGCAGTTCGGGAACCTGCGCCCGCCGCAATGCCGGGCCGTGAATATCCACGACATCCTCGACCGCGCGCGCCGCTCCGCCATGGTCGGTTTTGCCGCCCACATGAACATTATCGAAGCCTACGACCCCTCGTTGCCATCGACTTGGGCGGACCCCGATCAATTGCAGCAAGTGTTTCTGAACCTCCTGAAGAACGCTGCGCAAGCGGCTGAAAATGATGGTGAAATTACTATCAGAACCTTCTATGAACTGTCGTTGCGTGTGCGTCGGCCGGATGGAAGCGGCGGATCGGTGCCGCTCCAGATCGAGATCATCGACAATGGTCCAGGCATCCCGCCGGAGCTGACCGGCAACCTGTTCGAACCTTTCGTATCCGGCCGCGAGAACGGCACCGGACTGGGCCTCGCGCTGGTCTCCAAGATCGTTCAGGACCATGACGGCTGGATTTCGGTCGACAGTGTGCCAGGTCGGACGGTGTTTCGCATATCTCTGCCGCTTGCCCCAAAAGATATGAAGACCGACCTGCAAAGCACTGAGGAGTAACAAGAATGGACGGAACAATTCTGGTCGCCGACGACGACCGCACGATCCGCACCGTCCTGACGCAGGCACTGACCCGTGCCGGATGCAAGGTGCATGCCACGTCATCGCTGATGACGCTTCTTCGCTGGGTCGAGGAGGGCAAAGGCGATCTGGTTATTTCGGATGTTGTCATGCCGGATGGCAACGGTCTGGAAATGCTGCCAAAAATCAGTGCCGAACGACCCGGCCTGCCGGTGATCGTGATTTCGGCCCAGAACACGATCATGACCGCGATCCAGGCGACCGAGGCCGAGGCCTACGACTATCTGCCCAAGCCCTTCGATCTGCCCGACCTGATGAAACGCGCCGCCCGCGCCCTGGAACAGAAGCGTACCACCAGTCCCGCGACGGCCGAGCCGGAAAAGACCGACGACCTGCCGCTGGTTGGTCGCACGCCGCGGATGCAGGCGCTATATCGGATGGTCGCGCGGGTGATGAACAACGACCTTCCGGTTTTGATTACGGGTGAATCGGGAACTGGCAAATCTTTGATTTCCCATGCAATCCATGACTTCAGCGATCGCCGGACTCTGCCTTTCGTGATTGCGACCGGAGCGGATCTGGTCAGTTTCGATGGACCCTCGGACCTGTTGGCCAAGGCGCGTGGCGGCTCGATCCTGTTTGACGAAGTGGGCGATCTGGAACCTGAAATTCAGGCTCGCGTCGTGCGCCTGATCGACAGTCTTCCCAGCGACGGCCCCCGCATCATGGCGACCGCGCAACGCGATCTGACGCCCCGGCTGGACGTCGACGGGCCGGGTGGTTTCCGATCCGATCTCTATTATCGGTTGGCCGGGGCTCAGCTTGACGTGCCGGCCCTGCGTGAACGGGTCGACGATATTCCGCTTCTGGCGGCACATTTCCTGAGCCGTGCAGAACGCGACGGCGCCACCCTGCGCCGTTTCTCCGACGACGCCATGGCGCAGATTCGCGCGCATCCCTGGCCCGGCAATGTGCGGCAACTGGAGAATACGACACGCCGTCTGGTCGTGATGTCGCCCGCCGAGGAGATCACCCGCTCCGAGGTGGAACAGGTTCTGGGCACCTTCGCCGCCGGGCCGCGCGTCATTGCCGCGACCGACAAACTGAGCGAGGCGGTGGAAAAGCATCTCCGGCGTCACTTCGATCTGCAGGGCGGACAGCTTCCGGCCCCTGGCCTGTATCAGCGCATTCTGCGCGATGTCGAAGCCCCGCTGATCGAGATCGCGCTGGATGCGACCGGCGGAAATCAGGCGAAATGCGCCGATCTTCTGGGCATAAACCGCAATACGCTGCGCAAGAAGATCACCGATCTCGATATCCTCGTGACACGGCGGCGCAAATTGATGTAAAACCGCCACAGGCGTTGCAGATCGGGAACAACCCGGCAGGCAGTCGCGCGGTAAGACATTGAAATGAGGATATTTTGCGGGCTTCTGCCAGCCACGTGAGCCCTGTGCCCCGCGCCATACTCTGGAGCGGTCGTCGCCAGGCACAGGCGATTCTGACGGTCTCCCTCGTGGTGATGGGGCCGGTTCTTGTCGTCCTGACGTTTCTGTCACTGGGTCTGCGGGGGCCTGATGCGGGTGACTTGTCGTGGCTCCGCGCTGTCCTGCTGGCCGATCTGGTTTATATCCTGGCTGTCGCGGCACTGGTGGTCCGCCGTGTCACCCGGATGATCGCTGCCCGGCGCAACCGTTCTGCCGGGTCTCAGTTGCACCTGCGGCTGACAGGGGTGTTCACTGGCATCGCTCTGATCCCGACCATCCTGACCGCGGTTTTCGCCACGGTCACGATCAATATCGGTCTGGAAGGGTGGTTTTCCGACCGTGTCCGCAACGCGCTTGGCAATTCGGTTGAGGCCGCGCAGGCCTATGCGCAGGAACACCGCGATGGCCTGACCGAGGATGCACGCGCGTTGGCGGGGTATCTGAATGTCGCCAAACGGTCGCTGTTTTTCATGGCCGATGGCGATCTGCGACAGGTTCTTGCGCAGGGCCAGGAGCTGGTGCAGCGCGGCCTGGCCGAAGCCTTCGTCGTCGATGGTGCCGGCGAAATCCGCGCCCGGGGCGACCGTTCCTATCTGTTCGACTTCGTACCGATCGACCCGCTGCGGTTGCAACAGGCTGCCGAAGGCTCTGTCATTCTGATGGAGGACAAGGATGTCAATGAGTTCCGCGCCCTTCTTAAACTGACAGCCTTCAATGATCGCTATCTTTACGTGTCGCGCACGGTCGACGGGGACATCCTGCAACTGCTGGATGAAACCCGCGAGACGGCCAAGCTCTATCAGCAGCTCGAACAGGATCGCGGTCGGCTGCTGTTCGAATTCGGGCTGCTCTATCTGGGCTTTGCGCTGATCCTGATTCTGGCGGCGACCTGGGCCGGAATGTGGTTCGCCGAACGTCTGTCGCGCCCGGTCGGTCGGCTGGCCGGAGCGGCACAGCGGGTCGGGCAGGGCGACCTCTCCGTTCGCGTCAAGGAGGAGGCGGGGGACGATGAAATCGCCATGCTGGGCCGTATCTTCAACCAGATGACCCGGCAACTGAAAGGGCAACGCGACGCGCTGGTCGAGACCAACATGCAGACCGAACGCCGCCGTCGCCTGTTCGACAGCGTGCTGGGGTCGGTGACAGCGGGTGTCATCGGGCTGGACCCGGATGGCAAGATCGACTTCATGAACCGCTCGGCCCAGCGATTGCTTGGCATCGACGGCGAACGCTATGGGGTGCTGCTGGATCAGGTCGTACCGGAATTCACACCGCTGTTCGAACGGCTGCGCGACGTCCGGTCCGAAACCATGCAGGAAGAGATCCGGCTGGCCCGGGGCGGACGGCTGGAGAACCTGCTGGTCCGCATCGCAACCCGCCCCGGTGCCGACGGTGCTGCCGAAGGCTACGTGGTGGCCTTCGACGACGTGACCGAACTGGTCTCGGCGCAGCGCATGGCGGCCTGGGGCGACGTGGCACGGCGCATCGCGCATGAGATCAAGAATCCGCTTACGCCGATCCAGTTGTCCGCCGAACGCCTCAAACGGCGCTTCACCCGCGAGCTGGAGCCGGAAAGCGCCGAGAAACTGGGTGAGCTGACAGATGTGATCGTGCGCCAGACCAATGACTTGCGACGCATCGTTGATGAATTCAGTAAATTTGCACGCATGCCCGAACCCGAGCGCCGTCGCGGCGATCTGGCCGGTCTTCTGCGGGAAACCGTGATGTTGCAACGCGCCGCGCTGGACCCGGTGGAGATCGTCGAGGATATCCCCGCAGGCAAGCTGCAGGCGGAATTCGATCAGACGATGATGGGACAGGCCTTTACCAATCTCATCAAGAACGCGGGCGAGGCGATCGAGACGCGCGTGGAAAAGACGGGCGATGATTTCGACAAGCGGGTGGGTGTTTCACTGATCAACGACCCAAATGGCAGCCATTTGGAAATTCGCATCAGCGACAATGGCATAGGTCTTCCGGAAGACCGCGCGAAACTGTTCGAGCCCTATGTGACGACGCGCGACAAGGGCACCGGGCTTGGCCTTCCGATCGTCAAGAAGATCATCGAGGAACACGGCGGCACGCTGGAACTGGCGGATGCCGCTCCGGATGCCACAGGTCATACAGGGGCGGAGGCCGTCATAAGGCTTCCCCGCATTGAGGAGAGTTAACACATGGGCGACATCCTGATCACGGACGACGAGGCAGATATCCGCAGTCTCATCGCGGATATCCTTGAAGATGAAGGATATTCCTGTCGAAAAGTGGGTACTGCAGATCAGTGCATGAGCGCGATCGAGGACGAGGCGCCCAGCCTGATGATCCTGGATATCTGGCTCAAGGGCAGCGACATGGACGGGATCGACATTCTGAAATCCGTGCGCCGCAGCCACCCGGATATTCCGATCATCATCATTTCGGGCCATGGCAACATCGAGATCGCGGTCGCCGCCATCAAGCAGGGGGCCTACGATTACATCGAAAAACCCTTCAACATCGACCAGTTGATGGTTGTCGTGGGCCGGGCGATGGAAACCTCGCGTCTGCGCCGGGAGAACAGTGAATTGCGACGCAAAGATGCATCGTCCGCCGAGATGATCGGCCAGTCCGTCGCCTACAAGGGTCTGGTGGCGCAGCTTAAAAAGGTGATGAACTCGAATGGGCGCGTCATGCTGACCGGGCCTGCCGGTTCGGGCAAGGAGGTCGCCGCCCGTTACATTCACGCCAAGTCGAACCGCGCCTCGGCGCCTTTTGTCTCGGTCAGTTCCGCCTCGATCGAACCGGACCGGATGGAGACCGTGCTGTTCGGTCGTGAAAGCCCGGAAAAAGGCGTTGAACCCGGTCTTCTTGAACAGGCGCATGAAGGCGTCATCTATTTCGACGAAGTGGCCGATATGCCGCTTGGCACGCAGTCCAAGATCCTGCGGGTGCTGGTCGATCAGGCCTTCACACGGGTTGGCGGGACTGAGAAAGTCCGCGTGGACCTGCGGGTGATTTCATCGACCAACCGCGATCTGGATCATGAAATCCGCGCCGGCCGTTTCAGGGAAGAACTGTTTCATCGCCTCAATGTCGTCCCGATCCCGGTGCCCAGCCTGGAGGACCGCCGCGACGACATTCCCGTGCTGGCGGATCACTTCATCGCATCGCTGAACAAGGCGCAGGGCCTGCCGTTGCGGGAACTGGGCGAGGAGACCAAGGCCCTGCTGCAAACCATGCGCTGGCCCGGAAATGTCAGACAATTGCGCAACGTCATCGAGCGCGTGCTGATTCTGGGCGAGGGGACCGGCCCGATCGAGCCGACCGAACTGCCCAGTCCGAACAATGGCGGCGGCGATTCCGGCGACATGACACTATCGGGCAGCCTGGCGTCGGTGCCGCTGCGCGAGGCGCGCGAATTGTTCGAACGCCAATACCTGATGACGCAGATCAACCGTTTCGGTGGCAACATCAGCCGCACGGCAAGCTTCGTCGGGATGGAGCGCTCGGCGTTGCACCGCAAACTGAAGTCGCTGGGCGTGGTGACCAGCGCGCGCGGCGGATCACGGGTCGCGCGCGTCGACGACTAACAGCGGCGGATCATCGGGCGGGCGCGGCAATCCGGCCATTCGCGACACACAGGCCGGTCGTGTCGAACGGCTGACTTTGCAGTTGCGTTGCAGTGCCGGCCTTGCAGACGGGCAGGCTGCGCTGATTGTACCCGCGCCCGGTCATGCAGGCCGACACCGCGCGGTCGCGCAAACCGGCATTGGCATCGCGGTTGAATACGTCCGATCCGTTTTCGACACCGACGCAGATACCGCTGCGACAGCCACCCGCCCCGATGGTGACACGGGGCGAGGTGTCGATCCTGCGGTCAGCGGGAAAATCGCGACGGGCCTTGGCGGCGCAACTAAGGTAATCCTGCTCGGCGGTCAGGGCTGGCGTTCCGGGTTTGAGCCAGACGGGCTGCGTGGGACCGGCCCCGCAAGCGCTCAGCGCGATCAGGAAGGGTAACGTGTACTTCATGGCTTCTTACCTAGCAGCCGCGACAAAGCTGGCAATCACTCGGGGCAGGCTTTCAAAAGTCAGACATTTGATTTCGACCTGTTGACCAAATGTCAGACATCTGCTGGCCCCGTTGACCCGCACCGCCGGGCAGGCTTATCCATTGCCTTCTGTATCCGGGCCGCAAAGGGCGCACTATGAAGGTCATCATCTGTGGCGCAGGGCAGGTCGGTTGGCAGATCGCGCGCCATCTGGCGGGCGAACGCAATGACGTCACTGTGGTCGACAACAACCCCGAACTGGTGCGCCGGGCCACCGATACGCTGGACGTGCAGGGCATTACCGGCTTTGCCAGCTATCCGGACGTGCTGGAGCGGGCCGGGGCCGAGGACGCCGACATGCTGATCGCCGCGACCCATTCGGACGAGGTCAACATGGTGACCTGTCAGGTGGCGCATTCGATCTTTACCGTGCCGCGCAAGATCGCCCGCCTGCGGGCGCAATCCTACCTGTCGGCGGTGCGCGCGGATCTGTATCGCCGCGACCACCTGCCCATCGACGTCGTCATCAGCCCCGAGAGGGAGGTGGCGCAGGCCGCGCTGCGCCGCCTGCGCGCGCCCGCAGCCTTCGATGTCGAGGAATTCATGGACGGAAAGGTGCAATTCCTTGGTCTGCAACTTGATGAAGACTGTCCGGTTCTGGACACACCGCTGCGGCAATTGTCTGAACTTTTCAGCACGTTACGTGCCGTTGTTGTGGGTGTGCGTCGGCAAAACCGGCGCCTGTTCGCGCCCGATCCCGGCGATCAGCTCAAGGCGGGCGATCAGGTCTATATCCTGACGCATTCCGACGATCTGAACCGCACGCAGGAGATTTTTGGCAAGAAGGTCCGCAAGCAGGAACGCGTCGTCATCATCGGCGGCGGCAATGTCGGCCTGGCCGTGGCCGAGGCGCTGGAGGCGGCCCCCGAACGCATCCGCGCCAAGATGATCGAGCGGGACCGCAAATCCGCCGAGCGCGCGGCCGAAGCACTGGAGCGGACGATCGTTCTGTCGGGCGACGGCCTGGACATCGATCTTCTGCGCGAAGCGAACATCGACCGTGCGGATGCCGTGCTGACGGTAACGGACGACGACAAGACCAATCTGCTGGCTGCCGTGCGCGCCAGGGCCGCGGGGTGTTCCAAGACCATCGCGCTGATCAACGATCCGACGCTGGTGCCGCTTCTGGAACCGCTGGGTATCGACGCCTATGTGAATCCCCGGCAGACGACCGTGTCGTCGATCCTGCGGCATGTTCGACATGGCCGGGTCCGCAACGTCTATTCCGTCGGCGATGCCGAGGCCGAGGTGATCGAGGCGCAGGTCTTGTCCACCTCGCCCATGACCGGTCGCATCATCAGCGAAATCGACTTTCCCGAAGGCGCATTGGTCGGCGCCATCCAGAAATCCGGCGGGCGCGTCATCCGGCCGGAAGGCAGCACCCGCATCGAGGAGGGGGACGTGGTCGCGATCTTCGCATTGTCCTCCGACATCCCGGAAGTAGAGCGGCTGTTGCAGGTGCAGGTGGACTTCTTCTGATGCGCCGGTTTCTGACGCCCCGCACCGTGACGGACCCGGACGGCAGCTTCACAGTGCGGACGCCGGCGCAGTGACCGGCGTATTCCGCCGCGTGCCGCTGATCGTCAAGCTCTCGGCGGTGTTTGCGGCGTCGATGTATATTCCGGCACTGCACGCACTGACCCTCAGGGCGCACCACGAGGCACAGGCCTTCTTCTATACCGGAACGCTTCTGCTGGCGCTGCTGGCGGCGATCGCCGTGGCGACGGCGCGCGACCGCTCGCGCAATGCGACGCGCAGCCATCTGATCGCGTTGCTGTCGGCTTTTACCCTGCTGCCCCTGATGGCCGCGCTGCCGCTGGGCCGCATCGTCTCGAACACCCGCGCCATCAACCTCTATGTCGAAATGGTCGCCGCCATCACCACCACCGGCGGCAGTCTGTTCTCGCCAGACCGCCTGTCGTCGACGGCGCATCTGTGGCGGGCAATGGTCGCATGGCAGGGCGGCATGATCGTATGGGTCGCGGCCATCGCGATCCTGGCCCCCCTGAACCTGGGTGGCTTCGAAGTGGCCGAGGCGAACACGACGCGGCGCGCTGAAACCCGTTCCACCCGCGATCTGGCGCAGGCCATCGAGCCCGAATCGCGGGTCCGCAGGGCAGTGTCGACGCTGGTGCCGGTCTACGTCTCGCTGACGGTGGTGCTATGGGGCATTCTCGTGATCGCTGGGGAAAACGGGACGACCGCCCTGATCCATGCCATGTCGACGATGTCGACCTCGGGCATCACCGACGGCACCAAGATTTCAGGCAGCGGCGCGGGCTGGCCGGGCGAGGTGGCCGTGGCGGCCTTCCTGATCTTCGCGATCACCCGGCAGGCCTTCACGACGGACATGAACCGCGATCACATGCGCAATCTTGCCAATGACCGGGAGCTTCGGATCGCGGGCATGATCGTCGGTACGGTGACGGTCGTCCTGTTCGCCCGTCACTGGATCGGCGCCTACGAGGTGGGTCGCGCGGACGATGCGCGTGCCGCCGTCGGCGCGATCTGGGGGTCGGCCTTCACCGCGCTGTCCTTCCTGACGACAACCGGATTCGAAAGTGCGCAGTGGCAGGCGGCGCAGGCCTGGTCGGGTCTGGGCGCGCCTTCGGTCCTGTTGCTGGGTCTGACGATCTTCGGGGGCGGGGTCGCGACCACGGCGGGCGGTGTCAAGCTGCTGCGCATCTATACGCTCTATGCGCAGGGCCGCCACGAGATGAACATGCTGGTCCATCCGCATTCCGTCGCGGGCAACAGCGGGGCTGTGCGCCGTATTCCCCCCGGCGGGATCGAGGCGGCCTGGGTGTTCTTCATGCTGTTCGCCACCTCCATCGCGGCCGTGACGCTGGCCCTGACACTGACCGGCCTCGATTTCGACGGCGCGCTCGCCCTGGCGGTGGCCTGTCTGACGACGACCGGACCGCTCGCCGAAATCGTGCTGGGCGGGCAGGGGGCGATGAATGCCCTGCCCGATATGGCCAAGATCGTCTCGGCCCTGGCCATGGTGCTGGGCCGCCTGGAAGCGCTTGCGTTTATCGCACTTCTGAACCCGGAATTCTGGCGCGATTGATCGACCGGGGACGTCCTGCGGTGGCGGCCCGACTGTCGTTTCGGCAACGCCCTGTCACGCCACGTCAGAATCCTGCGGATCAGGGGTGGAAACTTCATCGTGCCCGCCCCATAAAGTCCGGATTGTTAACTGACGCCCGAAAATGGGCGCGTGGGACAGGGACGGGCTGACATGGCATCGGACAAGCAGAACCTTCAGGACGCTTTTCTCAATCACGTCCGCAAGACGAAGGTGCCGGTGACGATCTTTCTGATCAACGGCGTCAAATTGCAGGGCGTTATCACTTGGTTCGACAACTTCTGCGTGTTGCTGCGCCGCGACGGCCAAAGCCAACTGGTCTACAAGCACGCGATTTCCACGGTGATGCCGGCGCAGCCGATCAGCCTTTACAACGGTGAGGAAGAAACCGCTGGCGAACCCACCTGACGTCACCCACTCGACCGAGGCTGTGCCGACGCGCGCCCTGGTCCTGCACCCCGACACCCGCGCTGGCGACCGCTCCGGTCGAACGCCACAACACTCATTGGACGAATGCATCTCGCTGGCCCACGCCCTTCCGGGGCTGGACGTGGCGGGCGGAGACGTCGTGCGCCTGCCCAACCCGCATCCCGGCATGTTGTTCGGCAAGGGCAAGGTCGAGGAATTGCGCGCCCGGATCGAGGCCGACGAGATCGAGTTGATCCTGATCGACGGCACCGTCACGCCAGTACAGCAACGCAATCTGGAAAAGGCGTGGAAGGTCAAACTGCTGGACCGCACCGGCCTGATCCTCGAAATCTTCGCCGACCGGGCCGCCACCCGCGAAGGCGTGTTGCAGGTCGAACTGGCGGCGCTGACCTATCAGCGGACCCGTCTGGTGCGCGCCTGGACCCACCTGGAACGGCAGCGCGGTGGCCTTGGCTTTGTGGGCGGTCCGGGCGAGACGCAGATCGAGGCCGACCGCCGCGCCATCGATGAGCAGATGACCAAGCTGCGGCGTCAGTTGGACAAGGTCGTGAAGACCCGCGAATTGCACCGTGCCGCGCGTGCCAAGGTGCCCTATCCGGTCGTGGCCCTCGTGGGCTATACCAACGCGGGCAAATCGACGCTGTTCAACCGCCTGACCGGGGCCGACGTGATGGCCAGGGACATGCTGTTCGCGACGCTGGACCCGACGATGCGATCGGTCGACCTGCCGCATGATACCAAGGTGATTCTGTCGGACACGGTTGGGTTCATCTCCGACCTGCCGACGCAACTGGTCGCCGCCTTCCGCGCCACGCTGGAGGAGGTGCTGGACGCCGACCTGATCGTGCATGTCCGCGACATTTCCCACCCCGAGACCGAGGTTCAGGCGCGGGACGTCGAAGCCATCCTGGAGGCGCTTGGCGTCGACGACGACATCACGCGGCTGGAAATGTGGAACAAGGCCGACGCTCTGACATCCGACGATATGGCCGCGGCGGAAAATCTGGCCGCCCGGCGTGACGACGTCTATCTGGGGTCGGCACTGACGGGGCAGGGGCTGGATGCGCTTCTGGAGCGCATCGCCTCCGAGATGACGGCGGCCTTGAGCGAAATCACGCTGACGTTGCCCTTCGATGCCGGGAAGGCCCGCGCATGGTTGCACGAAGAAGGCGCCGTCCTGGAAGAAACGCAGGGCGAAGACGGCATTTACCTGTCCCTGCGATGGACTCACCGGCAGGCCACCCGCTTTGCCGCAGCCTTCCCTGAAGTCGCGCCCGAGGGCACCGGGACCGCCGAGACCGGCACCGATCCGGGCGCTGCTCCCGCCGCGTCAGAGCCGTGGCATCCCTGAGGGGTGACAGGTCCGACAGGGGCTGCTAATATTTCGCAACGGATCGGGCATCAGACTTCGACCGTCAGAGCAGACTTGGACAGGACACAACCCATGACCGTATTTTCACGTCGTCGCTTCCTTGCGACGGCTTCCGCCCCGTTGGCGCTGGCCGCCTGCGGCAACGGCATCGGCAGCGATGGCGGTGACCGCATTGATGGTCGCGTCGATGCAGCTTTCAACTTTATGTATGCGACCCTGCCTGACACGCAGGTCCTGGCGGGCAAGGCCGCGGGCATCCTGATGATGCCGGTCGTGACCGAGGCCGGCTTCGGCTTCGGCGGGGCGTATGGCCGCGGTGCGCTGCGCATCGACGACGTGACTGTGGATTACTATTCCACAACTGCCGCGTCCTTCGGATTGCAGATCGGCGGGCAGCAATACAGCCACGCGCTGTTCTTCATGACGCAACCCGCGCTGGCCAATTTCCGCGCGTCGCAGGGTTGGACCGCCGGGGCGAACCTGGAATATGCCGTGTCCTCCAATGCGGGCAACCTGTCGACCGACACGACTGCACTGCTGACCCCGGTGATCGCCGTGGTGTTCGGACAGGCGGGACTGCTGGCCGGTGCGACGCTGGAAGGCCAGAAATACACCCGGATCATTCCCTGACAGAGTGGCACCGGCTCCGCCGGTGTCGACCACAAGGTGTCATTCCAGAAGAAGTGCGCGCAACACAGCAGCCTGCGCCGATCGTATGACCCGCGTAATACCCGAATATGCACTGTCGCCATACATTGCGTTCACCGCGATTTCCCCTTGCACCCGGACACCGCACCCCCTAGACGCGACCCACTTCACAGGCGGGGGCGGGCCCTCGGGGGAGACATCCCCGAACGGTCCACCGGTTGAGCGTCATGCTCTGATCCCCCGCTCAGGTTCAAACCGGAAAGGATTAGAGACATGGCATTGCCTGATTTCTCCCTGCGTCAGCTGCTTGAAGCCGGCGTTCACTTTGGCCACCAGACCCAACGCTGGAACCCGCGCATGGGGCCGTACATCTACGGTGCCAAAAACGGCATCCACATCATGGATCTGACGCAGACCGTCCCGATGCTGGACCAGGCATTGCAGGTCGTGCGCGACACCGTCGCCCGTGGCGGGCGCATCCTGTTCGTCGGTACCAAGCGCCAGGCCCAGAAGCCCGTCGCCGACGCCGCCGAGCGTTGCGCGCAATACTACATGAACCACCGCTGGCTGGGTGGCACGCTGACCAACTGGAAGACCGTGTCCAATTCGATCAACCGCCTGAAATCCATCGACGAATCGATGGAGCAGGGGTTTGCCGGCCTGACCAAGAAAGAGCGTCTGGGCATGGAGCGGGACCAGACCAAATTGCAGGCGTCGCTTGGCGGCATCCGCGAAATGGGCGGCCTGCCCGATCTGCTGTTCGTTATCGATGTGAACAAGGAAGATCTGGCCATTGCCGAAGCCAGGAAGCTGGGCATCCCGGTGGTTGCGGTCGTCGATACCAACTGCTCGCCCGATGGCGTCGACTATATCATTCCAGGCAATGACGATGCGGCGCGTGCCATCGGCCTGTACTGCGATCTGGTCGCCCGCGCCGCTCTGGATGGCATGTCCGCACAGCTGGGCGCCGCCGGTGTAGACATCGGTGAGATGGACAACGTCGAAGAATCCGTCGATCCGGGCGAAGCCGTGGAACCCGATGTGGATGATGCAGTGTCCGCGTCCGCACCCGAGGCCGAGAAAGCCCCCGCCAAGGAAGCCCCTGCCGAGGCGTAAGCCCAGGGACATCAATCGGTTACGGGGCGCGGTCATCTAGGCCGCGCCCATCCCCATTTCTAAAGGAGACAGGATCATGGCGATTACTGCTGCGATGGTGAAAGAACTGCGCGACACGACCGGCGCGGGCATGATGGATGCCAAGAAGGCACTGACCGAAAACGACGGCAGCATGGAAGCTGCGGTTGACTGGCTGCGGACCAAGGGTCTGGCCAAGGCTGCCAAGAAATCCGGCCGCACCGCCGCCGAAGGCCTTGTCGCCGTGGCCGTGGCCGACGGTATGGCCGTCGCCGTCGAAGTGAACTCCGAGACGGATTTCGTTGCCAAGAACGCCGACTTCCAGAAAATGGTGTCGGATATCGCCGAGGCCGCGCTGAAGGTCGACGATATCGACGCGCTGAAGGCCGCCGAGGTCGGTGGCAAGACCGTCGAATCGATGGTCACCGACAAGATCGCCACCATCGGCGAGAATATGTCCGTGCGTCGCATGGCCAAGTTGTCCGGCGGGTCAGTCGTTTCCTATGTCCACAACGCCGCGGCGCCGGGCATGGGCAAGATCGGTGTGCTGGTCGCGCTGTCGTCGTCGAACGACGCCTTTGGCAAGCAGGTCGCGATGCACGTCGCCGCGGCCAATCCGGCATCGCTGTCTGAAGCGGACCTCGACGCGGCAATCGTCGACAAGGAGCGTCAGGTCCAGATCGACATCGCCCGCGAAAGCGGCAAGCCCGAGCAGGTCATCGAAAAGATGATCGAAGGCCGGATGAAGAAATACATGGCCGAAGTCACGCTGCTCAACCAGCAGTTCGTGGTGAACCCGGACGTGACCGTCGCCCAGGCCGCCAAGGACGCGGGCGTCGAAGTTACCGGCTATGTGCGTCTGGAAGTGGGCGAGGGCATCGAGAAGGTGGTCGAAGATTTCGCCGCCGAAGTCGCCGCAGTCGGCAAGAGCTGATCTGTCTGCCATCACGATAATGGTGCGGCGCCAAGGGTGAACCTTGGCGCCGATTCCATTTCGGGGCTGTAGGGAAGAGACTGTCCCCGAAGTGCTCGGTTCCGGGGGTAATTCCCCGGAACCTCGCGGGTCCGAACTTCATCGGGCGGAGCGCAATGGCGGTTTAAGGGCACCGTCACACCGCGTCCGAATAGTTCTTGGCGAAATTGCCATCACTCACAGAACACGTTCAGGATGTCATTTGCCTTTACCCAAGGTAAGTAGGGAAAACCTTACCTTTCGGTAAAAATTAAAATTTGGTTAAGGATCATACATAAAAAACTGATTTTGAATTGATATTTTCAATATCGCCTGAGCTGTCGTTTCGACATTCAGTTCTTTGCGCGCCAGTCTCAGGTGTTTCTCGATCGTCGCAGGCGATTTTTTCAGCAGGACTGCTATATCCTGGACTGTCTTGCCATCGGCTATCAGTTCCAGAACCTCGCGCTGGCGATTCGTCAGATTCCGCCCGTGCAGACCATAGGGCAGGGACAGGAACGTCAGATGTGTAACGTGGCAGATCAACTCGATCTCGTTGCCGCTGCTCGCCCAGATCGCATCCGCTTCTGCTTGCGTCATGGTCGTGCTGCCCAGCCCGATCCCGTGACCTGCGCGGACGGAATGGCGCGGGAAACTGATACCATAGCCCGCTACGATGCCATGCTTCCGATTGAATTCGACCACGCGCATGACTTCGGGAGGCAATCGGCCTTCGGAGGCATCACGGGCAATTTCACCCCAGGACAAGGTGCCCACGTTCTGCATAGCCCAGCGGACCATGGGGGCGTCGCGAAACAGGCCGCCTTCGAGATAGGGGTCGGTGAATTCCTTGGGATAGTTGGTCAGGATGAATGCATCCCTGAGATCGCCTGTCGTGTGATCCGTCCGAAACCGTGTGGCCGCATAAAGAACACGGTCGAACCCGTAACCGGCCATACGATCCTTTAGCTTGGACCAGGCATTCTCGATATCCGGCTGAACCATCAGATCGAGTAGAAACTGCTCGGTATCGGTGGCACGCTTTGACATTCAAACAAACTCGTTATCAAAGAAATTCACCTTGGACGACCGTTCCACCCGTGTCGAGCCGACCCTGCCTTCAGGGTTGCCCTGATCCAGGGCAGGCAATTCGTGCGCATCAGAGTTCGGGGTTGCGTATTCCAGACCATCCGGCGGACATATGCCACCGACAGTATGGACCCGCACCTTATGACGCTCCGCTTCTTTTCCGATGCCAATCGTCCGGTTCACATGGGACCGTATCCCTCGGAGCGCTTGGCGCGCAGCGATGCGATGCCTGATCTGTCGACTGTCCCTTCGGCCCGCCCGCTGATCTTCCGCAAGAGCGATGCAGCGTCGATCATCAATGCGATGGCCGAACATCAGGCCATGCTGGACGCGATCCGCGACGGTCCGGTCAACCCGATTCTGGCTGGCGCACCAACCGATGTGAAAAATCGTTCCAACCACCTGAAGGCATTTGGCTATTTTTGTGATGCGGCTGTCGTCGGGGTCTGTCGCCTGCCACGAGCGGCGTTGTTGAAACAGCCGCATTCGAACCCTGATGTTGCCCGGTTGGCCAGAGATCTGAAGACCCGGCAGATCAAGACGCTCGCCTCTGGCATCGACACGATCATGGCCGACCTAAGGGACTCGCTTGAAGCCCCGCCCACGACCATCGACGATCATACTCATGCGATCGTCTTTCTGTACGAGAACCCGCGCGACCCGGAAAAGAACGAGGTCGGCACCGAATGGATTGCCGACGCGCAGGCCCATCGCGCGGGATTGCTGGCTTCGGAAACTGCCATCGTCGTGGCCAATTACCTGCGTTTGCTGGGATATGCCGCGCGTGGACATACTGTGTCGTCATCGGATGTCGATCTGAACCGGCTTGCGGTTGCGGCGGGTCTAGCGGTGGTGCGGGACGGGGGGCTGACCCACCCCTACATCGGCTCTCGTTTCGGACTGGCCGCCGTTACAACGACGTTCAAGATCGCGCCGGACCAACCGCTGGCCACTGAGCAGCCAGCTTCGGCACACGGTCTGGCGTGGAAGGTCGGGGCAGGGTTCGCCAAGAACGCATTCAACGCGGTGCCATTTGCCAAGCGCCGCTTTGTCGACGGCGCGCATCCGTTCGAAACGCTGCGCCGCGTCGACACGCCCACGACCTATATAGACGAGCCGAATGTCGCCCGCGTGCCCAAGCGAGCCGACATGTTTGCCCGTGCGCAATTCGGCGACATGGGCAAGCCTTTGCAGGAGGCCTCGAAGGGCGGGCATTACGTTCGCAAGGCCGCGCCGTCGATGGCGCAGCGTCGGGCCCTGGCGGCATTCTTATTGCTGCAAGACGGGGACTCAGCGGTCGAAAAGGCACGTCTGGACCCACAGGCCGCCGCAGATCTGGTCAAGGCGACGGGGTATTGGCTGGGGGTCGATGCCATCGGGATCAGTCGCTGTCCGGACTGGACATGGTATAGTCATGACGCGCGCGGCGACGTGATCGACCCGCCGCACGATCAGGCGATCAGCATGATCATCGACCAGGGCTACGAGACGATGGAGGGCGCGTCCGGCGACGACTGGATCAGCGTTGCGCAGTCAATGCGTGCCTATCTGCGGTTTTCACTGTTGGGCGGGGTGATCGCCAGGCAAATCCGCAATCTGGGCTACAAAGCCAAGGCCCATTCGGTGATGGACGGCGAGGTTCTGCAGCCGCCGCTGTTGCTTCTGTCCGGTCTGGGCGAGGTCAGCCGCATCGGCGAGGTGATCCTGAACCCGTTTCTGGGCCCGCGCCTTAAATCGGGCGTCGTCACGACCGACCTGCCGATGGCGCATGACAAACCGATTGATTTCGGTCTGCAGACGTTTTGCGATAGCTGCAACAAATGCGCGCGGGAATGCCCGTCGGGGGCAATCACAGCCGGTCCGAAGCTGATGTTCAACGGCTATGAGATCTGGAAATCCGACAGCCAGAAATGCGCCACGTATCGGATTACGACCGAGGGTGGCGCGATGTGCGGCCGGTGCATGAAGACCTGCCCGTGGAATCTGGAGGGCGTGTTCAAGGAAAAGCCGTTTCGCTGGGCTGCGATGAACGTGCCGAAACTGGCACCTGCGTTGGCAAGACTGGACGATGCGGTCGGAAACGGCGGCCTGAACCCGATCAAGAAATGGTGGTGGGATCTGGAGCTGGACGACGACGGCGGATACCGCTCGACAGACAAGCCGGTCAACGAACGCTCGCTGCAACGCGATCTGGAGCTGAAATACAAGGATCAGACTCTGGCCGTCTATCCCGCGCCTCTGGCCCCGCATCCATGGCCGTATCCGTTCCCGATGGATCGGGAGGCGGGCATTGCGGCTTATCAGGCGATGGTAACGGCGCAGGAATACAAGTCCCTGCTGGAGCGGGATGAGCGCGGGCATTTGCACATCTATGACACCGGAGGCGACAGCCCGGTCATTCAGGTCGAAGTCGCGGCGGCGGAGGTCACGGCCGAGGGTGTGATGTCATACACGTTTCGGTCGCCAGACGGCGGCGACCTGCCGGAATGGCAGGCCGGCGCGCATCTCGATATCGTCGTAGCGCCCGAGTTCCTGCGGCAATATTCGATGTGCGGCGACCCCGCCGACCGCAGCACCTATCGCATTGGTGTGCTGCGCGAGGACGGTGGGCGAGGGGGCTCGAAGCTGATGCACCGGATTTTCACGCCGGGGCGACGTGTGTTCGTGTCGCGTCCCATCAACCATTTTGCGCTGGATCCTGAAGCATCACATACCGTTCTGATGGGCGGTGGCATCGGCATTACTCCGATGATTGCCATGGCACATGAGCTTCATAGCGCAGGACGTTGTTTTGAAATGCATTATTCTGGAAGATCGAGGGCCGCCATGGGGTTCTTGGACGACATCGCTGGCGCACCATGGGCAAATCGCGCGACATTGCACGTCACCGACGAAGGGTCACGCGCCGATCTCGCAAAGATCCTGAGCGGGCTGCCGGAAGGCGCACATGTTTATACCTGCGGCGCGGAGCCATACATGGCCGCGGTCATGGCGGAGGCAGAGGCTGCCGGCATCCCGGAAGCGGCCCGGCATCTGGAATATTTCTCGGTGCCGGAGCAGGTCGAATATGAGAACCGCGACTTCATACTCAGACTTGTGCGGTCAGGTCGAGAGTTGCACGTTCCCGCAGATAGCAGCGCGACAGACGTGTTGACCAGGAATGGCATACCGGTCGATGTGAAATGTTCCGATGGGCTATGCGGGGTTTGTAAATGCGCGCTGGTGTCAGGTGATGTCGAGCATCGGGATTACGTATTGTCCAAGGCACAGCGAGAGACAACGATCATCCTGTGCCAAAGCCGGGCGACGGAGCGTGACGGTGTGGTGGAAATCGATCTCTGAGCAACTCACATAATATCATGGCATTATTTTACATAATCTTGGTTATCGGATAGTTATGTGTTGGTTCAGGCAGGACTCGCAGTGCTTGAAAGTCACGGTTCAAGTTACTGAAAATGCAGACTACTACCCAAGCGCATAACCTGCCCCACGCACTGTGCGGATCGGGTCGTCGACACCTGTCGCTGTGCGCAGCGCCTTGCGCAACCGCCCAACATGCACGTCAACGGTCCGGCTGTCGACGTAGATGTCGCGGCCCCAGACCCGGTCCAGAAGCTGGTCTCGCGACCAGACACGGCCTGGGCGTTCCATGAATGTTGTCAGCAGGCGAAATTCGGTCGGACCCAGATGCAGCTCGACGCCGTCGCGGAACACACGGTGCTGGACGGTATCCAACGTGACGTCCGCGAATTCCAGCTTTTCACCGACAGACGCCGGTCGGACCCGACGCAGCTGCGTGCGGATGCGGGCCATGAGTTCGACGACGGAATAGGGTTTCACGACATAATCGTCCGCGCCGGTTTCCAGCCCCCTCACCCGGTCGACTTCTTCCGATCTGGCCGAGATCATGATGACCGGAATGCCGCGTGTTTCAGCGGTGGATTTCAAACGGCGGCAGACTTCGATGCCGGTCACCTCGGGTAACATCCAGTCCAGCAAAATCAGGTCCGGATTATCTTCGCGCGCAAGCTCCAGCGCGGCATCACCGGAGGTCGCCTGACGAACGTCGAACCCTTCCGCTTCGAGGTTATAGACAAGCACCTCTCGCTGCGGGGCTTCGTCTTCGACCACAAGGACCGAGGGCTGGGTCACGTGACAGTTCCACCGCGTGTCGTGCTGGTGATATCGGCCTTGGTACGGTCCTCGTCCGGCAGGACGCCATCGACCAGATAGATGACCTGTTCGGCGATACCGGTCACCAGATCGCCCATGCGCTCGATGTTTTTCGCCATGAAATGCAGGTGCATGCAGGCCGTTATGTTGCGCGGATTTTCCATCATATGGGTCAGGTATTCCCGGAACAGACCATTATACATCTGGTCCACCTCCTCATCTCGGGCGCGCACGTCGTAGGCCAGCGCGGAGTCGCGTTGAATATAGGCGTCCAAGGCATCCTTCAGCATGGTCTGAACTGCCTTGGACATGCGCTTCAGGGATGCAGTCCCACCCTCCACCGGATGAAGTTCCTGAAGAATTTCAGTGCGTTTCGCGATGTTCTTCGCGTAATCCCCGACCCGTTCAAGCGCGGCGGAGATGCGAAACACCGACAGTACGGTCCGCAGATCGGTGGCAATGGGCTGGCGCAGGGCGATCAGACGGGCCGCTTCTTCATTCACGCGAAGTTCAAGCGCGTCGATGGCTTTGTCACCGCGCCGGGTCGCATTGGCGAGGTCCAGATCGCTGTCCAGAAGCGCGGTGGACGCGTTTTCGATTGCCTCTTCGACCATGCCGCCCATCTTCATGATGAGACCCTGAATGGTCTCCAGGTCGCGATCGAAGGCGCTGGCGATGTGGGTGTTGCTGATCATGGTTCTCTCCTCAGCCGATCCGGCCGGAAATGTAGCTTTCGGTTCGGGGATCTTCGGGCGACGTGAATATCTTTCCCGTCTCGCCGTATTCGACCAGATGCCCGAGATGAAAGAACGCCGTCTTCTGGCTGACGCGCGCGGCCTGTTGCATCGAGTGGGTAACGATGACGACGGAATAGCTTTGGCGCAATTCGTCGATCAGTTCCTCGACCTGGGCGGTTGCGATCGGGTCAAGCGCAGAACAGGGCTCGTCCATCAGTAGTATTTCCGGCGCAGTGGCAACCGCACGGGCAATGCACAAACGCTGCTGCTGGCCGCCCGAAAGGCCGGTTCCGGGCTGCGACAGACGGTCCTTCGCCTCGTCCCAGAGTGCAGCGCGACGCAGGGCGTTTTCAACGATCTCATCCAGATCGGACTTGTTCCTGGACAACCCGTGAATACGCGGACCATAGGCAACGTTATCATAAATCGACTTGGGAAACGGATTCGGCTTCTGAAACACCATGCCGACCTTGGCGCGCAACTGCACCGGATCGACGCGCTTGTCATAGATATCCTCCCCATCGATACGGATATCGCCCTCGACCCGTGCGATGGAAATAGTGTCGTTCATCCGGTTCAGACAGCGCAGGAATGTCGATTTACCGCAACCTGATGGGCCAATGAAGGCCGTAACCGTCTTGTCGGCGATATCGACATTCACGTCCTTGATGGCATGTGTATCGCCATAATAGACCTGCACGCCCTTGGCCGTGATCTTCGGTTTATCGGTTTCGGTGTCCAAGACTCTCTCCGTCAATCGCATGTCATTCATGGCCTCGGCCCCTGTCCTACCACCGCCGCTCGAACCGGCGGCGCAGGAAGATGGCCGTCAGGTTCATGAGCAGCAGGAATACCAGAAGAACGATGATTGCCCCACTGGCCCGTTCGACGAAGGCCGGATCTGACCGTTGCGTCCAATTGAAGACCTGCACCGGAAGTGCGGTGGCCGGATCGAACAATCCACCCTCCCACGGTGCTTCGGGATATTCGCGCACGAAGGCGACCATGCCGATCAGAAGCAGCGGTGCGGTTTCGCCCAGGGCTTGTGCCAGACCGAGGATCGTGCCGGTCAGGATACCCGGCATGGCCAGTGGCAGGACATGATGAAACACGCTCTGCATGCGGGATGCGCCGAGGCCGAGCGCCGCATCGCGGATCGAAGGCGGCACGGATTTCAGCGCGGCGCGGGTGGCGATGATGATCGTGGGCAGCGTCATCAGCGTCAGGACCAGCCCACCGACGATGGGTGCCGATTGCGGCAGGCCCGCGAAGTTGATGAAGATCGCAAGTCCCAGTATACCGAACACGATGGACGGCACGGCGGCGAGGTTCGAGATATTCACCTCGACCAGATCGGTCCAGCGGTTCTGGGGCGCGAATTCCTCAAGATAGACGCTGGCCGCCACGCCGATGGGCAATGCCAGCACCAGCACGATCAGCATCATGTAGAGCGACCCCAGAATGGCCACGCCCAGACCGGCAGCTTCGGGCCGGGTGTCGGACGCATCCGGTGCAGTCAGGAACAGCCAGTTGAACGATGTGTTCAGCAGGCCCTTATCCTCGAGCGCTTCGGCCAGTTGCAGCTGTGCCGGACTGATATTGGTATCGCGCTCAGCCGAGGCATAGGTCACACGTCCCTTGTAGAAGCCGTCGATGCGACCCGATGCCATGACCTCGACCGAAACGGTCTGGCCGATCAGGTCGGGGTTGCGCAGGACGCGGTTGCGCAACTGCGCGACGCTTTCGTCCGAGATCAGTTCCGCAGCGTCCTTGGCTGAAAGTTCGGTCTCGATGCCATTGGCCGCGATGGTCGCCTCAAGCCCGTCGCGCAGCAATGGCGCATAGCCGAAGGTCGTGACCTTGGCCATCACCTCGGGGTCGCGGACGCCGGACTTGTCCAGCTTCTCTTCGGGCAGAGTCACCTCGATCTGGATCGTCGTCTGCCAGAACGCCGACAGACCGGATGTCAGGATCGACGTCAGCAGCAGGATCAGCATGGCGATACCGATGCAGACCGCGATCAGGCCATACATCTTGAATCGGCCTTCCGCCCCGTTGCGCTTGGCGGTGCGGCTATCCTTGATCAGCAGGCTGCCTTGCCCGGCGCCGGCCGGGGCGGTGTTCGCGGTCGCGTCGGTCATTCGTACTGCTCCCGGTATTTGCGGACTATGAACAGGGCCAGTACGTTCAGACCCAGCGTGATAACGAAGAGCGTCAGGCCAAGTGCAAAGGCCACAAGCGTTTCCGGCGAGGCGAAGTCAGTGTCCCCAGTCAGTTGCGAGACGATCTTGACAGTTACTGTTGTCATCGCTTCGAACGGATTGAGGTCAAGCCGGGCCGCGGCCCCTGCCCCCAATACCACGATCATCGTCTCGCCGATGGCGCGGGACGCGGCCAGAAGCACTGCCCCGACGATACCCGGCAGGGCGGCGGGCACGATGACCTGGCGTATGGTTTCGGATTTCGTGGCACCAAGACCAAGGCTGCCGTCGCGCATCGCCTGCGGTACCGCGTTGATGATGTCGTCCGACAGGGACGATACGAAGGGGATCAGCATGATGCCCATGACCAGGCCTGCAGTCATGACCGACGATGCCGAATTTCCGAGGCCCAACGGCGAAGCGAAGGCATCACGCAGGAACGGCCCGACGGTGATCAACGCGAACAACCCGTAAACGATGGTCGGGATGCCTGCCAGTATCTCGATCAGCGGCTTGGCGACGGAGCGAAATTTCTTCCCCGCATATTCCGACAGATAGATCGCGGCAAACAGTCCGATCGGCACAGCGACGATCAGCGCGATTGTCGAAATATACAGCGTACCCCAGAGCAGCGGCAGAATGCCAAGTTGCGAAGCCCCGCCCCGGCCCGAGAAACTGGGCGACCAGGTGGTCGAGAAGAAAAACTCCGTCCACGAATACTGGCGGAAGAAGTTTGCAGTTTCGAACAGCAGCGACAAAACGATGCCGAGGGTGGTCAGGATGGCGATGGATGCCGCGGCGATCATCAGGATAAGGACGCCGCGCTCAACTACATTTCGGGCCCGAAACTCACCCCTGGACCGGCTGACGGCCCAGGCTCCGCCGATCAGCGCCAGACCGATGACAGCAATAGTCATGATCCATGACAGGCTACTGCGGGCCTGCCAATAAGACGTCGCGGCCGTGAGAACCTCACCTGTAAGCGCACTGCCGAGCGCTGTGCCCTCGGATGCCAGCAAGCCGCCGACATCTTCGACCGAGAGATCGCGCAGTTCGTCGCGTGTGAAGGAACCCGATGAAATGCCGCTGTCGATCCCGTCGGCCACCCGGCGGACATCCGACATGACGAGCGCGGCGGTGCCGCCGTCGGGAACCGCGCCGGCAGGCAGATCGGCAAGGATGGAACGGTCCAACAGGATCGGCTGGACCAGAAGCCAGATTGCCAGAAGACCAAGCGCCGGGGTCAATGCCATCAACGCGCCGTTCAGGCCATAATAGATTGGAAGGCTGTGCAGGCGACGTGCATCCCCGTCGACGGTAGCGATCGCGCGCGACCGGGCCATCAGGAAGGCGATGGTGCCAATGACGGCAAGGATCAGCAAAATCCAGCTGAGGGGCATGGCAGCAGCTCCGGGTCGACGTGGCAGAAAAGAAACGGGGGGAATCGCCCCCCCCGTCTCGGTCGTGTCTTACTTCATTGTCGTTTCGTCGGATACAGTTGCCTGTGTCGCTGCCAGTTCCGGATCGGGAACGAGACCATAGTCCGAAAGCGGTCCGCCGGGACCGGCAATATCGTCCGAGACGAAGAATTCGGCGTATTCCTTCAGTCCGGGGATGACACCCAGATGCGCTGCCTTGATGTAGAAATACAACGGACGCGATACCGGGTATTCACCCGAAGCGATGGTCTCGGTCGAAGGCGTGACGCCATTCATCGTCGCAACCTTCAGCTTGTCGGTGTTATTCTCGTAGAACGACAGGCCGAAGACGCCGATACCGTTGGCGTCGCTTTGGATGCGGGACAGGGTTTCGGTGTAGTCACCGTCGATGTCGACGCTGCGGCCATCGGCGCGGATCGACATGCAGGCGGTCTCGGCGTCGTCTTCGGACATGCCAGCGGACGTCATCCGCTCCAGCGCGCCAGTATCTTCGCATCCCTGAAGGATCACCTTTTCCTCGAAGACTTCACGGGTGCCGTGCTTGGTACCAGGGATGAAGGCCAGGATTTCTTCGGCAGGCAAGGCCGCATCGACGTCGGCCCAGGTGCTGTTGGTATTATCGACCAGCGCTCCGTCCTCGCCGGGGATCTGAGAGGCGAGTGCCAGATACCACTGCGACGGCGTGAAATCGTTGTAGGCCGGGCCGTCCTGCTGGCTGGCGAAAACGATGCCATCATAACCGATACGGACTTCGATGATATCCGTGACACCGGCGTCGGCGCAGGCAGAAAGTTCCTTGTCGCGGATTTTGCGCGAAGCGTTGGCGATGTCGATGGTATTCTCGCCGACGCCTTCGCAGAACCGCTTCAGACCGGCGGAGGAGCCGCCTGATTCCACCACCGGGGTCGGGAAACCGAAGTTCTCGCCGAAGGCTTCGGCGACGATGGACGCATAGGGCAGAACGGTGGACGACCCGGCGATCTGGACCTGTTCGCGCGCTGTTGCCACGGTGGCCGAGAGGGCGATGATTGCAAAACCCGAAACGGTGGCTTTGTTTATGGACATGGAATGCTCCTGGTTGGCATTTGACGTCAGGCGAACCCCGTCTTGAGGTGCGCTCTGGGCAGCACTAGTCAATTCGCGTTGGCCTTTTGTGACGAAAGCGTAACGGTTTTATGACAGTCGGTTCTGTGAAAGTCATGACGCAGCGTTAACTGGCCGGCAGGATCACCGTAACTTCTGTCCCCTGCCCTTCGACGCTTTCGATCCGAAGGCGCCCCCGATGTCGGTTGACGATATGCTTGACGATGGCAAGGCCCAGCCCCGTGCCGCCTTGCGTCCGCGACCGCCCCGTGTCGACGCGGTAGAATCGTTCAGTCAGTCGCGGAACATGCTCCGGCGGAATTCCCGGCCCCGTATCACTCACGGTCAGCCGCCAGGCCGGGCCGCGCAGCACCGGCTCGCGGTCGATATGGAGCAGGCTCAGGCTGACAATCCCGGGATGTGCGCCGTATTTGATCGCGTTCTCGATCAGGTTGCTTACGATCTGGACCAGTTGATCCCGATCACCGATAACCTGTGCGGACGCAGGTGCATCGAAGCGGATTTCGACCGCATCCGCCTCGGCTCCGGGTCGCAGCATGCCGATCGTTTCGGACACCAGTGCCGCCATGTCTATGCGGTCGGTGGGCCGCTTGCGTGACTGACCCTCCAACCGGCTAAGCGACAGCAGGTCGGACACAAGCCTGTTCATCCGCGCCGTCTCCTGCGCCATAAGCGCCAGAAAGCGGTCGCGCCCCTTCGGATCTTCACGCGCGGGACCCTGCAATGTCTCGATAAATCCCATAATGGCGGTCAACGGGGTTTTCAGCTCGTGGCTGACGTTGCCGACAAAGTCACGACGCATCGACTCGCCTGCCCGTGCCTCTGACAGGTCGCGAAACACCAGAAGGACCTGCCGCCTCCCGTCCGGTACCGGAATCGGCGAGACCGTCACCTCGAACAGCGTTTCGACGGCGCCCGTGCTGTGGACGAAACGGGTGACACCGGGTTTGCCCTCTGCAAAGGCCTCCTCGACCGGCTGGAGCAGGGAAGGCTGACGCAACACGCTGACATAGGACCGACCGACAACCCAGACGCCGAGCCGATCCTGCGCGGCCGGGTTGGCGACCGCCACCCGCCCGGCGGCATCCAGCAGCATTGCCGGTTCCGCCAGCGCATTCAGAATTGCTTCAATCATATCGGGGCTTCCGGTCAGGCCAGCGGGATCGGCATTGCCTATTCCAGGCACAGGGTTCGATCAATGATCAGCAAACCCCAGAGCGTCACAGTGTTACTCGGACCCGGCCAAACCTGGCCGGAATCTAATTCCCCGGTAAACCGCGGCTTAGCGCGCGGCATCCAGTGCGACGGTGAAGTCGTGCTGCAACAACTCCAACGGCTCGCAGCCGATGGAAACACGAAAGAACCCTTCCGTAATGCCGAGCGCGGCACGGCCTTCGGGCGTCAGGCCACGATGACTGCTGGACGCCGGATGCGACAGCGTCGTGCCGACATCGCCCAATGTCGGCGCGAAGGCGAGGTTCGGCGCGGCCTGGGTCAGCGCATTGGCCTGCGCCCGCCCGCCCTTCAGCCGGAAACTGACCATATTGCCCCACTGCCCGTCCAGCAGCGCGCCTGCCCGATTGTGGTCGGGATGATCGGACCTGCCCGGATAAAGCACCGTCTCGACCGCGTCATGATCCGCGAAAAGCTGCGCCATCGCGGCGGCGTTGGCCTGCGCCCGTTCGAACCGCATGTCAAACGTATACAGGCCCCGCTCCGCCATCCAGCAATCCCAGGGACTTGGCGTCAGACCCAGTGTGACGTTGGTGTCGTAGATCGCCTTGCGGTGGTCCGGATCACGCGCCAGCACATATCCCAGCGTGACGTCCGAATGCCCTGCCAGAAGCTTGGTCACCGAATGGATCACGACATCCGCGCCGCGTGCATAGGCCGGAAAACCGTAGGGCGTGGTAAAGGTGTTGTCGATGACTAGGATCAGACCGCGGTCCTTGGCCAGCCGTTCAATTCCCTCCATGTCGGCGATCCGCAGGGTGGGATTCGACACTACTTCGACCAGCATCAACCTGGTCGCAGGCGTGATCGCCGCCTCCATCGCCGGGACATCGGTGGGGTCAACAAGCGTCGAGGTTATGCCCCATCGCGGCAGATCCTGCACCATCATCCGCAGGCTGCGCCCATAAAGCTGATTGCCGCCGACGATATGATCGCCTGCTGACAGCAGGCCCAGAAGCGTGGCGGTCACTGCGGACATGCCGGAGCCTGTTATAATGCCGCCTTCCCCGCCCTCCAGCCGGTCTATCATTCCGGCCAGAACATCGGCGTTCGGATGACCCTCGCGCCCATAGGTGTATCCCTTGGCGCGTCCTCCGTATTGATCGTCCAGCGCGTCGGGACTGGGCGAGGAATAGACGACCGAGGGCTGCAACGGTGTGACGACCGCGCGGCTGACGCTGCTTGGGAAGGCCGTCCGGCGGACGAGGTTCGGGCGTTTCGACATGAACGTCGCCTTATATACTACTGATTATGAGCGGATCGCCCCGTTTCCGGTAACGAGGTATTTGAAGCTGGTCAATTGTTCGGCCCCGACCGGCCCACGTGCATGCATCTTGCCGGTGGCGATGCCGATTTCAGCGCCCATTCCGAACTCTCCGCCGTCGGCGAACTGGGTCGATGCATTGTGCATGAGTATCGCCGAGTCCAGTCGCTCGAAAAAGCGGGCCACAGGGGCGGCCTCTTCGGCGATAATGCAATCGGTATGATTGCTGCCGTATTGGCGGATATGTGCGATAGCCTCGTCAATGTTTTCAACCACTTTCGCGGCGATGGTCATGTCGAGGTATTCGGTTCCCCAATCGTCGTCCGTCGCCACGACACTGCCCTGCAACCCCTCGCCTGCATGAACCTCGACGCCTTCGCGCATCAGGTCGGCGATGATGTCTGCACCCAGTGTGTCGGCCACGTCACGGTGGATCAGCAGGCATTCTGCGGCGCCGCAGATGCCGGTGCGGCGGGTCTTGGCGTTCATGATGATCTTGCGCGCCATGTCCGCATCGGCAGAGGCGTCGACATAGATATGAACGATGCCTTCCAGATGGGCGAAGACCGGCACCCGCGCCTCGCGGCTGACCAACCCGACCAGACCCTTGCCGCCGCGCGGGACGATGACGTCGATATGGTCGGTTGCGTTCAGCATGGCGCTGACGGCGGCGCGGTCGCGGGTCGGGATCAGCTGGATCGCAGCCTCCGGCAGGCCTGCGCTCCGAAGCCCTACCACCATCGCGGCATGGATCGCGCGGCTGGAATGAAAACTCTCGGAGCCGCCGCGCAGGATGACGGCGTTCCCGGCCTTCAGGCACAGCGCACCGGCATCGGCGGTGACGTTGGGACGGCTTTCATAGATCACGCCGACCACGCCCAGCGGCGTCGTGACGCGGCGGATATGAAGCCCGTTGGGCCGGTCCCATTCCGCCAGTATGCGCCCCACTGGATCGGGCTGTTCGGCGATGGAGCGCAGGCTGTCGATGATGTCGCGGATGCGGTCTTCGTCCAGCGCCAGACGATCCATCATTGCGTCGGTCAGACCCTTCTCGCGACCATATGCCAGGTCCTTGGCGTTCGCGGCCAACACGTCGCCCCGGCGTGCCCAGAGCGCTTCGGCGGCACCGATCAGGGCCGCATGCTTGCGTTCGGCCGAGGCACAGGCGAGTTCGGAAGCCGCCGCGCAGGCTGCTTCGCCGATACCCTTCATCAGGGCGGGAATGTCGTCGGTCAGGTCTTTCATCGGAGCACTCCGTCAGAGGGCCATGTCGTCGCGGTGGATCAGTGCCGCCCGTCCCGGATAGCCCAGCGTTCCGGCGATGTCACTGGATCGAAGGCCCTTGATCGTCCGTGCTTCGTCGGCGGTGTAGCGGATCAGGCCCTGCCCGATCTTGCGCCCGTCGGGTCCTTCGATGGTTACCGGATCGCCGCGCCCGAACGCACCGCCGACATAGCTGACGCCCGCGGGCAACAGCGATTTGCCGTCGGCCAGGGCATTCGCCGCGCCATCGTCGATTGCCACGGTCCCGCGCGTCTTCATCGACGCGATCCAGCGCTTTCGTGCGGCACGCGGATCGTCCCGGGCCAGAAACCATGTCGCCCTGGCGCCTGCGGCCAATGCCGAAAGCGGACGGTCACCGCCCCGCGTGATGACCAGCGCGCAACCCGCTTCGGTCGCGGTACGGGCGGCCATGATCTTGGTGATCATGCCGCCCTTCGATAGGCCGGAGACCCCCTCACCCGCCATGGCGGCGATGTCGTCGGTGATCGTCTCCACCACTGACAGATGTTGAGCGTCTGGGTCGATATTCGGGTTTGATGTATAAAGCCCGTCGACGTCCGACAGCAGGACGCAGATGTCCGCACCGGCCATCGCCGCGACCTGCGCGGCAAGACGGTCATTGTCACCGAAGCGTATCTCATCGGTGGCAATGGTATCGTTTTCATTAACGATTGGCACGACGCCGAGGTTGAGAAGCGTCTCGAAGGTCGCACGCATATTGAGGTAACGGCGGCGGTTTTCGCTGTCGTCCAGTGTCAGCAGGATCTGGGCCGAAGGGGCCAGCACCTCGTCATAGGCAGCGACCAGGCGCAACTGGCCGACGGCGGCGGCGGCCTGCGATTCCTCCAACGACAAGGGCGGCGTCAGACCCAGGACTCGGCGGCCAAGGGCGATCGAACCGGACGATACCAGGATCACCTGCACGCCCGCCTGCTGCAATTCGACCACATCTGCGGCCAGACCGGCCAGCCACGGCGCGCGGACAGCGCCCGTCTCGGTATCTACCAGAAGGGCCGAGCCGATCTTGACGACGACCCGTCGCGCGTCGCGCAGCGCGACGGCCCCGTGGCCGGATGTCAGACCGGTGACCACGGGGCGTCCGAGATGCTTTCATCCGGCTCCGATGCGGGCGCGCGTCCAATCAGGATCCGGAGGGCGCGCAACACGTCTGTCACGCCGTCGCCCGACACGCCGGACATGGTCATGACCTCGCTTCCGATGGCCTCCGACAGGGCGGCGCGCTTTTCTTCCAGCTGATCGTCGGGGATGGCGTCGGTCTTGTTCAGGACCGTCAGGCGCGGCTTGTCGACAAGGTCTTCGCCATACATCTCAAGCTCGGTTATGATGGTCTGATAATCCTCGACCACATTATCGGTGGTGCCGTCGACCAGATGCAGCAGCGCGCCGGACCGCTCAACGTGGCCCAGAAAACGGTCGCCCAGGCCCCGGCCTTCATGTGCACCCGCGATCAGGCCGGGAATATCCGCGACAACGAATTCGATCCCGTCGACCGCCACGATACCAAGGTTCGGAACCAGCGTGGTGAAAGGATAGTCGGCAATCTTGGGCCGCGCGTTCGAGGTCGCAGCCAGAAACGTCGACTTGCCCGCGTTGGGCAGGCCCAGAAGGCCCACGTCCGCAATCAGCTTCAGGCGCAGCCAGATTTCCCGCTCCACGCCTTCCTGTCCCGGATTGGCACGACGCGGCGCCTGGTTGGTCGAGGATTTGAAATGCAGGTTGCCGAAGCCGCCGTTGCCGCCCTTGGCCAGCACGATGCGCTGATCGGGCTTGTCCATATCGGCGATGACGGTTTCCTGATCGGCGTCGAGGATTTCCGTGCCGACGGGAACATGCAGGACGATGCTGTCGCCATCCTTGCCGGTGCGTTGCTTGCCCATGCCGCCCTGCCCTGACCTGGCGAAGAAGTGCTGCTGATAGCGGAAGTCGATCAGGGTGTTCAGACCCTCGACGGTTTCGACGATGACATCGCCGCCGCGCCCACCATTGCCGCCATCAGGGCCACCGTATTCGATGTATTTCTCGCGCCGGAACGATACAGCACCCGCCCCTCCGCCGCCGGAGCGGATATATACACGTGCGAGGTCGAGAAACTTCATGAGACTGGTATCCGCTGGGCGATCAGACCCGTCCGATAGACGCCTTTGCCCAGAGGCTCAAGCGATGGGGTCACACCTTGCTGGCGGGCATCTGCCGAATATAGGTCCAGGTCGGAACGACGGCGTTGCGCGCGACGCAAAACGTCTCGGCGTCACCGATGTAGTCGAACCCGGCGTTGGTCAGAACACGGGCCGAGGCCGGGTTGTCCTGAAAGATCGTTCCGAAAATCTGTTTGGCATTCATCGGGTTCGCTTCGATCAGCGCGGTCACAGCCTCGGATGCAAGGCCGGTGTTCCAAACGGCAGGTCCAACCCAGTAACCGATTTCCCACTGGTCGCGGTCCATTCGCTTAAGGCTTACGACCCCGACAATTTCATCAAGCCCGGCGGCGGTCGCGTCCATCGCCCAGACGGTATCCTCTCCTTCGCCCGCCATGACACGGGTGACGAAGGCATCGGTTGCACCCGGCGGCAGGGGGTGCGGAATCGACGGTGTGTTCAACGCTACGCGCTTGTCGCCCGCATAGAGGTCGATGAGACCCATGTCGCTGCGCCGCAGGGGTCGCAGCGTCAGGCGACTGGTGGTCAGTATGGCCTGGTCACCGGTTTCGACACGATCGACGCGCAGGGGCGCACGTTGCGGGGTCATTACGTTCCTCCTCCGAACAATACGAACAAAACACTAACTACGGTAAGGGTGGCGAGGGTCCACATCAGGTAACGTTCCCCGGTGGTGCCGCGAAGGTGATGAGCGACCAGGCTGCCGCCCCAGGTCCAGAGCGGGTGCAACACAACCTGTGTCGCCAGAAGGATCGCGGCGATGGTCGCCGTCGCCTGCAAAGCGGGCGTGCCGGGAGCGGTGAAGGCGGTGAACCCGCCGGTGATCATCGCCCAGGCCTTTGGGTTGAGGGGGTGAACAATCAGCCCGGCAAGAAAACCCGGTGCCTTTGCCGCGCCCCTATGTTCCAGGCGCATGTGTGCAACGCGCCAGGCCAACCAGACGATATAGGCAGCGGAGATCCATTTCAGCGTCTCGAATGCCCAGGGCGCGCGGTCGGCCAATTCCATCAGACCGAAGCCGACAGGCCAGATGACAAGCTGCTTGCCAAGTGCAACGCCCGCCACGAAGGGCAGCGCCGCGCGCAAACCGTGGGCCGCACCCGTGGTCATCAACGCCATGTTCGCCGGGCCGGGTGTGCCGACCTGACTGATGGCGAAGGCCACGAAGGGAAGGACTGCAACGCTCAATCCGGCACCCATTCGGAGGCCAGAAGTCCCATCATCACATCGTCGCGCCAGCCGTCGGCGGTGCGCGCCGACTGGCGCTCGCGTCCTTCGGTGACGAAACCCAGTTTGGCATAGCACCGGATCGCCCGTTCATTGGTGTCGAGAACCCGCAGCGACAACCGGTTCAGACCCATGCCATCGAAGGCCTGTTCAATCACGAGACGCAATGCTTCGGTGCCGTATCCCTGCCCCAGATGCGCTGCATCCAGCAGGCCGATGGCAAGGTTTGCCCGACGGTCAGCCATGACGTGGCTATGCAGACGCACTGTTCCGATCAGATCGCCGCCCAGGGTGATCATCCACGCCAGCGCCGCCTGTTGCTCCGCCAGCCATCCTTGGCATGCCGTTTCGGTCAACGACGGCACGGTCGCAGAATCCATGCCGTAGGCCTGCAAGACCTCCGATGAGTGGCCCAGGGCCAGCCGCCTCGCCGCATCACCGGATTGTGGCGCACGCAGAACGATGCGCGGTCCCGTCAGGGTCGGCACATGCGGCTGATCGGCAGCATGGGGGATGCGGTTGATCATCGGAACCTCGCGGTCAGATGGGGGCATGAACGACGAAGGGGACCGGCTTGTCGCCGATCCCCTTGAAAAGGTGAACCTGAAGGTTCGGCTTACTCGGCTGCCTCCGCCACGGGAAGGACGCTGATATAGGTGCGGCCCTTGAAGCCCTTGCGGAACGTCACGGCGCCGTCGGTCGTGGCAAAGATCGTATGATCCCGACCAAGGCCCACGCCTTCGCCCGGCCACCATTTGGTGCCGCGCTGACGCACGATGATGTTGCCTGCGATGGCCGCCTGGCCACCGAAAAGTTTCACGCCCAGACGACGACCCGCAGAATCGCGGCCGTTGCGGGAGGAGCCACCGGCTTTCTTGTGTGCCATCTGTCCTTACTCCTGTTCTGCGGCGAACTTGGTCGCCTGATCGATCCAATCGTCGCGCTCGATGCGACCCTTGAACGACAGCTTGTCATCCATGTATTCGATTTCGGCCGGTCCCCAAGCGGAGATCTGGTCGAAGTGGAATACACCATTCTCGTGCAGCAGGCCTTCCAGCTTGGGACCCACGCCAGAGATCTTCTTCAGATCGTCGGCCTTGTCCCCGCGCGCTGCTTTCAGCAGGTTGCCGGGCTTGCTTCCGACCGAGGCTTCGGCTGCATCGGCCTTCTTTGCAGCAGCCTTCTTGGGAGCCGCGGCCTGCTTCGTGTCGGCCGCGTTCTTGGCGACGACAGCACCGGCAGCAACGGCGGCACCAGCGGCGACAGCCGCACCGGTGGCCACAGCCACCTTGGTTGCGGTCGAAACACCGTCATCCGACTTCTTGCCGGCGACCGACTTGTTGCCAGACTTCGACGTCTTGGGCTTGTTCGACGCGGGCTTGGCGGCGGCCTTGTCTGCGGCCGACAGTGACCCGGTGCCCGTCGCAACCTTGACGCCCGACTTGTCACCACCCGAGGCCAAGATCGACGTGATCCGCAGCAACGTCAGCTTCTGGCGGTGGCCCTTGGTGCGCTGCGACGAATGTTTCCGGCGGCGCTTGACGAAATGGATCAGCTTTTCGCCCTTGATCTGATCGATCACGTCGGCCTGAACGGCGGCTCCGGCGATCAGGGGCGCGCCGACGGTGACCTTGTCTCCGCCGAGCATCAGCACATCGTTGAACTGGATCGTATCACCGGCTTCTGCAGCCAGACGCTCCACGCGAAGCACGTCGCCTTCGGCGACCCGGTACTGCTTCCCACCGGTTTTCAGAACGGCAAACATCCGCTCTCTCCTTGCTATATATCCGCGTCCTGCGGTCCCCCTTTCGGGGCGTTCCGGCCGACACCCATCGGATGCCAGACCACCTCGGACAGCGCGTCCCAAGGGGACAGGCGTAAAAATCAATTGGCCGCAAGAATCCTTACGGCCACGACGGGGCTATTTCACGCGGTCCCATGCCTGTCAAGGCAAGGCCGGGCTTGAGCGGGGCCGAAAGTATCAGCGGGTCAGAATACCACTTGTGCCATGAACCAAGCTGCCGCAACGCTCTGCCCGCAGGGAATCATTCCGAATGCCACATCGGCCCAACGGATCATGGCGGCATTATAAAAGCGGTCATCGGGGCCGCGCGGGCACCGATCTGATCCGTCGCAGGGTTTGGCCCGGATAGCGCCTGCGCCGAGGCCTCGGTGCTCCCGGTCGATCGGTTCGGTCAACGGACCCTACAGGGCCCCAGAGTGCTGAACACTGACAGTTCCTTTCATGCCACGCCCCTCCCGCATCAAGCCCTTCGCGTGTGAGCACCGGTACAAGGGAGTGAGAGTCGCATAACCCGGCGCAGGGTTAAGATACAAAATGAGGCCCGATCCTCTTGCGGCAGTCGCGCCTCTTGCCTAAAGACGCGCCACCACCCGTGCGGAGAGGTGCCGGAGTGGTCGAACGGGACGGTTTCGAAAACCGTTGTGGATTAACGTCTACCCAGGGTTCGAATCCCTGTCTCTCCGCCACTAACACCTGTAAGTAATTGTTTTTAAATAACTTGTAAGGTGGCACGGAATTCTTCCCCCTAAAATTTCCCCGTTGCAGCTACGTTCTTTGGGTGGCTGTGGCGTCGTCTGACACTTCTCTCACCGTACGCGGCTGCGCCGTTCCAGAAAAATGACATCACGCCACTGCCCCGCCAAAGGCCCGTGCGTCATCCGCCCCAACCCGCGACGCGTGCCCAGAACGTCGAATCCTAAATTGCGATGCAAGGCCAGACTGGCATGATTTTCAGGGAAAATCTGCGCCACAAGGGTCCACCAGCCCGCCGCTTCACTGTCGGCGACAAGACGCGACAACAATGCCTTTCCCAGTCCCCGCCCGACAGCCTGGGCGGCGACATATGTGCTGACTTCGCCGACCCCCGCATAGGTATCACGGGTCGAGGTCGGGGCAAGCGCGGACCAGCCCAGAATGGTCCCGTGCTCTTCGGCCACCAGGGCAAGTGCATACGCGTCGTGGAACGCGTCCCAATCAATCGGCTCAGCCCGGAAGGACGCGTGCCCGGTGGTCAGCCCTTCGGCATGGATCGCCGTGATCTGCATCGCATCGGCGGGCCGCGGCGGGCGCAGGATCATATCCTAGCGTCCCCGGAACAGGCCGCCAAGTACGCCCCGCACGATCGACCGCCCGGCGCGCGTGCCCAGCGACCGGGCAAAGGACTTGGCAAAGGCCTCGCCGACACTGTCGCCCCGCCGCGTCCGCTTCGACGTCGACCGGCTGACACCGCCACCGCTATAGCGCCGGCCGGCCTTGTATTCGCGCACCGCCGCCTCGGCCTGTTCCTCCTCCGCCTCGGACTGCTCAGCGGCCTTTGCGGCGGCGTCCGCCCGTTTCGCCAAGACTTCGAAGGCGCTTTCGCGATCGACCTCAGTTTCGTATTTTCCGGCAAGGCCCGATGACTGCACCACGTCCTTGCGCTGCGCATCCGTGATCGGCCCCAGTTGCGAAGCGGGCGGACGGATCAACGTCCGCTCGGCCACACCGGGGATGCCCTTGCGTTCCAGGAGCGATGTGACCGCCTCGCCCACACCGACCTCGCGGATCGCATCTTCGATATCGAAACGCGGGTTTTCGCGGTAATTCTGCGCCGCCTGCCGCAGGGCCTTCCTGTCCTTGGCTGTGAACGCGCGCAGGGCGTGCTGGATGCGGTTGCCAAGCTGGCCCAGAATATCCTCTGGAATGTCCTCGGGGTTCTGGGTCACGAAATAGACCCCTACGCCCTTGGATCGGATCAGACGCGCAACCTGTTCCACTTTATCTATCAGGGCTTTGGGCGCATCATCGAACAGTAGGTGCGCCTCGTCGAAGAAGAACACCAGCTTGGGTTTGTCCGGGTCGCCGATCTCGGGCAATTGTTCGAACAATTCGGAAAGCAGCCACATCAGAAACGTCGCATAGAGCCGTGGTGAAGCCATCAGTTTGTCGGCGGCCAACACGTTAACCATTCCGCGCCCGTCTTCCGTCAACCGGAACAGGTCGTCCAGATCGAGCGCCGGTTCCCCGAACAGCAACGCACCGCCCTGCGTCTCGAGTGTCAGAAGCGCCCGCTGGATCGCCCCGACCGAGGCGCTGGCCACATTGCCATATCGCGTCGACAGCGTCTTGCGGTTCTCGGCCACCCAGACAAGCAATGATTGCAGATCCTTCAGATCAAGCAGGGCCAGGCCTTCCTCGTCAGCGACACGGAAGGCAATGTTCAACACACCTTCCTGGGCGTCGGACAACTCCATCAGACGGGCCAGCAGAAGGGGACCCATCTCGGACACGGTGGTGCGGACCGGGTGGCCGGATTCGCCCCACAGATCCCAGAAGGTGACGGGCGCTGATGCATAGGTCAGGTCCAGCCCGATTTTATCCGCGCGTTCGGTGAAGGCGTCGTGCAGCTTGTGCCCATCGGACCCGGCCCACGCCAGTCCGGACAGATCGCCTTTGACGTCCGACAGGAACACCGGCACGCCCGCGTCCGAGAACCCCTGCGCCAGGATTTGCAGCGTCACAGTCTTGCCAGTTCCGGTCGCGCCCGCGATCAACCCATGCCGGTTCGCATAGTCCAGCCGCAGGTTCTGCGCCGTGGCATAGGCATCTCCGCCCCCCCCTGCGAATATCACATCCTTGTCGTTCGCCATATGTTCACCCCATCTTAACCTTACCCTGACATAACAGTCCCGAGCTGCGACGCACAGGGTCGCGTCCCGGCTCACCTCCCTGTCGAACTGGCCGCGCTGTCCTTGGATGGCGCGGTCCTTTTCTTATCCGGCACGGGGTCATAACCCAGCCGCAAATACACAGTACTGTGAAATATGTCGTTGACGGGTTGCAGAACGCTGCTTAGGGTCCGCCATATCAAGTCGGCCAGTCCGACGGGGAGAGAAAAAATAAAATGAAAAAGGGTCTGTTCACAGACCCTTTTTCTTTGCCTCGCTGGAAGTTGGCCCGGCGGCGGCTTTTGATCGCCGGAAGTCGTCGAAGCCCCCTGCACCTTTGCGGTGGCGCATGCTAAGTCAGCTTCGGAAATGACCTCACGAGGAGAGTTGAACGTGACCATAGCACTGATCCGCCCGCATTCCGCACTCGTTGCCGCGCTGGCCCTTGCCCTTACCTTCGCATCGCCCGCTTCTGCCCAGGATGCCGCAGGTGACACAGCCGACGAGACGCCGGCGCCGACGTCTCCGGGTGGAGATCTGACCACCGGCCAGAGCGTTGGTCAGGCCCTTGGCGGCGGACCCGAAATATATGTGCGCGAAGAGCATGGCGACTGGGAAATCCGCTGCCTGAAAGCGCCCGAAGGACAGGACGACCCTTGCCAGCTGTATCAGCGTCTGGCCGATCAGCAGGGCAACCCGACAGCCGACGTGAACTTCTTCGATCTGCCCGATGGCAACGAGATCGTCGCCGGGGCCACGGTGCTGACACCGCTGCAGACGCTGTTGACGGCGCAGGTCACGATGACCGTCGATGGCGGCCAGCCGCGCCGCTATCCCTACAGCTTCTGCGACACCACGGGTTGCTACAGCAGGATGGGCTTCACCGCCGAAGATATCGCCGCCTTCAAACGCGGTGCCAAGGCCACGCTTATTGTCGTCCCTGCCCTGGCGCCTGACCAGCGGGCCGAACTGACGATGTCACTGATTGGATTCACTGCCGGTATGGCGGCAATCGAAGTGGCGAACGACAACTGACCCGTTCCGAATCCAATTCCTGAAAGGGCGTCCTTCGGGGCGCCCTTTTCGTCGATCAGACAGCGCGCAGCGCCAGCACCGCATTCATGCCGCCAAATGCAAAGGCATTCGACAGGCTGGCCCGCACCACTGCCTCCCGTGCCGTGTTCGGCACGATGTCCAGCGCGCATTCCGGATCGGGTTCCCGCCAGTTCGCCGTGGGCGGGATCACCCCGTCGCGCAGCGCCATGATACAGGCCAGAAGTTCGATCGCCCCTGTCGCGCCGATGCAATGGCCGTGCATCGACTTGGTGGAACTGATGGCGAGACGGTCCGCATGGGGGCCGAATACATGGGCGACAGCGGCGCTTTCAGTCTTGTCGTTTACTGCCGTGCCTGTGCCGTGCGCGTTGATATACCCGATGTCCGACGGGGTCATGCTCGCGTCGCGCAACGCCCCCGCCATCGCCCGCTCGGCACCCTGACGGGAGGGCATGACAATGTCCGACGCGTCGGACGTCATCGCCACACCCGCGACTTCAGCCAGAATTTCCGCGCCCCGCGCCCGCGCCCGTCCGTATTCTTCCAGAACGAAGATCCCCGCCCCCTCGCCCTGGACCATGCCTGACCGGGTGGCGCAAAACGGGCGGCAGGTATCACGCGACATTACGCGCAGACCTTCCCACGCCTTGACCCCGCCGAAGCAAAGCATCGCCTCGGCCCCGCCGGTCACCATGACGTCGGCCATGCCGGAACGGACGAACTGGAATGCCTGCCCGATGGCATGGTTCGAAGAGGCGCAGGCCGTCGCCACGGTAAAGGACGGACCTTTGAGGTTGTATTCCATCGACAGATGCGCGGCGGCGGCGTTGTTCATCAGCTTGGGCACGACGAAGGGGTGGACGCGGTTCTTACCCTCTTCGTAGACGACGCGGTAATTCTCATCCTGGGTGTTCAGACCACCGCCGGACGTGCCGAGAATGACACCGGACCGCGCCGCAAGCTCGCCCGAAAACGCAAGCCCCGACTGTGCCAGCGCCTGTCCCGCTGCCAGCAAAGCGAATTGCGTGTACCGGTCGAACAGCGCGATCTGCTGGCGATTGAAATGCGCACTCTCATCATAGTCCCTGACCTGCGCGCCGATGCGGATGGTCAGGCGGTCGGCATCGCGGATATCGAGGTCACCAATTGCGCAATGACCCTCACGCATGGCGGCCATGGTCGACGCCACATCGATGCCCAAAGCGTTGATGGTGCCCGCGCCAGTGATGACGACCCGCCTCATGAGGGGTCGGTCACCCCGCGTTGCTCGCACACCAGACGGGTCACCGCCTCCACGATCGCGCCCACGGAGGAGACGTCGAAGTCGGACTTGGCAGGTTCGTTGGCATTGAACGGAACCTGGATGTCGAACGCCTCCTCGATGGCGAAAATGGCTTCGACCAACCCCATGGAATCAACGCCCAGATCGGCCGGAACCGAGGCGTCGCTGACGTCCGTCGTGTCGATCATCGCCTGATCCGCCACGATTTCATGGACGCGCGCCCGGATGTCATGTTTTGTCGTCATTCCCGTCCCCTAGCCCCTTTTTCATGACAATTGCACGAAGGCTGGCCAGTTGTTCCAATGCGCGCGGCAAACGGCGCAGGGCACGATACATCGCCATGTTCGTTTCCATCTTCACCGCAGGAGAGCCCATGACGACTTCGCCGTCGCGGACACGCGAATAGATGTCGCTGCCCCCCCCCGCGACCACGTCGTTGCCGATCGTGATGTTGTCGTTGACCCCCACCTTGCCCGCCAGTACCACCCGGTTGCCGATCGTCGTGCCACCCGCAATGCCGACGTGACCGCACAGCAGGCAATCTTCTCCGATCCGGTTGTTGTGGCCGATCTGGACATGGTTATCGATCTTGGTACCGCGTCCGATGGTGGTATCCGCTACCGTTCCCTTGTCGATGGCAGAGTTTGCGCCGACCTCGACATCGTCGCCGATGGTCACCGATCCCAAGGAATGGATGCGGATCCAGCGCTGTTCGCTTATATCGCCCTGATCTCCGAGCGTCTTTCGGGCGCGCTCGACCCCCGACTCCTCGGGCGTGACAAAACTGAAACCGTCACCGCCGATCACGGCATTGGGCTGTGCGATGAACCGGTCGCCGATGTTTACCCGCGATCCGATGCGGACACCTGACATCAACAACACGTCGTCGCCGATCAACGCGTCTTCCGCGATGGTGACATGCGCCGCGATGCGGGCCCGTGCACCGATGCGGACACCCGCACCGATGACAGCGAGAGGCCCGATGGCCGCACCCTCGCCGATGATCGCATCTTTTTCAACAATGGCAGAGGGATGCACGCCGATGTTCATGCGTGGTCCACTATCCAGCGCGGCGGTGACCCCAGCCATCGCCAGCCGGGCGCGTGGCACCAGAATAGCTCCGCGCAGGCCGAAACTTTCCCAATCCGCGCCATCCCACAGGATCGCGGCTCGGGCCTGACCGGCGTTCAACGCATCGGCGTAGTCAGGTGACATCGCAAGGGCAAGATCGTCCGGTCCGGCCACAGCGGGTTCTGCGGCACGATGCAGGGTCAGCGATCCATCCCCGAGAACCGGCTGGCCCAGAACTTCGGCGATGTGTGCAAGCGTGAACATGGCGGTCCTCCTGGGGTGGCGTGCCCCTTTCGACGCCGATCTAACCCTGCAACGCGCCCAATTCCACCCCGGCCTCGCGCCGCGCAGTCAGCTCGCTGCATGCGCAGGGATCGTCCGGATAATTAATGCAGTCAGGATTTTCCGGGTTCATTCATTATTTCCAAAGAAAGTGCTTGTAGGCAGGTTGGCAACAGGACTCGAAAAGGTTCCATCCCGATCACCGATGGGCGAAATTCTGCTTATTGGCTGTGCAGGTGTCATCAGAAGTGGAGAATCGAAAAAATTATGCCACACCGACGAGGTCACATGGGGATGAGACACCTGAGGCCGCAAAGACGGTCCAAGACAGTGAATGGGGCAATTATCGTGAATGAACACACCTCAACGGGCGTGCAGGCATCTTCGATGCCGATTTCTTTAACCAGACGCGGACTTCTCGGCGCTTTTGCTGCGACTGCGGTCGCTGCTGCGCCAACATATTCCAAAGCTGCAGGGTTTCTGCGTGGCGGCGGCGACATCCGATCCATTAAAATGCACAACGCCCGTACCGGCGAAAGCATGGAGACGATCTATTGGGTCGAGGGCGATTATGTCCGCGATGCCCTTGCTGAAATCAGCTTTTTCTTCCGCGACTGGCGCCGGAATGAGGTCAAGCCGATCGACAACCGCGCCGTCGATATCATCTCCGCGACCCATCGTCTGGTCGATACGCGTGAACCGTTCCTTCTTCTGTCGGGCTATCGCTCGCCCGCGACGAACGCGATGCTGCGATCGCGGTCCAGCGGTGTCGCGCGCAACTCTCTTCACCTGAAGTGCCAGGCCGCAGATATCCGTCTGTCTTCGCGGTCCGTCAATCAGGTTTCGCGTGCGGCCGCATCCATCTCCGCGGGCGGTGTGGGAAAATATTCACGGTCGAACTTCACGCATGTTGATTGCGGCTCCGTCCGCAATTGGGGTGCCTGACAGCTTCTCCGATTTTCTTCTGCTAAACGATCAGCCGCCCTGTTGCCCCGGGGTGGCTTTCTCGGGTTATATGTGTCAGGTTCCGTCCTTGTGGGCAGGATTTCCTAAAAACATATGATCCGTGGTTCATTATGCTCCATGTTTTGGCAGACCGCGACGTGACGGCATGGCACAGGCGGTCACATATCTCACCTCAATTTGGCTGCGACGTGCTGCACCTTCAGATCGGGCAATCAGTCTTCTGCGAACTTCGGTCGCGCGATACCCGGCAAATTCGGACACTTCAGACGGGTCGTTGAAGCGTTCGAGGAACTGGCCACCGCATATACCGTAGTGCTGGCACGCATATCCGTCGGGCCATGAACGCGAGATTACGAAGTAACGCTCCAGCTCAGGATACTTTGCCATTTGGAGGCGGCTGCCGGGACGAATTCAGATGAAGCCCTGACAGGTTAAAAGGTCCCGATCTTAATCCAGTTATGGAAACACGAAACAGCGATCCCGTCGAATCGACAGCCACATCACCGTTCCAGGCTTCGGCAGGAACACAGCGGGCACCGTGGCCGTGACGCGGCTGGTCGCGTCGTCCATCAGAAATTCCACCAGGCTTTCTTTGCCCATGAATCTTGCGCGCAGAACCGTTCCGCGCGCGGGCGCCCCCTCCGCAGGAGTCGGCGACGGTCCCTTGCCCGCCCGGTCGAAATCGATGCGCACATGCTGGGGCCGGAACACGATGTCGACGGCAGTCCCATCCGGCAGACCGGGGGCCAGGAACTGACCAAATGGCGTATCCGTCAATGCGCCGTAAACTTCGCCAGATAGAACATTGATATCACTGAAAAATGCCGCTGCTTCCCGATCAATGGGAGCATTGTAGATATTATAGGGTGCGGCCTGTTGCACGATCCGCCCGTCCCGCATCAGCGCGATTTCATCGGCCATCCGCATGGCTTCGTCCGGCTCGTGCGTGACCAGAAGAACGGCGGTCCCTTCCTCCTTCAGGACGGACAGGGTCGCGTCCCGAATCTCATCGCGCAGACGATTGTCGAGCCCCGAGAAAGGCTCATCCATAAGCATGATCTTCGGTCGCGGTGCCAGCGCGCGGGCAAGGGCCACACGCTGTTGCTCGCCACCTGACAGCTCGTGCGGATGCTTGTCATCATACCCGACCAGATCAATGCGGGTCAGCAATTCGGCGATCCGGGCGGCCGACACCGCATCGCGTGGCAAACCGAACCCGATGTTGCGGGCGACTGAAAGATGCGGGAACAGGGCGAAGTCCTGGAACATCAGACCCACGCCCCGCGCCTCGGGCGGAACATGAGTGCGGGCATCGGCCACGATCTCGCCGTTCAACCGGACCGTTCCGGCATCCTGCCGGTCGACTCCCGCGATAATCCGCAATGTCGTCGACTTGCCACAGCCCGAGGGGCCCAGAAGACAGGTCACCTGCCCTGCCGGAACCGACAGAGAAATACCATCGACGACGTTGCGCCCGCCCAGGTGGCGGACCAGTCCTTCGGTCTGCAGGCGTGGCGTCATTGAATACCCGAGCATTAAAGTCAGGCGTGCCTAACAGCCGAATTGCAAGGGGTAAAGCGGATCAGAGAACCTCGCCGACCTGCTTTTCCTGCCGGGTATAAAGATAAATCAGGAAGCTGAGCAGTATGACAAGACCCATCGTCACCCATGGCATGACGCCACCGCCGACCAGCGCGATGATCGTGGGGTTTGCAAAAAACGCTGCCCAGACCGCCAGCACGACAAGCGTCAGAAACGCGAACGCCGTCATCCATACTGCAGGACGCAGATGTGCCAACAGACACAGTGACCCGATCAGGGCCAGCGCGACATGCGCCCCCCAGACACCCTGGACCCAGGCCGGCACCCCGGCGAGCCAGTCGATCTGCTCGGGCGGATACATATCCAGCCACCCCATTTGGAGTCCGTAGGACACCATCACGTATTCTGCCAGGGAGACGAGTCCGTATCCCAGCGAGATCAATCCCATGACGTAGAAATGCCAGCGCTGCATGTCGCCTCCGCGCGTTACCTCAGAAGGGCGACTTATCACGAAAACCGACCGCTACAAACGGTTACGGGGCCCGCAGTTCAGCGCGCCCCGCTCCGTCGAAATGGCCACTCCATTAAGGGCGCGGCCAATCAGGATGACATCATTTAAGTAGCAGTTCCGCTTCCTGACGCTTGAGCATCCGTCGCGCGGCGGAATATCCCTCGCGGCCTTCCCGTTCGCGCAACTCGGGGAAGATCGCGAATATCTCCTCGCGCTGCGCCTTGCCCAGACCTTTGAGGGAGTGATCACCGGGCTGGAAACTTTCGGTCCAGGCCCCGTCAGACAGGATGACCTCGTGATTGTCGAACATGATGTGGATATAGGTAACGTCCACCGCATCCATCCGTTCGACGCCGGGGCGTCCGACCAGATGCTTGGCCGCAACTAGAACTTCGCGCTCATCAAAGTAGAGCATGGTTTCGTCATTCGCGATCAGGACGCGGTGCTGCGGCGACACGATCATATCCCGTTCGGGCAACCCATGACCCAACGCGCCTTTTCGGACCAGAACGGCACGCAACGCGCTGTTTTCGCTCAGCTCGGTAGCAGCGATTTTACGCTTTCCGGTCCAACGGATCACCTGGATGCCATTGTCGCGGGTGATAACCCTGTCGCCGACCTCCAGTGATTCCACAGGAACTTCGCCCTTCGGCGTGGCGATCAGGGTGCCCGGCGTGAAACAGGGAACGACCGCTTCGATGTCTTCGAACTGCGCGGTCGTGTCATCGCGGAAGGTGATGATGCCGTCTTCGCGGTCGTCGGAGGTATAGGTGATGAAGGCCACGTCCGATCCGGTCAGGTCCAGAGTGTCGAAATCATCACTGCCCGAACCGCCGTCGATCATGTCGCCGGTGGTTGCGCCAAGGATCAAATCGCGATCGTCGCCAGCGGCGATCATGTCGGCGCCGTCATCACCCGAGATGGTGTCCGCACCGTCTCCGCCCTTGATCCAGTCTACGCCGTCGCCGCCGGTGATTAGGTCATCACCATCGCCGCCACCGATCTCGTCGTCACCCTTGCCGCCGAAGATGCTGTCATCACCGTCTTCGCCCTTGATGGTGTCATTGCCACCGGCACCCTGAATGGTGTCGTTGCCGCGGCCCCCAAGGATCGAATCTTCGTTGGCGCTGCCTGAAATGGTATCATCGCCCTTGCCGCCGTCGATGGTATCGTTGCCACCGCCGCCCGAGATGGTGTCGTTGCCGTATCCGCCGGTAATGAAGTCGTTGCCGGTACCGCCCATGATATCGTCGTTACCTTCACCGCCATCGAGCGTATCGGTCCCGTCACCGCCGCGAATGGTGTCATCGTCATCGCCACCGGCAATGCTATCGTCACCTTTGCCACCAAGGATCTTGTCATTTCCCTTGCCGCCATCGATCGTATCGGTTCCGCCCGCGCCCTGTATGGTGTCGTTACCATAGCCGCCGGTGATCAAATCGTCGTTGGCGCTGCCCGAGATGCTGTCATCACCCTTACCACCGTCGATCACGTCGTCGCCGCCGCCACCTGAAATAGTGTCGTTTCCATCGCCGCCATTGAGCGTATCCTGGCCATCTTTCCCGTCGATCTTGTCGGCACCGGCACCACCATCGACCAGATCGTCGCCGTTTCCGGCATCTACGACATCGTCGCCCTCGCCCGCATCGACTTCGTCGTTGCCTTCACCGGCAAGGATCGTGTCATTGCCAGCACCCGCAACGATGATGTCGTCGTCGCCCACTTCGCCATCCAGCAGCGCATCGTTGTTGTCGACGAAATCGCCATCAGGATCACCGTCGTAACCATCGTCGATCTTGTCGTCGCCTGACGTGCCTTCGACGATGCCGTCACGTGTATCGACCGCGCCGATGACGTTCTCGATATTGATGAACCTGGCGGTCTCGCCCGTCCGCGTACCATCGTCATCCAGGAAGAAGATCGTACCGTTCTCGGCATTGTCGGCATCGTATTCGACCGCGGCATTCGCACCGGTCAGGTCCAGCGTGTCGAAATCGTCACCGCCTTCGCCGCCGTCGATCATGTCGCCCGAGGTGACATTGACGAAATCATCGCGATCATCGCCACCCGACAGCGTATCGGCGCCGTCGGCACCCGATATCGTATCGTTTCCGGCACCGCCTTCGACCAGATCGTCGCCCTTGCCGCCGCGGATGGAATCATCTCCCGCGCCGCCGTCCACCGTATCGTTGCCGCCGGAGCCAGACAGAATGTCGTCGCCCGCGCCACCGAACATCAGGTCGTCATTGGCGCTGCCCGAAACCGAGTCGTCGCCCGCGCCGCCGTCCAGCGTATCGTCATCACCGTTACCGCGCAGGGTATCGTTGCCGTCACCGCCCAGAATGGAATCGTTGTCGCGACCACCGTCGATCAGGTCATCACCTTCGCCACCGTCGATCGTGTCCTGACCGTTGCCGCCCGAGATGGTGTCGTTTCCGGCTCCACCTTTCAGCACATCGTCACCTTCGCCACCGTCGATGCTGTCATTGCCAGCGTCGCCGAAGATCGTGTCGTTGCCCTCGCCGCCCTCGAGCGTGTCGTCGCCGCCTTCGCCGAACAGACGGTCATTGCCCGCCTCGCCGCGCACGATATCGTCGCCGACGCCCGCGTAGACGGTATCATTGCCCGCACCGGCCAGAACCAGATCCTCGTCACCCGTGGTGCCTTCGACTCCCAGGGCGTCGTTATTGTCGATCCGGTCGCCCTGTGCATCGATATAGGCCAGGTCGATCAGCTCGCCCGCCTCAGTACCGTTGACGATACCGTCGGGCTGCATCTGAGGAGTGAACTTCAGGTTGTCGACTGCGCCGGACCCGGCCAGCTCAATCGTCATGTATTTCGCGCCGGGCGTGTCGATCTGAACGTCCTTCTGACCATTGTTGGCAGTCTTGACGCTGATCTTCTTCAGAAACTTGCCATCTTCGTCATAGAGCCTGATCCAGGCACCTTCTTCAACGTCGAGCAGCGTGATCGAGTCGACGGTAACTTCATTGTCAAAGGTGAACAGGAACTTGCCACCGCAAGCATTGTCGTCCGGGTCGCTGCTGTCGCGATCTTCCGACAGGATCAGAACCTTGCCCAGGTTATCAGTCTTCAGATCCCAGTCGCCGCCGCTCGGCTTGGACGAATCGAAGATCATCGCCGGGTTCTTCGTGTCCACCGACCCGTCGTTGTTGATGCTGCCGATCGTAACGCCCTGGCTGGAATACTGGCCGTCTATGATCGTCCCGGCACTTTGATCGTTGAAATCAATGAGGGTTTGACTGGTAATGGTCATGGCAGTGACTCCTTAATACCGCGACATGGCGCGCAGGTCGCGCAGCAGATCGGCAGAGATAAAATGAAAACGGACCGAGGCAATCCGGGTGACGGCACCTTCTTGGCGCTTGCAGTTCGGCGACGTCATCATGACGGCATCTCCACCCGGTCCAGTTGCGACTTTCCCGAAGGTGAGGAGATGGGCGGACCATAGATTGCGGACGCACCTGAAGGCACTTTCCCGACAGTCAGCCGCTATAAAAATGCAGAAGGGTCGGCAGACCCGCGCGCAGCCCAAAAGGCATGCGCCCGCACATTACAGGCGGCATCCATACGGATGCTCACAAGTGCGGCCGCCCCCGTGGCCAGCAGACATCACCCCCCAAAGGGCGTGCTTCCGGTGTAGCAACTGACTGCTATCGAGGAAAGCGAAATGTGGCGCAATTTAGGTTACTTGGCCACAATTGCGTCATGTCGGGGAACGTCGCGACCGGAAATGTCCGAAAAATTCTCGAATCACGTTTCCGTAGCAGAAACAATAAGATGTGGCTCTTCGTTGCAATCACCCTTTCATCGCAGGGCGATCAGCCAATGCTGCCCTTCCTGAGTGATGTAGGCCGCAGCTTATGGCACCCATGCCGACCGGCCAGCCACATTCGCATCGTTGACGATCTGGCATCGAAATATGGCAGGATTTGGATTGGCTAAAGATGGTCTGTTTCTTTCACGGCAACCACAATTGTGACAAATTTCCTGACATCCGAAGTATTCGGAGTGTCTGATCCCCCGAAGCTTCGATCGACCCGGCGGATGCCGGTGTCGATCGGGGATGCTGTTGCCTGGTACCCGTGGCCGGACTCGAACCGGCAAGCCTCGCGGCGGCGGATTTTGAATCCGCTGCGTCTACCAATTCCGCCACACGGGCCGATCAGGCGACAGCGCGCGAAGCCCTAGCGGGCCATCCGCGTCTCGTCAATCGTCGCGCTAGAGGCTCTGCGCCGAAAACGTATCGCAGGCCTCCATGCGACCCTCCTCATAGCCTATGGCGAACCAGCCCGCCCGCTGCTCGGACGTTCCATGCGTAAAGGTGTGCGGCATCGGCACCTTGCCCTGACTGCGCTGAAGCCGGTCGTCGCCGATTTGTCGGGCGGCATTGACCGCTTCTTCGATATCACCGCGCTCCAGACTGTTGAAACGTGCCTGCGCCTCGCGGGCCCAAATGCCTGAATAGCAATCTGCCTGAAGCTCCACCCGGACAGAAATGGCGTTCGACTGCTGCTCCGACGATTGAGCCCTGATCCGGTTCGCCTGTCCCAGAATGCCCAATTCATTCTGAACGTGATGCGAAACCTCGTGGGCGATCACATATGCGGCGGCAAAATCGCCCCCCGCGCCCAATTGCTGCTCCAGTGTCGTGAAGAACGACGTGTCCAGATACGCCTTGCGATCCGCCGGGCAATAGAATGGCCCCGTCGCGCCTGAGGCCCCGCCGCAGGGACTTTGCGTTACACCTGAAAACAACACCAGCGTAGGTGCATCGTAATTCGTGCCGACCTGCGTGCGGAACAGGTCCGCCCAGACTTCCTCGGTATCGGCCAGCACGACGGACACGAATTCCGCCTCGCGCTGTTCGGCCTCCGAGATGGGACGCGATTGCGTCACCGATGACTGTGTGCCGCCGCCCTGCAAGAACGGTGAGACGTCGATCCCGAAATACCAGCCAATCAGCACGACAGCTATCAGGCCCAAGCCCCCGGCCCCGCCGGTCATGCCCACGCGGCCACCCCTGCTGCGCCGCCCACGGCGGTCCTCGATGTTGCGGCTTCCCCGTCGTCCCTGCCAGCGCATCGCCGCCCTCCGTTTTCTTCCTGTCAATCGCACTTGACCCTGCGACGGTTCCATGGGACCGGCAAGCCCATGATCCGAAGCCTGTATGACTGGACCCTTTCCTGGGCTGCACACCCGAGGGCCTTGTGGGTTCTTGCTCTGGTCAGTTTCGTCGAAAGCTCGGTCTTCCCGATCCCGCCGGATATCCTGCTGATACCCATGATCATCGCCGCACCGTCACGGGCCTGGCTGATCGCTGGCGTCTGCACGGTGGCGAGCGTCCTGGGCGGGATGCTGGGATATGCCATCGGGTTCTACGCCTTCGACGCCTTGGGCGAACCGATCCTCCGCGCTCTGGGCAAGGCCGACAGTTTCGATGTGTTCCGCACCAGGTATAATGACTGGGGCGCCTGGGCTGTGCTGATCGCGGGGGTCACGCCCTTCCCCTATAAGGTCATTACCATATTGTCTGGTGCGACGCAGCTATCCTTGCCGGTCTTCATCGTCGCCAGCATCGTCGCACGGGGGCTGCGGTTCTTTCTGGTGGCTGCTTTGCTGTGGAAATTCGGTGCGCCGATCCGCACATTCATTGAACGCCGGCTTGGCCTGGTATTCACCGTTTTCATGGTCTTGCTGGTGGGCGCAGTCTATCTGATGAAATTCATATGAAACGCCTGATTGCGCTTGCCACCTCGGGCCATATCACGCTGCTGGGTGGCGCATTTCTGTTTCAGCTTGCGGGATATGCCCCCTGTGCGATGTGCATCTGGCAGCGTTGGCCACACGCGGCTGCAATCGTGTCAGGACTGATCGCTCTGAGCGGTGTCATCCCGCGGACAATGGCGGGCCTGGCCGCACTGGCGGCCCTGACCACAAGTGCCATCGGGTTTTTCCACGCGGGCGTCGAACAGGGCTGGTGGCCCGGACCCGGCAGTTGCACCGGCAACGGCGATGGGTTGTCGTCGCTCTCGGGTGCAGATCTTCTGTCGACCGACGTGTCCGACACAATCATCATGTGCGACGATATCGTCTGGCAACTGGGCCTGACGATGGCAGGCTGGAACGGCGTATTTTCCCTGGCGCTGGCGGTGGTCTGGATCATGGCGGCGCGGCGTGCCTGAAGTTTCGGCACTTCGAGAGGTTCAGGGCGTTGAGCCTATATCCGGGGGGTGCTAGAAGAACCTTCAACCATATCTAGACCCGATCCGAGGCCGAGAATCGCATGAACGACGAGCCGGAAATGCCTGAAAACGAAGACGAAACTCCCAAGCGCGTTGTCATGCACCACGATGGGCCGCAGGTTTCGATCATCGACGAGATGCGAACCTCGTTCCTCGACTACGCCATGTCGGTCATCATTTCGCGCGCGATCCCCGATCTGCGCGACGGTCTGAAGCCGGTTCACCGCCGCATTCTCTATGCGATGCACGAGACAAACAACACGCACGACAAGTCCTATCGCAAGTCGGCGCGCCCCGTCGGCGACGTCATGGGCAAGTATCACCCGCACGGCGATTCCGCGATTTACGAGGCGCTGGTGCGAATGGCGCAGGACTTCTCGATGTCGCTTCCTCTGCTTGATGGTCAGGGCAACTTCGGTTCGATGGACGGCGATAACGCGGCCGCCATGCGCTATACCGAAGTGCGGATGGACAAGCCTGCCGCATACCTTCTGGCTGACATCGAAAAAGACACCGTCGACATGGTACCGAATTACGATGGCAAGGATATGGAGCCGTCGGTCCTGCCCGCCCGCTTTCCCAACATGCTGGTCAATGGCGCGGGCGGCATCGCTGTCGGCATGGCGACGAATATCCCGCCGCACAATCTGGGCGAAGTCATCGACGCCTGTCTTGCGCTGATCGAAAACCCGGACCTGACGTCCGAAGACCTGATCGAATACGTTCCCGGTCCCGACTTTCCGACCGGCGGCATCATTCTGGGCCGCACCGGTATCCGGAAGGCATATCTGGAGGGGCGCGGCTCCGTCGTGATGCGCGCCAAGACCCGTATCGAGGAAATCCGTAAGGATCGTTATGCCATCGTGCTCGACGAAATCCCTTATCAGGTGAACAAGGCCACGATGATCGAAAAGATCGCTGAGGCCGCCAAGGACAGGCGCATCGAGGGTATCGCCCACGTGCAGGACGAATCCGACCGTGTGGGCGTCCGCGTCGTGGTCGAATTGAAGCGTGACGCCACCGCGGAAGTCGTCCTGAACCAGTTGTTCCGCTTCACACCGATGCAGACCAGTTTCGCCTGTAATATGCTGGCGTTGAACGGTGGACGGCCCGAGCAGCTGACCCTGCGGGCATTTCTGACGTCTTTCCTGTCGTTTCGCGAGGATGTCATTGCCCGGCGCACGGCCTATGAATTGCGCAAGGCCCGCGAACGCAGCCATATCCTCTGCGGTCTGGCCGTCGCCGTCAGCAACGTGGACGAAGTCGTCCGCACCATCCGCGCCAGCCAGGACGCCGCCGAAGCGCGCGAAAAGCTGATGACCCGCGCCTGGCCCGCCGAGGAAATCGCCCCGTTCATTCGCCTCATCGACGACCCGACCCATACGTTGAATGACGACGGCACATACAACCTGTCGGAGATTCAGGCCCGCGCCATTCTGGAACTTCGCCTGCAACGCCTGACGCAACTGGGCGTCAAGGAAGTTACGGACGAGCTGGAAGAGCTTGCGGGCAAGATCAAGGAGTACCTCGAAATCCTCGGATCTCGCGCGCGCATCCTCGACATTATCTCGACCGAGCTGCGCGAAGTGCGCGAGTTGTTTGCCGTCCCCCGCCGCACCGAAATCACCGAATGGTCCGGTGACATGGACGACGAGGATCTGATCGAACGCGAGGATATGGTCGTGACCATCACCTCGTCCGGTTATGCCAAGCGCACACCGCTGGTCGAATTCCGTGCCCAGAAGCGGGGCGGCAAGGGCACCGCCGGCATGGCCACCAAGGAAGAGGATGTCGTCACCACCCTGTTCGTGGCCAACACCCATACGCCGCTTCTTTTCTTCACGACCGACGGGATGGTTTACAAACTCAAGACCTGGCGCCTGCCGCAAGGTGGACGCACCTCCAAGGGCAAGGCGCTGGTCAACCTTTTGCCGATCCAGATTGGCACCGGCATCGCCGCCATCATGCCTGTCGACCGCGAAGAAGAGGACTGGGGCGATTTGCAGGTGGTCTTCTGCACCGACCGCGGCACGGTACGGCGCAACAAACTCTCGGATTTCGCCAACGTCATGCGTAACGGCAAGATTGCCATGAAGTTCGAGGGCGAAAGCGCGGGATGGTCGCTGATCAACGCGCGCATCGCGTCGCACGACGATGACGTGATGCTGGTGACGCGGTTCGGTCGCGCGATCCGATTCCCGGCGACCGACGTGCGGGTCTTCAACTCGCGCGCCTCGACCGGTGTGCGCGGTATCAGGATCGGTAAGGACGACGCCGTCGTGTCAATGGCCGTGATCCGCCACTTCGATGCGACGTCCGACGAACGCACGGCCTACCTGAAAATGCGCCGCGCGGTGGCCGGGTTGGCCGACGATGCGGAATCGCCCGACGACGAGGAGGCAAACGCCAACGCCACCATCGACCCCGAGCGCTATGCCGAGATGTCGGCGCATGAAGATTTGATCCTGACCATCACTGAAAACGGCGCGGGCAAGCTGTCGTCATCGCACGATTATCCCGTTCGGGGCCGCGGAGGCATGGGCGTCGGGGCACAGGACAAGACGGCGCGCGGCGGCCCGATCGTTGCCGCGTTCCCTGTCGAGATGGACGACCAGATCATGCTTGCCACATCAACCGGTCAGTCGATCCGCTGCCCGGTCGACGGCATCAGTTTCCGTTCGCGCAGCGCCGGCGGCGTCAAGGTCTTTGATACCAAGGGCTCGGAAAAAGTGGTCTCGGTCGCGCGCGTCGCTGACAGTTCGGACGACGATGTGTCGGAAGATGGGACCAACGTCACAGATATGGAGTGAACCATATACGGCAACTTTGACCGACAAAATCGCAAATCCGCAATCGCAGGCGTGACAGTCCCTCCAATCTCGTCTTAAGAGTGAGGGAACCCGCAGAAAGCAGGGATGTCTCGACAATGCCTAAAACCTTGGACAATTGGGATGATCTGAAATTCGTGCTCGCAATGACGCGGCACGGAACGATGTCAGCCGCCGCGCGGTATCTCGACACCAATGTCGCGACCGTGTCTCGCCGTCTTGACCGGCTGAGCCACGACCTCTCGATTTCGCTGTTCGAAAAGCGCGGGACAGGATTTGTGGCGACACTTGCGGCTGAACGTCTGGCCTTGATCGCCGAAGACCTGGACCACAGACTGCGGTCTGAAATCGTCGGCATGGCCGAAGGCAATGACGACGTGATGATTCCGATTGAAATCGCTGCACCGCCCGCCGTTCATCGGCAGTTCATCCTGCCCCGCACCAGCGAATTGAGTGAATATCTTCCACAGGTGATCCTGACGCTGACTGACAAGACCTTTTCGCAAGGCCTGGGTGAAGCGGATATTCAGGTTCGCATCGGACGCCCCGAAGGGGGGCGCCTCAAGGCGCGGAAATTCTGCGACTATTCGCTCCGCGTCTATCACGCACCTGACGCCGTGCTGAACGGCGAATGGATCGGGCTGACCCAGCGTTTTCCTGATGCCGATTACCTGTTGAGGGTGTATCCCGACGCCAAGCCCAGTCCACGCTACCGCGTTGAATCAATGCCGATGGCGCTGGATATGGTTGTTCAAACCGGACTGCCGGGGCTTCTGCCCGATTTCATGGTTCAGCCGCATCACAATCTGGTTCTGGCCGATATGCCGAACAACGATCTGAAGGGTGAATTGTGGATCACGTATCACGAAACCCGCCACAGTGACACGACACTGCGCGCCGTCGTGGATTGGTTTTGCAGTTCCAGTTCAAAAAGCGGTCTGAAGCTGGCCAGCCAGTAAACCCGTCGGCCCTAGACATGAACAACTCGACATGAACAGTCTGCTTTCGGCGGGTAAAGTGCGCTAGCCTGCGATCGGACCAGCCGGATTGCGGTCGGCAAATCGCCCCTGTCGGCGGGTATTTTCTCATACAGGCTTTCGCACGATCGGGCGGGGCCGTATGAGGGGCGCATGGCAGACAGACTTCATATCATCGGCGGCGGCATGGCCGGGTCCGAGGCTGCGTGGCAGGCTGCGCAGGCGGGCGTTTCCGTTACCCTCCACGAAATGCGGCCCAAGGTCGCCACCTTCGCGCATCGCACCGGATCACTGGCCGAAATGGTCTGTTCGAATTCTTTTCGGTCGGACGACAGCGAACAGAACGCCGTCGGCCTGCTGCATTGGGAAATGCGCGCAGCGGGCGGCATCATCATGGAAACGGCGGATGCACATCGCCTTCCCGCCGGGGGCGCTCTGGCCGTGGATCGTGATCCCTTCGCCGAGGCGGTGACAGCCAGATTGCTGGCGCACCCCCTGATTTCCATCGAATACGAAGAGATCACAGCCCTGCCCGACAGCGGGAACTGGATCATCGCCACCGGCCCCTTGACCGGGTCGGGGCTGGCACAGGCCATCGCCGCCGAAGCGGGTCAGGACAGTCTCGCCTTCTTCGACGCCATAGCCCCCATCGTTCATTTCGACACCATCGACATGGACACGGCCTGGATGCAGTCGCGCTATGACAAGGGCGAGACCGAGGAAGAACGCACCGCCTATATCAACTGCCCGATGACCCGCGAACAGTACGAGGCGTTCATCGACGCGCTGCTGGCCGCCGAGAAGACCGAGTTCAAGCCGGGCGAAGCCGGTTCTTCCCCTGACCCAACCCCCTATTTCGACGGTTGCCTGCCCATCGAAGTCATGGCCGATCGCGGGCGAGAAACGCTGCGCTTCGGCCCGATGAAACCTGTCGGCTTGACCAATCCTCACAATCCGGCCGAAAAGGCCTATGCCGTGGTGCAACTGCGCCGCGACAACGCGCTGGGCACACTCTATAACATTGTCGGCTTCCAGACCAAGATGAAGTATGGCGCGCAAAAGTCTGTTTTCTCTATGATTCCCGGTCTGCAAAATGCATCCTTCGCGCGCCTGGGCGGTATTCACCGGAACACTTTCATCAACTCACCCACTCTTCTGGACAATCAGATGCGTCTGAAATCCAAGCCCCACATTCGCTTTGCCGGGCAAATCACCGGGGTCGAAGGCTATGTCGAAAGTGCCGCGATGGGCCTATTGGCCGGGCGGATGGCCGCCGCCGAGATGACCGGCACGTCCCTGCCCCCGGTGCCGCAGACGACCGCCATGGGCGCTCTGATCCACCACATTACCGGAGGGGCCGAGGCCAAGACCTTCCAGCCGATGAACGTCAACTTCGGCCTGTTCCCCCCCGTGGTCGCGAAGGGCGGTCGCAAGGGGCGGCAGGTCCGGTACAAGATGTACACCGACCGCGCCAAGGCCGATTGGCAGGACTGGCTGAGGCTGCGCGAAGCAGCGGAATGATCACTCGCTTCGCCCCGTCCCCCACCGGGCCGTTGCATCTGGGTCATGCCTGGGCCGCGATGGTGGCGGACGATCTGGGAAACATGCTGCTGCGGATCGAAGACATCGACCAATCCCGCGCCCGCCCGGAATGGGAGGCCGCGATTTACAACGACCTGCACTGGATGGGTCTGGACTGGCCCACACCTGTGATGCGTCAATCCGACCGCCTGACATCTTACACTGCCGCGCTGGACCGCCTGTGGAACGCAGGCGTCCTCTATCCCTGCACCTGCAACCGCCGCGATATCCAAACCGCCGCCTCCGCCCCGCAGGAAAACGCGCCGTTGATGGGGCCGGACGGCATCGTCTATCCCGGCACCTGCAGGGGGGCATCCCGCACCGGACCCCGGCCCGACGGTATGGCTCTGCGGCTGGATGCGGACGCGGTGCCGAACCTGTCGTGGACCGAACGGGGCAGCCCGCGGTCAATGCCCGCTGACACTTTCGTACGCAGCATCGGCGACGTCGTCATCGCCCGTCGCGAGATGGGCACAAGTTATCATCTGGCCGTCACCATCGACGACGCGGCGCAAGGAATCGATCTTGTCACGCGGGGCGAGGATCTGGCCGAAGCCACCCCGATCCATGTTGCCCTGCAACGTCTGCTGCACCTTCCGACGCCCACCTATCACCACCACGATCTGGTCCGGGATGCCGAAGGCAGGCGGCTGGCCAAACGCGACGATGCGCGCAGTATTGCCAGTTACCGCAGTTCGGGATGGTTGGCAGGCGACCTGATCGCCCACCTCCGCCGGAGTCGCATCGCGCCCTAAAGCGGCTGCGCCGTCTCGACCATCCGGGCAAAAAAACTGGCCCCTATGGGCGCGATGGCGTCGTTGAAGTCGTATTCCGGGTGGTGCAGCACCGGCCCGTCCCCCGTCCCCAAAAACAGATAGGCACCAGGGCGCACGTTCAGCATGTAACTGAAATCCTCGGCTCCCATTTCCTTGCGCGCATCGGACGTGACCTTGTCCTTGCCCACGACATCCGCCGCAACCGACGCGGCGAATGCGGCCTTCTCGGCATCGTTCACCGTCGCCGGATAACCCCGTTCATACCGGCATGTCGCTTCGACGTCATAGGCCGCCGCCTGCCCCGCGACGATCTGGCCCAGCCGCCGCTCGACCATGTCTTGCACCGCCGGGTCGAATGTCCGCACCGTGCCCTCGACATAAGCCGTGCCCGGAATAATGTTGTCCGCCGTGCCGGTGTGGATCTGCGTGATCGATACGACCAGTTCGTCCAGCGCGTAATGATTGCGGCTGACGATGGTCTGGATCGCCTGCCCGATGCCAAGCGCCGCGACGATCGGGTCCTTGGTATCGTGCGGCATCGCGCCGTGCCCGCCTTTGCCGGTTATGTCGATGTGGAACGTGTCGACGGCGGCCATGATCGGGCCGGGCGTGGTGAAGAACTCACCTTCGGTAAAGTTGGGCGCGTTGTGGATGCCATAGACATGCGAGATGTCGAAGCGGTCCATTATACCCTCCTGCACCATGACGTTGCCGCCGCCGCCGCCCTCCTCCGCGGGTTGAAAAATCAGCGCCACGCGACCCTTGAAGTTGCGAGTATCGGCCAGATATTTCGCCGCGCCCAGCAACATCGCCGTGTGCCCGTCATGGCCGCAGGCGTGCATCCTGCCGCTGGTTTCGCTGCTGTATTCGGCCCCTGACGCTTCCTTGATGGGCAGCGCGTCCATGTCGGCGCGCAGACCGATGGTCGGGCCGTCGCCCTGTCCCTCGATGATGGCGACGATGCCCGAAGTGGCGATACCCTCGTGAATTTCGCCGATGCCGAACTCGCGCAGTTTCCCCGCCACGAAGCCCGAGGTCCTGGGCAGGTCGAACTGAAGTTCCGGATTGCGGTGCAGCCAACGACGCCACTCCTGCATTTCGGGTTGCAGCGCGGCGATGGAATTGAGGACTGGCATGACTTGTCTCCTGTTCGCTTTGAGGGGCAGACAACACAGAGAACGGAGGAATACCAATGCCGGAAAATCCGCAAAACGACCTTTGCACTGCACCCGGCGGGGGATTGCCCCGTCTGCTGGCGATCATGGACCGACTGCGCGATCCTGTCACGGGCTGTCCATGGGACATCGAACAGGACTTCGCATCAATCGCACCCTACACCATCGAGGAAGCTTACGAAGTCGCGGATGCGATCCAGCGGGATGCCTGGGACGAACTTGAGGGGGAATTGGGCGATCTGCTGTTGCAGGTCGTCTATCATGCCCGGATGGGGGCCGAGGACGGGCGCTTCGACTTTCATTCGATTGCCGAGCAGGTTGCGCAGAAGATGGTCGACCGCCATCCGCACATCTGGGGCGACGACAGCCGCGATAAAACCGCCCAGCAGCAGGTGCAGGATTGGGAGGCAGCAAAGGCCAGGGAACGGCAGGGCCGGACTCTGGATGGCGTAGCGTTGGGCCTGCCCGCGCTGATGCGGGCCGTAAAGTTACAAAACAGGGCGGCGCGCGTCGGCTTCGACTGGCCCGAAACCGTCGCCGTTCTGGACAAGCTGCGCGAGGAAGCCGTCGAACTTGTCGATGCCAGGGATGCCCTGACCGCCGACGAAGTGACCGAGGAGATGGGCGATCTTCTGTTCGTGATGGCCAATCTCGCCCGCCATCTGGATGTCGACCCCGAAGCCGCACTGCGCGCCGCTAACGCAAAGTTTACCCGCCGCTTCGAGGCCATTGAGGACGCGCTGGCCACTGAGGGCCGTACACCGAAAGATTCCGATCTCGCGGAGATGGACCGGCTATGGGACGCGGTAAAATCGGCTGAAAAAATACCAAAGTGATTTTGTCGGGATTGACCTGAGTGTTTGAGTCGGGAATACCTCCGTCATCCAACCACAGAGGATTCTCCGATGTTCAGAACTTTCATCCTTGCCACTACGGCACTCGCTGCCCTGCCTGCGTTCGCAGGTGAGGTGAACGTATATTCCTATCGTCAGCCCGAGCTGATTGAGCCGCTGATCGCGGGCTTCCAGCAGGCGACGGGCAATACTGCAAACGTCGTCTACATCGACAACGGCATCACGGAACGCCTGGTCGCGGAAGGTCCGCGGTCGCCTGCCGATCTGATCTTCACCGTAGATGTCGCCCGCCTGGAAGAGGCGCGTGAAGCCGGCGTCACCCAGCCTGTGCAAAGCGAGATCCTGAACGCGAATATCCCTGCAGAGATGCGCGACCCCGACGGCAACTGGTTCGGCCTGACCACCCGCGCGCGCATCGTCTATGCCAGCAAGGAACGTGTCGGCGAAGGCGAAGTGACAACCTACGAGGACCTGGCCGATCCGAAATGGGCGGGCCGGATCTGCACCCGGTCTGGCACCCACGCCTATAACATAGCGCTGCTGTCGGCGATCATCGAACATGACGGCATCGAGGCCGCGACCGATTGGGCCGAGGGCGTGAAGGCCAACCTTGCCCGCCCGCCCGAGGGCGGCGACCGCGATCAGGTCAAGGCGATCTGGGCCGGGGAATGCGACATCGCCCTGGGCAATACCTATTACATGGGTGCGATGCTGGCCGACCCCGAACAGCAGGACTGGGCCAATGCCGTCCGCCTCGACTTCCCGACCTTCGCCGACGGCAGCGGGACGCATGTGAACATCTCGGGCGTGGCGATGGTCAATGGCGCCTCGAACGAGGCGGAGGCGCTGGCCTTCATGGAATACCTGTCGTCACCCGAAGCGCAGCAAATCTATGCCGAAGTGGTGAACGAATATCCCGTGACACCGGGCACCCCACCGTCGGACCTGGTTGCAAGCTGGGGTGAGCTGACGCCCGACACCACCTCTCTGACAGCCGTAGCAAGCAATCGTGCCGAAGCGCTGAAGATCATGCAGTCAATCGACTTCGACAATTGACCGCCTGCGGTCCCTGACGTTGCGCCGCGCTCTGGACAATCCGGGGCGCGGCGTTTTGATGACCGCATGACACGTAAAATCATCATCGATACCGACCCCGGACAGGACGACGCCGTCGCGATCCTGCTGGCGCTGGCCTCGCCCGAATTGCAGGTGCTGGGTCTGACCGCCGTAGCGGGCAACGTGCCACTGGACCTGACGGCCAGAAACGCCCGCATCGTTTGCGAATTGGCACGGCGGCCCGATGTGCCGGTCTTCGCCGGATGCGATCGTCCGCTGGCGCGTGACCTGGTGACCGCCGAACACGTGCATGGCAAGACCGGCCTCGACGGGCCGCAGATGGCCGAACCGACGATGCCGTTGCAGGACATCCATGCGGTCGATTTCATTATCGAGACCTTACGGGCCGAGGCGCCCGGCACCGTCACGCTCTGCCCGCTTGGGCCGCTGACCAACATCGCCACCGCATTCCGGCGCGCGCCCGACATCGTCGCGCGGGTGCAGCGCATCGTATTGATGGGCGGTGCGTATTTCGAGGTGGGGAACATCACCCCCGCCGCCGAGTTCAATATATATGTCGACCCCGAAGCCGCCAAGATCGTCTTTGCCGCCGGTGCACCGATCACCGTCCTGCCGCTGGATGCCACGCACAAGGCCTTGACCACCGCCGATCGAGTGCAGGCGTTCCGCGATCTGGGCACCGAAGTCGGGCGCATGGTCGCCGCATGGACCGATTTCTTCGAACGGTTCGACAAGGAAAAATACGGCTCCGCAGGCGCGCCGCTGCACGACCCCTGCGTGATTGCCTGGCTGTTGAAGCCCGACCTGTTCACCGGGCGCGAGATCAACGTGGAAATCGAGGTCGACAGCCCGCTGACCCGCGGTATGACCGTCGCGGACTGGTGGCGTGTAACGGACCGCCCGGCCAATGCGATGTTCATCGGCGACGTCGATGCGGACGGGTTCTTTTCGTTGTTGACCGAGCGTCTGGCCCGGCTGGGGTAGCGCGGCTCTGCCTCGTGCGCCGGGATATTTAAGGAAAGAGGAAGCGCATGTTCGCCTTCGACAACAGCTACGCCCGCCTGCCCGGGCGCTTCTATACCAAGATGGCACCCACCGCCGTCAGTACACCCGGCTGGATCGCATTGAACGAGGGGCTGGCGCGCGATCTGGGGCTGGACCCCGACCTGTTGCACGATCAGTTGGACGTATTTGCCGGGAACGCCTTGCCGGACGGGGCCGACCCCTTGGCGCAGCTTTATGCGGGGCATCAGTTCGGCGGCTGGTCCCCGCAACTGGGCGATGGGCGCGCGATCTTGCTGGGCGAACATATGGACGGCAACCGCCGGGTGGACGTGCAACTCAAAGGTTCCGGCCCGACCCCCTACAGCAGGATGGGCGACGGACGCGCGGCGCTTGGGCCAGTAATCCGCGAATACATCCTATCCGAGGCGATGCATGCTCTGGGTGTCCCGACGACCCGTGCTCTGGCAGCTGTGACCACGGGCGAGACGGTTCTGCGACAGGAAGGGCCTCTGCCCGGCGGCGTCCTGACACGGGTGGCCTCCAGTCACATCCGCGTCGGCACGTTTCAGGTCTTTGCCGCGCGTGACGATGTGGACGGCTTGCAGGCTCTGCTGGACTACACGCTCGCCCGTCATGCGCCGGACGCCAAAGGCCCGATGGGCCTGCTGCGACATGTGATGGGTGTTCAGGCCAAACTGATTGCGCAATGGATGGGTCTCGGTTTCGTCCACGGTGTCATGAACACCGACAACATGACCATCTCCGGCGAAACCATCGACTATGGACCCTGCGCATTCATGGAGTCCTATCACCCCGATACAGTGTTCAGCAGCATCGACCAGTTCGGACGCTATGCGTGGAAAAACCAGCCGGACATCGCGCTGTGGAACCTGGCGCAACTGGCGACCGCCCTCTTGCCCCTGATGGGTGAGCGGGAGGCGGCGGTGGCCGAAGCAACCGGCGCTCTGGACGGATTCCGCGACCTCTATGCCGCCGAGTGGACCGCCGTGATGAACGCGAAGATCGGCGTGGACGACATGAGCCTTGCCATGGAACTGCTTGATATCATGTCCGAAGGTCAGGGCGATTTCACGAATGTCTTCCGCGCGCTGACCACCGCGCCAGGACGCGCTCGGGACGAAGTCCTGACTCGCGACCGGTTCGACGACTGGCAGGCGCGATGGCTGGCCCGCAACCCCGACACGGCTGCGATGGGCCGCGCCAATCCCGCGATCATCCCCCGCAACCACCGCGTCGAGGAGGCGATTGCCGCCGCGTATACGGGCGACTTCGCACCCTTCCATGCGCTCAATGCCGTATTGACCGATCCGTGGCAGGAGACCGAGGCCAACGCCCCCTATCGTATCCCCGCCGCCGCGCACGAGCGGGTCACGCAGACGTTCTGCGGCACATGACCGACCGCGCCACAATTGCCGCGCGCGTCGTGGCCCGCTAGGAGGCGGATATGACAAGCTCGGCGCCCTCCATCCTCGACCGCTGTGAAACCCATGGGTTGCGTATGACGGGCCAGCGCCGGACCATCGCACAGGTGCTGGAGGATGCGTTCGATCATCCCGATGTCGAAACGATCCACGCGCGGGCCAGTGCCATCGACCCGAATATCTCGGTCGCCACCGTGTACCGGACAGTGAAACTGTTCGAGGAATCGGGGCTGCTGGAGCGTCGCGAATTCGGAGATGGCCGCGCGCGGTATGAGGACGCTGAACGCGAACACCATGACCATCTGATCGACATGCAGACCGGCAAAGTGATCGAATTCGTCGACCCCGAGATCGAGGCCCTGCAGGAAAAGATCGCGGAACGGCTGGGCTATGACCTCAAGGGACACCGGTTGGAGCTGTTCGGCGTGAAGCGAAAGCCAAATGTCTGACATTTGGCGAAGCCGCCGCGTTTCGTCTCGAATGTCTGACAATTGGACCGCCCGATGACCGACACGCTGCGCGGTGCTGCGCTGATGGTCGGGTCTATGGCCTGTTTCGCGCTGGAAGATGGGCTGATCAAGGCGCTGTCGGGCACTTTCCCGGCGGCTCAGATCATCTGGATGCTGGGACTCGGCGGATCGCTGGCCTTCGTCGGATGGCTGATCGCCACAGGTCAGACGGTCTGGTCGCCCCATTACCTGCGCCCGCAGGTTCTGTTGCGCTCGGGGTTCGAGGTGGCGGGCACGCTCTGTTTCGTATCGGCGCTGGCGCTGATCCCGCTGGCCACTGCCTCGGCTGTCATTCAGGCCACGCCTCTGGTCGTCGCGATGGGCGCTGCGGTGTTTCTGGGCGCGCGCGTCGGCTGGCGGCGCTGGCTGGCCATCGGTGTCGGATTTGCAGGCGTGCTGATCATCCTGCGCCCCGGCTCCTCCGCTTTCGACCCCGCAACCCTGTTGGCGGTGGGCGGCATGCTTGGCCTGGCGGCGCGCGATCTGGTAACACGGACAATGCCCGGCATCGTCTCTGGCGCGCGTCTGTCTCTGCACGCCTTCGCATCGCTGGTGCCCGCAGGCTTGCTGCTGCAGTTTTTGACCGGCGCGTCCTGGGTGATCCCGGATGCGGCGCAGATCGGCATCCTCGCCGTTGCCGTCGCCGTCGGCATGGTCGGCTACCTGGCGATCGTGGGGGCCACGCGATTGGGCGATATTTCAGTCGTCTCGTCGTTCCGCTACAGCCGGATGCTGTTCGCCCTGATCGTCGGCATTGTCGCCTTCGGCGAACGGCCCGATGCCCTGATGATCGTCGGCGTCGTGATCGTAATCGGGTCGGGTGTTTTCACCCTGCTGCGCGAAGCGAGGCTGCGGGCGGCTTCCCAAGCGTAACAGGGCGCGCTAGACCCTCGGCCAAGCACAATTCGCCCCGGAGGCCCCATGTTCACGATTACCGATATTCATGCCCGCGAAATCCTCGACAGCCGGGGCAATCCCACGGTCGAAGTCGATGTGTTCCTCGAAGACGGCACGATGGGCCGCGCGGCTGTGCCATCAGGCGCATCGACCGGGGCCTATGAAGCGGTGGAAAAGCGCGACGGCGACAAAAGCCGCTATGGTGGCAAGGGTGTGTTGGGCGCCGTGGATGCCGTAAACGGAGAAATCGCGGAGGTGATTGCCGGGTTCGATGCGACCGAACAGGAGGCCATCGACGGCGCGATGATCGAACTGGACGGCACCGACAACAAGGGCCGTCTGGGTGCGAACGCCATTCTGGGCGTGTCGATGGCCGTCGCCAAGGCGGCTGCGGATGCCAGCGCCCTGCCCCTGTTCCGATATGTCGGCGGCACCTCGGCGCGGGTTCTGCCGGTGCCGATGATGAACATCATCAACGGCGGCGAACATGCCGACAACCCGATCGACATTCAGGAATTCATGATCATGCCGGTCGCTGCGGCCAGCATCGCCGAGGCTGTCCGCATGGGGTCCGAAATCTTCCATACTCTCAAGGGGGAGCTGTCGGCGGCGGGCCTGTCGACCGGCATCGGCGACGAAGGCGGTTTTGCCCCCAATCTGTCGTCGACCCGCGATGCGCTGGATTTCATTCTCAAGTCCATTGAAAAGGCCGGTTACGCACCCGGTGAAGACATCATGCTGGCGCTGGATTGCGCGGCGACGGAATACTTCAAGGACGGTGCGTATCACCTTGCCGGGGAAGGAAAAACGCTCTCATCGGATGAGAACGTGTCGTATCTGGCGGAACTGGTCCGGGACTATCCGATCCTGTCGATCGAAGATGGCATGTCCGAGGACGACTGGGACGGCTGGATCGCCCTGACCGAGGAGTTGGGCGACAAGGTGCAACTGGTGGGCGACGACCTGTTCGTGACCAATCCTGCTCGACTGGCCGACGGCATCGAAAGGAAGGCTGCGAACTCGCTCTTGGTGAAGGTCAACCAGATCGGCACCCTTTCGGAAACGCTGGAGGCCGTATCGCTGGCCCATCGCAACCGCATGACCTGCGTCATGTCGCACCGTTCCGGCGAAACCGAGGACGCGACCATCGCCGATCTGGCGGTCGCCACAAACTGCGGTCAGATCAAGACCGGGTCGCTTGCGCGCTCGGACCGGCTGTCCAAATACAATCAGTTGATCCGGATCGAGGAAATGTTGGGCGAGACGGCCGTGTTCGCCGGTCGTTCGATCCTGCGCGGCTGATCCGGCGTATCGCGTCAAGGCCCGATCCGGTCCCCTTTGGCAGGCGTCATCACTATGGTCGGACTGCCGATGATCTTGACCGGGTTGATGTCGTCGGCGATGTCCCGTCCGTCTTGCGAAGGGCAGGCATCGCCACAACAATCTGCACCGGGCCTTGCACCCAGTGACAAGAACGGTGGAGAGCATGACGGCGGACGAGATCATCACCCGGCTGAACCTGTCGCCACACCCCGAAGGCGGATTTTACCGCCAAACCTTCGTCAGCGACGCACCCGCTGGCACCCGTCCCGCCGGAACCGCCATTCTGTTCCTGCTGCGTGATGGTGGCGGCAGCCACTGGCATCGTGTCGATGCGGACGAGCTGTGGTTCTGGCACGCCGGGGCGCCGCTGATCCTGTCGACGTCGGCAAATGACGCGGGACCAGCCACCGACCTGACCCTTGGTCCCGACATGGAAACCATGGCGTTTCAGGGCATGGTCCCAAAGCACCACTGGCAAGCCGCCCGCACCACGGGCGACTGGACACTGGTCAGTTGCACCGTAAGTCCCGGATTTCAATTCGAAGGCTTCACGCTGGCGCCATCCGATTTCGACATTCCCCACATGAAGAATGGGACCTAACGCCATGGATTTGCTTCAGATCGCGTCTCTTCTGCTGGTTCTGGCCGCGGCGTTCGGGGCGGTGAACTATCTGTTCCTGAAACTGCCCTCCGCCATCGGCATCCTGATCGTTGCCCTGGCGGCCAGTTTCGGAATCATGGTTCTCGACTGGTTCGCGCCGGGTCTGGGCATGGCCGATAACGTGCGCTCGGTCGTTCTGAACATCGAGTTCTCGGATGCCCTGCTGGAAGGCATGCTCGGCCTGCTGCTGTTCGCGGGCGCGCTGCATGTCAAGGTGTCCGACCTGAAACGCGAATGGGTGCTGGTGTTGCTTATGGCGACGGTTGGCGTCGGCCTGTCCACTGCAATCGCTGGCGTCGGTTTCAGCTGGATCACGGGCGCGCCCCTGCTGATCGCGCTGGTCTTCGGCGCGCTGATTTCGCCCACCGATCCGGTTGCGGTGCTGGGCGTGTTACGCGCGGCCAGCCTGCCCAGAACACTGGAAACCAAGATCGCGGGCGAGTCGCTGTTCAACGACGGCGTCGGCTATGTCGTGTTTCTCGTTCTGGTGGGCATCGCCTTCCCGTCGGGCGAGGTCCATGGCGCCGGCCTCTCGGCAGCCGCCGGTCTTTTCGTGCAAGAGGCTTTCGGCGGCGCCGCCCTTGGCGGCCTGCTGGGCTGGATCGCGTTCCGCATCATGCGTCGCATCGACGATCCTCCGCTGGAGGTTCTGATCACCCTTGCCCTGGCTTTTGGCGGCTATCAACTGGCGGTCTGGCTTGAAATATCGGCCCCGATCATGGCCGTGGTCGCGGGCCTGCTGATCGGGGATGTCGGCAGCAAATACGGCATGTCCGACGACACCCGCGCCCATGTCGATACGTTCTGGACGCTGGTGGACGAGATCCTGAACGCCGTTTTGTTCCTGTTGATCGGGGTCGAGGTCTTCGCCGTCGCCTTTGACGCCAGCTTTCTGATTGCCGGCATCGCCTCCATCGGCCTGCATCTGGTCGCCCGTTTTGCCGCCGTCGCCGTGCCGATTGCCCTGCTCAAGCCCTTTGGTCCGAACTTCGAGGACGGCATCACCCGCATCATGACCTGGGGTGGCCTCAAAGGCGGCATTTCGGTCGCGCTGGTGCTGGCCCTGCCGGAGAACGAATGGAAGCCGCTGATGCTGACCTGCACCTATATCGTGGTCCTGTTCTCGATCATCGTGCAGGGATTGACGGTGGCGCGGCTGGCGAAAAGACTCGGGGGCGAGCCGGAGTTGATGTAATGCCTCCCGCGACGAGACCGCCACTGGCCGATGGTTTTCGCGCCCCAGCACAGGATGTGCTGATCGAACGATTGCTCCAATGCTCGCCGGGCTTTCGTCTTGCGCATGGAACGGCGCTCAGGCCTCCAGCTCGGCGTCCCAATACAGATAATCCATCCATGACGCATGCAGGTGGTTCGGCGGGAACTTCCGCCCCAGATTCATCAACTGTCCGGCCTCGGGCCGGCGTGGCGGTTTGCGAAGATGGAATCCGACCTGTTTCAGTGATTTCGAACCCTTGCGCAGGTTGCATCGCCCGCAGGCCGCGACGACGTTTTCCCACGATGTGATCCCGCCCCGCGCGCGCGGCACGACATGGTCAAACGTCAGATCGCCCTTCGATCCGCAGTATTGGCAGGCGAATTCATCGCGCAGAAACAGGTTGAAACGGGTGAAGGCAACGCGGCGCTGCGGTGCGACGTAATCCTTCAGGACCACCACCGACGGAATGCGGATCGTGGTGGAGGGCGACCGCACCACCTCCTCGTATTCACTGACGATGGTGACACGGTCCAGAAACGCCGCTTTCACCGCGTCCTGCCAGGGCCAGAGCGACAGCGGGTAATAGGACAGCGGGCGATAATCCGCATTCAGAACCAGCGCCGGAAAATGCTTCAGGCCCGCCGGATCGCGAGAGAATTCAGTTCTGAAATCAGGCCCCGTCGCGGTCGAGGCGGCTTGCAACAAGGCGGACATCTCTCGCCCTCCACATCTGGGGGCGGCGCGTCCGTTGATCCGGGCGCGCGGCCCCTGTTGATTGCGACTATATCTGGGGACGATCCCCTGACAAGCCTCAAGATGCGGTCTGGCTAGACGGGCAATATGAATGTTTTCAGACGGTGGTCACTCAATCCCGAAGACATCGCGCAAAAAGGCCAGTGCGACCTGCAATCCGTCCGGCGCGATCCCGTGGCCGGTGCCCTTCATGACATGCGCATAGACCCGCTCGAATCCGGCGGCTTCCATCGCCTCTGCGGCTTCGGGAAGGGACTGGATCGGAACAACTTCATCCGAGTCACCATGCACCAGAAGGACGGGCGGGCGGCTGACGACCTCCTCCGACAGATCCTCGGGCTTGAGCATCCGGCCCGAGAAGCCGACGATCCCCGCAAAGGCATCGGCCCGGCGTGGCCCGACATGCAACGCCATCATCGTGCCCTGACTGAACCCGAACAGGACTGTCTGCGCCGCCGTCACGCCCTCGGCCTCCATGGTCGTGGCCAGCCAGTCGTTGAGGTCGTCGACGGCGCGGTCCATGCCCGCCATCGCCTCCTCCTCCGACGATCCGTCGATCCACGGGATCGGAAACCACTGATACCCCATCGGCGCACCGGCGCAGGCTTCGGGCGCGTCGGGGGCGATGAAGGCGGTGTCGGGCATATGCGGTGTCAGCGGATCGGCCAGACCCATCAGGTCCGCGGCATTCGCACCATACCCGTGCAGAAAGATCACAAGCCGCTTCGGCGCATCCGGCCCCCGGCGTTCGTGGCGCAGCGTCATCGGATGCCCTCCCGTTTCTTGGCCTCGGCGTAGTATGCCCAGAGCAGGCGGGCCGCAACCGCCCGCCACGGCGACCATTGTTCCGCGATGACACGCATTTCGCGTTCCTTGGGCCGTTCGGGCAGGTCCAACAGCATCCGCGCGGCTTCCTGAAGGGCCAGATCGTTCGGCGCAAAGACATCGGCATGACCAAGCGAGAACATCGCATAGATCTCGGCCGTCCAGCGTCCGATGCCGGGCACTTCGGTCAGCGTGGCGACGACCTGATCGGTTGGCGCGGTGCGGAGGGCGTCGAAGTCGATCCGCGCCTCGGCCAGTGCGCCGATATAGCGTATCTTCTGGCGCGAGAGACCGCAGGCGCGCATTTCCTCCTCCGTTGCCCGACGCGCGATCTCCGGGTCATGCAAGTCCGCCGCCTCGCAGCGCGCGACGATGGCATTGGCCGAAGCGACGCTGACCTGCTGGCTGACGATCGCGCCCAGAAGCGCGCGAAACCCGTCGGCCCGGCGGCGCAGCGGCAGCGGTCCGGTCAAATCGAGAGCTTCGGCAAGGCGCGGGTCGTGGGTCGCCAGCCATGCCGCGCCTTCCGCAATGTCAGCGTCGGTCTCGATCCGCCGAATGGTGTCGGACGAAGGCGATGGCGCGGTCGATGTCATGACTTTCCTCTCCGCCGGGGTCTTTCGGCCGGGCGATCATGTGGACGGCTAGCCCAAGATCGCGCGCCGCGTCCAGCTTGGCCCGCGCGCCGCCGGCATTCTTGCTGACCAGATGCGTGACACCCAGCAGGGCGAAAAGGGCGCGTTCACCATCCTCGGTGAAGGGGGGACGAGCAACGATCCACGTCACGCCGTCGCGCGTCGGGGCATGGTCGATACGGCGGCACCAGAGATGCAACCCACGCTGCAAAAACGGCACGAGCGATCCCGGACCCGTCGACAGGAACACGCGCGCGCCGGTCGGAATGGCATCGGCGGCGGCGGCGGTGGTGGCATGGACATGCCATGTCGGATCGTTCGGCCATGGCGGTTGTTGCAACCGCAGATAAGGCACGCCCATCTCGCGGCAGATGCGCACCGTCCGTTCGGTGACCCGCGCCGCAAACGGATGCGTCACGTCCAGAACCGCCGACACACCGTCAAGAGCGGCCCGAAACCCGGCCTCGCCACCGAACCCGCCGATCCGTGTCGGCACCTCCAGATCGCACGGCACCTCCGTCACGCCCGCCAGGGACGCAAGCACGTCGCAATCCGCGACAGCGGCGCAGACCCGCCGCGCCAGCCCCGTGCCGGCAAGGATCATCACCTTACCCATCGTGTGCCAGAATACGGCCTGCCCGGTCGATCACCACGATATCGACCTGTGCATCGATCATCGACATGACCTGTGCGCGCGCTCTGCCCGCCACGACCCCGGCCAGCGACGGCACCCGCTCCACCGCCTCCAGCGCGGTGTTGCACTCGGACAAATTCACCCCGGCCCAGTCCGACAAAAGCCCAAAATCCACCTGCGACCGACCGGAATGCAGGTCCATCGCCCCCTGCGCCAGCTTGGACAGCTTGCCGATTCCGCCTCCCACGGTGACCCGCGCGACGGGATGGCGGCGCAGATATTTCAGCATGCCTCCCGCGAAATCGCCCATATCCAGCATCGCGTGATCCGGCAGGCCATGCAGCGCCTGCACGACGCGTTCGCTGGTCGCCCCGGTACAACCCGCCACATGGTCCTGCCCGGACGCGATGGCCACGTCGATGCCCCGGTGAATCGAAGCGATCCAGGCCGCGCAACTGAACGGCCGCACGATACCCGTCGTGCCCAGGATCGATAGACCGCCTTCGATGCCCAACCGGGGGTTCCAAGTCTTGCCCGCCAGTTCTACGCCACCGACGACGGACACGGTGATCTCCACATCCGGCGCGCGGGCGTATTCCGCGGCCAGTTCGGCCACTACCTCGTCCATCATGGCGCGCGGCACCGGGTTGATCGCAGGCTCACCAACCGCAATCGGCAAGCCCGGTTTCGTCACGGTCCCGACGCCCTCGCCCGCTCGGAACACGATACCGCCCTTCGAGGCCGCGACCCGGACCCGGATTTCCGCGCCATGCGTCACATCGGGGTCGTCGCCCGCGTCCTTGATGACGCCTGCCTCATGACCGGCGACGTTCACGATCTCGAACGTCGGCGTCTCGCCCCTGGGCAGCGTGATCGTCACCCGGTCGGGCACCGTCCCGCCCCACATCCCGGTCAGCGCCGCCTTGCAGGCCGCCGTCGCACAGGCACCCGTGGTCCAGCCACGGCGAAGTTTGGGCGTCTCGTTCATTCCACCTCCATGCCATGCCGCCCCCGAAGCGCCAATGGTCGCGCGCCACCTTTCGCATGGGCCGGGGCGGGCATATAGAACGTCATGGACATGCAACTCCCCTCTCACGACTGGCCTGAACTGGCCCCCGGCTGGGTCTGGCTGTGCGGGGCCGGGCCCGGCGATCCGGGGTTGCTGACGCTGCATGCGGCGAATGCGCTGCGACAGGCGGACGTGATCGTCTATGATGCGCTGGTCCACGAAGGTATCCTCGACTGGGCCGCCGCCGGGGCCGAGAAGGTCTATGCCGGAAAACGTGGCGGCAAACCGTCCGCCAATCAGCGCGACATTTCCCTGCACCTGGTAGAGCTGGCCCGCGCGGGCAAACGCGTCCTGCGGCTCAAGGGGGGTGACCCTTTCGTCTTCGGGCGGGGCGGCGAGGAAGCGCAGACGCTGGTGCAGCACGGCATCCCGATCCGCATCGTGCCGGGCATCACGGCGGGCATCGCCGGGCTGGCCTATGCGGGCATTCCGGTCACCCACCGCGACGTGAACCAGTCGGTCACCTTCGTCACCGGCCACGATCGGGCGGGTGCGGCCCCCACGGCGCTGGACTGGGCCGGATTGGCGCGGGGCAGCCAGGTCATCGTCATCTACATGGGCATCAAGCATATCGGTGAAATTGCCGCCAGACTGATCGCCGCGGGCCGCTCCCAGTCCGAGCCGGTCGCCGTCACCACGACGGCTACACTGGCCGCTCAGCGGACCATCGAAACCACGCTTGCGGACGTCGAAGCCGATATTGCCGCCGCCGGACTGGAGCCGCCCGCCATCATCTGCATCGGCATGGCGGTCGCGCTGCGACAGGCTCTCGACTGGCAGGCTCAGGCACGGGGCGAGGCGCCGCGTAACCTCGACCCCCTCGACCTCAGACGACCTGTCGAGACCGGATGATGCTTTTGTCTTTGCTCTATAAATATTCATATCCCGCAGGACGATGCCGGGCCTGATCCTTGCCGCCCCCGCATCGGGCAGCGGCAAGACCACCGTCACGCTGGGCCTGCTGCGCGCGTTGCGCGACCGCGGCATCGCGGTCCGGGGGGCGAAATCCGGCCCCGATTACATCGACCCGCGATTTCACGAGGCCGCCTCCGGTGCGTCCTGCCCCAACCTGGACGCCTGGGCAATGGACCCGGCAATGATCGCGGGGCTGGCCGCAACGCCCGACCTTCTGCTGATCGAAGGCGCGATGGGCCTGTTCGACGGCGCCCCTCCCGACGGGCGCGGTGCGGTCGCCGATCTGGCGCGACAGTTGCACCTGCCGGTGGTGCTGATCGTCGATGCGGCCCGCATGGCGCAATCGATCGCGCCACTGGTCGCCGGGTTCGCGGATCACGACCCGGCAGTGAACGTCGCGGCCGTCATCCTCAACCGCATCGGCAGCCCGCGTCATGAAGCCATGCTGCGCGCCGCCTGTCCCCTGCCGGTTCTGGGGGCAGTTCCCCGCGATGCCGCGCTGGCGACACCCTCCCGACATCTGGGGCTGGTGCAGGCCGGGGAACATCCCGCACTGGAGACATTTCTGACGCAGGCCGCCCGCATCATGGCGGACCGCATCGATCTCGACGCGCTGATCGGTCTTGCCGCACCTCTGAAGGGTGCGGACCACAGCCCTCTGCCGCCCCCCGCGCAGCGTATCGCCGTCGCCCGCGACGCGGCTTTCGCCTTCGTCTATCCGCACCTGCTGAGCGGCTGGCAGGCCGCCGGGGCGGAGATCGCGACGTTTTCACCCCTCGCTGACGACCCTGCACCGGACGCAGATCTGGTCTATCTGCCCGGTGGGTATCCTGAACTTCATGCCGGACGGCTGGCCGCGAATACGACGTTCCTTGCTTCGCTACGGGACCGGGAGGTCTATGGTGAATGCGGCGGCTATATGGTGATGGGAGAGACGCTGACCGACGCCGCGGGCCAGCGCCATGCCATGGCAGGTCTTCTGCGGTTGCAGACCAGCTTTGCCGAGCGTCGCCTTCATCTGGGGTATCGCCGATTGCAGGCGAACCACGGCCCCTTTGCCGGAAACTGGCGCGGTCACGAATTCCATTATGCCACGACCCTGCGCGCCGAAGGCGACGCGCTGTTCACGGCACAAGACGCCGAAGGCACAGCCCTGCCAGCTGCGGGTCTGCGCGCCGGTCGGGCCAGCGGCTCTTTCGCTCATCTCATCGCGCCCGCACAGGTCTGATCCCCCCTGACGCACCGTCTGGATACAATCCCGCGCTGGCCCCCCGCCCGACCGGCGCGTAGGTATGATCCATGACGACAGCTTCCCTGGACATCCTGCAAGACGACTCACGCGCCAAGCGCAATGTCCTCGTCCTCGTCGCGGCACAGGCGCTGCTGGGCGCGCAACTGCCGATGAACTTCATCGCGGGCGGACTGGCCGGTCTCGCTCTGGCCCCCACCCCCCTGCTCGCCACGCTGCCGATCAGCCTGATCGTCTTCGGCTCGATGACCACGGCGCCGTGGATCAGCCCGCTGATGCAGGCGCGTGGGCGCCGGTTCGGCTTTGTGCTGGGCGCGCTGGCCGGGGCCGCCGGGGCCGGGCTTGCGGTGCTGGGCCTGACGCTGGGCAGCTTCGCGATCTTTCTTGCCGGGGCTTATCTGACCGGCATCTACATGAGCACTCTGGGCTTCTACCGCTTCGCTGCGACCGACACCGCCTCCGACGCATTCCGGCCCAAGGCGATCAGCTATGTCATGGCAGGCGGATTGTTGTCGGCGCTGCTCGGGCCGCAGATTGTCAAGCTGACGGCGGACGCGACCATCATCCCCTTCGTGGTCAGCTATGCCACCGTTGCCGCGATCAATCTGATCGGGTTGTGGCTGTTTTTCCTGCTGGATATTCCGACGCCTGCCAAACCGGCACTTGACGCGGCGCGCGGGCGGACACGGGGCGAATTGCTGCGCTCGCCCGCCATCGTCGTGTCGATCATCTGCGCGATGGTGGCCTATGCGCTGATGAACCTGGTGATGACCTCGACCCCGCTGGCGGTGGTCGGCTCCGGGTTCAGCACAGGCAATGCTGCCGACATCGTCTCGGCCCACGTGATCGCTATGTATGCGCCCAGCTTCTTCACCGGCCATCTGATCGCACGGTTCGGGGTGACCCGTATCGTGTCGGCGGGGCTGATCCTGCTGGCCGCCGCCGGGACGGTGGGCTTGTCCGGCGTGACCCTGCCGCATTTCTACGGCACGCTGATCCTTCTGGGGTTGGGCTGGAACTTCGGTTTCATCGGCGCGACAACCATGCTGACCGCCAGTCATTCGCCCGAGGAACGCGGCACGGTTCAGGGGATGAACGACGCGCTGGTCTTCGGCCTCGTGACGCTGGCGTCGCTGTCATCGGGCGGATTGATGAGTTCCTCCGCCGATGCCGTCAGCGGCTGGTCGGCAGTGCACTACGCGATGGTGCCGTTCCTGATGCTGGCGGGCGGTGCGCTGATCTGGCTGCGGATGACGCGCGACCGGACGGCCTAGCCGCCCGGCGGCGCGACATGTCCGGATCGCAGGCCCGAGGTCGGGCGTGGTTCCGGCCAAGGTGTCTCCGGCCAGGAAAAAGGGCGACCCGAAAGCCGCCCCGATCCGATCCTCAGCTGCGCCCTTTCCAGGGCACCAGCCAGTCCTCGGCCTTGCGCATCAGGATATCGATGCTGAACCCGATGACACCGATCAGGATGATGCCCATGACCACGATATAGGTCTGCTGGAACTTGGACGCCGTGGTGATCATCATGCCCGCACCGACATTCGCGGCCACCAGCTCGGCGGCGACCACCGTGCCCCAGCAGACCCCCATCGCAACCCGCGCCGCCGTAAAGATTTCCGGCAGGGAATTCGGGATGATGACGTGCCGCAGGATCTGCCATTTCGATGCCCCCAGCGAATAGGCCGCGTGCACCTTGCTGATGTTCACGCCCGACACCCCTGCCCGCGCACCGATCGCCATGATCCAGAGCGCGGCCAGGAACAGAAGGACGACCTTGCCGGTCTCGTTGATGCCGAACCAGATGATGACCAGAGGGATCAGCGCCAGCGGCGGCACCGGGCGCATGAACTCGACGATAGGGTCGAACCAGCCCCGGAACCAGTTCGACAGGCCCATCGCGTATCCCAATGGAATGCCCACGATCGCGCCCAGCACGAACCCGGCCAGCACCCGGAACAGAGACCAGCCCAGATGCTCCAGCAGGGTAAAGTTGCGATAGCCGTCCCGTGAGACTTCGATCAGCGCCTCGACCACCCGTTCGGGCGACGGTAGATAGAGCGGCTGCATCTGGAAGCCCCGGTCGGGTACGAAGTTCATGCCGCCCCTTGCGTTCATCGAAATGCGGCCGTTGTCCGTCTGGACCGCTTGGTTGGCATCGATGGGTTCGCCATTGATCGCGATGATCATATAGCCTTCCTCATCTCCGCCGATGTCATTGGCTGTCATAGGGATGATCTTGGAGCGGTACAGCCCGATCCGCGCGACATCGTTCTTGGCGAATCCGTCGCCCGGCTCGACCACCGGATCGTCGACGGCGGCGCCCACTTCGTGGACCCGCACGGTGACGGTCGCATCGTCGGTCGCACCGGCCGCGTTCTGCGCCGTATAGGTGAACGTCGTGTCCCCTTGAAACGGTCCCGGCACATGGATCGGCGACAGCTTGGAGCCGGTGAACGCCCCCCAGATCAGGAACAGCACCACCACCGAGATGACCGAGGCCCAGCGGTTGGGCCGTACGGCGGTTTCGTCGCCGAAGGTCACCGTCTTGAGCGAGGTGAAATCCTTGCGCCTCGTGCGGGCGGTGATGGCATTTACCAACAGCATCGAGATGACGAAGAGAGCGGCATAGACCGCGATGATCAAAAATCCGGTCATATCAGGCGTCCTCCGTCCGGCCCATGATTTCCTCTTCCATTTCCCAGATCATGGAGAGGATCTCTTCGCGCCTTTGCCCGAATTCGGGATGTTTCTTCACTTCGCGAAGGTCCTGCGCAACGCCCATTTCCGCGAACGGCAGGCGATATTCCTTGTGGATGCGACCCGGTCTCGGGGCCATGACCAGCAGGCGCTCGCCCAGAAGCAGCGCCTCCTCGACCGAGTGGGTGATCAGGATGATCGTCTTGCCGGTCTCTTTCCACAGCTTCAGGACAAGGCCCTGCATCTTCTCGCGGGTCAACGCGTCCAGTGCGCCCAGCGGCTCGTCCATCAGGATGACATCGGGATCGTTCGCAAGGCAGCGGGCCAGGGCCACGCGCTGCTGCATCCCGCCCGACAATTCATAGATCGCCTTGTCCTTGAAGTCCTTCAGGCCGGTGATTTCCAGCAGCCGGTCGGCACTTTCCCGACGCTCGGCCACGGGCGTGCCGCGCATGCGCGGACCGAACTCCACGTTCTCGCGCACGTTCATCCACTCGAACAGGGCACCTTGCTGAAACACCATTCCACGCTCGGCGTCGGGGCCTTTGACCTCGTGGCCGTTCAGGATGACCTTGCCATCGGTCGGGGCCAGAAACCCCGCCACGATATTCAGAAGCGTGGTCTTGCCGCATCCCGATGGCCCCAGCACGCTCATCAATTCGCCGCTTTGCAGGTTGAGCGATACATCCTCAAGCGCCTGAACATAGGACCCGTTGGGCAGGTCGAAGCGCATGGAAAGGTTCTCTATCGACAATCCGTTCATTCGTCGTCCCCCGTTCCGGGCCGCTCTGTGGGGCCCTTTGTCGTGTCCGGGGGCGGCAACGCAAGGCCGCCCCCGAAGGCGTTTTACATGCTGCTTGCGTCGGTCAGCGGACCGGTGTTGACCGTATCCTCATAGCTGTCCAGCGCGGCGGGGATGGAGCCAGCCTCAACGAAGACGTCGGCAACACCCTTCATGAAGGTCGCCGCGTTCCCGCCAAGCCAGGCTTCGGAAAGCTGCTGCTCGATGGTCGGGAAGGTGAAGCCGGTAAGATCGCTGCGCGTGGTTTCCAGTTCCTGACCGGACTCGCTGGCGATGGACTGCAGCATCTCCTCAGATTGGTTGGCGGCCCACTCGGCATTGGCATCCGCCGTCACCTTGACGAACTTGGCCGCCATTTCTGGGTTCTCTGCAATGAACTCGGCAGGGGCGGAGGTCACGTCGAACACCAGAATGCCCAGCTCTTCCTTTTCGGCACCGGTCAGCAGGACGTTGCCCGATTCCTTCATCCGCGAAAGGCCACCGCCGTACCCGCAGGCGAAGTCCACATCGCCCTGCGCCAAGGCAGCGGAACCGGTCGGGGGATCCATGTCAACAATATCGAGCGTCGAAATATCGACGCCGAAGTAGTCCATCTGCCGAAGGAAACCATAGTGCGCGGCGGTGCCCAACGGGACGGCAACTTTCTTACCTGCCAGGTCGCCGGCATTGTCCTTGGTGATCTGCAGGTCCGAGCGTACGACGCAGTTATCGTTCTCCGAGTAGGACACTGCGACGTCGATGATCTGCAGGTTCTGTCCAGCGGAGACTGCGACGACGAAGGGAGGAACACCTTGGCTGACAGACATCTGCACATCGCCGGAAGCCATGGCGGCGCTCATCGCGGTGCCGGTCTCGAAGCTGACCCATTTGACCGGAACGCCCAGTGCCTCGTCATAGGAACCGTCGGCCTTGGCCGCCAGCATCGGCATCGGCCATTCCAGGAAATAACCGACCGTGATCTCGTCGAGATGGGCGTCGGCCATGGCGGCCTGACCGGACATCAGCGCGGCGGCTGCGGTCATGGTGGCGAGAGTGAATTTTTTCATTGTAGTACTCCGAGTTGTTGACGGCGCGGTTCGTCCGCCCCTTCGTTGACCCACCCTGTCAGGCGGGATCCGTATTGGGTATCGACCGGGACCCGGCGGCGGCACCGGTCCTGCGACCCATTTCCAGTTGGTCGCGGATTCGCAGATAACACAAGGCCAAGGGCGACCCTGCGGACTGGATTTCGCGAAAAGCATAAGGTTTCATCGGCGTGATCGGGAAAACGAGGCTGTCAGCAGGCGCGCCCAGCGTCCGCCGCGCCATCTCGCGCCCCATCAGATGCGACATCGCAACGCCGCGTCCGTTGTAACCCAAACCGGCGATTACGCCCGGCTGGGGTTCGTGCATATGAGGAACGCGGTCCTGCGTCAGCGCGATCTGCCCGCCCCAGCGATATTTCCATGTCACGCCGCGCAGCGCCGGGAACAGACGCGGCACGTCCTGCAACATCCACGAAAACCCGCGCCGTCCCATGCCCGGAAGCGTATAGCCGATGCCACCGAAGATGAACTGGCCACCGGGCTCGCGCCGCGAATACATGATCAGACGGCGGGTGTCGGAAATCGTATGCCCCTCGGGCAGCAGCTCGGCCAGCACGTCGTCAGGCAGAGGCTCCGTCGCGATCTGGATCGAGGTGAAAGGCAGGATCGTGCGTCGCAACCCCGGCTGCGTCCCGTCGGTATACCCGTTGGTGGCCAGCACCACCTGACTGGCCCGCACACGGTGCGCGCCCACCGAAACCGTCCAGATGCCGTCGGCGCGGGTCATACCGGTCACGCGGCTCTGCGTCGCGATGCGCGCTCCTGCACGGGCTGCGGCGCGGGCCAGACCGCGCACCAGCGACAGCGGCTGCACCGCGCCGCCCTTCGGCGCCATGACCGCGCCGAGATAGCCGTGCGCGCCGGTCTTGCGGCGCGTCTCCCCGGCGCCCATGAATTCGAACCCGGCCCCGAAAGAATTCCACAGCCCCGCATTGTACCGCGCGACCCTGGCGGCAGACGCACAATGTTCCGCCCGGATCCAGCCGTGCTGCCGCGCCTCGCAGTCGATGTTTTCAGTGCGGATCAGCTCGAACAGATCGTCCGCCGATGCCAGGGACGCCGCTGTCATTCGCTCGAAATAGGTATCGCCGACGGCATCACGCAGATATTCGGGCTTTGCCACGGGCAGCATCGGGTTTACCTGGCCGCCGCTGCGACCGGAGGCACCCTGCCCGATCTGCCCGCCTTCGATAACCTGAACGTCCGTCCCGGCATGAGCCAGATCCAGCGCAGTCCGCAGTCCGGTAAAGCCTCCGCCGATCACGACCACGTCACAGGTCACGTCCCCTGCAATCGGATCGTAATGATCCACCGGGGTGCCAGTAACTGTCCAAAAGGCGGTTTTGGTTACCATTCTCTCCCTCTCGGACGCAGAATCGAGACCTCCCGTCTCATCCCGCGTGCGGCGACCCTAGGGATGGCATTCCGTATCTCCAACCCAGTCGTCAGTCTGGACATAGGACCACACCCTCACTGGCCCTATCGGTTGGCCTGATTCTGGTGCCCTTGTTATATCATGTTAAAGACAATCGCGGCGCCGGGCCTCCGTGCGCGCTTACCGGGAGGATCTGAAATCATGGATAACATTACCCCCAACGACATGACCGCCATCGTCGAGGCGGACCGCGCCCACGTCTGGCACCATCTTCTGCCCCACAAGCCGCTTGAAACCAACGACCCGCGAATCATCGTCGAGGGCAAGGGGATGCGCGTCTGGGACCAGAAGGGCAAAGAGCATCTGGACGCCGTGTCCGGCGGCGTCTGGACCGTCAACGTCGGCTATGGCCGCGTGGAAATCGCCGATGCCGTCCGCGACCAGCTGGTCAAGATGAACTATTTCGCGCAATCCGCCGGATCGATCCCCGGGTCGCAGTTCGCCGAAAAGCTGATGACCAAGATGCCGGGCCTGACGCGGCTGTATTATGCCAACTCGGGGTCCGAGGCCAACGAGAAGGCCTTCAAGATGGTCCGCCAGATTTCGGCGCGCCATCACGGCGGCAAGAAATACAAGATCCTGTACCGCGACCGCGACTATCACGGCACGACCATCGCCTGCCTGTCGGCGGGCGGCCAGCAGGAACGCAACGCGCAATACGGACCCTATACGCCCGGTTTTGTCGCCGTCCCCCACTGCCTTGAATATCGCAAGGCCGATCAGGGCTGGGGCGACGTCGAGGATTACGGCCGCCGCGCCGCCGATGCCATCGAGGAAGTCATCCTGCGCGAAGGCCCCGACACCGTCGGCGCGCTCTGCCTGGAGCCGATCACGGCGGGTGGCGGCGTCATCGTCCCGCCCAAGGGATACTGGGAACGGGTGCAGGAGATTGTCGAGAAATACGACCTGCTACTGCATATCGACGAAGTGGTCTGCGGCGTCGGGCGCACCGGCACATGGTTCGGGTATCAGCACTACGGCGTGAAGCCCGATTTCGTGACGATGGCCAAGGGCGTCGCCTCGGGCTATGCGGCGATTTCGTGCTGCGTAACGTCCGAGAAAGTCTTCGAGATGTTCAAGGATGACCCGTCCGACCCGATGCACTACTTCCGCGACATCTCGACGTTCGGCGGCTGCACGGCGGGTCCGGCGGCGGCGCTGGCCAATATGAAGATCATCGAGGACGAGGACCTGCTCGCCAACTGCACCAGGATGGGTGACTACATGCTGGACCAGTTGCATGCGATGGCCGACCGCCACGCGGTCATCGGTCAGGCCCGCGGCAAGGGGTTGTTCGTGGGTGCCGAACTGGTGGCGGACCGCGACACCCGCGCGCCCGCCGACGAAAAGCAGGTGCAGGCCGTCGTGGCCGATTGCATGCAGCAGGGCGTCATCATCGGCGCGACCAACCGCAGCGTTCCGGGGCATAACAACACGCTATGCTTCTCGCCCGCGCTGATTGCCACCAAGGACGACATCGACAACATTCTGGAGGCTGTCGACGGCGCCTTGGGCCGCGTTTTCGGCTGATCTTGCACAGGCCCCGTCCGGGTCATCCGGGCGGGCACGCCTTTCGTGCGAAACGTCCGCGTGATCCATGCTGAACAAACTGAACAGGTCAGGGTGGTCGGTGACGAACGCGGTATGGCTGTCGACATGGATGAATGACAACGCTGGCTCAATCTTTCCCCGATCCTGCAGTCTGCCCCTCAAGAAACAAATTGCCCGTATCGATGTCAGATCCATCCTCCCTCGCACCCGAATGTCATCGACCGTGACGGACCGTGCTTTGACTAAAGCTCCGCCGCCGGTGAAAAGGTTCTAGCCCTAGAATGTTTTCCCATGGAGATCACATGATGAACGTACTGAAAACGGTTGGCCTGACCGCCATAGCGACGATGATACTTCTGTCTCCTGCCAATGCTGAACCCGTGTCAGTGCAGGCCGTGATGGTGCCGCAGGAATCCATTCGGATGGATTTCGGGGACGGCAGCAATCGTTTCGTCCTGATGGTTCGCCGAGAGGGCGAATCGGAAGGCACAGGCGCGCTTGCCAATGCATCTGTGTCCGAATTCGGCTGGCATGATATCGATCCGCCAAACGGCGGCGATCCCCGCGGCTACCTTCAGTTCACAACCGATAACGGCGATGTTGCGAATATCAAATTCACCGTAAGAGCGGTCTTCATAAACGACAGTGACAAGCCGCGTTTGGCCGACTACGGCTTCTGGGAGCTTGTTTCGGGCACCGGCCAATTCGCGTCGATGACGGGGGTCGGCACGCTGACCATCAAGTCGGCGTCCGAGACGGATCGCCTGTTCTCACTGGAAGGCGAACTGGGTCCGCGCCCCTGAAGTCGCATCGCAGGCGTAGCGGCTGACCGACGTCAGCCGCTGCATCCTGATCATGGCCGCATCGCGGAACATCGGTCGGCCTGGACCGAACCGTTCGTTCGCCATCCCGCCGTCCATCAGGCACCGCCCGTATAATCCTGGCGCGGCAGCAGCGACACGACCGTCACAGTCGCGCGCGCCCCTGGCCTCAGCCGACCTTCACCACCATCTTTCCGAAGTTCCGCCCCTCCAGCAGATCGTTCAGCGCGCCCGGCGCCGCCTCAAGCCCTTCGATCACCTGCTCCTGATATTTGACGCGGCCCTCCTTCAGCCAGCCGGTCATGTCGCTGACGAATTCCATCTGCGCCGATTTCGGGAAGCTGTCGAAGATGATGAACCCCTCCATCTTGACCTTCTGCCGCAGGATCGTGCCCATTATCTGCGGCCCGTGGTCCGGGCCGTCGGGCAGGCCGGTCTCGTTGTACCAGGCCACCATGCCGCAGACAGGCACCCGCGCGAACGGGTTCAGCAACGGCAGCACCGCATACAGGACGCGCCCGCCCACGTTCTCGAAGTAGACGTCGATGCCGTCGGGACAGGCCGCCTTCAGCTGCGTCTCGAAATCGTCGGCCCGGTGGTCGATGCAGGCGTCGAAGCCCAGCGTATCGACCACATGCGCGCATTTTTCAGCCCCGCCCGCGATGCCGACGACACGGCACCCCTTGATGCGCGCGATCTGCCCGACCGTCGCGCCCACCGGGCCGGAGGCGGCGGCGACCACGACGGTTTCGCCCGCCTTCGGTTCGCCGATCCGCAAAAGTCCTGCATGCGCAGTATATCCGGGCATCCCCAGAATCCCCAGCGCCCAGGACGGATGTTCGGGCGATGGTCCCAGGTTCAGCACCTGCGTCCCGTCCGACAGCGCATAATCCTGCCAGCCGCTGCCCGCCAACACGTGATCCCCCGGCTCGAATCCCTCAAGGTTCGATGCCACCACCTGCGCCACGACCTGTCCGGTCATCACGCCTCCGATCGGCACCGGCTCGGCATAGGATTTCGCGTCGCTCATGCGCCCGCGCATATAGGGGTCCAGCGACAGATAGATCGTCCGCAACAGCATCTCGCCGGGTCCGGGGTCCGGCACGGGCGCGGTTTCGAGCCGCAGCGTCTCGTTGTCCGGCAGGCCCTCGGGCCGGTTGGCAAGGACGATGCGGCGGTTCGTGTCTGGTGTCTGGGTCATGATCTTCTTCCGGTCTGTTTACAGGTCTACTCCCCCAGACCATCTGCCACGACGGGCGTCAAACCAGACACCGCGATCCAGCCGAAATCCGCCCCACTATTCAGTCCAGTCATCCGGCGCTATAGGTCCAGACATGGCCATTGCCGTCGAACAGTTCTTCCTCGATCCCGCACACCGCGGCACCCTTCAGCGTCAACTGCAGGAGATCGTGACAGGTGCCATCCTCGCCGGTCGCTTCCGGCCCGGTGACCGGATGCCGTCGTCCCGCGGACTGGCCCGGCATCTGGGCATCAGCCGCATCACCGTCACGCTGGCCTATACCGAACTGGTGGCGAACGATTACCTGTCGTCGCGCGGTCGATCGGGTTATTTCGTATCCGAAAGCGCCCCGCGCCCGCCCAGCTTTCCGACACAGACCCCCTCGGAATCGCGCGTCGACTGGTCGCGCGTGCTGGGTCAGCGGTTTCCGCCCGCCACAATCCTGACCCGGCCCGAAGACTGGCGGCGCTACCGCTATCCATTCATCTACGGCCAGGCCGACGCCCGACTGTTCGATCACCAGAACTGGCGCAAATGTGCCTTGCAGGCCCTGGGCGCCCGCGATTTCGCCGCGATGACCGAAGACAGCTATGGCCGCGACGATCCGCACCTGATCGAGCAGATCATCCGCAACATCCTGCCGCGCCGGGGTATCGTCGCGACCCCCGCCGAGGTGCTGGTGACGATGGGCGCGCAGAACGCGCTGTGGATGCTGGCGCAGGTCTTGCTGACGCAACGCCGCACAGCCGTGATGGAATTCCCCTGCTATCCCGCATTGCGCGAAATCCTGCAACAGGCCCGCTGCAGCACGCTGGATGTGGCGGTCGATGGCCACGGTCTGCCGCCCGGCGATGTCCCTCCCACAGCCGACGTCGTCTTCGTCACGCCATCGCACCATTGCCCGACCTCCGCGACGATGCCCGTGGCCCGGCGGCGCGAATTGCTGGAGCGCGCCGAACAGGATGATTTCCTGATCGTCGAGGATGATTACGAATTCGAACTGGCGTTCACCGCCTCCCCGTCACCTGCGCTCAAGTCGCTGGATCGGGGCGGCCGCGTGGCCTATATCGGCAGCTTCGCCAAGTCCCTGTTTCCGGGTCTGCGGCTTGGCTACATCGTCGCACCCGAGCCTTTGATCCGCGAACTTCGCACCCTGCGATCGCTGCTGGTGCGCCACGTTCCGGGCCACATGCAACGTGCGACGGCCTATTTTCTGGCGCAGGGGCATTACGACGCGCAGGTCCACAAGATGGCGCGCGCCTACCGCGAACGCCGCGCCGTGGCCGAAGTCGCGATCCAGTCCAACGGACTGAAAATCGCCGGTGCCAGCAGCTTCGGCGGATCGTCGTTCTGGATGGAGGCCCCGCCCGGAATCCAGTCGGCGGCCCTGGCGGAACGGCTGCGCCAGCGGCAGGTGCTGATCGAACCGGCGGCGGCCTTCTTCGGCGACGGGCGCGACCCCGGAGCCCATTACCGGCTGGCCTATTCGTCGATTTCGGTGGCCGACATTCCCGAAGGAATCCGCCGCGTGGCCGAAGAATGTGCGGCGATGGCGCGGGGGGCGGCCTGATGGCTATGGGACAAGCCGTTCCAAGCTTGCAACTGGCCCTAGGCTGCAGGCCTTGCTGGCCCTATCGAAGCCTTGACCGGAAGCCTAATGTTACGGCAAGTATAAGACAAATCGAGACTTAGAGTCTCATTTTTGATATCCAGCGGGAGGAGAGACCCATGAAGATGACCACCGAGGAAGCCTTCGTAAAGACCCTGCAAATGCACGGCATCCGGCATGCGTTCGGCATCATCGGGTCGGCCATGATGCCGATTTCGGACATCTTCCCCAAGGCCGGGATCACCTTCTGGGACTGTGCCCACGAAGGCTCCGCAGGCATGATGGCCGACGGATATACCCGCGCGACCGGCGAAATGTCGATGATGATCGCCCAGAACGGCCCCGGAATCACCAACTTCGTGACGGCCGTCAAGACCGCCTACTGGAACCATACACCGCTGCTGCTGGTCACGCCGCAGGCCGCTAACAAAACCATCGGTCAGGGCGGCTTCCAGGAAGTCGAACAGATGAAACTGTTCGAGGACATGGTCGCCTATCAGGAAGAGGTCCGCGACCCCTCGCGCATTGCCGAGACGCTGAACCGCGTCATCATGGAGGCCAAGCGCGCCTCCGGTCCCGCCCAGATCAACATTCCTCGCGATTTCTGGACCCAGGTCATCGACATCGACCTGCCGATGATCGTCGATTTCGAACTGCCCTCGGGCGGCGAACAGGCGATGAAACGAGCCGCCGATCTGCTGTCGCAGGCCAAGAACCCGGTCATCCTGAACGGTGCGGGCGTCGTCCTGTCCGAAGGCGGTATCGCCGCGTCGATGGCTCTGGCTGAACGCCTCGATGCGCCGGTCTGCGTCGGCTATCAGCACAACGACGCCTTCCCCGGATCGCACCCTCTCTTTGCCGGACCGCTGGGCTATAACGGCTCCAAGGCCGGGATGGAGCTGATTTCCGAGGCCGATGTCGTTCTCTGCCTCGGCACCCGTCTGAACCCGTTCTCGACCCTGCCGGGCTATGGCATGGATTACTGGCCGAGGGACGCCAAGATCATCCAGGTCGACATCAACCCGTCGCGCATCGGTCTGACCAAGAAGGTCACCGTGGGCATCGTCGCCGATGCCGCCAAGGCCGCCAACGGCATCCTCGCCCAACTGTCCGATACGGCGGGCGACGCAGGCCGCGCCGAGCGCAAGTCGAAGATCGCCCAGACCAAATCGGCCTGGAAACAGCAGCTTTCCTCGATGGATCACGAGGAGGACGATCCCGGCACCACTTGGAACGAACGTGCCCGCGAGGCGCGTCCCGACTGGATGTCGCCGCGTCAGGCGTGGCGCGCCATCCAGTCCGCCTTGCCGCGCAACGCGATCATCTCGTCTGACATCGGCAACAACTGCGCCATCGGCAACGCCTATCCCGACTTCGACGCTGGGCGGAAATACCTCGCCCCCGGCCTCTTCGGTCCCTGCGGCTACGGCCTGCCGTCCATCGTCGGCGCCAAGATCGGCTGTCCCGACGTGCCGGTCGTGGGATTTGCCGGCGACGGTGCCTTCGGCATCGCGGTCAACGAACTGACCGCCATCGGTCGCGAGGAATGGCCCGCCGTCACGCAGATCGTCTTCCGCAATTATCAGTGGGGCGCGGAGAAGCGGAACTCGACTCTCTGGTTCGACGACAACTTCGTCGGCACGGAACTGGATATGAAGGTGTCCTACGCCGGTATCGCTCAGGCCTGCGGTCTCAAGGGTGTGCAGGTTCGCACCATGGACGAATTGACCACCGCGCTGGACACCGCGATCAAGGATCAGATGGACAACAACGAGACCACGCTGATCGAGGTCATCCTCAACCAGGAGCTGGGCGACCCTTTCCGGCGCGATGCCATGAAAAAGCCCGTGCGCGTGGCGGGCATCGACAAGAACGACATGAACGTCGCGGCGGAGTGATCTGTTACAAAACAATAAGCGGAGCGGCGACATGACCTCGCCGCTCCTCGCACTGCGCGACATGGCCCGGGCCGCATGCCATCATATCGTCCTGCCGGAAGGCACCGATCCACGCGTCGTCGAGGCCGCCGGCCGCGCCGTGGCCGACGGTCTGGCGCGGGTCACGCTGCTGGCTCCGGCGGACACCGATACGCCCGATGGCGTCACCCTGCGCGACCCGGCCACGGCCGATACCGACGCCATGATCGCCGCCTATATGGAGGCCCGCGCCAAGCGTCACCCGACGCCCGAGGATGCCGCGCAGGCGGTCACCGACCCCCTGATCCACGCCGCTCTCATGGTCCGGACGGGCCTGGCCGACGGCACCGTCGGCGGTGCGGTCGCCACCACGTCTGACACCGTGCGCGCCGCGCTCCAGATGATCGGTACGGCCCCCGGTGCCCCGCTCGTCTCCAGCTTCTTCCTCATGGTCCTGCCCGACACGCATGCCACGCGCCCCGGCACGGGCCTGATCTTCTCGGACTGCGGCCTCGTCATCGACCCGGACGCCATCCAACTCGCCGCCATCGCGCATCAGGCCGCCGCCAGCGCCCGCGCCCTGCTCGGCACCGAACCGAAAGTCGCCATGCTGTCCTTTTCCACCAAGGGCAGCGCACACCACATGGCCGTCAACAAGGTCACGGAAGCACTTGAAATCGCGCGCAAGACCGCGACATTCCCCATCGACGGCGAGCTTCAGTTCGACGCCGCCTTCGACGTCGGGGTGGCCGCATCCAAAGCCCCCGGCAGCCCTGTCGCGGGTCAGGCCAACGTGCTGATCTTTCCGAATCTCGACGCGGGCAACATCGGATACAAGATCGCGCAGCGGATCGGCGGGGCGACTGCCATCGGCCCGGTCCTTCAAGGTCTCGCCAAACCCGCCAACGACCTGTCGCGGGGTTGCACCGCCGACGATATCATCGACATGATCGCGGTCACCTCCGCCCAGATCGATCAAGGGAAAAGCACATGAACCAACCGGTCCTGAACCTCTCCCCCAAGGTCTCCGACGAGGTGCGCAAGACGACCTGCTACATGTGCGCCTGCCGCTGCGGCATCGACGTCCACATGAAGAATCAGCCCGACGGCACCCGGAAGGTCGCCTATATCGAGGGCAACCGCGACCATCCCGTGAACCGCGGCGTCCTCTGCGCCAAGGGCAGTGCCGGGATCATGCAGCATAACGCCCCCTCCCGCCTGCGCGCCCCGATGAAGCGCACGGGCAAACGCGGCAGCGGCAAGTTCGAGGAAATCTCCTGGGACGAGGCCTACGCCATCGCCGAATCCTGGCTCCGCCCGATCCGCGAAACAAATCCCGAAAAGCTGGCTTTCTTCACCGGACGTGACCAGTCGCAGTCCTTCACCTCGTGGTGGGCGCAGGCCTTCGGCACCCCCAACTACGCGGCGCACGGTGGCTTCTGCTCGGTCAACATGGCGGCGGGCGGCATCTACACCATGGGCGGCGCGTTCTGGGAATTCGGCCAGCCCGATTGGGATCGCACCAAGCTTTTCATCCTGTTCGGCGTCGCCGAGGACCATGACAGCAACCCGATCAAGATGGGCATCGGCAAGGCCAAGGCGAACGGCGCGAAAATCGTCGGCGTGAACCCGGTCCGCTCGGGCTACAATGCTGTGGCCGACGACTGGTTCGGCATCACGCCGGGCACCGATGGCCTGCTGATCCTGTCGCTGGTGCATTGCCTGATGAAGGCAGGCAAGATCGACCTCGAATACCTGCGCGACTTCACCGACGCCCCCGTCCTGATCGACGCCGATCCCGACAGCCAAACCCACGGCCTCGCGCTCCTCGATGACGACGGCCACAAGCTTGTCTGGGACCGCGCCGAGCAACGCGCCCGTTGTTATGACGCCGACGACGTGGCACCCGACCTGACCGGCATTTGGGAAATCGACGGGCACAAGCATCGCACCGTCTTTCAGCACATGGCCGACAAATACCTCGACGCGCAATATGCCCCCGAGGCCGTTGCCGAACGCGTCGGCATTCCCGCCGGGCGCATCCGCGCGCTGGCCAGCGAAATCGCCCGCGTGGCTTTCGACGAGGCCATCGAGATCGACCGTCAATGGACCGACTTCCGCGGTCGCACCCACCAGACAATGAAGGGCCGCCCGGTCAGTTTCCACGCCATGCGCGGCATCAGCGCGCATGCCAACGGGTTCCAGACCTGCCGCGCGCTCCACCTCCTCCAGATCATCATCGGCAGCGTCGAGACTCCCGGCGGGTTCCGCATGAAACCGCCCTACCCCAAGCCCGCGACCGCGCACCCGAAGCCGCACAGCAAGGTCACCCCCGGTGCTCCGCTCGACGGCCCGCACCTGGGCTTTGTCCATGGCCCTGCGGATCTTGCGCTAAAACCCGATGGCTCCCCCGCGCGCATCGACAAGGCCTTCACCTGGGAAAACCCGATGTCGGCGCATGGCATGATGCACATGGTCATCTCGAACGCACACGCGGGCGACCCGTACAAGATCGACACGTTGTTCATGTATATGGCGAACATGGCGTGGAATTCGTCGATGAATACCACCGGCACCATGAAGATGCTGGCCGACAAGGACGCGAATGGCGACTACGTCATCCCGCACATCATCTATTCCGATGCCTATTCGTCCGAAATGGTGGCCTTTGCCGACCTGATCCTGCCCGACACGACATACCTTGAACGCCACGACTGCATCTCGCTGCTGGACCGCCCGATCTGCGAGGCCGAGGCCGCCGCCGATGCCATCCGCTGGCCCGTGGTCGAGCCGGACCGCGACGTCAAAGGTTTCCAGTCCGCGCTCGTCGATCTCGGCGCGCGCCTCGGCCTGCCGGGGTTCGTCCGGGACGACGGCAGTCCGAAGTTCGCCGATTATGCCGACTACATCGTCAGCCACGAACGCCGCCCCGGTGTCGGTCCGTTGATGGGTTGGCGAGGCAACGGTGACGAAACGGGACGCGGCGCACCGAACCCGGCACAACTCGACCGCTATATCGAGAACGGCGGCTTCTGCGTCGCCCACATCCCGGACGAGGCGCAATTCTACAAACCGTGGAACAAGGCCTATCAGGACTGGGCGGTGGAAATCGGCCTGTTCGACAAACCCGCGCCTTATATTTTCACGCTCTGGTGCGAACCGCTGCGCCGGTTCCAGCTGGCCGCCGAAGGCCACGGCGACCGCCAACCGCCGGATCACCTGCGCGAGCGTATCAAGGCGACCATGGACCCGCTGCCGATCTGGTATCCGGTCGACGGCGCCGATCGCTGCGGTGACACCGATGAATTTACCGTTCACGCCCTGACGCAGCGTCCCATGGCGATGTATCATTCCTGGGGCAGCCAGAACGCCTGGCTGCGCCAGATTCACGGTCGCAACCCGATGTATCTGCCGACCGAAATCTGGGAAAAGCACGGCTTTGTCGATGACAGCTGGGCGCGCATCACCTCGCCGCATGGCGACATCACCGTGCCAGTCGCGCACATGCCCGCGCTGAACCACAACACGATCTGGACGTGGAATGCGATCGGCAAGCGCAAGGGAGCCTGGGCGTTGCACGACAACGCACCGGAAACCAACAAGGGGTTTCTGCTCAACCATCTGATCCACGAGTTGTTGCCCCCGAAACAGGACGGCATGCGCTGGTCGAACTCCGACCCGATCACCGGACAGGCCGCGTGGTTCGACCTGAAGGTCAGGATCGAGAAAGTCGCCGCCCCCGCCGATCTGAAGTCGGAGCCCGACGCCGGGTCGCAGGTCAGCCCTGTGGGCAAAGGCCCGGACGATCTGGAGTGGGTCGTCAAATGAGCGCACAGATCAGCACCGCCACAGGGCAATCGGTGCGCCCAGTGACGTCATACGCAGATAATACCGCGGTATGCACCGCCGTAATACATCCGATCCCACGCCTACCTCTTTCCCGAAATATCCCCGCCGGAGGCCTCCCACCTCTCAACCCGGAGGCCCTGACGACATGACTGCACTCCCCGCCACAACCGCCAGGAAACTCGGCCTCGTCATCGACCTCGACACCTGTGTGGGCTGTCACGCCTGCGTCACCGCCTGCAAAGGCTGGAACACTCAGAATTACGGCGCGCCGCTCTCGGACCAGGACGCCTACGGCGATGCCTCGGGCACATTCCTGAACCGCATCCACAGCTTTCAGGTTCAGCCGGAACCTGTGAACGACGTCCCGCAAATTGCTCAAACGACACACTTTCCGAAATCTTGCCTGCATTGCGAAGACGCGCCCTGTGTCACGGTCTGCCCCACCGGGGCAAGCTATAAGCGCGCCGAAGACGGCATCGTTCTGGTCAACGAAGATGCCTGCATGGGGTGCGGATTATGCGCCTGGGCCTGCCCGTATGGCGCGCGGGAAATGGATCAGGCCGCGGGTGTCATGAAGAAATGCACCCTCTGCGTCGACCGTATCTACAATGAAAACCTTGAAGAAATCGACCGGCAACCCGCCTGTGTCCGAACCTGTCCCGCAGGCGCCCGCCACTTCGGTGACCTGGCCGATCCGGACAGTCACGTGTCGAAACTGGTGGCCGAGCGCGGCGGTCTCGACCTGATGCCGGAACAGGGAACTAAGCCCGTAAATCAGTATCTTCCGCCCCGTCCCCGCGACACGATCCAGCCCGTGATGTCGGGCGACGAGGATATCCTCGCCCCCTTCCTCGCCCCCGTCGCCGAAGAGCCGAAGGGCTTTCTCGCCTGGGTCGACCGCGCGCTGGAGAAGCTCTGATGCAACCCGCCCCCTCCGTCATAATCTTCTCGACACTTTCGGGCGCGGGCTTCGGCCTGCTGTTCTTCCTCGGCATCGGCTTTCCCGTCGTCTCGGGCGGCGTCGCGTTCGTTTTCTACCTGATCGCCTTCGGTCTGGCCGTCGGCGGCTTGCTGGCGTCGGTTTTTCACCTTGGAAACAAGAAGAACGCGTGGAAAAGCTTCAGCCAGTGGCGCACGTCCTGGCTGTCGCGCGAAGGCTGGTTCGCGGTCACGGGGCTGCTGGTGATGGGGCTTTATGCTTTCCTTCAGGTGTTCTTCGACACGACGGTTTTCACGCTCGGTTTCACCGGCGCGGCCCTGTCGCTGGCCACCGTTTTCGCCACTTCGATGATCTATGCCCAGCTCAGGACCATTCCCCGCTGGAACCAGCCCGCCACACCCGGCTTCTTTCTGTCGGCGTCCCTCGCAGGTGGCGCGCTGTTGTCGGGCAACGTCACAACGGCCGTTATCTTCCTGACGATCCTCGGGGCCATCACCGTGTTCCACTGGTGGAAAGGCGACCAGCGCTTTGCCGAAGCCGGATCGACCATCGAGACAGCGACCCAACTAAAGGGTCGTGTCAGCCTCTGGGAAAAGCCGCATACCGGGCAGAACTACCTGACGCATGAAATGGTTTTCCATGTCGCCCGTAAACACGCCGTCAAGCTGCGCGTGATTGCCATCCTGGCCATGTCGGTCGTGCCTGTCGTGCTTCTGGTCCTGTTCCCCGTCCATCATGTGCTGGCTGCAATTGCAGTGCTGTCGTATCTGGCCGGGGTTTTCGTCCAGCGCTGGCTGTTCTTCGCCGAGGCAGAGCACGTCGTGGGCCTGTATTACGGCGCCCACGCCCGCGCATGATCATGACCGATCAGGGATAGAGGTCGCCGAATTTCGCTTCCAGATAGGTCAGCAGCGGCTCTGCCGACAGGGCCTCGCCGGTGGCGTGTTCGATGGCCTCTCGTGGCGGGCGCAGGGCGCCGAACTGCTGCAGGTTCTTCCGCATCCAGCCGGTCGCCGCCGACGGGTCGCCGCGCGCCAGATCGGTATCCAGATCAGGGATGTCGCGCCGTGCGGCCGCCATCAGGCAGCCTGCGAACAGGTTGCCCAGAGAATAGGTCGGGAAGTATCCCATCAGCCCGACCGACCAGTGCACATCCTGCATGAACCCGTTCGACGGAACGTCGACGGCCACGCCGAAGTCCGACAGGAACCGGTCGTTCCATGCCGTCTCCAGATCGCCGACCTCCATCTCACCCAGGATCAGCGAGCGCTCCAGATCGAAGCGCAGCATGATGTGCAGGTTATAGTTCACCTCGTCCGCTTCGGTGCGGATATATCCTGACCCGACAGCATTGACGGCGCGGTAGAAATCCCGCTCCGACCCGACACCTATATCGCCGAACACATCGCGCATACGGCCATAGAGCCAGCCGCAATAGGCCTCGGACCGGCCCATCTGGTTTTCGTAGCTGCGCGACTGGCTTTCATGCACGCCCATCGACACGCCGCGTCCGATCGGGGTCAGCAGATGTGTGGCATCCACGCCCTGTTCATAGGTGGCGTGCCCGACTTCGTGGATCGCGGAATAGATGCAGTTGAACGGATCATCCTCGTCGACGCGCGTGGTGATCCGCACGTCCAGACCACTGCCCGAGCTGAAGGGATGGACCGCCAGATCCAGCCGTCCGCGCGTGAAATCATACCCGAACGCCGTCGCGATTTCACGCGACAAGGCCATCTGATTGGCCTGTGGAAAATGACCGGACAGGGTCGGTGCCTCTTCGGCCGCCAGTGCCCGCTCGCGGATCGCGAGCAGCCGAGGGCGCATCGCGTCGAACATGGTGGCCATATCGGCGGCGTTCCCGCCCGGCTCGTAATCCTGCATCAGCGCGTCGTAGGCATCCATGTTCGTGCCGACGGCCAGCGCTGCCCCCTCCTCGCGGCGCAGGCGGACCACTTCGGCCAGCACCGGCAGGAAGGCGGCAGTATCCTCGGCGGCACGAGCAGAGGCCCAATGCCCCTGCGCCAGCGAGGTGACGCGCGCCAGTTCCGAAGCCAGATTCGCAGGCACCTTGAGATTTCGGTGATAGCTGCGCCGCAGCTCCCTCAGATTGGCGTCCCCGGCGGCGTCCGGGGCATGCGCCTCGTCCAGCCAGTCCCCCAGGCGCGGGTCGGTGCGGCGCGCATGCAGCACCTCTTCCAGCGCGGCCATTTCCTCGGCGCGCTGCGGGGCGGAGCCGCGCGGCATCACCGTTTCCTGATCCCAACCGGTCCGGCCAGCGACCTGTCCCAGAGCTTCGGTCGTGCGCTGGAACGCCATCAGATCGTCGTATGCGGGCATCGGGTCAGGTCCTGACGGATTGGGGCAAGGGATATTTCGCGCGGTGCCGCGCGCGCACTGTCAGGCAGATCAGCAGGACGGCCCCGAACTGGTGCAGGATCGCCAGATACCAGGGGCTGGAATACATCACCGTTACGATGCCCAGCAGCATCTGAACCGTGGCCATCGCCAATACCCCGCCAAAGGCCACCGACGTCTTGAAATTCGCCGACTGCCGCGCCCGCCACCAGACGGCGAGGATGACGACGAACAGGACATAGCCTGTCAATCGGTGGAAGAACTGCACGGTGCCGTCGTTTTCGAACAGGTTGCGCCAGACCGGCTGCAACTCCCACATGCCAGGTGGGGTGAAGCCCCCGGCCATCAGTGGCCAGTCGGTGTAATTGCGACCTGCGTCGATGCCCGCGACCAGCGCGCCCAGCAGAATCTGCAGCCCCGTCAGTCCGATCAGCCAGCTGGCTGCGCGTTTCAGCCGCGGTTCCGACAGGCGACGGGCCTGGATCAGCGCGCCCGCTGGTCGCGACAGCGACAGCAGGAACCACGCGATCAGCGACAGCAGCGCGAAGGCCCCGCCCAGATGTGCCGCCAGACGATAGGATGCGACGTCCAGCATCGAGCCCTGCAGCCCGCTCGACACCATCCACCAACCGATCGCACCTTGCACCCCGACACCGGCCCCCACGATCACCAGCCGCCCTGTCCAGCCCGGCGGAATGCGTTTCGTCAGCAACAGGCCGAAAAAGCCCAGTGCCCAGATGACGCCGATCACCCGACCCAATTGCCGGTGACCCCATTCCCACCAATAGATGGACTGAAACTCCGACAGGCTCATCCCCTTGTTCTGAAGCTGATATTCGGGAATGGCGCGGTATTTTTCGAACTCCACATCCCAAGCTTCGGCGGTCAGGGGCGGCACGGTTCCGGCCACCAAGTCCCATTCCGTGATCGACAGGCCGGAGTCGGTCAGCCGCGTCATGCCGCCGACCGGAATGATGGCCAGAACCAGGACGAACAGCAAGATCAGCCATGCGCGCACGGCCCTGCGCGACCCGCGCCTGCCTGCGTCGATTCCACCGGTTGCCGCAGCTGGGCGCGTCGTCGTCGCGACCTCTTCGAATATCGGGCGTTTTGCCATGCTGTTCCCCTCGTCTGGGTGCTGACCTAGACCGTCAGCCCCGGTCTTTCCAGCGCACCATCTGTCGCATCATGCCGTGAAATATCTGCACGTCCGCACGGGTAAGCGGCAACCGCGACCACAGGTTCCGCAGGTGCAGCTTCATCGCCGGGGCCCTGGCATCGGGCCAGAAGAACCCGGCCTGGTCCAACCGCTCCTCGAAATGCACTGACAGCGCGTCCATTTCGGCGTGGGTGGCCCAGTCAGTTCCGGCCAGTTCGACCTCCATCGCGGGCGGCATATCGTCCGAGCGACGCCATTCGTAGCCCATCAACAGCACGCATTGGGCCAGGTTGAGCGAGGCGAAGTCGGGGTTCGTCGGGACCGAGACGATGGCGTTGGCCAGTACGATGTCGTCGTTCTCCAGCCCGGTGCGTTCCGGTCCGAACAGCACGGCAACCTTTTCACCCCTCGCACCGCGCTTGCGCGCTTCGGCCATTGCGGCCTCGGGCGTGAACACCGGCTTGGTCAGATCGCGGTTGCGCGCCGTGGTCGCGAAGACGAACGTGCAGTCTGCCACCGCCGCTTCGGTAGTGTCGCAGATCATCGCGTCATCCAGAAGCCGTCCTGCCCCGCTGGCCAAGGCCACAGCCCGTTCGTTCGGCCATCCGTCGCGGGGGGCGGTCACGCGCATATGCTCCAACCCGAAGTTCAGCATGGACCGCGCGGCGGCGCCGATATTCTCGCCCATTTGCGGGCGGATCAGGACGAAGGCAGGGCGCGGGTCGGGGGCGGGTTCGGACATGCCCGGCGCCTACCCCGCCTGCCCGGCACGCGCAACGGCGGATGCGGCCGAACGCCCGCTGCGACCCGCTTGTCCTTGCATCCACGCATGGGGTAGGTCCGGCGCAGCCAAGGGAATGCACGATGACTGACATGCCGCAACTTTATCTCGTGACTCCGCCCGAAATCGATGCCGGGTTCGAGGCACGCCTGTCCGCCGTTCTCGATGCCCATGCAATTGTCTGCCTGCGTCTCGACCTTGCCACGCGGGACGAGGACCGCATCACACGCGCCGCCGATCTGTGTCGCGACGTCGCGCATCGCTACGACGTGCCGCTGATCGTCACCGACCATGCCGCACTGGTCGACCGTCTGGGTCTGGACGGTGTGCATCTGTCCGACCCGAGATCCCTGCGTAAACTACGGACCGACTGGGGCCCGGACCCCATCATCGGGGCGTATTGCGGCACTTCGCGTCACGACGGGATGCTCGCCGGCGAAGCCGGAGCGGATTACGTTGCCTTCGGACCCGCCGGAATTGCGTCGTTGGGCACGGGCGAACGTGCCGAGGTCGAATTGTTCGAATGGTGGTCGCAGATGATCGAACTTCCCGTCGTGGCCGAGGGCGCGCTAGACCCCGCCACGATCGAGGCGCTGGCACAGGCAACCGATTTCATCGCCTTGGGCGAGGAGATCTGGTCCACCGATGACCCCGCCGCCGCCTTGACGCGGCTTACCGCACCGTTTCGGAATTGACCGGCGAAATCGTTTCGGAAAAAGCCGCTTCGAACCCTGCGCGCACCGCCGCCTCGGCCGCCCGTGCCAGTGCCTTGCGGTCGGGGTAATCGGTGACGGTCAACGGCGCATGGTAAATCACTTCGACCATGCCATGCCGCGGGGCCGACAGCATCGCCAGCAGATGCGCGCCGAAGCTCTGATCGCCCCACCAGCCGTAGAATGTGACCGGCGCGCCAGCGGGCGCATGATAAGCCAGGGTGACTGGCTGCACCTTCATGTCGTCGGGCAAGTCGGTCGAATGGAAGGCCGCGAATAATGTCGTCTTGAACGGCAACACGCGTCGCCCGTCGGTGCTGGTTCCTTCGGGGAAGAACAAGAGACGATGCCGAAGGCGCAAACGTTCCTCGAATACGATCTGCTGCGCGCGCGCATCGCGCCGGTCACGGCGGATGAAAACCGTGCCCGTGGCTCGCGCCAGCCAGCCGATACCCGGCCAGCCCGCGACTTCGGATTTCGATACAAAGTAAACCCGTTTCGATGCGTTGAGTGCAAATATATCAAGCCAGGATGCATGGTTCGATACCACCGCTCCGGTGCCGTGCATCACCGACCCCCGCACATCGCGCCGCATCCCAAGGATAACGAAGGCAGCCTTGCAGACGCCCTGTGTAATCCATGGCGTCACAGGGCGGCGCATTCCGAATGCCGGTCGCTCGATCAGGCGCACCGTGAGAAGTAAAAACAACCCGCCGAACACAATGCCGCCCAATGCGCCCCCACGCAGGACGGTGCGCAACCAGCCAAGCGGACCGGGCGTCACCACGGGCGGTTGCGGCGCGTCGTCCCAGATCATCGCGGCAGTCCGGGCAACGCGACACGCGACAGATCGAGGACCATGCAGACGTCGACGGTATTGAACGCCCGGTCGATATAGGCCCCGTCCCCGACCTGCGCGCCCGCCCGAAGATAGGTCTTGATCAGCGCGGGCACGCCCGCCATGGCCGACCGGGGCGCTTCACCCTCGATGACGACCGCGCCATCCCCATGTGCGACCGGCCGCAGGCTTTCCGGGGCCAGCGCCGCGTGTCGCAGACGGCGCAAGCCGGGCAGATGGCGGGTCAGGTCGGCCCCTGGAAAGGAAGCTGTGCCGACTGCAAATGCAATGTCATGACTGTGAAGAACGTTTAGCAAGCCTTTGAAAAGAATAAATCCTGCCATTCCATTACGATAGGCCGGATGCAGGCAGGCCCGCCCGGCCTCGGCAAGCGGGCGCCCGGCGGATTTGAGCGCCGACAGATCGAATTCCTGTTCGGTATAGGCGGTGCCCAGTCCAACGCGGAGTGTCGCGACGACGCCTGCGGCGGGGTCCGCCGGATCACGCAGAATGACGTGATCGCATTCGGCATCGAAGTCATCGCCCTCCAGCCCCTCGCCCGCCAGACCACCGGCAACCTGACCACCGGCAACCGGACCACCGGCGCTCGGAACCGCACCCAGTTCCTCGACGAAGACAGCATGTCGCAGGCGTCTGGCCTCCCGGATCGCATCGGGATCGCGGGTGACGGTCAGGGTCAGTCCGGGCTGCATGACCGGCTGATTAGGCCCCGGCCCGCCCACGCGCAAGCGGCGAAATCCCGACTCCGGGCCGGGGCAGACGACAGGGCGTAAAGACTCTGGTAACCATTTGCTGCAAGACAAGAGACTGATGAGCGTCCGGTCGGGTCTATCGACCGGACGCCCCCCCCTGATCGAAGACGGGCTGCAAGATGACGCGTTTACCATCCAGAACCTGTTTGCCGACATGTTCGAAGTTCACGGTGATACGGCTGTCGATGCAGGATTGCACCTGTCCCAGCCCCCAGTCGGGCTGGGCCGGGTTCCGCACCAGCATGCCGGGTTCGAGAAAGGAGTTGGGGTCAGTCATGAACGGGGCCTGCGCATGAGGGATTCTGTGGATCAGGACATGTTCGATACTGCGGAGGGGCCTGACCTTCTGGCCCTGCTTGGATCGCGGCTTTGCCACGACCTCGTCAACCCCATCGGAGCGATCAGCAATGGGCTGGAACTGCTCGAGATGACCGACGGCGATGGCATCGAGGAGATGGCGCTGATCCGCGCGTCACTGACCGCCGCGATGGCGCGGATCCGGTTTTTCCGGTTCGCCTTCGGGGCCGGGGCTGATAATGCGCAGGTGCCCGCCCGCGAAATTCGCGAGGCGCTGGAAGAGATGTATGGCACCACCCGCACCAGAATTCTGTGGCGTGACGAGGAAACCCGCCCCCGGTCCGAAATCCGTCTGGCCTGCCTGGCGCTCAATTGCATCGAAGTGGCGACACCCTGGGGCGCGCAGATCGAAGTAACGCGCAATAACGCGGCCTGGGTGCTGCATGTCGACGCCAAGCGCCTGAAGATCGACGAGACGCTGTGGCAGTGTCTGGGTCGCGGCGATCTGCCCGCCGATCTGAAAGGGTCCGAAGTGCAGTTCGGCATCCTTGCCCGCGCTTCACGCCGGTTGCGCCGTCCGGTTTCGGTCAGCGCCGACGATTCCCATCTTAGCCTGATCGTCTAGCGCGCCTTCAAGCCCTTGCGGAACCGTGCGGCATTCGCACTGTAACCCTGCGCCGAAAGCAGCAGCTTATCACGGGCTGCGGCATCCAGTTCCCGCACCACTTTGCCCGGTGCGCCCATGACGAGACTACCATCGGGAATGACCTTGCCTTCGGTGATGAGCGCCCCGGCACCGATCAGACAGCCCGCGCCGATCACCGCGCCATTCAGCACCGTCGCACCCATACCGATCAGCGACCCGTCCCCGATGGTGCAGCCGTGCAGCATCGCCTTGTGCCCCACCGTCACATCAGCCCCGACGGTCAGCGGAAACCCCATATCTGTATGCAACACGCAGTTTTCCTGCACATTTGACCGCTCACCCACGACAATAGGTTCGTTGTCACCGCGCAACGTGCTGCCGAACCAGACGCTTGAGCCTTCGGCCAGCGTTACATTGCCGATGACATTCGCATTTGGAGCGACCCAGGCATCGTCGGCCAGGATTGGTGTCACGCCGTCCAATTCATAGATCATGTCGAGGCCCTTTCCCGAAATTCATTGTTCAGCGCGCGGGTAAAACCCGTCAGCCAGGGTTGCCGGTCCCGCTGCAAACGCTCCGCCGCCAGAATGGTCCGCAGCCGCGTTTCGCAGGCATCCGGATCATCGTTGACCAACACATAGTCGTATTCCGCCCAATGACTGATCTCCGCTTCGGACTTCGCCATCCGGTCTTCGATAACATCGTCGCTGTCCTGCCCGCGTTGGCGCAACCGGCGTTCCAGTTCAGCGATGGAGGGCGGCAGGATGAAAATGGACACCACGTCCCGACCCATCGACGAATTCCGGATCTGTTGTCCGCCCTGCCAGTCAATATCGAAGATCACGTCGCGCCCCGCCGCCAGCGCCGTCTCGACCGGCGCGCGGGGGCTGCCGTAATGGTTGCCAAAGACCTCGGCATGTTCCAGCATTTCGCCGTCCAAAACCATCTGGCCAAAGGTCTCGCGGCTGCGGAAATAATAATGCTGACCCTCGACTTCGCCGTCGCGCGGCAGTCGCGTGGTGGCTGAAACCGAAAACGTCAGGCTTGTGTCCCAGGCCATGAGTCGCTGCGCCATCGTCGATTTTCCTGCGCCGGACGGGCTGGACAAGATAATCGCCAGGCCGCGTCGCGTGCCCTGGTCCATGATGCGTCGTTCCATGCTCCCCCCGCGTTCCGGGTGCTTCGGGACGGTCCCGTTACCCAAATCCTGCCGAGGGCCTAGCCTCTCGGATTTCGTGCGGCAAGAGATCGCCGTCATTAACTAATGGTAAAGGAATTGCGGGCAATTTGGCGAGACATGCCTTATTTCTTCTCTTGAGCGGTGTAGCAGGTGGCACCACGATCCGGTTCAGGATCGGGTGCGCCCGGTTTCAGGGGAAGGTGGAATGGCAGGCAAGGACGAAATTCGCGGACCAAATCCGGTTCGGACCAATGACGTTCGGGACTTCACGGGGCTTCGAATGATACGCAGATCCCCCTTGCTGGAAGAGACCTGGCGCTATTGGACCTCGCTGCGCACCGGGACTGACCTGCCGCGCCGGTCCGCGCTGGACCCAAAGGCAATGTCGCGCATTCTGGGCCACGCGATGATCCTGGATCAGGTACGCCATGGCACCGTTCGCGTCCGCCTGGGCGGCAATGTCATGCATCAGGTGATGGGCATGGATGTGCGTGGCCTGCCGATCCGGGCATTCTTCGATCTGGCCGACCGCACCCGCGCCGTCGATCTGATAGAACAGGTCTTCGACACGCCATCGACGCTTGAACTGGACCTGATATCCGAAGGCTGCGACGGACTGATGACGGGACGGATGCTGGTGCTGCCGCTGCTGGATGCGACGGGCGCGGTGACCAAGGCGCTGACCGTGATGGTGACCGACCGCGTGATCACCGATGCGCCGCGGCGCTTCGCGGTCACGAATGCGACACTTGTGCCGGTCGACGGGGCGGCAGCTGCGCCCCGGCAAGGCCTGCTTCGCCGCCGCGTCACAGATCATCATCTGCCGGTCGAGATCATGGCCGGCATGGCCGAGGACGCCGCGCCATATGCGACGCGGCCGTCGCCTGTCCCGTGGCTGCGGGTCGTCAAATAACGGCTCGGCGGCGCGTCATGACCTGCATCGCAGCGACCATCACGATGCCATAGAGAACGTGGCCCACCAGGGCGACCCAGGTGATGCCCGTGAATCCGAGGAAGAACGGCAAACCGGCGATTGCGGTGATCCCGCCGATGGCGAAAATCCACAAGCCGAAGCCGTAGACCGCCGAAGCCAGCGGCCAGCCACCCGGCGCGCCGGTCACGCGCACCCAGATCGGCGCGAAGATAAAAAGCCAACCGACCGGATAACCGATCAATCCGACAAGATAGAAATGCATGAAGTAGCCCGCGAAATCGTTGTTGGGCAGACCGAGCGCGCCGAGCAGGCTCTTGGCGAGGCCGTGGGGCGAGAGATTGGCGAAGCCGAGGCCGGGGCTGAGGATCTGCCCCCAGAAATCAAAGGCGACCGTACCGAAGAAACCACCGATGAACATCAGGCCGAGCGTGGCAGCGGTCAACGGCGGAAAGACGGCGGGCATGGCGTTGGTACGTGTCATGGGGGTCTCGCTTTTAAGGCTGTGCAATTGTGCTTGTGACCTCGCTTGCCCCCAAGTCAACGATCCAAGCCACTGGATCACATGGCATTGACCGGCCGTCATCATCTATGGCTCACGGGTCCGCGACTGCCGATGACACTCCTGTTACAGAGCACCCTTCGGCAGCGGCGTCCGTGCTGACCCGGCCTGATACATCCGCGCGACCGACCGTTTCAGGCCAGTCACGCGCTATGGGCCGGTCACGATGCCGCGCGCATCCGATCCTGCCGCAAAGCGGACAGTTCGTCGGCCACCAGAAACGCCAGTTCCAGCGATTGCGAGGCGTTCAGGCGCGGGTCGCAGGCCGTGTGATAGCGGTCCGACAGATCCTCGTCGGTGACGGCACGCACACCGCCTGTGCATTCGGTCACGTCCTGCCCCGTCATCTCGAAATGAACGCCGCCGGGGATGGTGCCATGGTCGCGGTGGACGGCGAAGAATTCCCGCACTTCGGCCAGCACGCTGTCGAAGGGTCGCGTTTTATAGCCCGAGGGAGACTTGATCGTGTTGCCGTGCATCGCATCGCAGGTCCAGACGACATTTGCGCCCATCTCCTGCACCTGCTTGATCAGGCGCGGCAGATGTTCGGCCACCTTGCCCGCGCCGAACCGCGCGATCAGGGTCAGGCGACCCATCTCGTTCTGGGGGTTCAGCGTTTCGATCAATTGCTTCAGATCTTCGGCGGTCGTCGTCGGACCGCACTTCAGCCCGATCGGATTCATGACGCCGCGACAGAATTCCACATGTGCGCCATCGGGTTGCCGCGTGCGATCACCGATCCAGATCATGTGACCCGATCCGGCAAGCCAATCGCCGGGGTGAGTGCTGTCCTCGCGGCACAGTGCCTCTTCGTATTCCAGCAACAGCGCCTCGTGCGAGGTATAGAAATCGACCGTCGACAGTTCCGCATTGGTGTCCGACGTCAGGCCCGCGGCGGTCAGGAAATCCAGCGTGTCCTGAATGCGGTCGGCCATGTCGCGATACTGCGCCGCCCGCTCTCCGCTTGCGAAATCCAGTGTCCATTGATGCACCTGATGCACATCCGCGAAGCCGCCCTTGGAGAAGGCACGCAGCAGGTTGAGCGTCGCGGCGGCCTGCGTGTAGGCGTCCAGCATCTTTGACGGGTCAGGAATGCGGGCCTCGGGCGTGAAGGCCAGCTCGTTGATGATATCGCCACGATAGCTCGGCAACTCCGTACCGTCGCGTATTTCGGTGGGCGCCGATCGTGGCTTGGCGAACTGGCCTGCCATTCGACCCAGCTTGACGACCGGCACCTTGGCTCCGAACGTCAGGACCATCGCCATCTGCAACATGACCTTGAAGGTGTCGCGAATGTTGTTGCTGCTGAATTCCGCAAAACTTTCGGCGCAATCGCCGCCCTGCAACAGGAAGGCTTCACCGCGTCCGGCAGCCGCCAGTTCTGACTTCAACGTCCGCGCTTCGCCTGCGAAAACCAGCAGGGGGTGGCGGCCCAGCTTGGCCTCGACCGCGCTCAGCGCATCGGCGTCTGGATAGTCCGGCATCTGGACGCGCGGCTTCGCGCGCCAGCTCGACTTCGACCAATCGCCCATCTGTGCGTTCTGGTGTGTCTTGTCGTGTGCCATGTGTCTATTCCCTCTGGCCGGATTCGAGGCTCGTGCGATAGCCCATTCATCGCGCCGCCGCAAATACCGGATTGGCTTGATCCTTGGCGAATGTTGCGCGTAGGCGTCGTCTGGGGGATTGATGCGACTCGATAGGTCGATCACGCAAAGGGAGGCCGCGCCGATGGCGGTTCACGCAACGGCCAAGCTCGGCACTGCGCCGGAGACATCGGCTGTGGTCGCGCCAGAGCGTCCGCACCATTTTGTCTTTGTTCTGCTGGATCAGTTCACGTTGCTATGCCTTGCCAGCGCACTGGATGCCCTGCGACTGGCCAACCGGATGTCGGGCACGAACCTTTATACATGGTCGCTGGTTGGCGAAGGCGGCAAGACGGCAACCTGTTCGGCGGGCACAAAATTCGTCCTGGACGGCGATCTTGTTCCTCTCGAACGGAACGACACGGTTCTGGTCGTCGGCGGAGTCAATGTCGGACGGGCCACCACGACGCGACTTCAAAGCTGGCTGCGGCGCGAGGCACGGCGCGGCGGCATGATCGCGGGGCTGTGCACTGCCGCGTGGTCGCTGGCGGCCAGCGGTCTTCTGGATGGCAAGCGCGCGACGATCCACTGGGAGAATCAGGACGGATTTGCCGAAGATTTCCCCGATATCGAACTGACCAAGGCGGTCTTCACCATCGACGGCAAGCGGATCACCACGGCGGGCGGCACCGCATCGGTCGACCTGATGCTGCACCTGATCGCCCGCGATTTCGGCGAGGATCTGGCCGCGCAGGTCGCCGATCAGATGATCTATTCCTCGATCCGCACCGACCAGGATACTCAACGCCTGTCGATTCCGACGCGCATCGGTGTCCGCCATCCTCGCCTGTCTCATGTCATCCGCGAGATGGAGCAGTCGATCGAAGACCCGGTCAGCCCGGCCAGGCTGGCCGCAGACGTCGGCATGTCCACGCGTCAACTGGAGCGTCTGTTTCGCCGGTATCTCGATCGCAGCCCCAAGCGATATTACATGGAACTGCGCCTTGGCCGCGCCCGCAACCTGCTGATGCAGACCGATATGTCCATCATCAACGTGGCACTTGCCTGCGGCTTCACCTCGCCCTCACACTTCTCAAAATGCTATCGCGCGCATTACAGCACCACCCCCTACCGCGAACGGGGCACCCATAGCTGACGCCCCTTGTGTCAGCGTTCGATGCGCGCCGCCCGACCGCCGCGCCGCCCGGTGCGCACAGGCTCGCCCAATCCTTCGCGCAACACTTCGGTCATCGGGTGATCGCCCCGCCCGACCAGCAGCCGCTCGATGGCCGGGCCGGTATCGCCCGAGAGGCTCAGCGCCCAGTCGAGAAAGATCGAACGGCATTCGGCCTTGTCGATTCCGTCGATGCGATAGGCGTCTGCGATCAGACCCTTGGGATCGTCCGGTCCCTGTCCATCCTTGGCCATCCCTGTCTCCTCATGCGCCAGACCCGCAGCTAGCGCAGCCCCGCACGTCCGTCCAGCGCAGCTATTTCAGCGCCTCGTCAATGACCGCCGCCGCCTGGGCCGCCGCCGCATCGCAGGCTGCCGTGACTGCCGCCAGATCGGGCAGATCCATGCCGTGCGCCACGAAGGCTTCGCCGCCTGCGCCCAGATCGCCGGGCGGGTCGGCATCGGTCAGCAGCCGCAGCATCTGATTGACCCGCGACAAATGTTCATGCGCCCGGGCCAGCACCGCGCGTGTCTCGGGTGTCAGCCAGCCCTCGACGCCCAGCTGCCCGACCACGTCCCGTGCCGTGTTCCCCGCCATCAGCGCATGGGCCTGCGCGGCCAGTTCGATGTCCTGCATCCGTCCCGGTCCGGACTTGATCGACAAGCCACCCCCATGCCGTCCCGCATCAACCAATCGGGTGCGCATGTCGGTCAGGGCCTCGATCACCTCGGCGTCCGTGAAGCGACTGCCCCGAATCACGTCGCAGCGTGCGCCCTCGACCATCGGCCGCAACGCAGGATCGCCCACGACGACCCGTGCACGAGTCAACGCCATGTGTTCCCAGACCCATGCTTCGTTGGCCTGATAATTCAGGAACCCCGACAGCGGCGTCGCCACTGGCCCCTGACGTCCGGAAGGCCGCAACCGCATATCGACCTCGTAGAGGCGCCCCTCACCCATCGGTGCGGACAATGCGGTAATCAGGATCTGCGTGAACTTCGCTGCCCATTGCCCCGGCCCGATTGCCCGTCTGCCATCGGATTCCGCCAAGTCGTCCGCCCCGTCATGCAGTAAAACCAGATCCAGATCCGACCGCGCCGCCAGCCGTCTGGCACCCAGCGAACCCATTCCCATCGCCACCAGCCGCAAACCCGGCACCCGGCCGTAACGACGCGCCGTCTCGAAGTCCGTGGCCACCCAGGCCGAGGCCATTACCGCCTCGGCCAGCCGCGCATAGGACGCTCCGGCGTCAATCGGATCGATCAATCCGCGCAGCATGTGCACGCCGATGCGGAAATGCGCCTCGCGGTGCCATTGGCGAAGACGCGTCAGACGTTCTTCGAAGTCGCCCTCGACGGGCGGCAAGGTCCACACGTCCGGCAGCGGCTCCAGAAACGTCCCGCCGATCACCGCATCCAGAACGCCTGCGTTCTGGGACAGATATTGCGCTAGGTCGGGGGCGGTGGCGCAGATATCCGCCAGCAAATCGACCAGTTTGGGATTGGCCTCGAACAGAGAGAGCACCTGCACACCTGCCGGCAGTCCACGCAGAAACCCGTCAAAGGCGGCCAGTGCCTCGGACGGTCGGGCCGCACGCGCCAATGCGGCCAGCAAGCCCGGTCGCAACCGATGGAAAATCGCCTGCGCCCGGTCAGAGCGCAGCGCCGGATAGGTCGCCCAGCGGTCGGTCACGGCAGACGCGCCTTCGATGATTTCGCCCACCGGCCCCGCCTTTGCCTGCCCCTGCGATGGCGGCAGGAAGGACGGCACGGTGATCGCTTCGACCGCGCGCATCCGGTCGCGGAGATCGGTGACGAAACGGTCCACGTCGCCCTCGCCCATGAAACACGCCAAGCGCCGCAATCGCTCCGGGTCGCGTGGAATGCGGTGCGTCTGGGCGTCCTGCACCATCTGCACCCGATGCTCCACCGATCGCAGATAGCGGTATTGCTCGGACAGGATATCCCGATCCTGCGGCTTCATCCAGCCTGCCTCGGTCAGACGGTCCATCCCCTCCAGCGTGCCGCGCACCCGCAGGCGTGGGTCGCGTCCTCCGGCGATGATCTGCTGCGTCTGGGTCAGAAATTCGATCTCCCGGATACCGCCCTGCCCCAGTTTCACGTCGTGGCCCGGTACGTCCCATTCGCCCGCCAGCCCCTTGTGATCGCGGATGCGGCGGCGCATGTCGTGCGCCTCCTCGACGACGGCGAAATCGAGGTGCCGTCGCCAGACGAAGGGGGTCAGCCGTTCCAGAAATCCCTCGCCTGCCGCCTTGGCCCCGGCACAGGCGCGCGCCTTTATCCAGGCCGCCCGCTCCCATGTGCGGCCCATGGCTTCGTAATACCGTTCTGCGGCTTCCATCGACAGAACGATGGGCGTCGATCCGGGATCGGGCCGCAGCCGAAGATCAGTCCGAAAAACGTAACCCTCGGCGGTTATGTCTGACATCGCGCCCATCGCCGTCCGCGCCGCTTTCAGAAGAATCGCGCGGGCCGTGCCGTAATCCGATGGGTCATATCCCGACTCGTCGAACAGGAGGACCAGGTCTATGTCGCTGGAATAGTTCAACTCTCCCGCGCCCATCTTGCCCATCGCGATGGCAACCAGCCCGCCATCGCCCGTCACCGGGCCTTTGGCGTGCCGCGCCAATCCATAGGCCAGCGCGCGATTGAGCGCCGCGTCCGCAAAGCGCGTCCAGCCCGCCGTCGCCTGCATTACCGGCCAGACCCCGCCCAGTTCGGCCAATCCAACCAACAGGGCCGCCCGCCGCTTGGCCTGTCGCAGTGCGGCTTTCGGGTCGCCGTCGATGGCGTCGATATCAGCAAGTAATGCGGCCAATGCCGCATCCGGTTCGCGGTCCCAAAGGTCTGTCAGCCAGTCCCTTTCCCGCTCCATCGTGGCGGCCAGAAACGGACTGCACCCCGCCGTGCCCGCGATCAGCGGAGCAACTTCTGGCGGTGGCGACAAAATCGCGACGGCAACCTGTCCGGCCTCTGCGTCGAAGGGGATCGGTGTGCGGGTGATACGGCTGCGAAACATCGCTCCGGTCTGACCCCTTGGCAGCGTCGGCGTCAACGGGCAGATATTCGATATGAGCAAGAGTTTTCGCCGCGTTCTCACCGCACTGAGTGAAGCAGGCATCCCGTCCGAGCCTGTCGAAATGGGCGAGTGCCGCACAGCGCGGCAGGCCGCCGCGGCATGTCTTCCCGATCGCACCCGGATCACTGGTGAAGTTGACGGGAGCAACCGTTGCGGATTTTAGCTGAACGTCACGTCATAACCAGCTGTCACGAAAACAGATCGTGGCAAAGCTCCAGCGCATCGACCAGCGTATCGACCTCCGCACGCGTGTTATATACTCCGAAGCTGGCCCGACAGGTGGCCGTGACCCCCAGGTGTTCCATAAGCGGCTGGGCACAATGATGCCCGGCCCGAACCGCCACGCCCTTCTTGTCGAGTACCGTCGATATGTCGTGCGCGTGCGCCTGACCGGTCAGGGTGAAGCTGAAAATCGCGGCCTTGGTCGGTGAATTGCCCTGCACATTCAGCCAGTTAAGTCCGCCCAGACGGCTTCGGGCGTAATCCCGCAGATCGGCCTCATGTGTGGCGATAGCATTCATGCCAAGGTCCATCATCCACTCCAGTGCAGCCCCCAGACCGATGGTCTGGACGATGCCGGGGGTGCCAGCCTCGAACTTCATCGGCGGATCGTTCCACGTCACTGTATCGCGATGAACCTCGCGGATCATATCGCCGCCCCCCATGAAGGGAATCATCTCGGCCAGGCGCTCGGGTTTAATGAAAACTGCACCGGAACCGCTTGGCCCGTATAACTTATGCCCTGTAATCGCATAGAAATCGCACCCGATGTCAGCCACATCCACGGGCATATGGACGGCCCCCTGCGATCCGTCCACGACGACCGGAACGCCCCGCGCCCGCGCCCCGGCACAGATGGTTTTTACATCAACTACGGTTCCCAACACGTTGGAAAGATGTGTAATCGCGATCAGTCTGGTGCGGTCCGTCATGGCATCCAGTACCGCCTGCGGGTCCAGATCGCCGCGCGCATCCGTATCGACCCAGACCAGCTTGACGCCCAGCCTTTCACGCAGAAAGTGCCAGGGCACGATATTTGCGTGATGCTCCATGATCGACAGGATGATCTCGTCGCCCGCCTGCAAACGTGGAGCGGCCCAGGCATAGCTGATCAGGTTCATTGCCTCGGTCGTGCCGGTGGTGAAGACGATGTGGTCTTCCGACGGCGCGTTCAGGAACCGCGCGACCGTGCCGCGCACGGCTTCGTAATTCTCGGTCGAAATCGTCGAGAGCGTATGCAGGCCTCTGTGAACGTTTGAGTATTCCTCACCATAGGCGCGCTGGATCGTATCCAGCACAACCTGTGGCTTCTGCGCGGATGCCCCATTGTCCAGATAGGTCAGCGGCTTGCCGTTGATCTGTCGCGACAGAATTGGAAACTGCGCGCGGATAGCGTCGATATCGATCATGGCAGCGGTCCTCCGAGCGACAGATAGATCAGGCCCGATACGATCGGTCCCACGAAATAGGCGACGAGGAAGGCGCCGCCTGCAATCAGCAGTGCCGTCAGCCAATCATCCAGCCGATGCAACACGCGGACAACGACGACAAGGACCAGCAATGTCGCAGAGAAGCCGATGAAGAAAAACGGCCCATAGGTATCGATCCCCGTCGCAAGCGCGAAGACCCAGGTGCCCATCTGGACCAGTTCGAACAGCAGGAGGGCAAGCGCATATGCGACCATTAACCAGATCGCTTCGGCGGCTGTGGCCCGGCTCCTGGCGAACCAGCGCCCCAGCAGAAGCCCCGCACCCGCCATCGCGAACACGGTGATCACATCGCGCATCGCACCGAACAGCGCACCGAACTGCCGCTTGCCCTGCGGCGTATGCGGAAAGGCCAAGGGCCCGTAGGTATAGTCCACGATGGTCATCAGCAACGTTGTCCACACCAGCGCCATGGCCGCAATGCGAACCGGAGGTGTGGTGGCCCGCATCCCGTCGAGCGCGCCGACGGGGTCAGACAGGAAACCGCCGATTGCCCCGGTCAGCCCCGATATCTCATGTCTCACACCGAATATTCCGCCACATAGAGGGAACTGAGCCAGATCCAGAAGAACCCCGCGAAGGTCACCAGACCGACCGCTGAAAGGGCGGGACCTGGCCCGATGAAGCCCGCCGTCAACCCGTTGAGCAACATTGCCGGAGACACCGCGAGAAGCGCCCAGAAAAGTGAAATCCGCGCACCCAGGCCCGTGCCGCGACCGCCAAACAGCCGGGCGGCCACGTGGCTGATCAATGCCAGAATATAGAACAGCAAGGGTGCCAGAAAGACCCAGGCCATCAACGTCCCCCCCATCAGGATCATGAAATCCTCACCCCGCAGGAAGGCTTCGCGCGACAGGCGGGGCAATTGCGAGACAAAGACCAGTGCACAGCCGACCATCAGGAATACGAAGGCCGTGTCATCGCGCAGGCCGCGTGCCAGATGTTCGGCCATCACGACGCGCGGACGCAGCCATGCGCGGGGAATATCGCGGGTGACCGACACGTCAGTGCCGCGACAGCCAGTCGGCGAGTACCGCGCCGATATGGGCACGCAGATCCTCGTCGGCGATTTCCTCAACCGCCTCGGCCATGAACGACAGCACCAGCAGGTCTGTCGCCACCCGTTTGGGCACCCCACGCGAACGCAGGTAGAACAGCGCCGTCTCGTCGATCGCGCCTGTCGTGGACCCATGCGAACAGGCCACGTCGTCGGCATAGATTTCCAGCTCCGGCTTGGCGAGGAACTGTGCGTCGTCGTCCAGCAGAAGGGCCTGGCTGATCTGATAGCCATCGGTTTTCTGAGCGCCTTCACGCACCAGGATCTTGCCCTGGAACACGCCAGTTGCCCCGTCGCGCAGGACCTTCTTGAACACCTGACGGCTTTCGCCGTTCAGCGCGCCGTGAGTCACGAAAACCGTATCATCGTGGTGGAAATCGCCCCGCCCGAAGGCCGCGCCGCCGACATGCGCGCTGGCATCGTCGCCGACGATCTCCAGAATGGCCTCGTTGCGCGTCAACTGAACGTTGGCCGACAGGGTGAAAGACTTGAATGTCGCGCTCCGACCCAGCCGGGCGAACAGATGGGTGTCGATCTGCTGCGTCGCGTCGGGTCCCTGCATACGAATATGATGGAACGCGGCGGTGTCGGCCACGTCGACTTCGGTAACGATATTGGACCTTGCGCCCGCCGTACCCGATTCCAGTACGGTGACGGATGCGTCGGCATCCACCTTGATCAGATGATGCAGGATCGGATCAGTGCCGCCGATGGTGCGGATGTGGATCGGGCGCGCGACCGGGCCGGTCACGCGGATCGCCAGACCGCCGGTGGCGAAGGCGCTGTTGAGCATGGCAAAAGGCCGCGAAACGGGGCGTGATCCGGCGGCTTCCAGCGTCGCATAAAGGTCGCGTGCCCAGTGGATGTCGGCCTCGGCGGCTTGCGACAGAGTGTTGATCTCGACCCCGTCGGGAGCACCGTCGGGCAGGTCGAGCGCATCGCCGTCGATCGTGATTACATAGGCATCCATTCCGGCGAACGGGTCTTCCCCCGGTCCACCCGCGCCCTGCGCAGGCGTCGCCCGATTGAACGGTGCGGGGTTGGTGTAACGCCAGTATTCGTCGCGTCGTGTCGGCAGGCCAACGGCCTGCAACCGGCCCAACGCATTCTTCCGGGCCGCACCCAGCCAGCCGCCACCAGACGGCAGGGTCAGGGCCGCAAGACGCTCATCCGTAGTTATTTTTCGTGCGTCGACCACCATCAGGACGTCCCTTCCAGGATGTCGGCATAACCATTGACCTCGACTTCCATCGCCAGTTCGGGTCCACCGGATTTGATGATGCGACCACCCGCCATGATGTGCACGACATCCGGTTTGATGTGATCCAGAAGCCGCTGATAATGCGTGATCACAAGGAATCCGCGGTTCGGATCGCGCAGGGCATTCACGCCCTCGGACACCAGCTTCATCGCATCGACATCCAGGCCCGAGTCCGTCTCGTCAAGGATGCACATCTTCGGTTCCAGCATCGCCATCTGCAGGATTTCATTACGCTTTTTCTCACCACCCGAGAAGCCGACATTGACAGGACGCTTGAGCATCTCGGCGTCGATCTTCAGATCCTTGGCCTTGGCGCGGATTACCTTGAGGAATTCACTTGCCGACAGTTCCTCCTCGCCCCGCGCTTTGCGCTGCGCGTTCACTGCGGTCCGCAGGAAAGTCATGTTGCCCACACCGGGAATCTCAACCGGGTACTGGAACGCCAGGAAAAGCCCGGCGGCAGCGCGTTCCTCGGGTTCGATATCCAGCAGATCGACGTCGCCCAGATGCGCCTCACCCTGGGTAACCTCATAGCCGCCGCGCCCGGCCAGAACATAGGACAGCGTCGACTTCCCCGATCCGTTCGGTCCCATGACGGCATGCACTTCGCCCGCCGGAACGGTCAGGTCGATTCCCCTGAGGATCTGCTTGTCCTCGTCTTCCAGTTTTACGTGCAGGTTCTTGATCGTCAGCATGTCATACCTCTCGCCAGTCGGCGTCATTGTCTCGTGTCAGCGAATTTTGGGTCAGCGTATCTTGAAAAATGTATCCACGAAGATCGTCAGGTCCTTACCGTCGAGCTTCCATGTTCCGTCTAACTCCCAGACGCCGATACGTCCGACAGTTTGCGAGGGAGGCATGAACTGGCCCGCCCGGCTGTAGGTTGATCGCCCGGTATAGTCGTCGAATAGCACCGTAACCGGCTTGGTTGCACGGGCCAGTACGGTCAGGAAACAACCCACACGGAAACGTCCGTCGATCAGGACCACGTCCGGATGCTCGAAAAACGGCTGCTCCCAGACCTGCAACGGATAGCGTGGATATTTCATCCAATAGTCGTTTCCGTCAGGCGTGCCCCACTTTTTCGTCGGCCCGATATCGGCGTGATACAGATCAACCTTTGACTTGGGCTTCCGGTCGTCCACGATACGCTGGATGTTGTCGAGCCAGTCCTTGTCGCTCTCCACCGCGATCAGATGCGGCACACCAACGTCCAGCGCCAGCACCGTCGAGCCGCCGGTGCCGTATTCCAGTACTGTCTGCGCCCCCGAATACATCTCGCGTACCAGTGCCTGTTCTTCGGGCGGGAACGTCAGTTCAGGGACATAGAAGCCCTTGTTCTCGGCAGTCTCGGTCATATCGCGGTTCCCGTGCAGCAGGCCTCAGCCCACCGACCCCTCCAGCGAGATCGCCACAAGCGCCTGCGCTTCCATCGCGAATTCCATCGGCAGCGCCTGCAGCACCTCCTTGCAGAACCCATTGACGACCAGGGCCACGGCCTCTTCCTCGTCCATCCCGCGCGACCGGCAGTAGAACAGCTGATCGTCATCCACCTTGGATGTCGTCGCCTCATGCTCGACGCGCGAGGAATTGTTCTTCACCTCAATATACGGCACCGTATGCGCACCGCATTTCGACCCGATCAACAGGCTGTCGCACTGGGTATAGTTGCGCGAATTCTTGGCCTTCGGGTGCATGGACACCAGCCCGCGATACGTATTCTGCGCGCGGCCAGCCGAAATGCCCTTGGACACGATCCGGGATTTCGTGTTCTTGCCAAGATGCACCATCTTCGTGCCGGTATCGGCCTGCTGCATGTTGTTGGCGATGGCGATGGAATAGAACTCGCCCTGGCTGTCGTCGCCGCGCAGGATGCAGGACGGATATTTCCACGTCACGGCCGAACCGGTTTCGACCTGCGTCCACATAACCTTGGACCGATCGCCCCGGCAATCGGCGCGCTTGGTGACAAAGTTATAGATGCCGCCCTTGCCGTTCTCGTCGCCCGGATACCAGTTCTGGACGGTCGAATACTTGATCTCCGCATCGTCCAGCAGCACGAGTTCGACACAGGCCGCGTGCAGCTGCGCGATGTCGCGCTGCGGCGCGGTGCAGCCCTCAAGATACGAAACATACGATCCTTCGTCCGCAATGATCAGCGTCCGCTCGAATTGGCCGGTGTTTTCGGCATTGATACGGAAATACGTCGACAATTCCATCGGGCAGCGCACACCCTTGGGGATATAGACGAAACTGCCGTCCGAGAACACGGCGGCATTCAATGTTGCGTAGTAGTTGTCGGACGCCGGAATGACCGAGCCGAGGTACTTCCTCACCAGATCCGGATAATCCTTGATCGCTTCGGAAATCGAACAGAAGATCACACCCGCCTTGGCCAGTTCCGATTTGAACGTCGTGCCCAGGGACACGCTATCGAATACCGCATCCACGGCGACCTTGCGGTCTTCCGGAGACGGTTCGACGCCCGCCAGCAACGCTTGCTCCTTCAGTGGAATGCCCAGTTTCTTGTAGGTTTCCAGAAGCTTGGGGTCGACTTCGTCCAACGACTTCGGCTTTACAGCCATGGACGCAGGGCGGGCATAGTAATACTGGTCCTGAAAATCGATCTCCGGGTATTCGACCATTGCCCACTTCGGCTCATCCAGTTTGACCCAGCGACGATAGGCATCCAGACGCCACTCCAGCATCCACTCCGGTTCGTCGTTCTTCGCGGAAATCAGGCGCACGATATCTTCGGACAGACCCTTCGGCGCAAATTCCATCTCGATATCAGTGTTCCAGCCATGCTTGTAGACACCGGACAAGCCTTTCACCGCCTCGACGGTTTCCGCGTCGACACCGTCCTTGACCACCACATCATCCAAAGCCGTCATGCCCGTCTCCTGTCCTTTAGGCGGCGGAACGCGTTCACGAACCGCGCCACCTGTTCTTCCGTCGTGTCCGGGCCGATGCTCACGCGGATCGCGCAATCGGCCTCGCCCGGCCCGTATCCCATTGCGCGCAATACGGCGCTTTCGCGGACCTTGCCGCTTGAGCAGGCCGATCCCGCGCTAACCGCGAACCCCGCAAGGTCCAGCGCCATCACCTGCGTCTCGCCCTTCCAGCCCGGTGTAATCAGGCAGGAGGTGTTCGGCAGGCGTTTCGATTCCTTCCCGACTAAAATAGTCGGATTGATATCATCCTCAAGACTTGTTTCTAGAAAAGTTCTAAGTTGCGCAACCCGGTCCCATGTCCCCGCCTCCAATTCCTGCACCGCTGCCTGCGCTGCAGCCCCGAATCCGGCGATGCCGATTATGTTCTCGGTCCCGGACCGGCGTCCCATCTCCTGCCCACCTCCCCTGATCCTGCTTGCGACGTCGAGGCCCCGCCGGATCACCAGCGCCCCCACGCCCTTCGGCCCGCCCAGCTTGTGTGCCGAGATCAACGCCATCTCGACTCCCGTCCAGTCGAAGGCCACCGGCACCTTGCCGAAACCCTGCGTCATGTCGCTGACGGCCAGCCCCTCGGGCAGGGCCTGCATCACGCCGGTCTCGGAGTTGGCCAGCTGCACCGCGCTCCGTGACGGATCATCGAGACCGACACGCCCCGCCGCATCCACCGGCAACGACCCGTCGCCCCAGGCTGCCACGGCCTCGTGCTCGATCGGCGCCGTGGCCAGCCCCCGCCCCGCCATCGCCAGCGCCGCCGCCTCGGTCGCCCCCGACACGAACACCACGTCCGACCCGACGGCCCCGAACGCCTCCGCCACCTGCCCCCGTGCTCGCTCGACAAGTGCCTTGGCCGCGCGCCCCTCGCCATGCACGGACGATGGATTGCCGACGGCATCCATCGCCGCCAGCATTGCCGCCCGTGCCTCGGGTCGCAGCGGTGCCGTCGCATTCCAATCCAGATAGAGCCGCTCGGCCATCGTGCCCTCGTCTTTGCTTTCAAATATTCCGGGGTTCGGGGCTGGCCCCGACCTACTCGTCCACGATCTCGAACAGGATCGGCACGGCAGGGCACGGCGTCAGCTCGTTTCCGACTACGTCCGACAGACGCGTCTGATGCAGGAACACATAGACATGTGCCGACATCGACTCCCACAGACGGTTTGTCATCGACTGCGCCCGCGACCCGGACGACCCGCCCGACGCGCCCGCGCCGGTGTGCATGGCGCTGACCGTCTCGTCGACCGCCTCCAGCACGTCCGACACCCGGATCTCGGATGCGCTCCGCGACAGGCGATAGCCGCCACCGGGTCCGCGCACCGATGCGACCAGCCCGGCGCGGCGCAATTTGACGAACAATTGCTCCAGATAGGGCAGCGAAATATCCTGCCGCCTGGAAATCTCGGCCAGCGAGGTGGTCGCCTCCCCGTCCGACGCGGTGACCTGTTGCGCAAGATCGACCAGTGCGACCATTGCATAGCGGCCCTTGGTGCTTAACTTCATGACTTCTCCGACCTCAGGGGACCGATGCAGTCGCCAAAAGTTGACGACCCCGCCCCGGTCGCATACCTGCGTGAGAACCCGGCGGGGATGGCAGTTCATGGGGCTTACCCCTCGCCCCAACCCTGCGTCAACAACGACCGGCCAACCGGCCCCAGAACAGACCGAATGGAACGCCAATGCCCGAAGTGATCTTCCCCGGCCCCGAAGGCCGCCTCGAAGGCCGCTATCACCCGCAGAAACTCAAGGATGCGCCGATCGCGATCATTCTGCATCCGCACCCGCAGTTCGGCGGGACAATGAACAACCGCGTCGTGTATAACCTGCATTATTCTTTCCTCGATCTGGGTTTCACGGTGCTGCGGTTCAACTTCCGCGGCGTCGGCCGCAGCCAGGGTGAATACGATCAGGGCATCGGCGAATTGTCCGATGCCGCCTCGGCGCTCGACTATCTGCAAGCGATGAACCCCAACGCCAAGCACTGCTGGGTCGCGGGCTTCAGCTTCGGCGCGTGGATCGGGATGCAGCTTCTGATGCGTCGCCCGGAAATCACCGGCTTCATCTCGGTCTCGCCCCCCGCAGACCGCTATGACTTCAGCTTCCTCGCCCCCTGCCCGGCATCGGGTCTGGTCATCAACGGTGCGAACGACCGGGTTGCCCCGCCCGCCGACACGCGCACGCTTGTGGGCAAACTGCACGAACAGAAGGGCATCACCATCACCCATCAGGAGATGGAGGGCGCGGGCCATTTCTTCGAAGACCCGCACATGGACCCGATGATCGACAGCGTGAAGGGCTACGTCGCGCGTCGCCTGACTGAAACGACGCGCTGAGCGCCCGGAGGCCTCGCAGATGTCCCTCGCCGATGATCTTGCCAACAAACTGGCCGCCAAGGTCATCGCGCATGTCGAAAAGACCGGCGACGAAGACATTATCAAGATCATGTCCCAGTCGCTGGGCGACAGCTCGCAGACGCTGCAGGAGGCTTTCATCACCTCGGTCCGGGTCCAGCGCGCCGCGATCCGGGCCGACCGCCAGCTTAAGGCGCGCATTGCCGAGATGGAGAATAAGTCGGCGGCACCGGAAGGCGATGGCTGATCCGGTGTCGCCTCCGTCCGATCTGGACCGGCAGATGGCGTTCCTCATGGAAGCCGACCGCCTGAAATCCATCACCCGCGCCACCCAATTGGCCGATGGCTCGCGCGATGAGAATAGTGCCGAACACTCTTGGCACCTGACCCTCTTTGCTCTGACCCTCGCGCCGCAAGCACCGCCCGGCGTGTCGATCGACCGGGTCATCCGCATGCTGATCCTGCACGATATCGTCGAAATCGACGCCGGTGACGCGCCGATCTATGGCGACACCTCCACGCAGGTGGCGGACGAACTGGCCGCCGCCGACCGCATCTTTGCCCTGTTGCCGGATACGCAGGCCCGCGAATTTCGCGCCCTCTGGGACGAGTTCGAAGCCGCCGCCACCCCGGATGCGACGTTCGCCAAAGCCCTCGACCGGTTCCAGCCGCCGAACCTTAATCTGGCCAATGGCGGCGGTAGCTGGACTGCCTACAACGTTACCGAAGATCAGGTCCGCAACCGGATTGGCAGCAAGATCGAGCGCGGCGCACCGACGCTCTGGGCCTGGCTTGGCCCGAAGATCGCGAAATTTTTCACGGACCCGTGAAACTCCTGTCGAACCGTCGCGTGTCTGGGGGGCATAACAACGGGAGATCGACTATGACTTCGACTATCAATATTGCCGCCCTCGCCCTTCTGGCCTCCGCCTCGGTCGCACTTGCCGATGCGCATGCGATGGCCCCTTCGATCACCGCATCGGACCAATCCGTCGCCAACGGCGTTGTGTCCGCCGAAAGCATTACCGCGTCGGAAAACGGCTGGCTGGTCGTTCACAGCACTGATGCCGACATGAAACCTGGCCTCGTGGTCGGCTATGCCCCGATCCGTGCAGGCAAGACCACCGATGTCGCCGCCATCCTTCAGGAAGACGTTGCCTCCGGCCAGATGCTGATGCTGATGGTCCATGGCGAAACCGGGGGCACTCAGACCGGCGTGTTCGAATATACGCTGGGCGCCACCGAAGACGGCCCTGTCAAGCCCGAAGGCGCACTCGTGATGGCGGTCGTAACCGCGGAATAACCATGTCTTCCCCCGTAGCGGTCCAAGAGCGCTGCGGGGACCGGATCGACCGCGACAGTTCGGACACATCGGACTGCGGTCCCCTGGTCCATGCTGTTTTTCCTCCGGCATGGACCCGTCGTCGCCTTGTTTTTGGTTCCACGACCGAACTGGCGGCAGGCCCGGCGCAACTGACGCCGGGCCGCTTTGTCTTCTCTGGATAATCTCGACCTGTATGCCACGGCATACAATCTGGCCGTCGGTGGCGGACCCTGCTATGGGACGCGCGAAACATGTTCCAGCCGGAGGCCCCCATGTCCAGGATCAAGGTAGATAATCCCGTCGTCGAGCTCGACGGGGACGAAATGACGCGCATCATCTGGCAGTTCATCAAGGACAAGCTGATCCTGCCGTATCTCGACATCGACCTGCTGTATTACGATCTGGGCATCGAGGCGCGGGACGAGACGGACGACCAGATCACCATCGATGCCGCCGAGAAGATCAAGGAAATCGGCGTCGGCGTGAAATGCGCCACGATCACACCGGACGAAGGCCGGGTCGAGGAATTCGGCCTCAAGCGCATGTATCGCAGCCCCAACGGCACGATCCGCAACATCCTCGGCGGCGTCATATTCCGCGAGCCGATCATCTGCTCGAACGTGCCGCGTCTGGTGCCGGGCTGGACCCAGCCGATCGTTGTCGGTCGCCATGCCTTCGGCGACCAGTATCGCGCCACAGACTTCCTGTTCCCCGGCAAGGGGAAGCTGACCATGAAATTCGAAGGCGAGGACGGCGAGGTCATCGAACGCGAGGTGTTCGACGCACCATCCTCCGGCGTCGCCATGGCGATGTACAACCTCGACGAGTCGATCCGCGATTTCGCCCGCGCCTCGCTGAACTATGGTCTGGGCCGCAAGTTTCCGGTCTATCTTTCGACCAAGAACACGATCCTCAAGGCCTATGACGGGCGCTTCAAGGATATCTTTCAGCAGATTTTTGAGGAAGAGTTCGAAGCCGGTTTCAAGAAGGCCGGCATCACCTATGAACACCGCCTGATCGACGACATGGTCGCCGCTGCAATGAAATGGTCGGGCGGCTATGTCTGGGCCTGCAAGAACTACGACGGCGACGTGCAGTCCGACACTGTGGCCCAGGGCTTCGGCTCATTGGGTCTCATGACGTCGCAGCTGATGACCCCCGATGGCAAGATCGTCGAGGCCGAGGCCGCGCATGGCACCGTCACCCGGCACTACCGTCAGCACCAGGCCGGCAAGGAAACCTCGACCAACTCCATCGCGTCGATCTTCGCCTGGACCGGCGGCCTCAGGCATCGCGCCAAGCTGGACGACAATGCGCAGTTGACGGCCTTCGCCGAAACTCTTGAGAAAGTCGTCGTCGGGACCGTTGAATCCGGTTATATGACCAAGGACCTGGCCCTGCTGGTTGGCCCCGATCAAAAATGGCTGACTACGATTGGTTTCCTTGAAAAAATCGCTGAAAATCTCGACGCGGCTTTGACCTGAGTGGCGAAGCGAGGAGTTTCTCCTCGCGCTCCTCAGAGTATTTGCAGAACAAAGACGGGACGCGCCCAACGTCCAAGCCCCTTACCGGATGTGTTGTTGGTCGCGCCGCGATACGTCGCGACCATTTGGTTCGTGTTTTGCTACGCGCTCAGATGCGCCTTCAACCGATCCAGGTCCGCTTGCACCAAAGCGGCGTCACCTGCGAGGCGGTCGTCGTCCCATCCGTCCTGTCGGAAGAGGATGAAGCTCAAGATGCTCGCGTCCCCGTCGGGAACAACCCGTATCGGGTTGAAGAACTTCGCTCCGTCGGGAAGGCGGCCCCAATGGTCGAGAACTCCCAAGTCGTTGCGCGGTGCGAACTCGATCGCAACAGGGCCTTCCTCGGTCTCGGCGACCCATCCTTTTTCGTTCGCCGATACCGCCTTGGCAAAATTTGGCGCCCAAGCGGGGAGGTTCCGTGGGTCAGAGGCGAAGTCGTAGACTTTATCGGCTGTCGCCTGAATCTCGACAAGAATGATCTTGCACCGGGATCGGGAGCCTTCGGGAGTCGCGGGTGTCTGCTGCCACATGGTGGTGCCCTTTCTATCGTCCCATGCACTGCACATGGGACTGAATAGTCGCGGGCCGCTACGGTCATAACGGAAGGACCCGCGGATGCGGGGGCCGGGCTAACCTTCCCGACCTAACCTGTTCTAGACGCGGTCAGCTTGCTTCCGCGCCGACAAGCCGTCAAGGGGAAGCGGCACTCCGCCCCGCACAGCTGACCTCGGCGCAAGCTACGCTCTCGCAGAATTATGCGGGTGAGGGAGCTGATACTGCCCCTGCTCTACGTGCATTCCGTGCACGCGGCGCAACACTTCTGGTAAGGGGCTTGCCCAACGCCGTGCGCCCTTTTTCGTCAGACCGTTGAGACCGCTGCTGGACAGCCCGATCCGTGACAAATAGGTCCGTGGAATGGCCCGCTCTTCTCCACCTCCCGACAGCCGCGAACCCCATCGCCCGTCCCCCCTCCGGCACACGATGCTGGAGGACGCGCAGGCCTTCGTTCTGGGCACGACGCTCTGCGCGCTGGGTGTGCAGTTCCTGACTGCCGCCGGTCTGGTCACTGGACAGACGGCGGGCGCGGCGGTGCTGTTGTCCTATATGGGCGGCTGGAGCTTCGGCGTCTGGTTCTTCCTGCTCAACTTGCCATTCTACGGTCTGGGTTGGGTCCGCATGGGCCCGCGCTTCGTCGTCAAGACGGTGATTGCCGTGACTATGGTTTCTGTCCTGACGCGCCTGATGCCCCTTGTCGTCACCTTCGAGGCATTGAACCCCTGGGCCGCATCGGCCCTGTCGGGCGCGGTGATCGGCATGGGATTGATTGTGATCTTCCGACATGGTGCATCGCTGGGGGGGATTGGCATCCTTGCCCTTTGGGTGCAGGAGCGGTTCGGCATACAGGCCGGCTGGGTCCAACTCGGGTTCGACGCCTTGCTGTTCGCGCTGGCCTTCGCCCTGCTTGACCCGTGGTTGGTTGCCGCATCCCTTTCAGGAGCCGTCGTCGTGAACCTGATCATCGCCACCAATCATCGTCGCGACCGCTACGTGGGGCGCTGATGCACTGGCTCTGGCTCATCCTGGCTATCGCATTCGAGACGGTGGGCACGACCGCGCTCAAAGCGTCCGACGGGTTCACCCGCCTCTGGCCGTCGGTCGTGACGTTGACCTGTTTCGTGACGGCGCTGTTTCTCCTGTCGCTGGTTCTCAGGACGCTTCCGGTCGGGGTGACCTATGCGATCTGGTCCGGCGTCGGGATCGTTATGATCGCCATGATCGGCTGGATCGTTTTCGGCCAGCGGTTGGATGCCCCTGCGATCATCGGCATGGGTCTGATCGTTGCCGGCATCGTCATCATGCAATTGTTCTCATCGACCACCGGGCACTGAGGCATAGCGGGTGATACGCAGATAATACCAACGTCATCCCCGCATCATACCTTCGATAACGCCTCCCGAACCGCCGACAATGCAGCATCGGCCTGAGCGATATTCGAGCCCCCGCCCTGTGCCATCTCAGGACGTCCGCCACCACCGCGACCGCCAAGCGCCTCGACCGCGGTTTTTACCAGATCGACCGCGGACACCCGCTCCGTCAGGTCCCTGGTGACGCCCACTCCCACCGCAGGCTTGGCCCCCGTATCCGCAATATAAGCGATCACACCGGACCCGAGCGCCGCCTTCTGCGCATCGATCATCGGTCCGAGATCCTTGCCCGAGACGCCGGAAACAACTTGAAGAACGGCCTTCATGCCATTGATTTCAATTGCCTCTGCACCCTCGCCCATCGACAGCTCTCGTCGTAGCTGTGCGACTTCATTTTGCAATGCCTTGCGTTCGTCCATCAAAGCCTTGACCCTTGTGCCAACCTCATCGGGCTGCGCCTTCAACAGATTGGCCAGTTCCGACATACGGCGGTCCTGCGCCTGCAGGTGGTCCATTGCCGCCTGTCCGGTCAGCGCCTCGATACGGCGCACGCCCGCGCTGACAGCCTGATCGCCCAGCGTAACAAACGCCCCGATTTCGCCGGTATTGCGAACATGTGTGCCCCCGCACAGTTCGATCGAGTAGGTCCGCTTATCGCTGCCTTTGCCGGTGTCATCCCTCGACCCCATCGAAACAACGCGGACTTCGTCGCCGTATTTCTCACCGAACAAGGCCTGCGCACCCAGATCGCGGGCGGCATCCGGCTCCATGATCCGGGTCGAAACTTCGGAGTTCTGGCGGATGAACGAATTCACCTCGGCTTCGATCTGAGCAAGTTGCTCCGCTGTGACGGCGTGCCCGTGACTGAAATCAAAGCGCAGACGATCTGAATCATTCAGCGATCCACGCTGAGCGACATGATCGCCAAGGGCTCTGCGCAATGCCTCGTGCAGCAGGTGCGTCGCCGAATGGTTCGCCCGGATCGAACTTCGACGGGCATTGTCGACCGTCAGTTCCGCAGATTGACCCGGCCTGATCTCGCCTTCGTCGACCTGCGCGATATGCATGAAAACGCCTGCGGATTTCCGCGTGTCAGTAATGGTTGCGCGCCCGGTTTCCGTTTTCAGGACGCCTGCATCGCCGATCTGACCACCTGATTCAGCGTAAAACGGCGTCTGATTGACCACGATGCTGACCGCATCACCGGCGCGCGCCACATCAACCGCCGCCCCATCCGAGACGAGGGCAAGCACCTGACCTTCGGCGACTTCTGTGTCGTAGCCCAGGAACTCCGTCGTTCCGTACCTGTCCGCCAGGTCGAACCAGATCGCCGCATCCGCCTGTTCGCCCGAGCCGGACCAAGCAGCCCGCGCCCGCGTCTTTTGCTCGGCCATAGCCAAGTCGAATCCATCGCTGTCGACAGACAGACCCTTTTCGCGCAGGGCATCCTGCGTCAGGTCCAGAGGAAACCCGTATGTGTCGTAGAGTTTGAATGCCGACGCACCGTCCAGGACGCCTCCTTCGGGCAGCGCCTGGACCTGATCCTCAAGAAGCCGCAACCCCCGATCCAGCGTTGTGCGAAACCGCTCCTCCTCGCCGCGCAATGTCTCCTCGATCATTGACTGCGCGCGCGTCAATTCAGAATAATGCTGTCCCATCTGCGTGACCAGCGCGGGCACCAGACGATGCATCAACGGATCCTTCGCGCCTGCCTGATGCGCATGCCGCATGGCGCGCCGCATGATCCTGCGAAGAACATAGCCGCGCCCCTCGTTCGACGGCATCACGCCATCGGCGATCAGGAACGACGTTGACCGCAGGTGGTCGGCAATAACCCTGTGATGCACATTTTCAGGGCCATCGGGATCGGTCGACGTGGCCTGGGCCGACGCTTCGATCAGGGCGCGCATCAGGTCGGTGTCGTAGTTGTCATGCTTGCCCTGCAGCAGCGCGCCTATCCGCTCCAACCCCATTCCGGTGTCGATCGACTGCATGTCGAGGGGGCGCATCGTGCCATCCTCAAACTGCTCGTTCTGCATGAAGACGAGGTTCCATATCTCGATGAAACGATCGCCGTCTTCGTCCGGACTGCCCGGCGGACCACCCGGAATATGCTCGCCGTGATCGTAGAAAATCTCGGTGCAGGGTCCGCAAGGCCCCGTCGGCCCCATACGCCAGAAGTTGTCGTCGGTAGCAATGCGGATGATCCGCTCATCCGGCAGGCCCGCGACCTTCTTCCAGATCGCCGCGGCTTCGTCATCCGTATGATAGACCGTGACCAGCAGGCGGTTCGGATCTATGCCGAACTCCCTGGTCAACAACTCCCACGCGAAATGGATCGCATCGGATTTGAAGTAATCTCCAAAACTGAAATTGCCCAGCATTTCGAAGAACGTATGATGGCGCGCGGTATAGCCGACGTTATCCAGATCGTTGTGTTTGCCACCAGCGCGAACGCATTTCTGGCTGCTCGTCGCGCGATCGTAACTGCGGCTTTCGACGCCGGTGAAGACGTTCTTAAACTGGACCATCCCTGAATTGACGAACATCAGCGTAGGATCGTTGCGCGGCACAAGCGGCGAACTGGCAACCTTTTCATGACCGTTCTTGGCGAAATAATCCAGGAATGTCGTGCGGATGTCATTCAAGCTGGCCATGATCTTCCCTCTGGTACCTTGCGTGTCCGTCCTAGCCTTGGCCCATCCTGTCGACAAGCCAATCCCAATCCCGCGTGTGGAAAGGGCCGCCCTTTCGGACGGCCCTTCCCTGATCACACCACCCGGCGGGACATTCCAGTACCATCAATCGTCGAGGATCTCGTCCCGGATCTCGGTCTTGTCCGCTTCGCCCATTTGAAAATCCAGTCCGTGCGCCGCGCGGATCTTGTCTTCGATTTCGGTAGCAATCGACGGATTGTCTTTGAGAAACTGCTTGGAATTCTCACGTCCCTGCCCGATCCGGTCATCGCCGTAACTGTACCAGGCACCGGATTTCTCAACCACACCGGCCTTGACGCCCAGATCGATCAACTCGCCGGTCTTGGATATTCCCTCGCCATACATGATGTCGAATTCGACGACCTTGAATGGTGGCGCGACCTTGTTCTTGACCACCTTTACCTTGGTGGTGTTGCCAACAATTTCGTCCCGGTCCTTTACAGCACCGATCCGGCGGATATCCAGGCGGACAGATGCATAGAATTTCAATGCGTTGCCACCCGTTGTCGTCTCCGGTGAGCCGAACATGACACCGATCTTCATCCGGATCTGGTTGATGAAGATGACCATGCATTTGGATCGGTTAATCGATCCGGTCAGTTTCCGCATCGCCTGACTCATCAAGCGCGCATGTACGCCGACCGAGCTGTCGCCCATGTCGCCCTCGAGTTCGGATTTCGGTATTAAAGCGGCCACCGAGTCGACCACCACCATACTCACCGCGCCCGAACGGACCAAGGTATCGACAATCTCTAGTGCTTGTTCGCCCGTGTCAGGCTGCGAAATCAACAATTCGTTCAGATCGACGCCAAGCTTCTTGGCATATTGTGGGTCAAGCGCATGTTCCGCATCGACGAATGCACAGACACCGCCGTTCTTTTGCTCTTCCGCGACTGCGTGCAGGGTCAGCGTCGTCTTGCCGGAGCTTTCCGGGCCATAGATTTCGATGATCCGGCCCTTCGGCAGACCGCCGATACCAAGCGCGATATCGAGGCCGAGCGACCCCGTCGACGTCGCTTCGATGTCGGGCATCTGGTTCTGCCCGCCCAATTTCATAATGGACCCCTTACCGAACTGACGTTCGATTTGGGCCAAGGCGCTGTCGAGCGCCTTCTGCTTGTCCGCGCTACGTTTGTCAGCCATGTCGAGTAGGTTCGCCGTTGCCATGATTTCGGCCCTTGTTGCATGCTGCCGCAGGCGCGGCAATCTGGTTATCGTTCACGTCTTGTTCCCTGAATGATATGGAACATATACGGAACAGTTACAAGCCCTTTGGACTTGCCCCATCGTGGCGACACAGGGTTAAAGAAGCGTTACCGGCAATTTTGCCAACCCGGAGGACGAGATGCTCATATTCTGGAAGGCCAGGCTGGCAATTCTTGCGGTGCCCAAAACCGGGACGACGGCGTTGGAGTTAGCACTTGCTCCGCATGCTGACGCAGCAATACTCAATCCACCGGGTCTGAAGCATTGCACTGTAAAAAAGTATCGCCGGGAATTGGCCGGTTTCTTCGAACAAAAGGGGAAGCGTCCGCTCGAGTTGCTGGCAGTGATGCGCGAACCCGTGTCTTGGCTCGGTAGCTGGTATCGCTATCGGTCGCGGCCGGGCCTGTCCGGACAACCCAACTCGACGGCAGGAATAAGTTTCGACAGTTTCGTCGCCTCCTATCTAGCCGATCCGCAGCCACCTTTCGCTCGCGTCGGATCGCAAGCACAGTTTCTGGACGGTGGCGTGGACCATCTGTTTCGTCACGGCGACACCGATGAGCTGCTACGCTTTCTAGAAGGCCGCATCGGGATGAAAATCGACCTCGAAAAAACGAATGTCTCGCCCGGAGGAGATCTCGATCTGTCTGACGAAATGCATTCAAGATTGAAGAACGAACGCATCAAAGACTTCGATATCTGGGATGGAATCGGCTAGGATACGCGATGGAAAAAACCCGACCCAAAAGCTATTACAAAAGCGCGCGTTCGACCGTCCGCGTCAGATCCGAGAGCGAGAAGGGTTTGGGCAAAAATACGGAATTGGGGACTGGGACGCTGGTTTCGGACAGTGCATCCTGAGTATATCCGGACATGAAAACAGTTCGCACATCCGGCCTCATCTTCATCGCCTCGCGTACCCAGCTGGGTCCATCCAGTCCGGGCATCATTACGTCCGTGACGAAGAGATCGACCAGAAGGTTGCGATCTGACAATTGTGCTAGTGCGGATTCGGCGTCTTCCGCCTCCATCACCTCATATCCGCGCAATCGTAACGCCCGGGACGCAAAGGCGCGAACGGGGGCCTCATCCTCGACAAGGAGAACAACCGGCTTGGTGGGCTGAAGATCGCACTTGTCGACATCGGATGAGACCTTGGACTCTGCCTGTTTGCCAGCAAATGGCAACGTCTTCGGCTCGTCGACAGCATCAGGTGGTGTCGGGTGCGACAACGGATCAGATCGTGAAGTTTCCAGAACGCCGCGCAGCATGGCCGACATTTCGCCTTCCCCCTCCGCCGGTTTCGGGGCATCGACGACTTCCCCATCGAATGCGCTATCGCTTATGGTGGATATGGAACCATCAGGGTCGTTTCCAACTTCGCCATCGTCCCTCGCCCCATCCGAGCTATGGTGGGTGGATGTCTTAATGGTTTGAGTAAGATCGGAAACAGGCTCGGGGACAGGCAGTTGGTCGAGTGCGCGGTCAACCGGTGCGGCGGTCGCGTCAGGGAGGTCTGGCGCTTCGACAAGTTCCGCTTCGGCGGCATCGGTCAGCGCCGGAAAATACAGGCTGAAACGGGTGCCCTGCCCCGGCGTGCTGTCGGCAAAAATGTAACCGCCCGATTGCTTGACGATCCCGTAGGCCATGCTCAGCCCCAGGCCTGTTCCTTCGCCGGGACGTTTGGTCGTGAAAAACGGCTCGAAAATGCGGGAAAGGTTATCGATTGTTATACCGGTTCCCTCATCCGTCACGCTGACGATTACATATTGACCCGATGGAACGGAGACTCGATCCCTTAACAGCGGAGCAGGAAGATATCTGCACTCCGTCTCGATCAGGATCTCGCCGCCGTCTGGCATCGCATCACGCGCATTGACCACGAGGTTCATCAGAACCTGTTCAAGTTGCCGCCTGTCTCCCCGGATCGGAATCAGCGCAGGATCGTGCTCAAGCCGCAGAATTACGCGATCGCCGACCAAGCGGTTCAGCAAATGCGCAAGATCTCCCAGCGTATCCCGAAGGTCGATAGGACGCATCTCCAGCGTCTGCTTGCGGGAAAATGCCAGCAGCTGACCGACCAGAGCGGCTGCGCGATTGGCGTTTTGCGTGATCTGAGTCAGATCTGCGTGATCCTCATCGCCTTCGCCATGCCGCAACATGAGAAGGTCGCAATGACCCGATATGGCGGTCAGCAGATTGTTGAAATCATGAGCGACGCCGCCGGCCAGCTGACCGATCGCCTGCATTTTCTGGCTTTGGACGAATTGCGCTTCCAGAGTCTTGAGTTCGGTCGCATCGTTGAGAACCGCCAGAAGCCCACCTTCGCCATCGCCAAGCGGACGACCGAGCGTGATCTGAAGATAGGTCTCGACCTCGGCACCGGTCACGCGGACGACCTCGGCGCGGTAAAGACCGCGACCGGCCGCCGCTTCGCTGACCCATTCGCGGACACTGCGGCCCAATCCCTCGACCAACGCTGCAAGCCTGCTTTCGGTCCCCGTGTTCGTCGCAGGCAGGAGTTCACGGGCCTGCCGGTTCGCAAAGGCCACCCGCCCGCTGCTGTCCAACCGCAACAGCGCGACCGGCAGAGCATCGAGCGCGACCTGACCATCCGTACTATCGCCGGAGGGCAGAACGAAAACCTCTTGCCGACCGTTCACAGGCGCGGACAAAACGACCCGCACGCTTTCAGCGCCATTCTTGGCAACAAGGCGGTTCAGTCCGCCGTTGACCAACGGAACTTCTTCGAACAGGTCGCGCAAACGTTTGACCCGACGGCCAGCGGCAGTGCGGAGAACTTCGTTCATATAAAGAATCGTGCCGGAGGGTCCGAATGTCAGCATCGGAAGGCCGATACCGTCCGCAGACCGGGGTGGCCGATCGACCAGATCCTCCAGTCGCCAGAGATGCCCGCCCGGAATCCGGTGGACTGCAACGCGAACATGACCTCTTCGGGTCACGACATCTTCGCGCGCAGCTTTCTCGTCTATGGCGGCACTGCGCAGCCGGTGCACCACAGCATCGGGATTGGCGAAGAGCGGTTCGAGCGCGCGAGTCATTGTGCCGCCGTCCTGAACGCCGAACCGCTCCGTCGCAGCGCGGTTCTGCGCGAAAATTGCCCCGATCTCGTCCGTGCAGAAGCCGGGCGCGCTGTCATATTCGAGAAATTCCATCACGATCCGAAGTCGGCGATGCGATATCCATGCCATGATCCATGTCGCGACATGCAGTGCGGCGACGATTGTAGTCAATGCCATCGCTGCCGTGAGAAACAGCGCATTCGGCATCGCGCCAGCTGAAACGAATGCCATCGCAACTGCGCCCACTGCAACAACGAGAAGGACAATCGATCCGGTGCGAAGCCTTCGTAGGAGTATTGTCGTCTCGCCCAAGCCCTCGCCTCCGGACCGATCCCCGCAAGGAGCGGTCACCCTAGAATCGTTCTCACGCTTTTTATGGCCGCAAAAGTATTAAGACGCTCTTAACGACACCGCCCGATCCATAGCATGATCGTGATCCGACCCCTAGCTTTCACGCTTGAGAAGACAAACGTGAAAGCCGTCGTGACCACCGTCGACTGGCAGGCTGGACCATTGGTCACCAATGGCGACATCACGATGGCGGTTCAGCGCTGACACCGCACGATCGGCATTTTCGCGCGCCAGAATGGAACAGGTCATGTAGGCGATCCATCCTCCCGGGCGCGTCAGGGCGATCGCCCGGTCCAGGATGGCGTCCTGCGTTTGCGTCAGCTCGGTCAGGCGGGCCTCGGTCAGTCGCCATTTGGCGTCGGGTGCACGGCGCCAGCTGCCGCTACCGGAACAGGGAACATCCGCGACCACACCATCGAAGGGCGCTGCACCTTCCGGGGCCGTGATCTGACTGATCCGCGCACCGGCACGTGCGGTGCGGGCGGGCAGATCGCGCATCCGGGCCGGATCCGCGTCATGGGTGAAAACCTGTTCCGGACCCCTTGCTGCAAGGGCAAGTGCCTTACCTCCGCCGCCGGCACAGAGATCCAGTATCCGCGCATCAGGCGATACCGGGATGCGGTCAACAAGGGCCTGAGACCCGGCGTCCTGTAACTCCCATAAACCGTCCCTGAACGACGGCAGAGCGGTCAGACCACGCGGTGTGCCGGTAAGGCGGATAGCCGTGGGCGACGCCGCGTCCGGTTCGGCTGCCACGCCTTCCTCGGATAATTTCGCGAGCAGGTCCTGCCGCGTGATACGGGCAATGTTGGCGCGCAGAAAGACTGGCGCGCGGGTACGCAGGGCAAGGGCCACATGCTCGGCGGCACTGCCCAGATCGGCGCGCAGGATCGGCAAAAGCCAATCGGGCATATCGAGGCGGACGGCATCGGGTGCGGGGCCAAGATCGACAGGCGGAGATATCGGCTCCGGCGCATGGCCTTGTCCATTGAAAATGGACTTAACGTCAACGTCTTCACCGATCAAACGCCCTGCCATGATCGCGCGCGCGATACCTGGCGCAATCTCCGCCTCTCCGCCAATCCAGGCCGATGACCGCAATGTGCGAAGCGCGTCGAATACGTGGTCCCGAACCGCCGCGCGGTCCTTCGACCCGGCGTAGCGACTGCCGCGCGCCCAGACCGTCAGCTCCCGCTCGGCCGCGCCACCGTCGAGGATACGGTCCAATATCTCGATTGCGGCCTGAACGCGCGCGCCGGGGGTCACGCGCTATACCTTGGGTCAGTCATGTCAGGCCGCCTCTCAGGAGCGATAGTTCGGGCTTTCCCGGGTGATCTGGACATCATGGACATGGCTTTCCTTCAGCCCGGCGCCGGTAATCTTGACGAAGGTACAACCGCCCCGCATCTCGGCCACCGTAGCACATCCGGTGTAGCCCATGGCCGCACGCAAACCGCCGACCAACTGATGCACCACCGCTCCGGCACTGCCCTTGTAGGGCACCTGCCCCTCGATCCCTTCGGGCACCAGTTTGTCCGACGCCGCGTCTTTCTGAAAATACCGATCCGCCGAGCCGCGCGCCATCGCACCCAGCGACCCCATTCCACGATATGATTTGAACGTCCGACCCTGATACAAAACTACTTCGCCGGGCGATTCATCCGTGCCCGCGATCATGCTGCCAACCATGGCGCAGGATGCGCCGGCGGCTATGGCCTTGGCGAAATCGCCGGAAAACTTGATACCGCCATCCGCGATCACCGGCACGTCGCCTGCGACCGCGGCGGCATCCATGATGGCGGTCAGTTGCGGCACGCCGACACCCGCGACAATGCGGGTGGTGCAGATCGATCCCGGCCCGATGCCGACCTTGACCGCATCCGCGCCCGCGTCGATCAGGGCGCGCGTGCCGTCAGCCGTAGCAACATTGCCCGCGACGACCTGCACCTTGTTGGACAGTCGCTTGATACGGTCGACGGCGATGCCGACGCCTTCGGAATGACCGTGCGCGGTGTCGACCACGATCAGGTCGCAGCCGGCATCTATCAACGCCTCGGACCGTTCGAACCCGGCATCGCCGACAGTTGTCGCGGCAGCAACGCGCAAACGGCCCAGAGAATCCTTGCACGCCTGCGGGTTCAGCACCGCCTGTTCGATATCCTTGATCGTCAAAAGGCCAGTCAAATGGCCCTTCTCGTTAACTACGAGCAGCTTCTCGATACGGCGGGCCTGCATCATCGAACGCGCCGCATTCAGGTCGGCGGGTTCGCGCAGGATTGCCAGATTGTCGGCGGTCATCATCGTCGACACCGGTGTCGAGTCATCGACAGCAAACCGCATGTCACGGTTGGTCACAATACCCAGCACGCGGCCCTTGTCATCGACGACGGGAAAACCGGTGACGCGATATTTTTCCTGTAAGGCCTTGGCATCGGCCAGTGTCTGATCGGGACGCAAGGTAATGGGGTTGTAGACGACGCCACTTTCGAACCGCTTGACCCTGCGCACTTCCTGCTGCTGGTCGTCGAGGTCCAGATTGCGATGAATCACGCCCATGCCGCCCGCCTGCGCCATGGCGATGGCCATGCGCGCCTCTGTCACGGTATCCATTGCGGACGACAGTAGCGGGATGTTCAGGGCAATAGATTTAGTGACGAACGTGCGTGTATCCGCAGTGCCGGGCAGCACCTTGCTGGCACCGGGAACAAGCAGAACGTCATCGAAGGTCAGGGCCTCGCGAATCTCCATCGGGGGTCTCCGTTGGCGGGTATCGGTTGGCGCTTTCCTGTTTCACGGGCGGGGGCCGAGGGCAAGTCCGTCAGTCGTGACGGTGACCCATTCGCTTCTTGATCTTCGGCACGAACACGCGCTTCAGAAAATCGGGACGCATCAAGAGGGTCATCCCACTGAAACCAATACCCATCAACCCCAAACGGGCCGTCAGTGTCATTGCGTCAGGCATAGCCTTGAGGTCGAAGCCGACGGCCAACACCTCATACTCGATCTTAAGAAGATGACCCCGGTCTATCTTTCCAGTTGTGAATTAAGTTTGACATCCGACGTCACTCTGAAGTCGGGAGGGCACAACTTCTTCTGATGACAAACGGCCCCTCGTAGTGATGCGGCAGCCTTTCGCTGTTCTGCGAGAGGCTGCCATTCGTCAAAAATCAAAGCGGCGGCGCGATCAGCACGTCGCAGGGCGCATTCAGCGCCACGTCCTCGGCCGTCGACCCAAGAAGGATACGGGCCAGCCCGGTGCGCGCGTGTCGCCCCATCGCCAGAAGGTCGGCGCCATGCTCCGCCGCGTATCGGCGCAGAACATGCCCCGCCGGCCCTATGATCACATCCGTCGCGGGCGGCGTGCCGTCCTGCACCATCTCCATTGCCGCGCGCTGCAGTTTCGACCGCAGACGATCGAGGGCTTCCGGCGGAATCGTCCCGCCCGTCTCGAACCCATAGGGCGTGCCAGCAACCGGGTCCTGCCACGCATGGATCAGCGTCATCGCGGCCGATGGCGCGAAATCCTGCACTGCTTTCGCTGCAGCCTCGCCGGCCGGGGAAAAATCCCAGCCGATCGTAACGGCTTCATATGTACCCTCCGGTCGGCCAACGGCGACGAGAACCGGCACATCGACACTGCGCAACAGCCGCGACAGCGTTGGTGCGCCGAAGACATCCGCCAGGCCCCGACGCCGATGGCTGCCGACAACCAAAAGGTCGATATCCCGTTCGCGCATCAATTTGGGCAAAAGGCTATCGAGATGGCCGGCCTCTACGTCCAGGGACGGTGACAGGTCGGCGAGCGCGGGATTTTCGGCCACCATGGCCGACAGCGTCGCCTCCACCTCCGTGGTCTGGGCAAGCAACATCGCACCGGGCAAGTCTTCATCTATGACGTGAATAATGTGCAGCGCGGCCCCCGTGTCGCGGGCCAGATGTGCGGCGCGCAGCACGGCGCGGTCAGACCGCGCGCTTAGATCGGTAGCGGCAAGAATTGTTTTCATCGGAACCTCCTGTTCGATGGGATGGCTACACCCTGCGGCTTTCGACTCGCCGGACGCCTTGACGTGGAACAAACCCGCCGCCAAAAGCGCCCCATCATACCCGCAATCGGGCGTTCCGTGGGCGCCAAAACGACGGAGGACTCAGATAAGATGTCCCAGATCACCCTTACCTTCCCCGATGGTAACACACGCGACGTCCCCATCGGGACGACACCCGCACAGGTGGCCGAAAGCATCAGCAAGTCCCTGTCGAAAAAGGCCATCAGCGCCCAGGTCGACGGCGCGCACTGGGATCTGGCCTGGCCGATCGAAGCGGATGCGAAAATCTCTATCAACACAATGCAGGACGACGACGCTGCGCTGGAGCTGATCCGCCACGATCTGGCGCATATCATGGCGCGCGCCGTGCAAACGATCTGGCCTGACGTAAAGGTCACCATAGGCCCGGTCCGCGATTTCGGCTGGTTCTACGATTTCGACCGAGCGGAACCTTTCACACCCGAAGATCTGGGTTCGATAGAAGCCGAAATGAAACGTATCATCGCCGCGCGCGAGACGGTCCGCACAGAAGTCTGGGACCGCGAGCGGGCGCGCAAGCACTATGCCGATTCCGGCGAGTCCTTCAAGGTGGAGCTTCTGGACCGAATTCCGGGCGATGAGCCGATCCGGATGTACTGGCATGGCGAATGGCAGGACCTTTGCCGCGGCCCGCACCTGCAGCATACCGGCCAGATCCCTGCGGATGCTTTCAAATTGACGCGCGTGTCCTCGGCCTACTGGCTGGGCGACAACACCCGCCCGCAGTTGCAGCGGATCTATGGCATCGCGTTCCGCAACCGCGACGATCTGAAAATGCACCTCAAGTTCCTGGAGGAGGCCGAGGCCCGCGACCACCGCCGCCTGGGCCGCGAAATGGACCTGTATCACATGCAGGAAGAAGCGCCGGGCCAGGTATTCTGGCACCCCAACGGCTGGACAATTTACACCACGTTGCAGGACTACATGCGGCGGCGGCAGCGCCGCGGTGGCTATGTCGAAGTGAACACACCGCAGGTCGTCGACCGCAAATTGTGGGAAGCCTCGGGCCACTGGGACAAGTATCAGGACCACATGTTCATCGTCGAGGTAGACGAAGAACATGCCCGCGAAAAGGCGATCAACGCGCTCAAGCCGATGAACTGCCCCTGCCATGTGCAGGTCTTCAACCAAGGCCTGAAATCGTATCGTGACCTGCCGCTCAGGATGGCGGAATTCGGGTCTTGTGCGCGGTACGAGCCGTCGGGCGCGCTGCACGGCATCATGCGGGTACGCGGCTTCACGCAGGACGATGGTCACATCTTCTGCACCGAGGATCAGATTCAGGCGGAGTGCGCCGCCTTCATCAATTTCCTGTCCGAAACCTATCGCGATCTGGGGTTCGAGACATTCGACATCGCTTTCGCCACCCGTCCTGAAAAACGCGTCGGCAGCGACGAGAGCTGGGATCACGTCGAAGGCGCACTGGAGGCGGCGATCAAGTCGACTGGCAACCCCTACCGCGTGGAGGAAGGCGATGGGGCGTTCTATGGCCCGAAACTGGATTTCTATCTGACCGATGCCATCGGACGTGTCTGGCAATGCGGCACCTTCCAGGTCGATCCGAACCTGCCTGAGCGTCTGGGGGCCAGCTATATCGGCGAAGACGGCAACAAGCACCGACCCTATATGCTGCATCGTGCAGTGCTGGGGTCGTTCGAACGGTTCATAGGTATCCTGATTGAAAACTCCGCGGGCAAGCTGCCGTTCTGGCTGGCACCACGGCAGGTCGTCGTCGCTTCCATCGTCTCGGAAGCGGACGATTACGTGGCGGAAGTCGTGGAGGCATTGACCAAGGCTGGTGTTCGGGCCGAAGCCGACATCCGCAACGAGAAAATCAACTACAAGGTCCGCGAACATTCGTTGGGCAAGGTTCCCGCGATTCTCGCCATAGGACGGCAAGAGGTCGAGGATCGCACTGTTACCCTGCGCCGCCTGGGCGAAAAGGCCACGCAGGTGATTTCATTGGACGAAGTAACGGCTGCCTTGTCGGCGGAGGCGACGCCTCCGGACCTGCGACAGAAGTGATCGTTTCCGAAGTCGGGACAATTCCATGACCACAAGGAATTGTCCTGACTTCACCCCATCATTGCCCCAATCACGCCACATTTCACCTGCATAAATGAGATCAAGGCGACGATCCGGTTGGGGTTGATCAAATCCTCCCCCCTTGCGGTCCCCCGGTCGGGTCGATTGTCTTATCTCTCTCCCTGAAGATTGGTCGGCCCGCGTGTTTCGCGGGTCGCTCCATGCAGAAAATCCGCCTTTCTCAGGCCTATTTCACTGCATGACTGCCATGCATCGGCATTCCGGCTCGGTTCATCAGTCAACTGTGACCGGAAACTCGATTTCGGCGCGGTAGCCATCGGGTGACGGGAAAGTCCGCAGCAAGCCTTCAAGCTGCGCGGCCGAGGCTTCCATGATGCGTTGGCCGAGGCCGGGCTCCGATGCATCGACGGATCCGACTCCGTCATCCGCACATGCGATGGCATATCGCCCCGCACTGGTTTTCTGGCCACTCAGGACAATCCGCCCGGTCCGTCCATCGGGAAAGGCGTGCTTGCAGGCATTAGAAATCATCTCGTTGATCAGAACGCCCAGTGCGGACGCGCGTCGCGCGATTAGGGCCACGGCATCGAAATGTACTTCGATTTCCACACCCGGAGGGGACATGTCGCGCAGATGGCTGGCCACCCGCTCCAGATAGTTCGTAACCTCGATCGGCTCGTCCGGGTTGTCGGACCTGTACAGGTCATTGTGAAGTTCCACCATCACGCTGATCCGCTTTTCAACGGACAGCATCGCCTCGCGCACTTCGGGCGTGGCGCTGCGGGCAGCCATGCGCGTCATTGCCGCGACATTGGCCAGACTGTTCTTGACGCGGTGGTCAACTTCCCGGCGCATTGCATCCTGCTGTCGCAGCGCCTCATGCAATTCCAGACGCTGCATGACCTGATCGGCCAGGATCCTCAGCGCGCGGCGTTCGGCATCGCCCAAACGACGGGGACGCCGATCCAGAACGCACAACGAACCCAGCGGGATACCCGTCTTTGTGGTGATCTGAGCACCTGCGTAAAACAAAATCGGATCGGGACCGGTGACCAGCGGATTATCCCGCGTCCGAATATCTACCCTCGTATCCGGAATCTCAAGAATTTCTTCCTGAAGGATGGCATGACTGCACATCGAAGATTCCAAATTGGTTCCATGGAAATCCAACCCACAAACAGCTTCAAATTTCTGATCGTCGGCATGCACGATAGAGACAAGGGCAATCGGGCAATTCGACATCTGCGCCGCCAGCTCGACGATGCCATCGAAGGCCCCCCCATGGGCTTGGGTGCCCAGATCATAACGGCGAATCGCAGCAAGCCGCTCTTTCTGATGGGGATGAATTGGGGCAAGCATTGGCAACTTCCTTAAAAATCGCGATCGGCCTGATCGTGATCATTATCGAACAAATATCAAAAATTACGTTTCTAATATGTAATGTTATTCTTCCGATGTCTGCAATCGAAGCATCCTGTCGGCATCACAATCGAAAGGGGCGAGGAGTTTTCCTCGCCCCGATAATAACTTCTACGCATACGATCAGAAGTACCTGAAAATCGCTATGTCATTTCGCTACGATGCGATCATCGGTGAACGGCGTATACGGGCCATTTTGGATCAGGTATTCCGCCGTGACCTCAGCAAGATCTGGGCCGAAATCGTAAGCGTCTGCTGCAGATTTGAACATCTCATATCCATCGCCGCCATTTCTGACGTAGTTATTTGACACGACGCCATAGGTCTTGGCGGGGTCGAGCGGTACTCCGCCGATCAAGACATCGCTGACACGGCTGCCGGGGTCGGCACTCGCGTCGAAGGCGAACGACATTCCCGACACCTGCGGGAATCTGCCTCCGCCCTCCTCGACCTGGCTGACACCGTTTTCCAGCGCAGCCAGAAGCGTCGCGCCGTCCACTCGGAACGTCGACAGTGTGTTCTGGAACGGCAGCACCGTCAGGACTTCACCCATGGTTACGTCGCCCGCCTCAATCGAGGCGCGGATTCCGCCCCCGTTCTGGATCGCGACGTCGATGCCCTGGTCCTTGACACGGTCCAGCATCGCGTCGGCGATCAGAACGCCCATTTCGCAAACCTCCGCGCGACAGAATGTGCGGTCGCCTTCAATCGCCTGATCGATCTGGGCAACCACCTTGGACCGGATCTCCTCCAGCGGGGCTGCCATTTCGGCGATGCGCGCCACGGTTGCCGCATCTTCTTCAACAGACGCGTCGATCAGGACGGGCACGCCCTCGGCTGCGGTGACATTGCCGTCATCGTCGAACGTTACGTTCAACTCGCCCAGATACTTGCCGTAGGCATAGGCCGAAACGATGGCCGTCTGGCCCACCATTGTGGGATACGGACCTTCGGCACGCTCCATGCTTCCCAGCAGGGTATTCGAATGGCCGCCGACGATGACGTCGACGCCGGTCGTGCCTTCTGCAACAGCCTGGTCTACGCCATAGCCCGAATGGCTCAGGACGATGATCTTGTTCACGCCCTCGGCGGTCAGCCTGTCGACCTCTTCCTGAACTGCCGCAATCGGGTCGCTGAATGTGACATTATCACCGGGCGATGCCAGCTCGTCGGTATCCTGCGGTGTCAGGCCGATCAGACCGATCTTCTCGCCGCTCCGTTCGATCACTGTCGATTTGGCCAGTTTGTCGGCCAACAGCGGTTCGCTCGAAACATCGGCATTCGACATCAGGATCGGAAAATCGATGGCCGCCATGAAGGACGCCAGCACTTCGGGGCCATCGTCGAACTCGTGGTTGCCGACCGTCATGCCGTCATAGCCCAGCATGTTCATCATCTCGGCCGCAAGTTTACCTTTGTAATAGGTATAGAACAGCGTGCCCTGAAACTGATCACCGGCATCCACCAGAATCGTATTGTCTGACCTGGCGCGTGCTGCCTCGACGGCGTTTACCATACGGGCCGTGCCGCCGAAGCATTCGCCCGCAGCGTTGTCTTCCGCAGCACAGGGACCGTCGTATTTGCTGATCGGCTCAAAGCGAGCGTGAACGTCGTTGGTGTGAAGAATTGTCAGCGAATACTCGGCGCTGGCCATGCCAGTGGTCAACGCGAGCGCCGCCGTTGCTGTCAGAATACGTCTCATCGGTCTAACCCCCTAGGTTGGATATCGTCGATGTTGGGCAGCTTGCGGGCCATTGTCAAAGCGATATGAACGCGGCGCGACTTGACGTGACAGAACCGCACGGGCATCCCGGCGCAATGATCTACAAATTGTTCCGAACGCCCGAATGGCAGGCCCTCCGCGCGGAGGGGTCGTCCACGGGCGCGCCGATTGATCTCTCCGATGGCTTCATCCATTTCTCGACAGCGGAGCAAGTCGCCGAAACCGCCGTCAAACACTTTGCCGGGGTCGAAGGTCTGTGGCTGATCGGCGTCGAGGATGCCGTCGTCGCCGATAACCTGCACTGGGAGATCTCGCGCGGCGGCGCGAAATTTCCGCACCTCTATGCGCCGTTGCGCCTGGATCAGGTGGCCTGGGCGCAGCCGCTGCCGATGGTCGGCGGCGTTCACGTCTTCCCTGCAGGCCTGATGTGATCGAAGCGGCGGGCCTTGCCCTGATGCACCGTTTCGACCCGGAACGTGCGCACGGGTTGGCCCTGTCGGCACTGAACGCCGGGCTGGGGCCGCGCGGCGGGCCGGTCACGTCCCCCCGCCTAGCGACAACACTGGCGGGGATGGATCTGCCGAACCCTATCGGGCTGGCTGCCGGGTTCGACAAGAATGCCACTGCCCTGCATGCCCTGTCGCGCTGCGCCTTCGGCTGGCTGGAGGTCGGGGCCGCCACGCCCCACCCGCAACCCGGCAACCCCCGGCCGCGCCTGTTCCGCCTGACCGAGGACGGGGCGGCAATCAACCGCTTTGGCTTTAACAATGACGGTGCAGCGATCATCGCCGACCGGCTGGCGAAACGACCTGAGGGCGCGGTCGTCGGCCTGAACCTTGGTGCGAACAAGGACAGTAACGACCGCGCAGATGATTTCGTAAAGGTCCTTGCGCATTGCGACAGGCACATCGATTTCGCGACCGTTAATGTCAGCAGCCCTAACACCGAACGGCTGCGCGACCTTCAGGGCAAGGCCGCACTGGCGGGCATTCTGGACCGGGTTTGTGCACATCGCGACGACCGGGGGCTGGATACGGCGATCTTCCTCAAGATCGCGCCCGATCTGGACGCCGCCGCGTTGGAGGATATCGCAGAGGTCGCGCTGAGCTCCGGCGTGAACGGCATCATCGCGACCAACACAACGCTGGCCCGCGACGGCCTGCACAGCGTCCACGCTTCGCAAACCGGGGGCCTGTCCGGTGCGCCGCTGTTCGATGCCTCCACCCGAATCCTGGCCCGCCTGTCGGTGTTGACGAACGGTAAACTGCCGCTGGTTGGCGTTGGCGGCATTGCCAGCGCCGACCAAGCCTATGCCAAGATCCGCGCGGGCGCGTCTGCCGTGCAGCTTTATACCGCACTGGTTTATCACGGCATCAGTCTGCCCGCGCGTATCGCAAAAGGTCTCGACGATCTGTTGGTCCGCGACGGTTTCGCCAATGTCGCCGACGCCGTGGGTACCGACCGCGACCGCTGGCTTTAAGCCGCCTCATTCGTCGTCGCCCGCTCCAGCCCCGGATATTTCAACCCCAGCGTCACGCCGCGCACTGCGAACGAGACCATCAGCGCCGCCCATAGCCCGTGGTTGTCCAGCCACGGCACCAGCACTGCCAGCGCCGCCAGATAGAACCCGAAACTCAGCACCATCATATTGCGCATGTCGCGCGTGCGGGTCGCGCCGATAAACACGCCGTCCAGCATCCATGATGCGAACCCGATCAAGGGTGCCGCGACCATCCACGGCAGATAGTCGCGCGCGACCTCCCGGACTTCGGTTGCCTTGGCCATCACGTCGACCAGAAGTCCGCCGAACACCGCGAACGCCAGCGCCAGAATTGCCACCGTCCCCAAGCCCCATGCACCGCACAGGACCACCGATCGCCGCAAGCGCCCCCGGTCGCCCGCGCCGAAGAAACGCCCGACCAGCGCCTCGACCGCAAAGGCGAACCCGTCCAGCGCATAGGCCGTGATGTACAGGAATTGCAGCAGCACCTGATTGGCCGCCAGCGTGACCGTCCCGAACAGGCCACCCATCAACAGAAACGACGCGAAGGTGATCTGCAACAGAACCGACCGGATCAGGATATCGGTGTTGACCGCCAGCATTCGCTTCAGACGCGCCGGTTCGAATACCTGCACCCTGTCGCGCCAATCCGACCCGACGAAGGCATCCCGGCAGAACCACACCGCCAGCACCACGCCCGACCATTCCGCGATGAAAGTGGCCCAGGCGACCCCCTCGACACCGAATCCCAGACCCAGCACGAACCAGACATCCAACCCGATATTCGCCCCGTTCATCGCCAGTTGGATCACCAGAACGGCTGCGGTACGTTCCTGCGCGATCAACCAGCCGGTCAGGCCATAGATCGCGATCGCCGCAGGGGCCGACCAGATGCGGACCTGCATATAGGATCGCGCCAGTCCCTCGACCTCCGCTGATGTGGGTGCCAGCCAGAAAGCGCCTGTGAAAATTGCCCATTGAAGTGCGATCAGTCCCGCCCCCGCCACGGCGGCAATCAGCAGTGCCCGTGACAGCAGCGCGACCAATTCGGGACGGTCGCCCGCACCCAGGGCCTGCGCCGCCAGACCTGTGGTGCCCATCCGCAGGAACCCGAAAATCCAATAGACCGACGACAGGATGATCGCGCCCGCGCCCACAGCGGCAATCGGCGCGGCCTGCCCCAGTTGACCCACGACGCCGGTATCCACCGCGCCCAGAATCGGCACAGTGGCGTTCGACAGGACGACGGGTATGGCGACCTTCAGGATGCGACGGCTCGACAGCGCCGCCTCGGGCCGCCCTTTCGTCAGGGGCACAGGGTCACTCACCCGTCCGGGTCCGTCCTCTGCGGCATGAGAAAATGGCCGGTGGCCTGCGCAAACAGACGCGCGCGATTGTCCTGCCAGCCCTCGACATGGACGCTGGCATATCGACGACCGGACCGGTTCAGGCGGGCGCGGGCATAGGCGTCACGGGGCAGCCCGGCGCGCAGGTAGTCAACAGAAAAGTCGATGGTCTTGGGCAGACGCGGCAGAGCGTCATGGGTCAGGCCCTCCGGTTCCAGCCGTCCGGCCTCCAGATCGTCCCAGAGCATCGACCACGACAGGGTGACGATAGCCGTGACCTCGAGGAATGCCGCCGTCACACCGCCATGAAGCGCTGGCAGCGCCGGGTTGCCGATCAGCTTGGGATCGTAATGCAATATGCCGGTCAATTCGTCGCCGCGCCGGTCGAATGTGATGTTCAGAAACTGGATATAGGGCACGCCGTCGATCAGTCCGCGCAGGGCGGCATCGCGGCGTTGCTTGATGACCTGAACAGGTTCCGGCGTCTTCATTTCGCGCGCGCCCGTTCCAGTGTGAATGCTCCGTTGGCGACGGCGACGGGGCCCTTGTCGGTATCTTCGTCAAAGGCTTCGGCCCGAACGAAGGCGACAGACCGCGTGACATGATGACAAACGGCCCGCGCCGTGATCGTCTGGTGCGGCGTGGCCGCGCGCATATAGTCGATCCGCAGGTCCATGGTAGCCGTGGCAATGGGAGCGGTCGGATGGCTGAGGACAGCAGCACCCCCGGTCGTGTCCATCAGTGCGGAGACCGCACCGCCATGGATCACGCCGGTCAGCGGATCGCCGACAAGATCGGCGGCCCAGGGCATGGAGATCGCTGCCTCCCCCTCGCCCACTGACTCGACGGTCATCGACAGGGCGCGACAATGCGGCAAGGCGGCGATGAACTGATGTGCGGCCCTGATGCGTTTGGCGGCGGCTTCTGAGGTGTCGTCGGTCATGCCGCAGCCTTGCCGCGAAGCGTATCGACCTGCAAGCCCGTTTGGCGTTCGGCTGAGTGATCCGGCTGCTGCGCCCGGATGGACAGAACGGTCCTGACCGTGCCAGACTGACGCAGGGAGGAATCGATGACGGAACGGCTGGATTTCAAACAGATGTGCGCCCGTTTCGACGTGACGCCCCGGACTTTGCGTCACTACGAATACATCGAACTTCTGTTCCCCGAGCGTGAAGGCCGCGCGCGATATTATGGCGCACGGGAAATCGCGCGAATGACGCTGATCCTTCGAGGTCGCAAATTCGGCTTTTCCCTCGAAGAAATCCGCCAATGGCTGGAACTGTATGACGCGGATCCCGAGGGACGCACACAGATGCAGGCCTGGATCAATCTTGCCGATGGCCAATTGGCCGAACTGGCCGACCGCAAGCGTCATCTCGATGAGGCCATCGCCGAATTGCAGGCTCTGCGGGACGGCGTGTACGCCGATCTGAAAGCCAGGGGCTGAACACAACCCCAAAGTGATTCACTTCCAGACCGGCACAACTCCCGCGGTCAGGTTCGCTCCATCTTCAGTCTTGTAAGCTATCCATGTGGCGATTGACGTAAGCGATCCTTACGTCAACCCGGTAAGTGACGTTACGTTCGGGTTACGTAAGCGTCAGCCTGGGTTGTATCGCTATGGTCGGCCCCGCATCTCGACTGCATCGCCACAAGTGGCACCGAGACAAGGATGGAAAGTAATGTCTGACGAACTGATGACGATCCGACAGATGTGTGACGCGTTCGACGTTACGCCCAGGACACTTCGCTTTTACGAGGCGAAAGAACTGATCAGTCCACAACGCGAAGGCCAGAAACGCTGGTTCACCCGCCGCGACCGGGCGCGCTTGAAATTGATCCTGCGCGGCAAGCGGTTCGGATTCTCCCTCGAGGATATCCGCCAGTTGCTGGATCTTTACGATCTGGACGACGGCCAGCTGACACAGGTTTCCCGCACCTACGAGATCGGTCACGAGCGTCTGGCAGCGATGACCGCCCAGCGCGATGAACTGAACACCGCCATCGCGGAGCTGTCGGAACAGCTGCGCTGGGGGGAGAAAATAATGAATCAGGCGCAGCCCCGAAAGTTTGGCTGACCGCGACCAACGGGGGCGCAAAGACGCCCCCGACGATTTGAGGAGGATCGAACATGCCCAGCTATATCGCACCCACCAAGGACATGCAGTTCGTGCTGCACGATGTTCTGAAGGCTTCGACGCAAGACATTTCAGGCTATGACGAGATCGACCGCGATTTTACCGGTGCCGTGCTGGAAGAAGCCGGGCGTATGGCGTCCGAAGTTCTGCACCCTCTCAACGTTGTCGGCGACCGCGAAGGCTGCGTTCTCGAGAATGGCGTCGTCCGCACGCCCACTGGGTTCAAGGCGGCTTTCGATCAGGTCCGCGATGGCGGCTGGACGGCATTGGATTGCGATACAGAATACGGTGGCCAGGGCCTGCCCTACCTTATGCACACCGCGGTGGGCGAGATCCTGTCCTCGTCCAACATGGCCTTCAACATGTACCAGGGCCTGACCCACGGTGCCTATTCCGCGATCCACGCCCACGGCACAGACGCGCAGAAGCAGAAATGGCTGCCCAAGCTGACCACCTGCGAATGGACCGGCACCATGAACCTGACGGAGCCGCATTGCGGCACCGACCTGGGACTGATGCGCACCAAGGCCGAACCGCAGGACGATGGTTCTTACAAGATTACCGGCCAGAAGATATTCATCTCGGCGGGCGATCACGACATGGCGGACAACATCGTCCACCTCGTGCTGGCCAAGATCGCCGGCGGACCCGAGGGCATCAAAGGGGTGTCGCTGTTCATTGTCCCCAAGATCATGGTCGACGACGATGGCAATCTGGGCGCGCGAAACGCCGTCTCGGTCGGCAAGATCGAGGAAAAGATGGGCATTCACGGCAATTCGACCTGCGTAATGAACTACGATGGAGCGACAGGCTATCTGTTGGGTGAGGCGCATAAAGGCATGCGCGCCATGTTCACGATGATGAACGAGGCGCGCCTCGGTGTCGGCCTGCAAGGCTATGCCCAGGCCGAAATCGCCTATCAGAATGCGCTGGCCTACGCGCTGGACCGCCTCCAGGGCCGCGACGTGACCGGCGTCAAGAACCCCGACGGCCCGGCCGACCCGCTGATCGTTCACCCCGACATCCGCCGCAACCTGATGGACCAGAAATCCTTCGTCGAAGGTGCGCGGGCCTTCGTATTCTGGGGCGCGATGATGATCGACCGCGCGCACCGCAACGAAGACAAGGACGCCGATGGCCTGATCTCTCTGCTGACGCCGGTCATCAAGGGTTTCCTGACCGACAAGGGCTATGAGATGGCCACCAATGCGCAGCAGGTCTATGGCGGTCACGGATATATCGAGGAATGGGGCATGTCGCAGTTTGTGCGCGACGCCCGCATCGCCCAGATCTACGAGGGTGCGAACGGTGTGCAGGCGCTGGATCTGGTCGGTCGCAAGCTGGCCGTCGATGGCGGCAAGCACGTCATGGCTTTCTTCGACATGGTCAAGACGTTCTGCAAGGACAACGCCGAGGACGAGACTCTCAAAGCGGGCTTCCTGGAACCGCTCAAGGCCGCATCCAAGGACCTTCAGGCGGCGGGCATGTACTTTATGCAGCAGGGCATGAAGAACCCGAACGCCGCGCTCTCGGGCAGCTATGATTTCATGCACCTTTTCGGCCACGTCTGCCTTGGCCTTATGTGGGCCCGCATGGCGCAGGCTGCCGGTTCAAAGCTGGGCGAAGCAGGTGCGGACCGCGATTTCCTTGACGCAAAAATCGCCACGGGGCGCTACTACATGGCGCGTCAGCTTCCGGCGACGGGGATGCACCTTGCGCGCATCCAGACCGGGTCGGAGACGGTAATGGCGCTTGAACCCACGGCTTTTTAAGGCAAAACCACGGTCGGCCCGCACGCCGGGCCGACCCCGACCGGAGGATACATGCCCCGCCCGCAACGCCTGACCCGACGCTTTCCCGCCCGTATGACCGAGGCGGGATATCGTCGTCTCCGCAAATTCGCGGAGGAGGCTGGACTGGACGAAGGTGAAGCGCTGTCGTTCCTGTTCGAGAACTTCGACAGCGTGACGCATCGGGACAATCTGATGCACCGGCTGGACCTGCATCTGGCGATGCTCGCGAAACGCGGCGACACCGGCGCGTAGACACAGACAACGACCGTATTTCGGGAGGGAAGCGCATATGACCATAAAGCTGCACTGCTTCGGCGAGTCGGGGAATTCCTACAAGGCCGCGCTGGCGCTGGAACTGTCCGGGCTGGATTGGGAGCCGGTGTTCGTCGATTTCTTCGGCGGTCAGGCCCGCACACCCGAATGGCGGGCCGAGAACGGCATGGGCGAAGCGCCCGTGCTGGTCGATGACGACATGCGCCTCAGCCAGTCGGGGGCAATCCAGCAGTGGATTACGGACAAGACCGGCAAGTTCGGCGGCACACCCGAGGACCGTTACGAGGTTCTGAGGTGGATCTTGTGGGACAACCACAAACTGTCGAGCCAGGCGGGCATGACCCGGTTCCTGATGAACTTCCTGCCCGAAGACAAACGCCCCGCCGAAGTGATCGCCTTCAGCCAAGGTCGCCTGAAGGCCGCCTATGATGTGCTGAACCGCCATCTTTCGGGGCGCGACTGGATCGTCGGCAAGGGTGTCACCAACGCCGACCTGTCGTGCTGCGGCTACCTCTACTATCCCGAGCCGTTCGGTTTTGATCGCGCCGACTGGCCTCATATCGACGCCTGGCTGGACCGCATCGCCGCCCTGCCCGGCTGGAAATCCCCCTACGACCTGATGCCCGGCCGTCCCTCGGACCGCCAGTAAGGAGTCTCCCATGACCGAAGAAGCCTATATCTACGATGCCATCCGCACCCCCCGTGGCAAGGGCCGAAAGGACGGATCGCTGCATGAGGTCACCGCAGCGCGCCTGTCCGCCGACGTGCTGAACGCACTGAAGGACCGTAACGGGTTCGAAGGCCATGCGGTCGAGGACGTGATCTGGGGCAACGCCACCCAGGTCGCCGAACAGGGCGGATGTCTTGCCCGGACCGCCGTTCTGGCCTCCGATCTGGACCAGCGTATTCCCGGCCTGTCGATCAATCGCTTCTGTGCATCTGGCATGGAGGCCGTGAACCTGGCCGCCAACCAGATCCGCGGCGGGGCCGGTGACGGCTATATCGCGGGCGGTGTGGAATGCATGAGCCGCGTCCCGATGGGCAGCGACGGGGCTGCCATCGCCGTCGATCCATCTATCGCGATGAGCACCTATTTCGTCCCGCAGGGAATTTCGGCTGACATCATAGCCACCGAATATGGCTTTACCCGCGATCAGGCCGATGCCTTCGCCGTCGAGAGCCAGAAGCGCGCCGCCGCCGCGTGGAAGAATGACCGCTTCAAGAAGTCGATCGTTACCGTGCGTGATGTGAACGGCCTGCCCATTCTGGACCACGACGAATACATCCGCGAAGGCACCGACATGCAGTCGCTGGGCGCGCTCAACGCTGCGTTTCAGGCGATGGGCGAGGTCATGCCCGGCTTCGACAAGATCGCCCTGATGAAATACCCGCATCTGGAGCGGATCAATCACATCCACACGGCGGGCAATTCGTCGGGCATCGTCGATGGCGCGGCAGGCGTTTTGATCGGCAATAAGGAATTCGGCGAAAAATGGGGCCTGAAACCCCGCGCCCGCATCCGCGCCACAGCCAAGATCGGCACCGATCCGACCATCATGCTGACCGGTCCGATGCCAGTGACTGAAAAGATCCTGTCGGAGAATGGCATGACCATCGGCGACATCGACCTGTTCGAAGTCAACGAGGCGTTCTCCTCCGTCGTGCTGCGCTTCATGCAGGCTTTCGATGTCGACCATGACAAGCTGAACGTGAATGGCGGCGCTATCGCCATGGGCCACCCGCTGGGGGCGTCCGGCGCGATCATCATCGGCACCCTGCTGGATGAGTTGGAGCGCGCGGACAAGGAAGTTGGCCTTGCCACCCTGTGCGTGGCGTCCGGCATGGGGGCAGCCACGATCATTGAGCGGGTCTGATGCAGGACGCGCAAGCCATCTATCAGGACCACCTCTACATGGTGTTGATGCCGCAATGGCAGCGGGTCTTCGATAGTGTCTGCGCGTATTTGCATTTTTCCCTGCGGATCGAGACGGCGGATGCTGTGGCTATCATTCAGACGGCTCAGAAAATGCGAAAATCGCTGGAGGCGTTCCATGCGTCGCTGGTGCGTCTGGCCGCGCAGGCCTGTCACCGCGTCTGCTTGTCGGCGGCGGTCGGCCCGCCCCGCCCCCAACGCATTGTCGGACGGCATCGCACCTGTAACATGAGGAGTGTGCAATACGCCGTTGATCCCTATGCGGCGCAGATGGATCTGGTGCTTGCCGGTGACAGGTGGTGCAGTTCGTCCATCCTATCCAGCCAACGGAAGGTTGCCTGTTCTGTCATCAGCCCCGAACGTCACAAAACGTTCGGCAAGGAGGACGGAGGATGACGCAGGCGCACGATATCTATCAGGATTTCCTCGACACGGCCTCGGTCGCTCTGTGGAATCGTGACTACATTACTGTCGCCGCAATGTTGTCTTATCCCCACCTGATCCGCCTGCCCGAGACGGACCGCATCATCCAGAACGCCGCCGAACAACAGCTGGACGCGCAGGCGTTCCGGGAAAGCCTCAAGGGTCTGGGCGCGACGGCCTACCACAGGCTGTGCCGTGACGCGCAATTCGACCCTGACGGGCCGGATCGGATTACGGGCGCGCATACAACCTACATCATGCGCGGCGGCAGTTATCTGACCGATCCCTATGAATGCCGGATGTCGCTAATGCGTCAGCCCGATGGACGCTGGCTTGCGGACGCCATCAATGTTTCTGTTCGTAAAAGCGGCATGGCCTACTATCATCCCGACAACATCCGCGCTCGCACCGGGCGCCCGAAATGATTACCAGCACCGCTGCCGCTCTGGACCCGAACTGGAAGAGATCCCGATGAAAGACGCCCTGACCATCTATCAATATCACCTCGACTCCGTATCTCAGCTTATCTGGGACCGCGATTTCGAAGGCGTTACGGCACTCATGACCTATCCGCATGAACTGGCGACCGCGCGCGGTGTCACGGTCGTCGATCGCCCCGAGACGATGGTCGACTGGGCGCGCGAGTTTCGCGCCCACCTCGATCAACTGGGCGCGACTTCGTATCACCGGGTCGCCGTCGCCGCCGCCATCAGCGGCGAGGACGAAAGCGAGATCAGTGGCTTTCACCGCGTCTATGTCCTGTCTGGTGCGACCCATCTGATCGACCCCTACATCAGTGAAGCCACCCTGAAACTCTGCGACGGGGTCTGGCTGGGCAGTGGTGTGCGCGCCGTCCTGCGCAGCACCCGATATCCGGTGGACGACGAAGCCTGACGTTCATCCCCACCTTTCCCCTTTACCGAAAAGAGACCGCCATGACCGATTTCACCCTGACCAAGGACGCCGACGGCATCGCTACCATCACATGGGACGTGGTGGGCAAATCGATGAACGTCCTCAGCCTCGAAGGCTGGGACGATCTGGATGGCTGTGTCACCGACGCGCTGGGCGACGACGCGGTGAAGGGCATCGTCATCACTTCCGGCAAGGACACGTTCGCCGGTGGCATGGATCTGAACGTCATCGCCAAGATGAAGGCAATGTCCGGCGACGATCCGGCGGCGGGCCTGATGGACGGCTTGATGAAATCCCACGCGATCCTGCGCAAGATCGAGCGGGCCAATCTGGACCCCAAGACCAATAAGGGGGGCAAGCCGGTTGCCTGCGTCCTTCCGGGCACAGCGCTCGGTATCGGGTTCGAGATCCCCCTTGCCTGCCACCGCATCTTCGCCGCCGACAACCCCAAGGCCAAGATCGGCCTGCCGGAAATCATGGTCGGGATCTTCCCCGGCATGGGCGGCACGACCCGTCTGGCGCGCAAGATGGGCGCGATGGCCGCTTCGCCATTCCTGCTGGAAGGCAAGCTCTCCGACCCGAAGAAGGCCAAATCGGCCGGTCTGATCGACGAAGTTTCCTCCGATCCGATGGCCGACGCCCGCGCCTGGGTCCTGTCGGCGACCGATGCCGATATCGTCAAACCGTGGGATGCCAAGGGTTACAAGATGCCCGGCGGCACGCCCTATCACCCGGCAGGCTTCATGACCTTCGTCGGAGCCAGCGCGATGGTGAATGGCAAGACCCAAGGTGCCTTTCCTGCCGCCAAGGCTCTTCTGTCGGCGGTGTACGAAGGTGCGCTGGTGCCCTTCGACACAGCGCTGAAGATCGAAGCACGCTGGTTCACCCACGTTCTGATGAACCCCTCGTCCGAGGCGATGATCCGCAGCCTGTTCATCAACAAGGAAGCACTGGAGAAAGGCGCGAACCGGCCCGATGCGCCCGATCAGAAGGTCTCCAAGCTGGGCGTCATCGGCGCGGGCATGATGGGCGCGGGCATCGCCTATGTTTCGGCGAACGCCGGTATCGAAGTCGTATTGATCGACCGCGAACAGGCCGCCGCCGACAAGGGAAAGTCCTATTCCGAAGGCATCCTCGATAAGGGCATCTCTCGTAAGAAGGTGACCGAAGACAAAAAGGCCGAGGTTCTGGGCCGCATCACTGCCACCACGGACCTGAAGGCACTCGAAGGGTGCGACCTGATCGTGGAAGCCGTCTTCGAAGACGTTGACGTCAAAGCCGATATGACAAAGGCGGTCGAAGCAATCGTGGGCAAGGATTGCATCTTCGCCACCAACACCTCCACCCTGCCGATTACCGAACTGGCCAAGGCCAGCGCCCGGCCCGATCAGTTCATCGGCATTCACTTCTTTTCGCCCGTCGACAAGATGCTGCTGGTCGAGATCATCAAGGGCAAGCAGACGGGTGACATCGCCGTGGCCAAGGCGCTCGATTTCGTGCGCCAGATCCGCAAGACCCCGATCGTGGTGAACGATGCACGGTTCTTCTATGCCAACCGCTGCATCATCCCTTATATCAACGAAGGAATCCGCATGGTCGCCGAAGGGGTTTCCCCGTCGCTGATCGAAAACGCGGCCAAGATGCTGGGCTTCCCGCTGGGGCCGCTGCAACTGGTGGACGAGACCTCCATCGATCTGGGCGTCAAGATCGCGGTCGCGACGCGGGCGGCAATGGGCGACGCCTATCCCGATGGCGCGGTGGACGAGGTTCTGTTTGCGTTCAAGGACGCGGGCCGTCTGGGTAAAAAGTCGAATGCGGGCTTCTACGACTACGACGACAAGGGCAAGCGGCAAGGCCTGTGGCAGGAGTTGGGCACGCGCTATCCGGAGGCCGGGGAGCAGCCCGACCTGCATGAGGTTCAGAACCGCCTGATGTTCGCGCAGGTACTGGAGGCGGTTCGCGCTCTGGAAGAAGGCGTACTGGAGGACATTCGCGAAGGCGACGTCGGTGCGATTTTGGGGTGGGGCTTTGCGCCGTGGTCCGGCGGACCGTTCAGCTGGCTCGACATTGTTGGCGCGGCCTGGGCTGCGGATACCTGCGATGCACTGACGGTCAAGTACGGCGACCGTTTCAAGACGCCTTCGATGCTGCGGCGGATGGCCGAAGACGGAACGGCGTTCTATGGCGACACCGCGCAGCAGGCGGCCTGAACGCGTGCATTCCGAACGTGCCGGGGGTTTCACACCCCCGGACCCCCGCGGGATATTTTCACCAAAAGGATGCCGGTTTTAGGTGGCTGTTAAGACTTGTGTGCTTTGATAATCGGGCGGTACAGGCGGGGACGCCGATGACCGTCCAAGGGGAAGCCCCGGCTTCTTCGATCCCCATGGGCAGCCAGTCAAGTCTACTGCTCATCGGGGGTCTTCCTCTTGGTCAAAATATCCCCGCCGGAGGCATCTTGCGAAGGCGAACAGGCCGCGCGGTCAGGCCTCGATTGTTTCCCAACGACCCATGTGTCCGTCCACGGTCCCGCCGTATTTCGCCTGTATGGTTAACCCCTAAGCCCCCCAACTGACTGGGATATGGGAACCGAAACCGACACCTGAAAAGCAACACCCGCGATCAACGCCTTGCTCGCCTGCGCCGTTACGGCGCAGGCGCTGGACCTTCCGTAGGGTTCCCCGGGTCTGACGTTCTCTTCCGGGCACCACGGACGCCGGAACGGACGCAGACCTAGCGCTTCATGACCGGTTCACCCACTGCGTGCATCGCCTGAAAGGCTGCCCGCACCAGGTCGCGGTCCAGTGTCGCGGCCTCTCCCGTGTCGACTTCGCAGGGCACGCCTTCGGCCTCGACCACCGCCGGGAGGCCAAAGGACAGGCCATGGTAGCGCAGGTCGGCAAGGGGCCGTTCGACGATCAGACCGCGCAGGCCGATCAGGTAGCGGACCGGTACAGACACTTCCGCGACGCCGCAGATCCGCGCCAGAGTCTCACCCGACAGCAGAATGCGCTGATCGGGCGACAGGCGCATGGGCCGACTGTTCCCCAGGCTGCCGACCGGAATGCGGACGGGCCAGGCCGACCTGTCGAACGTCCAGTCTGCGCGGGATTTCCGCATCTCGCCCAGACGCGCGATCCGCATCGGTCCGGCACGTGTGATGACGGTATCGCCGACAGCCAGCATCTCGATGCCGCACGGCCCGTCCGGCGTGGACAGCCGGGTGCCCGGCACGAACCGTGGGATGGTTTCGGGCGACCCGGCAATCGGAAAAGCGTCGTGACTGAATAATTTGACGTCTGACATGCGGGTTTCTTTCGTCCCTTGGGTGTTACGGCAGAAGATGTACTGGCAGACACCGATGCGACCCTGCCGCGCTTTGGCCGCCGCCGTGGCGAAACCTAGCGTCGCCTTGATGCCACGGCGAGTTTACGCCGGTTCACCCGGATCGAATGAGTAGGAAAAGGCCGAGATATCCTGCGCGCAGATATCCGCCACCCGGTTCTGTGTGGCATCGTCGTAATAGCCGCGCCAATCGCGTATCCGCACCGAACGGTTGGCCATCGGCAGCATCAGGTCGAAGCCAAGCAATGCGCTGAACGGGGCAAGGTCGGTGTCCAGATGCTCCAGCCGAAGAAAGATCGGATCGCGCCCCCCGGCGACGTAGCTGGCATAGGGATTGCGCCGGAATCCCTCGCCGACCTCCGCATCCATCACGAAGTCCGCAAAGCCGGACGTTTTTGCCCGCCCGACCGCCGGATGATCAAAGCTTTGTTCCTTGAGCCAGTGATAGTAGCTGACCATACGATCCCATGGATTGCGCACCAGCGTCACTGGCACCAGGGCGTCCAGAACGCTATCGGGGATCAAACCGCGCACGTCCCGCAACGTGGAATGTTTCCAGAGCCGCCCCGCCGTTTGCGCACCCTTCAACCTGCCCCGGCGACGCCGCGCTTTGGGTGTGTCCCCGATCAGGATGTCGTCGGCCATCGCCCGCGCCTCCAGCGCAAGTGCCATGGCGGTGCCGCCGGTCTTGGGGGCATGGACGAAGGCATATCCACGGCCCGGTGACAGGATCATGCAGGAACACCCCGCCCGCGCAAGGCGATCAGACTGCCCGCGGCTGCGATAAATAGAAGTCCGAGCATCGCCGGCACCGACAACACATCGCCCCAGACCAACAGGCCGAACAGCGCAGAAAACCCCAGAACGGAATATTCGAACACCGACACCAGGGACGCCTCGGCCAGTTGATAGCCCCGTGTCAGCAGGACCACGGCGATCAGGCTGCCGAGCGCCTGCACGATGCACCACCACAGGACCTCGGGCGTCGGCCAGACCCATCCGCGCGTCAGGAAATCGGCCCCCTCGCCCCCCGCGACCGCAATGCTGACGATACCCAAAAGACCCCAAAGCCCCAAGAAAGCAAACCCACCCAGTGTCAGGGTAAGTGCGTGTTCGTCCGGGCACCATTCGCGCGTGGCAATGGCCGCCATGGCATAGAACAGCCCCGCGGCCAGCGGCACGAATGCGGCAGGTGAAAGGGTCGATACATCCGGCGAAAGAACCATAAGAACACCAGCGAACCCCGTGAAGGCCGCGACGATCCGCACCGGCCCAATCCGCAACCGGAACAGCGCGACCGACAGGATCAGCACGAAGATCGGTGCGGAGAACAGGCCCGCCGCCGCCTGCGCCACGGGCAGGAACCCAAGGGCACCGAAATAGATGAGCAGACCCGTGGCATTGAATGCCGACCGGGCCAACACGCCCCTCCAGCTGACCACCTCCAGCCGTTTGCGAGAGATCGCCAGCCAGGCCAGCGCGATCGTCCAGATCATCACCGACCGCAGCAGATGGAACGTCCAGAGGCTGCTGTCGATGGCGATGACACGGATGAACTGGTCGATCAGCCCGATGATCGCCATCGCCGTCATGATATGTGCGGCCGCAATGAGGGGTCTGTTCTGCATCTCGTCTCTTGTCCTCGGCGGCCCTGTCTGCACACTATCGCGAGCCCGGGGGACAAGGGCAACGGCGCAGGGGGAAACGCATGGGCTGGCTCAGCGACGAGATGGGACTGGAGCGATGCGCGGCGAACCACGTCGCGCTGACGCCGCTGTCGCACCTGAACCGGGCCGCGCAGATCTGGCCGGGGCGCGAGGCGTTGGTTTACGGCGCGTACCGCTGGACCTATGCGCAATATCGCGACCGCGTGACCCGGCAGGCCGCGATGCTGGCCGCGCGTGGTATCCGCCCCGGTGACGTCGTGGCGACCCTTCTGCCAAATGTCCCCGCGCAGGTCGAAGCCAGCTTTGGCGTGCCTGCCTGCGGGGCCGTCCTGAACACGATCAATACGCGGCTGGATGTGGACACCGTTGCCTACATCCTGTCGCACGGTGGCGCGAAACTGATGCTGGTCGACACGCAATTCCTGTCGCTGGCCGAAGACGCCTGCGCCACGCTCGACACGCCGCCCCTGTTGATCGAGATCGCGGACGACGCTGCGGGTCACCCGGCATCCGGTCGTCATCCGGAATACGAGGATGAACTCGCCCGCGCTGACCCGGCATTTGACTGGATATTGCCGCAGAACGAGTGGGAAAGCATCGCGCTGAACTACACGTCGGGCACGACGGGGCGGCCAAAGGGCGTCGTCTACCATCATCGCGGCGCCTATCTGATGACCATGGGCACCGTGGTCAGTTGGCGCCTGACCCTCTATCCCCGTCTGCTGGTCGTCGTGCCGCTGTTCCATTGCAATGGCTGGTGTCACAGCTGGATGGTGCCGGTTCTGGGTGGGACCATCGTCTGTCTGCGTGACGTCACCGCACCTGCGATTTTCGACGCATTGGCGGACGAAGGCGTGACCCATTTCGGAGGCGCGCCCATTGTACTGAACGCGCTGGTGAATGCGCCCGACCGCCGGGATTTTACCCAGCATGTCGAAGTCTATACCGCCGGTGCCCCGCCCCCCGCCGCGACGCTGGCGCGGATGGAGTCGCTGGGTTTCAACGTCACCCATGTCTACGGCCTGACCGAAACCTACGGCCACGTCGTCGAGAACGTCTGGCAGCCTGGCGAGTGGGACGCACTGGACCCTGCCGCGAAGGCCGCGCTCAAATCGCGACAGGGGGTCGCTTATCCGATGATGGAACATGTCGATGTGCTGGACGACTCCGGCCGGCCTGTGCCAGCCGATGGCACGACTCAGGGTGAAATCGTGATCCGCGGCAACGCCGTGATGAAAGGCTATCTCAAGAACGCCGATGCCACGGCCGAAGCGTTTGCGGACGGCTGGTTCCATTCCGGCGATCTGGGCGTCAAACACCCCGACGGCTATGTGCAGATCCGCGACCGCGCCAAGGACATCATCATTTCAGGCGGCGAAAACGTCAGTTCGGTCGAGGTCGAAGGCGTGTTGATGCACCACGATGCCGTCTCGCTTTGCGCCGTGGTTGCCGCGGCCGACGATTACTGGGGCGAAGTGCCGCACGCCTTCGTCGAACTGCGCGACGGGGCGGACGTGACCGAGGCGGAGATCATCGCCCACGTCCGTGCACGCCTGGCTGGTTTCAAGACGCCCAAGGCGGTCACCTTCGGGCCATTGCCGAAGACCTCGACCGGCAAGATCCAGAAATACCTGTTGCGCGATCAGGTGCGCGCCGCCCCGGCAGGTCGCCCCGGATGACTGCAATCGACGGACTGGAACGGCTGGAATCCCCCGCGCTCTGGCGCCCCGGAGCGGGGCAGCAGCGGCGCGATGTCTACGTTGCCATCGGCAACGCCGAACTGGTCATTCAGGACAGTACCGGAGCGGCCTTGTCGCATTGGTCCCTGCCTGCACTAGTCCGTCGCAATCCGGGCGAGACGCCTGCCCTCTATGGGCCTGCCGCCGCCGATGACGAGGAACTCGAAATCGAGGAGACTGCGATGATCGCCGCCCTCGACCGGGTCATGGCCGCCGTCGAGAAAGGCCGCCAGCGACCGGGGGCGCTGCGGCGACTGATCCTCGGATTGGTCGCGGGCTTTCTGGTCGGGGTCGCGTTGATCTGGTTGCCAGATACGCTGCGACGTCAAGCCGAGAATTTCATGCCCGTCGCACAGCGGGCCGAAGTGGGCGACCGGATGCTGGGCGAACTAACCCTTCTGACCGGTGCACCCTGTGGCACGGCGATAGGAAACGAAGCCTTGTCCATCCTGCGACAGCGTATTCTGCCGACCACACCGATCCGGCTGACAGTACTGCGAGATCTGCCGCAACCGGCAATGGCCCTTCCCGGCGGAACAATTGCGATCTCGGACAGTATCCTGGTCACTCAGGACGACCCCGACGTCGCCGCCGGGCATATTCTGGCCGCCGCCATATCGGCCCGACAGCAGGCTCCCCTGTCCCGGTTCCTGAAACAGATGGGCTTCATCGACCTGCTGCGGCTTCTGATGAAGGGGCAGATCACCGACCGGGCGATCACCGAACATGTCGAGGGCTTGTTGCTCGCGCCCGAACGCAGCCTTTCGGTCGAGATACTGCGCCCGGGTTTCGACATGGCGCGCCTGGCATGGGGACCCTATGCCACGGCCGTGGGCCTGCCCCGTGGCGACGTCCCGCCATCGCGGATGCCCCCGGCGCTGGACGATCCAAGCTGGCAGGCGCTACGCGAAATCTGCAATGGCTAGCCTGTCACGCGTTCAATGCGCCGTCTCGTCCACATCTCCCACGGTGAAGAAGAAATCCCCGGCCACGTCGGCGTCCAAAACTTGGTCGGGCACGCAATCCGGCCCCGCCAGAAACACGTTCGCTCCGAAATGTCCGTGCATCCGGCTGAGCCGTTGCATCCGCCGCCCGGTGATCTCAGCATAGAATGCGGCGAAGGCATCGCCGTCCCGCAATTCCGCGATCCGCTTGCGGTGTGCCGCGACACAGGCCTCATGCTGCGCCGCCACGCCGGGCAGCGCTTTCAACGCCGCCATCTCCGCCTCCAGCGCGGGTAACATCCGTTGAATCGACCGATCCTGCTCCGCATTGTTGTTCATTCGAAACCAGTACCCAAGTCCCTGATCGCGCTCGACGTGATTCACGCGACCCCGGTCGCGTTTGACAAGAAAGCTTTCGGCATCCCGCACGGCATAGTGGTTCAGCGTCACCAGATCGTATCCATAGGTATCCAGCGACGACCTCCATCCGGTCCGCAGCATGTCCTTGGGCATCGGCTGTCCCGACCCGTTGACCCAGGAAATCTCTTCCCACAAGCCGGGTTTCAGGCCCTTGGGCCGATGCACCCCCATCTTGCGATAGATGCCGTTGTTGCGGAACAACGTCTTGAACCCCCAGGCCTGATGCGGTTTGCGGATCAGTTGCGGCGCACAGCGATCGAACCTTGCGGGCGTCGGCGCATCCTCGAAATCGTGCAGGTCCGAGTTGCCGAACAGACGCCATGTCATCGAAATCATGTTCGCGTCGCCGACCGCTGCATAGAGGTCGCGCAGATGGCCGTTCCCGGCATGAATGTTGATGAACTCGTCCACATCCATGCAGATCGCCCATCCGGCACGGGCCATGATCGGCTCTGCCTCGGCGGCCTCCAAGGCGGCATGCTGGGGCTTCATATCCGTTGCTCGGAACGGATTTTCGCGGTGCGCGACGATGCCCTGATCCTGTAACAGGTCCAGAAGCGTGTCGGTCCCGTCCGAGCAATCGTTCGTGTAGACAAGAAAATCGTCGACCCCGATCGCACGATGATAGGCGATCCATTCCAGAACGAACGGCCCTTCGTTCTTCATGCAGGTCACGATGGCCGTCCGACCGGGTACCGACGCCGCGACCCCGATGGCACCCGACCCTTCGGACACCGGCGGCAGGATCGGGTCGTGACCGAAACCATTGCGGGCCAGCGCCAGCAGATCGTCGTCCACCACCAGCCCGGCCTTGGGGGCCAGTGGCGTATCGGCGTCATTCTCGGGGGTCTTGGCCGCCATCGCACGATAGAAAAACGCCACATCGCGCGCACCCGGCTTCAGCCCGCCAATGCGCACCAGTCGAAACGGCGCATCCCTGGGCAAGCGCGCAGGTGCCGCGACCCAGCGCCGGTTGCCACCCGGATTGTCGAACTGGTCGCAGATATGATCGCCGAATGTCGCAGCCTGCCCCTTGCGCACGCGCCACGGATATATCCGCCGCCCGATCAGCGCGACCACGCCCAGATCGGACCCGTCGATCAGGTCGAAAGCGCGGCGCCCCGGCGGCGCGGGGGACAACATGTCCGACACGTCCAGAAAGGCCACCGCGCGCGCATCGGTCAGGAACCGCCAGCGCAACGCCTCCCAGACGATCATCGCCGCCATCGGTGCGGTCCACGGATCGGTTTCGGGTACCGCCATCCGGTCCTTGCCGGGCGCGTCCGGGGCCTGAAGCGGATGCCGTTCGCTGATCGCGTCATGGCCCAGGGGCACGGGACTGCTGACCACGACCACCCGTGTCAGACCCGCCACGGGCGCGGCCTCCAGCAACATGGCCAGCGCCGGTGCCAGCCCTTTTTCGCCCGGTCGCACCCGGTCGAGGATCAGCGCGGCATCAGCCCCCTGCGTCGCGACATGATGGCGCAGCCAGTCGCGCACCAGTTCAGGTGTCTCGCCATTGCGGGCCCCCATCAAGACGCGCGCGCCCGTGAATAATCCAGGCTCGGGTGCGGCAACGTCAATCCTGGCCGCGATCCCCCGCACCGGCAACGCGGCCCGGCCCTTGCCCGACCAGTCGCAGCGCACCATCAGCGACGAATTGACCGAAATCGCCTGTTGCGGCACCACCTTGCCCTGCCGCCCTATCCGGTTCGGATCGGTTCCGGCAGCGAAAAATACCCGCAGGCCCTCGGCATCGCCAATCGCGTCCAGCACGGTGACGCCTTCGATCACCTGCCCGTTCAAAACCCGCGTTTCGATCATCTGCCCGCCTCCTGCGCGCGGGCATAAAGGTCCAGAAGGCTGCGGCCAAGGGCGGGTGCGGGGGCGCGACTGCCCGCTGCCAGCACCAACCTGCCGCACAAACGCGCGCCGTCGCGCGTGGCCAGAATGCGCGAAAGCTCCGCGTCATGCCATGCTCGTGCCGCCGCCTCGGCCATTGCGACGCCAGGCATGTCGCGCAGGCGCGCTGTCTCCGCCATCATGGCAGGCAGTTGGGAAGCGATCATATTGCAGCGCGTCTCGTTGAAATTGCGTTCCACCCAATATTCCAGATCGACCGGCTTGCCGACGTGGTTCGGCAGGCCCCTGTCCCGCTTGACCAGAAATTCATGAACGGACCGTGTAGAATAATGGTTCAGCTGTGCAATACGCCCGTCCGGCACCTGCCCGCCGCGCCACAGCAGGATGCGTTTCGCGGCCTGCGCAAGTGCGTCGTTCCGCGCGCCGGTATCGTCATACAGGACCGGGGGCGCGGACTGGCGCGGGCGGTGGATGCCGAAACCGGTGAACGGGCCGTCACGCCGGAACAGCGTCTTGAAGAACGACGCCAGCGCCGGATAGGCCACGCCCGCGGGGGCGGCGCGGTCGAACCGCTCCGGTGTGCTGCCCTGCCCCGGCTCCAGCCGTCCGGCACAGCCGAATAACCGCCACGGCAGCACGATGGCCTGTGCGTCGGGCATTCGGGCGACAAGGTCCGGCAAGGTCGCGGGCCCGTCCAGCGCAATGAATTCATCCGGGTCCAGATGCGCCAGCCAATCCGCGTCGCGGCAGGCCGGATGATCCCATGCCGCGGCCATAGCGCGCCACTGCGGCGCAGGGTTCGACCCTAGAATGTCGCCCTGCGGCATATGAACCACCCCTGCGGGTGCCAGTGCATCCAGCAACGCGCCGGTCCCGTCGCGGCAATCGTTTGTGAAGGCGAGGATTTGCCCGACACCCAAAGCCCGCAGGTGGGCGATCCATTCAACCGCGAACGGTCCTTCATCGCGCAGGCAAGTGACAACGGTAATCGTCGGTAGGGGGTGTTGGATCGGGGATTCGGTCATGTTGCTCCTGACGGGTAAATCCGCGACAGGCGGCTTCATCATTGCCGATACGGCGACAATGCGGCAGGAATATCAAGCAAAGGGGACGTTTTTTGGCCTGAAACTGCGGGGTTTTCGCGTTACGATATACTCCTGACCCGCGACCCGAGGATTCTCATGTCCAGACCCATGCCCCAGTTGATGACCCGCGCCGCCCATCGCGCCGCGCTGACGCAGGCGGCAGGAGACGTCGGGTATCTGCGACAGATCGGTGACGAGCATCTGGCGCTGCACCGGCCCGGCGGCGACACTCTTTTGGTGACGTTCGAATGTCTGGACTCCACTCGGGCGCGCGACGGCGGCCTGCCGCTCAGCAGCGGATTGTCGCGCAAACGGGGCTGGGCCACCCTCGATATCATGGCCGAGGGGCGGACCTGGTTCCGCGACGACGATCTGCACGACTTCTTCGACGGCCTGACCGACGATGGCTTCTTCGACGACTACGACACCGTAGTCTTCGCGGGCGGCGGCATGGGAGCCTACGGTGCCGCGGCGCACAGCGTGGCAGCCCCCGGTTCGATCGTCTTTCTGATGCAGCCCTATGCCACACTCGCCCGCGATATCGCGCCCTGGGAACGCCGGTTCCGCAACGCTTGGTCGCTGCCTTTCGGCCCGCGCTACGGCAATGCCGCGCGGATGATCGACGGGGCGGCGCGGGTCTATCTGATCACGGACCCGACCGAGTCTGCGGATGCGATGCACGCCAGCCTGTTCCAGGCCGGCCACGTCATGCGCCTGCCCGCGACCCATGCAGGCACGGACATTCAGGCCCGGATCGAAGGGATCGGCATCCTCAATCGCCTGATCGCCGGGGCCGTCAACGACACGCTGACCCCGCTGCGGTTCGCCCAGCTCTGGCGCGGACGTCGGCAGGACCCGGTCTGGCTGACGGGTCTGATGCGCAAGATCGATCGCCTGGATCGTCCGTGGCTTGCGGCGCTGATCACAGGATACATGGTTCGCAAGGGGGCGGGTCGAATTGCCCGCCGCCGCCTGAACGCGGCGCTGTCGCAACTGGCCGCCGAGGGTCGCACGGCCCCCGGTAATCTGGAACCGGCCCCCCGGCCCGATCATGCCCGGACCTTACTGGCGGGAGAGTAGCGCGGGCGGGCACATGGCCCCCCGCCTCTTGCGTCAGCCTTGAGTTTCAAACCGTACGTTGCTGCCCAGCGGCGCGGCGAACAGACGGCGTACACCATCCACGTCAACTACCAGTATTTCCGCGCGCGGCCCGGTGCCCGCAGCGGGGACCTCGATCTGGAATCGCTGCGGCACGCTGCCTTGCTTGAACATCACCGTATATGGCAGCGCATAACCGCAATCGGCAGTCACGCCCGACCAACCGCCCGGCGTCCCCTCGGGGCGGGTTCCGGTGCAGCGCGCTCCATCCGACAACCGGATCGTGACTTCGCCGGGCGTTGCTGCGGCCGAGACGACCCGCACCTCACCCGGAGGCACGATCACATCGGATTGCGGCACATCCCCGCCAGTCGCGGTAGCAAGGGTTTGGCACGCCCCGAGGACGAGCGGCAGAAAAATCAGGATAGAGCGCATTTAGGCCTCCCAGGCAGTTCCAGATGATCGTTCAAAGCGGCCAGATCAGAGGGATCAGCGCAGACGAGACGAGAGCGACAATGACATTCAAGCCGATTCCCACCCGTGCGAAATCGGTAAACCTATATCCGCCCGGACCATAGACCAGCATGTTCGTCTGATAGCCAATGGGTGTCGAAAAGGCACAACTCGCCCCCACCATCACTGCCACCACCAGTCCGCGCGGGTCTACGCCAAGGGTCTGCCCCAAGGCTATGGCAATCGGCGTGACCACCACGGCCACGGCATTGTTACTGACCAGTTCGGTCAGGGTCGAGGTCAGCGCGAACACCGCCAGTACCAGAAGCGGCCCCGGCAATCCCTGCAAATACGGTGCGACCGCGTTAACGATCATCTCGACCGCACCCGAAGATTCCAGCGCCGCGCCCACGGCCAGCATTGCGAAGATCATCGCCAGCAACCGGCCGTCGACGAAACCGAACGCCTCGTCCGCGTCTACGCTGCGCGTCAACAGAACGATCACCGCACCCAGCACTGCAAGTGCCAGGATCGGCGCAAGGTCCATTGCCGACAACACAACGATGCCCGCGACCACGACCACCGGGATCCAGCTGCGCTCGCGGCGGAATGCCTGCTCTCGCGGTGCGCTGACTTCGACAAGATGCATGTCCAGAGCCAGCCTGTGAATATCGTCGCCCGCGCCTTCCAGAAGCAGGGTGTCACCCACCTGCACGACGATATCGTCCAGTTGCCCCGATATATTCCGGTCCCGCCGGTGCAGAGCCAACGGATAGACCCCGTACCTTCGCCGCAACCGCAGGTTACCCAGCCGTCGACCGACCATTCTTGCATCCGGGGTAATCAGAACCTCGACCGTCGTGGTCTCGACCGCGCCCACCTGATCCAGTCGCTTCAGGTCGGGATTGCGCTGCAAGGTCAGCAATTCCGCGATCTCGGTGCGAAGGATCACGCGGTCGCCGGTCTGAAGCGTCACGGCGCTCAGGTTGCGGCGCAACGACGCATCGCCCCTCACCACGTCGACCAGTCGCACACCATCGCGTTTGAAAAGTTGCACGTCTGTCGCCTCGCGCCCGATCAGGTTCGAATCAAGCGGGATAATCGCCTCGGCAAAGAATTTCGCGGCCTTGCGCGATCCGCCCAGCATGGCCGCCATCGACGTCCGCTCGGGCAAGAGGTGCCGACCGATGAAATACAGGTATGCCATGCCCACCAACGCCACAGGAATGGCCAGCGGCGAGACTTCGAAGATGGTGAACGGCTCCATTCCCCGCGCCCGCGCCACCCCGTCTACCAACAGATTGGTCGACGTCCCGATCAGGGTGATCGTGCCGCCCAGGATCGACGCATAGCTGAGCGGGATCAGCAACTTCGACGGTGCCAGCTTCATCGCGCCCGCCAGTTGCACGAACACCGGAATCATCACGACCACGACGGGCGTATTCGCCACGAAAGCCGAGGCGACAAGAACGAAGGCCAGCAACATGCCGATGGCCAGCCGGGGCCGGGTGCCGACCTGCGCCTCGGCAAAGCGCGTAAACCAGTCCAGCGCGCCGGTCCGCACCAGCGCGCCCATCAACAGGAACATCGCCGCGATAGTCCAGGGTGCCGGATTGGACAAAACCGCAACGCCCGCCTCGTAGGGCAATATCCCCGTCGCCAGCAGGATTGCCGCGCCGCCCATCGCCACCACTTCGGTCGGATAGACCTCACGGATGAACAGACCCAGCATCACCGCGAGAACGCCCAATGTAATCCAGGCTTCGGCGGGTTGCGACAGGTCGAGCCAGCTCATACCGCGGGCCCTGTGGCTGGACCGCTCTGCGACAGGCGCCCGCCCTGCCGCACCTGCACGACCTCGCGTGCCAATCCGGTGGCGTCATCGGTTTCGACGAACAGTCCGCACAGCGTCGCCTCGCCGTTCGCAGGTTCGAACCTGTCCCTGGTCATGCCGGTGATGAACCGCCGCAGCGGCTCGGTCTTTTCCATCCCGATCACACTGTCATAATCGCCGCACATCCCTGCATCCGATTGAAACGCCGTTCCGCGCGGCAGGATGCAGGCGTCTGCGGTGGGAATATGGGTGTGGGTGCCCACCACGATGCTGGCGCGCCCGTCGCAGAAATGGCCCATCGCCATCTTCTCGGACGTCGCCTCGCAATGCACGTCGACCAGCGTGGCATTGACGGCGCGGCCCAGCGGATGCGCCTTCAAAACAGGCTCGATCGCCGAAAACGGATCGTCATAGGTCCGCGACATGAACACCTGCCCCAGCACCTGCGCGACCAGCAGCTTGCGGCCCCCGATGTCGAACACCCGCCAGCCCTTGCCGGGTGCGGATTTGGCGAAGTTGATCGGGCGCAGGATGCGGGCGTCCTGTTCGACGGCCTGCATCATGTCCTTCTGGTCGAAGGCATGGTCGCCCAGCGTGACGATATCCGCCCCCGCATCAAACAGACCCCTGGCCTGACTGGCGTTCAGACCCCGCCCCGATGAGGCGTTCTCGCCGTTCACAACAACTGCATCCAGTCGCCAATCGGTGCGCAAACCGGGAAGGCGTTCGGTGATGGCAGTGCGACCGGTACGTCCCATGACGTCGCCAAGGAAAAGAATACGCATGGCGCCGGGTTACGCGTCCGCGCAAGGAGTTGAAAGTGCTTTTGCTAAAGACGGCACCGATCCTTCGCGAAAGGGTCGGCATCGGCTGAATTCGTCGAAGAAGGCATGGCACGACTTTTCCTGGGAAAACCATCGGACAGCCCATGTATGTTCGCATGACGGAAGACGTGGGGTTCCAGGCTGAGTGTTTTGCGGACCGGGAAGGCTTCAGTCACGCAGCAGCCCGCTCGTTCGCGCCGTGCAACGCTTCATCGGAGTGTCGCGTCCGGATTATGATGAACCGGCGTTCATCCCTTCACGGCCCCCGCCGTCAGGCCCGATACGATCTGCCGCTGGAAGATCATCACCAGCAGGAACAGCGGTGCCGTGATGCTGACCGCCGCGGCCACCGCCTCGACCTGATCGGTGGTCGTCGTCTCGCGGTTGAAATACCCGGCGATTGCCGGAACCATCGTCTGGTTCGACGCATCCAGCAGCAGCGACGTCACGAGGAAATCGTTGTAGGCCAACAGGAAACTGAACAGACCCGTCGTAATCACTCCCGGCCACATCACCGGCATGATGACCCAGCGAAAGGCCTGAAAATGTGTGCAGCCATCGACGCGCGCGCTTTCATCCAGATCGACCGGGATGTTCTGGAAAAAACTGCGCAGCATCCAGATCGTGAAGGGTTGGTTTATCGACACCAGCACCGCGATCACCGCCAGCGGCTGACCGTAGAGCGTCGGTGCATTCTCCCCCAGGACGGGCCGGAGAATTTCGGCCGAGTTGATAAACACCGGCAGGTATCCGGCAACCAGAACCGAATGGGGCAAGGCTCTGAAAATCAAAGCGATAATCAAAATCCAGAATGCGAATGTCGACCCTGACCGGGCCAGCCCATACCCTGCCAATGTCCCCACCGTCAGCGACACTGTGACCACCCCGAATGTCACGATCATTGAGTTGCGGAAGTTTTCGTAGAATGCGTTTTCGACCCAGACGGCGCGGTAATGTTCCGCAGTCAGCCCCAGCACCGGTCTGCCCAGCGGCCCGAGAAGCGCATTCAGCGGCCCAGAGATCCAGGGCACGATGAAGAAGAACCCGATGATGAACAGGACCGCGAACCCCAGTGCGATTACCGCCCAACTGAAGATGCGCTGCACGGTCCCCTCGCCCGCCGCCATCGGCATCAGCCATTTCGTCGCTGCCCTGATCGACAGCCATGCCACCGTAAGGCCCAGCAGGATATCGACGATGGACAGCCCCTTGCCATCGGCCAGCGTCCGAGGGCCCACAAGAACGTTGATTGCCGAGGAGGAGAAGGCATCGACAGGCGATTTGAACGACATCGCCACAATCCAGAACAGCGGAAAGGCTGCCAGTGACAGCCATGCCAGCAGGAACAGGTTTGACGCCAGTTTCAGCGATAATGGCTGCCGCAGGGCGCGTGGAACGGATGCGTCGGACATTTCTATGCCCCTCTGTGGTCGCGCCAGGTGCGGCGCAGCGGCGCGGCCAGCAATACAACGACCCCGATCATCGTCAGCATCGCCGATGCGCTGGCCGACGAGATCTGACGGTTTCCCGCGTCGTCCGGCGTCAGGTAATCATAGGTCAGGTATTGCAGCGTGATCCGGTACGATTCGGACGAAAACCCGATGACCTCCTCGAAGGCGCGATAGGCGTCCATCAGGTGGATCAGCGTGATGAACACGATCAGCGGCATAAGGTGCGGGATCACGACGTATCGCAGTCTTTCCCACCGAGACGCGCCGTCGATGATCGCCGATTCCAGCGTGTCCTGATTGACCGTTTGCAGGCCCGCGTAGAAGATCACGAAGGCGAAGGGCGCAACGTGCCAGACGCGATAGAACATCATCAGGAATTCGATCGCCCAGCCATTTGCGGCGACCGAAAGGTTGGTGTCGAACAGCGCCTCCAGCCACACCGTCACGATCCCGTCGCCATAGAACAGCCAGCGGATCGACAGCGCGCCGATGACCGGTGTTATGATGAACGGCAGCAGCGAAATGAAGATCACCGGTCCTTTCACTGCCGTGGCGGCGTTGTTGACCACGACCGCGATGGCCAGCCCCAGTCCAAGGACCAATGGCAGCGTGACAAGCGTGAAGGTCAGCGTGAACCGCAGCGCCTTCCAGAAGTCGATCTGCAAGACCGCGCCAAGGTCGAAGTCGGACAGGGCGCGGGTCAGACGTTCGCCGCCCAGGACATTGGCATAGGATGAAAAGCCGACCCACCGCGTGGTCGTGACCGTCTTGCCGTCACCGTCCAGAACCGGGATCGTCTTGATCTCGGTCGTGCAGGTCTGGGTGATGAAACCGGGGGTGCAGGTTTCGGTCTCGACGACCTGGAACACCGGCTGCGTCACCTGGAAGGAATTCAGCAAAACCGTCACCAACGGGAACGCGATGAACATCAGCATCATGACGACCGACGGTCCGACGAACATGGCGAAGGTGCGGAACTTCATGGCGCGGTCCCCGGAGCTGGTGGAACGGGACGTGTGGACGTGTCCTCAGGGGCGGCCGGAGGCGCAATGCGGATTGTGCGCCCCCGGCGGGGTCCGATCATTCCAGCAGACCGGCTTCTTTGGCTTGGCTGATGTAATCCTCTTCGACGGCGGCCAGCGTCTCCTCGGCGGTCATGTTGCCGGTGAAGAAGCCATCCAGCTTGTTGCCGAGGGCCGTGTGCATCAGGCCCATCTGGCTGGTCGAGGGATAGCTGATGGGCGCGGGCGTGGCCGTCGCCGTGGCGATCGCACCCGACGCCATGTCACCCGGCGTATAGCCTGAAATCAGCCATATCGCGTCTTCGTTCGCACCCTGCACCATCTCGCTGTCGAGGCCCTCCATTGCGACGCGGAAGGCCGCGTCGGCAGTCGCATCGTCGATATTCTTGGCGATCACGATGCCGTCCCACCAAAGCGTCGTTGCAGGTGGCCCGCCCTCGACCGCGATGGGCGCGGCAGCCGATCCGACCTTGCCGACGACCTGGCTTTCTGCCGGGTCGTCCATGGCGCCGCCGCGCGACCCCCAGAGGTTTGCCATGGCGATCTTGCCCTGCTGGAATTGCTGCTGGACGTAGGTGGAATCCGAGACGAGATACTCCGGGTCCATGTATGCAGTCAGCTTTTTCATCATCTCCACAGCCTTGATCCCGGCTTCGGAATTCACCGCGGGCGTGCTGTCTTCGTTATAGAAGGTGCCGCCATAACCAAGGAACATGTTGTTGAAATCCTGCGCGATGTTCCAGCCAGAGGCCATGGTGGCCCCCAGCGGATAATCGACGACCCCGGCGTCCTGAATGGTCTGTGCAGCGACAAGCACCTCGTCATAGGTTCTGGGGACGTCCAACCCCAGATCCTCGAAGATATCCTTGCGATACATAAGGTGCTGCGTATTCACCATCATGGCGATGGCGATCACCTCGCCGTTGACCCGGATCAGCTGGTTGGGACTTAAGTTTTCACCATATTTCGCAACCAGATCGTCCAGTGGTCGGATCGTGCCTTCATTCAGAAGCGGCGTGACAGTGCCATTCGAAACGCCACCGATCGCATAGAGCGAGGGGTTGGCGGCAAAGGCGGCAGGCTGCTTGGTGCGGAACTCCTGATCCAGCTCGGCTGATACGTTGCCGCACTCCGCCATGGCGTCGGTCACGGCCTTCCATGCCTCGAAACCCGCGCTCAGCGTCTTGATTTCAACATCGTTCTCAAACGAACAGGCGGCCACGGCGGTGGTTGTCATCACCGTGGCCGAAAGCGCGAAGGCGCCCGCAAGGGCAAGGTTCTTGATCAGCATCGGTATCTCCCCATCGGTTTGCTATGCGTGTCGTGTGCCCGGTTTTCCGGTGCGGCCGCCCTGTTCCTCCCTCTCGGGTCATCAAGACGACTTTGGCTGCGAAGGTGCTTCCCTTTCCCGACCTCGCCGTTAGGATCAAGGCGTGCATACGCTTGCAAGAACGCTAGCCGGGCAAGTGCCGCGCGCGCAAGATGAATCTTCCATGGGTTCAAAGACTGATTTTCGCAGCGATAGAAACACGGGATTTTCGGTTTTTCACCACATCCGGCAGCCCCTCGCCCCTCCGGCGGCCGGGGTCCGGTGCCGTTGCACGTAACCCGCCACCGTCGTATCCATCCTCCGACAAACGGAGACGACAGCATGACGACCGCAGTGTTCATCGACGGCGAGTCCGGGACCACCGGCCTGCAAATCCGTGACCGGCTGGAGGCGCGGGACGACATCCGTCTGGTGTCGGTGCCGACCGAACACCGCAAGGATGCAGCCGCCCGAAAGGATGCCTTCGCCGAGGCAGACGTCTCCATTCTGTGCCTGCCCGACGATGCAGCCCGCGACGCGGTGATACTGGCGGGCGGCACCCGGATCATCGACGCCTCGACCGCGCACAGGACGGCGGCGGCCTGGGTCTACGGCATGCCCGAATTGCCCGGTCAGCGGGATCGCATCCGCGACGCGACCCGTGTCGCGAACGTCGGTTGCTATGCCACCGGGTCAATCGCCATGCTGCGGCCCCTGACAGATGCGGGCCTCGTACCGCACGATCACGGTGTCGTTCTGACCGGCGTGTCCGGATACACCGGCGGCGGCAAGGCGCTGATCGCGGAGTACGAGGCAGGGACGGCGCCTGACCTTTATCTCTATGCGCTGACCCAGTCGCACAAGCACATCCCCGAGATCATGAAATACGGCGGCCTGACCCGAAAACCCCTGTTCCAGCCGATGGTGGCGAATTTCGCTCAGGGCATGATGGTTCAATTGCATCTGCATGCGGATCTGTTGCCCGGCGAAATTGCCGGACACGCCCGGATCGAGGCCGCACTGCGCGATTTCTATCACGGCGATCCGTTCGTCAGCGTCGAAATGGCAGGCGATCGGATTGATCCCCAGGCCACGCGCGACACCAACCGGATGATCCTGTCTGTACAGGGCGACGGCGCAGGCCGGGTGACGGTAACGGCGGTTCTCGACAACCTCGGCAAAGGCGCGTCCGGCACTGCGGTCCAGAATCTGAACATCATGATTGGCGCCAAAGAAACCGCCGGGCTGACATAAATCGTTCTGATTCTCGCCTTATTGGCAAGGCAAGCATTGCGGGTCTGCCAACACCGAGGTTTTAATCATGATCCGTTACATCGCCTTGTCCGTGATGCTGCTGCCCGGCATCGCACATGCCCAGAAATTTGTGAGTGCCACAGATAGCACCGACGCGACAGTGGTCGAACCGGCCGTCGAGCAGCCCGCCGACAGCTTCACCGTCGCATCGACTGAGACCGCCGAAGGCGATCCCGTCCAGACCGCCAGCCTGGAAGAGCCTGTGGATCCCGCCGCCGACTATGGCGACAGCATCGTCATCAACTCCACAACCGATCTGGAGCTTCCCGATTTCGTCGTTCAGACGAACGTATCCGGCAGCACAAGCATCGATGGAAACACCCTCATAGCCCGCGTCGAGATCGACAGCGAAGGCGAATCGACGCTGGCGCTCGCCACGGCCGGATCGAGCGCCGAAATCTACGACGAGAGCACGGCAACATCTGATGCGGCCAACTTCGAAGTCGGCGAATGCAATGCCGGGACCGACTGGGCCAACAACGACGCCAACTGCTGGAACAGCTACCCAACTGCAGTAGATTGACGCATCGACCGGATCGCAGACCCGGCACCTGATGAACGCGAAATCCGGAACCCGTTGTGGATGGCCTCGTCACCGCAACGGGTTCTTAACGTTTTGGGTTCATGACTCCGTCACCTGACCGCGCGGTGAACGGAGTCTGCCTTGACCTATCAGCCGACGAATGTCCCGGTTCCGGGCCTTCCACCTTCGGGCGGCCCGCTGACACGGCGCCAGAAAGCGGCGGTGGTGATCCACCTGCTCGTTTCCGGAGGGGCAGATCCGGGCCTGCGCGACCTGCCGCCCGATCAGCAGCGGCAACTGGTTGATGACATGGCCCGGTTGCGCTTTATCGATCGCGGCACTCTGGCTGATATCATCGCCGAATTTTCGGCCGAACTCGACAGCATCGGCCTGCACTTTCCGCGCGACCGCGCCAAGGTGCTTGCTCTTCTGGAAAGCCAGCTTTCGCTGGATGTGGTTGACGCAATGACCAATGAATTAGGGAATGCCGCCCTGCCCGGCAGCGGACCATGGACCAAGATTTCCGAACTCGATGCGGCCGGCCTGAAGACAATGATCGACGGCGAATCCGACGAAGTCTGCGCCGTTCTCCTCTCTAAGCTCCCTGCGACGCGGGCCGCCGAACTGATGCAGTTACTGCCGCCGGAACGGGCGGACCGCATCGCTGCCGCCTTTGCCAAAACCGAAGATGTCACTCCGACTGCCGTGGCTCAGATCGGCATTGCGCTCGGCCGCGAAAGGGCATCGCGCAAGCCTGTCGCCTTTGCGACCGACGGGGTGCAGCGGGTCGGCAATATACTGAATGCGGCAACCTCCGGCGTGCGTCGCGCCATCCTCGACAGTCTGGAGGCGACCCATCCGGATTTCGCGGCCCGCGTCCGCTTCGCCGTGTTCAGCTTCGAGAATATCGCCGACCGCATTTCCCCGCGCGACATGCCCAAGGTTCTGCGCGGACTGGACGGGTCTGTGATCGTTACCGCCCTTGCCGGCGCGGCCGACGACATGGCCGAGGTCGTGGATTTCATCCTCGGTTCTATCTCCAAGCGGATGGCCGACCAATTCCGCGAGGAGATCGGCGAACGTGACCCTCCGACCCCGGAAGAGACCGAGCTTGCGATGAGCGAGATCGTCGCGATGATCCGCAAGATGGAAGACGACGGAGAGTTGACGCTGAACGCACCCGAAGGATGATACATTATAGGCCTGCGGCCATGACTTCGTTCCCAGCCATATACAGGCAGGCAACGCGCCTATGAACCTGAAAAACGGGAAAGGCCAGTTAAGCCAAGCCTCTCGGTTCCATGTCAGGTCGGTTCAGGCTGGACTGCGGAATACGAAGATCGCCACCACAACCGCCAGGAACGCTAACATTCCCAGACCCGTCTGGGTCATCGTGATGCTTTCACCGTGAACCTGGCTCATCACGTCGCCAAGGCAGATTGGGCCGGTTTTAAGGCCATTTAAGCAGACATTCATCATAAACCCCCCGGTTTGAATAAGGCAGTTATGCCGTTACAATAAGGCAATCTGGGGGCAGCGCTGTGGATCGTGGCACAACTATGGCACGGATTCGACCCTATTGCGGCCCGCAAGTGTCAAAATTCAGGGGCTATCGAGGAGTGCTCCATGTCGGAGGAATTTGTGATTCGCCACATTCCCGCCTGAATCTGGACGCCGACACAGATGTCGGAAAAGCTTACGGCGTCTGGCGACTGGTCCTGATGACGATCAGGCCCTAAATTATCACCATGGTTCTCGAATTTCGTGACGAAGGCATCTATTGCCCCGCCGGCGGCTTCCACATCGATCCGTGGAAGCCGGTCGATCGTGCGCTGGTGACCCATGGCCACGCCGACCACTCCTATCCCGGGCATCGCCGCTATTTGACAACACACGCAGCCGCCCCGGTCATACGCCACCGGCTGGGGGAGATCACACTCGACGGGATCGCCTTTGGCGAAAGACGCGATATCAATGGCGTCACCGTCAGCTTTCACCCCGCAGGTCACGTCCCCGGCAGCGCGCAGATCCGCGTCGAGCACAAGGGCGAGGTCTGGGTCGTGTCGGGCGATTACAAGACCACCGCCGATGGCCTGTCAGAGCCGTTCGAGCCGGTGAAATGTCACGCTTTCATCACCGAATGTACCTTCGGATTGCCGGTGTTCGACTGGCGCCCCGAAGCTGAACTGGCAGCGCAGATCAACGATTGGTGGCGGGCGAATGCCGAACAGGGCCGCGTGTCCGCGATCGGCGCCTATTCGCTGGGCAAGGCGCAACGCGTCATTACGATGCTGGACCCAGACATCGGTCCGATCCTGACCCATGGCGCGGTCGAGAACACGAACGAAGTGTTGCGCGCGCAAGGCCTGCGCCTGCCGGACACGGTGCGCGTCACCCCCGACCTCGATCCCAAGGCCTCTCCCGGTGCCATGCTCATCGCACCGCCCTCTGCACTCGACAGCACCTGGTCCCGACGCTTCGGGCCGGTCGCCACGGCCTTTGCATCGGGCTGGATGGCGCTGCGCGGCGTGCGGCGCAGGCGGGCAACCGAGCGCGGTTTTGTCGTCAGCGATCATGCCGACTGGAAGGGTCTGAACGCGGCTATCGCGGAAACCGGCGCGACGTGGATCTTCGCGACCCACGGCTATACTTCGACGTTCCGCGACTGGCTGGAGCATCAGGGCTACGATGCGCAGATCGTGCAGACCGAGTTCGGGGACGAGTTGCTCGACGCCGAGGATATCGCATGAGTTGGCGGGACCGGGCGCTGGTGGTGATCTGCCGGGGCATCGTCAAACCGGCACTGACCCTGCCCCTGCCCTGGGCGCTGCATCGGCATGCGGTCCGGCTGCTGACTCCGCGCACGCCGCAGCTCGACGGGATGACAGTCACAAGACGAACAATCGCGGGAGTCCCCTGCCACGTTTTCGCACCCATGGATGCGGCGGGTTCCCTTCTCTGGCTGCATGGCGGCGGATTCGTTCTGGGATCGGCCCGCAGCTATGCCCGCCTGGCACTTGCCCTGGCACAACGATCGGGGCGACACGTGATCCTGCCGGAGTATCGTCTTGCGCCGGAACATCCTTTCCCGGCTGGGCCGGACGATTGCATTGCCGTTGCCCGTGAACTGATCGCCGCAGGCCCGCTTGCCCTGGGCGGTGACAGCGCGGGCGGAACCCTTGCCCTGACGACATTGGCCGACCTGCTGGCGGACGGCACACCGCCGGAACGGGTTGTTCTTGTCTCGCCTGCAGTCGACCTTGATCCATCCCGACCGACGCCGGACATACGTGGCGAGATGATCTTCCCCTTGGCACTGCTTCACCGTGTCGCCCGCGATTACGTCGGATGCGCCGACCCCAGAAATCCGCGCGTTTCCCCGATCCACGCGGTCTTCGACAATTCTCCGCCGGTGCTGATCCAATGTGCCACGGGCGAGGTGCTCGAGGCGGATACGGACGCCATCGCGGAGCACCTGGTCCGCGCGGGCGTCTCCGTAGAAGTGCAAAAAACGGACGGTGTGCCGCATGTCTGGCAATTATTCGTCGGCCGCACGCCCAAGGCCGACCACGCCGTCGACGCGATGGCGGCCTTTTTGCGGGGAGGCACGGCATGAAACGTTTCGCCACCCTGTTCACCGCGTTGGATCAGACCACAAAGACCACGCTCAAGACTGCTGCGCTGGCTGCGTATTTCGCCGATGCGCCGGAACAGGACCGCCTCTGGACGATTGCCCTGCTGTCGGGACGCAGACCCAAGCGCACGGTCAACGCCAGCCGCTTGTCGGAATGGGCTGCCGAACTGGCGGACCTGCCGATGTGGCTGTTCAAGGCGAGCTATGATGTGGTGGGTGACCTGGCCGAGACCATCCATCTGGTCCTGCCCGAACCGGGCGCGACCTCGGACCGCAGCCTGACCGACTGGATCACCGATATACGCGCCTTGTCAGCCGTCGATGAACCCACGCGCAAGGCCGCGATCCTGCAGGCGTGGGATCGGCTGGCAGGCACGGAGCGCTTCGTCTTCAACAAGCTGATCACAGGCGGGTTTCGTGTCGGCGTGAGTCAAAAGCTGATGACCCGCGCGCTGGCCCGTGCCACCGGCATTGCAGAGGTGGAACTGGCGCATCGCCTGATGGGCAACTGGACGCCGGACAGCACAGGCTATGCCGCGCTGATTACGGACCCGGACCCTGACGCTGACCTGAGCCGACCCTATCCCTTCTGTCTGGCCTATGGCGTCGAGGGAGATGTGGCCAACCTGGGTCCGCCTGCGGATTGGCTGGCGGAATGGAAATGGGACGGCATTCGCGGACAGCTGATCCTGCGCGGCGGACAGCATCACCTGTGGTCGCGCGGAGAGGAGTTGATGACCGACCGTTTCCCCGAATTCGCCCGCGCCGCCGATTTCATTCCCGATGGCACGGTTCTGGACGGCGAAATTCTGGTCTGGGACGCCGAAGCACATCGCCCCCTGCGGTTTTCGGCACTGCAACCGCGCATCGGGCGCAAGACGGTGCCGAAGAAATTGCTGGCCGAAGCGCCTGTGATCCTGCGTGCCTATGACCTTCTGGAACAGGGCGGGAAAGACCTGCGCGCCCTGCCCTTTGTCGAACGACGCGCGCGTCTGGCGACGTTGCTGGCCGACCTGCCGTCGGACGCCCCGGTCGCCATGTCGCCATTGATTCCGTTCGAAACTTGGGACGATCTGGCGAAGGTCCGCGCCACCGCCCGCGATGCGGATGCCGAGGGTCTGATGCTGAAACGCCGCGACAGCGTTTATCACGTCGGCCGCAAGAAGGGCGACTGGTGGAAGTGGAAGCTGGACCCGCTCTCGCTGGATGCGGTGATGATCTATGCGCAGGCCGGGCACGGGCGACGGGCGAACCTGTACACCGATTTTACCTTCGCGGTCTGGAAGGGAAACGAGCTGGTGCCGTTCACCAAGGCCTATTCAGGCCTGACCGACGAGGAGTTTCGCAAGATCACCCACTGGGTGCGGCGCAACACGCTGGCGCGCTTCGGTCCGGTGCGGCAGGTCCCGCCCGAGCATGTGTTCGAGATCGGGTTCGAGGGCATCCAGAAATCCACGCGCCACAAGTCAGGCGTGGCGTTGCGATTTCCCAGGATGTTGCGCTGGCGCAGGGACAAGCCGGTGCAGGAAGCGAACTCTCATGATGATTTGCTGCAAATGCTGGAGCAATATGGCTGACAGCCGTTGATGACATTGTCGCGGGGTAGTCCGGTCGATACACTTGCAACATGACACTGCCGCGCTCCGATCCGCCGCTGCCCGCGACCGCGCCCGCCCGCCGTGCGCCGGAGGGGGCATGTGATACGCATGTTCACATGCTCGGCGCGCCATCGGATGCCCGGCTGTGGGACGGGCGGGTCGAGGATCCGGCCGAGGGCTGGAACTTCCGCGATTACATTGCCGCCTACCGCGCGCAGATGACGACCCTCGGCACAACGCATACGGTCATCGTCCAGTCCATTCTTTATGGAACCGACAACGGCCTGGCCGCCCGGACCATAGATACCCTGGGCCGGGAGACGACCCGCGGGATCGGCCTGGTGACCGATACGGCGACCGAGGATCAACTGGATGATCTGCAGTCCGAAGGGTTCGAGGGCGTGCGCCTGAACTATGTTCATGGCGGCGTCCTGTCGTGGGATGGCGTCGAGGCGATGGCCCCGCGTCTGGCCGACAGGGGACTGCACGTGCAGATGCTGTTGCAGGCCGACCGCCATATGGCCGAACTTGCCCCCCGGATCGCCGCGATGCCTGTGCCGGTCGTTCTGGACCACATGGGCTGGCCGGACCTGTCGAAAGGAGTCGACGAACCGGGGTTTCGCGCCCTGCTCGACCTGATGGAACATGGTCATGTCTGGGTGAAACTGTCTGCGCCCTATCGCTTTTGCGCGACACCGTTCGAGGCGGCGGATGCGCATGTTGCGGCGATGCTGGCGGCCAATCCGCTGCGCTGTCTGTGGGGGTCGGATTGGCCACAGATCATGCTGGGCGGGGCAAAGCGCGGCGCGGCAGGCGCGCTGCTGGATGCGTTTGACCGGGTTTGCCCGGACGACGAGGTGAGGCAGGCCGTTCTGGTGGACAATCCGGCCCGTCTTTACGGGTTCTGATCAGCCCGCGCGTTGCAAAGGTGTCGACCGTTCCGCGCGCCATGCCCGACAGGCATCGCCGAAAGCCTCGAACAGCGGGCGCGACACCGGGTCGTCGTCCGCATTCCACTCCGGGTGCCATTGCACGGCCAGCGCAAAGCCCGGTGCGCCGTCGATGAAGATGGCTTCGGGCGTTTCATCGGGGGCCCAGCCATCAATCCGGACGCGCGGCCCCGGTTGCTTGATCCCCTGCCCGTGCAGCGTGTTTGTCAGGACTGTCTCGGACCGCATCAGCCGGGCAAACGGCCCGCCCGGCGTGAAATGCACGTCGTGGCGCAGGGCGAATTTCTCCTCCAGCGTGCCGTCGGGGGGCATGCGATGATTGGTGCGCCCCGGCAGGTCGCGGATTTCGGGATGCAGCGTTGACCCGAAGGCGACCGCGATCTCCTGAAAACCACGGCAGATACCCAGAACGGGCTGACCCCGCTCGACCGCCGCGCGGATCAGCGGCAGGGCCACGCGGTCGCGGTTGCGGTCGAAGGTGCCATGCGCATCGGTTTCGGCCTCGCCGTATTCCTCGGGATGGACGTTGGGCCGCCCGCCGGTCAGCAGAAAGCCGTCGAAGGTTTCGAGCAACTCGTCGATCCCGACCACCGAGGGATCGCCGGGAAAGGTCAGCGGCATCGCACCCGCGACCTTGGATACGGCATCAGTGTTCATAGAGCCGTTGGCATGGGCAGGATATTGGTCGTTGATAAGATAGTGGTTCGAGATGATGCCGACGATCGGGCGCATGTCAGTCCTCCGGTTACAGGGGAAGATAGCGACCCGGATGCGCTCGCGATAGTCCGGCATCGGCAGATGCGGGGATGCGCTGGCGCACAAGGCCCGTCTGGCCCGTGGATGACGGCAGGAGCGGCCTGCACTATGCCGCTATCCAGATTGATCCCGAACCGAAGATGGGCGCTTGCCGCGGTCCGTGGCGCAAAACTCCCGCAACCCGAGCGGTGGCGGTCAGGCCTCGCCCTTAAGGCCCGCCGCTTCGATCCCGGCAAGGCCCGCAACCGCGTCGTTGTCCGATGTGTCGCCGGTGACCCCGACCGCGCCGATAATATTATCCTTGGCATCACGCACCAGTATGCCCCCCGGCACCGGAACGACCTGCCCGCCGAACACACCGTTCACGGCGGCCATGAAATAGGCCTGCTGTTCGGCGCGCGCCATCTGGGCCTTGCCTGCCATGCCCAGCATGATCGAGCCATAGGCCTTGCCGTGTGCGATGGCGAAACGGCCCGGTGCGGCGGCATCGTCCCGTTCGAACGCCTTCACGTTACCACCAGAATCCAGCACGATGACGGACAGTGGTTTCAGATCCATCTCCTTGCCACGCGCCATGATGCCTTTGATGATCTGGCGGGCGCGGCGCAGGTTGATTTCGGCCATTGATATGGTCCTTTCGATAAGTTTTCGGTGGGTAGCGTCAGCTGGCCTTCAGCTCTAGCCGGCGCCGGTGCAGCACCGGTTCGGTATAGCCGGATGGCTGCACCCGACCCTTAAATACAAGGTCCTGCGCAGCCTTGTAGGCGATACCGTCGAAGCCGGGCGCCATCGGCACATAGCTTGGATCGCCCGCATTCTGGGCGTCGACCTTGGCGGCCATCTTCTGCATCCCGGCCTCGACCTGATCGGCCGAGATCACACCGTGGTGCAGCCAATTCGCCAGCGCCTGTGACGAAATCCGGCAGGTCGCGCGATCTTCCATCAGGCCGACGTCGTTGATATCCGGCACCTTGGAACATCCGATACCGGCATCGACCCAACGGACAACATACCCCAGGATGCCTTGCGCATTATTCTCGATTTCCGCCGTGACCTCCGCGTCGGACAGGTTGCGCCCCTCCATCACCGGTATGGTCAGCAGATCCTCCAGCGTGCCCCGCGCGCCACCGGCGGCCAGTTCGTCCTGACGGGCCAGAACGTCGACATGATGATAATGCGTCGCGTGCAGCGTCGCGGCGGTCGGCGACGGAACCCAGGCACAGGTCGCGCCAGCCTGCGGATGACCGATCTTCTGTTCCAGCATATCGGCCATCAGGTCGGGCATGGCCCACATCCCCTTGCCGATCTGCGCCCTGCCCTTCAAGCCGCAAGCCAACCCGATATCAACGTTCCGGTCTTCATAAGCCTTGATCCAGGGAGTTGATTTCATCTCGCCCTTGGGCAGCATCGGTCCGGCTTCCATACTGGTATGTATCTCGTCGCCGGTCCGGTCCAGGAAGCCGGTATTGATGAAGGCCACGCGCGTCTTGGCGGCCCGTATGCACTCCTTCAGATTGACCGACGTCCGGCGCTCCTCGTCCATGATGCCCAGTTTCACGGTATTCGCGGGCAGACCCAGCAGCGCTTCGACGCGGGAGAATATCTCGTCCGCGAAGGCGACCTCTTCGGGGCCGTGCATCTTGGGTTTCACGACGTAGACCGACCCTGTCACCGAATTGCGTGGCCCATAGGTCTTTTTCAGATCGTGCATCGCGATCAGCGTCGTGATCGCCGCATCCATCAGTCCTTCGGGAATCTCGCTGCCGTCGCGCAGCAGGATGGCCGGGTTCGACATCAGGTGCCCGACATTGCGAATTAACATCAGGGCGCGTCCCTTAGCAGTGATGACGCCACCCGGACCGTTGAATTCCATGTCGGGATTCAGCGCGCGGGTGAAGGTTTCGCCGCCCTTGGTCACCTGCTCCGAGAGGTCGCCACGCATCAGCCCCAGCCAGTTCGCATAGGCACCGATCTTGTCTTCCGCATCAACGCAGGCAACCGAATCTTCGCAGTCCATGATCGCGGAGAGCGCCGATTCCAGATGAATCGCGTCCAGACCCATCGGATCGTCACGGCCGATCGTGCCGTCCCGCGCGATCACCAGAACGATCCCCAGCCCGTTATTGCGCAAAAGAACGCGGATCGTGCCATCAGTCTCGACCCATCCTTGATAAGCGTGTGGATCGGCGATCTCCACGACGTCGGCACCCTTGCGCAGTACGGGTCGGTCGTCCTCGATCTTCAGATCGGTCACGTGCTTCCACGACCCCTGAGTCAGCGGCAGCACCTGATCCAGAAATCCCTTGCCCCAATCGATCACCCGCTGACCGCGCGCCGCGTCATACCCCTTACCAGACGGCAAATCGCCGATCGCATCCGTGCCGTAGAGCGCGTCATACAGGTTCCCCCAGCGCGCATTCGCAGCGTTCAGGGCATACCGTGCATTGGTGATCGGCACGACCAGCTGCGGTCCGGGAACCTCTGCGATTTCCGGGTCAACGCCTTGCGTTTCCAGCGTGAAATCGGGGCCTTCGGGAACCAGATAACCGATGTCAGTCAGGAAAGACTTATAGGCTGTGGCATCGTGCGGTTGACCGGCGCGGGCCCTGTGCCAATCGTCGATCCGGGTCTGGATCGAAGCGCGTTTGGCAAGCAAGGCCGCGTTCTTCGGTGCCAGATCGTGGACGAGCTTCGAAAAGCCGTCCCAGAAGGCGGCGCTCTCGACGCCGGTGCCGACAAGTGCCTTGTCGTCTATGAAGCTGGCCAGATCGGTCGAGACCTGAAGGCCGGATTTATTGATACGGGTCATGTCGATCCTTCCTTGAGCGTTGACAGGGATGTAACGCGCAGGTTTCCTATCGGCAACAAGGATTGGTCAAGTTTTCTTACCGCTTCGCCTCAAACGGCATTTGTCTGAACAATATCGCACCTGGTCCCAATCCTTTGCCCACTTTCGACGCTATGTGAACGGCCGCCCGCAGGTCGCACAGGTTTTCGTCGGCATATTCGCCTTCCGCATCATCCTGGCCATGGCGAAACCGCCCTGGTTTCGCTGTGTTCCCCGCCTCAGCGGAAATAGACTGGCGCCCCCATTCCGCCAGCCCTAGCTTGCCCGCAAAAGGAGCCTTCCATGCGCGATGCGACCCCCGAACAGGATCAAACCATCTATCTGGCCGATTATGCCCCCGTTCCCGTGACGGTGACCCACGTCGATCTGCAGGTCCGTCTGGACCCGTTGGCAACGCGCGTTTCTTCCCGCCTGACCTGTATCCGTCAGGGGCCGGGCGACATGGTTCTGAATGGCGAACTGCTGAAGCTGCTGGCCGTCCGGCTGGACGGAGAGGAGTTATCTCCAGACGCCTACAGTCTGACCGAGACGACGCTGACGATTCTGAACGCCCCCGACAGCTTCCTTTTGGAAACCGAGGTCGAGATCGCGCCGCAGACCAACAAGGCCCTGTCCGGGCTGTACATGTCCAACGGCATGTATTGCACACAATGCGAGGCCGAGGGGTTCCGCCGGATCACGTACATGCTGGACCGGCCCGACGTGATGGCGACCTATGACGTGCAGATCGACGCAGACCTTCCCGTAATGCTGTCGAACGGCGACGAAACCGGTCATGGACACTGGCGCGATCCATGGCCCAAACCGACCTATCTGTTCGCGCTTGTCGCGGGCGACCTGATCGCGACAAACGACAGTTTCACCACGATGGACGGACGCGACGTTGCGCTGAATGTCTGGGTCCGGCCCGGCGACGAGGGGCGGACCGCATATGCAATGGACAGTCTGAAACGTTCGATGGCCTGGGATGAAAAAGTCTATGGCCGCGTCTATGACCTGTCGGTGTTCAACATCGTGGCGGTCGATGATTTCAACATGGGCGCGATGGAAAACAAGGGGTTGAACATCTTTAACTCCAAATATGTCCTGGCCTCGCCTGAAACCGCGACCGATGCGGATTTCGCCAATATCGAACGCATCGTCGCGCATGAGTATTTTCACAACTGGACCGGCAACCGCATCACTTGCCGCGACTGGTTTCAGCTGTGTCTCAAGGAAGGGCTGACGGTGTTTCGCGATCAACAGTTCAGTCAGGACGCGCGCGGTTTTGCGACGCAGCATATCGGCGACGTGCTGAACCTGCGCGCACGCCAGTTTCGCGAAGATGCCGGACCGCTGGCCCATCCTGTCCGGCCTGAAAGCTTTGTCGAGATCAATAATTTCTACACCGCCACCATCTATGAGAAAGGTGCCGAGCTTATCGGCATGCTGCGCACGCTGGTGGAGGCCGAAGGATATGCCGCCGGATGCGCGCTTTATTTCGAACGGCACGACGGGCAGGCTTGCACCATCGAAGACTGGCTGGCCTGTTTCGAGGCGGCGACGGGTCGTGATCTGACACAGTTCAAGCTGTGGTACACGCAGGCTGGAACACCAGTCGTGAAAGTGACAGAATACTTTAACGACGGCTCGTATCGTATTGACCTGGAACAGGTCATCCCCGACACGCCGGGTCAGGCAAACAAGAAACCGATGCCGATTCCACTGGCCTTCGGACTACTGGCTCAGGACGGGTCGGAAGTTGTCGGAACGCAGATCCACGAGCTGACGTCCGAGACCGACCACCTGTCGTTCGATTTGGACGCAAAGCCGGTTCTGTCAATTCTGCGGGGCTTCTCCGCGCCAGTCATCCTCGACTTCGTCCAACCAGACGCGGAGCGGCTTACCCTGCTTGCGCATGATACCGATCCGTTCAACCGATGGGAGGCCGGTCGGGCGCTGGCCAAGGACCGGCTGATGCGTGCGGTAACGGACGATGCTGACTTCGACACGCCATGGCTGGACGCGATGACGACCCTTGCGACTGATACCGATGCCGATCCGGCGTTCCGGGCACTGGCGCTTGCGCTTCCGTCCGAAGACGATCTGGCACAGTCGCTGCACAATGCCGATGTCGTCCCCGACCCGGATCGGATCTATGCCGTCCGCCGCGCCGCACAGCTTGCGATGGCCGAGCATCTCCGAGACGACCTGTCCGACCTTCGTGAGAGCAATGCCACCCCCGGCAGTTACGACCCGAAAGCCGAGGACGCCGGCAAACGGGCGCTTTCCGCTACCCTGCTGCGGTTGCAGACGATGCTCGATGGCGGCAAGGCGGCGCGTGCGGCTTATGACGCGGCCAACAACATGACCGATCGCATGGCGGCCTTCGCCTGCCTTCTGGATGCAGGCGACGAGACGGTCGCCCACCGCTTCGAACAGGATTGGCAGGATGATCGCCTGGTGATGGACAAGTGGTTCATGGCGCAGGTCGCCCATGCCGCGCCGCGCGATGCGGTGGGTGTGGCCGATCGCTTGACCCGACACAGGGATTTCGACGCGTCGAACCCCAACAGATTCCGGTCCCTGATCGCGGGGCTGACGGGCGGCAATCCGGCAGGATTTCATAATCCCGATGGTACAGGCTATGAATTCCTGGCGTCATGGCTGTTGCACCTTGATAAATCGAACCCCCAGACTTCGGCTCGCCTGTCGACGGCATTCGACGGCTGGACCCGCTACGATGCCGACCGTCAAGCCATGATGAAGGCACAACTGGAGCGAATTTCGGGAACAACAGGTCTCAGCCGTGACCTGTCGGAGATGGTGATCCGGATGCTGAAAGCATGACACGTCCGGATTATCGGGTATCGTCGGGCAATGGGGATCATGCCGACGCGGCTGATTGATTTAGGTGGGTGTTACGGCGCGGCTCATGAGGTCACGCAAGCCATCATTCGGGTGCAGAGCGGGCAGGCTTCTTATTTCACCGATATAATGATTAGCGTGCCGCAGGAGCGATGCGTGAAACCCCACGACAGCGGGTTTTTGCGTTCACCACCAATACGCAGTGGAATTGCTGGCCACGCAGGACTATTTGTCTCATAATCTGACAGGGCTATCATGGACCTGACACTTAGAATGCTGAGGAAGCGCCATGCGCGACCGTCTAGATCCAATGATTGCTGAACGGGCCCCATGGTTGTTCGAACCGGGTGTTTCCTCCCGAGCCGCGCGCGGCATCCTTGACCGTCTTCTGGCCTATGAACGCTCGGTCGAAATCGGCACACATTATATCGATTTGCCCGTCCCCGACATCATGGCGGACCTTGCCCGCCGCATCGCCCGTCGCGTCACAGCAACGGGCATTGAAAACGTCCCGACGACCGGTCCCGCCCTTGTCGTGACGAACCATCCCACCGGCATCGCCGACGGCATCATCCTGCACGATCAGCTGATGCAGCGGCGGTCCGATGCATTCTACTATGCCAACAGCGATATCCTTCGCGTCTTACCGCAGTTTTCGGACATCATCGTTCCCGTCGAATGGCGCGAGGACAAGCGCACTGTCAGCAAGACACGTGAAACGATGCAACTGACGCGTAAGGCGCTGGAAGCCGGGCGTCTGGGCGTTATCTTTCCCAGCGGACGACTGGCCAAGCGGCGCGGCCTTCGCCTGCACGAACGTCCGTGGATGGCCTCGGCCGCCATGATCGCGCGCAAGTTCGAATTGCCGGTCATTCCTCTGCACATCCGGGCGCGCAATTCGGCGATGTTCTATGCCTTCGATGCAATCCACCCGACATTGCGCGATATAACCTTGTTTCATGAAACGCTTAACAAGGACGTGCAGCCGTATCACCTGACGTTCGGACGGCCACTGGACGGTGCATTGCTGCCAAAGGATGCGAATGTCGGTATCGAAATTCTGCGCGAAGCGACGCTGCGCCTGGGGTCCGAGCGTCACGGCGAGATCAGTTTGACCGACACCCGCCCGGCATGGCGCGGCTGGGGCACACGGACGGCCTGACCTGCCCCGGTTCACGTGCGTTTCGAAATGCAAAAACGCCGACCCGATGAAGGGACGGCGTTTTGGCATTTCTGGCTGGTGCGGTCGGGGGGACTCGAACCCCCACGAGTGTTACCTCACAGCGACCTCAACGCTGCGCGTCTACCAATTCCGCCACGACCGCAAAGCCAGTTCAGCGTGGCGCGGGGATAGCCGCGCCGTACGGGAAAGGAAAGAGGGTTTGTCGGGCGATAGCGCGAAAAGCGCCGTGTCGCGAATGGCCTTTGGGTCGGACCCCAGACCGTGGGCGCGACTTGCGGCGCGGCGGTCTCCGACCTAGTCACCGATCATGCAACCCGACTGGATCACTTCGGACGCGCCCGTCCCTTATCCCGACGCCCTGACCGCGATGCAGGACCGGGTCGCGTCGATCCGCAACGGCACGGCGAACGAGGCGATCTGGTTGCTGGAACATCCAGCGCTGTACACGGCAGGAACCTCGGCCAGACCGGCGGACCTGACCGACCCGGCCCGGTTTCCCGTCTACGAGGCCCGGCGCGGCGGACAATATACCTACCACGGGCCGGGGCAGCGGGTCGTCTATACGATGCTGGACGTCGGGGCGCGGGGTCGCGACGTGCGCGCCTTCGTGCAGACGCTGGAAACCTGGGTCATCGCCGCACTGGCCGAATTCGGACTGACCGGGCATATCCGCGAAGGTCGGGTCGGCGTCTGGATCGAACGGCCCGATAAACCGCCCCTGCCCGACGGCACCCCGCGCGAAGACAAGATCGCCGCCATCGGCATCCGCCTGTCGAAATGGGTCAGCTTTCATGGCCTGTCGATCAACGTTGAGCCAAATCTGTCGCATTTCGATGGTATCGTGCCCTGTGGCATCACCGGGCATGGAATCACGTCGCTGGTCGACCTGGGGCTGCCGGTGACGATGGACGATCTGGACGCGGCTTTGAAGCGGACGTTCGGGCATGCTTTTCCGAATGTCAGCGACGCATAGGCGGCATCAAACCGGGTTCGTCAAACTGACGCATCCAGCCCTTCTACACAGACCAGTCGAGCAGAACTGCAGGCATCCCTGATTGTTTTGAGTCCTTGGTAGGTTGGTCCGTTATAGAACTCCTCCCACGCGGCGACGGATGGGAACTCGATCAAGACGATCCGTCGCGGTTCCCAATCGCCCTCATGCACCCTGTGCGGGCCGCCGCGCGCCAGATATTTCGCCCCTGCCTCGGCCAGGGCTGGCTTCACGCGCGTCATGAAGATCTGATACTCATCCGCATCGCGGATATCGACGTCGAAGATTACGTAAGCCGCCATAACGCTTGGCCTCCTGATATTCGGCAGATACGTCGTCCCACCGCTCAGGCGAATCTACAGGCTGTCGTGACGTCGCGTAAACGGTCGAATGCCGATTTTGTGTTCGATGAGCGTTTGACGCGACTCTGCGGCGATCCATGTTGTCGCGAACGGCGGTCTTGATCCGCTCTCGGGATAATTGGCCCATGACTGTTATGCTTCACGGGCTGGCGACCGTATTGCCGCCACACGACCTGCCACAAGATCTGGTTCAGGCGCGTGCCGAAAAGATCCTTGGTCCGCGGTATCCTCAATTCGCCCGTCTCCTGACGACCTTTTCGCAGTCCGGCATCGAACGGAGACGTTCTGTCGCACCGCTGGAATGGTTCGACGATGCCGCCCATGGGTGGGAAGAGCGCAACCGCATCTGGCACAATGGCTGTGCCGCGATGGTCCGCGATGCCGCTTCGGCCGCATTGGATGACGCGGGTTGGACCGCGAAAACGGTCGACGTGGTCGTGACCGTCACGTCAACAGGCATCGCCACACCGACGCTGGAGGCAGTGGTCTGGAGCGATATGGGATTCCGCCAGGATGTGATGCGAGTGCCGGTTTTCGGGCTGGGGTGTGCGGGCGGCGCCTCCGGTCTGTCGATCGCCGCACAGCTTGCCAAGGGGCGTCCCGGCGCGCGTGTCCTGCTGATCGTAGTCGAGGCCTGCACCCCATCGTTCCGCACGGATCGGCTGCAAAAGTCAGATATCATCGCCACCGTTCTGTTCGGTGACGGCGCTGCGGCGGCCTGTCTGTCGACCGATGGCGCGGCTGCCATCACGCTGGACGCGGGCGTTCAGCACATCTGGCCCGACACATTGGAGATCATGGGCTGGGACGTGGACGATTCCGGCCTTGGCGTGATCTTCGACAGGTCCATTCCCGCCTTTGCCATGGCGCATATGGCAGGGGCGGTCGACGCGGCCCTGACCGCCATGGGTCGGACGCGGGCCGAATTCGATGGCATGATCTGTCACCCCGGAGGAGCAAAGGTCATCACCGCGCTGGAAACCGCGCTGGACCTGCCCGACGGCACGCTCGACCTGGAGCGCGAAGTGCTCCGCGACCATGGCAACATGAGCGCGCCGACCGTCCTGTTCGTGCTGGATGCCGCCCGAAAAGCCGGGCGCACGGGCCGGTTCCTGATGATGGCGCTCGGCCCGGGCTTCACCGCGTCCTTCGTTCCGCTGGAGATTTCCGCATGATCGGCCCGGTCCTGTTCCTGACCTTCGTGATCGTGCAGCGATTGGTCGAACTGGCGATCGCGCGGCACAATACCGCCCGCTTGCTCGCACGCGGGGCAGTGGAACATGGCGCGGCGCACTATCCGGCCATCGTCGTCCTGCACATTGCGTGGATCGGGGCGATGGTCGTCTGGGGCTGGGATGAGCCGCTTCGCCTGCCCTGGTTAGCGGCCTTCGTCATCTTGCAAGTCCTGCGGGTCTGGGTTCTGGTCACGCTGGGCGAGCGATGGACCACCCGCATCATCGTCCTGAACGAACCGCTGGAGTCACGCGGGCCGTTCCGCATAATCCCCCATCCGAATTATGCGGTCGTCATTGCAGAAATCGCCGTGACGCCCATGGTTCTGGGACTGACCTGGGTTGCGCTCCTTTTCACGGCCCTGAACGCCGCATTGCTGTTCGGCGTTCGCATTCCTGCGGAAAACCGGGCTCTGGCGCAGTACCGAACCTGAGACAGGACCGATAAAACAACCCCTGCGGCAATTTTCCCGCCCTCCGCGACCTCTTGTGCCGTTGCCCCAGCGGGATACGAGGGCTAGAACGCCCTGTATCACGGAAGGGTGTCCGCATCCCGCCGCAGAATCGATTTTCACGTCACGGGAGCGACCGCATGGCCGACGCCGCACAGACCGGACACGACACGCACGAGAAGCCGGGCTTCTTCACGCGCTGGTTCATGTCTACAAATCACAAGGATATCGGGATCCTTTACCTGTTCGTTTCCGGACTTGCGGGTTTCATCTCGGTGTCGTTCACCATCTACATGCGGCTCGAACTTATGGAGCCGGGTGTTCAGTTCATGTGCATCGAAGGGGCGCGGCTGTTTGCGAACGCCGCGGAAACCTGCACGCCGAACGGTCACCTGTGGAACGTGCTGATTACCGGCCACGGCATCCTTATGATGTTCTTCGTGGTGATCCCGGCCCTGTTCGGCGGTTTCGGCAATTATTTCATGCCCCTGCACATCGGTGCGCCGGACATGGCCTTTCCGCGCCTCAACAACCTGTCTTTCTGGCTGTTCGTGGCAGGCACTTCGCTGGCCATCCTGTCGGTGCTGGTGCCCGGTGGCAACGGTCAGAACGGGTCCGGCATCGGGTGGGTGCTGTATCCGCCGCTGTCCACGACCGAAGCGGGCATGTCGACCGATATCGCCATCTTCGCCGTCCACGTATCGGGCGCGTCGTCCATTCTGGGCGCGATCAACATCATCACGACCTTTCTGAACATGCGCGCACCGGGCATGACGCTGCACAAGGTGCCGCTGTTCGCGTGGTCGATCTTCGTGACGGCCTGGCTGATCCTGCTGGCACTGCCGGTTCTGGCCGGAGCGATCACCATGTTGCTGACGGACCGGAACTTCGGAACGACGTTCTTCGATCCGGCAGGAGGCGGTGACCCGGTGCTCTATCAGAACATCCTGTGGTTCTTCGGTCACCCCGAGGTCTACATCGTGATTCTGCCCGCATTCGGCATCGTGTCTCATGTCATCAGCACCTTTTCAAAAAAACCGATCTTCGGTTACCTGCCCATGGTCTATGCGATGGTCGCAATCGGCGGTCTGGGCTTCGTCGTCTGGGCGCACCACATGTACACGGTCGGCATGTCGCTGACACAGCAGTCCTACTTCATGGTCGCGACGATGATCATCGCGGTTCCGACGGGGGTGAAGATCTTCTCCTGGATCGCGACGATGTGGGGCGGCTCGGTCAGCTTCGAGACCCCGATGCTGTTCGCGGTCGGGTTTATCTTCCTCTTCACCGTCGGCGGCGTGACCGGCATCGTGCTAAGCCAGGCCGGGATCGACCGGGTCTATCACGATACCTATTACGTGGTCGCGCACTTCCACTATGTGATGTCTCTGGGTGCGGTATTCGGCATCTTTGCGGGCATATATTACTGGATCGGCAAGATGTCCGGTCGCCAATATCCCGAATGGGCCGGAAAGCTGCACTTCTGGACCTTCTTCATCGGCGCGAACCTGACGTTCTTCCCGCAGCACTTCCTGGGCCGCCAGGGCATGCCACGCCGCTACATCGACTATCCGGATGCCTTCGCGCTCTGGAACTATGTGTCGAGCTGGGGTGCCTTCCTGTCCTTCGCCTCGTTCCTGTTCTTCATCGGTGTGGTGTTCTACACCATCCTCGCGGGTCGCAAGGTCACCGAACCGGCCTATTGGGGCGAGCATGCGGACACGCTGGAATGGACCCTGTCAAACCCGCCGCCGGCGCACACGTTCGAACAGCTTCCCACGCGCGACATGTGGGACAAGCAACCGGGACACTGATGCCCTACGAGGTCACCGTAGACCGACAGCAGGCCCCGGCATCGTCCGGGGCCTTGTTGTATGAAGTGCGGCTCTGGCCGCATCAGTCACTAACCGGGACCGGCTTTGTCTGGATCATGGGCGGCACCTCCGTCATGGCGATGTTGCCGCTGGTCGCGCTTCTGGGAACAGTCGCCCTCTGGGGTATCCTGCCCTTTGCGATGTTATCGGTCGTCGCTCTGTGGTGGTCGCTAAATCGCAGCTGGAAAGACCGCGATATTCTGGAAGTGTTTTCCGTGACGGCAGATACCGCTACCCTGACCCGGACAGACCCCGATGGTTCCACCCGCGACTGGCTGGCGAATTCGCATTGGGCGCGCGTGAAATGGCACGCGAAAGTGGGCCGGGTCGAGGATTACCTGACACTGGAAGGCGGTCCGCGCGCGGTCGAGATCGGATCGTTCCTGACACCGGGCGAAAGACGCGCGTTGCTGCCGGGCCTCGAAGCCGCGTTGCATCGCGCGCGCTAACTTCCGCCCCCCACGTCCGATCGCGCCACGCCGCTGGTCTTGAGGACGGCCCAGACCTTCTGCCCCACGCCCAACCCCAGCCTGTCGAACGACCGTCGGGTCAGCCTTGCCAGCAATACCCCATCTCCGGCCTGTAACCGCAGCATGACGCCCGGCCCCTGCCCGGCCTGCACTGCTTCGATCACGGCAGGCAGGGTATTGAGCGCGGACAAGCCCTGCGGCTTCTGGGTAGCGACGATAACGTCTTCGGCCCGGATGCGGATGCGCACGCGGCCCCCGGTCACGCCCGCGACGTGCAAGACGCCCGCCGGGGTCCGGATTGCGGCCAAGCCATCGGCGACCTCGATCACATCACCCTCCAGCACCGCGCCCGCCTGGCTCGGTCCCATCAGCGCGGCAGCCTCGGGGTCGGAGAGGATTTCGGTCAACGGCCCGGCCCGCACCACGCGCCCCTCCCGCAGCAGAACCAGGGTGTCCGCCAATCGCGCGACCTCCTCGATGGCGTGCGAAATATAGAGGATCGGCACGCCAGCCCCCCTCAACCGCTCCAGCCATGGAAGGATCGTCTCGCGCCGCCGGGCATCCAGCGCCGCCAACGGCTCGTCCATGATCAACAGTTTCGGCTGCCGCAGCAGGGCGCGTCCGATAGCGACCCGCGCCGCTTCGCCGCCAGACAGAGCGCCGGGGCGCCGATCCATCAGATCGGCAATCCCCAGCATATTTGCCACATCGGTGGGGTCCGTCCCGCGCCCCGCGCCATACATCAGGTTGCCCCGGACGCTCAGATGCGGGAACAACCGGGCCTCCTGAAATACATATCCGATGTCGCGCCGATGCGGCGGCAGGTCCGTATCGCCATCGAACACGACCCGCTCGTCCACTGCGATCCGCCCGGTATCCGGTCGCGTCAAACCGGCGACGCAACGTGCCAGCGTGGTCTTGCCCGCACCCGACGGACCGAAGACCGCCGTGACGCCGGATGCGGTCTGCAAATCGACGTCCAGCGTGAACGCCCCGACCCGGTGCTGAACCGACACGTCCAACATCAGCGACCCGCCACGCGGGCAGCGATGCGCGGCGCCAGCCAGTTCGAAACCAGGACTGCTCCCACTGCGACCACAACCGCAATCGCCACCAGTCCGCGCAGGCCCGCTCCGCCATCCGGCACTTGCAAAAAGGCATAGATCGCCGAGGGCAAGGTCCGCGTCTCGCCGGGGATGGAGGCGACGAAGGTGATCGTCGCGCCGAATTCGCCGAAGGCCTTGGCGAAGCCCAGCGTCGCCCCCGCCAAAACGCCCGGTGCGGCCAGCGGCAACGTGACCGTCCGCCAGACCCGCCAGGGCGATGCACCAAGTGTTGCCGCCGCCTCCTCCAGTTTGGGATCGACCGCTTCGAACGCCAGCCGGATCGCGCGTACGATCAAGGGGAATCCCATAATCGCCGCTGCCAGCGCAGCCCCCGTCCAGCGGAAGGCAAGGCCGAGGCCTAACGGCTCCAGCACCGCGCCCAGAGGCCCGGAGCGCGAGAACAGCAAAAGCAGGGCGTATCCGGTTACGACCGGCGGCAGCACCAGTGGCAGGTGGACAAGGGCATCCAGCAAACCCCGACCGCGAAATCGGCCCCGCGCCAGAATGTGCGCCACCCAGATCGCCACGGGCAGCGACAGGACGGTCGCCACGATGGATACCTTCAGAGACAGGCGCAGCGCCTCCCATGCCTCGGGCGGCAGCTCAATCATTCGGTCGGTGCGGCGGTGAAGCCGTAAGCCGCGAGGATGTCACCGGAGGCGCGGAGATGCGACAGGAACTCCGCCGCCTCGGGCCGGGCCGTCACGCAGGCGGCCAGATAGAGGATCGGCGCATGGCTGTCCGCAGGAAAGGTTGCCGCGACCTCTACTCCGGTGCCGACAGCATCGGACTTGTAGACCACACCCAAAGGCACATCGCCGCGCGCAACATAGGCCAGCGCGGCGCGCACATCGGTGGTCAGCAGCAGACGATCCGAGAGACCGGTCCACAGGCCCAGCGTCTCCAGCGCCTGTTGGGCATAGCGCCCTGCGGGCACCGACATCGGATCGCCCATTGCCAGCCGTCCTGGCCCGAGCGCCGCCGATATGCCCCTTCCAGAAAGCATGACGCGACCGAGACCGGCAGGTCCCACCAGAACAAGCCGGTTGCCCGCCACCGGGACAGGATCGCCGACCAGCACATTCTGTCCGGCCAGCCAGTTCATCCAGTCCGTCGCCGCAAGCAACACGACATCGGCTGGCGCGCCGGCAGCGACCTGACGTGCAAGGGTGCCGCTTCCCGCATATGATAGCGTCACGTCCCACCCCGCAGCGATTTCATCCAGAGCGGGCTTGAGACTGGCGGCTGCGAAGACGGACACCTGTGCATTGGCCAACACCGGCCCTGTAAAAGCCAGCGCCGCACCCGAGGCCAGAGCGGCCCGTCTGGTGATATCAGACAGGATGAGGCGTCCCATCATAGGTTTCGAATGCACCGGTCTGTGCAAGGGTCAACGCCTCGAATCGATCCCATAATCCATTGGCCGAGGTCTCGACCGAGATCGCAGCCGAGTTGCCACCCATATCGGTTCGGACCCAACCCGGATGATAGATACCGACCGCGATGCCCCGCTCCCGCAGGGCGTCCGCCAGACCGAGTCCCAGATTGATCGCCGCCGCCTTGGACGCGCGATAGGCGAAACTGTTGCCGCTGGCCTGTGACGAAGACCCCATCTGCGATGAGATAATGGCAATCCGGCCCCCTTCGGACAGATTTTCAAGCTGCGCCTGCACGGTCAGGAACACGCCGGTCGCATTGGTCGCGAAACTGTCGTTCAGCGCCTCGGCGGTCAGGGTCTCCAGCGTCGCGCCTCGATCGAGGAAGACGCCTGCATTGCAGACAAGCAGGTCAATCGCGCCGATTTCTGCCGCGACACGGGCCTGCGCACTCGTATCAGTTACGTCAAGGGTCGGCGCATCGCCCGAACGGGTCGTACCGATCACTTCGTGCCCGCGCGCGCGGCCCTCGTCGACCAATGCAGCGCCTATGCCGCGCGACGTGCCGGTAATCAGGGCACGCATGTCAGTTCGCCTTCGATTTCGGCAAAAACGGCAACGGCGCGATGGGCACGCCATCTTCCAGCAGCGACTTCACTTCTGCCGCATTCGCTTCGCCGTAGATCGCCTTGTCGCCTTGTGTGCCATGGATCGCCCGCGCTTCTTCGGCGAAGCGACCGCCGACATAGGTGGCTTCGGATTCAACCTTGCGACGCAGGGCCGCGATTTTCTTCTCGATGTCAGACGCGGGTACGGCAAGGCTTCCGACCTTGGGCGCCATGAGCGCCTTTTCCACGCGATCACTACCGCATGCGGCACAGGTCACCAGCCCCTTGGCCGCCAAAGCGTCGAAGGCGTCGGCGGACTGGAACCAGCTGTCGAAGGCATGGCCATCCGTGCATTTCAGCGAATAGCGGATCATAGGATCCCCGATGTCGTTACCCCTTTCAATCTAGGAGGTTTTGCGTCTCGCGCAAGCCGTAGCCCCTTGATTGCAGGCGCGGTCCGGCTAGCCTCGGGGGATGTACCATGACAACGCCCCCCCATGCTGACCCATACCGACATCGGGTTCGTGTTCGGCGCGCGCGAAGGCGGAACCATCGGCCTCGACACCCAGAAGGATTGCATGGTTTTGATGGTGCGCACCACATCGCTGTGCGGGTTCACCGATCAATACGCGGATCGGCGGATCTTGCAGAAGATATATGGCGAAAGGCCTGACTGGAACTTCAACAAGATGCGGCTGAATCCATCGGGCGGGATTGACGCTGCCGGGCGGGTGGGCACCCGATCGATGTCGCCGCAGATGACGCGCGCCATCGAAGCCATCCTACCGAAAAAGAGCCCAATCCCGTGACACCGCTTCTGCTCGGGTCGGACATCTATCGCGGGTCGAGTTATGGCACGTGGCACCCTCTGCGCGTCCCCCGCGTTTCGACGGTGCTGGACCTGACGCGCGCAATGGGATGGCTGCCTGCATCGCAATTCCGAACCTCGCCCCGCGCCAAACCCGCCGCCCTGTCCGTCTGGCATACGCCTGCTTATCTTGCTGCCTTGCAACATGCCGAGGTCTCCGGCGCAGTGGACGAAGATGCCCGCGCGCGACATGGCCTCGGCACAGTTTCGAACCCGGTCTTCCCCGAGATGTTTCGCCGTCCCGCAACCGGAGCGGGCGCATCTTTGCTGGCCGGAGAACTGCTGCGCGACGGCGGCCGCATCCATAACCCCGGCGGTGGGACGCACCATGGGATGCCGGATCGGGCGAACGGATTCTGCTATCTGAATGATGCCGTGCTGGGCATCCTGTCGCTGAAACGCGCGGGTGCTGTCCGCGTGGCCTATGTCGATATCGACGCGCATCACATGGATGGGGTCGAATACGCCTTCGCCGATGACCCCGATACGCTGCTGATTTCGACGCACGAGGAAAAACGCTGGCCGTTTACCGGGCTGATCGGGGATGCGGGCGTCGGCCAGACCTTCAACCTGCCCCTGCCGCGCGGTCTGAACGACAGCGAGATGGCGCTGGCCCGAGATCGCCTGATGCTGCCGGCAGTCGAACATTTCGCGCCCGACGCCATCGTCTTGCAATGCGGGGCCGATGCGGTCGACGAAGATCCGCTGTCCCGGCTTGCCCTGTCAAACAACGCGCATTGGGATCTGCTGGCGGCACTGATGCAACTGGCCCCGCGATTCCTGCTGCTGGGGGGCGGAGGGTATAATCCCTGGTCGGTCGGGCGGCTCTGGTCGGGGAACTGGGCGGTGCTGTCGGGTCAGGACATTCCGGACCGCCTGCCCCCCGAAGCCGAAGCCGTGCTGCGGGACCTGCGTTTTGACGGTAATTCGCGCGGGCGCAACCCGCCGGAGCACTGGTTTACCACCCTGCGCGATGCGCCGCATATCGGCCCGGTGCGGACCGAAGTGTCGGACCGGGTGACCTATCTGGCGGGGCGGATCGTTGACATGCCGGGCCTTAGCGTCTGAGGGCGGAGCGAGGGACTTCCCTTCGCGCCCCCGGAGTATTTACAGAGCAAAGAAAGAGCGGCCCTGCATGAAGCCGCCCAGATCTTCGTCAAAGGTGACGGCACTCCGGCACCGGGGTCTTGACCGTGCCGTCCTTGAGCCATTGCGTCAGATTTCCCACTGCAAGATCGCCCATCGCCTGCCGCGTCTCGTGCGTGCCGGACGCGACATGAGGGGTCAGCACGACGTTGTCCATCGACTTGAGCGCATCGGGAATCTTCGGCTCCTCCTCGAACACGTCTAGGCCCGCGCCTGCGATCACGCCATCCTGCAAGGCCTTCACCAAGGCCCGCTCATCCACGACGGACCCGCGCGCGACGTTGAAGAACAGACCGTCGGAGCCAAGCGCCTGTAATACTTCAGCATTGACCATATGCTGCGTCGACGGGCCGCCGGGTGTGATGGCGACCAGAACCTCGACCGCTTCGGCGCAGGATTTCGCCGTATCATGGTACGTGTAGGCCACGTCCTTTTTCGACCGGGAATGATAGTGGATCTCGGCCCCGAAGGCTTCGCACCGGTCGGCGATGGTTTGGCCGATGCGACCCAGTCCGAGAATACCCACACGCCGGTTCTGCACGGTGCGGGTCAATGGATAATTCCCCTCCGTCTCCCATTTGCCCGAACGCGCATGACGATCCGACGGGATCAGCGACCGCGAGACCGCCAGCCAGAGCATGACGAAAGTATCCGCTACCTCGTCGTTCAAAACGTCGGGTGTGTGCGCGACCTTCACGCCACGGCGCGCATAGGCGTCGGCGTCGATGGCATCATAGCCCACGCCATAGCTGCTGACGACCTTGAGGTTCGGGGTCGCAGCGGCGACGTCGTCGGGCACCCCCCAGTGCCCGTTGGTCAGAATCGCCGGGTATTCAGCGCCGTTTTTCGCCAGGAATACTGCGCGGTCGTCCTGATCGAACAGCACATCAATGTCGAAATGCTCCGACAGGGCATCGCGCATCCGGTCGGTAATGTCCCCGATCTGGAGGAGGCGCGTCTTAGTCATCGATCTTTACCTCCTGACGCTGCGATCCCAGCTTGTCGATCGAAAGCTCCATCACATCGCCGACTTTCAGATAGACCGGGTTCGGCTTGATCCCCATTCCGACGCCCGGAGGGGTGCCTGTGGTGATGACGTCGCCCGGATGCAGGGTCATCAGCCCGCTCAGATGGCTGATACATTGCGCGACCGTGAAGATCATGGTGTTTGTGTTGCCGGTCTGCATCCGCTTGCCATTCACTTCACAGGACATGGCCAGATTCTGCGGGTCGCCCACCTCGTCGCGTGTGACCAGCCATGGGCCGATCGGCCCGAAGGTGTCGCAGGATTTACCCTTGGTCCACTGCCCGGACAGCTGCGTCTGGAAATGCCGTTCGGACACGTCGTTGACGATGCAATAGCCCGCAACGTGGTTCAGCGCGTCATCTTCGCTGACGTATTTGGCGGTCGTGCCAATCACCACACCCAGCTCCACCTCCCAGTCGGAACGGGTCGACCCACGCGGCATGACGACATCGTCGTTCGCGCCAATGATCGAGCTGGTGGCCTTGTGGAACACAATCGGATGTTCGGGAATTGCCGCGCCGGTTTCGGCGGCATGATCGGAAAAGTTGAGGCCGATGCAGAGGAACTTGCCCACGTTGGCGACACAGGGGCCGTATCGGACCGGGCCTTCGACCAGCGGCAGTTGCATCGCATCGACCTTGGACAGGATGTCGAGCGACATGTCCGACAGGGCTTCGTTCCCGATATCGGCGACTTCGTTCGACAGATCGCGCAGATCGCCATTGTGGTCGATCAGACCGGGCTTTTCGGCACCCGGTTCTCCAAAGCGGCAGAGTTTCATGTTGTATCTCCTAGAAAAGTATTAATATTTTATGACTCAGTGGTTGTCGCGAGCGACACCCTTTTGCGCCGTTCCACGATAGGCATCTGCTCCGCGCAGGGTCATGCCTTCGGACAGCGGGCCGACGCGGTCGCGGAATATCTCCTGCCACGGCGTCTCGCTGTCGGGTGTGAAGGGATGCGGCGGCAAGGCGGTACGACGTTCGGCCAGCGTTTCCTCGTCCACCAGCATGTCTGCGGTGCCTTTTCCAAGATCGATGCGCAGGCGATCACCCGTCGCGACCAGAGCAAGGCCTCCGCCGACTGCCGCTTCGGGACTGGCGTTCAGAATCGAGGGACTTCCCGACGTGCCGGATTGCCGGCCGTCCCCGATGCAGGGCAGCGTATGAATGTCGCGTTTCAGCAGATACGAAGGGGGACGCATGTTCACGACCTCGGCCGCTCCGGGGTAACCGATAGGCCCAACTCCACGCATGATGAGGATGCAGTCTTCATCTATTTCAAGGGCTTCGTCGTCAATCTTCAAGTGATAGTCTTCAGGTCCGTCGAATACGATGGCCCGACCCTCGAAGGCCTCCGGATCATCGGGATTGGACAAGTAGCGTTTACGGAACTCCGGAGAAATGACCGAGGTTTTCATGATTGCACTGTCGAACAGATTGCCCTTCAGATTGAGAAACCCTGCATCCTTCAGCATCGGCGCGTCGATAGGCAGAATCACGTCCGGCAGTTCAGAGGTATGCCCTCCGCAATTATCCTGCATCGTCTTGCCGTTCGCGGTAAGCGCATCCGGATAGGGCAACATTCCTGCGGCCAGAAGCTGTCCGATCACGGCTGGGACGCCGCCTGCATGATAGTAATCCTCGCCAAGATATTTCCCGGCAGGCTGGAGATTTACCAGCAGGGGAACCTTGTGCCCGATGTCTTGCCAGTCGTCGTTGTCCAGCGGCACACCAAGATGTCGCGCGATGGCATTCAGATGGATCGGCGCATTGGTCGACCCACCGATGGCGGAGTTGACGACGACAGCGTTTTCAAAGGCTTCGCGCGTCATGATGTCTGACGGTTTCAGATCGTCATGGACCATCTGCACGATGCGCTGGCCAGTTTCATAGCTGATTTGGCCCCGCTGACGATAGGGCGCTGGAATCGCCGCGGCTCCGGGCAGCTGCATTCCAAGGGCTTCGGCCAGCGAATTCATCGTCGTGGCGGTGCCCATCGTGTTGCAGTACCCGACGGACGGCGTTGACGAAGCGACAATCTCCATGAACCCGGCGTCGTCGATCTCGCCCGCGGCATGCATCTCCCGCGCCTTCCAGACAATGGTGCCGGACCCTGTGCGAGCGCCCTTGAACCAGCCGTTCAGCATGGGGCCGACGGACAGGGCGATGGCGGGAATGTTGACCGTCGCGGCCGCCATCAGAAGCGCGGGCGTCGTCTTGTCGCAGCCGATCATCAGGACCACGCCGTCGAGGGGGTAGCCGTTCAGCGTCTCGGACAGCGACAGATAGGCGAGGTTGCGGTCCAGCGACGCGGTAGGGCGTTTGCCGGTTTCCTGAATGGGATGGACCGGCACCTCCAGCGGCACCCCCCCGGCAGAGATGATGCCGTCGCGGACCCGTTTGGCCAGTTCGATATGGTGGCGATTGCAGGGGCTGAGATCACTGCCGGTCTGGGCGATGGCGATGATCGGTTTGTTGCCCTGCAACTCTTCCCGCGTCAGACCGTAGTTGAGATAGCGCTCAAGATAGAGGGCGGTCATCTCGCGGTTGTCGGGGTTGTTGAACCACAGGCGTGAGCGAAGTTTCGACATGAAGGTCGCCTCGTAAGATATTGTTATTGTCCGGACCAGCCGCCGTCGATGACATGCGGATGGCCCGTCGTGAACCCGGATTCGTCGGACGCCAGATAAGTTACAAGCGAAGCGATTTCCCTGGCGGTCGCGACACGCCCCATCGGCTGGCGAGAGACGAATTGTTCCAGCGCCGTGTCATAGCTGCCCAGTTCTTCGCCCAAGGCTTTCACCCGGTCGTGCCAGGATGGCGATTCCACGGTGCCGGGGCAGATCGCGTTACAGCGGATGCCCTGCTTGATGTAATCGACCGCGACCGATTTCGTCAGGCCGATCACGGCGGCCTTTGTGGTGCCGTAGATGAAGCGGTTCGGCGCGCCGATGACCGATGAACAGGCCGATGACATGTTGACGATCGACCCGCCGCCCCGTTCGATCATGCCCGGCAAGGCGGCCCGTATGGTGCGGAACATGCTGCGGACGTTCAGATCGAAGCCAAAGTCCCAGTCCGCGTCTGTCGCGTCGAGGGCATTGCCGTGATGCACGAAGCCCGCGCAGTTGAACAATACGTCCGGTTTCGCTGTCGCGACCCCAGCCTGGACACTTGAATCATTGCGGGCGTCGATCATCAGGGTTTCGCAATCGAGGCCTGCCAGAAGATCGGTATTCACGTCCGAGGCGAAGACCTCTGCCCCTTCCGCAATGAACATCTCGGCGGTGGCGCGGCCAATGCCTTGTCCGGCCGCGGTGATCAGGGCGCGTTTGCCCTTGAGACGGTCCGTCATGTGAATCTCCTGATTGTAAATTGGGCTAGTGAGTTTCTAGTGTAAGCGCAAACAGGGGACCTGATATGACCAAGCTCACCCTTCTGGGAACCGGCCTGATGGGCGGCCCGATGGCCCGTAACCTCTTGGCGAAAAAGCACGATCTTACGGTTTGGAACCGATCCGCCGACAAGGCTGCGCCGCTGGCCGGTCTGGGTGCAACGGTGGCCGAAACGCCCGAAGACGCGGTTGCGGGCGCCGGTATCGTAATCTCGATGCTGTCCGACGGACCGGCCTCGAACGCCGTGCAGCAGGCTGTCTGGGACAGCTTTGCCATAGGCACGACCTGGGTCGAAATGGCGTCGATCAGACCCGAGGAAGCCCGCGCCCACGCCGCGCGGTTTGCAGGCATTGGAATGGGATACATCGACGCGCCGGTGTCCGGCGGCACCAAGGGGGCGCAGGGCGCGACCCTGGCAATCATGGCAGGCGGCGACGCCGATACTTTCGCGAAAATCCAGCCGGTCCTGTCCGCAATGGGCCGCCCGGTGCATGTCGGGCCGGTGGGTGCGGGACAACTGGCGAAACTGGCCAACCAGGCCATTGTCGCCTGCACTATCGGTGCCGTGGCCGAGGCGATGCTTCTGCTGGAACAGGGGGGCGCCGACCCCGCCGCCGTGCGCGACGCGCTGAAGGGCGGGTTCGCAGACAGTGTGATCCTGCAGCAGCATGGTGCACGAATGACAAATCGCGATTTCGTTCCGGGCGGGCTGACCAAGTTCCAGATCAAGGATCTGGACAACGTGCTGAGCGAGGCTGATTCGCTCAACCTGACGCTGCCCACGGTGAGCGCCGTCAACGACCGGTTCAAGCACTTGCGCGACGCGATGGACGGCGGCGAAATGGATCATTCCGCCCTGTATCTGGAACTGAGGGCGCGCAACGGACTCTGATTGAGTGGAATGGTGCATCATCCAAAGTGCCGCCGTTGATGATGGCGAATTGCGGCACGCAGGGCATCTTCGTCGCGCGACAGTGCGGCGTCGAGAATCGCCTGGTGTTCAGCGACGATGTGATGAAGGAATTCGGGCGAATAAGCCTCTTCCAGCCCGGTGATCTGCTGGCGGAACTGTTTGTAGATTGACGCGAACGTCTCGATCAGTACAGGCATTTCACACGCCGAGATCAGCGTTTCATGGAACGTCAGTTCGGCATCCGACCACAGGCCCAGAAGCGATCCCATCTTGCCCTGCCGCTCGATCTCACGCTCGATATGGCTCAGGGAATGATGCGCGGCTGTCAGGCGCGCTTCCCATGCAAGTCCCCCCTGGCGCATTGACCCGACCGCCCCCTCCTGTTCCAGCAGGATGCGAAAACGGGCGATATCGCTGCGCCGCGCAGCCGAAATCCGGCGCGCACGAAAGCCGCGCTGCATCTCGAAATCGACCAGCCCGACCTTGGACAGCTGCAACAGCACGTCGCGCACGGTATTGGCTGAACAGCCATACTCATGCTGCAGCGCCGATGGCATCAGCTTGGCCCCTGACGCAAAGCCCGCCGTCATCAGACGACGCTCCAGATCGGCATAGATATCGGGCGTTCCGGTTCGTTCGGCAGGCATTCGTGTCCCTCCCGAACTCGATTGCATGGAATTTTGATATTCCAGAAAATAATGCAATGTCCATATATTTTCATTTTCCTTGTTGCGCCACGCAAAATCCCCGCTAGGCTTTGGCGGCGCCCCGAGGGAGGCCCGCTGCGGGCACGGGGATAGCCATCGAAAACCGGGAGGATAAAAATGAAAACGTTCACGCTGGCCGCGCTCGCTGCTGCCACCACTGCTCTGACAGGTACCGCCGCACTGGCCGACGCCCATGCCACCACGACGCTTCGTATCCAGACGCACTATGCACCAGAGACCGAATCGGGACGCCTTGCAGCAGCGTTCGTCGACAACGTTCAGACCATGTCCAACGGCGAAATCGCGATCGAGATGTTTTATTCGGCATCCGTGGTGAAGCCGACGGAAACTTTCGACGCCGCCGCGTCCGGCATCCTTGACTGCGACATGACGGGCGGAGCCTATCAGACCGGCAAGAACCCTGCGTTCCAGTTCGTTGGCGACATCATGGGGGGCTATGCGACCCCGTACCAGCAGCTGTCCTGGCTGTATTACGGGGGGGGGCTTGAAGCTGCGCAGAAGCTTTACAATGCCTATGACATGCAGCTGGTCGGCTGGTGGATCTACGGTCAGGAGAGCTTTGCCTCGACCAAGCCGATCGCCCAGATCAGCGACTTGCAGAACTGGAAGTTCCGCTCGCCTCCGGGGATGGAAACCAAGATTTTCGAAAAGCTTGGTGCGACACCGATTGTGATGGATTTCACCGAGATCTTCACCGCGCTGGAAACCGGCATCATCGACGGGGCCGACGCATCCGGTTTGGCCAACAATGTCGGTCTGGGTCTGTATGATATCGCCAAATTCGCAAACTACCCCGGCTTCCACTCGATGCCGTCGGATCACCTGGCGTGCAACAAGTCGGTCTGGGACGGCATGCCCGAAGCCCATCAGCGGATCATGTCCGTGTCGATGGAAAGCCTTGCGCTTCGGACGGCCCTGACGTTCGAGAAGAAAAACGCCGAGGCCGCAGCGCAACTGCGCGAAGAAGGTGTCACCCTGTCGGAATGGTCTGCGGCGGACCTGCAGGAATTCCGCAACGCCGCGCAGTCCACCTGGCCCGAGTTCGCAACGACGCCGGAAGCCGAGGCGCTGGTGGAATCGCACCTGGCGTATCTGAAGCAGCTGGGCCTCGTGCAGGAGTGATCCGCACCTGACCCGACCCGGATGCGGCCCGCTTGCAGGGCCGCATCCCACCCTTGACCATGCACCATTCCCGAAAGAACGGTGCAATCCCTTTTCGACAGCCCAAGGCCCGCGCCCGGCGCGCCGTGCCCGAGGACCGACTCTCATGGCCACACCACGCAACATCACACCGATCGAAACCAGCGCGGACGCCGGAAGCGTGATCTACAAGCCCCGCGCCATCGAGGTGTTCGTGCCGCTGTTGTTTGTAGGCAGCATGGCCTGGACGATCTGGAATTTCCCCGGCTTCATTATACTCCTGCGTGAACCCGGTCCTGAAGTGGACCGTTTGGCACGCGAGTGGTCCGTGCTTGGGCCGATAGACTGGGGCATGGCACTGGCCGTGATCGTGTTGTTCGTCATCGGCGTCATGACGGTGCGCCGCGCTCCGATGGAATGGCAGGACTGGGGCCTGTTCGACCGAATTTCCTGTTTCCTGGGCCGCGCAACGATGGCGCTGATCGCGATCCTGGTCTGTGTGATGCTATTCGAGGTTCTGGCGCGATACGTGTTCGAGAAACCGACGCTCTGGGCCAACGAAGTGTCGCTCTGGCTGGCGGGATTCACGTTCCTGCTGTCGGGCCTCTACGCGATGCAGCAGCGCAGCCATATCCGCATCTACATCCTGTATGACCTGTTCCCGCGCTGGTTGCAGCGGGTCTGTGACGTTATCTCGACTGTGCTGATCGTAACCTTCGCATTCTTTCTGTTCTACGGCGCATACGGCGAAGCCACGCAGAAATTCCTGCGGTGGGAGCTCTATGGCACGGCCTTCAATCCACCGATCCCGGCGACGATCAAGCCGATGATCATCGTGGTGGTCATTCTGGTCGCGGCTCAGGCCATCGCCAATCTGTTCCGGGACTGGAACATGGTGCCGGTGATCCATACCGCCGCCGATGACATCGACGAAGACGAGCTGGAGCGGTTGCGCCGCGCGGTTTCCGACGACTGACGCCCACAGGGGGCTGGTAAATACGGCACCCGAAAACGGGGCCACAAGGGGGAAGACATGGACGTCGGAACGATTTCTCTGGTTCTGTTGATCGGCCTGATGCTGTTGCTGGCTATAGGGATGCCACTGGGCCTCGCGTCGGCGGTGCTTGCGGTTTTGGTGCTTGTCATGAAGTTCGAGCCTGCGCTGCTGACCGCGCCGTGGGACTTCGGCGAAGGCCTGCTGACGGGCCGGTTCGGATCGGGGCCGTTGAACATTCTCAGTCAGAAGATCTTCGGATTGCTGACGGATTACGTGCTTATCTCGATCCCGCTGTTCATTTTCATGGCCTCGCTGCTGGAACGCTCCGGCATCGCCAAGTCGATGTATTCCTCGCTCAATGTCTGGCTGTCGCGCACACGCGGCGGCATTGCCATCGTCACGTCGATCATGGCGGTTATCATGGCGGCGATGTCGGGCATCATCGGCGGAGAAGTCGTGTTGCTGGGCCTGATCGCGCTGCCGCAGATGTTGCGGCTGGGCTATGACCAGAACCTTGCCATCGGTACGATCTGCGCGTCCGGCAGCCTGGGCACGATGATCCCGCCGTCGATCGTGCTGATCATTTTCGGCCTGATCACGGAAACGTCCATCAAGGCGCTGTTCACCGCGGCCTTCCTGCCCGGTTTCATGCTGGCGTCGTTCATTATCATCTACATCATCATCCGCACGCAGATGAACCCGGCGCTGGCCCCCCTGCCCGCCGATGACCCGAACGATCCGAGAGGCGCCGAAAAAGCCAAGCTCTTCGGCGCATTCCTTGCCATTCTGGCGGCCGGGTTCTCGACCGCGTTGTTCTTGCGGGCGCTGTTCTTCACCGTTACCGGCCAGAATGCGGTCATCGCAAACGTCGATCCGATCACCATGGGACAGCCGCAACACGTCTGGATCACGGCCATCGCGGTCGCCATATCGCTGGCGCTGATCTTCTTCGTTTTCAAGACCCACCGGGCCAAGCGAGGCTGGGCGATGGGCAAGGGACTGGTCGCGCCCATCGTGGTCATCGGCGTGGTGCTGGGGTCGATCTACGGTGGCATTTCGGGCATTACCGAGGCGGCGGCAATGGGCGTCATCGCGGTGTTCCTGATCTCGCTGTTCCGGGGTGAGGCCTCGGTCGAGCTGGTCTGGGACAGCCTGATGCGCACCCTGAAATCGACGGGCACGATCATCTGGGTCACCATCGGCGCGGCAACGCTGGCCGGTGCATACACCATCGCGGGCGGCCCGACCTATGTGGCTAACCTGATCGTGTCCGCAGACCTGCCGACAATGGGCATCTTGCTGGTAATGATGCTGATCCTTTTGTTCATGGGCGCTTTCATGGATTGGGTCGGCATCGTCCTGCTGATCATTCCGGTGTTCCTGCCCATCGTTCAGCGTCTGCCGATCGAAGAGATCGGCCTGTTCGGCACGCTGCAGCCGAAATATCTGTCGGTCTGGTTCGGTGTATTGTTTACCATGAACATGCAGGTCAGTTTCCTGTCGCCACCGTTCGGTCCCGCCGCGTTCTATCTGAAATCGGTCGCGCCTCCGCACATCAGCCTGACCGACATCTTCAAGGGCTTCCTGCCGTTCATCTGCATTCAGCTTGCGGCGCTGTCGGTCCTTTTGATCTATCCTCCGATCGTCGAGATCCTGTTGGAGTGATCGCCCGACTTCGACCCTATCAGGGTCGACAGGTCTTCCATCTGGTCGCATGGCGCGGCCCAGCCTTTTCGTGAGTCCCATGCATACTACCATCCGCCTGCACACCAGCGACACCGTCGTCACCGCAACCCGCGCGCTGGAGGTCGGCGCCCCGGTCGAGGAGACAGTGACCGCAGACCTGATCCCGTCGGGTCACAAGATTGCCACCGCCGCGATGGACGTCGGCGAGCCGATTCGCAAATATGGCCAGATTATCGGTTATGCCAGCCAAGCCATCGCACCGGGCGATCACGTCCATACCCATAACTGCGCCTTCGCCGCGACCGATCACGCCTATGAATTCGGGACTGACCTGCAACCGGTCGCGCCTGCCACCGGCGATACATTCATGGGCTATCGACGCGAAAATGGTGGCATTGGCACCCGGAATTACATTGCCATCGTCACCTCGGTGAATTGCTCGGCCACGGCGGCACGGCGGATCGCCGATTCTTTCGGGCCGGAGGAACTGGCCGACTATCCGAACGTCGACGGTGTCTGCGCCTTCGTCCACGGCACAGGCTGCGGCATGGCGTCAGACGGCGACGGGTTCGAAGCGTTGCAGCGCGTAATGTGGGGATACGCCAAGCATCCGAACCATGCGGGCGTCGTAATGGTGGGCCTGGGGTGCGAGATGAACCAGATCGACTGGCTGTTGGAAGCCTGGGGGCTGAAGCACACACCGACATTCCAGACGATGAACATTCAGAATGTCGCGGGCCTGCGTCGGACGGTCGAACTTGGGGTCGCAAAGGTGCGTGCGATGCTGCCCATCGCGAACCAGGCGCGGCGCACGCCCTGCCCTGCGTCCGAATTGAAGGTGGCACTGCAATGCGGCGGATCGGACGCATGGTCGGGGATCACGGCGAACCCCGCCTTGGGACATGCCTGTGACTTGCTGGTGGCGCAGGGCGGCACTGGCGTGCTGGCCGAGACGCCGGAAATCTATGGTGCCGAACACCTTCTGACCCGCCGGGCCGTGACACGGGCGGTGGGTGACCGGCTGGTCGGCCTGATCGACTGGTGGGAAGATTATACCGCCCGCAACAAGGGTTCGATGGACAACAACCCCAGCCCCGGCAACAAGAAGGGCGGCTTGACGACAATTCTCGAAAAATCACTGGGCGCGGCGGCCAAGGGCGGGACGACGCCGCTGACGGGTGTCTACAAATATGCGGAGCAGGTAACGGCCAAGGGGTTCACCTTCATGGACAGCCCTGGATACGACCCTGCGTCGGTCACCGGCCAGATCGCGGGTGGATGCCAGTTGGTATGCTTTACCACCGGACGCGGATCGGCCTTCGGGTCGAAACCAGCGCCGACGATCAAGGTGGCGACGAACCAGTCGCTGTTCGACCGGATGCCCGAGGACATGGACATCAACGCGGGCGACATTCTGGACGGGCGGTCGTCGGTCGAAGCCAAGGGGCGCGAGATCTATGAGATGTTCCTGCGCGTGGCCAGCGGAGAGGCCAGCAAATCCGAGACGCAGGGTTTGGGCGATTATGAATTCGTGCCATGGCAGATCGGGGCGGTGATGTGACCCGACTTCTGCTGGCCGGAACGGGGCTGATAGGCGCACGGCATCTGGCGCATATCGAAGCGCATCCCGATCTGATATTAGCAGGCATCATCGACCCTGACGTGGCACGGCGGGCGCATGCCACTGCCCCCGGTTTCGCAAACATCGACGCCGTAGATGTCGCCGCCGACGGCATCGTCATTGCGACCCCGACCTGCAGCCATGCGCCACTGACGATCGCTGCCGTCAAACGAGGCTGGCACGTACTGGTCGAAAAGCCGGTGGCGGACACGCTTGGAAACGCCGACGCCATGATCGCGGCGGCCGATGCCGCAGGTGTCAAGATACTGGTCGGGCATCACCGGCGGCACCATCCTCGCGTTGCCAAGCTGCACGAGATCATCACGTCAGGCAGGCTGGGCCATCCGGTCGCGGCGAACATGATGTGGCTGATGCGCAAGCCGGACGAATACTTCGACGCAGACTGGCGCGCAGGAATCGACGGTGCGCCGATCAAGCAGAACCTGATCCACGACGTCGACATCTTGCGGTGGCTCTTCGGTGAGGTCACGGATGTCTTGGGACTTGCATCAAATGCGATCCGGGGTGCCAAGCGGCCCGAATCCGGTGGCGCGGTCTTGCGGTTCAACAGCGGCGTGATCGCGACATTGACCTATTCCGACACTACGCCGACGCCCTGGGGCTTCGAGGCCGGAACCGGCGAAAACCCCCACATTCCCTGTACCGCTCAAGACAGTTTGCGGATCGCCTGCACCGGCGGTGGAGTGGAGTTCCCCTCCCTACGCGTCTGGTCCGGGTCCACGCATTGGAATGAGAAGCCGCGCCCGTCCGAAACCCCGGTGGACGAAGGCGTTCCCCTGATCCGTCAGTTGGAGCATTTCGCAAAGGTGATCGCCGGTCGGGTCAAACCTTTGGTCGATGCCGCCTCGGCCCGTGCCACCCTGGATGTCATCTTGCGGATCGAACGGACAGCGAGCGTGACATGACCCTGCTCTGTGGCCTGATCGGTGAGAATATCGGCAACTCGCGTCTGTCTAAAGCCCTGGACATCATGGCTGCGGACGTCGGGATCGAGGTCGCCTTCACCTCGATAGACACCCTGGAGATCGAGGGTTTCGATTTCGATGACCAGATCGATCTGTTGCGTTCGGATGGCTGGACCGGCGTAACCGTGACCCACCCGTGGAAAACCCATGCCGCGACGTGGGCGGACGGCGCGATGGTGCCCGGCACTGCGCACCTCGGCGCGGCAAACACGCTGATTTTCGACCCGGTGACAGGGCACAATACCGATTATACCGGCTTTCTGTCAGCCTTTCCCAATGTCCTGAACCGTTCCCCCGGAAGCGTTGCAGTCGCCGGGGCGGGCGGCGTCGCGCGGGCCGTGGTTCCGGCGCTGATCGCTTTGGGCGCGGGGCCGGTGCATATCTGGGACCTGGACGCCGACATGGCCCACGAACTGGCGGCGCGCACCGGGGCCATTGCTGTCGACATCGCGGACTCTACGGATGCCATTCGCGATGCAGACGGACTGGCGAATTGCACGCCCTTGGGCATGGCCCCCTATGGCGGCACGGCCTTCGATCCGTTACTTCTGGGCCACCAGAAATGGGCATTTGACGCAGTCTATACCCCGACCGACACACCGTTCGCATTGGCGGCGAAATCGGCCGGGCTGGATGTTCTGACCGGGTTCGACCTGTTCCGCTTCATGGCCATGCAGAGCTTCGAAGCCTATACCGGGATCACGCCCGACCCGGTCATGACCCTGCCGAAACTGGCCGCGCTGAGACCACGGGAGTGATGCGATGGAAGTCCTGACCCAAGACCAGAAAGCCGCCTATGACCGGGACGGATACCTTGTGCTGGAACGTCGGCTGACCACGGATCAGCTGTCCATTCTGCATGCCGAGATCGACCGCTACACCGCCAAGGCGCGGGGCCTGACCGAAGGCACAGAGGAACTGGACCTGGAGGACAGCCATACGCCGGACGCGCCCCGCCTGCGGCGGATCAAGCTGCCGCACAGGCATTCCGACGTATTCCGCGACCTGATGTTATCGGACACGATTCTGGCCCCGGCCCGCGACCTGATCGGCCCGGACCTGCGGTTGCACACAACCAAGCTGAACATGAAGGAGGCCGGATACGGCGCTGCCGTCGAATGGCATCAGGACTTCGCCTTCTACCCGCATACCAACGATGCCGTGCTGGCCGTTGGCGTCATTCTGGACGACATGGGGCCGGAAAACGGGCCGCTGATGGTCTTTCCCGGCAGCCACAGGGGCCCGATCAACGACCACCATGCGGGCGGATATTTCGTCGGTGCAATGGATCTGGAACGCGACGGATTCGACATGGCCGATGCGGTGCCGTTGATGGGACCGGCCGGTTCGATATCGCTGCATCACGGGCGGATCGTGCATGGATCGGCGCTGAACACATCGACCAGATCGCGGCGCATTCTGTTCTACGAAATGATGGCGGCGGACGCCTGGCCGATCATGGGGTCGATGACGAAGTTCTCGGACCTCGCGGATTATGACGCTCGGATGCTGTGTGGCACATCGCGGCAGCCCAGATTGGCCGACACACCCGTCCGCATCCCCCTGCCCGCTCCGCCTATCGGCAAAACGATCTACGAGATTCAAAAGGGATTGCAGACGCGATCCTTCGAGACAGCAAGGGACTGACTGACATGGCAAAAATCGGATTTATCGGGCTTGGCCTCATGGGCTCCGCAATGGTGCAGCGGCTTTTGGACCAGGGTCACGACCTGATTGTGCTGGGAAACCGAGACCGCACAGGCCTTGATGCGGCGACTTCTCGCGGCGCTCAGGAGGCCAGAACGGCCCGCGATGTGGCCGAAGAATCCGATATCGTGATGCTCTGCATGGGCACGTCGGATCACGTCGAAGGCCGGATGCGCGGCGACGACGGTGTGATCGCCGGGTTGACCAAGGGCGCGGTGGTTATCGATTTCGGCACATCGCTGCCCGGCTCAACCAAGACGCTGGGCGCGGAGGTCGCGGCGGCGGGCGGAACCTATCTGGATGCCCCCATCGGGCGGACCCCCAGCCACGGCCGCGACGGCAAACTGAACCTGATGTGTTCGGGCGACAAGGCAGCCTTCGACAAAGTGCGCCCGGTGCTGGACGATCTGGGCGAGAATGTCTTTCACCTGGGCGATCTGGGCAACGGACATACGATCAAGCTGATCAACAACTTCTTCGCCATGACCACCGCCAACGCAATGGCCGAAGCCTTTGCCATGGCCGATCGCGCCGGGGTAGCGCGCAAGGATGTCTACGACGTCATGGCGGCAGGCCCGTTACGGTCGGGAATGATGGATTTCATCAAGGCTTACGCAGTGGACGACAATGCTGAAATGCTGGCCTTTTCGGTGCGCAATGCGGCCAAGGACGTCGGATACTACAAGCAGATGGCGGACGATCTGGGTGCGGCCACAGTGATGTCGAACTGCGCCCGCGAAGCGCTGACCATGGCGGTCGAGCAGGGGCGCGGCGAAGACCTGGTGCCGCAGATGGTCGATTTCTACGTTGACCGGTTCAGGGGCTAGACCTGCGTGGCTTCGCCCGCCCCGGTCTCGCATCTGGCCCGCGCCCGGCAAGACGATCCGGGTCGTGGCATCGCATTGATGTTGCTGGCGTATGTTTTGTTCGCCTTCACCGACACTTCGGTCAAATGGCTGTCGCTGGCGAGTATCCCGGCGATGCAATTGGCATTCATGCGGTTCGGGGTGCATCTGGCCTTGTCGACTGGTCCGATGCTGGGGGCGGATCATTCCGGCTGGACCGCGCCGCGCGCACAGGCCCTGGCCATGCTGGCGCGTGGCGGGCTGTTGCTGATATCGACGACAACGAACTTCGTTGCACTCCGTTATCTGGATCTGACGGTGTCGGCGGCAATCATGTTCTCCTCCCCTATACTGGTATCGGCATTGTCGGTACCGCTTCTGGGTGAAAGGGTCGGGCCATGGCGGTGGGCTGCGATCCTGCTGGGGTTTGTGGGCGTGCTGATCGTGGTGCGCCCCTGGTCTGCGGAGTTTCACTGGGCCGTCATATTCAGCCTGATCTCGGCGACGTCGCTGGCGTTGTTCTCGATCCTGACCCGCAGGCTGGCGGGCGTTGCAGCGCCCCGAACGATGCAGCTGTATGCCGGACTGGTCGGCACGGTCGTCCTGCTGCCGGTCGCGATCTGGGTCTGGAGCAGCCCGACAACCCCGCTTGACTGGATACTGCTGTTCGCCATTGGCGGTTTTGCCTGGACCGGGCACCATTTTTTCAGTCAGGCGCACGGTTACGCCCCAGCCAGCGTATTGATGCCGTTCAGCTATTCCTTTCTGATCTACCTCGCGATCAGCGGATATATCGTCTTCGGCACGGTGCCCGACGTGATGACCATGTCGGGGGCAGCGGTCATCGCCGTTGCCGGATTGGTCATCTGGTGGCGCGAACGCGTGGCGCGGGGTGAATGACTTGCTGACCTTCGCCCTGGCCGTCTTCTTCCTGATCGTAACGCCTGGACCTGGCGTTCTGTCGACGGCCGGTGTCGGATCGGCTTTCGGCGCGCGCGCGGGCCTGCGCTACGTGACGGGCCTTTTTATCGGAACCAACCTCGTGTCGTTCGCAGTGATTTCGGGCGTTGCGGCGACGCTGCTGGCGTGGCCGCCGTTGCGTGTCATGCTGTTTCTGGCGTCAACAGGATATCTTCTGTATCTGGCGTTCCGCATCGCCACCGCCGGCTCGAAAATCGCCATCATCCCTGCAATACGCCAACCGGGCATCCGCGACGGCCTCGCCCTGCAAGCCATCAATCCCAAGGCATACGCGGTCAACACGGCGCTGTTTTCAGGTTTCGCTTTCCTGCCTGACTCGCCGCTGGTCGAGGTCACGGCAAAACTGCTGATAATGAACGCCATCTGGCTGCCGCTGCATTTCGCCTGGCTGGGTCTGGGGGTCTGGCTGCGACGTCTGGATCTGAGCGGCCCGGCCCAACGCGCCATCAACATTGCGATGGCAGCATCCATGCTGCTGGTCGTCGGTCTGGCCTTGCTGAGCCTGCGCTAGATCTTGGAGGCGAGTACCGGAATCGAACCGGTGTACACGGATTTGCAATCCGCTGCGTAACCACTCCGCCAACTCGCCGCAGGGTGCGCCTGCATTAGCGCTCCTGATCCCGGCCTGCAAGCGCCTGTGGCGAACCCAAAGGGGCTTTCACGTTGCAGCGAACTGGAAGACATGCTTTTTGGGCGTGAGACGAAATCATACCCGTGGGCTTAGATTATGATTGCCGCAACGCAGACACTCCGAACGATCATGGTTGATACGCAGGTTCGCCCGTCGGATGTGACCAAGTTTCCGATCATCTCCGCCATGCTCGACGTCGAACGCGAGGCCTTCGTTCCACAAGCTGCGCAGCCCGTCGCCTATATGGACGGCCCCGTGCAGCTGGCCGACGGGCGCGAGATGCCGGAAGCCCGCGTCTTTGCCAAGATGCTGGATGCGCTGGACATTCAGGCGTCCGATCAGGTTCTGATCATTGGCGGAGGCCTGGGTTATTCCGCCGCCGTTCTGGCCCGGATGGCCGAGTCGGTTGTCATGGTCGAAGAGGATGTCCAGCTTGCGACGGATGCCGAAGCCGCATTGGCCCAGGCCGAAGTCGACAACGCTGTCGTGCTCCAGGGCGCGCTGTCCGAAGGGGCCGCAAAACCCGGTCCTTTCGACGTCATTCTGATCGAAGGCGCAGTTCAGAAAATCCCCGACGCCATACTGGGGCAATTGGGCGAAGGCGGACGGATTGCTGCCATCTTCATGGACGGGGCCAATGGCGAAGTCCGCGTCGGACGCTTGGTGGACGGTCATCTGGGGTGGCGGTTCGCCTTTAATGCGGGGGGCCCGATCCTGCCTGGCTTCGCAGAAGCCGCGGAGTTCGTTCTGTGATGCTGCGACGCCCGGATCGGGCGTTTCGCGGGGCGGTAGCCACGGCGCTGGCGATTCTTCTGACGCTTCCTGCCGCTGCCGATACGTTGAGCGATGCCCTGATTGAAGCCTATCGCAACTCGCCCCTGCTGGAGCAGCAGCGCTACCTGTTGCGCGCCACCGACGAGGATGTTGCAATTGCCGTTTCGGCCCTTCGCCCGGTTGTGAATTTTCAGGCAAGTTACGGGAAAACTGCGACATTTTCTGATTTCGGTGGTCAACTGACGTCGACGAGCGGATCGTTGTCGCTGGTCCTTGAATATACGCTCGCCGATGGCGGGCAGCGGAACCTGCGGATCGGGGCGGCCAAGGAAGCTGTTCTGAGTGCGCGCTATGGTCTGATCCAGACAGAACAGGGCGTTTTGCTGGATGCCATCAATGCCTATCTGAACCTTCGACTGGCTGCGCGGATCGTCGACGTTCGTGAAAGCAACGTCGGCTTGATCACGCAGCAGTTGCGCGCAGCACAGGACCGGTTCGAGGTCGGTGAAGTGACACGGACTGACGTGGCCATCGCGCAATCGCGCCTCGCGGCATCGCAATCTCAGCTGGCTGCATCCCGGGGTCAGGTCGACGTTGCGCGGGAACAATATCGCCTGACGGTCGGGCGCCTGCCTGTCGGTGCCCTGCAATCCCCGCCGACGCCCCCGACCCTGCCCCCCTCGGTCGAGCGTGCGCAGGCTCTGGCGCTGCAGGTCCATCCTCTGATCGCCGCCGCTCAGTATGACATCACGGCCCTGACTCTCCTGGCGGACGCACGGGCAGCGGACCGTCGTCCGTCCGTCGGCCTTCAGGCCAGCGCCGGGCGGACACGTCTGAACACTGACAGTGTAAGCATAGGTGTGACAGGCAGTATCCCGATCTATACCGGTGGTCGCCTGCCCGCGCTGCAACGGCAGGCTATAGCACAGGCGCAAGCCTCGCGATCCAATCTGGGTCAGATCAGCCGCACGATCGTCGACGGGGTGGGTCAGGCATGGGCCGGACTAGAGGTCGCACGGGCGCAGATCACGGCAAGCCGGCAAGGCGTACGATCGGCGCAACTGGCCTTCGACGGCTTCCGCGAGGAGGCTCAACTGGGTGCGCGAACGACGCTGGATGTTCTGAACTCCGAGCAGGAACTCCTCGACGCCCGCACCTCGCTGATCACGGCAGAGACGGATGCGCAATTCGCCGTCTACAACGTGCTGGCCGCGATCGGTCTTTTGACGACCGAGCATCTGGGCCTGTCTGTCGAACGCTATGACCCGACGGATTATTACAACACAGTGTCCAACGCGCCGCGCGCGGTCCCGGGCGCGCGCCCATCGACACAAGGCAATCGACTGGATTCGGTGTTGCGGCGTTTCGGTCGCAACTGACGGCGCAATTAACACTTTAAGGCAGTTGTTCGTGGACGGCCCCCCTGCGGCGCGTGCTACGATTGCCGGACCAGCAGAACGGGACGAGGGCAATGGCACAGACACATGATATCGAAGACGTGTTGTCGTCCATTCGGCGACTGGTCGCGAATGAACCGGGCACTGCGCGAACACCGCCGCCCGATGGCCCGACCCTCGTCCTGGACGCCTCGCAACGTGTAACGGAACCCGAAGACCCGTTTCAGATGATCCGCACACTCGCACAGGAAGAACGGGACGGGCGAGACGCGGAACATCTGACGGACGCGCTGCCGGATGATGTGGCGGCGATCACCGGCGATCTGGTGAATTTGTCCGACGACGATGTCCAGACGCCCGACGCGGGTCGGACCGTGATCTGGGCCGACGACGAAACCCCGCCGGAAGCGGTGGACCCCATTGCATTTGTTCACACCAAATCCGCCGTCGAAGCGCAGGTCGAGGATGGTTCCGCAACAGTGGATCTGTCTGATGACTATGCCGAAGACACGGATTACGAGGCCGAAATGCCGACCGATGCGATCCCGGTCGAGCGGGACATGGACATCGCATCCCCCGAGACGGAGGCGAATACCGCCCCTGATCGGGACGCGCTGGCCGATCTGTCATCGGCGTTGAACGGGGACGATGCCCTGCGTGACCTGATTTCCGAGATCGTCCGGCAGGAATTATCCGGCGAACTGGGCGAGCGCATCACCCGCAACGTTCGCAAGCTGGTCCGTCGCGAAATACGACAGTTGCTGGCGTCCGAAGAATTCGACTGAATGTCGTCTCGTAACTAGCTGGCAAACAACAAAAAGACGTCGGATATATCCGACGCCCTTTCCAATTCCAGACAATGATTCTCAGGCGGCTTCGGCGGCTTCGGCCAGTTCGGCGGCCTGACGACGTTCGCTTTCTTCGCGCGAGAGGGCGACGGAAGTACGAACACCCCGGCTGACAAATTCCATCAGACCCGACACCACACGCTCGTTCGGGTCTATGCCAGCGCAGGACAGCACTTCGCGACCATCGCGGGAGCGGGCCCAGCGAGCAATCTGCTCCGGGCCGTTGCCGAATTTCTTGTCGTCGGAGATGGCGTCATCCAGCGCGGCCAGCACCACTGCGGCAAACAACTTGCGTGCCCGTTGTCCCTGTTCGAAATTGAACGCTGTCGCGTCGACAAAGTCAGTCATCCCGCTCTCTCCATATTGTTCTTGCATCTTCCCCGGTGCGTCGTCCTAGCACAGCAACTTGATTCGAGCTATGCGATATCAGAATACCTCGCATGCGAAATACTCATGGCAATCGCGGCCCGATACCAAGTTTTGGTCCTGCACAGGGTGTATTCGAACAATATATGGCCCTTGCCGTTAATCAATCAAGGTTTTGTCACTTTTCTGACGCATTCGACTGAGGCATCGGGATTCGCCCCTCTCGACATTTCGAAACTACCGTGTGACCGGCACTGCAGGCCCACGCCGTCGCTTGTCTGCACCCGCTCCGGCGGATAAGGACGCCGGTGACACAAGGTCCAACCGAAAGCGCGTCCCATGCCCAAGATCAACGGCAACGAAATCCGTCCCGGCAACATTCTCGAACATGACGGACACCTGTGGTCGGCGGTCAAGGTCGATCATGTAAAGCCCGGCAAGGGCGGCGCCTTCGCGCAGGTCGAGATGCGCAATTTGCGCAACGGGTCCAAGCTGAATGAACGGTTTCGCAGCGCCGACAAGGTGGAGCGGGTGCGGCTGGAGCAGAAGGACCAGCAGTTTCTGTACGAGACCGATGGTCGCCTCGTCTTCATGGATACCACGACCTACGATCAGGTCGAAATCGATGCCGATATTCTGGGCGAACGCCGCCCGTTCCTGCAGGATGGCATGATGGTGAAGGTCGAATACTACGACGATGAGCCGCTGTCCGCCGAAGTGCCGCAAAAAGTGACATGCAAGATCGTCGAGACCGAGCCTGTGGTCAAAGGTCAGACCGCCGCCAATAGCTTCAAGCCCGCGCTTCTGGACAATGGCGTTCGCGTCATGGTCCCGCCCTTCGTCGGCCAGGACGAGGACATCATCGTGAACACAGAGACGATGGAATATTCGGAACGCGCCTGAGGCGATCAGCCAACGCCGACCATGCCGCGCGCCATATTGGCATAGATTTCCTCGACGGCGGTGCGGTCCAAACGCCCGCCGTCGCGATACCATGTGTTCACGCCGGTCAGCATCGCGATCAACGCCATTGCGCCCAGCTTGACGTCACCGACCTTCATCCTGCCTGCCGCAACACCGTCGCGCAGGATCCCTTCGGGAACGGCTTCATACCTGCGACGCAGAGTTTCCACTGCGGCGAAAGATCCGGGCTCCAGCGACCGCAACTCCATATAGGCGATGAAAACGGCATCCGGGCGGTCCAGGTGAAATCGGATATGAAACCGCGCGAAGGCCTCCAACCGCGCGACCGTATCACCGCCGGGGTCCACCGCGTCCCATGCATCTAAAAGCTCCTCCAGGTGATCGCGCATCAGGCGGCTCAGCAAGCTCTGCTTGTCGGGCGTATAGTGATACAGCGCGCCAGCCCCGATCCCGACGTCGGCGGCGATCTGGCGCATAGACACGGCGGCATATCCGAACTTTGCGAACAATCGTTCCGCCGCCGCGCGCACGCGGGGTCCGGTCACGCCTGCATCTGATCCGCTGGGTCTGGCCATGCCAAGGAATAAACCGAACGGGTGTTCAATTCCAAGCCATCTTGTCGCTTCCACTCGACCGTCCTAGGGTCGCGGCGATGATACGCGCCCTGCCCCTGATGCTGCTGCTGGCGGCCTGCGACCCGAACCTGCCGCCCGTTGACGCCTCCATCTCGGCCAAGGCGCGGGCGCAGACCTTTCCGGTTCTCGTGCCGCTGGACGCGATTCTGGCCGAGGGCAGCCGCGCTTCGCGAGCCGCCGCGGCACAGTCTGAATTGCAGGGCCGCGCTGCCGCTCTGTCGCGTACCACGATTGCATCGCCCGGCACCGGAGATCTGGCCGCCCGCGGCAGGCGCCTGCGGGAACGGGCCGAGAGGTTGCGCGCAATTCCCCTCTGACCTCGGAGCCGATCCGGTCAGACCTCCTCCGGTCGCCGGACCGTTGCACCCCCTGCCCTCAGCCGCTACCCAAAGCGAATTCTACACATTTTCCCGGAGCAATGCGCATGACGATCCAACCCCTTCGCCTCGGCATAGCAGGGCTCGGCACCGTAGGCGTGGGCGTCGTACGGATCGTACAGGAACATGCAGCTTTGCTGACCGCACGCACAGGACGCGCTGTTTCGATCACCGCGGTATCGGCCCGGTCACGCAACAGGGATCGTGGCGTCGATCTGTCGGGATATGGCTGGGAAGACGACCCCGTGACGTTGGCTCGGCGCGAAGATGTGGACCTGTTTGTCGAATTGATGGGCGGATCGGATGGTCCGGCGAAAGCCGCGACCGAGGCGGCGCTGGCGGCAGGTAAACCGGTCGTCACGGCCAACAAGGCGATGCTGGCACTGCACGGTCAGGCGCTGGCTGAACTGGCCGAGGCGAATGACGCCGCCCTGCGGTTCGAAGCCGCGGTCGCAGGCGGCATTCCGGTCGTAAAGACGCTTGTCGAAGGACTGGCGGGCAATGCAATCACCCGCGTGTCGGGCGTGATGAACGGCACCTGCAATTATATCCTGACGCGCATGGAATCGTCCGGCCTTCCCTATGCCGACGTGTTCAAGGAAGCGGACGCCCTGGGCTATCTGGAAGCCGACCCGAACCTCGATGTCGGCGGTATCGACGCCGGGCACAAGCTGGCGATCCTGTCGGCCATTGCCTTCGGCACACAGGTCGATTTCGACGGCGTGCAGTTGCAGGGGATCGAACGGGTCAGCATCGACGACATCCACCGTGCCCGCGACATGGGTTATCGCATCAAGCTGCTGGGCGAGGCGAGGATCACCGCCGCCGGGGTCGAACAGTCGATGCGACCGACACTGGTGCCCGCCGATAGTCCATTAGGTCAGTTGGAGGGCGGTACAAACATGGTCGTCATCGAAGGCGACGCCGTGGGGCAGATTGTCCTGCGTGGCGCGGGCGCGGGCGAGGGCCCAACGGCAAGCGCGGTGATGGGCGACGTCTGCGACATTGCGCGTGGATTCACCCTGCCCCCTTTCGGGCAGCCCGCCGCCACGCTGACCAAGCCCGTCCGTGCCAATGCCGCAACCGAATGTGCGCATTACCTGCGCATGTCGCTGCGGGACGAGCCCGGAGCACTCGCCCGTGTTGCGACAGTGTTGGGCCAATCCGGCATTTCCATCGACCGGATGCGCCAATACGATCATCCCGGCGACGACGCCCCTGTCCTGATCGTCACGCATCCCTGCGCGCCGTCGGACCTGAGTGCGGCGTTGCAAGGCGTCGTGGCCACGGGCGTCGTGAATGGCGACCCCATCGCCCTGCAAATCCAGACCCCCTGAGGTATCCGACATGACTTATACACCCTCCGACACACGTTACGATACGATGTCCTATCGCCGCTGCGGCAAGTCCGGGCTGAAGCTGCCTGCCGTATCGCTGGGCCTGTGGCACAACTTCGGCGACGACACACCGCATCAGGTCAAGCGCGACATCTGCCGTACGGCCTTCGACCAGGGCATCACGCACTTCGATCTTGCAAATAACTACGGCCCGATGCCCGGCAGCGCGGAACTGGCCTTCGGTCAGATCCTACGGGAAGATTTCACGGGCTATCGGGACGAGTTGATTATTTCCTCCAAGGCCGGATACCTGATGTGGCCTGGCCCCTATGGACAGTGGGGTAGCCGCAAGTACCTGATTGCCTCCTGCGACCAATCGCTGAAGCGGCTGGGCTTGGATTACGTCGATATTTTCTATTCGCATCGTTTCGATCCCGACACTCCGCTGGAAGAAACCATGGGCGCACTGGATCACATCGTCCGCTCGGGCCGTGCGCTTTATGCCGGGATCAGCAGTTATAACTCAGAGCGCACGCGCGAGGCGGCAGCGATCCTGCGCGACCTCGGCACACCCTGCCTGATTCACCAGCCCAGCTATAACATGTTGAACCGCTGGGTCGAACGCGACGGGTTGCTTGAGACGCTGGACGAGGAAGGCATCGGTTCTATTGCCTTCACGCCGCTGGCGCAGGGCCTGCTGACGCGCAAGTACCTGTCCGGCGTCCCCGAAGGCAGCCGTGCGACACAAGGCAAATCGCTGAACCCCGATGCCGTTACACCCGAAATGGTGAAGGCGCTGAACGGTCTGAACGACATCGCGCAATCACGCGGTCAGACCCTGGCGCAAATGGCCATCGCCTGGGTGCTGCGCGGTGGCGTGACGACGGCCCTGATTGGCGCGTCAAAGCCGGAGCAGGTGGTCGACTGCGCAGGTGCCGTGGACAATCTGGCGTTCACCGACGACGAACTCTCGCGCATCGATGAGCTGTCAGGCGAAAAGGGGCTGAACCTCTGGGCCGCGTCTTCCGAGGGTGTCTGACGCGCGTTTCCGCATGTTAGCGCCCACAGTCCGGTCCGCCTGCCTTGCCCCGGTGAACAAGGCGACCTAAGCCGGTCGCGACATCAAATTCAGGATATTTCCCATGGCCCAGCCCGATTTCAACGACCGGATGCTCTCCCTCGGGCTTGCCCGTGTGTCCGAGGCGGCAGCTCTTGCTTCGGCGCGCCTGATCGGGCGCGGCGATGAAAAGGCCGCCGATCAGGCCGCCGTCAATGCCATGCGCGATCAGCTGAACCTGCTTGATATCGCTGGCACCGTCGTCATCGGCGAAGGTGAGCGGGATGAAGCACCCATGCTCTATATCGGGGAAGAGGTTGGTACCGGCAAAGGGCCCGAAGTGGATATCGCCCTGGATCCGTTGGAAGGCACCACGCTGACCGCCAAGGACATGCCCAACGCCCTGACAGTCATTGCGATGGGCCCACGTGGTTCGATGCTGCATGCACCCGACGTTTATATGGACAAGCTGGCGATCGGTCCAGGTTACCGCACCGGTGTCGTCACGATGGATATGTCACCTGCCGAACGCGTCAATGCGCTGGCCGCCGCCAAGGGCTGTTCGACCGAGGATATCACCGTCTGCGTTCTGGAACGCCCCCGGCATGAAGATATGATCGCGGAACTGCGTTCGACCGGTTGCGCCATCAGTCTGATCACCGATGGCGACGTTGCTGGCATCATCCACTGCGCCGAAGCCGACAAGACCGGCATCGACATGTACATGGGATCAGGGGGAGCACCCGAGGGCGTGCTGGCGGCAGCCGCCCTGAAATGCATGGGCGGACAGATGTTCGGCCGCCTAACCTTCCGCAACGACGACGAACGGGCGCGCGCGGCGAAGGCTGGCATCACCAACCTCGACCGGGTCTATACACGCGACGACCTGGTGACCAAGGACGTCATCTTCGCCGCGACCGGGGTCACCGACGGGTCGATCGTCGCAGGCATCAAGCGGGAGGTTGGGTATCTTACCGCCGAGACGATCCTGATGCGGTCCAAAACCGGCTCGGTCCGGCGCATGATCTATCGGAACCCGGTCTGACCGGCCAGTTCTGACGTGGGCTGGCTTGGCGTCACCTCCTCTGCCACAGGCCGTCGCTGGGTCGGCCTGACGCCCGAACAGGAGCGTTTTGCCGAAGCTATAGCCCAGACCGGCCAGCCCCTCGCCCTGTCACGCCATCTTGCGCGGCGCAGTGTACCGCCCGATGAGGTCGCCAGCTTTCTTGAACCACGGCTGCGCAACCTGCTGCCCGATCCTTTGACACTCCGCGATATGGGAACCGCTGCCGATCGCATACTGGTTGCAGTTGAAAATCGTCAGCGGATCGCGATTTTCGCCGACTACGATGTAGACGGTGGGACATCTGCGGCCCTTCTGGTCTGGTGGTTACGCGGTCTGGGGCGGGTGGCCACAACCTATGTCCCAGACCGCATCGACGAAGGATATGGCCCCAACGCACCCGCTATCGCCGCCTTGGCCCGCAACCACGATCTGATCATATGCGTCGATTGCGGCACCCTGTCCCACGAGGCGCTGGCCGCCGCCGACGGCCTGGCCGACGTCATCGTCCTGGACCACCATCTGGGCGGCGAGACCCTGCCCCCCGCAGTGGCCGTGGTGAACCCGAACCGGCAGGACGAGGATGGCACGCTTGCCCATCTCTGTGCTGCCGCCGTCGTTTTTCTGTGTCTGGTCGAGGCGAACCGACGCCTGAAAGCCGACGGCACGACCGGGCCGGACCTGATGGCTATGCTCGATCTCGTGGGCCTTGCCACCGTGGCCGATGTCGCGCCTCTGGTCGGGGTGAATCGCGCCTTGGTGCAGCAGGGACTGAAGGTGCTGCGCGACCGCCGTCGACCCGGCCTGCGCGCCTTGGCCGACGTCGCCCGCATGGACGGCCCGCCGACGTCCTACCACCTTGGCTATCTGCTGGGGCCGCGTATCAACGCGGGCGGGCGTGTCGGCGCGTCGGATCTGGGCGCGCGCCTTCTGTCGACCGACGACGACGCCGAAGCGGCAGCTCTGGCCGAACGGCTGGACGCATTGAATGGCGAACGCCGCGCGATCGAAGCGCGTGTAACCGAGATCGCGCTGGAACAGGCAATGGACAGACTGGCCGACGGCGGCGCGCTGGCCTGGGCCTCTGGCGACGGCTGGCACCCTGGCGTTGTGGGTATTGTGGCGTCTCGTCTGAAGGAGGCAAGCAACCGTCCCTCTGTCGTGATCGGCATCCGCGAGGACGGCTTCGGTCAAGGTTCGGCCCGGTCCATCGCGGGCGTCGACATTGGTGCGGCCGTGCAGCGACTGGCCGCCGAGGGCCTGCTGGTGAAAGGCGGGGGCCACCGGATGGCGGCCGGGTTGACGGTGGCTGGCGACAAGATCGACGCAGCGATGGCCCGCCTGTCGGACCTGCTGGCGCGTCAGGGGGCCGACCGCACCGGCCCCCGTGACCTGATTATCGACGCGACCCTGATGCCCGCTGCGGCGACCCGCGATCTGATCGCGAAACTGGAACAGGCCGGGCCATTCGGCCAGGGCGCATCGGCGCCACGTTTCGCCTTCCCGGATCTGCGCGTGGCCCACGCCCGACCTGTGGGTGACGGGCATCTGAAGGTTACCTTCACAGGTGGCGGACCGGGCCGTCTGGACGCCATCGCCTTCCGTGCCAGTGCCAGTGGAATCGCCGCCGCAATCGACCGCGCCGCCGGTGCGCCGCTTCATGTCGCCGGTCGATTGGAAATGAACCGTTGGCAGGGCCGCGAAGATGTGCAGCTGAAGCTGGAGGATGTAGTGCTGGTCGCGGAAACAGAGCGCTGAAGACAACCGGATCACGACGGGAAATTCCGTCGACCAGACTGCCAAAAACCGCTTGCAGGCTCAGGACCCCTCGCCTAAGAACCCCTCACGCCAGAGAATGGCCCGTTCGTCTATCGGTTAGGACGCCAGGTTTTCAACCTGGAAAGAGGGGTTCGATTCCCCTACGGGCTGCCACTTATTCTTACAGGTAATTGATTTTACTTCGGATCGGCGTTTTTTCCCAACCTTGACTGTGGACGCTTCATGTCGTGAATTCATGCGCGTGCATGAACAATTATGACCAGAGCCTCGTCCGCAGAAAGCGCGGACCGTCCCGGCCCAGCCATAGCGCAGCGTCGCGTCGCGTCGCGTTAACGCGGCGTACGGCTCATCTGGTTGGACAATGGAAGGACGTGGCACGCACCGCATGAAGGCCGCCCGACCTCCGCCAGTCCTCTCGGATACTGTCCCTTCAGGTCCGCCTATCGCTCAAAGTGCTATCCTGTACTTTCTTGTGGCAGATCGCTTCGACTGGAAGGCTGCACCACAGAACAGGTTGGCGTGATGATGTCTCCTTGCCGAGCCCGCCTCATACAAGCAATTGAAATAAAAAATTATTTAAAAAATCTCTTTGATATCAGGTCGTGACTGCGGTGGCTTGTTGTTGTCAGGTCGCACGACACCTGTTTAAGTCGATGCAGTCACTGGGGGGTGCTCGCAAAGATATGAAAGACACTGGACCGGAAACCTTCCTGCGTTTCGACAACGTCAAGAAAAGCTATGACCAGAAAAACCTCGTGGTTAAGGGCTTTGACATGGACGTACGAGATGGTGAGTTTATCACGCTTCTCGGGCCGTCGGGGTCAGGCAAAACCACCGTATTGATGATGCTTGCCGGGTTCGAAAGCGTCACTTCGGGCGATATCGCCATTGCCGGCAAGTCGATCAACAAGACAGCGCCGAACAAGCGCAACATCGGCATGGTCTTTCAGAACTATGCCTTGTTTCCACATATGACAGTGGCCGAAAACCTGGCCTATCCGCTGAAGGTGCGCAAATTGCCCAAGGCCCAGGTTAGGGACAGGGTGGCGGAATACCTCGATCTGGTTGAGTTGTCGGAGTTCGGAGACCGGCGTCCGGGGCAACTGTCGGGGGGGCAACGGCAGCGCGTGGCCCTGGCGCGGGCGATGATATTCGAGCCGACTTTGATCCTGATGGACGAACCGCTTGGCGCGCTGGACAAGAACCTGCGTGAACAGATGCAGTTCGAGATTACCCGTCTGCACAAACAAATGGGATTCACTGTAATCTACGTGACCCACGATCAGACCGAGGCTCTGTCGATGTCCAGTCGGATCGCTGTCTTCAACGATGGGATTGTACAACAATGCGCCCCACCGGCCGAGCTTTACGAGCATCCGGCGAACGCTTTTGTTGCGGAATTTATCGGTGAGAACAATTTTATCCCCGGCACGGTCATTACGCGCGATGCAACGAGCGCGAAGGTCCAGACTGACGGCGGCACGATTGTCGCGCAGGCAGCGGAAGGCTTGACCGAGGGCAGCGCATGCCGGGTGTCGATCCGGCCTGAAAAGCTGTTCATCCCGCCCACAAACCACGACTATGACAACGCCCTGACTGTACGGTTCAATACCCGCATCTACGTCGGCGATTTCATACGTTATTACTTCAAGCTGACTGACGGCACAGATATTATCGTCAAGGTTTTGAATGACTTATCCGCGCCAGATTTCGACAATGGCGCAGAGGCCCAGCTGCTTTGGCTGGCATCCGATTGCATCGCCTTCCCTGCCGGGTAGGTGACACAGGACAAACCGGGGTCCTGCAAAACGCCCGGACTGACAAGGAGAAACCGATGAAAAAACATCTGACGTTACTTGCCACCTTGGCGCTGACTGCCAGCCCCGTCGTGGCACAGGATCTGACAGTGACCTCCTTCGGCGGGGCCTATGGCGCCGCACAGAAGGAGCATATGATCGATCCTTTCGTGGCCGAGACCGGCACGAATATCCTGTTTGAAGATTATGGCGGCGGCATCGCCGAGATGAAGGCGCAGGTCGAAGCCGGCAATATCCAATGGGACGTCGTTGATATCGAGGTGATCGACCTCGAACGTGCGTGCGCCGAGGGATATCTCGAGGTCATCGATCAAAGCACCCTGCCCGACGGTGACGACGGCACCCCTGCGGCGGACGATTTCATTGAAGACGCTTTGGCCAATGAATGCGGCGTCGGTAATATCGTCTGGTCGGTCGTCTTTGCGGTGAACACCGAAAACGGTCCCGGTCCGCAAACCATTGCAGAGTTCTTTGACACCGAAGCCTTCCCCGGCAAGCGAGGCCTGCGCAAGCGTCCGCAGGTCAACATGGAATGGGCCCTGATCGCCGATGGCGTCGCTCGCGAAGATGTCTATGATCTGCTGTCGACCGAAGAAGGGCAGGCTCGGGCCTTCGAAAAGCTGGATACGATCAAGGAAGACATCGTCTGGTACGATAGCTGGTCGCAGGCTCCCGTTCTGCTGAACGATGGCGGTGCGCAGATGGTGCAATCCGCCAACGGTCGCATCTTCGCGGCCATTCAGGACGACGGCGCGCCGTTCAGCATCGTCTGGGACAGCCACGTCTACGACCTTGACGTCTGGGCGATCATGAAGGGCACACCCAACAAGGACAAGGCGATGGAGTTCATCCAGTTCGCCACCCGGACTGTGCCGCTGTCGGGGATGCAGGATGTTGCCTATGGCCCCACACGTCGCTCGGCCCAGGCGCTCCTGCCCGAAAGCGTAAAGCAGGATTTGCCGACGGCCCACCTTGAGGAAGGTCTGAAAGCCGACGGTATCTTCTGGGCCGACTTCGGCGAAAGCCTTGGCGAGAAGTTCAACGAATGGCTGCTGCAATGAGCCGCTGCCCCCTGCGCCGTCCTGAGGTGCGGGGGGCGTCAGAAATTATATCATGACCACAGCACCACACCGATTGGATCCCGCCGACGCCCGCAATGCGGCGCGCGAAGTGCGCAAGCGCAGGCTACAGGCGTTCCTGTTCGTGGTGCCTTTGCTGATTTTTATCGTCTTTGCCTTTGTAGCCCCGATCACGACGATGCTGTTCCGCAGTGTGCACAATCCGACCGTCGCAAATCTCGTGCCCGACACATTGGCCGCACTTGACGACTGGTCTGGCGAAACCACACCGGACGAGACTGTTCTGATCCAGTTCGCGTCAGACATGAAACGGATGGCGAACGATCGCACGTCCGGTCAGCTTGCAGATGAAATCAACCGGGCGCTGCCTGGTATGTCGAGCGTCGTCAAATCCACAGCGCGAAGTCTGCGCCGGGTGGAGGATACCGAGATCGCCGCAAACGGTGCATCCCTTCTGCTGGAGGCCAACGACCGCTGGGCAGATCCGGCCACATGGCATGCCTTGAGATCCGCAGGGCAGGTCTATTCCTCAAGCTATTACCTGACATCTGTCGACCTTGAACGAAAGGCTGACGGCAGCATCGCCCAACGCGATACGCAGATTTACGTGAAACTCTATATCAAGACTTTGCGTATGGCCCTCATCATCACGGTCCTGACAATTGTGCTGGGCTATCCGCTTGCCTTCTTCATGGCGCAGGCGTCGGACGGGCTGGCTAATTTCCTGATGGTCTTTGTACTTCTTCCATTCTGGACCTCGCTATTGGTACGGACCACGGCATGGATCGCACTGCTGCAAACAAACGGCGTCGTGAACTCCACATTGATGGCTATAGGGGTCATCGATCAACCGCTCGAATTACTTTACACCGAATTTTCGACCATCATTGCAATGACGCATATCCTTCTGCCGTTCATGGTCCTCCCGCTTTATGCGGTCATGCGCGGGATTGATCAGAGTTTCATGCGGGCTGCCATTTCGATGGGAAGCCGACCGCTTGGAGCCTGGTATCGGATCTTTCTGCCCATGAGCCTGCCAGGCTTATCGGCAGGGGCGCTTTTGGTGTTCATCATATCGGTGGGCTACTACATCACGCCTGCTTTGGTTGGCGGGACCGACGGGCAGATGATTTCCAACATTATTGCATTCCATATGCAGCAATCCAACAATTGGGAGCTGGCCGCCGCACTGGGGTCGCTCCTGCTGGTGCTCATCTTGTTGCTCTACTGGTTGTTTGATCGCCTTGTCGGTGCCGATAACATCAAACTGGGATAGATAATGAAACGGTTTCCCGAATATTACTCTTTCTGGCATTATTCAGGCCACTACGCGTTGCGGGTGGTCGCGTTTCTGGTGCTGGTCTTCCTGATGCTGCCGATCCTCGTGATCATGCCACTGTCTTTCAACTCCGAGCCATTCTTCACCTTCACCGAAGGCATGTTGTCGCTGGACCCCGATGCCTATTCGCTGCGCTGGTATCAGGAGATCCTGGACGATCAGAAATGGCAGTTGGCGATCCGGAACAGCTTTGCGGTCGGGATCGCGGCGGCGTTGATCGCCACGACCCTTGGAACACTGGCCGCAGTCGGCTTGTCCTCGCCCTGGATGCCATACAAGCGCTTGATCACAGCGCTTTTGCTGTCCCCTATGATCGTGCCTCTGATCATCATCGCAGCGGGCATGTTCTTTTTCTATACCAGGTTCAATCTGGTCGGCACCTTTACGGGCTTGATCATCGCCCATGCCGCCCTGGGGGTCCCTTTTGTCATCATCACTGTCACGGCCACGCTGAGCGGGTTTGACAGGTCCCTGTTCAGTGCGGGCCTGAGCCTTGGTGCACAACCGGTCAAGGTATTCTGGGACATCGTCATCCCGTTGATCCGGCCCGGCGTCATCGCGGGCGGACTGTTTGCCTTTGTGACGTCATTCGATGAGGTCGTACTGGTGCTGTTTCTGGCAGGACCAGAACAGCGCACAATTCCAAGGCAGATGTTTTCGGGACTGCGCGAACAGATCAATCCGACAATTCTTGCCGTGGCGACCCTGCTTGTCGTCCTGTCCGCTACATTGCTTTTCACGCTTGAGGCCCTGCGCAGGCGATCGACGCGTCTGAGCGGGTCAGCCTGACCTTCAGGCCCATCCATTTCGGATTTTGAGTCTAGGGTCAGAACCCATTGATACTGGTTCGAACTTCTGACTCACTGCTCCGAAAAAGGAGTGGTGACATGAGTGATCTCTATTGGCTTACCGACGCGCAGATGGAGCGGCTTGAGACCTTCTTTCCGAAGTCACACGGCAAGGAGCGGCATCAAACCGCGACAGGTCCAGATCCCCTTCTTGCGAGATGCGACGATCTTGTCGTGGATGCGCTCGCAGGTGCCCGAGATTTGAACCGGCCTCTTCCACATGACGCGATCAGATAGAGTGTGGCGGTTCGGGCTCGAGGTTTCCTCTATCGCCGACGGCATCGATTGACAGCTCCCGATTGCGCCGCGATGGTTCCGATATTGATGGAACCATGGATCGTCGCCATGCCGCTCCCCCGAACTCCCCTGCAAGCGCTGGAGGCCTTCGAGAAAGTCGCCCTGTCAGGGTCGATGCGACAGGCGGCGCTTGAAATGAAGCTGTCGATATCCTCGGTATCGCATCACGTCGCGCGGCTGGAGGAGCAGCTCGGCACGGCTCTGCTCGATCGCTCTTCGCGGCCGCTCGTCCTAACCCGCGAAGGCCGGGAAGTCCTCCATCACCTGTCCCAGGGCCTGGACCATCTTCGGCGGGCGACGAGTGCCACGGCCATCGGTGGATTGCTGGGCGCGCGCGCCCTTCGCATCGGCATTATCGAGGATTTCGAGGCCCGCGTGACCCCCGGACTGGCCACGGCGCTCGCGGGCCAAATGCCGAACGCGAAGCTCTCGATCCGCAGCATCCTGAGCCATGAGGTGCCTGGCCTTCTGAACCAAGACGAACTGGACGTTGCCATCGCATCCGAACCGGAGAGCCGGGCCGAGAGTCTTATCTGCGATCCGCTGCTGCGCGATCCGTTCGTTCTGGTTATGCAAAAGAACGCCGGTTTCGATCCGGTCGCCCTGCTCGATGGCAGCGATGCGCTACCGTTCCTGCGGTTCAATCGCGAACACCTGATCGGGATGCAGGTCGAGGCCCATCTCGCCCGCAACCGGATCACGTTGCCCGACCGCTATGCCTTCGACAGCGTGCAGTCGATCCTGGCGATCGTCGCGGACGGGAACGGTTGGTCCATCATCACACCCCTCGGATTCGCGCGCGCGCAGCGCTTCGCCGAGCGCGTTGCCCTGCATCCGCTTCCGCTCCCCGTCTTCGCGCGGCGGATCTCGCTGATGTCGCGGAGCGATTCCGATCGGCCCGTCGCACATGCGATCGCCGCACTTCTACGCAGCATCGTCGCCCAGAGCGAGGTCGGCCCCATCATCGCCGCGTATCCCTGGCTCGCTGGCGTGTTCGCAACACTCGACCCGTCGGACTGAGACAGCACCGCTCAGGCAGGCAGTCGGTCTCGGAACAGAGTTCGCATCATTTCGAAACTGTCCTTTGGGACTTGCCTCGATTGGATTCCGGTCCTTGATGGTTCAGAGACGGGGTCGCGGCCAATCGAGGAGCAAGGTACGGATGCGGGATCAAGCTAGGGTTGTGGTCATCGGCGGCGGGATCGCGGGGTGTTCGACGCTCTACCACCTCACTCAGGAAGGCTGGACGGACGTCATGCTGATCGAGCGCGACGAGCTGACCTCCGGGACAACCTGGCACTCGGCGGCGCAGGTCACGAACTTTGGCATGACGCAGACGATGGTGGGGCTGAAGAGTCATTCCATCGCACTCTACAAGGAGTTGCGCGACGATCCGGATTACCCCGTCGGCTATAATCACGGCGATGGCGGTATCCGGCTTGCAAACACGCAGGCGCAGATGGACGGTTATCGGCATTTCGCGTCGATGGCCGCCGGGATGGGTGTGGAACTCGAGGTCATCGACGCCATCGAGTGCGGTCGCCGCCACCCGCTGATCTCGACCGACAACCTGCTGGGCGGCCTCTGGGATCCGACCGACGGCCATATCGACCCGGCGCAACTCTGCCAGGCACTGGCCCGTCGCGCGCGTCTGGCCGGTGCCGAGGTCAACCGCCATACGCCCGTCACCGGCCTGACGCAGCATCCCGACCACAGCTGGACAGTCCATACCGCCAAGGGCGATGTCCGGGCGGAAATCGTGGTGAACGCCGGCGGCTATCGCTGCAACGAGATTGGCGCGATGATGGGCGTGAGCCACCCGGTCGCCTCGATGGAGCACCAGTACTTCCTGACCGAGGACATCCCGGCCATCACCGACGCCCGCCATCGGATGCCGCTGCTGCGCTGCCCGATCAGCGACTATTATTGCCGCCAAGAGAAGAGCGGCCTGCTCATCGGCTTCTACGAGCAGGAGTGCCGGACCTGGGGCATGGACGGGATCGACCCGCATTTCTCGAACGCGCTCTGCCCCGACGACCTCGACCGTGTGACCGACGTGTTGGAAGGTGCCTTCGCGCGGATGCCCGCGCTAATGGAGACGGGGATCCGCGAGGTGGTCAACGGCCCGATCACCTACACGATCGACGGCGCGCCGCTGGTCGGGCCGATCCCCGGCAAGCGCAACGCGTTCTGCATCGTCGGCCTTCGTGCCGGATTGGGCGAGGGCGGCGGTCACGGCTGGCTCCTCGCGCAGCAGATCGTTCACGGCGAGGCGGAGTACGACACCTGGGTCATCGACCCACGCCGTTTCACCGGCCACGCAACGGTTGAACTGACGGCGCTGAAGGCGGTCGAGGATTACCAGAACGAATTCCGTTTCCACCTGCCCCACGAGCACCGCCCGGCGGGGCGTCCCATGAAGACGACGCCCCTGACGACCTTTCTGGCATCCGAGGGGGCGGAATTCGGCACTGTCAACGGGTGGGAACGCATCGACTACATCAAGCCATCGCCGGATTTCGAAGAAACGTTGAGCTTCCGGTTCAACGAGGTCCATGCCGTCGTCGCCGAAGAGGTGAACGCCGTCGCGACCGGCGTCGGTCTCACCGAAGTGTCCGGCTTCAACCGGTTCGAGCTGACCGGTGCCGACACCCACGCCTTTCTCGACCGGATGGTCTGCGGCGCGGTCCCGCGCAAGCCGGGCCGCGTCGGGCTGGGCTATCTGCTGAACCACCACGGCCTGCTGAAGGCCGAGGCGACGCTGGCCAACATCCCCGCGTCCGACCGCGAGCCGGACCGGGTCTGGTACGGCTCGGCTGCGGCGTCGGAATATCACGACATGGACTGGCTGGTCTCGCACCTGCGTCCGGACGACGACGTCCGCATACGCTCCCTGACCAACGCTCAGACGATCCTTGTACTGGCCGGGCCGCGGGCGCGGGACGTCCTTTCCGCGGCTGCGCGCGGAGACTGGACGCGGGAGGCGTTTCCGTGGCTGTCCATACGGGAAGCATATGTCGGCATCGCTCCGGCGACGGTCCTCGGCGTCAGCTTCTCGGGCGAACTCGCCTACGAGATCCATGTGCCCAACGAAAGCCTGCACGCGGCCTTTGCCGCGCTGCGCCGCGCCGGCGAGCCGCACGGCCTGCGCCTTTTCGGGTCGCGCGCCATCGAATCGATGCGCCTTGAGAAGGGGTTTCTGCACTGGAAGGCCGATATCCTGACGGAGTTCGACCCGTTCGAAACGGGGCTGGACCGGTTTGTCCGGCTCCAGAAGCCCGATTTCGTCGGCAAACCGGCCTTGCTCGCTCGCTCCGAGACCGGACCACGGCGGAAGCTCGTCACGCTCGTCGTCGATACCAACGACGCCCCGGCACATGCAGGAACGTCGGTCCGGGCGGGCGCGGACATCGTCGGCACGGTGACATCCGGGGACTGGGGCCACCGGACCGGGCTCAACCTCGCCTACGCTTTCGTCGAGCCGACCCTGGCCGCGACCGGCACATCCCTTGCCGTCGACATCCTCGGTCGAAGCGTGGCCGCAACGGTCATCGACTCCGGCCCCTACGATCCCTCCTTCGCGCGGATGCGATCGTGAGCCGTAGCGGTGTCGTGCCGCCGACCTCAGATTGACGATATGCGTCGCGGTCGTCTTCACCCCTCGTTAGATGGGCAAAGACGGTGCGGAAAATTGGCCCTGCAGCGGGCCAGTTCAGGGCGCGCGGAACGGAACCGACGTTCCATTCAAACGGAAGCGAAGACAATACGTATCTTCATGCGCTTCAATACGGCATCGAAGATAAGGTCATGACGGCCTTCAAGATTTATCAGATGGTCAGCACCATCGACCTTTTCGTGTAGAATCCATTCGACCCCGGAAAGTCACTACTGTCCGATTTAATCAGGCCGAAGCAGCCCCATAACCTGCGCGCCGCCCGAATACGGCGCCGGATGTCAGACCGGAGCCGCCCGGATAACCTGCGAAAAAGACACCGCCCACAATCTCACCACAAGCGAAGAGTCCGTCTATCGGATGCCCGGTCTCAGCAAGGACATTTCCAGAATCGTCCACTTTCAACCCGCCATAGGTGAAGGTGATCCCCCCCGTGACCGGAAACGCGCGAAACGGGCCATGGTCGATGCGCTGTGCCCAGTGTGATTTGGCAAGCGAAAGCCCCTTCGTGCTTTTGCCATCGAGAATTGTCGGGTCGAAAGGCACGTCGTCGTCCACAGCGGCATTGTAGGCATGGAGTGTTTCGAGCGCGGCGGCCGCATCCACTCCTTTCAATTGTGTGACCAGTTGCTCCAGCGTATCGGCCTGAACGAAATGCGCATCGTGGAACCGGTATTCCGCATAAAGCAGATCGAAAACCTTGCTGTCGAAGATCTGCCACGCGAATTGTCCAGGTTCATTCAGAATTGCGGCACCGTATTGCGCATAGGTATAATTGCGAAAATTTGCGCCCTCATCCACGAAGCGTTTGCCGTTCGCGTTCAGCATTACGCCAAGGAAATACGATATCTTGCGGTAGTTTTTGCGCTCGCCCGGTGGCAAATCCAAACCTCCGAAATCCGCCATGTACAGGTCCATCGGTGTGGCGTGGCATCCCGCATACAGACCGTATTCAGCCGCGCCCGCCGCGACGGCCATGCTCAGCCCATCGCCGGTGTTGTGCGGGGTGCCACGCACTTTCGCGGCCTTCCAGTTCGGTCCCATGTGCTTGACGCGTAACGCTTCATCAGCTTCGAAACCGCCGGATGCCAGGATCACCGCATCGGCGCGTATCTCTTCCTTACCCACTTTCACGCCTGTCACACGGTTCCCATCCTGGATCAGCCCTGTGACTGCGCTGTTGTAGCGCACGGTACCCCCCATTCGCCTGACCGCCGCCAATTCCATGTCGAACAGGCCAACCCCTTCATTCTGTGCAGCCAGCGTCAGCCCTCCCCAGAATATGTGACGCCCGTCCTTCTCGAAGCTTTGCCGGGTATAGATCGGTTCAAACCGAACGTCGTGCGACGCCAGCCATTGCATCGTTTCACCTGACAGGCACACAAGGCTTTGCTGCTCGGGCGAGAGCGGGCGACCGTCATTGAACCCCAAAAGGTCCTCCGAGAATTTGTCGACCGTATAGCTGCCGAAATCGGTTTGCGGCAGGCGCGGGTCATCCATGTCGCGCAACAGCGGCAAGAGGTCGGCTTTGCCGTCATATGCAAAGCGCATGGCCCCCGCGGTATATTTCGTGTTGCCGCCAGCCAGCGCCTCATCGGCTTTTTCCAAAAGCAAAACCTCTGCCCCCTTTTCCAAAGCTGCGATGGCGGCGCACAGGGCGGCGTTTCCGGTTCCGACAACAATCACAGATCTGGGCATTGGCATTCCTTCATTTCGAACGTATTGTATCCGAGTGGATACAATACTTGGACTATTAGAATGACCAGCCCGGACCCGCAAGACCTTTCACAGGGAGAAGCAGCTTATCGGAGCCTGCACGCAGCCATCCGAAAAGGTCTCTACCAGCCCGGCGACCGGTTGAGAGAAATAGAGGTGGCCGACCGATTGACGCTGTCGCGGACCCCCATCCGCGAGGCGCTGCGCAAATTGGAAAGCGACGGTATCGTCGAACATCGCGCCCGGATCGGGGCTGTCGTCCGGACCTTGTCCCAGACCGAAGTCGTCGAACTATACGAGATGCGCGTCGTTCTGGAACGCACAGCGGCCGAAATGGCCGCCAAGCATGCCAGCGACGCGGAAATCGATGCTTTGGAAGAGGTAAACCAGCAGATCAAAGCCGCCGGGGACGACGCGTTGGTAGCATCGGCCTTCAATCAGGATTTTCACCGCTGCGTCTATCTGGCGACGCGCAATCGCTTCTTGCTGGAATCCGCCCGCGCATTGAACAATGCGCTCATCTTGTTGGGCCCGACGACATTGGCGGACGAGGCGCGGATCAAGGTCGTCTGTCAGCAGCACGACGACATCATCGCAGCCATCCGCGCGGGTGAACCGGAAGCGGCGGGCATCGCCGCCGAGACACATCTACAGACTTCGCTGCGCCAAAGGCTGAAGGTCATGCGCGCGTGATCGGATACGCATCGTCTCTTGCCATAGCGGCCCTGGGAGTGACTGCATTCAAGCTTTTGCAACTCCCCCTGCCCTTTCTGCTGGGCCCCATCGTGGCCTGTCTTGTGGCCGCGCTGATTGGAATGCCGATGCGGGGCAACAAGCTGATCGGGGACGCGATGCGAACCATCTTGGGGGTAGCGGTCGGTGCGACTTTCACGACCCCCCTTCTGATCTCGATGACCTCAATGTGGCCCACGCTGCTGATGATCCCCGTTATGGTCATCGTCATCGGAGCGATTGGTGTGCCGTATTTTCAACGCCTCTGGGGTTTTGACTTTCAAACCAGTTACTATGCATCCATGCCCGGCGGATTTCAGGACATGGTTTTGTTCGGGGAAGAGGCCGGTGCCAATCTGCGGATATTGTCGCTGGTCCATGCGACCCGGATCATGGTGGTGGTCGTGGTGCTGCCCTTTCTGCTGAGTTGGGTCTGGAACGCCGATCTCAGCAATGCACCCGGCGCGCCTGCGTCTACTATCGGCCTGCCCCAGTTGGCGCTGATGGCGTTCTGCGGGATCGCCGGTTGGCAGGTTGCACTGCGGCTGGGAATGTTCGGTGCCTCGATCCTGGGTCCCCTTCTGCTGGCTGCGATCTTCAGCCTTGCCGGCATTCTTCAGTATCGCCCCCCCGCCGAGGCGATCTGGGCCGCACAATTCTTCATCGGGATGAGTGTCGGCATCAAATACGCGGGCGTCACGATGTCCGAAATTCGCACATGCATTACCGCAGCCCTGGGATTTTGCGTCATCCTGTTGCTGCTTACAGTTGTGTTTGCCGAAGTGATCTTTTGGTTCGGGCTTGCCCCGGCAATGGAAACCATACTGGCATTCGCCCCCGGAGGTCAGGCGGAATTGACAGTATTGGCGCTGATCGTCGGGGCGGATATGGCGTTCGTCGTTGCCCATCATGTGCTAAGAATTTTCGTGGTCATTCTTGGTGCGCCGCTGTTTGCGCGGTTTTTCCGGAACCGGGCCGCAAAACGGCCCTGAAATGGAAATCGCGGCAGTCCAGAGCATCAGGGAAAGTGAGGCAGAAAGACATGGAATTGAAAGCACTGGCGCATGATGGCGTGCTGCGCACCGCCATCAATACCGGAAACCGCGCGCTGGTTCAGGGCGATGCGATCACTCTTGCGGGGATCAGCCCGGCGCTGGCGAGGAGACTGGCCGATGAGATCGGCGCAACGATGATGCCGGTCGTTTATCCAGGCGCGGGGCGGGTTTTCGCAGATGCGCAGCAAGATAAATGGGACGTCGGCTTTCTGGCGATCGACCCGCAACGCGCCCGCGCCATAGCCTTTACCCGCCCTTATCTGACAATCGAGGCGACATATGCCGTGCGGGCGGATTCAGACTTTCATGATGTGGACGACGTGGACCGTTCTGGTGTGCAGGTTCTGACCTCGGCCGGATCGGCGTATGACATGCACCTGACGTCTAGTCTGCAACACGCGAGGCTCCAGCGGTCGGGCACCCCGCCAGAAAGTTTCGCGGCGTTTCGCGATGGCCAATGCGACGCCGTGGCCGGTGTGAGGGCTTCGCTTGTCGAGGACTTCGAAAATGACCCCGCTATTCGCATCCTGCCGGGCGTCCTGACCTCGGTCAGACAAGCGATGGTCCTGCCGGATCCACAGGCTCCTCTGATCGCGGCCCTGGACGATTTTGTCGCAAGGGCGATCGGCGACGGATTCGTTGCGTCCATCATGGCTGAAACTGGGCACGACTGAATCACTACCCACAGTGTTCAGGCATCACCCTCTGCCCTGCTCCAGACGGATGGATTGATCATGTGGATCGGGTTGCCTTCAGAATAAGCATTGATCTGGTCGAAGATGTCAGAGAACTGCAGGTCGAATTCATCTTCCGTCACATATCCGATGTGCGGCGTCGCCAATACGTTCGGATGGGTCAGCAAGGGGTTCCGAATGTCGGTCAGGGGTTCCTGATCGAAAACATCGACCGCCGCATGGATACGTCCCCTGGCGATTTCGGCTTCCAAAGCACCTGGCTCGACCAGTCCCGAACGTGACGTGTTCACGAACAATGCGCGTGATTGCATCGCAGCCAGATCTTTCGCCGTAATGAGACCACGGGTTGCAGGCTTGAGACGCACATGAAGGCTGATGATATCCGAAGTCGCAAAGAACGCCTCGCGCGAGGGTGCAACGGTTTCGCCTGCCGCTTCGGCCCGCGCACGCCCGTCCGGCGACGACCACCATTGCACCTTCATCCCTATGGCCCTAGCGTAATCTGCCACGGCTCCGGCGATCCGACCATAACCATAAAGCCCCAATGTCCGGCCGCGCAATGTGCGCCCGACGCCAGACTGCCATCTGCCAGCCTGCAACGACGCCGTCTGTTGCGGGATCTGACGATAGCTGGCCAGTATCAGCGCAAGCGTATGCTCGGCCGCCGCATAGGATGGCGCATCGGAATGCATGTTCGAACAGAGCAACACGCCGTTGGCCGTGCAGGCATCAACGTCGACATGCGGATAAACGCTGCGTTGCGAGATCAGTCTGAGGCTCGGCAGACGCTCCAGAAGTTCCGCGCCGATCCTGGTGCGTTCGCGAAACAGAACGAGCGCTTCGGCGGCCTGCACACGTGTGGCCAAGGCGGTGGGGTCGGGTTGGTGATCCGTCCAGACGGTGACATCGTGATCCGCAAGTTTGCGAAAACAGGGCAGACTGCGAAGCGTATCGAACCAGTCGTCGAGAATATGGACATTCATGCATTCATTTCCCGGCCCAGACAGACCTCGGCACGAAGACATCACCCACCGCCAGTTTACGCGACGTGCGAACCAAACCGGCCGATTTGATGTCGAGGCCCTTTGCCGTTTTATCGAAATCGACGACGACGTCGATTGTTCCGGAAGGATGTTCAAGCGTGATCCGGGCTGGCGATTTTTCCGGCTGCGAGGCCAAACCCTCGGCGACCGTTCCCGGTGTCAGCAGGCAGGACGACAGGCATTGCGCCCCTGTGACCGCCATCGTGGGGTGGCATTTCCACGGCATGAAATATCGAGCTGCGGCCGTGCCGCCTTGCGATGACGGGGCAAACAGTCCGAATTTTGGCGTCACCGATTTGGAAACATCACCCATACCCATTAGTTCTCCGGCTTTCAGGCGGACAGCTTCCAGTCTGGCGAAAAACGCAGCATTATCGTCCAGTTCGGCGGCCGTCTCGTATCCCGTCAGACCGAAACTGTCTGCCCGCGCAATCACCATGGGCATGGCGACGTCCATGCAGGTCACCTCGATGCCGTCGATGACATCCTTCGCATTTCCCGTCGGCAGCAGAGATCCGGTCGCCCCGCCGATCGTATCCATGAAATTCAGGGCCACGGGGGCGGACGTACCCGGAACTCCATCGATCTGCGTCGTGCCCTCGTAACTGACCACCTTGTCTGGCGTCTGAACCACGGCGGTGATCTTGGCCCCGGTATTGACGGCAAGAATGTTGACAGTCGTCACGCCATCTTGCGGTTCGACCAGACCCATTTCGATGGCGGCGGGCCCTACACCGGACAGGATGTTTCCGCAGGTCGGTTTGAAGTCGACCAACCGGTCTTCAACGCTGACTTGCGCAAAGAAATAATCCACATCGGCCCAGGCGTCATCCGAGCGTGACAGCATGGCAACCTTGGTGGTAACTGCCGCGCCGCCCCCAATTCCATCGATATTCAGCGGATGGCCCGACCCGACAATGGCAATCAGCACATTCGCCAGTGTTTCAAGGTCATCCGGCAGATCGGCGCGGTTCATATAGGGACCGCGTGAACTGCCCCCGCGCATAAAAAGAAATGGTATAGCCGTTTGTGTCATGTCGAATTCCTCAATTGAACGGCCAGGGCAGCTGGGTGTATTCCTGCAACAGGCCAGGCGGGAAATCCCGGTTCAAAAGCCATGCCATCGTGCTCATGAAGGCAATGCCCAAACCAGTATAGATCAGTGCATAGACCGAACTGATCCGGGCGCGCAGCTTCATGAAACTGAACAGGAACAGTCCCAGGGCCAGGATGAAACCAAGCAATGCGGTCAGCCCAAGAAGTGCTGCGAACCATGCCAATGTGGGCCACAATCCATGAGTGGCGTCGGCGTCTTCTCCAACCAGCTCGCGGTCGGCAAAAATTGTGTCCGTTTCCGGTTTAAGCATCATGCGGACAATCAGGGCCAGGCAGCCAAGTAGGCTCACCCCTGCGACGAACATCGGAAAATCTCGATCGCGGCTGAACGCGGGGATCGATGCTGCGTCGTAAAATGCATAGGCGATGTAGCCTGTGACGATGAGCAGAAAGACGAACGGCGCGCGTTTCGACCCAGATTGCACATCGCCTTCGGCAAGTATGTTCTTGGCTTGTCGCAGCCCCACCACCACCGAGATGACAGTGATGACTAGCAGGATGATGACGATCGGAGTGAAGATATAATCGATCCCTTCGCCGAAGCCCTTTCGGAACCGCGATTGTGCGATCTGCAGCGCCTGGTTCGCGTAAGTCTCGGCAGGGTTGGAGAGCACGAAACCAATCAGGAATGCGGGACGGGACCAGTCGAACCTGCGCATCATGATGCCAAGGAAGCCGATCCCGAGCAGTGCCGCGAGGTCCATCAGGTTCTGACCCGACTGGAAGGCCGCAAAACTGATGATCATGAAAAGAAAAGGGGCCAGCAACGCGAACCGGATCGTGGTCAGCTTGGCGATCCCCCCCGAGGCGGCAATGCAGATGATCGTTCCGATTACATTCGCAAGGGCCAGAAGCCAGACGATGGAATAAGTGATGTCGAGGTTGTTTTTCAGCATGGCCGGTCCAACCTCGATCTGTCCGGACCCCAGAAGCGCGATTGCACCGATGAAAATCGCCATGGACCCCGAGCCGGGAATGCCAAACAGCAGGGTCGGGACAAGTCCCCCCCCTTCCTTGGCGTTGTTCGAGCTTTCCGGCCCGATCACGCCGCGCACTTCACCCTTGCCGAAACTGGACTTGTCCTTGGTGGTCTGCACCGCGTGACCGTAAGCGATCCAGTCGACCACCGATCCACCGAGGCCGGGAATGACCCCAACAATCACACCGATGATGGAGCAGCGGACCGAAAGCCAGATATTGTCAAACCAGTCCTTGACGCCCTCCAGCCACCCCCCGCCGATCTGCGGCTCGGCCGAGATGGCGCGGTCCTGTCGCAGAAGAGAAATGATCTCGGGGATGGCGAATATACCAAGTCCGACGATGACCAGTTTCAGTCCATCCGTAAGGTAGGGAAAATCATAGGACGACATGCGCAGATCACCCGAAGACGCGCCTTCGCCGATCGTCCCGATCAGCATCCCCAGACCAGCGGCAACGATACCCTTTATGGCGATACGTCCCGCAAGAATGCCAACCATGGAAAGACCGAAGATAGTGATCATCAGCAGTTCTGGCGTACGGAATTCCAGGACTATGGGTCTGGCGATAAGTATGAACACGGTCAGAAAGCTGGCACCGACAAGTCCACCGAACAGCGATGAGGCGAAGGCCGCCGAAAGCGCGCGCGCGGCCTGACCCTTCTTGGCCATGGGGAAGCCGTCCAGCACAGTAGCCTGGCTGGCCGAAGACCCGGGTATTCCCATCAAGACCGATGCAAAGGTGTCTGATGTCGGAACAACCGCGACCATGCCGATCATAAGCGCAAGCCCGAGGATCGGGTCCATGCCGAACATGAACGGCAGAAGCAGAGATAGTCCCGCAATACCGCCCAGGCCCGGAAAGACTCCGATACACAGACCCATCAGGACGCCCAGGACGAGATAGCCCAGGACAACAGGTTGCAATATCAAGCCCCACGCGCTGCCCAGTGCCGGCAGCGCCTCCATGATCACATCCATGAAATTTCCCCACCTTGCTTGACGGAACGCCCCGCCAAGATGGCGGGGCGTTCAAAAAGCAAGGCTCAGTTCAGCGATACGCCGTACTTTTCCTGCAGCCAGTTCACCACGAATTCCTTGGCTTCGGGCGAAACGCTGGTGCCGCTTTCAAGCGCTTTTTGCGCCGCGGCTCCCGTCATCTGAGGGTATTTGCCCAGACGGTTTTCGGAAATCTCCACGAAGTCGGGGCGCGCCTTGATGGCTTCGAAAGCATCCGTGAAGGTGGCGATTGCCGCATCGGATGCACCGTTGGGCAGGAACACCATCTTCTGGGCCGGGAAACCCGCGATGAAGAACGCCTTCCATGCGTCCCACTTTTCGCCCGACGTCTCACAGCCTTCGGTCGCTTCGCAGACTTCCTTGAAGGTCGGGATTTCCGGGAATGTCGGGTCGCGCACGATGTTGCCGTCGTCGTCAAGTGCGCCCCAGGTCATCATCGGCACGGCGGTGCCCGCTTCGACCAGAGGCGTGACGCCCGACAGGTAGGACGATGACGTCTGATAATCGATATTCGCCTCTCCACGCTCGAACATCAGTCGTCCGTCGCCGCGGCCTTTGATGCCCATGACGCTTTCGACGTTCAGGCCCAGCATTTCCCATGCCAGCGTCGGAACCAGATCAAGCCGGGTTGCGCCCTGATTGCCGTAGATGAAATCGACGTCCTGCAAGGCGCTGGCGTCCATTCCATCCATTTGCGCAGCCAATTCGGGCGGCAAATAGGCGACGCCACCCGTGCCGGACGCCAGAACCACATTCCAGTCAGCGTAGTCATACTTTACCCTGGGATCACCAAGCAAAAACGGAAACTGGGTAGATCCGCTGGACCCGAAAATCGTGGTGCCGTCCTCGAATTGCTGATCCTGGAAGAAGTTCGCGCCCTTGGTCGATCCTGCACCGGGCATGAATTTCACGACGACTGTTGGCTGGCCTGGCAAGGCCTCGGACAGCAGCGGAGCGTAAAAATTCGCCCATTTGGCCGAACCGCCGGTTTCCGAGAACGGAATGATCCATTCGACGGTCTTGCCTGTCATGTCCATGGCATGGCTTTCGGCCTGCGCCTGAAGCGAGAACGTCGCTGCGGCTGCGGCCACAAGGCCGACGGCCACGCGACGCGTGGTTTTCAAAGTGGACATATATTCCTCCCTAAAGCTCGGCCCTGACGTTAAGGGCCAAAATCGAATCGCCGGGGGGTGTCCGCCCCCTGTTGATGTCGCTTGTCTGACCTGCGAACCTTGCGTGAAACTTGCATGTCCGAGAAATCCTGCCGTGCGTATTACTCTGGTCGAAGACAATATCAGCCTCGCCAAGGGCATCTGCTATCGTCTGGAAGACGCAGGTCACGCTGTGACTGTACTTGGAAACGGAAGCGATGCGGAAAGCCATCTGACGGGCGACGGCGCGGACCTTATCATTCTGGACGTCAACCTGCCCGGAACGGACGGGCTGACGCTTCTCAAACGGATGCGCAAGCGTGGCGACACCCGCCCCGTGATCCTGTTGACGGCGCGCGCCCAAACCGAAGATCGCGTTCTGGGTTTGGACGCGGGCGCAGACGATTATTTGATCAAGCCCTTCGAAATGGCCGAGCTTGAGGCACGCGTCAGGGCGTTGTTGCGTCGGCGCGCGACACCGCAGCAGCAGATTCTCCGGATCGGTGCGCTCAACTATGATGCAGTCTCCCGGCAGTTATTTGCGGACGGGGTCGAAATTGACATTCCCCGCCGGGAGTTTTCCGTATTCGAATGCCTGTTCGCCGCGGCTGGTCGCCTGGTGTCGAAAAGCGTGGTCCTCGACCATGTCTACGGGGTGGGTGCGGATGTCGAAGACACTGTCGTAGAAGTCTATGTCTCGCGTTTGCGCCGCCGTCTCAGCCCCTACGGCTTGCAAATCAAGTCGCAGCGCGGTCTTGGCTACCAATTGCTGGCCGATGCATCGCAATGAGGTCCCATTCGCTCAGATCCCGGTTGATCCTGATTATCCTCGCACCCCTGCTGGTCATCTCGCTCGTGGCTGGCGCATGGCAATTTCGAACCACAACCCTTCGCGCGGAAAGCATATTTGATCGCGGCCTTCTGTCTGCGGCGTTGGCCATCTCGCGCGACATTGCGGTTTCTGACGGCGACGCACTAAGTCCCGCGACGCGGCGATTGATCAACGACACCTCGGGCGGGGAACTGTTCTACCATGTCTTCGCCCCGGACGGAGTTTTCGTGACCGGTTATTCGACCCCGCCCATATTGCCGAAAGCTGCACCCCTGCGACAGACAGAGCCTTACTACTTCAATGCACGGTATCAGGGTCAGGACGTTCGCGTGCTGCGCTTTCAGGATGGCACTACCGTCAGCGGCATTGCCGGCATCTTCAACATTACCGTCTGGCAGAACGCCGATGTCCGCAGCAGTTTCGTCCGTGAAGTGGTTTCTCGATCGTTCGCGGTGATTGCCCTTCTGATCCTATCGGTTGCCTTGGTTGTGTGGTTCGGTGTGGGACTGGGTTTGCGGCCCCTGCTTGATCTGGAAAAGGCGATCGCGAAAAGATCTCCGACCGAGTTGGAACCTATTCGCCGTGCCGTCCCTATCGAGGCGCGGGGACTGGTCGACACGTTGAACCGGCTTCTTGATCGGATTTCGCGGCGTATCAGTTCCAAGGACGAATTCATATCGAACGCCGCGCATCAGCTCAGGAATCCTGTGGCGGGCGTCCTTGCCCTTGCCGAAGCGGTTCACAACGCGCCGAATGTCCAAGCCGCCAAACATCGCAGCGCTGAACTGGTGCAGGCGGCGCGGGAGACCAGTATTTTGACCAACCAGCTGCTTTCCTTCGAGAGGGCTGGAGGAAAGGAACTCGATCAATCCGGTGAGCCACTGGACCTGAAAGTTTTGGTCGAGCAGGTCGTCGACAGCTTTCGCCAACAGAACTCCGATACGAAGATCGAGATTTTTTTGGGTCTGCCAGAGGCGGATGTGCGCATTCAGGGCGATGCCGTCATGCTACAGGAAGCAATCCTGAATATTCTGACCAATTCGGTCGTTCACGGCGGATCGCGTGTGTCAAAGATCAGCCTCGACCTGTCTTGCGCCCGCGGACAAGCTGTTCTTTCAATTCGGGATGATGGCGTCGGTATCCCCGCCAAGGATCATGTTGAAGCTGTAAGCCGCTTTGGACAGACGCGAGGCGGACCTGGCAGCGGGTTGGGTCTGCCGATTGCTGCCCGTGTCATGAAAAACCATGGTGGCGCGCTACGGATTGAAGACGTTTCCAGCGGTACGATGATTGTCCTTATATTTCCGATAGAAGGTGATTGATCACCCGTTGAATTGATTGCACCTGATAGCGTGGGCCGTCCCTACTGGCCTTTCAGACAGCCATCATCGACGTTGGTTCTCCTATGCCCACGGGCTTCGAGAGGTTGCCTGAGGCTCAGTGGCCCTTTTTTGAATGTTAATTGCTTCAATCGCCACTGTTGGGCGCAGCAGCAACGACTTCCGCTACATTTTGTATGTAAATCCACTTAACTTTTTCGCCCCAAGCCCTTGCAGTACATGTTTCGCCTCCCCATTTCTGATCATGTGAAAGACATTCACATCGTAATGATCCACAAGGAGTGACCCTGATGAATACCGCTGCCGCATATGCCACCTCCGCCGCACAGGGCGGCTGGTTCACCCGAACGACCGATTGGCTCGATGCCCGCGGCAAGGGTGCCTGGATCGCATTGATGATCCTGGGTTTCATCTTATTCTGGCCCGTTGGCCTTGCCATTCTGGCCTACACGATCTGGAGCAAACGCATGTTCAACGGCAACAAATCCATCTCATCCTGCAAGTCTCGCCGTATGGCACCGACCCGCTTCCGCAACACCGGAAACCAGGCCTTCGACAGCTATAAGGCCGATATGCTGCGCCGTCTCGAGGACGAACAGGAAGCGTTCGAGACCTTCCTTCAGCGTCTGCGTGAAGCCAAGGACAAGGCCGAGTTCGACCAGTTCATGGAAGATCGCGCCAAGCCCTCGACCGCCGACAATGGTGATACCGCAGAGGCCTGATCTCCCCTTCCCTGCGCCTCCTCCCGGCGCGGGGATTGTCCATTCCCATCCAAGCGGAGCCCCATAAAGTGACCCATTGGACCGATATGACCAATCGAGACAACAGCGGCTTGCCCGACCCGGACCAAACGCCGGAATTCTATGAAGGCGTACTGACCAAACGCGCTCTGGCGTGGGTTGTCGACATGGCGGTCATTACCGCGCTGACCCTTGTCGCAGCCATCGTCACATTGACTGTAGGCTTTTTTCTCTGGCCGCTGTTCTTCCTCGCCATCGGTGCCCTCTACCGCGTGACGACACTGGCGCGCGGCTCGGCGACATGGGGCATGCGACTGATGGGAATCGAACTGCGCAGCCACGGCGGCGACCGTTTCGATACACCGCAGGCCATTTTGCATGTCTCGGGTTACTATGTTTCGATGATGTTCGTACTGCCTGCGCTGGTGTCGATCGGTGCCATGCTGCTCACCGACCGGCGACAGGGTCTGACCGATCTGATCCTGGGATCGGCTGCGATCAATCGTCCGTCCTGATTAAATCGCAGCGTCCCCAACCTTGCCGGCAGGTCTTTTTAATTGACCTGCCGGGTCTTGCGTCTAGGCTGCGCCATGGAACCAACGCCTTACTTGCATTATCGGGAAACCCTGTCTTCATGCGCCACAGCCTACCGCTGACGCCGCAGTTCTATGTGACGGCACCGCAGTCCTGCCCCTATATCGATGGGCGCCGGGAGCGGAAGCTCTTCACTGCACTACAGGGCTCCGGCGCGGCCGAGCTGAACGACAAGCTGTCCAAACAGGGTTTCCGGCGGTCGCAAAACGTCCTCTACCGGCCCAGTTGCGCCGATTGCACGGCCTGTCTTTCGGCGCGCATCCGCATCGCCGATTTCAAGGCATCCCGGTCCCAACGCAGGACCATGGCCCGCAATGCCCACCTGCGACGCGAGGTAACGTCGCCTTGGGCCACCGAAGAACAATATACCTTGTTCCGCCGTTATCTGACCGCGCGCCACGCCGACGGTGGCATGGCCGATATGGATATCTTCGAGTTTGCCGCGATGATCGAGGAAACCCCGATCCGCACCCGCGTCATCGAATATTGGGACGATCGGCCCAAAGCCTGCGGGGGGCAGCCCGCCTTGCGCGCCGTCTGCCTTACGGATGTCCTCGATGACGGGCTGTCGATGGTCTATTCCTTCTACGACCCCGATTGCCCGCAGGATTCGCTGGGCACACAGATCATCCTCGACCACATCGACATCGCCCATGACGGCAAACTGCCTTATGTCTATCTCGGATATTGGGTCCCTGGTTCACCCAAGATGGGCTACAAAGCACATTTCTCGGCTCTGGAAATCTTCAAGAACCGCGAATGGCAGGCCATCGGCGATGCCCTTGATCACGCTGACGAAACACATCCCCTGTCGGTCGAACCCATTGCGGAACAGGTGGCGCAGATCGACCTGCCGGGGGCGGCCTTCGGCTGACCACCATTCCCGGTCGGATCGGATGCAGCTCAATTTGCCGGAACAGTCAGCAACAGCACGGCCGACAAAGGCGCTGGCAGGATCTGGTCCGACCGATTGCTCAGGCGCCAAGAATAGAGCGCCGCAATCATCTCGGGCGTTGTTCGACCGACCACCACGGCCGTCCCTGTGGATGTCGCCTCAAAGGTCGCGCGGTCCAGATATCGGCTTATAACGGCGGCACGTTCGCCCTCTGCGTCCAGCACACGATACAGCGTCGCCGCCGGAATCCCGCCGCGCAAGGCCGAAGTCACGCCACTGTTCAACCCGCCGGGATAGGCGACGAAACCCATGCCGGCCTCGGACAATGCGGGCAGCAGCGCCTCCAATGCGGTGCGATTGTCGACAAATCCATTATCGGACAGGTCCAGTACACCAATGGCCTGGGGTACTGCCATTTGCGCTCCGGTCATTGCCACCTCGATATCCTGCGGGGTCCCGTTCGGGGACAGGGCATCCGCCAGCCAGATGACTTCATGACCGGCCTGGCGATAGGCTGTTGCGGCTTCAGCCGATCCAGCGCGCGAGGGGTCGACGGCAAATGTGACCGGAAAGTCCATGCCGATCAGGTTTTCGCGATCAACGCCTGCATCCGGATCGTCGATCAGGACGACAGACAAAAGCGGCAATTCTTCCGGGTTCCGGAACCTCGCCGCGTTCGCCAGCAGCGCGCCACGGGCGGGAGATTCGACGACAGCGTCCTCCCCTGTCTCTTCGGCGCGTTCGCTGTCCAGAACCAGACGACGCGGCATGACGACGGGGGTATCCTCCTCCGGTTCCGGTTCCACGCGTTCGGGAACGATCGGGTCCAGCACTTCGGTAATGGGAGACGACGGGGTCTGCACCACATCGACGTCCCGCCCATCATCGGCGGCCTGTTCGGCTGCCGCATCCGTTGGATCGGTTGCCACCGTATCGCTGTCGGATGGCGCGGGCGTCTGGATGATGGCGGTCTGGGTCCCCTCGGGCATAGCGGTTTCATTCACGGGTTCGACGATCTCCACCGACCCGAACGTCTGCGGCGCGTTTTCGACCGGAACATTCGGTAAATTCGGCGCATCCCCGGCTTCGGGCGCGGCGGACAGACCAGCGATCGTTGTCGGTTGCGGCTGTGCGGCACTTTCGGTTCGCAAGTCCGGTGCGTCGACCCGAACCGCGCCGGCGTCGGGCCGGGTCGCAGAAATGACAGCACGCGTTGCGATATCCGCCTGCGGCGTGATCGCATCGCCGTCTTCGGGCGGACGGTTGAACTGGCTGCCCGCTGGCAGATCGACCGCAGGCCGGACGGTGGTCGTGACCGTCGCCGTCTGCGTCGTGGTTCGCGTGACACTTTGGGGCGTGCCCGTTTCGGCCGGAGAGGGCTGCGGCGTGATCTCCGCCGGGATGATCGGCACCGTGTCGACAGGCGGCTCGGGCACGCGGACGGCGACTTCTGATTGGTCGCGTAGGACAGGCGCGTCGGGACGCACGGCGACAGGACGGTCGGACACGAGCGAAGGCGGCGGCACCAGCAACGACACCGAAGCCACGAACAACGCCGCCAACGCCAGCGCACTTGCCCCCCCGAGCAACAGACCCTTGATCATATCCTGAAATACCCCTTGCCCAAAATGGACCCTCAACAACACCCTGCTAGGCCTTTCGCCGGGCCTTTCGTCCTGTATAACCCGAAGGCCGGACATTCACACCCCGCGCGATACCCGACAGGAGGGATTGGCTTGCTTCTGCTGATCGACAACTACGACAGCTTCACCTGGAACCTGGTGCACTATGTGGCCGAACAGGGTGCCGAAGTGAAAGTGGTGCGCAACGACGCCATGGACGTTCAGGCCGCTATGGCATTGAACCCGACCGGCGTGCTTTTGTCGCCTGGCCCCTGCGCCCCCGATCAGGCCGGGATCTGCCTTGCAATGGTCGCCGCCTGCGCCGAGACGCGCACCCCCCTTCTGGGCGTATGTCTTGGCCATCAGGCCATAGGTCAGGCATTCGGCGGCAAGGTCGTGCGAGCGGGCGAAATCGTGCATGGCAAGCTGGGGCGGATGCTGAACGACGGCAGTGGAGTGTTCGCCGGGTTGCCCGATGCGTTCGATGCGACACGTTATCATTCGCTGACGGTCGATCGTGACAGCCTGCCCGACGATCTGATCGTCAATGCCGCTTTGGACAGCGGTATGATCATGGGCCTTCGACACCGCACGTTGCCGATCCACGGCGTGCAGTTCCATCCCGAAAGCATCGCCTCGGAACACGGTCATGCGCTGATCCGCAATTTCATCGAGATGATGCCCCCTCTCAACACCCGGACGGCTGCTGCATGATCGACATCAAGGCAATCCTGAACGTGGCTCCCGACCGTCCCCTGACCGATGCAGAGGCCGAAGCCGCCTTTGCTGCCTTCTTCGACGGCGATGCCACGCCCTCGCAGATCGCCGGGTTGCTGATGGCACTGCGCACGCGGGGTGAAACGACCGGCGAAATCGCGGCTGCCGTCGCCGCCATGCGCGCCCGGATGAACCGTGTTTCGGCCCCCGATGGCGCGATGGACATCGTCGGCACCGGAGGCGACGGCAAAGGCACGCTGAATATCTCGACCGCCACGGCTTTCGTGGTGGCGGGTGCGGGCGTGCCGGTCGCCAAACACGGCAACCGCAACCTGTCGTCGAAATCCGGAGCGGCGGATGTGCTGACCCAGATGGGAATCGACGTGAACCACGGCGCGGAAATGGCTGAAAAGGCGCTGAAAGAGGTGGGCATCTGCTTCATGATGGCGCCAATGCACCACCCCGCAATACGCCATGTCATGCCCGTTCGCGGCGAACTGGGGACGCGGACGGTATTCAACATTCTCGGCCCTCTGACCAATCCGGCAGGCGTCAAGCGACAACTCACTGGCGCGTATTCTTCCTCCCTGATCCGTCCGATGGCCGAAGTTCTGGGCGCGCTCGGGTCCGAGGTAGCATGGCTGGTTCATGGCGAGGACGGCACCGACGAGGTTTCAATTGCCGGTCCTACTTCCGTTGCCGTTCTGGAGAATGGCGATGTCACAGAGCGTATCGTCACCCCCGACGATGCAGGTTTGCCGACCCATCCGTTCGAGGCGATCATGGGCGGCGATCCGGCCGAGAACGGTCGCGCCTTTCGCAAACTGCTCGATGGCGCGCCCAGTGCCTATCGAGATGCCGTCCTGCTGAACGCCGCAGCCGCGCTTATCGTGGCCGGTCGTGTGAAAACCTTATCGGATGGCGTTGAAATCGCCTCGAAATCAATCGATTCAGGCGCGGCTATGGCAAAGGTCGACGGGCTGGCAAAATTCACAACGGAGACCGCAGCATGAGCACGCCCACGATCCTCGAGAAGATCAAGGCCTACAAGCTGGAGGAGGTGGCTGCCCGCAAGGCCGAGCGTGATCAGGCGACGATCGAGGATGCCGCCCGCAACGCTCCGAAAGTTCGGCCTTTCGCGGATGCACTGCAAAAGGTGATCCTGGAAGGTTACGGGCTGATCGCAGAAATAAAGAAGGCCAGTCCGTCCAAAGGCTTGATCCGCCCCGATTTCGACCCGCCCGCGCTGGCCGAAGCCTATGAGGCGGGCGGCGCCACATGCCTGTCGGTCTTGACCGACGGTCCTTCGTTTCAGGGCGATGACAGCTATCTCGTCTCCGCGCGCGCGGCCGTCGACCTGCCGGTGCTGCGCAAGGATTTCCTGTATGACCCGTGGCAGGTCGCCGAAAGCCGCAGCCTGGGCGCGGATTGTATCCTGATCATCATGGCCAGCGTATCCGACGCACAGGCCGCTGAATTGGAGTCTGCGGCCACCGACTGGGGCTTGGATTGTCTGGTCGAGGTCCACAACCGCGAGGAGCTTGAGCGGGCCGAAAATCTGTCCTCGCGTCTGTTGGGCATCAACAATCGCGACCTGAACACATTCGTCACCGATCTTGCCGTCAGCCGGGACCTATCGCGCCACGTCCCCGTGAATCGCATCCTGGTATCTGAATCGGGCCTGAACACCGCCGAAGACCTGGCGAATCTGGCCCGTTATGGCATGCGCTGTTTCCTGATCGGGGAAAGCCTGATGCGTCAGGACGATGTTGCCGCCGCAACCGCCCGGATCCTGACCGATCCGTTGGTGCCCGGACGATGAGCCGTCTGACACATTTCGACGATGCAGGGGCCGCCCATATGGTCGACGTGTCGGGCAAGGCCGAAACCGACCGGGTCGCCGTGGCCGAAGGTTGGGTGAAGATGTCAACGGAAACACTTGATATCATTAGATCAGGCACGTCAAAAAAAGGCGATGTTATCGGTATCGCGCGGTTGGCCGGGATCATGGGGGCCAAACGCACCTCCGACCTGATCCCTCTCTGCCATCCCCTTCCGATCGCGCGTGTGGCGGTCGACCTGACCGTCGACGACGCGCTGCCGGGTCTTCGGGTCACGGCGACAGTCGGGACCGCAGGGCGCACAGGGGTGGAGATGGAGGCGCTTGTCGCCGTCAGCACAGCCTGCCTGACGGTCTATGACATGGCCAAGGCGGTGCAGAAGGACATGCAGATCGGGGGCATTCGCCTGCTATCCAAGACCGGCGGCAAGTCGGGCGACTGGAAAGCGTCACCGCCGTGATTTCGGTCGCCGAGGCTACGGCGCGACTGCTGTTGCTAGTCGATGTCCTGCCCTCCGAACAGGTTCCGCTGCGCGCCGCCTCCGGGCGGATCATGGCCGGGCCGCTGACGGCGCAGCACGATCAGCCGCCTTTCCCTGCCTCTGCCATGGATGGATATGCCATTGCGGGCAACGCAACCGCCGGAGACATGTTTCGTGTGATCGGCACCTCCGCCGCAGGCCACCCGTTCGGCAGGCCTGTCGCGGCAGGCGAGGCCGTGCGCATCTTCACCGGCGCGCCATTGCCCGACGGTGCGACCCGCGTCGTCATTCAGGAAGACATCGCGCGCAACGGCGACAAGATCCGCATCACGACTGACCCCGGACCGGCAACTCACATCAGACCCGCAGCGGGAGATTTCGCCAAGGGTATGTCGTGGCATCCGAAGACCCCTCTGGGCAGCCGAGATGTGACACTTCTGGCCGCGATGGGCCACAATGCCGTGCCGGTCGTGCGTAAACCCGTCGTCGCGTTCATTATGACCGGGGATGAACTGCGGATGCCGGGCGAGACGCTGAACCCCGGACAGATCACTGCCTCCAACGGCTTCGGATTGGCGGCAATGGTCGAGGGGGCCGGGGCCGATGCCCGGCTTTTGCCCATCGCCCGCGACACCGTCGATAGCCTGGAGCAGGCCTTTGCACTGGCCCGCGATGCAGACCTGATTGTTACCATCGGCGGCGCGTCGGTCGGAGATCACGATCTTGTCGCAGGGTCGGCCAGGGATGCCGGTCTCGATATGGCATTCCACAAGGTTGCAATGCGCCCCGGAAAGCCATTGCTGGCAGGACGGATCGGATCTTCCACACTGATTGGCTTGCCCGGTAATCCTGTTTCATCAATGGTTTGTGGTGTAATCTTCATATTACCACTGATTCGGCGCATGCTTGGCCTTCCGCCCGAACTGACCGAGACGTCCCACGTGCTTGCCACATCTGTTCCAGCCAATGGCCCTCGTCAGCACTATATGAGGGGGCGTCTTTCGCCGGAAGGCGTGGTCGTGGAACCCCGTCAGGACAGCAGTTTGCTAAGCGTACTGGCGCGGGCCGATCTGCTTGTGGTGCGCCCGCCCGACGATCCTGCACTGCCGATCGGGCATCGCGTCCGCACCGTCATGCTGCCAAGTTGAAGCGTTGGTATCATGTCCGCAGAATTGCCAATCGTTCGAAAGCCACCAGTTGACACAAAACGGGAACCTTTCTAGAACATAAGGCGATTGCCCGATATTCCGGGCCGGATTTCAAGGGGAAACTAACCATGCTGACCCGCAAACAACGCGATCTTCTGGCTTTCATTCACAAGCGGGTGCAGCGCGATGGCGTGCCGCCGTCGTTCGACGAAATGAAAGACGCGTTGGACTTGCGATCGAAATCCGGCATCCATCGCCTGATAACAGCGCTGGAAGAACGTGGCTTCATCCGTCGGCTGGCCCATCGCGCCCGTGCCATCGAGATCACGCGCCTGCCGGAAGATCTTGGCGGGGCATCGACCTTCGTGCCGACCGTGATCGACGGCAATGCCCGGCCGGCCAATTCGCAACCTGCCCGCGCCCTGCCGGTCCAGATCGACGCGACCGAATTGCCGGTGATGGGCCGCATCGCCGCCGGCGTTCCGATTGAGGCGATCAGCGAAGTCTCGCACCACGTCGCCGTGCCGGGTCAAATGCTTGATCGGGGCGGAGATCATTATGCGTTGGAGGTCAAGGGCGACTCGATGATCGACGCTGGAATCAACGACGGCGATGTCGTGGTCATCCGTGAACAGAACACTGCCGACAACGGCGATATCGTCGTGGCGCTTGTCGAAGGCCACGAGGCGACGTTGAAACGCTATCGCAGGGTCAAGGGTATGATCGCGCTGGAGGCGGCCAACCCCGCCTATGAGACGCGCCTGCTTAGGGATGACCAGGTCGAGGTTCAGGGGCGTCTGGTCGGTCTGATCCGAAGCTATTGATCGATGCGGATGCGCCGGTATCGGTGCAACCGCCCTTCTCATGTCGATCCTTTGACGCGCCGCTATCGGGTGTCAGTCGACCAGGGTCGGTCGCCTTGCAGAGTGCGGGCGGTTCTGACCTCGACGAGACCGTCATTCCCCTGAAACAATGCAATTGCCCCGGTCTTCCGCAAACGCTCCGGTTCCAGCAAATCGCAGCCGGGGGGGATAGTCTCGACCGTTTCTGGCAGGATCAGCCATCCGGGCCGAGCGGCACAGGCCGCGACCGCCTCGGGAATATCGCGCTTGCCCCGCGCATGATACAGTATGATGCCGCGCGCGCGCAGGTCGGGCCGGGCACGGCTGGCAGCTGCGATCTGATCCGCGATATCACCATCGTTTTCTAGCCATGACGCCGCGACGAACCCGGCGCCGCTCTCGCGGTTCAACCAGCGTCCGTCGCCCGACATGATGCCAATCAAACGCGCATCGTCCGAAATCAGAACGTCCGGGCGGGGGCTTTGCAGCCAGAGTGCGGCGGCAAGGATCAGGGCCGCCACGCCTCCGCCTCGCGATACACGTCCCCGTCCTGCCCCGAGCAAGCCGTATCCGATGCCGAGGATCGGCAGGACCGTCCAGTCTGGCGCGGACATGGCCCCGATGGCGCCGGGCAAGGCCGCAACCCGGTCGGCCACGAACAATATCCACTCGATTCCCCAACCCGCAACGCGCAACGGCACCATTTCCAGTCCGATGGGCCACAGGATCAGACCAATGAAAAGCAGCGGCATGACCGCCAACCCCATCATCGGCACTGCCAACATGTTGGCCAGCACACCGTATTGGCCGATCCGGTTGAAATGCAAAGCCGCGAATGGTCCTGTTGCCAGGCCGGCCACGACCGACGACAGCAGGAGTGAAATCACTGCGCCCCGCCAGCCCCGCATCCAGTCGGGCCGGTCGCTCCGCGCGAATGCACCGAAGGCCAGAACCAGGGCACCGGTCGCAGCAAAGGACATCTGAAATCCGGGGCCGGTCAGGCTTTCGGGTCGCCAGATCAACACGAGGATTGCGGCGATCGCCACGCTTCGGATCGACAGTGCGCGGCGGCCCAGTAAGATTGCACCCAACATTACGGCGGCCATGACGAAGGCACGCTGTGTCGCTACGCTGCCGCCCGAAAGAAACAGATAGGCGAGCGCGAAGGGCAAGGCTGCCGCCGCCGCCCAGGCCCGGGTCGGATGGCGTAACGCGATCGAGGGGATCAGGGCCAGACCGCCGCGAACGGCCCAAAAGACAAATCCGACAAGCAATCCCATGTGCAGTCCGGAAATCGCCAGAAGGTGGGCCAGATTCGAAGCGCGCAGGTCGGCGGTCACCGCGTCCGACAAACCCGCGCGGTCGCCGGTGGTGATCGCCGCCGCTACCTGCCCCGCCTGCCCGGGCATGCGGGCACGGAAACCGTCGCCTACGGCCGCGCGGATGCGTGCAACGACAAGGGACGCGCCACCTTTCGACGGCTGGGCCAAAAGCAGCGGCACCTGCGTATAGCCGACACCGCCCAGTTGCAGGAACCAGGCGTGACGCTGGAAATCGAAGCCCCCCGGTTCGGTCGGGCCCGAGGGGGCGAGCAGATGGCCAGTCGTCATGACGCGCAAGCCGGGCTGAGGGGTGACGCCGGTATCGTCCTGCAGCGAAATGCGGACGCGGCGCGGAGTGGCCGATGGCGCCATCCGGTCCAGCCGGACCCGATCCAGAGTCAGGCGCGTTGCACCCGAGGCGGAGCGGTCGATAAGGATTATCCGCCCCTCGACCGCACCGTAATAGCGATAGCCCAGGACAGGACCGGCTACCAACTGCGTGCGAGCCTGGGCGATGAGGACGCCCAGCACGGCACATGCCAACATGAGTGGGATGAGGCCAAGGCCGCCGCGCCAGAGAAAGGCGGTGAACAGCAGGCAAGCTGCAACGAGGCCCATTATGATGGCAGCGGTGTCCGATGGCTCCACCGGGAGAGCGAAATAAATGCCGACCCCGGCGCCAAAGGCCAGAGCCAGCCACGGAAGTCGGTGCCCGCGCAGTGACTGACAAGCGCCGATAGCCCGCGCCAGCAGGCCGGGCGCGACAGGTGGCGCGACGTCGACGGGGTGCATCCTTGCCCTATCCCTCGGGGGTGCCTATCACCCACCCGATCATGCGCGCCGCCGGGTTTACAAATCGTTAACCATGCGCAGTCACACAGCCGTCAGACGAGGAACCCCACGCCATGTCCGAACCCCAGATCGCCCCCGTGGTGACCCGTATCGCCCCGTCCCCCACCGGCACGATGCACATCGGTACGGCGCGGACGGCGCTGTTCAACTGGCTGTTCGCGCGGCGTCATGGCGGGCAATTCCTGTTGCGGATCGAGGACACCGATCGCGAACGCTCTACCCCTGAAGCGACCGATACGATCTTTCAGGGTCTGAAATGGCTTGGTCTTGACCACGATGGCGAGGCCGTCAGCCAATTCGATCAGGTCCCGCGTCATGCCGAGGTGGCGCATGCGATGCTGGCCTCGGGCCATGCCTATCGCTGTTTCTCGACCCAGGAAGAGATCGAGGCATTTCGGGAGGCCGCGCGCCAAGCCGGCACCACGACCCTGTTCCAGTCGCCCTGGCGCGATTCCGATCCATCCGATCATCCGGACACGCCATCGGTCATTCGTCTGAAAGCCCCGCGCGACGGCACGACCATAATCGCCGATGCTGTTCAGGGTAAGGTAACCTTCCGCAACGATCAGCTGGACGACATGGTGCTGCTGCGCTCCGACGGCACACCGACTTATATGTTGGCGGTTGTGGTGGACGATCATGACATGGGTGTCACGCATGTGATCCGGGGCGACGATCATCTGAACAATGCCGCGCGTCAGGCGCAAACCTACGATGCGATGGGTTGGGCACAGCCGGTATGGGCGCATATTCCCCTGATCCACGGCGCCGATGGCAAGAAGCTGTCCAAACGGCATGGCGCGACTGGCGTCGAGGAATATGCCGCAATGGGATACCCGGCGCAGGCGCTGCGGAATTATCTTGCGCGGTTGGGGTGGAGCCATGGTGACGACGAGTTTTTTACCGACGAACAGGCCCGTGCCTGGTTCGATCTGGAAGGCATCGGTCGCGCTCCTGCCCGGCTGGACCTGAAAAAACTGGAAAACCTGTCCGGACAGCATCTCAGCGCGATGCCAGACAGCGATATTTTGGCTGCCGTACAAGATTGGATAGCCCGCGCAGACGTGCCTTCCGTTGACATCGACCGGCTTGCCCCTGCGATCCCAATCGTGAAGGACGCCAGCCGCACCCTGCCCCAGATTGTCGAGCGCGCGCATTTCGCATTGGTCGATCGTCCGGTAACGCCCGATGAAAAGGCCGCGAAAGCGCTTGATCCGGTATCCCGTGGCATACTGTCGGAATTGACGCCGCACCTGCAAACTGCTAGCTGGACACGCGATGTGCTGGAGGGTGTCGTGGGTGATCTGGCACAGTCCAGGGGACTGGGTCTGGGCAAGCTGGCTGCGCCACTCCGCGCAGCGCTTGCCGGTCGAACCGCCACCCCCAGCGTTTTCGATATGATGCTTGTTCTCGGACAGGACGAAACGCTTCTGCGGCTTCAGGATGCCGTTGGCGAACCGGAGTCCGGAGAGCATATTTGAGCCATTCGGGCGCGCTCAAATTCGCGCTCAACCGAACTAATGGTTCGGCAATACAACAGGATGCAGCATGATCTTCATGTTGCATCATCTCGAAAGGACGGACATGGCTGACACTCGGAAAACTGCGACGCTGACGCTGGATGGAAAAACCTACGATTTGCCCATCCATTCCCCGACAGTCGGTCCCGACGTGGTCGATATCCGCAAGCTCTACGCACAGGCCGGGGTATTTACCTATGATCCGGGCTTCACGTCCACAGCGGCCTGCGACAGCGCGATCACCTTCATCGACGGCGAAGAGGGCGTTCTGCTGCACCGCGGCTATCCCATTGGCCAACTCGCCGCCGACTCTCACTATCTGGAAGTGTGCTACCTGTTACTCTATGGTGAGTTGCCGTCCGCCGAGCAGCTTGAGCTGTTCGAAACCACGGTGACCAAGCACACCATGATCCACGAACAGATGCACAATTTTTTCCGCGGATTCCGCCGCGACGCGCATCCGATGGCAACGATGGTGGGCGTGGTGGGCGCGATGTCCGCTTTCTATCACGACAGCACCGATATCAACGACACATGGCAGCGCGAGGTCGCATCCTTTCGCCTGATCGCGAAGATGCCGACCATCGCGGCAATGGCCTATAAATATTCCATCGGACAGCCTTTCGTCTATCCAAGGAACGATCTGGATTACGCGTCGAACTTCCTGAACATGTGTTTCAGCGTGCCAGCCGAGGATTATGTCGTCGATCCGATCCTTGCCCGCGCCATGGACCGTATCTTCACCCTGCATGCCGACCACGAACAGAATGCCTCGACTTCGACCGTTCGCTTGGCCTCGTCATCCGGGGCGAACCCGTTTGCCTGCATCGCAGCTGGCATCGCCTGTCTTTGGGGCCCGGCGCATGGCGGGGCCAATCAGGCCTGTCTGGAAATGCTAAACGAGATCGGAACTGTGGACCGCATCCCGGAATTCATCGCGCGCGCCAAGGACAAGGACGATCCGTTTCGCCTGATGGGCTTCGGACACCGGGTCTACAAGAATTTCGACCCCCGTGCGACCGTAATGAAGCAAAGCGCCGACGAAGTGCTGGAACTTCTGGGCATTCACAACAATCCGATCCTTCAGGTCGCCAAGGAACTTGAGCGAGAGGCGTTGGAAGATCCGTATTTTGCAGAGAAGAAGCTGTTTCCGAATGTCGACTTCTATTCGGGCATAATCCTCGAAGCCATGGGCTTTCCGACCTCGATGTTTACGCCGATCTTCGCGCTGTCACGTACCGTCGGCTGGATCTCGCAGTGGAAGGAACAGTTGTCGGACCCGGACCTCAAGATCGGTCGTCCGCGCCAACTTTATACCGGCGCGACGGCCCGAGATTACGTGGAAGTCGAAGACCGCTGACTCTGAAATTGTCCTAACACGCCGCCTTGTGCCGGGCGGCGTGTTCATTTTCCGGCGAGCATGATGATCTAACGGTGCAGGCTGTCGTAGTGTCCGGCCAGTCGCTGCAATGCGATCCGCAGGACGATTTTGCCGGACCGCGCGGCCCACCCCATACGCTTTTCAGCTGTTTCCAGACCTTCCAGAAAACAGCACACCCGCAGCACCACATCAGCCAGACCTGGACCCAGGGCACGCAATGCCTGACTGACCCGTTCGCGTGCATCCTTGGGGCCTGAACAATTGCTGCCGGGGCCCATCTGTCCGCGCCCCCCCGCAGTCAGGAACCTCTCCCAGTTCTGGCCGACGCGCGGACCCATCTGCGCCCGTTCGAAATCTTCGCGCAGACGTTCGCCCGCAATGACCAGATCCATGCTCAGGAACGGTTTGCCATCGCGATCCTTCTTGCGGGCCAGGGCCCCCAGCGGAGATTCCGCCAGATTGATACGCATGACTTCATCGCCGCGCGGGCCAGGAACCGCCCGTTCGCCCATTTCCATATGCTGAGTCAGGAAAGGGCTGGGTGACTCGGCCATGCCCCGCGCTTCCTGTCGCGCGTTCAGCGTGTCGTTCAGAAGACGCTTCAAAGCGGCGCGCCCGGCCTCGGTGATGCGATAGCGGGTGACGCGACCAGCCTTGAAACAGCTTACCCAGTCTTTCAGCACGAAGGCCTGGGCCACGGATTTTTGCACCGTCGCGGTGCGAGTCGGCGTCTCGCCATTTTCGCGCAGGACGACGGCTTGCGGCATGCCCTGCCCGACCGCAAGGAAGGCATCGCCTTCACACAGGCGTCGCAGGACGCGCCGGGCCTCGCGGTTGAGGGTTTCGTCGTCGATCAGGGTTGCGCGTTGGGGAATGGCGGACATGGGGGATATATCCTTTGCTGCTGTGGAATCCGTACCGTCAATGGCGGCTTCTGCGAGCCGTTCGATAATGTCGTCCACAAGCGGGTCATCCCGGCGTTGCTCGATACGCCGCACCTGCCGCAACACGGTCGATGCCGCACAGCCCGACTCCTCGGCGACGGCACGCAGAGGGCGCCCCTCAAAGGCATGCGCGACATAGGCGCGGGCCGATCCGGGGACCCAGTCGGGCCACCTTTCCATGGGGCGATCTGCAAGGCGGGACGGCATTGAAAACTCCGAAACGGGTCCTGTGGAAAACTTGGCCCAGAACTCGCTCCGATTGGTTACCAAGACGTTAATCATCCACGGCCCGGCCACAATTGTTTCCAAAGTGTAAACGCAACAACGCATGCGAACGGTGCTTTTGGAAACCGCGCAACAATGCCGTCCGGTGGCGCAGGATCAGGGCAATCGCAACACAAGATGGACCTGCCCAAGATGTGCAAGATTTCTTCCGAACTCGCCGCCCTTCGTCGCCCCGGCCTGCTGGTCGATGCCGCCAACCACGGCTCAGCCCGATACGAACGCCGCCGCGATCTGCGTCGGATGCTACGCGTTGCGATCCCTGCATCGCCCCGCGCGGCGTTGGAAAAACTTCTACCGATCGAGGCCGCACTGGAGCGACGCCGCCAGACCTCAGACAAAAACTACAGCTTCGTCCGCCACGTCGACATCCTTGTCGCGCTGGTGTCCGAGGCACGGGCCTTCGGACGCGCCTGAAGCGGCACCGCCATTACATGAAGGCGTCGGGCATCCCGGATTTCTTCTCGGCCACATATGAGATCAGGGCCTCGCGTATTGCGGGGTCCAGAGCAGGTTGCTCATAAGTCGCTAATAACTTTTCTACCCGGGCCGAGGCCAACGCGCGGGTATCCCGCGACCCCTCGTCCGCCCATGTCTCATAGGATTTGTAATCCAGTAATTGCGACTTCCAGAAGGCTTGTTTGTAGTTCGCCTGGGTATGCGCACAGCCCAGAAAATGCCCGCCGGGGCCTACTTCTCGCAGAGCATCCATCGCTTGCGCGTTCTCGTCGATCTCAACTCCGCGTGCCAACCCGTGCAAAACGCCCAACTGATCGGCGTCCATCACGAACTTTTCGAAATCGGCGACCAGACCCCCTTCCAGCCAGCCGCAGGCATGCAGCATGAAATTGACCCCCGACAGCAACCCTGTGTTCAGTGAATTCGCTGTCTCATAGGCCGCCTGTGCGTCCGGCAGTTTTGATCCGTTGAATGACCCGGCGCTGCGATACGGCAGACCCAGCCGTCGTGCAAGTTGCCCCGCACCATAGGTAATTTGCGCCGCTTCCGGTGTGCCGAACGTCGGCGCCCCCGAATTCATGTCGATCGACGTAACGAACGCCCCGAAAACCACGGGCGCGCCCGCACGTACCAACTGGCTATAGGCGACACCGGCCATCACTTCAGCCAGAACCTGCGTCAGTGTGCCTGCAACTGAAACCGGCGCCATCGCCCCGCCCACGATGAAGGGGCTGATTATGACGGCCTGATTGGCCTTCGCATAGACTTCCAACGCGCCCATCATGATCGAATCGAAGGTCAGCGGAGAGTTGATGTTGATCAGGCTGATCATCGCGGTGCGGTCGTTCAGGCCCGATCCGGTACCGTCGTCGAACAGGATGTCGCACATCTCGACCGAATCGGCGGCGCGGCTGGCTTCGGTCACCGAGCCCATGAAGGGTTTATCGGTCAGTGTCATATGCGCGAGCAACATATCGAAATGTCGTTTGTTGACCGGAATGTCCGTCGGCTCGCAGACCGTGCCGCCCGAATGGTGAAGCCACTTGGACATATGCCCCAGCTTCACAAACTTGTGGAAATCCTCCAGCGTGGCATAACGCCGACCGCCCGCATCGCGCACGAAAGGTGGGCCATAGACCGGAGCCAGCACCAGGTTACGTCCGCCGATCTCGACATTGCGGTCAGAGTTGCGGGCGATCTGGGTAAACCGAGAGGGTGCGGTGGCGCATAACTTGCGGGCCAATCCCTTGGGAATATGCACCCGGTCTCCGCGCACATCCGCCCCGGCCTGACGCCATAACTCAAGCGCAGTCTCGTTCTCGGGGAAGGCGACGCCGATTTCTTCCAGTACGACTTCGGCATTGGTCTCGATGATCTCAAGCGCTTCAGCCGTCAGAATCTCGAAGTCGGGGATGCCGCGGGTGATGTAGGCTGCCTGCTCGACCTTGGTGCTTGTGCGCTCCGCCCGCCGGGCCGCGCCACCGCCGCCCCGCCGTCCCCTTGCCGCTTCCGCCATGACAAACCCCTTCGGTTCCTTATCCTGAGCCGACTGCTACCCCGCGCCAAGCCGCCCTCACCCACCGTTTGCGTCCCGGCGGGGCCAAAGGCGACATCGCCTAATAGCGGGGTCCAATACTTGCCCCCCGCCCAGCCCCGGCGTAAGCCGCGCGGCATGGATATGCCCGATCATCAACGCCTTCTCATCGTGGACTTCGGATCGCAGGTTACGCAGCTTATCGCGCGGCGTCTGCGGGAACTGAATGTATACTGCGAAATCCACCCGTTTCAGAACGTGACGCCCGACTTTCTGCGCGACTTCGCCCCCAGGGCGGTGATCCTGTCGGGCGGTCCGGCCAGCGTGCCCGACGCGGATAGCCCCCGTCCGCCTGCGGAAGTCTTCGACCTGGACGTGCCGGTTCTGGGTATTTGCTACGGCCAGCAGGTGATGATGCAGATGCTGGGCGGTCTGGTCATCCGCGGCGAGGGAACGGCGGAGTTCGGGCGCGCTTTTGTCACTCCATCACAACCGCTGGATCTGCTACAAGGCTGGTTCGACGGCCCCGAATCGACGGGCCGCGAACAGGTCTGGATGTCACACGGCGATCACGTCAGCCGCCTTGCCGACGGCTTCGAGGTCTATGCCACCTCGTCCGGCGCACCCTTCGCCGTGGTCGCCGACACCGACCGCCATTTTTATGGCATGCAGTTCCATCCCGAAGTTCACCACACCCCCAAGGGCGCCAAGCTCTACGAGAATTTCGTAAGGCTGGCCGGGTTCACCGGCGACTGGACGATGGCCGGGTATCGCGAGCAGGCCATAACGGCGATCCGCGAACAGGTCGGGACTGACAAGGTAATCTGCGCCCTGTCCGGCGGCGTCGATTCTTCGGTCGCAGCGGTCCTGTTGCACGAAGCGATCGGCGATCAACTGACCTGCGTCTTCGTCGACCACGGGCTTTTGCGGCAGGGTGAAGGCGAGGAAGTCGCGAAGATGTTTCGCGACAACTATAACCTTCCCCTGATCCACGCCAATGAAGAGGAGCTGTTTCTGGGTCAGCTCGACGGTGTGTCCGACCCCGAAACCAAACGCAAGATCATCGGTAAGCTGTTTATCGACGTCTTCCAGAAGCATGCCGACGCAATCGAAGGCGTCAAGTTTCTGGCACAGGGCACCCTTTACCCCGATGTCATCGAATCGGTCAGCTTTTCCGGCGGCCCCTCGGTCACCATCAAATCGCATCACAACGTCGGCGGGCTGCCCGAAAAGATGGGCCTGAAACTGGTCGAACCCCTGCGCGAACTGTTCAAGGACGAGGTGCGCGCCCTGGGTCGCGAACTTGGTTTGCCGCCCAGTTTCATTGGTCGCCACCCCTTCCCCGGCCCCGGTCTGGCCATTCGGTGTCCCGGTGAAATCACCCGCGAAAAGCTGACGATTCTGCGCCGCGCCGATGCCGTCTACATCGATCAGATCCGCAAGCACGGTCTGTATGACGATATCTGGCAGGCCTTCGTGGCGATCCTGCCGGTCCGCACGGTCGGCGTCATGGGCGACGGGCGCACATATGATTTCGCCTGCGCCCTGCGGGCCGTCACCTCGGTTGATGGCATGACCGCCGATTATTACCCGTTCACCCATGACTTCCTGGGCGAAACCGCAACCCGCATCATCAATGAGGTGCCGGGCATCAATCGCGTGACCTACGACATCACGTCCAAGCCTCCGGGTACCATCGAATGGGAATGAACCTAGGATGTCTGATTATCCGCTTAAGTACGAATTGTTTGTTTAGTATATAGTGAAAAACAGTCCGCGCGTTTCATCAAACGCTATTGCGGTATAAGTATTTATATAAGGTGCTAATACATAAGCAAAGCTCAAGCGTGACACGCGCCGGATGCAACGTGATCGCAAGGCTTGCCGGTATATGGAAATGGGAATCGTCTGAATGGCCAAACGTTGTCGTGTCGGAGTCGTCGGATGTGGCTTCTTTTCTCAAAACCATCTCAACTCATGGCATTCCCTACACGCTCAGGGTGTCGACCTTGTGGCCGTTTGCGATTTGTCACGGGAGCAGGCCGAAAAAGCCGCGAAGGCCTTTTCAGTTCCCGGCATTCATACCGATATGGCTGCGATGATCGCCGAGGGTGACCTCGACATCGTCGATATTGTCACACAGGTGAACTCTCACAGGGCGCTGGTCTCGCAGTCACTTGATGCCGGGATTGCCACCATTGTTCAAAAACCCTTTGGTCGCTCGCTTGCTGAATGCGAGGGAATGCTTGCCAAGGCGCAGGCATCGGGACAGTTTCTGGCCGTGCATGAGAACTTTCGCTTTCAGCACCCGCACATGATGATCAGCGACATCCTGGCATCAGGCAAAATCGGCGATCCCACCTGGGGACGGATCAGTTTTCGAACCGGCTATGACATCTATTCAGGGCAACCCTATCTGAGGGAAGAGGAGCGGTTCATCCTGACCGACGTGGGCGTGCACGTCCTTGATCTTGCGCGCGTCTTTTTCGGAGAAGTCCACCACCTGTCTGCCGAATTGCAGCGCCGGGATCGTGACGTAAAGGGAGAAGATACGGCGACGATGATGCTGCGGCACCTGTCCGGCGCGGTCAGCGTGGTAGAGTGCACGTATGCTTCACAGCAGCTACCGGACCCCTTCCCCGCCACGCTCATTGAAATCGAAGGCACACGAGGCGCACTCCGCCTCGGTGCCGATATGAGCCTGACGGTCTCGTCCGGCGATCAGTCGACGACCATCAATGCCGACGCCGCCGTTCTTAGTTGGGCGGAGCGGCCTTGGCATGTAGTTCAGGACAGTGTGCGCAACACCTGCCAGCACATTTTGAATCGATGGAAGGAAGGGAAGCCGGCCTCAGTTTCCGCTGTCGACAATATCAAAACCTACGCGCTCTGCGATGCCGCATACGAAGCCGCCGTGAGCGGTAACGCAACGCGACCAAAGCACTGAAGCGCTGCCACCTGTATCCAGGCCCGAGGACATGGCTTCACATTCGGATGCAGGTTCATAAAATGCCTGGCGGAGAATGTCCGCGCCTGTTGGTTGCGCAATTGTCGTTCGGCACTCGCAGCGAATTCGGCTCGGCGCACATCGCGCCAATAGCAGAGTTGAACTTTCACACGCGCCGTAGTCTGGCACCGAACAGGATCTCTATCCTGTTGTGCCGTTTGACTTGTTTGATAGGGTCTCCGCCCTTGGTCCGCCCGATCAGCCAAGCACGCTCCTTTTTCAACCGCAGTCTGGACGCCGTGCAATGCGCCTGAGGCAGATCGCATCCACGGCCCGGGTTCCTGACAGGCTGAAACAGGAAATATCCCAACTGCGACCACAGAAAACGCGTTCACCCGATCAACTTGCAACAGAACTGACGAAGCGTCGCGATACGCGCTTCCGCTTCAGCCGACCGGAAAACGGACCGGGTCGAACGGCGTGCCGGTCGATATCCATTAACCTTGGCATGGGACCAGGGGAAAGAACGGCAGAGGGCAGTCGATGAACAATCGCAGGCTACTCCCCCCACTAACTGCAAGGTTCCACACCCTGTTACATCCGATGCCGGTCAGATCAGCCGGTATTGTGCCGCCTTGTTACGCAAGAACGGCAGGCCCCGTTCCAGTACGACATCGCGACTCTCGGCAACCGGGCGCCACACGGCGAGGCCATTGGCAATCTCGGGCGGCATATCAATGAAGCTTTCCATGGCAAGACCACCGTTGAACCCTACTGCCGCCAGCGCGCCATAGACCTCGTCCCACCGCACGTTGCCCGCACCCGGCGTGCCCCGGTCCGACTCCGACAGGTGGATATAGGCCAGATGGTCCCGTCCCTCCAGAATGCCCATCGCAATGCCACGCTCCTCGATATTCATGTGATAGGTATCGAGATGCAGGAACATGTTCTCTGCGCCGATCCGCTCGATCATCTCGATGCCTTGGCGGGCCGTGTTGATCAAATGGCTCTCGTAGCGGTTCACCGGCTCGATGCCGAAGCGCATCCCAAGACGCGCGGCATGGGCTGCGGCACGATCCAACGTGATGGCGACATGGTCCAGTTCCTCCGTTGTGGGCGGCGTGCCGGTGGTCTCGCCGATACCGCCATATGTCACGCCCGACAGCGCTTCGGCCCCGATCGCATGGGCCACGTCGAGCGCGCCCGTCAGGAATGCGACGGCGTCGTCAGGCCCGTGCCGTGACGGCCAGACCGCTTCCGGCAGGCCCAACGAACAGACGGCCGGCAACTCAGCCGCCTCCAGCAGCTCGCGGGAGGCGGTAGGATCGACCGCATCGGGCGATAGCAGCGCGATCTCGATGAAGTCGAAGCCATGGGTCGTCGCGGCTGCGACCGCTCGTTCCGACCCCGCCTTGTCCCAGGTCATCGTCCACATGCTCGTGTGGACCCCAAATCCTTTCATGCTTCATCCTCCTTCAGTATGATCGCCAGCGCCTCATCCACCACGATCCGGTCCACCAGACCGGCGCGCAGCAGGGCGCGCGTCGCCCGCGCCTTGGACGTGCCCGCCGCCAGCAGCGTCACCTCGGCCCGCTTCATGTCATTCAGCCCGATGGCCGGCGTCCGGTCGTTCAGATCGACGGGGGCAAGGGTTCCATCTGCGCGCAGGAACTTGCCCGTCGTATCGGCCACCACTTCCGCCGCCTCCAGCGCGTCCAGATCCGCCGCGTCCAGAACGCCCGATGTGGTCAGCAGCGCGTCGCGCCCACCTTCGCCCACCGACACGATCATATGGGTTGCCGACCGCGCCACTTCCAACGCCTCGCGGACCAGACGCTGGCGCATCAGGACCGCGGCATCCTCGGACGTGTCGGCCAGAAATGGTGCGGGGAGGAACAGGGCCTGCCCCCTCGCGACGGCGGCGATCCGGGCGCAAACGTCGATCGGCCCTTCGGGGCCGGTTCGCACCATCGCCCCCATCAGGGAAACGACGCGCAGGTCCGGGTTTTGCAGACCGGTCAGCGCGTCGGCCATCGCCGACAACGTGCGCCCCCAACCGACGCCAACGGTCAGCGCCCCGGTCGCGGCGACACGGCGAAGCCATCCGGCGGCGACCATCCCGACCGCGTGTCGCGCCGCGCCCTCCGCGCCACCGACGTCCGGTGCGACCAGCGCGTCCTTCAGTCCGAACCGCAGCCGCAACGCCTCGGCCAATGCGAGCGTTCCGCCACTGCGATGGTCCAGCGACACGACGACCTCGCCTGCCGAGCGCGCGTCCGACAACAGGCGTAGCACCTTGAACCGCGACAGCCCCAGCCGCTGTCCCACCTCATCCTGACTCAGTCCACCGACATGATACAGCCAGGCCGCGCGGATACGAATATCGTCGTCCATGTTCACTCCAAACCCGAACTTGACCCAACGTCCCCAGCATCTTACACATGTGTTTGCAGATTGCACAATTGTGCAAATCAGCGTGTAACGGTGGAAGGGGCGCAACATGACCACGTACGTCCTCGGCATCGATGGTGGCACCGAAAGCCTTCGGGCGCGAGTGTTCGATCTCTCCGGACGATCACTCGGCGATCATGCCGCGCCCTATGCGACCGATTTTCCCGCCCCCGGCCATGCCGAGCAGGACCCCGAGGCATGGTGGGCCGCCGCCGGGATTGCCACACGGGGTGCCATCGTGTCTTCGGGTGTGGACCCGGCGGACATCGCGGCGCTGGCTTGCGACACGACAAGCTGCACCGTCGTGGCGCTTGATGTGGCTGGAACCCCTGTCCGCCCTTGTCTTTTGTGGATGGACGTCCGCGGCCATCGGCAGGCAGCAGACGTTCTGGCCACCGGCGATCCCGCCCTGCGTATAAACGGCGGCGGTGCCGGGCCGGTCAGTCCGGAATGGATGCTGCCCAAGGCGCTCTGGATCAAACAGCACCAGCCCGATGTCTGGGCGCGTGCCGCGAAGGTGGGCGAATATCAAGACTTTCTGACACTGCGTATGACGGGGCGATGGGTCGCCTCGCTCAACAACATGACGATGCGATGGCATTATCAGACGCGCCATGGCGGCTGGCCCGACGCCCTGCTTGCGCAGATCGACCTGTCAGATCTGCGCGACCGTTGGCCCGCTGAATTTGCCGCTCCGGGCGAAGTGATCGGCCCCCTCACCCGCGAGGCCGCCGTCCATCTGGGCCTGCCCCAGACCTGTCAGGTCGTGCAAGGCGGGGCCGATGCTTTCATCGGCATGATCGGCCTGGGCGTGACACAGCCTGGCGATCTGGCGCTGATCACCGGGTCGTCGCACCTGCAACTGGGCGTCGCGATGCGAGAAACCCACGCGGGAGGCGTCTGGGGCACCTATGCGGATTGCGTTTATCCCAGGCGCCACATCATCGAGGGCGGCCAGACCTCTACCGGTTCAGTCATCGCCTGGTACAAGCGCAATTTCGCTCCCGATACCGCCTACGAGGATCTGAACGCCGCCGCCGCCGCCCTGCCGCCCGGGGCCGAGGGCTTGCTGGCAGTGGACCATTTCCAAGGCAACCGGACACCTCATACCGACGCGCTGGCCCGCGGGGCCGTCACCGGCTTGACGCTCAAGCACACCTCCGCACATGTCTATCGCGCGCTGATCGAAGGCATCTGCTTTGGCACCCGCTCCATCATCAGTGCCTTCGGCGGCGCATTCGAGGCGCGGCGCATCGTGGTTGCAGGCGGGGCCGTAAACGCGCCCTTCTGGCTGCAAACCCACGCCGATACGCTGGGCTTGCCGCTGGAGGTCACCGAACAGCCCGAGGCACCTTGTCTGGGTGCCGCTATCCTCGCCGCCGTCGGCGCCGGTGCTTATCCCGACATCGACGCGGGTTGCGCCGCCATGGTCCGCACGTCGCGCGTAATCGTGCCAGACATGGACGCACATGCTGCCTACGCCCCCATGTTTGACCGCTACCAAGCCGCCTTTGGCGCATTGAAGAAACTTCGTGAATGACCTTTGCAAACGACGCTCCCCTCGCCCGCTATCGTACGATGCGCCGGATCCGAACCTTCGAGGAGCGGGTGGGGGAATTGTTCCTCAAAGGCGAATCCGCAGGATCCATGCTGCATCTGTCCATCGGAGAGGAGGCCGTCGTCGGCCTGACTGACCACATGGCCGAAGGCGATACGTTCACCACCCACCACCGCGGCCACGGCATATTTCTGGCGCGCGGGGCCGATCCGATGCGGATGCTGGCCGAAATCGCTGGACGCGAGGCCGGGTATTGTCGTGGCAAGGGTGGCTCCATGCATATCGCAGATCGGGGTCTGGGTCATCTGGGCGCGAACGCCATCGTCGGTGGCGGCATCCCGCATGTGGTGGGAGCCGGGATCACAGCGCGCAACACCGGCACGCGGGCCGTATCAGTGGCTTTCTTCGGCGACGGTGGCATGGGTCAGGGTATTCTGTACGAGGCGATGAACATGGCCGCGCTCTGGAAGCTTCCGGTCGTGTTCTGCTGCATCAACAACCAGTACGGCATGGGAACGCGGGTCGACCGCTCTGCCGGACGACAGGATTTCCCCGCACGGGCCGAGGCGTTCGGACTGCGGGCCGCCCGCGCCGACGGATCGGACGTCGAGGCGGTGCATGACGCGGCGCAGGCCATCGTCGAGGGGGCCCGCGACGGACAGCCCGGCTTCATGGAGATCGACGCCTACCGCTTCCACGGTCATGCACGCATGGACAAATCACCCTATCGCACCCCGGAGGAGGAGGAGGAGGGCCGCGCCCGCGACCCGCTTGCCACTGCCCGCACGTCTCTGGCCGACGACACCTTGCTCGACACCATCGACGCCGAGGCGGAGGCTGAGATGGATACCGCCATGAAGACCGCCATCGCCGCCACCCCTCCGGCATCGGACACGATGTTCCAGGACGTCTACGACCCGTCCACCCCCGCGCCGCGTCCGCAGCGCGCCCGCCTCGCCGATGTTCTGGAGGAACGAGCATGACCCAGACCACATATCGCGACGCCCTGCTTCAGGCCCTGCTGGATGCGATGGATGCCGACGAGACAGTTATTCTGATGGGCGAGGAGGTCGGGCTTTACGGCGGGGCTTACGGTGTGACCAAGGGTATGCTCGACCGGTTCGGGGCCAACCGCGTGATCGACACGCCCATTTCCGAGCCTGCAATCGTCGGGGCTGCCATTGGCGCGGCGATGACCGGGCTGCGCCCCGTGGCCGAGATCATGTACGTGGATTTCGCGGGTATGGTCATGGACCAGCTCGCCAATCAGGCGGCCAAGTCGCGCTATATGTTCGGCGGTCAGATCGGCGTACCGATGGTTCTGCGCACCCAGGGCGGCACCGGCCGGTCGGCGGCGGCCCAGCACTCCCAGTCGCTGGAGGCCTGGATGATGCACACCCCCGGATTGCGCCTGTGCATGCCCGGCACGGTGTCGGATGCCTATCACCTTTTGCGCGACGCCATGCGACAGCCGGACCCGGTGGTCTTCATCGAGCACAAGGGGCTGTATACGATGAAGGGCGAGATCGGGGATGTGCCTGATGCGCCATGGGGCCAACCTGCGATCCGCCGCCGGGGCGGCGACCTGACCATCGCCAGCTATTCGCGCATGTTGCAGGAAACGCTGACTGCCGCCGAGGCCCTTGCCCCCGAAATCGAGACCGAAGTCGTCGATCTTCGCTGCCTCAACCCGCTGGACGACGGCCCCTTGATGGACAGCGTGCGCCGTACCGGACGCTGCCTGATCGTGACCGAAGCCGTGACCACATGCTCCGTCGCATCCGAGATCGCGGCGCGTGTCAGCGAACAGTGTTTCGACTGGTTGGAAGAGCCGCCCCTGCGTTTGGGCGGCGAGGATATTCCCATCCCCGTCTCGCCCGCCCTGGAACGCGCCTCGATCCCCGACGCGCGTCTGATCGAAGACGTCGCGCGCTGGCTTGTCGCGCGGGAGGCACCGTCATGGGCCGCGTAATCCTCACCCTGCCCCGTCTGGGCGAGACGATGGAGGAGGCGAAGGTCACCGAATGGCTCGTCGCCATCGGCGCAGTCTATGCACGCGGGGACGTCCTGCTGGAGGTGGAAACCGACAAGACCGTCGTCGAAGTGCCCGCGCTGGCCGCAGGCACTCTGCTGAAACAGCTTGTGGCCCCCGGCGACATGGTTGAACTCGACGCACCCATCGCCGAGGTCGAGCAGGAAGGTGATGTTTCGGTCGCCGGTCCCGAGCCTACGGCACCGATTCCGACCGCCGATATGCCGGCCCCGACGAAACCTGCACCGACGCCGCCGTCCGCACCACGAGACGCCAGCGGCCGCATCGCCGCTTCTCCCGCCGCGCGGGCCGAGGCACGCAGACGCGGGGTGTCGCTTTCAGGTATGTCCGGCAGCGGGCGGCGCGGGCGCATTACCGCCGATGACGTCGGGGGCGATGATGACGGAACCGTTGTCCTGATCCACGGCCTGTTCGACAATTCGACCGGCTGGCGCGGCTTGCCGCAGCGCCTGGCGCGACGCGGCCTCGCCTGTATCACGCTTGACCTGCCTGGCCACGGTACCGACACCACGTCTGCCGACACATTTGATCAGGCAGCGGCCCTGCTGGCCGACCGCCTCCCCATTGGTCCTCTGCACCTCGTCGGCCATTCGCTCGGGGCCGCCCTTGCCGCGCGCCTTGCCACCCGGATCGGTGCGCGTGCGCGGTCCCTGACACTTTTCGCACCTGCCGGTCTAGGGGCTGCGATCTCGGCAGACTTTCTGACAGGTATGGCACAAGCCAGTTCCGCAGAGGCATTGAAGACAGTGCTGGCCCTTCTGGACGGCGGACCGATCTCCGACGCAGCCATTGCACAGCAACTGCCCCAGCATCTCGCGGGCCTCGCCGTACGGTCCCGGCTGGCCGAAGCGGTCGCGCGGGATGGCAGGCAACAGATCGACGCCACGGCCGACATTGCAGCCGCGCCCTGCCCCGTCACGGTCGTCTTCGGAACCGCCGATCGAATCCTTGACTGGCGCGATGTAGCCCATCTGCCGGCCGAGACGCGCATCCACCTCATCCCGAACGCGGGGCACCTGCCCCATCTTGTTCGGCCCGATCTTGCCGCAGCGCTCATCGCGCCCCGGCATGACCCTGCGGAAACTGCTTGATCGAGCTGCTCCGCTGTTTACCGTGCGTAGGCATAACCCCGGTTGAGACCGGGATAACTTCTGGGAGGAAGACAATGAAACACCTGATCACCACCGCCGCTGCGTTGATGGCGACAACGATGCTGGCCACACCCGTTCTGGCGGACGCCCATAGCAAGCAGATGGCCACCGTCGTCAAGATCGATGGCATCGCCTGGTTCAACCGCATGCGTCTGGGCGTGGATGAGTACGCCGCCGAGACCGGCAATAACGCCTATCTGGTAGGTCCGGCCCAGGCCGACCCGCAGCAGCAGGTCGCGCTGATCGAGGACATGATCGCGCAGGGTGTCGATGCCCTTCTGGTCGTGCCTATGTCGCCAGAAGCGATCGAGCCTGTGCTGGGCCGTGCGATGGACGCTGGCATCACCGTCATCACCCACGAGGCGGCGAGCCAGGAAAACACCCTGTATGACATCGAGGCCTTCAAGAACGAGGACTTCGGCGCCAACCTGATGGATCGCATGGCCGCCTGCATGGAGGAGGAGGGCGAATATGCCGTATTTGTCGGTTCGCTGGGCAGCCAGACCCACAATCAGTGGGTCGACGGCGCGATCGCCCGACAGCAGGAAGCCTATCCAAACATGACTCTCGTCGGCGATAAGAACGAGACCGCCGACGATCAGCAGCAGGCCTATGCCAAGGCCCAGGAAGTGCTGCGGGCCTTCCCGAACATCAAGGGCTTGCAAGGATCTGCCTCGACCGACGTGGCCGGTATCGGCCTCGCCATCGAGGAGCGCGGGATGGAGGACGCGACCTGCGTCTTCGGCACGTCACTGCCGTCCATCGCGGGTCAGTACATGGAGACGGGAGCCGTCGACGGCATCGGCTTCTGGGACCCCAAGATTGCGGGCATCGCGATGAACAAGGTCGCGATGATGGTGATGAACGGCGAAGAGATCACCGACGGCATGGACCTCGGGCTTGAAGGCTACGAGGCCGTGACGCTGGAAGGCAAGGTCATAACCGGCAAGGCCTTCGTCGACGTCGATGCGTCCAATATGGGCGAATACGACTTCTGATCGTCCCGATCCTCTCCTTGGCGCGCCCCCCAAATCGTGGGGGCGCGTCCACAACAGGGACGTACCATGGCCAAGAACCCAGAGACGATGCCGCTCGTGACGCTGGAGTCGGTTACGAAACGCTACGCCGCGATCACCGCGCTGGACGGCGTCGACCTGAACATCCACGCCGGAGAGGCCGTGTGCCTTGCCGGTGAGAACGGATCGGGCAAATCGACGCTCATCAAGGTGCTGGTGGGGGTGGAACAACCCTCGGCGGGTCGTGTCCTGTTCGACGGCGTGCCCCAGACCCGGCTGACCCCGACGACCGCGACCTCCGCCGGGGTCCAGGTCATTTTTCAGGATTTCAGCCTGTTCCCGAACCTGTCCGTCGCCGAGAACATCTCGATGACCGCCGAACGGGCAACCGGCACGCTTATGGTGCGTCGCGCCCGCGCCCGCGCCCGCGCCGCTGAAGTGCTGGCGCGCGTCGGCGTGGACCTAGACCTCGACGCCCGCGTCGAACGCCTGCCCGTTGCGCACAAGCAACTGGTCGCGATCTGCCGTGCGTTGGCCGCTGATGCGCGCCTCATCATCATGGACGAGCCGACGACCGCCCTGACCGAACGCGAGGTCGCGCGCCTGCTGGACCTTATCCGCAGGCTCAAGGCCGATGGCGTGGCCGTCCTTTTCGTGTCCCACAAGCTGGCCGAAGTGCTGGAGGTTTGCGAGACTGTCGTCGTCCTGCGCAACGGGGCCAAGGTCGCCGAAGGACCCGCTGCCGACTTCGACTCCGCCTCGCTGACGCGGGCGATGACCGGGCGAGACGTGGCCTCCGGCCCGCCGACCCCTCTGGATGCCGCTGCACCACCATTGCTCCGCGTCGATGGGCTGTGCCGCGCCGGGGCCTTCGAAGACGTTTCGTTATCTTTGCGCGCAGGCGAGGTTCTGGGGGTGGCGGGCCTGCTGGGTTCGGGGCGCACGACGCTGGCCAAGGCGCTGTTCGGACTGGCCCGACCCGACCGGGGCCAAGTGACATTGAACGGCGCGGCCATTCCGCTGGGCGATCCCATCGCGGCGGCGGCGGCAGGCATCGGCTACGTCCCTGAAGACCGCCTGACTGAAGGCCTGTTTCTGGAACAGAGCATCGCCCACAACATCGCCGTCGGTCGTTTCGACGCCCATTCGCACAGCGGTGTGCTCAACCTGAAAAACCTTTGGGAGGAGGCCACAGTCTGGCTGAAACGCCTGTCGGTCAAGGCCCCCGACCCGACCGCCCCGGTCCGCTCCTTGTCTGGCGGAAATCAACAGCGCGTGGTGCTGGCCCGCTGGATGGCCCGCAAGCCGCGCGTCCTGATCCTGAACGGTCCCAGCGTCGGCGTCGACGTCGGGTCCAAGGCGGAAATCCACGGCATCATGGCCGATCTGGCCGCCAAAGGTCTGGGCGTCATCGTCATCTCCGACGACCTGCCCGAGTTGCTGGCCACCTGTCACCGCATTCTAGTGATGAAGGACGGCATCATCACCGAAGAAGTTTCGGGCGGTGCAGGCGTCACCGAGTCCGAACTGAGCCACAGGCTCGCGTCATGACGGTACAGACAGACTTGACCACAGGCGCAACACAACACAGGCGAAACAGGATGAAATCCATCGACTGGGCCCGCAACGAAACCCTCGTCTTCGTCGTTATCGTCGCGTTCTGTGCGCTGGCGGCCATCAGCGACCCGAACTTCCTGTCGATCCCGACACTGACCGACCTGATGCGCAATTCGATCGTGCTTGGCATCTTTGCCGTAGGCGCGATGGTTGTGCTGGTATCAGGCGGCATCGACGTCAGCTTCACCGCCGTCGCCGCCTTCGCGATGTATGCCACGACGGTCCTGTTGCGCGACCTTGCCCCCGACCTGCCCTGGCCGCTGGCGTTTGCGATTGCCACGATGATCGGTGCCGTTCTGGGGTCGATCAACGGCGTGCTTATCGCATTCTGCGGTTTGCCGACGCTGATCGTTACACTGGGCACGCTGTCGGTGTTCCGTGGGTCCCTGCTGACTTTTGTCGGCACGCTGCAAATCTCGAACCTTCCGCCGGGGATGCGTGATTTCAGTCGCTGGATGATGGTTCGCGGTACCAATTCGGACGGCTCGTTCTATTCGCTGCCATGGGCCTTCGCGGCGCTGGTCATCATCGTGGCTGCGACTTGGTTCATCCTGAACCGCACCATGTTGGGCCGTGCGATCTATGCCATTGGGGGCGCGCCCGAAAGCGCGCGACGGATCGGCATAAACGTGCGCCGGACGCAGTTTTTCATCTATGTCTTCGTCGGTGCGTTGGCAGGCCTTGCAGGCATCATCCACGCATCGATGGCCCGCATCTCGAATCCGTTCGACCTGGTCGGTCTGGAACTTAGCGTGATCGCCGCCGTCGTGCTGGGTGGCGCGCGTCTGACCGGGGGTGTCGGCACGCTGACCGGTACGTTGCTGGGCGTTGCGCTGATCGTGCTTGTGCGCAATTCGCTGATCGTGATCGGCATTCCCTCGACCTGGCAATCGGTCGCGATCGGCGTCCTGATCATTGTCGGCACCGGCCTGCCCGCGTGGCAGGCGAAACGTGCGGAGGCGCGGGAAACATGATGGGCCGCATCCTGCAGTCGACCGAAGGTCGGTTGGCGATCATAACTCTGGTCGTTTTCATCACCATGTCGATCCTGGCACCCGAGAGGTTCCTGTCGCCCGCCAACCTGACATCCATGGCCTTCCAATTCCCCGAATTCGCGATCCTGGCGCTGGCCGTCGCGGTCGCCATGCTGACCGGGGGGATCGACTTGTCCGTCGTCGGCGCCGCCAACCTCTCCGCCGTGGTCGCGGCCTTGTTCATGAGCCAGTTCGCAGGCACGGTAGCGAATGGCGGCACAGGCACCGGCATCCTGCTGGCGGCCATAGCCTTGTCGCTGGCCGTGGGTCTGGTGACGGGTCTGTTCAACGGTATCCTCGTGGCGACCTTCGGGCTGCCGCCGATCCTTGCGACTCTGGGCACAGGCCTGATTTACACAGGACTTGCCATCGCCATGACCGGGGGCAGCGCGGTGATGGGCCTGCCGCCCGCCGTGGCCTGGGTCGGCAACGGCACGCTGCTTGATATCCCGGTGCCGCTGGTCATTTTCTCCGCTCTTGCCATCGCCCTGGGCTGGGTTCTGAAACGCACTGCCTTCGGGCTCAAGACCCGCATGTTCGGTGCAAACCCCCTTGCCGCGCGCTACGCCGCGATGGACACGGGCCGCGTCCTGCTCAAGGTCTATGCCCTGTGTGGCGTGCTGTCGGCCATCGCGGGACTAATCGTCATGTCGCGCGCCAATTCGGCCAAGGCCGATTACGGCAGCAGCTATCTGCTGCTGGCCGTCCTCATCGCGGTGCTAGGCGGGGTGAATCCTTATGGCGGATACGGTCGGATTGTCGGCGTTGTCCTCGCCGTTCTGTCGATGCAATTCCTGTCTTCGGGCCTAAACCTGCTGCAAGTCACCAACTTCGCGCGCGAAATGATCTGGGGCGTTTTGCTGATCGGCGTGATGCTTATCAACCTTCTCACCTTCCGGAGGAAATCATGAAAAAGATCCTCAACGATCCCGAGGCCTACGTCGACGAAACTCTCGCCGGCCTTTGCGCTGCGCACCCCGAGACCTATCGTCTTGTGGGCGAAGAGGGACGCGCCGTCGCCCGCACCACGCCAGGCCGGGACGGCAAGGTCGGCATCGTGTCGGGCGGCGGATCGGGTCACCTGCCGGTCTTCACCGGCTATGTCGGCGCGGGTTTGCTGGATGCCTGCGCCATCGGCGACGTTTTCGCCTCGCCCACGTCCGAACAGATGGCCGACGCCATCCGTGTCGCCGACCGGGGCGCGGGGGTGCTGCGGCTGTATGGAAACTACGGCGGCGATGTGATGAATTTCGACATGGCCGGCGATCTGGTCGAGATAGAGGATATCGAGACCACCACCGTCCTCTTGGCCGACGACGTCGCCTCCGCCCCGCCCGAGGAGGCCGAGAAGCGGCGCGGCGTGGCAGGCATGGTCTATGCATTCAAGATTGCTGGGGCCGCCGCCGAGGCCGGTCTGGATCTGGCCGGGGTCACACGCGTCGCACAGAAGACCGCCGATGCCTGCCGGTCGGTCGGGGCGGCGCTGTCCTCCTGCACCGTGCCGCAGGCAGGTAAACCCACCTTCGAGATCGGCGAGGACGAGATGGAGATGGGCATGGGTATCCACGGCGAGCCGGGCGTCTGGCGCGACACGCTGCGCCCCGCCGATGCCATTGCCGAAGAGATGTTGGACCGCCTGCTGGCCGATATCGAGATCGGTGGTGGCGACCGCGTGTCGGTCCTCGTGAACTCGCTGGGCGCGACACCGCATGAGGAGCTGTATATCCTCTACCGCAATGTCCACGCCCGGCTGAAAGCGGCGGGTGCCGAGGTCGTAATGCCGCTGGTCGGACGCTATGCGACGTCGATGGAGATGACGGGCGTGTCTTTCACCCTCTGCAAGCTTGACGCGGAATTGGAGGGGTATCTCAAGGCACCCTGCGACTGTGCCTTCTGGATCGTCAAATGATTACCGTCGCCGACCTTCGTGCCGCGTCCCTGCGCCTGCGGGATGCGATGGAGGCGGAGGCCGATGCGCTCAACGCCGCAGACGGCGCGTTGGGTGACGGCGACCTGGGGGTGACGATGCGGCGTGGGTCGCGGGCCGTGGCGGAAAAGGCAGAGGATTTGCCGGAGGATTTCGGCATGGCCCTGATGGCCTGCGCGCAGGCGTTCACCAAGGTGTCGGCGTCGTCCTATGGCACATTACTGGCGACCGGACTGATGGCGGCGGCGAAAGAGGCCAAGGGGCGCGAGGGCATCGACCCTGACGAGCTTCCCGCGTTGCTGGACGCGGCTGTGACCAAGATGATGGCGCGTGGCAAAGCGGAATTGCGCGGCAAGACGGTGCTGGATTCGCTGGATGCAATGGCGCGGGCGCTGACACGCACGGACGACCCCGCCGCGACGGCGGTGCAGGCCGCCGAGGACGCGCAGGTCGCCTTTCGGAGCAAACCCGCCACTGTCGGTCGGGCACGTATCTTCGGCGAGAAATCAGTAGGCATGGACGATCCGGGCATGCTCGCCATGACGAAGATCGTGAAAGCGCTGACCGGACGTTAGGACCGGCCAGCTTTTCACGAACTTCAACTATGGCTTGTAACCCTCTAGCCCGTCTACCTTTTGCCCTTTGTGAAGCGCCCAGTCCGCCTCAGAGAAACGCGGCTTGGCGAACTGGTGTTGATGCCAGTGCGGATAAATCAGCGGCGGGCGCGACACTGCATCCAGACGCTGGATTTCCTCGGGTGTCAGCGTCAGATCAACCGCGCCGAGCGTCTCGGAAAACTGCGCCTCGGTCCGCCCGCCCACGACCAGAGTCGCCACCGCAGGTCGCTGCAACAACCAGGCCAACGCCACCTGAGCGACGGAACGGTCTGCTGCCACTTCGCGCAGCGCATCCACGATATTCCACAACCGGTCCCAGTCTCGGATCGGCGGCTCCGACCAGCCCTGCGCCTGACGCGAATCCTCGGCGAACCCTTCGCGGGTATGTTTGCCGGTCAGCAATCCGGCAACCAGCGGCGACCAGATCATCACACCAAGGCCCTGATCGACCGAGAGTGGCAGCAGCTCGTACTCCGCCTCCCGCGCCTCCAGAGTGTAGTGAATCTCCTGCGCTGTGAACCGTTCAAGCCCGCCTGCGCCGCTGGCCATGAGCCCCTTCATCACCTGCCAGCCAGACCAGTTGGAACAGCCGAAATACCGGACCTTGCCGTGCTTCACGAGGATATCCAGCGCGGCCATGACCTCCTCCATCGGGGTCTGACCGTCCCATTCGTGCATCAGGTAGATATCGATGTGATCGCGCCCCAGCCGCTTCAGCGAGCGTTCGCATTCGCGGATCAGATGCCAACGGCTAAGCCCTTCATCGTTGGGCCCATCTCCGATCCGCATCCGCGCTTTGGAACAGATCAATACATCCGGATCGCGATCCTTCATCACAGCGCCGACAATTTCTTCTGAGAGACCGATGGAATACATATTGGCCGTATCGATCAGGTTAACGCCCCGGTCGAGACAGGTGTCGACCAGACGCGAAGCATCGGCCACGTCTTGCGCGCCAGTCATGCCGAAATCGCCACGTCCACCGAAGGTGAATGTGCCCATGGTGAGGGCCGAAACCTTTAAGCCGCTCCGTCCAAGATACCTGTACTCCATCCTGCAATCCTCCTGATTTTCACGCTGCCGCGCCAGAACGCCGCTGTCCACAGATGCGTCACTGACAAAATGTTAGTCGAGGCCACGAAGGTGCAGATGACAACAAACAACGAGCGCATTTCGAAAGACGTCACTATACCAATCGACGGTCGGACATCTGCGGTGCCTTCATAGAGTGGTTCGGTACGAATGTTAAGTTTCAGGCCCACTGATTCAACTACAATCGCTTACACTGGACTGATGCACCAAGGAAGTATGGCCCGCCATAAGCTTCACCATACCAAGAACGGGCAAGTTCTCATCCGATCGTTGCCAAAAATGGAAAGGTGCCCAGCATCCAGTAGGACAAGCGCGACAGCTGCCCGGTCATCACCGCGATGCCCATCAGCACCATGACACCGCCCGCCCCTTTGTAGAGAATGCGGCCTGATCGTCCGATGCGTCGGGTTCGCGCGGCAATCGCGTCGGTAAAGAGCGCTGCGAGCAGAAACGGAACTGCCAGTCCGAGCGAATAGATCGACAACAGCCAGATGCCGCTGCTGAGGTTGGCAGAACTGGCACTGAGCGTCAGGATCGCACCCAGGACCGGGCCGATGCAGGGGGTCCAGCCAAAGGCGAAGGCCAGGCCAAGCGCATAAGCCCCCAGCGGACGTCCGCCCGGTATATCAAGGTTGAACCGGCTGTCTCGGGTCATGATATCAAGCCGGAATAGTCCCATCATCACGAGACCGAACAATACTATGATGGCCCCGCCGATCAGGTTCAGCTCGGTCCGCCAGGACAAAAGCAGCGATCCCAACATGCTGGCCCCGGCACCCATCGCCACAAATACCGATGAAAAGCCCAGAATGAAGCAAGTGCTTAGCCCCAGTGCTCCAAGGCGCGCGCGAATTCCGACGCGGCGCTTGCGCATCAGGTTCGGCTGACCTGCGATGTAGGACACATAGCCAGGCACCAGCGGTAAAACGCAGGGCGAGAGGAACGAGATCGCGCCGGCCAGAAACGCGGCAAGAATGCCGATGCCCGAGATATCCGGCATCAGCGATGCCCCTCTGGCCGGGCAAGGGTCAAGATCGACAAACAGTCTTGAATATACGGATATCGGTTTGAATCACCCAAAGCACCCTTCCCGTTCATCTAAACATGTCCACAGCCCGAACCCAGAGCCCGCGCGGACTGGCATTATGCGGCTTGCCATAATCGTTGACCAAAGCGTTGACAAATAACACCATGTTGACTGAATCGAATTCGAGTCCGTAGAAATTCCCGCGCCAGCGTCCCGTCTTGTCGATCACGTGGGTCACGACGCCGTGGGTCTGTGTTCCGTCCTGCGCGACTGCAAACTTGTGGCCGAAGTCCTGCGCCAGATCGCGAGTTGTTTCCGGGGGCTGACCGGGTGCGATGGTCAGAAAGGCCCAGTTCGCCGGATCCATTCCATGGATCGCTCCGTAGTCCCGCAGCACTTCAGGCGTATCATTCTCAGGGTCGGAGGTGATCGAGACAAATTGCACGCGGTCTTTCATCTGCGTCTGATTGATCCGAGCCTGCACATCGGCCAGCTTTTCTGTGTGAAGCGGGCAGGCATCGGGACATTGGGTATAGACGAAATGCAAGATGACAACCTTGCCCGCAAAGTCTGCTAACCTGAACAGCGTGCCATCGGCATCGCTCAGCAAAAAGTCGGGCGCATCCTTGTCGAGCGCCTGAAAATAAGGCTCTTTGCTGCCGAACTCCTGTTCGAGTTCCTGCACCGAGTGGGCGCGGAGCGGCGTTGCGGCCAGAGCCAGCATCCCGGTCAGTGCCGCGCGTCTGTTTACAACAGTCATCCGATCTCTCCTGTCGGCACCATCCCGCGCCCTCTTATGGAAGCGGGACGTGCATGCCTTAGCCCTTGTTTTCGGGCTAAACCGGCATGGTGCCGCTTTCATCCATCGGCATCGTGCCGTTATTCATCGCGGTCATCATCTGGTTCATCTGCGCCAATTTCATGGCCGTTCTCCTTGGGTCGTCGTCATTAATATTTCCGGTCGCCAGGTCTTAACTTCCCGTGCCATCATCTTTGGCACAGGTCTTTCCCGCTCCACCTTTCATGCAAAGTCCAAGCCCGCACATTACCGCGCAGGGTGCCAGTGCAAGGATCAGGGGGGCCGCCCCGACAGCCGCCAGCCAACCCCAATTAAGCGCCATGCCGCCGCCGATCAGCATCATCGCGCCCAGTATCAAAAGTCGCCGCCGCGTGAACCAAACCGTCAGCGCGGATAGCGACGCGCGAGTTTCGGGCAGAATGGTGGATGTAGTGGATGTAGTGGATGTGTCTGACATTTTTCTCTCTCGTTGCAGAGCGTTATAATATTCAGATGCAAAGCTGGATCACGGGAAGTTACTTCACGTATTGTCTCATAAAGGCGATCATCTCCGGGTCATCCCATTCTGCCGGACCGACCAGCCGACCGATTTCACGACCATTCCGGTCGATCAGCAGCGTTGTAGGTAACCCGAAAGCGCGCAACGCCGTCGCCGACAGCATGGTGGTATCGACATACATTTTCAGTTTGCTGATACCGATCTCATCATAGAACCGCTGAACCACGCCTGCGCCTGCTCGGTCGATCGACAGCGCCAGAACCTCGAATCCCGGCCCGCCAAGCTCTGCCTGAAGGGCATCAAGCGTCGGCATCTCCTCGCGGCAGGGAACGCACCAGGTCGCCCATATATTCAGAAGAACGACCCGCCCCTGGAAATCCTCCAGATCCATGCGGCTTCCGTCTCTGGTAGCAAAGCGAACATTGGGCACAATTTGCGGAGTGTCATGGATAGCGAAACCCTGTGGAACGGCGGCTGCGGCCATTGCGGAAAACAGCCACGCCGCGAACGCCAGAACTGTATGTTTCATTGCGTCATACTCCCTGAATTTTCCGCATTCAGACGCCGCACGACCGGCATCACCTGATTTTCAAGGATCGGCCGCGTCAACTGCCCGATCACTTTGTAGGCAATGGTACCATCCGCAGCGACGACAAAGGTTTCGGGAATCCCGTAAACCCCCCAGTCGATCGCTACCCGTCCGTTCGGGTCGGCGCCGACCCGAGTATAAGGATTGCCGAGTTCTTCGAGCCAGGCTTCGGCCTCGTCGGGCAGGTCCTTGTAGTTGATCCCGTAAAGCTTCACCTCACCGCTCTGAGCGAGTTCCATGAACAGCGGGTGTTCCGCCCGGCAGGGCACGCACCATGAGGCGAAGAAATTCACCAGCGACACCTGCCCCCGCAGGTCAGCGGTTGCCAGACCGTCGGCCTGACCCTGAACCGGCGCCAGTACAAATTCGGGCACTGGCTTGTCGATCAGCGGTGACGGCAGATCCCTGCTGCTAAAGAACAGGCCCCAGCCAAACAGACCCATCAGCGCGAAGGCAACCAGCGGCGCAATCATCAGCGCAAAACCTCGGCGCGGTTTGGCTGCCATCGCCTCAGAATTGTCGACAGTCGTACTGTTTTCCCCGTCAGGCGTCATGTGCCATTGTCCGATCTGAGGTCTTTCAACAATGCCATTGCGGCCAATACCAACACAACGATCACGAGAAGCCAGACCAGTCCCGCCACTGCCACCATGCCGCCGCCGTACAGTTCAAACATCATACTCGTCGTCCTTTCATATGCATTTCTCCGGTCCGGCGGCTACCATCCGCCGCCGGACCGGAGACGTCGTTCACTCGACGGCATAAACCGTCGGTGTTTGCCCTGCTTCGACTGCAAAGACCTTCAGTGGCTCCATCTTCTCGCCACCCATGCCCGGCGATCCCATCGGCATGCCCGGCACGGTCAGCCCGATCATCTCCGGACGTTCGGTCAGGAACTCGGTCAGGGTCGCCAGCGGAATATGACCGCTGAAAGCATAGTCGCCGATGTTGAAGATGTGGCAGCCGGCAAAGTCAGCCGGGATCTCGGCATCGGCAGTTATCTGCTCCAGATCGTCGGTCGGGATGACCTCGACCTCGAAACCGTTTGCCGTGAGGAATTCAGCATAGCCCTGGCAACATCCGCAATACGGATCCTTGTAGAGCGTCACCTTTTCGGCGGTGACAGATGGTGAAAGGGACGTCTGTGCGTATCCGGGCGCGGCGGCAAATCCGGCAATCACCGTCGCCGCCCCGGCGAGCAGTGTTCTGCGCGTAAATGAGTTGATCGTTTTCATGTTCGAAGTCCTAGGATGATAGATGTCAGGATATGAAATCGGCACCGCTGACACAGAGTTCCCAAGGGCGGATACCGATAGAAATGGCGTATTCTGGCGCAGTCTTAGAGACTGAACAAAGTCGGTGGGAATGTCATGCCGTTGCCTTGACCTGATAATCCGGTGTGGAAAAATCAGCGGCGGCTGCAGACCCGACCGGGATTACGCCGTTCAGGCCATCCATCGCGGGGGCGAGAGATCGGGCGGCGGACTCACACCCGCAAGAAAGCTTGCAACCGCAAACCTGGGTGCCAGCGAAACCCGCAATGACCAGTTCACTGCCGTTGCCGAGGGCATGACCGCAGACCCGATAGAAAAGGCGCAAGGCACAGGACACCCGCCTTCGCAGGCAAGAACGTCACGTTCGGTCTGGTCTATGCAATCCGGGCAGTCCGTATCAGCAACCATCGAGGAAATTGCCGCTATCTCCGTTACCGAAACGGCACCAAGCGTCGGAACAGCATCGGTAACATCCGCGACCGACACGGAAGTTCCGAATGATAGAGCTGCCACGAAGGCTATAATCAGGGCTTTGATCATGGCACCATTTACGACCCTGTCCTGGGGATAAGGTCAATAGCTGTCACATCACCTTGCGGTGACATTGCGCCGCATGTGGAAGTCAGCTTGAATCCTCGACAAAGCGAGGCAGACACCGTGCTGCGACAAAGTGCTCCTCCCGCGGTTCGCGGTCTGGAATTCAACGGATCGTCCAGATAGCCAGCGCCGCATGAACATACGAAACGTTTCAGTCAAAGTCGGATTGGTCGCGTCATATTCGGCACTTGCCCTCCTGATGTCTGCACCACGAACGATGGCTCATGGCGGAGAGGGCCTGACCGAGCAAACTGTCTGGTCGGCCTGGAATTTCACTCCCGAGGTAAGCGGTCTCACCGCCTTGACGCTTGTGATCTATCTGCGCGGCGCGGTGCGGCGGCGAACCAGCTCCGGACCGCAACGTCCTTTGCGACATCTGATGTTTATTGCCGGGATCTTGAGTTTGTTTCTGGCGCTGCAATCCCCTGTCGATGCGATGGCGGAACGCATGTTCCTGGCGCACCAGATCCAGCACATACTTTTGCGCATGGTCGGGCCGATGCTGATCGTGTTGTCCTACCCCGAAGCGGTACTGATCGCGGGTCTGCCACGACAGGTTCGAAAGCGGCTAATTGCACCGGTTTTGACGAACCGGAGACTATCGACCGTTTTTTCGACACTCACCCGGCCTTGGGCGGCGTTCTGGCTGTTCGTGCTATCGCTTTATGTCTGGCAGATACCTTCGGTTCACAACGCCGCTTTGACGAATTCGGCGATCCACTATGCGATGCACATTACCATGTTGATCGCGGGATTTCTTTTCTTTGCCATGATCTTTTCCCGACGTGATACCAAGGCCAGTCATGGCCACGGACTTCGGATTTTTCTGTTATTTGCAACGATTGTTTCAAACATTCTTCTGGGTGCCCTTACGACACTGAAGGAAGTTGTGCTCTATACTGCCTACGATATCGAGGGGCGGCTTTTTGGCATCTTGCCGCTGGTCGACGAAACTGGCGGCGGCTACATTATCTGGGTACCCTCCAGCATGATGATCATAATAGCGATCATCGCGACGTTTCGCGGCTGGAATGCCGCCGAAGAGAGACGCTTTGCACGGCGCTATGAATGGACCGGGTCCAACAGTGCCGCGCTCGAATTCCCCGAAACAGCGGCAGAGTTGCGAATTAAGGTTGCTGGTCCGAACCGGCGAATGGGGCAAAGCCTGGCTCTGGGCAGTTTGGCGCTGTTCAGTATCGTCATGGCAACCGCGATCACCGTTTTGCAGTTGTAGCGACCCGACTGCGTCGCACGCACCCATCCGTCATCACCCGTGGCCGTAGCGCTTGGCATCTTCATGCGCCTGATCGGACCTTTCGAATTCCAGTGTCGAATGCCTGATCCCGAAGGTATTTTTCAACTCCGACTTTATCGTGCGTTTTATCTCCTCCAAATCACCCCAGCGGGCGACGTCGATCACGACATGGGTATCCAGCGCGGCAGCGTGTTCCTCCATCTGCCAGAAATGCGCGTGATGCACGCCGACGACGCCATCGATTTCCGCAACCGCGTCCAGAACCTCGTCGGTGTCGATGTCCGGCGGACTGCCCAGCATCAGGGTGCGGATCGTGCCGCCGATCTCGGTAAAGGCAAGGTAAAGGATATAGACCGCAATTAGGATTGTGATTGCCGGATCGACCCATCGAATATCGTAAAGCAGGATCAGCACACCGCCGACGATCACCGCGACCGAAGCCAGTGCGTCGGACAAGTTGTGAATGAACAAGGCCCTGATATTCACGCTGCCCTTCTGCATCGAATAGGTCAACAGCGCGGTCGCGGTATCCACAACCAGCGCAACTCCACCCAGCCAGACCACCCACCAGCCTTTGACCTCGGGCGGGTCGATCATCCGCATCCCGCCTTCATAAATCAGGTAAAGTCCGATCACGATCAGCGTCGTGTAGTTTATCAGGGCTGCCACGATCTCGATCCGGCCGTAACCGAATGTCATCCGTGCGTCGGCCGGACGGCGGGCAATCTTACGCGCTCCAAAGGCGATCACCAGCGACGCCATGTCGGAAAAGTTGTGCAGCGCATCGGCGATGAGTGCGAGGCTGCCAGCAAAGATTCCGCCGGCAATCTGGGCCACAGTCAGGATGCCATTCGCCCAGATAGCGATGCCGACGCGTCGGTCGCCGGCGTCAGGGTCCAGATGGGCATGGTCGTGATTGTGTGGCATCCGTTTCCCCATCAGGATCGCGCGTCAGGGCCATCGTGAACAGCCAGATGATGTTCGCGGTGTGCATCCCGCAGGATGTTGATCCCTCCCCATACCGCTATGCCCGCAACTGCAATTCCGACCGCCAGATCGGGCCAGCTTGTTCCAAGCCACCAGACCAGTCCGCCCGCCACAAGGATGCCACCGTTCGAAGCAAAATCATTGATGCTGAAGGTATTCGCCGCCCGGATGTTCACGTCCGGGTCCTTGATCCTTGCAAGAAGCCAGACGCAGACGAGATTCACCACAGCCGCAATCAATGCCATTGTAATCATCAGAGGCCCCAGTGGCTCGGAGCCTGCGTAGTAGCGTCGTACAGCGTCGATCACGATGCCGATTGCAAACAGAAGAAGCACCGTTCCCGACACATTTGCCGCGATGCGCTGCCATTTGTCGGATCGGGTCATGGCAAACAGGCTGATTGCGTAGACCATGCTGTCGGATGTGTTATCGAGCCCGTTCGCGATCAGCGCACTGGAATCACCGAGTGCGCCAGTCGCAAAGAAGCCAAGTGATATGGCAACATTGAGCAGGAGTACGATCCATAGCGTTTTGCGTTGTTGGCTCTGCATTTCGGTCATTCGATTATTTCCTCAAACAGCAATAGCAGCACAAAACCGACATAGAAAATTGCCGCGACACAGGGTTGTGTCTGGCATTTCGCGAGCCTCGACCAATAATTCTTTGGTCACGAGATACAGCAATGCGACAAGACCGAACGCCAGAAAACCCGTGATGACTGGGTCGCACTTACCCACATCGGGCCGGGATGGGCACTGACGGCGATCCATGAAGCGATCACTGCCAGAATGGCGGGCGCTGATGTGTAAATCCAGGGTGAGGTCACACCGTTCCGTTCTTAACTGTTCCCGCTCAAACGACCCGGACGGTAGAAGGGTTCCCGTAACTTGCGGTCAAGATCCGATATCGTCATGCGCGGTCAGGCATTCGGAGTGATCCCGCAACACTTCCAGCACACGACAATCTGCCACCTGGCCGCCGCTGCATTCAACAATCATCCGCTTCAGTTCTTTTTGTAGGGCCTGAAGCCGTAAAAGCCGCTGTTCAACCTGTTTCAGCTGGCGTCGGGCAATCGAATCCGCATCCGCACAGGATTGCTGCGGATGATCCGACAGGTCCAGCAATTCGCGGATCGCATCGAGTGAAAAACCAAGTTGCCGCGCGTGGCGGATAAATGCGAGCCGGTCCAGGTCGGCTTCTTCATATCGGCGCTGGCCGCCTTCGGAGCGACCCGGTTCACGCAACAGGCCGATCTGCTCGTAATACCGCACGGTCTGGACCTTGGTTCCGGTCTTGCGCGATAGTGTTCCGATGGTCAGCATCTTATCCTCGTCTCTACAATGACTAGAGTAATATAGGCGCGGTGCAGACAGTTCGAGCGTCTGCGTCAAAGAAGTTCGCGTAACATCCCGGTACCAGAAGATTTCGCTTGAAGCTCTAGCTGCTGAAGCTTGTAAAGCGTCCGTCAATCGTCATTTACGGCAAGACCTCGCCACATATCGTAAATAAAGGCACCACAATGAAGCGAAGGTTTGCACAAGGCGCCCTGATCCTGCAACTGGCACTCTGGCCTTTGGCGGCGCTGTCGCAGCAGGCGACCGGGGATGGCGATATAATCGTCGAGAACCTCTGGGCCCGCGCCACGACGCCGGGCAACAAGGCTGCAGCCGTATATCTCACCATCAGAAATACCGGACAGAACCAGATCGACCTGATCGGTGTGCGCACTGACCGGGCTTCCATCGAGACCCTGCATAAAACTACGACAGACGCGCAGGGTTCGGTCCGTATGAGTGCTCTGGCGAATTTATGGATCGCTCCGGGTGAGTCTGTCACCTTCGAACCCGGAGGTCTGCATGTCATGCTCCTTGACCTGGATACACCTCTCATCGAAGGCGAAACCCTGCCCTTGCGGCTCAAGTTCTACGATGGCGACGATCTGACCGTCATTGTGCCGATCCTTCCATCCGATACGACCGGACCACAGCCATGACCCGGCCAAAATCGCTAGGCGTTCTCTCTGTCGCGTTTGCGTATGCAGCTGATCAGATCAGCAAGTCTGTAGCCACAGCCTATAGCGACATATTGGCGGATGGCATTCCGGTCGTGCCTGGCTTCAACCTGATCTTTCTGCGAAATGATGGAGTCACCTTCGGCATGCTTGGCGGTGTGCCATGGTGGGCATTGTCCGGGCTGGCGCTTGTTATCACTGTCTGGCTGGCGGTCATGCTGGCGCGGTCAGCATATGGTTTGGATGCCGCCGCCTACGGCCTTATCATCGGTGGCGCACTCGGTAATGTGGCGGACCGTATGCGCTTTGGGGCGGTGACGGATTTTCTCGATGTCTATATAGGCAGCTGGCACTGGCCGGCCTTCAACCTGGCCGATGTCGCCGTAGTGTGCGGCGTAGGCCTGATATTGTTGTCCGAGTTCCTTGGGTCACGAAAATCGGGACGACGCGAGAGCAGCGCCGACCTCGGCTAGCTGCCAGCCGGTCGGCGACTACAGTTCCAGCGCAGAGGTCAAGCCACTTTCTTCCAGATCCCAGGCGGCGCTCCACTGGTCCGATTGTCGTTCAAGTATAAGGTAATTGCGTTCAGCAATATAGCGAGCGCGCTGCCCCGGCAGTCGTTCGGTGCGGATCGGATGATGCGCGAGCGGCGCGTCTCCCAATTGAGCTAGGCTGCCGAGAAATCTTGCCCATGCCCGGGGCGGCGGCCTGTGCGCGATACCGGAAGCGACAAGCTGATCGACCCGCAGGCCCTTGCCGAGTTCCATCACCGCACGTGTCGCCAGATGAATTTCGCCGGAAACCACGGTGATGTTCTGCCCGTCCGTGCGCGCCATGTCCCGCACGAGGCGCAGCATCCGCCGCCATTCCTCGCGATGCGCACGGCTCTGCCACTGGTCGCGCAGGTCGTCTTCGTATTTCTGCATCCTCGGAATCGCGACCATGAGCGTCTCGAGAACTGATAGGCGCGGTCCCAGCAGTGGCACGCTGGATATCAGCAGAGTGCGCCCCGGCGGGTGGTGTCTGGCCTCTGCGTCCATCATGGCCCAGCCGCCCGGCCCGAGGATACTGCTCCTTGTGCGCTCCGACCTCAGGTCCGGTGCCAGAATGCGCAGACCGGGCGCGCGGACGCTCCAGCCCAGATGGTGCCCCGCCGGATCGTGGAACCGCGCGGGGAGATCGCCGTCCACCGCCGCCTGCTGGAAAATCAGCGAGCATTCACGTGCGGTCCCAAACAGCGTCTGGCCGACTGCAGAATGGGTCTGCCATCGCCTGAGCGAGCCCCAGCCATCACAGATGTCGTGATCGTCCCACTGCATCAGCGACGGCACGCGCGCGACGATCCACGCGAATTCGGGCGCGGCATAAAGCGCCGCATAGCGATCCAAGAGCCGTTCGCGCAAATGATGGCGCAAATCGGACAGATCAGCGGACGACGGGTCCGGTGGGATCTGCGATGGCCAGTTCTCACTCAGGCGATGTCCTCGCGTGACTTCGTCCGCATAGACCTGATCCCCGCCATGCAGCAAAAGTGCGAACGGCGCCTCGCGGTGCGCCTCGCTAAGACGCGCCCACATTGCGTTGCGTTCCGACCCCTCGCGCTCCAGGTCGCCGACCTCTTCACCGTTGCACGACACAAAGGCGATCCGCAGATCGCCGCGCAGGTTGCAGGCCACAGGGTATGTCTTGCCGTTCCAACGATATTCGGAAGGCCGATCAGCTGGCAGATTGAAACGCGCGCGCCAGACCGTTGCCCGGTCGAACCGCGCCAGTACAATGGCATCATGCATGCCGTCGGCCGCTTCGACGGGCGGCGGGCGCTCTGCTTCTTCCGAAATGAACAGCGCCGAAAATTTCAGCGCCGCGTCGGCAATATTGTCGAGGATAAGGATTGGACCAATCATGAGCGGACGGGACGCAGTCATGCAACTTTTCCACAGGCTTGATGTCCAGCGTTCCACGATGATGGTCCAGACCAGAACAACAGGCGCAGGTCTTGCCGAGTTTCAGGCCTATCGAGCCCAAACGTCGCATCAGACATCGACGAGGTAGGCCAATGCACGGAAATTCGGACAGGAATGGTTGTGGATGTACCGATAATTGTCACCATCGCGACCTGCGCCTCAGGATTGCCGACACTGCAATTAACGCGAAGCCCCCGGCAATCCAGACCAGCAGGAGCCCTGCCTTGATGATGAAATGCAGCGGGCCGACCGCCCAGCCGATCCCTCCCCCCGACATTGGCCATATCGCTCAGGACTGCCGCTTGCTGACCAAGCCCCAGCCAGCGCGCGACGCCAGTGCCTGCATCGGTCAAGGGGCCGACTGATCCGGCGAGCCAGTCAAGCACCGGATCGACCAGCAGATAAGCGCCCCAGAACGGAACAGACCAGACAATCAGCGCGGTCACGATCAAACCTGGAGAAAGCCGTATGCGGCCTGACGTCCCGTCATGGGTACGTCGGCCCTCGCCGCCGCGCGGTTCGGAATACCGCGACATGTTGCGGCCATGCTGATTGCGGTGATACCCCACCTCGCTACTCCAAATTCGCCGCCATTTCGCTCAGCGATGCGTCTCGCCTTCGGCCTCGCGTAGGGCGGCATCCTCGATCTGGATCGTGGTATGGGTGATGCCAAAGCCCTCGCGCATGCTATTCTGCGCGGCGATCAGAGTATCGCGCCGGGTCTCGATATCATCGACGACAAGATGACAGCTCATTGAATCGAAGCCCGACGTCAGGGTCCAGACGTGCAGATCATGCACCGCCGTTACCCCCTGCAGGTCCAGCAAACCACGCTCCAGCAGACCGATATCGACCTCTGGTGGTGTGCCTTCCATCAGGATGATGACCGCGCTTTTCAACAAGATCCACGTGCGCGGCACAATGAACAACCCGATGCCAGCACCGATGATCGGATCGGCCAGTGCCCAGCCGGTGAACATGATCACCAACGCCGCCAGTATCACCCCGACCGAACCCAGCATGTCGGCCAGCACTTCGAAATAGGCGCCCTTCAGGTTCAGGCTTTCCTTCGATCCGGCATGCAGCAGCCGCATCGACACCAGATTGACAGCAAGGCCCACGACCGCAACCACCAGCATCGGCCCGCTGAGGATTTCCGGTGGGGCGAGGAACCGCTGCCAGGCCTCGTAGAGAATGTAGACCGTCAGCAGCAGCAGTACGACCGCATTGGCCAGCGCCGAAAGCACCTCCATCCGCACATAGCCAAATGTCTTTTGCGGCGTCGCCGGCCGGGCGGCGAAGCGGATCGCCACCAGTGCCAGAAAAAGCCCGCCGACATCGGTCAGCATATGCGCCGCATCAGCCAGAAGGGCCAGGCTGCCGGTCCAGAGCCCGCCGATAACCTCGACCACCAGAAAGGTCGAGGTCATCGCCAGCGCCCATTTCAGGCCGCCGCTGTGGCGCCCCGCTGCGGTGTCGGTTGCCCCGGCGGTCCCTGCACCATGTCCTGCGCCCATTGTCGGCCCCTGCCGTTTTGGGGCGGACACCGAAGTCCGGTGCCCGCCCGCGATTGCGTTGCCTACATGCAACCTTGTCTAGTCGAAGATTTCCGACAGCCAGGACTTGCGGCGATAGCCGCCATGTTTGCCATAGCCGCCGTGTTTGCTGCCATGGCCGCGATACCTGTCGTCGTCATCATAGCCGCGCGGCTGCGGTTCAGGGGCGCGCGGCGCCAGATCGGCGGCGCTACGCTCGATGATCTTGTCCAACTCGCCCCGGTCGAGCCAGACGCCGCGGCACTGGGGGCAATAGTCGATCTCGACGCCTTGCCGATCCGACATGGTCAGCGCCACCTTGCACACCGGACAAAGCATCGAGGATGTCTTGTCGGCGGATGTCCGTTCCGGCTCGCGTCCGGGTTCCTTGAGTTCAATGACCATGTGCCAGTGCTCCTTTTGCCATGTTTTCGCCAACGCGCTCGCCGCCTTTCGGTGCCGCCGGCCCCTGCCCCTTGGCGCGCAACAGGCGCAGTGCGTTGGCAACCACGATCAGCGATACGCCGACATCGGCGGCGATTGCCCCCCACATAGTGGCCATGCCGAAGGCGGTTAAGCCCACGAAGGCGGCTTTGGTCGCAAGTGACAAACCTATGTTCTGGCGAATGATCCACATCGTGCGCCGCGAATGGCCCACCAGCCACGGCACTTTGCCGATATCGTCGGTCATCAACGCGATATCCGCCGTCTCAATCGCCGCATCCGACCCCACGGCCCCCATCGCGATGGCAAAATGCGCCCGCGCCATTGCAGGGGCGTCATTCACCCCGTCACCGATCATCGCCACCATATCGTGGGTCGCGACCAGTTCCTCGATCGCCGTCACCTTGTCTTCGGGCAGAAGCTCGGCGCGCACCTCGTCGATACCAACCTCGGCGGCCACAGCACGCGCAGTGCGTTCATTATCGCCGGTCAGCATGACAATGGTGTTCACGCCCTGCGCATGCAGCTTGGCGACAATGCCTTTGGCGTCAGGACGGATCCGGTCGCGCAGCTCGATCAGGCCCAGAAGGCCCTTGTCATCGCCGACCGCGACCAGCGTACTGCCCGCGCCCTCGATCCGGTCCACGACGTTGCGGGGCATTGCGGCGCCCATGTCCTTCTCGGTGGCAAAGCGGTCGGATCCAAGCCAGATCGCGCGGCCAGCATGCAGACCTTCGACGCCGCGCCCCGGCACGGTACGGGTGTCCTCGGCGGGCGTGGCCTTGATGCCGTCGCGTTCGGCGCGTGCCAGAATTGCGCGGGCCAGAGGATGCGACGAGCGCGCTTCGAGCGCCGCCGCCGCCGCGATCAGATCGCGCTCCGAGGTGTCGCCCAGCGGATGCAGGCTCGCCACCTCGGGTTCGCCCATGGTGATCGTGCCGGTCTTGTCCATCGCAAGTGCGGTCAGGCGCGCCGGGGCCTCGACATAGGCACCGCCCTTGATCAGCACGCCGTTGCGCGCCGACGAGGCCAGCGCCGCGACGATGGAAACCGGCGTCGAGATCACCAGCGCACAGGGGCAGGCAATAACCAGCAGCACCAGCGCATTATAGATCCAGAAGGCCCAGGCACCGCCAAAGGCAAGCGGCGGCACAAAGGCGATCAGGATCGCCAGCACCATCACGATAGGGGTATAGATGCGGGCGAATTTGGCCACCCATTGTTCGACATCGGCACGGCGCGAATGCGCGTCGCCGACCATGCGGATGATCTTCGAAAGCACCGTGTCGCTGGCCAGTTTGATCGCACGCACCGTCAATGTGCCTTCGCCATTGATCGTGCCGGCATAGACCTCGTCGCCCGGCTCTTTCGACACAAGCGCGCTTTCGCCGGTGATCGAGGCCTGATCGACGCCCCCCGCACCTGCGACAACTTCGCCGTCCAGCGCGATCCGGTCGCCGCCGCGCACGATGAACTTGTCGCCGACAACGACCTGTGCCGCGGGCACATCCGCCTCGGTGCCGTCATCACGGATGACCCGCGCGGTCGGAGGTGCCAGATCAAGCAGTGCCGCTACGGCGTTGCGGGCGCGCCCGACGCTCCAGCTTTCCAGATAGAGCGACAGCGAGAAGAAGAAGGCCACCGTCGCCGCCTCGAAATAGGCCCCAAGGCCGATGGCTCCGACCACCGCGATGATCATCAGAAGGTTCATGTCTGGCGACAGTCGCCGCGCCGAAGACCAGGCCTTGGGGGCCACCAGCCAGGCACCAAACACGATCGCCAGCAGAAACGACGTGATCTCGACTACGGGCATCGCCGTTGCCCCGTGATCAGAAAAAATCTGCACCGCTCCTGCCGGGCCGCTTTCCACCGCGTGATATAGAAAACCGCCGGCCCAGAACCCGCCCGAAAGGGCGGTAAAGAATTTCTGCCGTTTCAGATGCGCCGCGCGGTCGACCTCGGCGCGTCCTGAATCGAAGACTGAAGCGGTCATGCCGGTTTTGCCGATCAGGGCGATTATCCGGTCGTCGGGCAAGGGCGTGGCGGTGTCCAGAACTGTCATCCTGCCGTTGATCACATCGAAGGCCAGATGCTCGGTTCCGCCGACCGCCGGTCCAAGTGCCTTGTTCAGGATCGAAACTTCTTCAGCGCAATCCAGTCCGTTGACCAGAAAGCTGCGCCCCGCCGCATCTACATTGCCGACTGGACCTATATCCCCGCACATCGCATCACTGTCCGACCCGCAGCAGGATGAATCTGCGCCATGCACGTGCTTTTGATGATCATGCTTGTGATCTTTGTCGCGTGAATGGTCATGGTCTTGTTTGGGGGCGGCCATAGGTTTTCTCCAGGCGAATCATAACTTCAGGCCGAAGATAGGAGCTACAGTTACTAGAGCTTCAAGAGGCATGTCACACTTAATGAACCGGGTCGGTGTGAACGCTCGTCCAAGACGAAACATTGCAAGTTGCAGCCAGCGTCACCGGATGCAACGCTAGCGCCGGAGAATCGAAATTGATGAGGACGATATGTGGGTACGCAGTAAAACAGTGATGGTAATGTCATCTGTGCTTTTTACGGCGGGTTGCGCCGCATCGGCCATCACTCCCTCTGGACGAGAAGCGACCCGAGACGCCGAGCGGGCTGCAGCCATCGCCGCCCTGGCCGCGCCGGGACAGAACGTCGCGTCTGCGCGCCTTCTGCCACAGGACAACTGCTACTGGTATGAACATACCGGACCTGTGGAAACGACATTGCTGCCGCTCGTGAACGTCGACGGACAACCTATCTGCCTTCAAAGCAAGACATGACCGATCATCCGTCGATTGAGTTAGAAGCCTTTGCGAGAACCGCAGGTGCGACTCAGCTTCGGGCTGTCACGGCATCTTCAGCAGGGTAAAGGACAGCGGTCGATTCCATAGCAACAGTCGGGTAGAGATCGTTGATATGAGCCATCACCATGCGGACGCAGCCGGAACTCGCCCGGCTGCCGATGGAGCGCGGTGACGGGGTGCCGTGGATCCGTAGATAGGTGTCTCGGTTGCCGACATACAGATAGAGAGCACGCGAACCGAGTGCATTCTCGGGGCCAGGCTCCATCCCTTTCGCATACTTCGCATAGACTTCGGGTTCACGCTTGATCATGTTCTGCGTCGGGGTCCAGTGGGGCCACTCTACCTTACGCCGGATCTTGTAGGTGCCCGGCTCATACAAATCGCCACGGCCAATGGCGACACCGTAGCGCATGGCCGTTCCGCCCGGTTCGATGTGATAAAGATATCTCGCAACGGCATCGACGTGAATATCGCCCGGTGTGAGCGTGTCATTGGCTTCCACCCGCGTAGGCATGAAACGTGGATGCAAGCCCCACGGATTCGAGACAGCAGGATCATAGTTCGGAGGCGTTATCTGAGCATCCCACTCCGCCTTCTGCGCGTCACTCGGCCATGTGCTGGCAAACGCCGGGCGGGTAAGCGCAACCGAGAACAACGCTGCGGATGTCGATATGAAATGTCTTCTTTTCAGCATGTTATTCAGGTCCCTTGAGAAAGATTTGTCCGTTCGCCTATCAAATAGCTTCTATTGAAACTAGAGCTTCAAGCGTTTGTTTCAACTGTCGCAGCTGCATGCAACCAGGAGAATGTTTCAGAGACCTTTCCGCACCAACTTCTCAATCCTTCGAGAAACATGGTCGGTCTTGCCCCCAAGCGTGCGCGCCAAAGCATCTATGCGGCGCGACGATTACCTACACCGACTTCAGTCAGAAACTATAATAACAGATTGGTGTGCGAGAAAAATGCGGGCGAACTCTTGCCGGGTCTGACGGCAAACGTTCATTCCTGTCGCTGAACGACCGGTCCAACCTGGCGATATAGTACGCCGGGCCCATCCACAGACTTACACATTTGCCGGATCATCTTCCGCCGCGTGGTTCCTGCAGTCGGACCACAACAGACGTCCATTCCAGATTTCTTGCGCTGATCCTGTAACGGATTCGCACTGCCAACGTCCTCATAACGATCCCGCGGAAACGTGGATTTGATCGTCGTTGCGCGACCTCGCGCTTTGAGGAGAGGCCAAAATGTCAGATACCAAATCCATCCGCATCTATCCGGTCGGCATGTCGCTGGGCATCCTGCTGGCGTTCAGCTTCGCACTCTGCGTGCTGTTCGGGCTCCTGTTTCCTTGGGCAACGATGTATCAGGCGTGGCTACCTTTGCTGCCCGGCGTAAGCTGGATCAGCTGGCCAAGCGCGCTTCTGGGCCTCGTCGAAAGCTTTGCTTACGGCTGGTACATCGCCGTGATCTTCGTGCCCGCCTGGAACTTCTTCTCAAGAAGGGCCATGGCATGAACATCGTCACGCCGATGAAACCGCTGATCGCCGCAAATACAGAAGCCGCTAGTGAGCGGGTTGTCAGCACGCACGCCCCACCCGATCCGCTTGCCTACGGGCGCGATCTTTGGGAACGCTCGGTGCTGTTTCTGGATACGCTGCGCCAACGGGCCGACAATATGATCGCCCATGACCGGGCGGGCATGCCGCCGTTGCTGGATTTCAAATACGAAACCCTGCTGGATGCGCGGCAGTTCGAGCGTCCGGCCAATTACGCCCTGCTGAGGGTCACCGAAGTCGACGGAAACTGCTGGGACGATTGTGTCGATGCAGCAAAACCGCCTGTCATCGTCGTCGATCCCCGTGCGGGCCATGGGCCGGGCATCGGCGGGTTCAAACGTGACAGCGAGGTCGGCATGGCGATGGCCGAGGGGCATCCGGTCTATTTCGTCATCTTCTTTCCGGAACCTGAACCCGATCAAACGCTGGAGGCTGTGCTGTTCGCCCTGCGCCGTTTTGTAGAAGAGGTTGCGGCGCGTCACGATGACACGGCCCCGGTTCTCTATGGCAATTGTCAGGCTGGCTGGGCGGTCGTTCTGCTGGCGGCGCATTGTGAAGGACTTGCCGGGCCGGTCGTGCTGAACGGGTCGCCGCTGTCCTATTGGGCGGGCGAGGAAGGCGTGAACCCGATGCGCATCTCTGGCGGCTTGCTGGGCGGTGCGTGGCTGGCCCACCTGACCGCCGATCTGGGCGACGGGCGCTTTGACGGGGCCTGGCTGGCGCAGAATTTCGAAAGCCTAAAACCAGAAAAAGCGATCTGGGAAAAATACGCAAATCTGCTGGAAAACGTGGATACCGAGCGCGACCGCTTTCTCGAGTTCGAACGGTGGTGGAACGGGTTCTACACTCTCAGCCGCCCGGAAATTCTGTCGATCACCCAGAACCTGTTCATCGGCAACCGGCTGGAAAGCGGCGAGATGCCGATCGGCGATCATTGCGTGGCCGATCTGCGCAAGATCAAAAGCCCGGTGATCGTCTTCGCCTCATACGGCGACAATATAACGCCGCCCGCGCAGGCCCTGGGATGGATCCCGGTGGTCTACAAGGACACCGCCGACCTCAAGGCGGCGGGACAGCGTATTGTCTATCTAACCAACGATCATGTCGGACATCTTGGCATCTTCGTATCGGCCTCGGTGGCAAAGCTTGAACACCGCGCCATTCTGGAAAGCCTGGGCAGGATCGAAAAGCTGAAGCCCGGTCTCTACGAAATGAAAATCGACAATCCGTCAGGCGATCCCGACTGCCACGCGCCACACTACAAAGTGCGGTTCGAGCCGCGCAAAGTAAGTGACCTTGACGCCTATGCGCCGGACAGGGGTTTCGATGCTGCGCGGCGCGCGTCGGAAATCAACGAGGCATTCTATGCGACATTCGTCAGCCCCTGGGTGCAGCTGATGACAACCCCGGCCAGCGCCGAGATGATGAAATGGATGCACCCCATGCGCACAAGCCGCCTGATGTTTTCCGAACGGTTCAATCCGTGGATGCGTCTGGTCCGACAGGCCGCGGACAACATTTCCGGGACGCGCGAACCGCTCGACCCGAACGATCCGATGATCCTGCGGGAGCGGGCGGCCATCAAGGCAATCGGCAAGGCCATCGAACGGGCGCGCATCGACCGCGACGCCAAGTACGAACGCGCTTTCAAAACGCTCTATGGCGGCGAAACGTCTGACATCGAAAATGATCCCTACATGCCCGTCTGATCGGGGAGGAGACTGCAAATGCAATGGATTGCCGAAAATTGGCTGCTGCTGGCCGTGGGCGGCGGAATGATCGCCATGCATCTTTTTGGCCACGGCCATGGGCACAAGGGCGGGGACAAATCCACACATCCTGGCCCGACCGAAAAGTCAGAAGCATCTGGCATGGAAAAAACTGACCAATCGGATGAAAGAAGGCATCAATGACTGAACAAGTCATCCTGACCCTCAATGCGGGATCTTCGTCACTCAAATTCGCGCTGTTCACTGCGGCCAGCCAGCCAAAACGGCTCTGGTCGGGGGCGATCGACCGGATCGGGATGCCCAATACCCATTACCAACTCAGCGATGCGCGCCATACCGTCGTCGTCGATGAACCGGGCCATCTGGGTGACCACGATATGGCGCTCACCCGGTTGCTAGGCGCCATCGAAAGTCTGCCGGGGGGGCTGGACCTGGTGGCCGTCGGCCACCGGGTCGTGCATGGCGGGCCGGACTGCGACTGCCCAAAGCGCGTCACGCCGGCCCTTCTGGCCCGGTTGCGTCGGCTGACTCCGCTTGCCCCGCTGCATATGCCACCCAATCTGGCGGGAATCGATGCGGTTCGCAAAACCCGTCCCGACCTGCTGCAGGTGACCTGTTTCGATACCTCCTTTCACCACGATCTGCCCCATCTGGCCCGGATGACGCCCCTGCCCCGCGCCTATGCCGATGACGGCATCCGGCGTTACGGCTTTCATGGTCTGTCCTATGAATACATCACGGAGACCCTGCGTCAGGACGGCGTGGATACCGATGCAGAACGCATTATCATCGCCCATCTGGGCAATGGCGCGTCGATGGCCGCGCTCCGGGGTGGTGAACCTGTCGAGACCAGCATGGGGTTCTCTACACTTGCCGGTCTGCCGATGGGCACGCGCACCGGTGACCTTGATCCCGGTATAATCCTTTTCCTCATGCAGGAAAAAGGCATGTCAGTCGATGACATCGCCGATCTGCTTTATCATCAGAGCGGGCTTCTCGGGGTTTCGGGTCTGAGCCGCAACATGCAGGATCTTCTGAGCAGCCATGAAGCCCCGGCAGCGGAAGCCGTCGACTATTTCTGTTATCAAGCCAAGCTCCAGCTGGCGCGACTGACCGGTGCGCTTGGCGGGCTCAACCGTCTCGTGTTCACCGGCGGTATCGGCGAGAATTCGGCCGAGATACGCGGACGTATCTGTGCCGGTCTTGGCTATCTCGGGGTCGAGGTGGAAAGCGGAGCGAACAAGGCGGGCAATACGGTGATCTCGAAATCGGGGGCGCGCGTGATCGTCGAGGCGCGCGCGACGGACGAAGAAAAGATGATCGCACGGCATGTCGCGGCACAACTTGCCATTCATCCGATGTCACATCGAACCGGCACGGAGGGTTGATCCATGACGGTGCACCCTGAAAAGCTGCAGCATTTGATTGACAAGGCCATGGGTCAGGAACCGGTGCGTGTCGCGGTCGTCGATGCGGCACAATCCGTGGTTCTGGAAACTCTGCGGGACGCCACGCGTGCCGGTCTCGCCGAACCGCGGCTGATCGGCGACCCAGAGGCGACGCTGCGGCTGTGCCGCGCCCTGGACTGGACCCCTGATGCCGAATGGTTGATTGCTGCCCGATCAGATGCCGAAGCCGCAGCGATCGGAGTGAAGCTGGTGCGCAGCGGCGGTGCCGATCTTCTGATGAAGGGCAACATTCATACCGATATCCTGATGCGGACCGTTCTGGATGGCGCGACCGGACTACGTTTGCCTGATCGTCGGTGCAGTCACGTCTTCGTAGTCGATATTCCAGGGCATGACCGGCTGATCGGGATTACCGATGCGGCCATCAATATTACCCCCGATCTCGCCGCCAAGGGCGAGATTTGCCAGAATGCCGTCGATCTGTTTCACATGCTCGGTGTGGCCGAACCGCGCGTCGCGGTCCTTTCGGCGGTCGAGACGGTGACAGCCAGCATCGCCTCGACGCTCGATGCGGCCTGCCTGACGCTGATGGGGCGGCGCGGTCAGATCACCGGCGCATATTTCGACGGGCCGCTGGCCTTGGACAACGCAATTTCGCAACGCGCCGCCGCTGAGAAAGGCATTCTGTCGGAGGTGGCAGGCCAGGCCGACATCCTGCTGGTGCCAGATCTGGTGTCGGGCAACATTCTTGCCAAGGCGCTGGAATATCTCGGCGGCGCAGTCGCAGCCGGTGTCGCCTTGGGCCTTTCGGCCCCAGTGGTGCTGACGTCGCGCGCCGATCCCGCCCCTGCGCGGATGGCGTCGCTGGCGATTGCGGCGCTGATGTTGCGTCACAGCAAGGCGCAGAAGATGCCGCGCCCGTCGGCAGAGACAAGCGTCGCCGCCGCCCCCCAACACAATCCTGCCTGTTGCGCGCCCGGCCTGACAGCAAACCAAGCAAAGTTGGCATGATGACGGTTTCAATCCCTTCACCTGACCCCGGCAAGTTGCTCGACATGACTGGCAGGAAAGGCCTTGTCGTCGGCATCGCCAACGAAAGCAGCCTGGCCTGGGCGTCTGCGCGCAATTGTCATGCAGCGGGCGCGGAGCTTGCGGTAACCTATCTCAACGACAAGGCGCGGCGGTTTGTGGAACCCCTCGCGAAGTCCATAAATGCGCCGATCCTGTTGCCCTGCGACGTGACTCAGGACGGCCAGCTGGAGGCAGTATTCGACACCATTACCAAGACCTGGGGGCGGCTCGATTTTCTTGTCCATGCCATCGCCTGGGCGCCCGCGGGCGACCTGCACGGGCGGCTCGCGGATTGTTCGGCAACTGGCTTTGCGCAGGCGATGCAGGTGTCGTGCCATTCTTTCATTCGTATGGCCCGGCTCGCGGAGCCGCTGATGACGCGGGGCGGCAGCCTTACGACGCTCAGCTTTCTCGGGGCCGAAAAGGTCGTGGATCATTATAACCTGATGGGGCCGGTGAAGGCCGCGCTGGAAACATCGGTGCGCTATCTGGCACATGAACTGGGACCGAGGGGCATCCGCGTCAACGCAATCTCCGCCGGGGCAGTCAAGACCCGCGCGGCCTCGGGAATTGAACATTTCTACGAGCTGATCCGCGAGACGGAAACCAAATCACCGCTGCGCCGCACCGTGACCGCCGACGAGGTGGGACGCGCCGCCCTTCTTCTGGCCAGCGACCATACAACCGGCATCACCGGAGAAATCCTGCATGTCGATGCCGGATTCCACGTCGATGGCATGATCTTTCACTGAACACAGACCTGCGTCACGGGCGCGGAACAAGGACCGGAAGGACACAAGATGAACATCAACAAAGGCAGTTTGGCAAAAGCCAACGACGCCCATGACAATTACGATACCGTTCCGGAGGGGTATTCTGGCACCGTTTATACCTGTTCGATGCACCCCGAGGTGCGCAGCACCGAAGAAGGATCTTGCCCGAAATGCGGTATGTTCCTGACGCCCGAGGGCGAAGCCGCGGAGCATGGGCATCACGGACATGCAGACCACGATCATTCCTGTCACGACCACTCCAACCATGGCCATGCACATGGTGCGGGGAAGGCGGATGCGAAGGGCGGCGAATACGACACCGTGCCCGACGGATATGACGGCACGATCTATACCTGCCCGATGCACGCGCAGGTGCGCCATCCCGGCCCCGGGTCCTGTCCAATCTGCGGCATGGGGCTGGAGCCTGAAACAATCAGCCTGGAGGAAGACGGTCCGAACCCGGAACTGGTCGATTTTACCCGACGCATGTGGGTCGGCGTCGCACTGACGATACCGCTGCTGATTATCACTATGCCAATCTATTTGGGCTATCCGCAAATCCGTGAATTCTTTGGCGAACAGACTTCGCTCTGGATTGAGGTGTTGTTGTCCACGCCGGTCATTCTGTGGTCTGGCTGGCCGTTTTTCACCCGTGGTTACAATTCGTTCCGCACGATGAACCTGAACATGTTCAGCCTCATCAGCATGGGTGTCGGCGCGGCCTTTATTTTTTCGATGGTCGCTGTTCTCATACCCGGCATATTTCCTGACGGATTCCGCGATCCGGAAACCGGCGCAGTGGGCGTCTATTTCGAGGCCGCCGCCGTCATCGTCACGCTGGTCCTGCTGGGCCAGGTGATGGAGCTGCGCGCCCGCGAAGGCACCGGCAAGGCGATCCGGGCTTTGCTCGACATGGCCGCCAAGACGGCGCGGGTGATCCGCCCCGACGGCACCGAAGAGGAAGTCGAGATGGACCAGGTGCAGTTGGGCGATCACCTGCGGGTGCGGCCCGGTGACAAGGTGCCGGTCGATGGCGTCGTGGTCGAAGGCCGCTCGTCGGTGGACGAGTCGATGATCTCGGGTGAGCCGATCCCGGTCGAGAAAACCGCGGGAGACAAGCTGACCGGTGCCACGATCAACGGCACCGGCAGTCTGGTGATGGAGGCGACCCGCATCGGGGCCGACACCATGCTGAGCCAGATCGTGCAGATGGTCGCCAATGCGCAGCGCAGCCGCGCACCGATCCAGAAATACGCCGACAAGGTCGCGGGTCTGTTCGTGCCGGTGGTCATCGGTGTCGCCATCCTATCGTTCATCATTTGGGGTATCTGGGGGCCGGAACCTGCGCTGGCCTATGGCCTTGTCTCGGCGGTTGCCGTCCTGATCATCGCCTGCCCTTGTGCGCTTGGCCTGGCCACGCCGATGTCGATCATGACCGCGACGGGGACCGGGGCGCAGATGGGCGTCCTGATCAAGAACGCAGAAGCTCTGGAGCGGTTCGAGAAGATCGACACGCTGATCGTCGACAAGACAGGCACGCTGACCGAAGGTAAGCCGAAACTGGTCGCGGTGCTGCCCGAGAAGGGCCATGACGAGGCCGAAGTGCTGCGTCTTGCCGCATCACTGGAACGCGGGTCGGAACACCCGCTGGCCGAGGCCATCGTGCGCGGTGCCGAAGAGCGCGGCGTCGAGTTGGTCAAGGCCGAAGATTTCGAGGCTATCACCGGCAAGGGCGTCAAGGGCATCGTTGACGGCAAGGCCGTTGCGTTGGGCAATGCCGCGCTGATCAGGGACATGGGGCTGGACAGCGGCGCGTTGGTAAGCACCGCAAATGCGCGGCGCGACGAAGGCGAAACGGTGATGTTCATCGTGCTGGACGGGGCCATCGCCGGGCTGGTCAGTGTTGCCGACCCGGTCAAGGAGACCACGCCAGCCGCGCTCAAGGCGCTGCACGAACTGGGCTTTCGGATCATCATGGCGACCGGCGACAACGAACGCACCGCGCAGGCCGTCGCCAGCCGCCTGGGCATCGACGAGATCCGGGCCGACGTGCTGCCTGAAGACAAGGCGCGCATCATCCGCGAGTTGCAGGATCAGGGCAGGAAGGTCGCCATGGCCGGAGACGGCGTGAACGACGCCCCTGCCCTTGCGCAGGCCGATGTCGGCATCGCCATGGGGACCGGCGCGGATGTGGCGATCGAAAGCGCGGGGTTCACATTGGTAAAAGGCAACCTCGACGGGATCGTGCGGGCACGAAAGTTGAGTCTTGCGACCATGGGCAACATACGGCAGAATCTGTTTTTCGCGCTGATCTACAATGCGTCCGGTGTTCCGATTGCGGCCGGTATCCTGTTTCCGTTTTTCGGCATCCTGATCGGCCCGATCTTTGCCGCGTTCGCGATGAGCGCATCGTCGCTGTCGGTGGTTCTCAATGCGCTACGGCTGCGACGGTTGAAGTTTTGAACTGGAGTTTGTTCGATGAGGAAACCTGAATCTATGCGCCCGATCCGCAGTGCTGTGGGCGGGGTGCTGGCGACCTTTCTTTTCGCCACGATGCCGATTGCCGGTGCGCAGGCGCATAGCTTTTCGCTGGGCGTTTCAGCGGATGGATCAGACCTGCCAACAGCTCTCGACTCCGCGATCAAGGGCATCTTGCTGGCCACTCGGGAGCGGGACAGCCACGCGAACGAAACTTCGGACGGCCACCTCGGCGGGCTTGATGTTTTCCTTGTTCCCCTGCCGACCGAGGCCGCGGCAGACATTGATGGACTCCGGGACGTCAATCGACGACCCATCAACATCGCGGTCCTGCTCGGCCCCGGTTCCGGGGACGATCAGGATCTGTCGCAGCTTGACCCGCAAACTGTCGTCGTCCGGCCTGGCAGGATCGTCAGTGAACCGACGGAGGCCGGCCGCGACTTTGAGACCCGGTTTATGACGGCTTATGGTCTGCGCCCAAATCGAGCGGCGATCGAAGGCTATAACGCAGCGCGACGGGTCGACCTGGCATTGCGCTCGACGAATGGCGTTGCCGACCGTCCGGCGTTAATCGACGCGCTGACAGCCACAGCAGACGGGATCGAATGGTGAATTCGAAAACTCTGCATGGCAAAATCCAGAGCATCAAGATCACGCCGCCAAGGACGCTTGCACAATACGTTGGAAACCGCGCTTCGGACTGATTGCCGACCCGCTTTCCCGACATCAACTGGGGAACCGCGGTGTCTCGGTTCGCCAATTTCCCGGTTGCAATCGTATTCCTCAAGCGGTGGCTCTACCAATGATGCCGCACGTCATCATGGGGCCAAGCGCACTGAAGGCCGCGACAGGCATAAGGCGGCGCGAACGGCCTCGCTCGCAGTAATCCAGCTCGCAATAATCAGGTGCCGACAGATGGGCAAATATTCAGTGATCGCTTTCGGAATTTGGCGCGATCCAGCGTGACAGAAAAAACCGCTCGTAGACAAAAACCGTTGTAATCCCAACCACTGCATAAAGCACGATCATAGGATCCGATCCCAGCTTCATCGCCGTGAATGCGATCAGGACAATTGCGTCGAACGCTATTGCGGACAGCAGGATCGCTGCGTTTGCACCAACCTCTTGTCGCAAATATCGCAACACGCCCCAATGCACCAACATATCCATGATCAGATAGAAGAACACGCCAAGCGAGGCGATCCGACTGAGATCGAAAAACACCGCCAGCAGTGAAGCAAGGACGACAGTATAGACCAGCATGTGGGTGAGGATCGGGCCGGACATTCCAAAATGGCGGTGCGGTATCATCTTCATGTCCGTCAGCATTGTCAGCATTCGCGACACGGCAAAAACGCTGGCCAACACCCCGGAGACTGTGGCCACCGCCGCCAGAACGACGGTGAAATAGAATCCGAACTGTCCAAGTGCCGGCGCCGCCGCCTCGGCAAGCGAATAGTCCTTGGCAGCGATAATCTGGTCGATGGACAGGTTCGACCCGACGGCCAGCGCGACCAGCAGGTATATTACGACGCAGATCGCGATCGAGATCACGATGGTCAGCCCGACATTCCGGTGCGGATTGGTGATTTCCCCGCCACTGTTGGTAATCGTCGTGAAACCCTTGAACGCCAGGATCGACAGCGCCACCGAGGCGACAAAGCCGGTAATACTAAACCCGTCAGCGTTGTTGCTGGCCTCTGGAAAGCCGAACCCACCCGACCACAGAGCGACGATGCCGAACAATGCGATGCCTCCGATCTTGATTGCCGCCATGACGATGGAAAGAAGTCCGACGGACCGGTTGCCTGAAACGTTCACGAGAAATGCAAACAGGATCACCGCAACCGCCAGTATCGGCACCAACGGTCCACTCGTGATCTCGAACGGACGAAGGACATAGGTGGCAAACGTCCGTGCCACGAGGCTTTCAGATATCACCATCGACAGCGCCATCAAAAGTGACGCGGCAGCGGCAATCGCGCCCGGACCATAGGCCTTTTGCAAGATCATTGCGATTCCGCCCGAAGACGGCCAGGCATTCGACATCTTGACGTAAGTGTAGGCGCTGAAAGACGTAACAATGGCCCCAAACACGAATGACAAGGCGAAATATGGACCAGCAAGCTGCGCGATCTGGCCGGTCAACGCAAAGATCCCCGCACCGATCATTACACCCGTGCCCATACCGACCGCGCCACTCAGGCTGATGGAGCCCTTTTGCATCGCATCGTCGCCGCTGGAATGTGTCATATGTCTGCCTCGGTTGATCTGTTCTGCGCCTGAGTATCGGATACTCATGCCGGAGAAAATCTGATTGTCCGGCCGAACTGCGCACACCAAACAAACGCCTTCGTAACGGGAAGCGGATTGCTACCCGGTACGCTCTGGTGAACTATGGATAAATCAGATCGCCTGAACCACGCCGCGCAACATATCGCGAACTTGTCCAGCCACATGCTGCAATTGGTCATTGTCGATTCCGGCCATCGACGCTTGCGGATCGACTGCCGAAATTTCGACCCCGGACGGAATCTCTCGCAGGATGACATTACATGGTAACATCGCGCCCACGCGTGGCTCCAAACCGATCGCTTGCCATGCCATGTCGGGATTACAGGCGCCGAGGATCAGGTATCCCGGCATGTCCTTGCCGATTTTCTTCTTCATCGTGGCCTTGACGTCGATTTCGGTCAGAACGCCGAAACCCGCATCGGCAAGCGCACTTCGGACACGACGCTCGATATCATCAAGGGAAGCATCATGGATGGTACGGTTGATCGTATAGCTCATAGATTTTTCCTCATTTTCGCAGATACTTGACCAATACAGCTACACCAAGACAACGAGAAACAGGATCTACAGCATCCATAAACTGCCAAGACCCATGCCAAAACCTGGCATACTACGGCTCCTTTCTAACTTTGAGGAGGCAACCACAGGACCTGATCTGGTCGCAGAAGCCAAATGTATTATACCGGACTAATCATGCCCCTCCTCATCCGCGTCCTTGTCTTCTACATGAACCATCATCGCTTCAATTTCTTCAGGGATATCCGCTTCGGAAAATTTTGCCTGTTCTTCTGCGTCGTGAACAAATGCAATGATCGCGGCCAGTTCTTCGCCGGTCAGGTCGATCACCTCGCCAAGTTCATCCCGCTGCAATTCGACCATCGCCTCTGCACCGCGCCACATGCGTGCTGAAAATTCGAAGGGGTTCATCGGGGAGTCCATGAATTCTGCGTCCAGCATCGGCGCATCGACCCCACCGACCCCGTTGATTGAATGGCAGACAACGCAACCCTTCGACGCGAACAGTTCGCGGCCTTCCTGTGCGTTCATCTCAGGCAATATCAATCCCGATGCCATCATTTCCATATTGGCACCATGGCTATCGGCAAAAGATGGTCCCGCGAATACCGCAAACAGAACAGCAACGGGGAGCGATTTACGAATTGTAACAATCATTATAACTTCCTTTCATACATGGTTCCCAGGATCAGGGACTTGCCAGAATATCGTTGATCTGCCACGCACATGGTATCAAGCTTTCACATTCTAGCGCGAAAAAGCAAGAAGTATACATCCAATACTGCTCGAAAGAACATCATTGCACAGCCACTATCTGATGTCCTTCGCCTTCAATCGGAAAATCTCCTACAGGTGTCAGTGTTGCCTCATCAATGATCCAGACCTTCGATTCGGCTCGTGACGAGACATAGAATGTGCCGGTTCCAGGAATGGTGGTCAGATGATACGGTTCCGGAGATAAGGGAGCAGTTGTCACATCACCCGTCGAAAGCGTCACTGCCGCAATCTTGTCCTCGCCTCGACCGGCAACGTATAGGCTCATGCGATCGTCCGACAGGTCCATCCCGTGCAACTCGCCACCAATGGCAAAGCTGCGCGGAACCGAACCATCATTCAGAAGCAGCTCCATCACATTGCCCTCGTCCGCATCGATGGCATAGAGGATGCATGGTTGGTTTTGTTTTACCTCAACATTTTACACCTTCATTATGGACTTTTGGTCTCTCAAAACATAAGGCTCTATGCGTCGTCCACTCTCAGGCTGGAATTCTATTTCCTAAGGAGCCTTTCAGGGAATGATCAGAGCCACACTGCATAAACTTGCCGGCGCCGCAAAGAGGGCAGATTTCGGTTATGCGTTTCTTCAATTCCGCCCTGGCACGATGGACGCGCACGCGCAAAGCATTCTGACTGACCGCAAGGTCAGCGGCGATCGCAATACGAGGTTCCTCCTGCAGATCCAGTCGTGTCAGCAATTCGATCTGCGCAGGCTCCAATTCTTTCAAGGCCACTGAAATGCATCTGCAAACAGTATCATCTACACCCTCGGTTTCCGGTTCCGTTAGTTTGGCCTCGTTCGCATAGGCGTCCGCCCATGCTTTTCGCGTTGCCTGTCGCCGGTAGTGATCGGTCAGGGTGTGCCGCAAGGTGATACCCAGCCAGGCATCCAGCCGCTCGCCGTTCTTGATAGAGGCATGATTACGAAGAACTTTGAGACAGAAATCCTGAAAAACGTCCTCGGCATCCTGCGGGTTTCTCAGGCGCTTGCGAAGGAAACCCAGGAATTTGTTGCGGCATTCGACAAGCTTTGCCTCAGCGTCGCGGCGCGAAACTTTCGCTGGTCGCTGCTTCTGTTCTATCAACATTTTTCCGCTCCTATCACGTGATTTCGAGCCGCGCCGAAAAACCGATGTCGACGGTCATCCCTGAGAAAAGTAAGGCAGACAGAAAAACCGAACGCGTGCCTTGATGGGCGGTAGGCACTTGGGAAAAGTGGGCAGGAAGGTTTTTGAAATCTGCCAGAGTCCTTCCGCCGACCGGCCATCGCGACGCTGAGGCTGCGGCCCTGATCGCATTTCGTGTCCGGTGCGGACAAAACGGCACCTTTATCGGCGAAGACCCTGTTCTCGACGAAAAGACGGTCGGTTGCAGGGGCAGAACACGATGATCCGCAACGGGGCCACGTCGCAAATGCAGAGATGGCACGCGCCAGGACCGGGCCGGCTCCCGATGGCACTGCGAAACCCCGATCTGTTTGCGTGAATCCGAACATGCGTCCATACTTTCTTATGCTGCATGCAGATTTAGGCCCGAGGTCAGTGCCAGGCTTTGATTTGAGTCAATCTTCAAATTCATCAAAAGCCAGGGGTGGCACGCAGGTCTCGCCCACTGCCACGTGACTGTTCACATCGGGACTTTCAGGATAAAGCCACTGTGTTCCCTATCCTGTTCTGCATTGAAAACATCAGGTTCCACATGCCCGCACCCGTAGCGCTTCCCCGCCGTCTTCCGCCAGAGGTCGACTTCCTTGTCCTGTCATTCCTGGGGCATTTTGCTTGGGAAATATTACAGTCCCCGCTATTCGCGAGTCTCAGCCAGGTCGATCATTTCACCGGCATCGCCATATGCCTGAAGGCAACGCTCGGCGATCTGGCTATAGCGCTTGCGGCTTTCTGGAGCGCCGCGCTTGTAAGCAAAGACCGAAATTGGGTTGCGAACACTGGTCGTACCGCACTTGTGGTTTTCTTCGCGACCGGGTTGCTGGCAACCGTTGGTCTCGAATACCTCAACACCGAAGTGTTGGAACGTTGGTCCTATGACGGAGTGATGCCGACCCTCCCGGTCCTAGGCACCGGGTTGTCCCCGATCCTGCAATGGATTTTCGTGCCCCTCTTGGTGCTATGGTACATGCGTCGACTGGCGATCGGGACTGTCGATCTTGGCCACCATGCGCGCTGACGCTTTGTGCCGAACCGGTAATGTTTCATGGCTTGGCGCGTCTTCTGATCAATAGCCCCGGATACAGCAGTTGACTGTACTGAAGTCGAAAAGTAGCGCGCAAAAGGCGAAACAAGCATGAACGCATCAGATATCATGACGAAAACGGTCATAAGCGGAAGGCCGGACACAACCGTTGGACAAGCCGTCGAACTGATGTCGCAACACCACATCAGCGCCATTCCCGTCCTCGACGACAAGAAACGGATCGTGGGCATCGTGAGTGAAGGTGATTTGATGCCCCGCGTTGAAGGAGAAAAAGGCCAGAGCCGGTCTTGGTGGCTGTCGCTTTTTTCCGTGTCCCAGGCAAATGCCAAGGGCTTTGTGTTGAAGCACGGTCAGTACCTCAGGGACATCATGACCACACAAGTCATTACCGTGTCGCCCGATACACCCGTTGGAAAGATTGCCCGATTGCTTGAAAAACGGCATATCAAGCGTGTGCCGGTAATAGACGATGGCGAGTTGGTGGGCATCGTCAGTCGCGCCAATCTGCTGCAAGCAATCGCAGCACAACCCGTTGTGCACATCCGTGCAGATGCGGACTTGGATGAAAAGCGTGACATCGTTTTGGGTGCGCTGGCCAAGGTGCCAGGATTAAACCCGGTTCATCTGAACGTCATCGTGGCAGACAATCGCGTTGACGTCTGGGGCATCGTGAATTCCAAAGACGAAGAAGATGCGGCCAGAGTTGCGCTGGAAGCGATTGACGGAATTGGAGAAGTGTCTATCAATTTGGGTCGAGTACCCGGCTACGCCTGGGGCATTTAAGGTCCCGGACCACATTGGAAATTCCGGGACTTGCGCTGTCGAGGCTGCGCGCCGAAGCCTGATTCACCACACCTGGGCGATAAGGTGGCTACGGTTAACGTCAACTGCACGATCTGCCCGTTCGATAAAACACTGAAACCTGCGATCCGAGCGAGGATCGACTGCCTTCTAAAGAGCCGTGCTTCCCAGAATGGTCACGCAGTTTGGCTGCATCAGCGGCGATTTGCTGCCTTTTCACGCCGTTCGTAGACAGATTTTGCAACCTCGCCCATTGCACCGACAAGCATAAGGGTCGAACCCAGCACAAACATCCAGACTGCCAACGTCTGCCATGACGAAAACACTTGAAAAAACAATACCGATCCCAGCAAAAACAGCGTGTTGCCAGTAACCGCTATCGTCAGGTGCCAATGGCGGTATTCCCGCACGATCAGTTCAATTCCTGTCATTCCACCCTCATGCTATCCAGAGCCGCAGACCATAGGCGACCCCGGCCACGGCCACGACGCCCACCCCCCAGAGCAGAATGAACCACAGGAGCCGATACCAAAGCGGGCGTTCGGACGCAGCCATCAGTGATACCCTGCATCAGTGTCAATCTTGCCGCGGAACACCCAGTAGGCATAGGCCGTATAGGCCAGAATGATCGGGATCAGGATCGACACGCCCACAAGGATGAATCTCTGGCTGATTTCGGGGGCCGCCGCCTGATAAATCGTGATCGCGCCGGGCACGATAAAGGGGAAGATCGAAACGCCCAGCCCCACGAAGCAAAGCCCGAACAGAGTCAGCATCAGCACGAATGGCCATCCGTCCCGGCGCGCCGCCAGCATTCTGAACAGCAGGATCGCGACGCCCACAACGGCAAGCGGAACCGGAGCGACCAGCAGGATACGCGGCCAGGCAAACCAGTTCTGCCAATAGGCCCCCTCCAGAAAGGGCGTGACCGCGCTGACAAGGGCGATCGCCCCCAGCGTCGCGATGACCAGGCCGGGTGCCAGTGCATAGGCGCGGTCCCGAAGGTCGCCCGTCGTCTTCAGGATCAACCATGTCGCGCCCAATGCCGCATACCCCACGACCACAGCCGCCCCCGTGAGCATCGTGAAGGGCGTGAGCCAATCCCACCAGCCCCCGGCATAGGCCCGACCCTCGACCGTAATGCCCTGCAACACTGTCCCCAGGGCGATCCCCTGCCCCAGAGCGGCGACAAGCGAACCGCCGGTGAAAGCTATGTCCCACAGGAATTGGCCCCGTTTCGTACGCCAGCGAAATTCGAAAGCCACGCCCCTGAATACCAGCCCCAGCAGCATCGCGATGATCGGAGCATAAAGCGCTGGCATAAGAACGGCATAGGCCAGCGGAAACGCCGCGAAGACCGCACCGCCACCCAGCACCAGCCAGGTTTCGTTGCCATCCCAGACCGGGGCGACCGTGTTCATGATGACGTCGCGGTCCTGTGGTTTCGGAAAAAACGGGAACAATAACGCCACCCCCAGGTCAAAACCGTCCATCACCACATAAAGGAAGATCGCAAAGGCGATGACGAAGGCCAATATGCTCGCCAGGTCGGGTATAAGTGTCATCGTCACGCTCCTATTCTTCCTGCGGAATCATCTGGTCGGGATTAACGGCGGAGGCGGGCGTTATCCCCGCGGCCCGTACAGGCTGCCCACTGGTCAGCCCGGGTTCATGCGGCTTCGGCGCAACATTCATCAGCCGCAGCAGATAGAAAGCGCCCGCCGCGAACACGATGCCATAGACTACGATGAATGCCACGAGCGACGCGCCGACCGCCGGGGCCGCAAGCGGTGAGACGCTATCGGTCGTGCGCAACGCACCATAGACTGTGAACGGCTGCCGCCCGACCTCGGTCGTGACCCATCCGGCCAGCACGGCGACGAAGCCGGTAGGCCCCATAACCAGCGCCAGATAATGCAGAGCCCGCCAGTCATGCAGACGCCCCCGCCAGCGGGCCAGCAGACTAAGCAGCCCAAGGCCCAGCATCGCAAAGCCCAAGGATACCATGATCCGGAACGACCAGAACACGATCGGCACCGGCGGCCAGTCTTCCCGTGGAATGCTGTTCAATCCGTTCAGCGGCGCATTCAGATCTCTCTTGAGGATCAGCGAAGACAGCTTGGGAATCTCCAGCGCGTAATCCACGGTCCCGGTTTCCATGTTGGGCCATCCGAACAGGATAAGCGGCGCGCCATCAGGATAGCTCTGGAAATGTCCTTCCATCGCCATGACCTTGGCGGGCTGATACTCCAAGGTGTTCAGCCCGTGCTCGTCACCCGCCAGAATCTGAAGCGGCGTGACCAAGACCAGCATCCACATCGCCATCGAGAACATCTTGCGAGTTTCCGCCCCCGCTCGTCCACGCAGGTAATGCCACGCCGCCACCCCGCCAACGACCAGTGCGGTCGTGAGATACGCGGCAAGAACCATGTGAACCAGCCGGTAGGGGAACGACGGGTTGAAGATCACTTCCAGCCAGTCCAGCGGCACGAATTGCCCGTCGGCATTGGTGGTGAAACCTGTGGGCGTCTGCATCCAGCTGTTGACCGACAGGATCCAGAACGCGGACATCAGCGTGCCCACCGCGACCATCAGCGTGGCAAAGAAATGCAGACCCCGCCCGACCTTCTTCATGCCGAACAGCATCACGCCCAGAAAACCGGCTTCGAGGAAGAACGCCGACAACACCTCATAGGCCATCAGTGGCCCGACGACCGGCCCTGCCTTGTCGGAAAAAACCGACCAGTTGGTTCCGAACTGGTAGGACATCACGATGCCCGACACGACGCCCATTCCGAAGGCGACGGCGAAAATCTTGATCCAGTACTTGAACAGGTTCAGATAGACGTCCTTTCCGGTCTTGAGCCACAGTCCTTCGAGTACGGCGAGATAGCTGGCCAAGCCTATGGAAAACGCCGGAAAAATGATGTGGAATGACATCGTGAACGCGAACTGCATTCGCGCCAGCAAGACAGGGTCGGCAAAAGAAAACATCTGGCACACTCCAGTTTTCGGGCGGAGGCAGGTGTGATCGCATCGGCCCCGATGAGACAACGGCTCCCTGCGGAAAAAGGGGTCGTCTCCGGGGTATGTCTTTCCGCAGCACAGACATAGGCAACAGGTCAAGCAAGCGGTATGCGACAAAATCGTTCAGGATAACCGTGTGATCATCCCTGCTGCGGCAGGCCATGACGGACCGCCCGCGCTGATCAATGTCAAATCGCTCCCTTTCATGCTGGGGAATTTCGGCTCCTCCAGGAACATAGACGGTCGGGACCGTTCGCCCAGCCTACATGAAATAGCCCAAGCATTGCATAGTTTTCCAAAGCACTGGGTTCGGTCGATAAGCGACCCGGCCCCGCCATTCCGCCTCCGGTCTTTCCAAGCAAGCATTCTGAAAGGCGTCTGACATCTCGCTTCCTTCCGTGCCGCAGGGAAAAGTCTGCATCCGCATTTCCGATAACATGCCGCGATCAGTGGGAGATGTTCATCGCCGGACTTTGCCCGGCGTCGGCCAGCCTCGCCTTCGTCGTGCTGATTGCAGAGAATATGTTCGGCAGCGTGATCGGGGTGGTCAAGGCCAATGCGCCATATTGCAGCATGCGCGACAAGCTCATGACGGACCGACAGGCGAAAAGCCGGATCGCAAGGACAGTGACGCGCGGCTGACACCGATAGGTGGCGATATTTCCGTATGCAATGTTGATCGTTCGGTTCGTCTACGGTCTTATGTCCACCACGTCAGTAAAGCGCGCGTCATGACCCGAATGTTCTGTCACACCCCTGCGACCCGACGAAACGGGGTGTGTCGATGACCTGGCTGGTTTCCTACGGGATGATCATTCTTCTGGTTATCGCGACCGGAATCGCCGTTATCTTCGTTTTGCAACAACGTCGTACGCCTCAATCCGCGTCGGCCTGGGTGCTGTTCATCCTTCTGCTTCCCTATGTCGCGATTCCGCTTTTTCTGGCACTCGGATTTCGCAAACAGGGATCAAGATTTCCATCAATCCACTTCAATAACGTCACATCATCCGTTGCCGACGCGCACCCTGTGGCGCAGACATTCTGCCAGTTTGGCATTCCCGGTCCGTCCGATGGAAACGCCATTACGCTGAACATCGATTCAGCCAACGCCAGAGTATCGCTGTTTGAAACAATAGAAGCAGCGACGGTTCGGCTCGATATCATCTTCTATCTTCTGGCCAATGATGCGACGGCGCATGATTTTATTGCGGCGCTGACACGAAAGGCCCGGCACGGGGTTGCCGTGCATCTGGTCCTCGACCGATTGGGTACGCTGCGTGCGCCTTGGGCAGCGTTGGGTGAACTCACTGCCGCCGGGGGAGAGGTGCGGTATTTTTCGCCCTTTCTGCATCCGCCCGATAATGGACACCTGAATCTGCGCAATCACCGCAAGATGGTGATCGCTGACCGTGAACGGGTCTGGGCGGGCGGGCGCAACATCGGCGACGAATATCTGACCGACCGCAATATCTGGATCGACATGGGGTATGTTCTGCGCGGACCAGCCGTGCAGACGTTTCTGGATGTCTTCACATCGGACTGGGATGTGACCGGCAAGACCATCGAACCACTGATCTGTCAGTGTGCGCCTATGGGCCCGGCCACGGTGCAACTTGTTCCCTCGGGGCCGGATACACCGCTGGATGCGCTGCACGATACGTTGGTGAACGCGATCCATCGGGCGCGGCAGAATGTCTGGATCGCGACACCCTATTTCCTGCCGACAGACGCGCTGGGCCAGGCACTGGCCACGGCCGCCCGGCGCGGGATTGATGTGCGGATCATGCTACCCGAACGATCGAACCAATGGACGGCCGATCTGGCACGCGGGGCCTATCTGCGCGACCTTGACGGCGCGGGCTGCCGTATCCTGCGCTTCACTCCAGGAATGCTGCACGCGAAGGCCGGTGTGATCGACGACATGGCATGGATCGGCTCGGCGAATTTCGATGTGCGCTCCATGCTGTTGAATTTTGAAGCCGTACTGATGATCTATGACACGGACACGGTGCGCGGGGTGCGCGACTGGTTCGAGGCAGTGGCCTCCGATTGCGCGGTAGGCATTGTCCGGCCGGGCCTGCTCCGGCGCATCGCCGAGGGCGTATTCCGGCTGGGGGCGCCGATCCTGTGACCGACATGACCTTACGCATCGCCACCTACAACATCCGCAAGTGCCTTGGCACCGACCGGCGCCGCGATGCCCAGCGCACGCTTCGTGTGATCGAAAGACTCGATGCCGATATCGTCATGCTGCAGGAGGCCGACATGCGACTGGGCCATCGCCCACCCGCATTCTCGCCCCACCTGTTGCAGGCGCACGGGCTGCGCCATGTCGCCTTCGACCATGGCCGGGACAGTCTGGGCTGGCACGGCAATGCCATTCTGATCCGCGACGAGATCGAGGTTCTGTCTACTGACCACGCGGACCTTCCGGGGTTCGAGCCACGCGGCGCCGTCCTGGCCGAACTTCGGTATAAAGGGCGCGACATTCGCGCAATCGGCGTCCATCTGGGCCTGCTGCGCCGATCACGTCGCGCGCAGCTGACGGCATTACAGCAATTCTCGCGGCATGATGATGCCAAGCCGACCGTTCTTGCAGGCGATTTCAACGAATGGTTCGGCGCGGCGCATCTGACGGCGATGGGCACGGCGCTCCGGTTGCTGCCCGCGCCGCCCACGTTCCACGCCCGGCGACCCGTGGTGGCCCTCGATCGGATCGCCGTCACCCATCACTTCGAGTCTCATGGTGTCGCCGCGGCCCTGACCCACGATACCCGACGGGCCTCCGATCATCTGCCACTGGTCGCCACGCTTGATCTGAAGGATTGACATGGATGCCCCTTTCCCCGGCCGAAAAATGCACCACCCTCGTGCCCGTTGTGCGGCGGCGCCCGAACCGTCGGCCCCCAACACATCATGGCTTAGGGGGCTGGCGCAGGACGACGGTCGACTTTCCTGCCCGGACTCTGAACCTTGGCTTTGCAGTTGCCCTGGCAAGACGATGACCTGAGTTGTCGCGATCGTGCATTTCGAAATTCAGGCAGATCATTTTCACGCTCCGCTTTTCAGGGCGGTATCTTCGCCATGGATCATGGAGGGAACCCGGATGGCGGTGGTCTTGTTGAGGTTGTCATGTTCATACACGCAAGTCAGACCAATCTGGTCTGTACCATTCTGGTTGACCGTGCCGGTCTGGCCGTCATTCGCCACTTTACGAAGAACCTGAATCCGGCAGAGATATGGTCCCTGCGTAAGGATACTTCGGGCCAGACGGTTGGATGTCTGTCGCCCGATCAACAAAGTCTGCCACCCCGCAGTCAAAGGAGAATACCATGAACCTCAACGGAAAAGTCTGCATCATCACCGGCTCTGCCAGCGGCATCGGCAAGGCGATTGCAGAACGCTATGTCGCGGATGGTGCCAAGGTTGCCATTGCCGACCTGCGTCTCGACGCGGCCAAGGCGACCGCAGAAGAACTGACCAAGAACGGCAAGGGCGAAGCCATCGGTGTCGAGATGAACGTGACTGATGAGGCGCAGGTGAACGCCGCTGTGCAGCAGGTCGTCGATCATTGGGGCGGCGTCGATGTGCTGGTGTCGAACGCCGGCATCCAGATCGTCCACAAGCTGGAAAACTTTCCCTATGACGACTGGAAAAAGCTGCTTTCGATTCATCTGGATGGCGCGTTCCTGACTTCCAAGGCGGTATTGCCGCATATGTACAAGGCAGGGTCCGGCTCGGTGATCCTCATGGGGTCGGTCCACTCCAAGGAAGCTTCGCCGCTGAAATCGGCCTATGTGACCGCCAAGCACGGCCTGCTGGGCCTCGCCCGCGTCATCGCAAAGGAGGGCGCGGAACATGGCGTGCGCGCCAATGTGATCTGTCCCGGCTTTGTGAAAACTCCGCTGGTGGAAAAGCAAATTCCAGAACAGGCAAAGGATTTGGGCATCACCGAGGAGGAGGTGATCAACGACATCATGCTGGGCGGCACCGTCGACAAGGAATTCACCACCGTCGAGGATGTAGCCGAAATCGCGCATGTCTTCGCCGCCTTCCCGACAAATGCCCTGACCGGCCAGTCGATGATCGTCAGCCACGGCTGGTTCATGGAGTAACCGGCTTCGGCGGGCCGCCACCCTGTCAGAATGTCAGCGGCGAATGGAACGCTGTCACCTTCGCGTCCATGGCATCCGCCTTTTTCGGATGTGTCAGACTGATCACTGTTAACGTTCTGTGATGGCCCGCCATATCCCTTAGACCTGTCCGGCTAACCTTGCGGGACAGTGCGACATATTTGTGGAGGTTGACCTGTGTTTCCAGTGATCTCTATGCCATCAAGGATCGGATGGCATGTCTGACGCCCTGCGTCGGCGCAGACGAAGATATCCGAAGATCAGAGCGCCGATCAGAAGTGGCACGACAATCGCCACCAGCATCCCGATGTGCCGCCCGATATAGGGCAGGATCGTGACTGACTGTCCAAGCCTGTAAGCCAGTATCGCCCAGAATCCGACCCAAAGCGCTGCACCGAGCATATTGGACAGAAGGAACGTCAGCCAATGCATGCGCGCGCTTCCCGCGACCAGCCCGTTCAGTTGACGCAGCAGCACGACAAAACGCGCAACGATGACCATCAGCGGACCATAACGCGCGGTAATCGCCTCGACCTTGGCGAAACGACTTTCGGTGATGCCGAAGCGGGCACCGTATGTCAGCAAGACCTGCCGCCCGTATCTGCGCCCAAGAAAATAGCCTATGTTGTCCCCCAGAACGGCGCCCAGCCAGGCCGCGATCACCACCTGCCAGATGCTGATCTGTCCGGTGCCCGCGATTGCGGACGACAGGATAAGCGCGCTTTCCCCCGGCACGGGAAGGCCCAGCGTTTCCAGGGTCAGCGACAAGAACAGAACGATCGGGCCGTATTGGTCGACCAGGGTCATTATACTGTCGCGTATCCAGATCAAGGGCTTGATCTCCCCTGTGGAAACCGCTCCACTGTTTTGCCCATTCCCGCAATGCCTTGGAGCATTACTGGCAATCAGGCACGGTCAGACATTCTCTTACTCCCTCATTCTTGGAACATATGGCGGACGATGACCTGTCAGGGCGAAGGTTGCAAATACCCAGCGGGGCAAACCGACAATACTCAACCGATAGCAGCGTCATAACGCAACGAGCGCTCGTCTTTGGCCCAGATCTTACCTAGCGACGCGGACGGTCGGAGCATTGCCGCAAACTGCACGGATCGAGATACATAGGATAGCAGAGTGACGCCAATGGTCACCCCGACCGACCTGACTGTCTGGAGCAGGATCATACCGCTCCTTCCCTATGTCATGACGACCGTATTGTTCGCCGCGTGTTTATTGCGGTCAATAAATTGCTCACCCCCGTCGGTCCGGTGCAGATAATGCGACAGGTCCGGGGCACACCCGGTGACATATCATCGCGCTGGCCCTGCTGTGTGTGGCTGGGGCTTATGCCGCACTGATCGGCTATGACTGGTCCACGCTTCGCCATATCGGCAAGAGCGTCCCGTTTTCCGCCGTCGCGACGGGCGGTTTTCTGGGATATGCCATCGGCAATACAGTCGGTGCAGGCCCGGTGACGGGCGGAGCGGTGCGATATCGCATCTATTCTGCGCTTGGCCTGTCGGGCTATGACATCGCGGCAATCGTCCTGCTCGGATCGCTGGCGTTCGGGCTGGGCGCAACGATCATCGGCTTCGGTGCGCTGGTCTGGCATCCCTATGCGCTCGTTCCGCTGGTGCCAATAAACCTGCACGGGGTCGGCGGGAAAGCCAGTCGGTAGAAAGATCTGCGGTCCGTCGACATGGGGCAGGCCTTCGACCAACCCGTCGGGGCTGTGTTTCCCCCTTCCGTCCGGTTTGCCCCACCTGATATGGCTGGCGCATGGACCACAGAACCTTCCTCACCACCATTCCGCCCGCCGAACGGACCCGTCTTACGGCCCTGTCCGACCGCGCCGGACTTACGCATCTGTCGGGCCACCTCGCCCTGATCGGACTGCTGGCCGGTGCCGTTTTCGTCAAGGTGCCTGGCTGGCCGGTTCTGATGCTGCCGCTGGGCATCGTGCTGATTTTCCTGTTCACGCTGCAGCACGAAACCACACATCAGACGCCGTTTCGCAATCGCGCGCTGAACGAATGGGTTGGACGGTTTTGCGGGCTGATCCTGCTGCTGCCGCCGACGTGGTTCCGCCTGTTCCATCTTGCGCATCACCGCCATACGCAGGACCTGGCGAACGACCCGGAACTGGCCACGCCCAAACCGAAAACGCGGGCGCAATACATACTGCACATAAGCGGCCTGCCGGTCTGGCGGACGATGATCGGGACGTTACTCCGCAATGCGACGGGGCGCGCCGAATATGCGTATGTACAGCCCTCCCGTCTTGCGCACGTCCGGGACGAGGCGCTTTTGATGCTGGGTCTCTATGCATTCGCCCTGACCGCCAGTCTTGCCGAAGGCAGCTTCATTCTGCTCTGGGTCTGGATCATGCCGATGCTGCTGGGACAGCCGTTCCTGCGCCTGTATCTGCTGGCAGAACACGGGCGATGTGCCACGGTTGCGAACATGTTGGAAAATACCCGGACGACACTGACCAATCGTGCGGTGCGCTGGATCGCGTGGAACATGCCATATCACACCGAACACCACGTCTGGCCAACCGTCCCGTTTCACCGCCTGCCCGAATTGCACCGCCTGATGCACCCGCATCTGGCTGAGGTCACGCCGGGCTACGTCCCCTTTCATCGCGAGTTGATCCGAGAATTATCCACCGGAGTCCCAGATGCACATTGATCCTTTCGGCGTCGAGATGTGGATAAACGCGCATGAAAACGACTGTGACCACAACCTTGCGGAAACCTGCGTCACCAGCCTGACGCTGGAGGAACTTCTGCATCTGTCGGGACGGAATGCGACGGCCCTGTCTCAGCTTTTGCCGCTCAAGCTGACCTATGGCGCGATCGAGGGGTCGGACGGACTGCGGGATGCCATTGCCGGGCTTTACGCTGCAAAAACGCGCAACGATATCCTTGTGACCCACGGCACCGCCGGAGCGAATGCGCTGGTATGGGCAGCGCTGGTTGGGCCGGATGATCCTGTCGTCAGCCTTGTGCCAACCTATCAGCAACACATTTCGATCCCAGAAAGTCTGGGCGCCAAGGTCACGAAGGTTCAACTGAGCGCCGCTGATCGTTGGTTGCCGGACATGGAAACGCTCGCCGCCGCCGTGACGCCAGCCACCCTGGTCATCGCTCTGACCAACCCGAACAACCCAACCGGATCGCTGATCGACCGCGCAGGATTGGAGAAGATCGCCGAAATCGCGCGCATCGGTCAGGGTGGAGCGGGTGCGTGGGTTCTGGTGGATGAGGTCTATCGAGGATCGGCGCAGGACGATGACGGCATGGGTCCGTCCATCGCCGATGTCTATGATCGCGGCATTTCGACGGCCGGAATGTCGAAAGTGTTCTCGCTGGCCGGCCTGCGCCTGGGCTGGATCTGCGCGCCCGCCGATGTGTTGCAGGCGGTGTCGCATCACCGCGACTACAATACGATTTCGGTCGGCATGATCGACGACCATCTGGCCACGCTGGCGCTTGGCGCGAGAGATCGCATTCTGGCCCGATCCCGCGAGATCACGCGCGGGAACCTTACGCTTTTGTCCGGTTGGATGGCGTCTGAACCGGCCCTGAACTGGGTGCGCCCCACTGCGGGCACGACGGCGCTGATCCGCTATGATTTGGACATGCCATCCGAACAGCTCTGCCTCGATCTGCTGGCTGAAGAAGGCGTGCTGTTCACGCCCGGCGCGGTCATGGGGGTCGAGGGCACGGTGCGGATCGGCTTTGCCAACGACCCGGCGGCAATGCGCGGCGGTTTGCCCAAGGTGTCGGCCTTCCTGCGGCGCAGACGGTCCATGACCCAGGCTTAGAACCTATGGAAACCGACGGCTTTGGCACAACATCTCCCGCTGCACGACTGCGCGGCACGACCGGGTGACCCCATCGTGTGATTGGTCCCGGCAACGGACCCTGTTGCTCCGAACAGGCCGCAGCCAGTTCAAGATCGGACACCCCCGTGCGCGATTGAACAAGCCCGAAAATTCGCTGATCGTCGGACAGCGAAGCAACAGCAAGACCAAGCAAAGGGGATTTTGTTGAGAATTATTTGCGTCCTTGTCGGAAGCATTTTGGCCAGCTCGCTGCTAACGGCCCTGCTCGTGCAAAGCGGACTGGACTGGAGATATTTCGTCTGGATACAGAATAGCCGTGCCGTGGGGCTTCTGCCATTGGCGGATCGGGTCGGATATGTTGCCCCGGTTCTGGTGTCTCTGGGTCTGGCTGCGGTCGCAACCGTCGCGCCGCGGCGGGGCGCTTGGTCGCTGACTGGGGCGTCGGTTGCCGCCGCTTTGGGCGGTCTTGCGGTGTCTATGGCACTAAAATCGGTTACCGGTCGGATGTCACCGCCCCATCATGCCTTCGGTGCCGGTCTTGCAGGGGCCGACAACAGTGCGGCCTTTCAGTTCGGGTTCCTCAATCAACCGCTTATCGGCGGCTGGCCATCGTCCCATGCAACTGTCGCCTTCGCCGTCCTTGTTGCGCTGGTGCTTCTTGCCCGGCGGAGAACTTATGTGGTGATCTTCGGAACGCCGCTTGCACTTTTCATCGGTCTGGGGGTCAGCTTTGGCTATCACTGGCTGTCCGAGTTCGCGTCGGGCATCCTGATTGGCAGCTCAGTGGGATATGCTGTGGCGCGATTCCTGGGCGGACCGGACTTTCGCACCGGCGAATCGCCAAATGAGACATAGTCTGAGATCGTCAACAACGGCTTGCAAAACTGGCGAGTCTCTGCCACCATGCCGAATGGTTGGGCGGTTTTTATCTCTTGTATTACTGTCTGCGTTGCTTCTTTCGGGGTACGGCGCAACACGCATGGCTCTGGCAATGCGGACCGGGCCAGTCGCCTTGATCTCCGACAGCACAGTCAACGACGTCTCGTCATCGGCGGTTTCTCTATTCGAAGCCCCGGTGTGTCCGATGATGACCACGTCTACGTCCTGCAGCACCGCCGGTCATGTCGCAACCGCGTGCCAGATTGCACTGTGTGATACTGAACCGACCATGGCTTTTTTGCTGACCCGGGTCAGCACCGTCAGCAGGCACCATTTGACGCTTGGCGCCAGCATTCATGAAGACTACGGGCTATTCCGGCCACCGCTGGTCTGATCGCACCCGGACAGGGGTGTCGCTGAAGAACCGGCAGACATCTCATCTTTCCGTCACACCTGCGACCGGACATTGTTTCGGACAACCGTCTTGTGGATGAACCCCGTGAAATTCCAGGGCATCCGACAACCCGCATCGCAGCCAAGACACAGCACACATTCTGAATTGAGGGGCGAAAATTTTCGTCCAGGGGAAGAGTAAATGGAAAATGCACTAGGCCTGACCGGGTATCAGGCAACGATGATGACCATCGTATTCGCGCTGGGAATTCTGGGAATAGGTGGCCTGTTGATGGCCATATTCTGGCCCAAGCGGTGGAAAATGAAATATCGTATGGAAATCGGCTTTGTGGTCTTGCTGGCCGTGCTGGTCTGGTATGCCGACCGCAAAAGCACCGAAGTCTATTCCGCCTATCAGGCCGACCTGAACGAGTCAGGGGAACTCTCGGTCGACGGCTATGAAGCTGCCGGGGAATTCGACCGCACCTTGCGGGTAATCGCGTTCCAATGGGGATTTGCGTTTCTGACCGACGAAGACGAGATCAGCCGCAATGCGGCGGTCGTCCAACCCGGCGAGCGCGTGTTGTTCGAAATCATTTCGAATGATGTGATCCATGGTTTCAACATTCCTGCCGTCGGCATCACCACCGAATTCGGACCGGGTGAAAACCGGCAGGTCTGGATCAGGGCACCCAAGGAACCTGGAAAATACCTGATCCAGTGCCTGAATTACTGCGGCGTCGGACACGCGCAGATGAAGGCATGGCTTGTGGTCGAGGGTCCGGAAGAAGGTGGTGAAGTATGAGCGTCGCAAGCAAATACCTGAGCGGAGAAGAATGATGACAAGCGCAAACGATACCGCCCGCATGGGTGGCCTGCCCCATTGGGAACCTGCCGACGTTCTTGGCAAGATGACCCTGTCCGATCTGCTGTTTTCACTCGATTACAGACATATTGCGATCAAGGGCATCCTGACGTCGATTGTCATGCTGGGCCTAGGCGGCCTGATGGCGATGCTGTTCCGCACCGAACTTGCCGTACCCGATATCCAGTTTTTCGATGCCCGGCCCTATATGTCACTGATGACGCTGCACGGGATGCTGATGGTCTTCGGCTTCGTGATCCCGTTCGTCGTCAACCTGATGTATTACATGATGCCCAAGGTTCTGGGCACCGACCGGCTGATATTCGCGCGCGGCGCACAATGGAGCTATTGGTTGTTGATCGTGGCGGCGTTGCTGCTGGTCATCTCACGCCCCGATTTCACCTGGACCTTCTATCCGCCGATGTCGCTGCGCGTCGGTGGCGAGTTGATCTGGATGGGCTATCTGGCCATCGTTCTGGTTGCGATTTCCGAATTTCTGGCCGGCTGCGTCGTCATCGCGAACGGCTGGAACGCGGCAAAGCGCATCGGCTGGTCAAAGCTGCCATTGATGGGTTGGGCGGCGATATCGGAAGGCCTGCTGCTGACGATCTCCACCCCTGCTCTGGCCTTCGTTGGCGGCGCATTGATGACCGACTGGTTGGGCACGACGGCCTTGTTCGATCCGGCACGGGGCGGCGACATTCCGACCTTCATGTTCCTGTTCTGGTTCTACGGCCACCCGGCCGTCTACCTGCCGCTGATGCCGGCAATCGCGGTGCTGTATACCCTGATGCCGCGATTCCTGGGGCGCCCGATCTGGAGTTACTGGTCCGGCGTCACCGCGTTCGCGATCCTGACCGTGCTGTCTTTCGTGGTCTATCCACACCACTTCCAGCCCGCCAATACGGTCAGCGGCTTGCTGGAACGCACGACACAGATCCTGACGATGCTGATCTTCATCCCGTCGACCCTGCACGTGTTCAACTGGATCGCGACTTTGTGGTATGACGACATCCCCATATCGGCAAAACGGGCAATCCCGTTCAAGTTCATCATCGCTGCGATCTTCTTTCTGATCCTCGGCGGAGTGACTGCCTATCTCAACGCGCAGATCGCGGTGAATGCTGACTTCGTGCACAACACCTACTTCGTGCCGGCACACTTTCATGCGATGTTCGTGGGCTTCATGGGAAATATGGCGATGGCGGGGGTTTACTACCTCTACCCCTACTTCACCGGCCGGATGTTCAGCCAGCGAATGGGTAACCTTCATTTCTGGCTGTGGCAGGTTGGGATTCTGGGCAAGGTAATGATGATGTACTATCTTGGCTTCGTGTATTTCCCGCGCTGGGTGGTGGATTATCTGCCGCTGCCGCAATGGGCAATTCCACAGTTGATGCTGACAGGTGCCGCCTATCTGATCGGCCTGGGATTCATCGTGTTCGTATTCAACATCATGTGGAGCAGCACCCGTGGCCGGACCGTTCAGGGTGATCCCTGGCCGATCGAAATGGCGGACACGCCCGCCGCCGCCGCCGCTCCAGCAGAATAGAAGGAGATATCAAGATGATAATGCGAACTTTCCTGTTTCTCGGATTGCTCCTTCTGGGGGGGACAGCCTATTTCGTGGTCGGCCGGACGCCGCCCACGGTTCAGGCTGCTCCGTTCATGTCCAATGTAACCATGTTGCAAGAGGAGGGCCTGCTGCCGGTCGGTCCTCTGGCGGAAGACGAAGAAGTCGAACACGACGTCTTTGAAGTGCCGCCTCAAGACGAGGTCATGTTGGAAGCAGCAATCGCCAACATGGACATGTCAGGAATGGACATGGGCAACATGGACATGGCCGCGCCTGACGCCACCGACATGGGCGACATGGCGGCGGACACCCCTGCCGAGCCTGACATGGGCAACATGGACATGGGCACGCCTGCCGCCACCGACATGGGCGACATGGCTGTGGATGATGGCGAGATCAGCGAAGAAGAAACCGAACGCCTGATGGCGGGGCAAATGGCCGGGCTGATCATTACCGATGACGGTCCTTTCGACCGTGAAATCAGCCTGTCGATGTCGGAATGGACGTTTTCCGACCTCGATATCGAAGCTCAGCCCGGGGAGAGGATCCGCTTCACGTTGCGCAATGATGGTGAGACCCTGCACGAGTTCATGTTCATGAGTATGGCCGGAATGCAGGGCGTGAATTACCGCGCCCGGCGGGCCGATTGGAGTCTTCTGGAACATGTGGCGCTTTATGAAAAGTCGCTGATGCTGCCCGGCGAGGAGATTACTTTTGTGGCCGAAGTTCTTCGACCAGGTGGCTGGATGTTCATGTGCATGCTGCCCTACCACATGCAGATGGGCATGATGGGACAGATCGCCACACCTGGAATGGCGATGGATATGTAAAGCCATATCCGTCCGGTCCGGCTCCGCGTGAAGACAAGGACTGCGCAACTGGGCGACATTGCTTTCAGGGCCGGAGATATCCGGCCCTGACCATACCCCGAATCCTTCCAACGTCACACCGCCAGCAAACCCTGCCGCCTATCGCGACAACGGTCATTGACTGTCATGCCTGTGCCAAAAGACCCATGTTCGATCAAAGAAGCGATCCCAAATCCGACCCTACACTGGGATAGACCGCTGTCATCGACCTGAGCTGTTTTGCGGTCAGCCCCAGCTTTATCGCCAGACCGAAAAAGTTGATCAGCTCGCCATACTCCGGCCCGAACATATGCGCCCCGAGGATCTTGCCGTCCGACTTGTCCACCAGGATTTTCGCGGCGGCGGATGTCTCTCCGATCCGATAATTGGAATACCAGCCGCCAGTGTCGGTAAATCGGACGTCGACATCGTGCCCGGCCTCTTTGGCTTCCGCCTCCAGCAGTCCGACACGGGCCAGTTCAGGAACCGTGAATACCGCCGTCGGAATACCTGCGTAGTCCGGTGCCACCTGAGCGTCCTTAAGCATGTTCGAGGCCGCGACCTTGCCTTCGATCACGGCAACCGGCGTCAGCGGCATGCCCCCGGTATCGGCGGAGTCTCCGGCGGCAAAGATCGCGCTGTTCGCCGTGCTTTGCAGATGCGGTGCCACTGCAATGCCCTTGTCGCCATAGGTGACGCCCGCGGCCTCCAGGTTCAGGTCCGCAAGGGCCGCGATGCGACCTGCGCCATGTACCACCAGATCGGTCTCGATGGTCCTGGCCTGTCCTCCCGATGTCACCTCGACAGTGAAGACGCCACCGTTCTCCGCAACCGATACGATCTCGGTTTCGCGCTGCAGTTCCACTCCGATGCGTGCGCTGCGCTCGATCATCATCTCGACCAGATCGGGGTCAAAGGCTCTCAACGGTCGTGGGCCGCGATCAACGATAACCGGCGCCGCGCCGGCACGGGCCGCAATATGGGCAAACTCAAAGGATACGAAGCCGCCGCCGACAAAAAGGATGCGCTTGGGCAGCGCCTTCAGATTGAGGAATTCCGTGCTGTCGATCATCAGATCGGCTCCGTCAAAACGAACCGGCCTGGGCATCGCACCGGCAGCGACAAGAAAGCGGCGCGCCTCATACGGCTTTCCATCGACTTCCAGCGTATTTGTCCCGGTAAATCGCGCAGCACCGTGCAATGTCTCGACACCGTTACCCGTCAGGCCTTTCTCCATCTTGTCCGGGACCGGATCGGTGAAGCCGCGCTTGTGGGCCATCAGGTCGGACCAGTTGATCGTCAGGCCATGGGGGTCGATCCCCTTGCCCTGCATCAGTCGTGCGGCATCGACGATCTCTGCGCCGCGCCGGAGGATTTTCTTTGGATCACAGCCGCGCAATGCGCAGGTGCCGCCGTAGGGCAGCGCATCGACGATAGCCACACGCCAGCCCGCAGCTCCGCATTTGTTCGCCGCCGCGACCCCGGCCATGCCTGCGCCGATAACGATCAGGTCGTATATTTCTTCCATATTCTGGTCCTCGCTTGATGTCTTATCCTGCACAGCAGCTTAATTTCGCCACATCCATGTCGAAGGTCTGCGCCGCCAGCTTCAGGCCTTCCACGGTCGTCAGATAGGGGAAGATCGTCTCGCCCAGTGTCTTTGTCGTCATCCCGAACTTCAGAGCCATGACCAGTGTCTGGATGGTGTCCGACCCTTCGGGTGCCACGATCTGGCCGCCAAGCAGTCTGTCGGAGTCCTTGTCCGCCACCAGCTTGATCAATCCACGTGTGTCGCGGGCGGCCAGTGCGCGCGGCACCTGATCGAGCGGCACGATGGAAGTCTTGACATCGAATCCGGCCTCCCGCGCCTCATGCTCGCCGAGGCCGACACCGGCAACCTGAGGGTCAGAAAACACGACCCATGGCATGACGGAGTTGTCGTAGCGCTGGTCACCGCCCAGAACGGCATTCTTCACTGCAAGCTTGGCGCCGTAGGCAGCCATGTAGACGAACTGATCCCGGTCGGTCACATCGCCCGCCGCGTAGATGCCGGGCACCGAGGTCCGCATGTCGTCGCCAATCACGATGGATCCGCGCGCGTTGGTCTCTACGCCGACCGCTTCTAGGCCCAGACCATCGGTATTGGCACGCCTTCCAGCGGTTGAAACAAGATGATCCGCCGTCACTTCGACAGGTTCGCCGTCCCGTATGACCCGCAGGGTCACGCCTGCCGCATCACGGCGCACGCTTTCATAGCTCAGCCCTGTAAGCAGCGTGATCCCCTCGGCCGCAAAGGCGTCCGTCAAGGCCTCCGATACTTCTGGCTCTGCATCCGGCAACAGGCGCGACCGCGTGACCAGCGTGACCTTGACGCCCATCCTGCCCATCATCTGTGCCAGTTCCGCGCCGATGTATCCCGCGCCGATGAAGATCAGACTTTCAGGTAGGGTCGTCAGTTCCAGAAGGCTGGTGCTGTTGAGGGCGCCGATCTCCTCGATCCCGTCAATCGCCGGCAGGACCGGGCGTCCTCCCGTCGCGACGATCAGCTTCGACGCGGTTAGGGTGCGGCCGCCGACGATGATACCGCCTTCAATGATTTGCGCAGGGCCGTCATCAATGTAATCGACACCGGCATATTGCGGCAGCAGGTCAGCGTATTTCTTCTGACGCAGGGTCGCCACCAGATCGTCCTTGGACTGAACCAGCGTTTGCCAGTCATCAACCTGGGCCTGACCGGACAGGCCGGGAAACCGCCCGGCCGAGTGGGCCCCATGGATCGCCTCGGCCGCGCGGATCATCGCTTTCGACGGCACGCACCCGACATTCACGCATGTGCCCCCAATGGTGCCGTGCCCGACAAGCGCCACGCGCTTGCCCGCGTCAGCAGCGGTGATCGACGCAGAAAACCCTGCCGATCCGGCTCCTATGACAATCAGGTCGTAGCCGCCGTAGCCGTCGTCATTCCTGTCAGTGTCTTTCATATTGGTATGCCTCATTTGTGTCTGGATTGTTCTGTCTGGCGACAATCAGACAGTCGATCGCCTCGACGGCTGTAATCATCGTATCGCTTCGCTGGGTTTCATCCGGTTGAGGAAAAGCGCGTAGAGTCCGACAGCGGCAAACGCACCGACGGAGATGCGGAGGGCGAAGCGAAACTCCAGCCAGATGAGGGCAGCCGACAACAAAGCGGCAATCGCCGTCGCCCAGAGTTTCGGACTTGGTCCCCGTCGGCCCGCGCGCAACCAGAGCGCCTGTGCAACGACGGCAAGGCATAAGAACAGCAGCGGGAACAGTACATAATCGAGCCAGCCGGTCAGGGCAGACAGGCCGACACCTGCTACAACGACGACCAGCAGCGGTGTAAAGCAACAAACAGCCATGAAGAGCGCACCGCCGAGCCCTCGTTTCAGCAATCGGTCGGGGGTTTCAGGTGTGTCCGTCAAGGGTCTGGCTTTCATTGAACTACGTTGAGGAATGACCGGGGTTTGGCGCTTCACGAGTCAATTTCGGGCAGAACAGACGCCGGATAGCCGTTGGCAGTCACTGCCGCGATGATGCTCGCTACGGTTGTTTCGGTATCTTCAAAACTCACGGCGAAGATACCTTGACCGTCCTCCGGTCCATCCTCGAAACCATTGATTTCCACTGACGGAACGCCCCGGAGAGCGCTCGCGACGATGAAAGAACAGGACGGACAGGTCAATTCGCCGACGGTGATCTCGATCCTGCGCTCTTCAGCCAAGGCCGCAGACGATAGCGCGGCAACGGTGAGTGCCGATGACAACAGTAGGTGCTTCATGAATTTGATCCTTGGTCAGAATTTCAGGATATACGGGGTGATGTATGGAAAGATCATCGCGACAACGACTATCACGGTGGCGATCCAGAGCGTCGCCCGCATCACGCGACGATCAACCGGACGCGCACAAGTGCCGTCCGCACAAGCCTCCGCGTTCACAGGCTTGTAGGCCTTGTAAAACCCGTATCCTATGAATGCGGCGCTCAGAGCGAAAGTGTACCACTTGTAGGCATAGAGCGCGCCAAGCTGCGCGATGAAAACGCCTGTCACGCCGAAGCTCACAAGGACCAGCGGCAGGATACAGCACGAGGTCATTGCCACCGCGCCCAGAACGCCAAAGCCGGTCGCGCCCCAGCCCTTTGCGGTTTCATCACTGGCCGGTCGCGTCTGGCTGGTGATCTGCTCCATAAAACCCTGCTCCATCGAATCGCCCTTGATTGGTTGTTTCCATCCTCCTAAGGTCTGTAGCTGATACAGGCTCAAGGGGCTTTTGCGTAAAATGCATGACAGAAGCGTGAAACCGCTCCGGCGGGTCGACTTGGCGCGGGCCACTGGCTGCAACCTCGAAACCATCCGCTATTATGAAACGGTCGGCATCATGCCCGACCCGCCCCGCAGCGCAAAAGGCTATCGAAGCTATGACGACACCCACGTCAGGCGATTGAAATTCGTCATGCGGTCCCGCGATCTGGGCTTCAGTCTGGAAGAAATCCGGGAGCTGATGGGATTGGTCGATAATCGGACCCAAACCTGTGCCGAGGTCCAGGCTGTTGCCGAGAGCCACCTGAAAGATGTTCAGGCCAAAATTGCCGATCTGGCCCGGATTGAACGTGTCCTGTCAGAGACTGTTGCCAGATGTACCGGCGACGCCGCCCCGGACTGCGCCGTCATTGATGCGCTGCTTGAAGCTTGAGAAAACTGCGTCGTCAGGGTTCCGATCCTTCGCCCTGCAGCGCTCCGGCTGTCATCGGGTCATCGGTTGCAGGACGCCGGTTGGCCAGCGCGATGCCAGCAAGCGACAGGCTGATACCCGCGACCTCGATCCAACCCAGACGCTCGCCGAAAAATGCCACCCCCATCGCAAGACCGAAGATCGGGACCAGAAAGCTGAAGGCGTTGGCGCGATTCAATTCGGTCGTGGCGAGGATTTCACTCCAGAGCCAATAGGCCAGCGAAGAGCCGAAAAGGCTGAGCGCGCCCAGGATCATGACGAATTCCAGCGACCAGCGAACATTGGCCGGATCCTCGAAGACAAAGGCCCCGGCCAGCAGGGGCAGGCCGCCAATCATCAGTTGGGCACCCATAGCCATGACAGGGTCTGTCTTTCCGGCGATGGTCCGGATCAGAACGTTGCTGATGGTGATGCCGAGAGCCGCCAGCAGGATATAGGCCGCCCCCAGTCCGAAACTCCCTGCCTCCAGGGTGAAAAGCTGTGGAAGCGCGATCAGGACGATACCGCCAAAGCCCAGCCCCATGCCGGTCCAGCCAATGTGCCCGAGACGCTCTTGCAGGACAAAACCCGCAAGGACCGCCGCCAGAAGCGGCTGGGTATTGGCAAGAACCGTCGCAATGCCGGGCAGAATGAACTCGGAGGCCATGAACATGCCCAGATATCCGAGGCTGGTGGCTCCGAAGCCGACGGCGATCAGGGTAAGCCACGTCCGGCCCCCCTGTGGCCACGGGCGCCCGAGGACCAGCCCCAGACCGACCAGTGCAGCCCCCGCCAGAAAGGCGCGCAGCGCCGCGAAGGTGAGATGCGGCGCGTAGGCGTAGCCCGCAGTGATGAGCGGAAAGCAGACCGCCCAAAGGAACATCACCAGCACGATCCGCGATGTGGCGATCATCCGGTGGTCGTGCAGACGGTCGGTTCCTTCACGCGCCCGCCCGTTTCAAAACGTGCGCCGACAGTCGCATCTGCCGACAATTGAGGGCGCGGCACGGTTGCGGCTTCGATCAGATAATCGCGGGTCAGCGGCACGGCATCGATACGATGCGCCAGCTGAAGCTGGAACACCACCAGACCGTTGTGACGAAACCCGGCCTCGCAAGCGGCAAGGTAGAATTCCCACATCCGGCAGAACCGCTCGTCGTAAAGCGACACAACCTCGTGGCGGCGCGCCATGAAGCGCGCGCGCCAGGCTTTCAGCGTCTCGGCATAATGCAGCCGCAGCACTTCAATATCGCTCACCACCAGTCCGCTCTTCTCGACCGCCGGCATGATCTCGGAGAGCGACGGGATATAACCGCCGGGGAAGATGTATTTTCTTATCCAGGGATGCGGCGCAGCGGGTTCGGCCGTGCTGCCGATGGTATGGATCAGCGCCACGCCATCATCTTTCAGCAGCGCCGCGACCTTGGCGAAATATTCGTCGTAATGTCCTGCACCGACATGTTCGAACATGCCGACCGAGACAATCCGGTCGTAATGCCCCTGTTCCTGCCGGTAGTCGCGCAGCATGAAACGTGCCCGAGCGCCAAGCCCTTCCCGGTCCGCGCGCGCCTTGGCATGTTTCTGTTGTTCTACCGACAGCGTTACCCCGGTAACATCCGCGCCTGCCATGCGCGCCATGAACAATCCCAGCCCGCCCCAGCCCGAGCCGATATCAAGCAGCCTCAGTCCCGGTTCCAGCCGGAGCTTGGCAGCGATGTAGCGCATCTTGCGCGTCTGCGCTTCCTCAAGGCTGTCGTCGGGCGTTGCGTAGTAGGCGCAGGAATATTGCCGCTCGGGATCCAGGAACAGATCGTAGAGATCGTCGCTCAGGTCATAATGATGCGCGACGTTCTCCTGGGCCTTGCCGACGGGATTGTGCATCAACAGCGGCCGCACCAGCCGCCGCAGCCTTTGCTGCATCCGACGCAGCCCGTAACCTGCCCCTGTTCGGGTGTTGGAAAGGCAGAGATCGAGAAAGCCGTAGATATCGCCGCGTTCAACCGTCAGAGTGCCGTCCATCCAGGCTTCGCCGATGGCTATATCCGCATTGAACGCGACACGTCGCAGTGTGCTCCAGTCACGGATTGCGATCGCGATTTCGGGTCTGCCCTTTCCGAATTTTCGCCTGGTTCCATCGGGCAGACGCAGATGCAGCGTGCCACGGCGGATGATCGATTTAAGTGCGCGTTCCAGCAGCCATTGCGATACGAACGGGCGCTTCAGGATAGGTGCCGAGGTCTGGTCGGAGTTGTAACAATCGGTCATGATATGCTCCTGTCGCAGATATCGTGTGCGTGCAGACCCGCGAGGGGATCGTTCCAAGCCATAGCCGTAAAGCCAGTCCGGGATCCGTCCCGATGACTGGCGGCGATCACTCCGGCCTCCCGTGGAGTCCATGGTTGTCGGACCTGCGGAAAACGGAAGCAGGCGAAGATGCCACTGCCGATCAGCACTACAAGCGGCCAATTATAGACTACCCATTGCATTGACTTCACACCTTTCCGACACAGGATCGGGAACCAGGCTCAAGCCGTGATCGCATAGTCGCCGATATCACTAAGACGTCCCCTGACGCGCGATATTACAGATGGGTTCGAAAACAGGATGACGGGGCGAACACCTTCACCCGACCCGGGCCAGGGCCGGGCCATTCGCTGGAAGACGGTCACTGGATATTACCACGGGATATCACCGCGAATTCGCCTCATCGAAAGGCGGGCATTCCGCCCCGAGCCTTGAAACGCGTTGTTCCCGTCAGTATCTGCGCAAGACACCCGAAGACGGAAATCGCCATGAATGCGACGACGGAAATCAAGGAACTGGACGTTCTGGTGCTTCAGGGCGGCGGTGCATTGGGGGCCTATCAGGCCGGCGCGTTCGAGGCGCTGTTTGCCAGCGGGCGACATACCGACTGGGTTGCAGGGGTCTCTATCGGGGCGATCAACGCGGCATTGATCGCGGGCAATCCGGCGGGGCGGCGCGTGGAACGCCTGCGCATGTTCTGGGAACGGGTCTCGCAGGCGACAGCGGTATTCAAGTTGCCGTCGGGCTTCGCGGCGCGGGGTATATTCAATGAACTCAGCGCCGGAACGGTCATGGCGACAGGGGTGCCGGGCTTCTTCCAGCCACGTTTTCCGCCCGCTTTCCTGATGCCGCCCGGCAGCGCCGGAGCAACAAGTTTTTACGATACCGCCCCGCTTCGCGACACACTGCTGGACCTGGTGGATTTCGATTACCTCAACGACGGTCCGACCCGATTCAGCACGGGCGCGGTCAATGTCGAAACCGGCAACATGATCTGGTTCGACAGCGCACATGACAGGATCGGGCCAGAGCATGTGATGGCCAGCGGCGCGCTGCCGCCCGGTTTTCCTGCAGTCGAGATCGATGGGCAATTCTACTGGGATGGCGGTTTGGTGTCGAACACGCCGTTGCAATATGTCTATGACGAACGCGGGCCAGACGATCTCTGCGTGTTTCAGGTCGATCTGTTCAGTGCACGCGGCCCCCTGCCCGCCTCGGTCTGGGATATCGAGGCACGCGCCAAGGACATCCGCTTTTCCAGCCGCACCCGGCTCAACACCGACATGCTGTGCGAGATGCAGACAGCCCACGTTGCGGGACGGCGACTATACGAGAAACTGCCACCGGAGTTGCGCGACGATCCCGATGCGCGGGCGTTGCTGACGAACAGACACGATCCGAAAATCACCGTCGCCCACCTCATCTACCGCCAGACCCCGCACGAGACCCAGTCCAAGGACTATGAGTTTTCGCGCAGCTCGATGCTGGATCACTGGAAAGCCGGTGCGCAGGATACGGCCACCACCCTGGCCCATCCGGAATGGATCGCGCGCCATGACGATCCCGCCCAGGTTCGGGTTTTCGATCTGGCAGATGAACGGCCCTGACGGTTGCGTAAAAGGAAAGCCCTATGAAAATTGCCGATATTCGCAAGTCCGCCTTCGCGATGCCGCTCACCAGCCCGTCCTATCCGCCGGGTCCGTATAAATTCGTCAATCGCGAATACATGATCATCACCTACCGCACCGATATCGACGCCCTTCGTGCCGTCGTACCCGAGCCGCTGGAAGTGACCGAACCGTTGGTGAATTACGAATTCATCCGGATGCCGGATTCGACCGGATTCGGCGATTACACCGAAAGCGGTCAGGTCATTCCGGTCGATTTTGAGGGCCGCAAGGGCAGTTATGTCCATGCGATGTATCTCAACGATGACAGCCCGATTGCGGGTGGGCGCGAGATCTGGGGCTTTCCGAAGAAACTGGCCGAGCCCTGCATGCATGTTGAAAAGGACACGCTGGTCGGCACACTCAATGTCGGTTCGATTCAGGTCGCCAGCGGCACCATGGGCTACAAACACCGCGAACTTGACCGCGACGTGGTGCGCGAAAGCCTGCTGGCTCCGAGCTACCTTCTCAAGATCATCCCGCATGTCGACTGCACGCCGCGCATTTGCGAGCTGGTCGAATATTATCTGGAAGATGTCACGGTAAAAGGCGCGTGGAGCGGCCCTGCGGCGCTGGAACTGCAAGGCCATGCCCTCGCCCCCGTCGCGCAGTTGCCGGTGCTGGAGGTGCTGTCGGCCACGCATGTGCTGGCCGACCTGACGCTTGGGTTGGGCCGGGTCGTGCACGACTACATGGATTGACTTTTCCCGTCGTGGGCAGTGTTGCCTACGGCCTTCGAAGCGGCTCGTTCCGAAGACGCCGATGGGCGCAACGACGCGTTGAACCGATCACGTTGCACCGGTCAAGCCGGTGCAACGTGCACTTGGATTTGCTGTCTGGGCGCGGTCCGGACTGATCCGGCGGTCAATTCCCGGCCTCACCAGCCGACCGCGCCGCACGACGCCTGTCGCAGGTCCGAAGACCGGCACGCACGTTACTCCATCGACGGCAGTTGACCGGACTCGATCGCGGCCGCCAGTTCCTCGGCGTCCACCGCTTCATCCTTATTGGTGTCCAGCGCGGCATAATCGGCTTCGGTCAGGTCAGCATATTCTGTCCGCATTTCGGTCAGCGAATAGAGTCCGTCCTGATCGGTATCCATCTCATGGGCAAGCGCGGCACCGGCAAAGCCGGCGGTACCGATGGCAGCAGCGGCAATCAATATTTTGGTGTTCATGGTATTTCACCTTGTTGACTGTGAAAGCGGACAGCTCTTGCGTCCACTGATAGAAAGACGCTCAATCGCGCCGGGCATTACACATTTTCGGAAATGCCAAGGCAATCTTCGGCGGGATTTCGCAAAGCACAGGCCCATGGCGCCCGGACAGGCATTTTCAGACGTTGAAACGTTCGGCGATGACCACCTGAAAAAGCCCTGCGAAACGGGTTTCTCGCGTCCAGGAAAATTCCTGCGGGTGCGACGCCAGCGCAGCTATCGGTGTGTGCCACATCGCGGTGGCATAGGGTTCCAAAAGCGCGAATACCGCCGCCATCACCGGCCGCAGCGGGTGCCATCGCAACGGACAAGCGTAATCGACAAACATCGCCCTTCCGCCAGGTGCCACCGCCGCCAACGCGGCATCGACGACGCGGCGTTTCAGCGGGTCCGGCATTTCGTGCAGCAGAAAGAAGCTCAGCACGCAGTCGAAACTGCCTGAACGGGTGGTGGTGGCATCGGCGACACTCGCTCGCACCCAGTCCATCCCCACCAGTTTGCGGCGGATATTGGCAATCTGGATCGGCGCAACATCGACGATGTCGAGCGCACCCTCCGGACCGACCTGCCTGGCCAGCCGCTGCGACAGGTCGCCATAGACGCAGGCGAGTTGCAGCACCCGGTTGCCACCTGCAATCCTCGTCAGCACTGTGTCCGACAAGCGGCGATACTGGCCCCAGAGGATCGCCGAAACTATTACTTTGTGGTCAAAAATACGGATACTGGCGGGCCTGAGATAGGCCCACCAATAGGTGCGTTCCAGATAATCCGGCAGCTCCGTTTCCGGATTACCGACTTTTCCAAGTGCTCTGACGAACCGAGCGTCCCTGTCAGACACGGCGTTTCCAGCCGATGATGCCGATGGCGATCAGCAGCAGCGCGCCCGCAACATAGACTGCCAACATCCAGGTCGGCAGATAGAAGGTCATATAGACGTTCCAGCCGATCCAGCTGAGGCTTTTCGTCACCAGCGACGGCGTGCCGGTCAACGAACCGCCCAGAGTGCCGGTGATCGTGATGACGATCGCGCCGATCGTCGCCAGCGTGAAGGTGATCCAGCGCTGCGCGCCTACGAACAGGTGACGGCGGAAACGATAGCCGAGCACGCTCATCACGGTCCAATAACTCAGCGTCCAGGTCGCCAGAATGATGTGATTGCGGCCCAACGGGCTTTCGGTGATCGCCGACCATGGATAAATCGTCAGGCCCAGACCATAGGTCACGAAACCGGCCAGTGTGCCCAGTGCCGCCACCGGCCAGATCGCATTTTGCACGCGAACCGCGAACTTCGAATCTGAAAATGAGCGGATCAGGATGAACAGATAGGCCGTCATCCAAAGACCGACCGGGAAGTGCGCCACGAGAATGTGATAGACCGGGCTCAGCGACCACGAGGGTGCGCCCTCGACGGCCACGGCCACCCCGCCGTCCGCGCCATGCGCCAGCGCCGCGCCGGTCGCCGCCACCAGTATGCCGGCGCTTGTCAGCCCGATCCGGCTGCCGCGCGCCATCCATCCAGAGCGTTTCATGTCGTTATCCTTTCGTGCCTTTTCTGCGGTGTGGAGGCGAGCCTGTGTCGTGTCCGGGCGGGTCATCACACTTCCTCCTCATTGCGGCGCATCAGCAGGTTGACGTTGATGCCAAGCCCGACGATCAGGCCGAGGCTTGCGATCAGTGTCCAGATCCACTGGCGCCTGATTTCCTCGGCGAATTCCATCTGCACACCGTAAAGCGCCAGTTGTTCCTCAGTATGGCGGACGGCCACCGGCACACGCTGCGCGATACGGTCAGCACCGGGGTGTTGGCGTGCATCGGTCAGTCGACCCCAGGTGACCTGGCCGGGATAGAAAGTCTTGATCTCGGTCCAGGGTTGGGTCCAATCCGGCTCGGTGCCCGACTCGATGCGTTCAGCGACCATCTGCGCGGGCTGTTCCAGCCCGAGAGAGACCGGCAACGTGACATAGTGCCAGCGCATGGTCGAAGCGTTCCGGAACACCGCGAAGGCCAGATCGTAACTGCCGCCATCGCGGAAGATCTTGTCGTCCAGCGGGTTGCCGGTATCCATGTCGCGCACCAGCGTCACGTCCCAGAACCCGTTTCGCCAGCGCGCCACGGAAGGTTCCACGACGTCACCGCGAGACCCTGTGGCGGGGCGCAGATAGCGGCGCGGAATGGTATCGCCGTTTTTCCAGGCAAGCGTCGGATCGAAAGGCAGGGCGGTGTCGGCGCTGAGGTAGTAGATGTCGTTGAACCCGACATCGCCGCCCGTTACCGCGTCGATCGACAGCGCGGCGCTGCCTGCGACGTCCGGGTCGAACATGTAGAGTGGCTGTTCGGTCGCACTGTCCCAGTTTGTCGTATAGGGGCCGGTGCCCGCGTCACCGCCACGCTCTTCGGCGACAAAACCGTCGTCGCCCAGCCCGATCGGGTTCGACCGGCTGGAGCGCCATTGCCACAGGTCGATGAACTGACCGGCGGCGCGCAGCATCTCCAGATCGCTTTCAGGTTTCAGGGCCTCGAAATCATTGGGGTCGGTCCGGGTCGAGGGCAGGTATTTCGTGCGCTCTTCCTCGGTTTCGGGCACGCCGGTAAAGGTCGTCAGCCCGTCGCCGATGGTGATGTAGCCGCCATAGCGACCGAACAGCGGGACGGAGCCGTCGTCGATCATCATCGCAACCCGATCCTCGGTCAGGAAGTCCGGGTTTGGCCCCAACGCCTCGCCGCCGCGAGTCTCCCACTTGCCGTCCTGATAGACCAGTACATCGTTGAAAATGCTGGGCCGGTCGACGGGCCAGCGGTAGCGGAACCATATCTTTTCGCCGTCATATGCGGCCTTGACCTGCAATTCACTCATCAGTTCGTCCGGGATCACGATGTTTCGCTCCGGGTCGTCCTTGACGATGCCGGTTCCATGCGTGACCCAGCCGAGGACCAGCAGGCCACTGAAAATCGCCACCGAGGCGGCAAGGTATGTCGTTCGTAGTGTCATTTGGCTTCCATTCTCTGGCAGACCGCGCGGCCTTATCTCCGGCGCTTCACTGGTGGCGGTAGTTGAAGGTTTTCTCGATCACGCGCCCGCCATCCGGCAGCGTTGCCCGCACATCGATCTTGTAAAGTTCGCGTTTCTGGAATTCGAAATAGCCGCCATAGGTCAGGGCATCGCCCACCAGAAAGGGCTTGAGGCTCAGCTCTTCGCTGCTCAAACCGACCTCGGCGACTGTGGCGGTTACGCGGGCATCGGTGATGCGCACGCTGGTCCCGGCGTCAAAAAGGGCGATCTGCACATGGTGGACATGTTTGCCGCCAGGCACACCGCCATGCATCTGCACCTCATCGGAACCCGGGGGAAAGCCGCGCAGCATCTCGGCAGGCAGAACCGCATAATAGATCGTCACGCCATCGACGACTGCGTAATCGCTTGAGGTTTGCCCATAGGCCGCGCCTGCAAAGACCAGAAGAAGGGCGGCCAGCCCCTGCCGCAGGGTCTGCATCGGTCCGAGAGGGCGGGATGAACTAATTATCATGGCTGTTTCTCCGTGAATGCGCGGCCAGGACTTCGCATGAACAGAAAGACGTGTGTGGCTTCGTGGCATTACAGATATTTCGGAGACGTCCGAAAAATCGTCGCGCAGACTGGTATCCTGGCCGCGCTCGAAGGTGTTTCCGTTTCTTGCAGGAAATGTCAGATGGTCTTGCACCTGCACCTGCGGAACTGCGCTTCAGCGCTCTTCGCGGCACTGGACGGCTTGCAAAGCCCCAGGACCAGCAGCAGGGCCACCTCTCGCCGGGTCTTGGTCAGCATCCTTTCGGCCTCTTCTACGTCAAGGCCAAGCGCTCGGGCCGCGTCGGGCAACGCTTGCCCTTCGATTTCGGCCAGACGAAAAAGATCGCGGTGCTGCAAGGTATCCTGCGTCGACAGATCTTCGATACAGGTACAGAACAGGGCGTCCAAAATGGCTCGCAATTCCTCGTCGTCGGACAGTTCTGCCCTGTCGAATCCGGAACATGACCGTTTCACATCCGTCATATGTCGTCCTCCTCCTCAGTGTCGGCCCGAAGACCGCTCTCAGGTTAGACGTGCTTGATGCGGAAAGATTACGAGGGGTGCCGCCCGGTCAGACAGTGGAACTTCCGTCGGTACAATCGGTTTGGGCGACCGGATGTTCGCAGCCGGCGGGCGGGCAGGAACAATCCTCAAAGCCATGCTTGCAGCAGAACCCGCAATGGCCCAGCAGCGTGTCGGCAAGTGCTGCGCGGGCGCGGTGCAGGCGCACGGCCAGGGTTCCCGGTTTCAGCCCCAGATCTGCGGCGACCGTGGCGCGGTCATCTTCATCGATGTCGATCCGGCGGATCAGGTCGGCATCCGCGGCGCGTAATTCCGGCACCAGGCCATTCACGCAGGCGCATATCCTGGCCATCGTTTCAGCAGGGTCCGAAGTCTCCTCCGCTGACTGCATTTCGATCGCGACGGCATCGCCCAGGCGTTTGCGTCGACCGGTCTTGCGATAGTGATCGTTCAGGGCCGAACGCAGCACCGAATAGAGCCAGCCGTTCAGCTTTTCAGCATCGCGCAACTGATCCTTGCGCTTGATGACCCTCAGGCAGAATTCCTGCAGAACATCTTCGGCCTCGGACAGATTGCCCAGGCGATTGACGAGAAATCCCAAAAACATCTGGCGGTTGGCCGAAAGCGCCCTGATGGAAGGATCGTCGTCCCGATGTTTTTGGTCCGATACTGCATTACGAACGGTCATGCGCCGCGCTCCGCGCTGATTTCTGAATGCCAGGGCAGGCGTTGCCCGATATCGTGCCGAAATCGACGAGCCCTGCCTCCTGAGCAGCCGGTCTGCTTCTATTGGAACCGCATGGTCTGCACAAGTATCGCCGTATCGACTGGCCATCAGTCTGGACCTTGCAATATGAACCTGATTGACAAAGTGTCACTCGTTCATCGGGCTGTGCGCAGACGTGGCTCAGGTCTTTTTCCATCGCAGCCGGAGTGATTTCCATGTCGCCCATCAAGATTGAATATCATTCCGACATCCTTTGCGTTTGGGCCTATGTCACGCAGCTGCGGATCGAGAAGCTTATCGCAACCTTCGGAGACCGGATCGAAATAACAGCATATGTCTGTTCCGTTTTTCCGGATGCTCGTGAAAAAATCTTACGGCTGTGGGAAAACAAGGGGGGGTTTGAGGGTTACAGCGCGCATGTCAGAAGTGTCGCCGAAAAGTTTCCGCATATCGAGGTTCACAGCGACGTCTGGAACAGGACCGTTCCCCGCACATCCGCCGCCGCGCACCTGTTCGTCAAAGCAGTCGAAATTATCGAGGCAGACCGAGACGGGAACGACGTGACCCCGAAACCCTATCTTGAAAAGCTTTCGACGCGCGCAGCCTGGGCGCTTCGCAAGGCGTTCTTCGTCGAAGCCAGGGACATTTCAGACTGGGATACGCACCGGGATATTGCCAAGGCACTGGGCATCGATTACGGGCAGATCGAGCGCGCGATCCGGTCCTCCGAGGCATTGGCGCGGCTTGAATCCGATTACACCCAAGGCCTGGCCAAGGATATAAAAGGCAGCCCGACATTCCTGATGAACGAAGGTCGCCAGAGGCTTTTTGGAAACGTCGGCTACAGGCTGCTCGAGGCCAATGTCCACGAAGTCATAGACGGCAGGAACGAGGGCGAGGCCAGCTGGTGCTAGGCAAACAGCATCGGACATTCGCGAGCGCATTTATTGCGCATGATGATATAGATCAAATGTAACGTGCCCAGCCCGGCAAGCAGGCAGAAAAACGAGATATAGGCGTAGCGAAGGAACAGGATATCCACCACCACCACAGCCACGATGGTCAGCGCGAACCAGCGCATGTGCAGGTAGGTCGAGATCGCAGGCGGCGCGATGATCAGGAACAGATAGATGACATAGGTCAGTTCGCGCGGCATCAGATAATCAAGGATCATCGTGCCCTCATAGGCCAGCGAATCGCGATTGACCGAAACCTCGACCCAATCCGGGTTGAGCAGATGCGGAACGTAAAGCGCGAGGCCAAAGGCCAGCCCTGCCACCGACATCGCCAGCATCCAGGGTTTCCTGCTGCTTCCGGACGGCTCCAGCACATAGCTCGCCACCGGAATCCAGAATGGCCACATGAACCACGTGAAAAAGATAAACCCCATTGCGCCCCAAAGCGTTGTGCCAGGGTCACCGGTATTCACGCCCCACCAGACGCCGCCTTCCATGAATTGCTGCAGACCCGCGAACAGTGGCATCAACGCCACCGGAAGGTATCGCTTGTTGATCTGCCACGCCTTGGTAAGGGCGAAACCGCCACCAACGACAAGAAAAGCGCCGGCGGTGAAGCTGACGGATTGGGAAAGGCACATGAAGCGGACAACCCCGACACTAGGGCACAGGTCGCCCATTCATATGCTGATCTGTAGTGTCGTTTCCGGGCACCGACAACCCGCCTGCCCTGTCTGCCTGCCTTGGTTGTCTTTTTAGGGAAATGGCGTCAGGCATGGAAGAATCAGGTTTACACGCTGTCCAACGCTCCTCTGCCAGTGCGGTCTGGAAACCTTCCTGCGCAATACGTCGATAGTAAGTTCAGGAAATTTCAGACTGGTCAGAAAATATGCTGTTGAATGTATTTCATCTTATGACAGCTTGGTGTTTACCAGACGCATGCGGCACAATGTCGTTTACCGGTTTCGTCGGCATCGCCGAAGGTATTAGCAAGAAAAATTGCGAGGACCGATGAGGGAATGAGTGCACTTGCCCAATACGCGATATTATTCGGCCTGACTCTGGGGGCTGTCGGCTTCGTGGTCTGTCTTTATGCGGTTGCCCGCGCCATCGGCCGCAGCCGGGCGGAACCGGGCAAGGATGTGCCCGCCACGGCCGGCAGCCTGTCGCGCGATCCGGTGTGGGTGCGCTATCACGCGAAATACTACGGCTATGCGTTGCTGTTTCTGGCGTTCGACATGGAAATGGCCTTCATGTATCCGTGGGCGGTGGTCTACCGGGAAGAAGGTCTGATCGCGCTGCTCGATATGGGCGTGTTCCTGGCGATTCTGTTTCTCGGCCTGCTCTACGGCTGGAGCCAGGGCGCATTGAGGCGGCAGGAATGATCGGCGCGCGGCAAGGCGCGATGACCGGATTTCGGCGACTGGTCGCTGCGGCCATGTCGCGCGATCTCTGCGCCTTCGTGGTGCCCGGCGCGGATGTCGCGCGGGCGCACGGACTTGATCTTGCCGGCGCCGGGCTGCACCTGGTTGCCACGCCGCGTCATGCCAGCGTCCTTGTGATCGTCGGGCCATTGCCTGCCGGTCTGCGCGATGCCGCCAGTATTGCCTATGCCCAGATGCCGCGCCCACGCGCTATTCTCGCCTTGGGTCCGGTTGATGTCGGCCCCCTGCCCACCCCCGATGCTATCGGACCGCTCACCCAGTCCGGGCTTGTCACGGCGCTGGCCGGTCTGCGCCGGGTTCTGGCCGAAGGCTCGTTCCGGCCCGAGGTGCAGGACTACGATGCTCCGGCGCTTCAGACCCGCACCGAATTCACCTGTCCGATGCATCCGCAAATTGTCAGTGATGAACCAGGAAACTGCCCGATATGCGGCATGACACTGGTACCGCGTGAAACTGCCTCCGCCTCCCATACCGGTCACGCCATGCCCGGAACGGACCATCCGATGCCCAGCGAAGACCCCGCCCATGCGATGGCGGCCAGGCATGATCCCTCCGATCATGTCGTTGCCGAAGCCAGCGCCGAAACAGCCGCGCAATACACCTGCCCGATGCATCCCGAAGTGATCAGCGACGAACCCGGCGCCTGCCCCAAATGCGGCATGACGCTGGTGCCCGTCGCGACGCAGGACGAACACGGCGGGCATGGCGACGGCCATGGCAAACACGCCGCCGCATCCGCCTCCCATACCGGTCACGCCATGCCCGGAACGGACCATCCGATGCCCAGCGAAGGCCCTGCCCACGCGATGGCGGCCAGGCATGACCCCTCCGATCATGTCGTTGCCGAAGCCAGCACCGAAACAGCCGCGCAATACACCTGCCCGATGCATCCCGAAGTGATCAGCGACGAACCCGGCGCCTGCCCCAAATGCGGCATGACGCTGGTGCCTGTCGCGGCCCAGGACGAACACGGCGGGCATGGCGACGGTGGCGGCGGGCATGGCGCACATTCCGGGCATGGCGGCGGTCCGGAGATCGAGGGGATCGAGGCGAATTTCATGTCGATGGTCGATCTGACCCGCGACATGCCCGCCAGCCCAGACGGATTGAAGATGGAATGGATCGATGTCCCGTTCGGACCATTCTTTCCAGGCTTGCCCGGTGGGCTGCGGCTTGACCTGATACTTGATGGCGATGCGGTGGCCGAGGCAAAGGCCGAAAGCCAGATGGGCAGTGGTGATCTGCTGCCAGAAGCTGGAATGACACCCGAAGCTTTCGTCGATCGTCTGGCCGCACTGTCGCCGCTCAGCCCGGTGGCTTACCGTGAACTGGCCTGCCGCGCGCTGGAGCGGGCGACAGGCCAGAGTGCTGCCGCCGATACCGCAAATGCCCGCGTGGCAGCAGTGGAGCGCGAGCGCATTGCCAGCCATCTGAACTGGCTTGCAGGGTTCGGCGCGCAGACGGGTTGCGGTTGGCTGGAAGCCGGTGCGGGTGCTCTGCAAAAGGCGCTGCGCACCGCGGACATGGACGAAATCGCGAGACTGGCGCCAAGGATCTCAACCCTTCTGCGCCGGGTTCACCGCACGCCGCTGCTGCATGACAAGCTCAGTGGGGTTGGCCGGTTGACGGGTGGCGGTGCACTGTCCGGCCCGGCAGCGCGGGCCTCGGGTGAGGCTGTCGACGCGCGCAGCGACGATCCTGTCCTGAAGGCGCTAGGATTTGTCGTGCTGACCGGAGCTGGCGATGATGCACTGGCGCGTCTTACGCAACGCACACGCGAAATTACACAGAGCATTGATCTGATTTCGAGGGCGGGAGCGATTGAAGCGCCCATGCCGATGGAGATCGGCACGGCATCCGGGGATGGTGATGCAGTGGTGGAAACCCCGCGCGGTGCCGCACGGCTGCGCCTGACCATGACCGACGGAAAAATCACGGCAGCCGAGATCGGCACACCCACGGCGGCACATATCGCGCTGATCGGCACGGTGGCCGAGGGCCGGGAACTGGGTGACGCGTTGACGGCGATAGGATCGCTCGACATCAGCCCGTGGGAGATGACAGCGTGACGATCATCTGGATTTTGCTGGCGTTCCTCGTGGGGGCCTATCTGATCGCGGTGCTGGAAAGCTGGGCAGTGCATGGACGCCTGCAACCCGCGCGTCCCGCGTTTTCGGCGCTGGCGCTTCTGGGCCGTGAATCGTTGCTGGCGCGCACGCCAGACCGGCTTTTCTTCGAAGCCGGGCCGGTGCTGCTGCTGGTCGCGGGGCTTCTTGCAGTGGCGGTCATTCCGCTGGCACCGGGGCTGATCGTCACCGACCTGGCCACCGGCGCACTGTTTCTGAATGCAGCCCTGGCCTATGTCCTGGTAGCGCTGATCATGGCTGGCTGGGGACCGAACGGTGCCTATGGGATGATCGGCGGCTGGCGGTTCCTGGGTCAGTTCGTCGCCTATGCCATGCTGATCGTGATGCCGATCACCGCCGTGGCGATGCGGGCCGAGTCGCTTTCGACCGTGGATATCGTCACATCGCAGGCGGCCCTATGGAACATCGCGTATCAGCCGGTTGGCTTCGCATTGTTCGTCGTGGCCGCCATGGGCCTGGCCTGGTTGCCGCCGCTGGACCTGCCCACAGCGCCGGGCGATCTGGCAGGCGGGATCGAGGCCGAATATACCGGTGTGCGCCTGGCCGTGCTGCGGCTGGCCCGGATGACTGTGATCCTTGCGCTGGCAGGCGCGACTGTGACGTTTTACCTGGGCGGCTGGCTGGGGCCATGGCTTCCGGCGCCGGTCTGGAGCGGGCTGAAAATCCTGCTGGTCGCCGGGCTGATGGTCAGCGCCGGGCGGCTGGTGCCGCGGGTGCGCGAGGCGCGCTATCTGGCGCTGAGCTGGAAGCTGGGTATCCCGCTGGCCCTCACAAACATCTTCCTTGTCGGCGTCATTGCACTGGTGGTCCCGATATGACCGGAATGACCGCGCAGATGATCTTTCTGGCCTTCTTCGGCGCGGCGGCGGTGTGGTTCGGCATCGTGGTCTTCCGGACCAAGTCGATGGTGCGCTCGGCTTTGGCGCTGCTGTTCTCGCAAACCGCAGTGGGGCTGATGTTTCTGGTCATGCAGGCCGAATTTCTGGGTGTCCTGCAGATCATGATGATGGCCACCGAGATGAGTGTGATGGCGATCTTCATGGTGATGTTCATGATGGATCCCGGCGGCATGGGCGCGATGGACATGACGCATCAGAAGCGCCTGTCGCTCTGGGCGGGTGGCATTGGTCTGGTCGCGGCGCTGGCGGTAATCTGGCTGGCCGCATGGGGCCCTGCGGTACCGAACATCCCCGGTGCCGCGCAACAGGCCGCCGATCTGGGGCGCGAGTTGCTGGGCCGCTCGATGTTTATCTTCCAATCCGCCGGTCTGACGATCCTGACGGCGATGGTAGCGGCGACAATGGTGGCGATCGCGCCCCGGAAGGAGCGGAAGGAATGATCCTTGAATTGATGATCGCGCTGACCGCAGGCGCAGCGATGTTCGGCACCGGACTTTACGGCGCGCTGAGCCAGACCAACCTGGTGATGATCATCATGGGTGTCGAATTGGTGCTGGCGGCGGCACTGGTCAATCTGGTCGCCTTCTGGCGTTACCTGCACCCCGAGGAACCTGCCGCGCAGATGTTCGTGCTGATCATCATGGCGGTGATGGCGGTCGAGATGACGGTCGGATTCGGTATCGCCATCGCCCGGTTCCGGTCGCGCGGGTCGGTCGAGATGGAAGAAGCGCGCGAGTTGAAGGGATGATCTTTCTCGCGTTCACGATACTGTCGCCGCTGCTGGCGGGGCTGACGATCCTCGTCCTGCGCCGCGCGTCCGAAGCGCTGGGACTGGCGGGTGCCGCGCTGGGACTGGTCGGGGCCTTGGGGTTGCTCGCAACGGCAGGCAGTGGCGATGTGCAGGCGGTGCTGACAGGCCTGCCCGACATGCCGCTGCGGCTGATCGCGACGCCGCTGACGGCGGTTCTGGCGCTGCTGGTCGCCACGGTCGCCGGTTTCGTTCTGACCTATGCTACGGGCTACATGGCGAAAGATCCCGAAAAACCGCGCTTTTTCGGCACCCTGCTGCTGTTCGTAACGGCGATGCAGGGGCTGGTGCTGGCGGGCGACTGGATCATGCTTCTGGCGGCATGGGAGATGATCGGTTTCGCCAGTTACCTGCTGATCGGCTTCTGGTATCGCCGCGACGGCGTGGCCAGCGCGGCGAAACGCGCTTTCCTTTACACCCGTAGCGCCGATCTGGGGCTTTATCTGGGGGCATTCCTGCTGATCGGCGTGGCGGGCACGTCGGAGATTTCCGCGACCCTTGCCACCACCGGCACACCGGCGCTGATCGCCGGGCTGCTGTTGCTGGTCGCCGCGATGGGCAAATCTGCGCAGGTGCCGCTGCAGGACTGGCTGCAGCGCGCCATGGCCGGTCCGACGCCGGTGTCCGCGCTTTTGCACTCGGCGACGCTGGTAGCTGCGGGGGCGATCCTTCTGATCCGTGTGGCGCCGATGCTGCCGGGAGGCGCACTGCTGGCCATCGGCATCGTCGGTGGCGTAACGGCGGTCATCACCGGACTGATCGCGCTGGCCGAGCGCGACCTCAAGCGACTGCTGGCCGCCTCCACGTCCAGCCAATACGGGCTTATGCTGGTCGCGGTGGGCGCTGGCGCGCCGGTGGCGGCGCTTCTGCACCTGATCGCCCATGCCGCGATCAAGAGTTCGCTGTTTCTGGGCGCGGGCGTGTTCCAGCATGACCGCGACAGCACCACGATGGACGCGGTCGCGGGCGCAGGCCGCGCCCGGCCCGGTATCTTCGCGGGCTTCGCCATCGCCGCGCTGGCGCTGGCGGGCATTCCGCCGCTGGCCGGGTTCTTTTCCAAGGATGCGATTATAGCCGCCGCGCTGACCTCGCCATCGGCTGCCTGGCTGCTGCCGCTGACGCTGGCGGGTACGGTGCTGACCGGTGCCTATATGGGGCGCGCCCTCAGGGTGCTGTGGCACGGCGACCCCGGCGCCAAACCCGGAGCGATCCCGCTGATGGCCACAGGAATGGCGGGGCTGGTGGCGCTGGCCGTCGTGCTGGGTGCGACCTTCGGCCCGCTGGAGCAGATGCTGAATGCGGAAATGCCCGAGTTCGGGTTGGCCGTTCCTGCGCTCGGGCTAGCCGCCGCGCTGAGCGGGCTGGCGCTTGGCTGGCTGGTGCCGGTGACCGGGCTGCTGCGCGGGCTTCTGCCCTCGGCCGAGCGCGGCTTTGTTGTAGCGGGCGGCATGGATGCGTTGATGGTCCGCCCGGCGCTGGCCATTGCCGCCGGATGCGAGCGGCTGGAACGTCGGCTTTACGATGGCGTGCTGGCTTTGGGCCGTGCCAGCCTGTCGCTGGGACAATCGGCGAGGCGCGCCGACCGTGATGCCATCGACGCCGCGATCTTCGGCCTCGTCGACCGTACCGTCATGCTCGGTGCCCGCGCACGCCGTTTGCAAAGCGGCTTCATCCATCGTGAACTGGCGATCACCACGATCGGCATCGCCGTCATAATCGTCGCGCTCTTCGCGGCCCCCTATCTGGTTTGAGGAGAGTGCAGCAATGTTGCCGCTTCTGAGTATCGCCACGTTTTTGCCCATTCTTGGCGGGCTGGTCCTGATGGCGCTACCCGACCGATCCGCGCGGGTGACACACGGGGTGTCGATCGGCGTGACCGGCCTGACGTTCCTGATCACGCTGGCGATCTGGGCGCGCGGTATCGTTCCGGGCGGTTTTGCCCAGATCGAGGAAATTTCCTGGATTCCGGCCATTGGCGCAGCCTACCGGCTGGGGCTGGACGGGCTGAGCCTGCCGCTGGTGCTGCTGACCTCGCTGCTGTTTCTGCTCTCGGCGATCTATTCGGCGCGTGTGACCGAAAGGGCGGCCACATATGTGGTGCTGATGCTGATGCTGGAAACTGCCTCGCTCGGGACCTTCATGGCGCTGGACGGGCTGCTCTTCTACATCTTCTTCGAGGTCTCTCTGGTCGGCATGTATTTCATGATCGCCGGCTGGGGATACGAGGACCGGCAACGCGCCGCACTGATGTTCTTTCTCTACACTCTACTTGGGTCTCTGCCGCTTTTGCTGGCCATCCTCGGACTATATCTCAACTCCGGCAGTTTCGACATGCGGGTCTGGATCGACGCCCCGTCGCTGACCGGCATCGCCGCGATGCTGGCACTGATCGCGATGCTGTTCACCTTCGCGGTCAAGATCCCGGCCTTTCCGGTGCATACATGGCTTCCGGCGGCGCACGTGCAGGCACCCACGGCGGGCAGCGTCATTCTGGCCGGGGTAATGCTGAAATTCGGAACCTACGGGCTGATCCGCTTCGCTTTGCAGATGACGCCCGAAGCCTTCACGCGTGCAGGTGTGGTGATCCTTGTCTTCGGCGTGGTCAGCGCGATCTACGGTGCCTTTGCCGCACTGGCGCAGACCGATCTGAAGAAGATGATCGCCTACACTTCCGTCAATCACATGGGGTATGTGGTGATGGGTGTGGCAGTGGCGGCACTTGCCACCGATCCAGCGATCCGCGTGGTGGCGCTGGACGGCGCAACCTTGCAGATGATCAGCCACGGCATCGTCACCGGCGCGCTGTTCTTCCTGGTCGGCATGTTGCAGGATCGCGCCCATGTTCGCGACATGGGCGATTTCGGCGGGCTTCTAGGTCAGGTGCCGTGGCTCGGCTGGGCCTTCATCCTATCGGCTTTCGCCTCGCTCGGATTGCCGGGGCTGGCGCACTTCCCGGCCGAATTCCAGGTATTTCTGGCGACCCTCAACGCACAGCCATGGGCGGTGGTAGCGATCCTTGCCATCGTAGTAACTGCGGGGCTGTATCTGCGCTCCGTCGCGGCGGTGTTCCTTGGCGAACTCAACCAGAAATGGGCCGCGATGCCCGATCTTGACCGGCGCGAGATGCTGGTGATCGTACCGCTTCTGATCCTGACGATCCTGATCGGTGTGGCGCCCGCCTGGCTTCTGAACATGATCCACACCACCATGGCGAGCCTGAGCTTCTGATGGCGCGCGATCTGTCGTTCCTGATCCCCGAGATCCTGCTGTCGCTTGCGGTGGTGGCGATGCTGATTGCCGAAATGGCGCGCTTGGCCCGACTGGCGTTATGGATCGGGTTGGTCGGGCTGACTGCCGCCACCCTGGCCACTCTGCCGTTGCTGGCCACGGATACCATCGTCTTCGGCGGCACCTACCGGATCGACCTTCTGAACGGCTGGGCCAAACTGATCCTGCTGCCGGGTACCGCCCTGTCGCTGCTGCTCGCAAGGGCCGAGATCGCGGGGAAGGAACGGGAAGGCAGTGTCTATTCGCTCCTGTGTCTCGTCACGCTGGGCGCGCTGATGCTTGCGGGCGCAGGTGACATGATGATGCTGGTGCTTGGCGTAGTGCTGACGGGGCTGGGGTCGTTCGCATTGGTTGCCTATCCGCGCGACGACGCCGCGACCGAGGCGGGGATGAAATATCTGGTCTTCGGTGCGGTCACCGGATCGGTGATGATCTACGGGCTGACCTTCTGGTTCGGCGGTGCTGGCTCGACGTTGTTCGCAGACCTCGGCGCGTTGGACGGCAAACCGCTCATCGCAATTGCCGGGCTGGTCGCGGTGATCGTCGGGCTGGGCTACAAGGCCTCGCTGGTGCCGTTCCATTTCTGGGCACCGGACGCCTATGACGGTGCACCGGTGTCGGTCGCGGCCTATCTTTCGGTGATCACCAAAACAGCCGCGATCTTCGCCTTCGCACAGGTGCTGCGTGATCTGCCGACGGGCAGCGGGTGGCCGCTGGTGATTGCCCTGATTTCCGCCGCGACGATGACCTACGGTTATCTGGCCGCAGTGGTGCAGACCAATCTGGTGCGGCTGATCGCCTATTCCTCGGTCGCGCAATCAGGTTATTTCCTTATGGGCATCGTGGCGCTGGGCGTCAGCCCGCTGGCCGTTCCCGGTGTTATTATCATGGCTGCGGCCTACGTGGCGATGAATCTCGGTGCCTTCGCCATCGTCCTTGTGGCCGGGCGGCACCTCGACGACATCAGAAGCTTCGGGCGCACCCATCCCATAGCCGGTGTGGCAATGGTGGTGTTTCTCCTGTCGCTGACCGGCATACCACCGCTGTTCGGGTTTGTCGGCAAGGTCTACCTGTTCGGTGCAGCCATCGAGGCCGGATATCTCTGGCTGGCGATCATCGGCATCCTCAACTCCGTGCTGGCGCTCGGCGTCTATCTGCGGATCGTCGTGCCGATGTATCAGGCAGCGCCCGAGGACGTGGCAGGCTTCAGGAATTCGCCGCACCCGGCACTCATCGCGGTCATAGGTGTGACTTCGGTTGTGACGTTGGGCATGGGACTGTTGGCTGGCCTGTTTCCGGGCTAGAGAATGAACCGAACCAGGGAGTGTGCGACCTGCTTCTTCAGTCGACGGGCGAGCGGCCCATCTGGCCTGTTCCTGATCGACGATGCGACTATCCATGGTCCTGCCCGGCAACCAAACCTCCCGGAAAATCCGGCATATCCGATTTTATGGGACAGAGCGCTGATGCGCTGATCCCGTTATTGTGATCATGGCTGTAACCAGAATTGCTACCGTCTGTGTTTTCCAGCGCATATGCCTGTCGCGATGACTTGCGTACTCACCAGAGTAACGCTCGACTGGCCTACTGGAAGAGGGATTGATGATGGCAAAAGACGGACTCATGAAGCGGTGGTGGATGCGCCATCTCATTGTGATTGCGCTGGCGGCCCTGGGAACTGCGATGTTCCTGTACAGTCGGACCGAGTGGTCGCCGATGCACCGATGGAACCGGGCATTGGGTGACATGTCATTGGTTCTGGTGGCTATGGCGATGGTACTGGGACCGATATCCCGGCTTTCCCGAGGCTTCGTCCGGATACTGCCCTATCGTCGCGAGTTGGGTATTTATGCGGTCCTTCTGGCACTGATCCACGCAGGGGTTATCCTGTTTGGCTGGGTCCAGCTGGATCTGATGCGCCTGATCGGTTTTGAATATCATCCCGGTCTGGAAAGATATGTCATGGTGCAGCAGGGCTTTGCGCTGGCCAACCTGATCGGTGTGCTGGCGCTTCTCTACGGAGCAGTCCTTGCTGGAACATCGAACGATTTCAGCCTGCGCTGGCTTGGCGACAAGGTCTGGAAATTCGTTCAACAAGGCACTTACGTGCTGTGGTGGCTATCGGTGGCCCATACCGCATATTTCCTGTTCATTCACTTTCTCGACTTTCATCGCAGCACGCCGGATGCAAACTGGTTCCAGTGGCCGTTCGTCGCTCTGGTCGGGACTGTGATGGTTCTTCAGATTGCGGCATCCCTGAAGACCTGGCGAAAGGCGCGTCAGAGGGGAACCGGCACAGCAGCGACGGTTTAGCCCAGCCTGTTCGGTGCGGGTCAGATACTTACAGGTTTCCGGGCAGGACCTCTTCGTCGTGCCCGGATACCGGTCCGGCCCTCTGCGCCCTTCAGGGCAAGGATAGCTTGCTCAGCCAAGAACCACTCAGACCATCAGGGATGCGGCAGCCCATCCCTTCGAGCCGGTCTCAGCCGCAGGTCACATCGGGATTGAATGGGGCGAAAACCCCGGTCGGATTTTCGCGCTGTGTCCAGATATGCAGGTCGTAATGCGGTTCAAACCCATGGGCTTCGTCGCCTTCGGTGTCGCTCATGTCAGCCATGACATCCCAGGGCTGATCGCCAGACATCGGCACTCCGTCTTCCCCCGCCGCGGTCCAGGCAGCCTGGAATATCAGGTTTTCGACACCGACAAGCTGCAACGATCCGTCGGGCTGTGGTTCATAAAGCAATATCGACGGAGTGGTGAAATCTGTGTTCATACCATTCCCGTTCACCCGGCCCGTGCCAGGGGGGGACAGCCCCAGAAGCCCCGGATGGATATAATGAATGCCCATCGCTCCCATCTCGGCGGGCAGGCCTTCAGCAGCGGCGGATACGCAATCGCCGGGAGGTGCGGGGAAAAAGCCCTCGGCAAGAGCCACGTTGATATCTGCATATTTCGCCGTCGCGGTCAGGATCGTGTCGATCTGATCGGTCTCGGCCAAGGCGGCACCGACGGTCAATACGCTGACCGTAAGTGGTATAAATCCATGTCTCATACGATGAGTCCTCTCGAATGAACTTCCGATCCAGCCGCATGCTTTACGCTACGTTAACTTTAGCGTTTTTTCAAGCTGGATAGTGGCATTGAGTGGTATCAGGCCTGCTTCATGTAATGGCGCGGCTTCTGATCACGCGACAGGGTCGCCATAAGGTCGCCGAAACGATCCCCCTGTATCGAAATATGCTTTCGCATCTCGCTGGCGGCACTTTCGGCATCGCCCGCAATCAGGCAGCGCATGATGCGTTCATGCTCTTCGAGCGAAGTGGTGATGCGGTCACGGGCGCGCAACTGGATGCGGCGGAACGCCTTGAGCCGCTTTTGCAGCCGGTCGATCTCCTGGAGCAGGAAGGCATTGCCGCCGATCGTGCGGATGGCTGCATGAAACCGTTCATTGGCATAGTAGTAGGCATCGGCGTCGCCCGCCGCCGCGGCCTCGGTGCAGGCGTCGTGCCGCCGACCCAGATCGGCAAGGTCGTCGGTCAGTGCCCGCCGCGCCGCATTGCGCGCGCACAGCGCCTCCAGTTCGGCCATGACCTCGAACATCTCCGACAGACGCTCCGGCCCGATCTCGACGACGAAAGCTCCGCGCCGGGGAATATGCTCGACCAGGCCGGTGGCGGCGAGCTGAAAGATCGCCTGCCGCACAGGTGTGCGCGAGACTGAGAAATCGCGTGCAAGCGCCGCTTCGTCCAGCCGGTCGCCGGGGCGGATATGGCCTGTCAGTATGCGATCTTCGAGTGCGTCGCGCAGATCGATGGGCGTGGCTGGCATGGTCGGTCGTCCCTCCTGCCCCGACACTAGCCCGGCGCGAAGAATATAAGAAGCGCGGAATTGTATACAAAAAGATTGATATGGGACATTCGACCAGGTTACGTGTCGTCACGGGAAGAGTGCCGTCCGGGGAGGGACGCACCGCCGATACCAGACAAAGATTCGGGAGGATCACAAATGACCTATGTTCGTACCGCCTTCGCAGCCGTGCTTGCCACCACGCTGCTCGCATCGGGCGCGTTCGCCCAGACCCTCAAGCTCAGCCATCAATGGTCTGAGGGCGACGTGCGCCACAAGGTCGCCCAGATGGTCGCCGACGAAGTGGCCGCAGCCGACGTCGACCTTGAGATCCAGATTTTTCCGAACCAGACCCTTTTCAAGGCGCGCGAGCAGTACACGCCGCTCAGCCGCGGGCAGCTTGATATGACCGTCCTGCCGCTGTCCTATGCGGGCGGGCAGCAACCGGCGTACAACCTGACGCTGATGCCCGGACTGGTGAAGAACCACGACCACGGCGACCGCCTGTCAAATTCGCCGTTCATGGAAGAAATCCAGAAGATCATGGCCGGGGACGATGTGATGGTCCTTGTCCACGGATACCTCGCGGGCGGCTTCGGCTCCAACAAGGGTTGCATCACTGCGCCAGAAGATGTGGCGGGCCTCAGCATCCGCGCCGCGGGCAAGTCGTTCGAACAGATGCTGGCCGGAGCCGGGGCTTCGATCAGTTCGATGGCATCGTCCGAAATCTACCCGGCGCTTCAGACCGGCGTTCTCGACGCGGCCAACACCTCGTCCGAAAGCTTCGTGAGCTACCGTCTGTATGAGCAGCTGTCCTGCTACACACCCGCGGGCGACTATGCGCTGTGGTTCATGTATCAGCCGCTGCTCATGAACAAAACGACCTTCGACAACCTGACACCTGAACAGCAGGAGGCGTTGACCACTGCCGCCGCCAACGCAGAGGCCTTTTATCTGCAGGAAGCCAAGAAGGGCGATGCGGACGCAGCCAAGGTCTTCTCTGACAACGGCGTGGAACTGGCCGAGATGTCCGAGGCGGATTTCAACGCGTGGCGCGAGTTGGCGAAAACCACTTCCTATCCCGCCTTCGTGGAGGAGACGCCGGACGGACAGCGTCTGCTGGACATGGCTCTCTCGGTCGAGTGATCTGACCAACCTGATCCGGGGCGGTGCGCGTTACGCGCCGCCCTTCACTGACCCGAAGGAACGCCTGCGTGACCCCCATCGTAACCCGCGAACACCCCGTGGCCATTCGCTATATCGGCCACGTCTCGACCCTCTGCGGCATTGCGGCGTCGCTGATGATCCTGGCATCCGTCCTCATCACCTGCCAGATGATCTTCGTCCGCACGGTCCTTAACCGTTCTACGGTCTGGCAGACCGAAGTGGTGATCTACCTGATGATCGCCGCGACGCTCATCGGCCTGCCCTACGTCCAGAAGCTGCGCGGTCACGTCGGCGTCGACCTGCTGCCGACACTTCTGCCCGCCTCGTTCCGCCGTGCGCTGGCCGGAATAACGCTGGCGGTGACGGCGGCGATGATGGCGGTCATGCTCTTCTACGGCTGGGAAATGTGGTACCTGGCCTGGGTTCGCAACTGGAAGTCGGAGACTGTCATGGCCGTGCCGCTGTGGATTCCGTGGTTGTTCGTGCCGCTAGGGTTCGGCCTTTTCCTTCTGCAACTGGCGGCCGATCTGTGGCTGACTTTGCGCGGCGCTCCGATGGACGAAAAAGGATTGCCCGCGATCGGTCCCGAACCGTTGGAGGAATACTGATGGACCCGCTGGTCCTTGGCGGTCTGGTCGGCATCGCCACGATCATCGTCCTGTTCTCGGGTGTGCCGGTCGCGGTCGGCCTGCTGATCGTGTCGACATTCTTTCTCTTCGTGTTCGACGGCCCGCGCAGCCTTCAGGCCCTGCCGGAGCTGTTCTACGGCGATCTGAATTCCTTCGCGCTGTTGTCGATACCGATGTTCATCATCATGGGCTCCGCCATCGCGTCGACGCGTGCGGGGCCGGATCTCTACGAGGCGCTGGAACGCTGGCTGACCCGCGTGCCCGGCGGCCTCGTCGTCTCCAACCTCGGGGCCTGCGCACTGTTTGCCGCGATGTCCGGCTCCAGCCCCGCGACCTGCGCGGCCATCGGAAAGATGGGCATCCCCGAGATGCGCAAGCGCGGCTATCCGGATGAAGTGGCGGCAGGCTCGATCGCGGCGGGCGGAACGCTGGGCATCCTGATCCCACCGTCGGTCACGATGATCGTCTACGGCATCGCCACCGAGACCTCGATCGGACGGCTCTTCCTGGCGGGGGTGCTGCCAGGCCTTCTCCTCGTCATGCTGTTCATCGCCTGGGCCATCTTCGATACCTGGCGACGGGGGGCTGCGGGCGTGGCGCTGTCGGGGGTACGCTATACATGGGCGCAACGGCTGGAAATTCTGCCCCGCGTGGTGCCGTTCCTGCTGATTATTGCGGGCGTGCTCTATGCCCTTTACGGCGGCATCGCGACACCATCGGAAACGGCGGCCGTCGGCGCGCTGCTGTGCATTGTCGTCGCGGTCGTCGTCTACCGGATGTTCCGGTTCGATGCGCTCTGGGCGGTGTTGCGCGACTCGACGCGGGAATCGGTGATGATCCTTTTCATCATCGGCGCGGCGGGGGTGTTTTCATTCATGCTTTCGTCGCTCTTTGTCACCCAGTCCATCGCGGGGTGGATCGCCGATCTCGATGTGAACCGTTGGGTGCTGATGGCGATCATCAACCTTTTCCTGCTGGTCGCGGGGTTCTTCCTGCCGCCCGTCGCTGTCATCCTGATGTCCGCACCGATCCTGCTGCCGATTATCCTGGCCGCGGGCTTCGACCCCTACTGGTTCGCTGTCATCGTCACGATCAATATGGAAATCGGCCTGATCACGCCGCCCGTTGGTCTCAATCTCTATGTCATCAACGGCATCGCGCCCGATATCTCATTGCGCAAGATCCTCGCTGGATCGCTGCCCTTCGTGCTGAGCATGGTGGTAGCAATCATCATTTTGTCGGCCTTCCCCGGCATTGTGACCTGGCTGCCCGATATCGTGATGGGACCTGAGCTGTGAGGGGCGCGAGCCTTCTGTCTGACCTTGTGGGCCGGGTCGCGGATGCGGGACGGGGTCTTATGTCGGCCCCGCCCGCCCGCGACATCGCCGACCTTTGCGAGGCGGTTCTGTCTGGCAAGGGCGAGGCGACGGGGCTGGCGCAGGCCCGTGCCATCTTCGAGCGTTACGACGCCATGACCGCCGACCGCCGGCGCGTCTTCTTTGGCACCCTGCGCGACCGTTTCGGCGTCGACGCCGCACGGGTCGAGGCTGCGTGGGCGGGCCGGAAAGATGGCGACCTGCGCAACCTGCACACCGCATCGGAGCCTCGCTCGCAGGAACTGATCCGACGGCTCAACCGCGCGCCCGGTGGCACGCGTCGGCTGGTGGCGATGCGGCGCGATCTGCTCGACTTTCTGGCCAAGGATGCCACGCTCAAGCCGCTGGACGACGATTTCCGTCATCTCTTTTCCTCGTGGTTCAACCGCGGCTTCCTCGAGCTGCGCTCCATCGACTGGTCCACCCCGGCGGCCATCCTCGAAAAGATTATCCGCTACGAGGCTGTCCACGAGATCAGCGGCTGGGACGATCTGCGCCGCCGCGTGGGCGCGCCCGACCGTCGGCTCTATGCGTTTTTCCATCCCGCTCTCGCCGACGACCCGCTTATCTTCGTTGAGGTAGCGTTGACGACCGGCATTCCCGGCGACATCGGTGCCATTCTGGCCGAAAGTCGCGAAATGCTGGAGCCGCGACAGGCCGAGACGGCTGTATTCTATTCCATCTCCAATTGTCAGGCGGGACTGCGTGGCATCTCTTTCGGCAACTTCCTCATCAAGCAGGTGGTCGAGGAATTGCGTCGCGAATTCTCGGGCCTCGATACCTTCGTCACGCTCTCGCCGGTACCTGGCCTGCGCCGCTGGGCCAGGGAAAACGCCGACGCCCTGCCACCGCGCCTGTCGAAAACGGCGTCCTCCGATACGCCGGAGGCTTCGGCCCTGGCCGAGTTGACGGCGTATTACATGCTCGTCTCCCGTGCCGACCGCGGCGGTGCCACCGACCCTGTCGCGCGGTTCCATCTGGGTAACGGTGCCCGGCTGGAGCGCATCCATCCCGCCGCAGATCGCAGCCCACGCGGCATGGCAGGGTCCTGGGGCGTGATGGTCAACTATCTCTATGACCTTGCAACGATCGAGCGGAATCACGAAGCCTATTCGACCGACGATCAGGTCATCGCCGCCCCCGCCGTGCGGCGCTTGCTGAAATCACACTGAGAGGGGCCGACATGCCCGACACAAATCATCTGATCCGTGCCCTTCGCTCGGCCTCCGATGGACGCAGCGACGCACTCTTCGCCACCGATACTACCGGGACGGTCACGACCTACGCCGATCTCTGGGACGGGGCAGCCCGCATGGCACAGGCGCTCGTGTCGCTTGGCGTTGAACCGGGCGACAGGGTCGTCATGCAGGTCGAGAAGTCGGTCGCCGCGCTGCAATGCTACCTTGGCACAGTGATGGCCGGAGCAGTCCATCTGCCTCTCAACACTGCCTATACTGCCGCCGAGGTCGAGTATTTCCTGACCGATGCGTCCCCCCGCGTCTTCGTCTGCGACCCGGCCCGGCAGGCGGAGATGAAGACAGCCACGCGCGAGGCCGCGGTCGCCCACATCCTCACCCTCGATGCCGATGGACGGGGCACCCTCGCCGAGGCGATGGAAGACGCGGCCCCCCTGCCCGCAGCCATCCCGCGCGAAGCCGGTGACATCGCCGCGTTCCTCTATACATCAGGCACGACGGGCCGCTCCAAGGGGGCCATGCTGACGCACGGAAACCTTGTCTCGAACGCCGTTGCCCTGCGCGACCTGTGGCAATTCACGGCAGACGACGTGCTGATCCATGCGCTGCCCGTTTTTCACACACACGGCCTGTTCGTCGCGATCAATGTGACCCTGATGGCCGGCGGCCAGATCCTTCTGCACCGCAACTTCGACGCCGCCGCCGTTCTGGCCGACTTCCCCCGTGCCACGACGCTGATGGGCGTGCCGACCTTCTATACCCGGCTGCTGGACCAGCCGGGCCTGACGCGACAGGCGGCTGCACACATGCGCCTGTTCGTGTCCGGTTCCGCGCCGATGCTGACGGATACGCACGCGAAATGGCACGATCGCACCGGACATATCGTGCTGGAACGCTACGGCATGACCGAGACCTGCATGAACACCTCGAACCCCTACGACGGCATGCGCAAGCCCGGTAGCGTGGGCCTGCCCCTGCCGGGGGTGGAGGTGCGGCTGACCGGGGCCGACGGCACCCCCGTGCCCACGGGCGAGCCCGGCGATATCGAGGTGCGCGGCCCCAACCTATTCGCGGGCTACTGGAACATGCCCGAGAAGACTGCGGAAGACATGCGGCCCGGTGGGTGGTTCGCTACCGGCGATATCGGCACGGTGGATGCCGACGGCTACTATACCATCGTCGGGCGGTCGAAGGACCTTATCATTTCGGGCGGCTACAACATCTATCCCAAGGAGATCGAAACGCTGGTGGACGCTGTTCCCGGCGTGGCCGAAAGCGCGGTCTTCGGCGTGCCTCATCCCGACTTCGGAGAGAGCGTCGCCGTTGCCGTCGTCCGCCTGCCGGGCGCAGACCTGAAGGACGAGGATCTGCTTGCTGCCGTGACGCCGGATCTTGCCCGCTACAAGCACCCGCGCCACATCCATTTCCTTGACGCGCTGCCACGTAATACAATGGGCAAGGTACAGAAAACCGAACTGCGACGCATCTTCGGCGGAAACTGATACCGGGCACATTGTCCACTGATCGAACCCGCGTCCCGCCATAGGCCGTGCAAGCCAGTATGGTTGCCGGGAGTCTTGATGGGTCAAGCCAGAGACGTGGACGGAAGATACGGGTCTTGTTCCCCGCGCAACTCCTGTGGCGTGAACCTTCAAGCAACGCGGATTCATTGCCAGTAAACCCATCTTGGTACAGCGCCAGCTCTCCAGGGTTCTGCGCCATCACAGGTGGTCGATAACTCGAAAAAGCGATTTTAAACAGCAATTAGTCACAGAAAGCCGGATTTGCATGGACACCCGGGGCTTGCGCAATACCTGATAGATGAAATCTGCTGGCACACGCCAAGAGGAGGGCGAAGATGACCGTCGAAAAGAGCGATCTTGTTAAACGGGGCATGGCCGCGCGACTGACGGATCGCGAATGGGAAGCCGTCCGCGACTGCTGCACTGAAGTCAGGGATGTTACGGCCAAGACCTTGATCTCGCGAATGGGCGAGTCGCTGGACCGCAGCCTGTTGCTGATAGACGGGATCGTCGGGCGGCATGTTCCCGGACCGCACCGCGATTTTCGTGAAATGGTCGCGCTGGAGGTTCCGGGCGACTTCGTCGATCTGCACAGCTTTCCGATCGGAACCCTGGATCATGACGTGACGGCCATGACGAATGTCAGACTCGCCGTCTTTCCTCACGATCTCCTTCGACAACTGCTTATCGACATGCCTGACGTAGGCATATCTCTCTGGGGTCAGACCGTCATCGACGCATCCATTCACCGTTACTGGTCGTTCCGCGTCGGCGCCCTTCGGGCCAGCGGGCGGATCGCCAATTTCCTGTGCGAGATGGAGACCCGGCTGGGAATGGCTGGACTGGCCGAAGGTCAGAGTTTCGACCTGCCGTTGACGCAGACCGATCTGGGCGAAGCTTGCGGCATGTCCGCCGTGCACGTGAACCGCGTCCTGCGGGAGCTGCGCGAGGCGGGCTGCTGCGTCTTTCAGGACGGTCGCGTGACGATCACCGATCTGCCAAAGCTGACCGAAATCGGTCAGTTCGATCCAGGCTTCCTGACAATCGGACTGAACCGGACCTAGACATGCTCTCCAACGGACATCTGCACATCCACACGCAGGCCATCCGCTTTCCAGTCGAACACGATCGTCCCGCCCATGGCCCCGACGATGGTGCGAATGATCCCGGACCCGCCCTCGCGTTTCGGAACGGTGACGGCTGGACCCCCATTTTCCTGCCAAGCCAGGTTCAGAACACCGCAATCCAAGTGCCAGGATAGGTCGACATGCCCTTGCGGCGCGCTCAGTGCACCGTACTTCACTGCATTGGTCGCAAGTTCATGCAGAATCAGTGTCAAAGGCGTGACCCGGGATTCGGGCAGAACCACGACCGGACCGTTCAATACAACTTGCGTTCCGGCCATCGGAGCATAGGCATGAAGGATGGTCTCGGCGATCTGAGACAGAGCAAGACTTTCCCGTGATCCATCCTCTCCGATCGTGTCGAAATGCGCTTTTCCCAAGGCCAGCAATCGGCCCGTGATCACATCGCGCAAGGCTTCGGATCCTGGATAGTCCCGACTTGTCATCTTGATGACGACGGCCATGACGTTCACGATATTGCGCAACCGGTGAAGCAATTCGCGGGACCGAAGCGCCGCTGCCTCCTTCTCTTTCCTGCGCTGAGACGAGACGTCGAATTGCGATCCGAAATAAAACAGCAAATTGCCGTCCGGGTCGGAAATCGGACCGAGTTGCAACGCATTTATGAATTCCGAGCCATCCTTGCGATAATTCACGATCTCGACTGTCGCCAGCTCCTCGCTGATCAGGACCTCGCGCAACCTCTCGATGCTGTCGCGTGTGGTGCCCGGTCCCTGCAGGAACCTGCAATTCCGACCGATGACCTCCTCCATCGAATAACCTGTCAAATCACAGAAGGCATCGTTCGCGAATACAATGGGATTGTCGGTTTGCGTAGGATCGCTGATGCACAGGGGCATGCGGATATGACTGATTGCCTGCCGGAACACTTCACCTTTGGCTTTGTTCCAACTGGCCGACAGTTCGGCCAGTCGCGCTGCGACGACATCTTCCAATCTTAATCCTTTCGAAATGGACCAGTTGGTGCAGGAATTCTTGAATCATGCCGCACCGCAATGCCCTACGGCGCGCCCCCATAGAACCCAGTTCTCCGGCGTCCTCAAGCCAGCTCACGCAGGGAAATGTACGATGTTATCAAATATCAATATATCATCCGACCGATTTATGCTGGTGCATAATACGCACGGATATCTCAGGATCTGTATTCGGTCGGTCGATGATAGAACGGTAAGGCCGATGTCCCATTCCGATCTTGCTGTGGCGAAGATCCGTTCGCCGGTTTCGTCGAACGCCCGACAAGGATGCCAAGCCCCAGGATAGCTGCGGCCCCGCCGAAGACCAGCACCTTGCGCATAAGATCGCCGTCGACAATCAGTCCGTCATCATAAGCGCGACTGTCATAGGGACCGTGCGCCGTCGCCGCCTGATCCCGAACCGGCCCATCCAGGTTATCGGGTCCATCCTCCGTCGGTCGGTCGGACTTTTGCATGCGAACGCCCTCATCCTCCAATCTGCTCTCCACCACGTCGGGGGCCAGAATATTGCCGACCATCAGTTTCAGCACAGAACTACCGACCAGCATTTCCCGCGCATCCGTATCAATGGCCCGAAGAATACCCCGTGCAGCGACTTCCGGCTGAAATATCGGCGGGGCGGGTTGCGGTTTGCGGTCCATCCGGTTGCGCGCCCAGTCAAATTGCGGCGTGTTCACCGCAGGCAATTGCACCATCGACAATGTAATCGGGCGACCGGCCCGCCTGATTTCAATGCGCAGGGACTGTGTGAAGCCTTCGACCGCATGTTTCGCTCCGCAATAGGCCGCCTGGTTCGGAACGGAGACATAGGCAAGGCCGGACCCGACATTGACGATATTGCCATGCGACATGATGCGCAGCGCAGCGCGGCAGCCGTTTACCGTACCAAGATACGTGGTCTCGGTGATCTTGCGGAACTCCGTCTCGCCGACCTTGTCGAAGGGCGAGAAGCTTGTGAGCATGGCGGAATTGACCCAGATTTCAGGCACACCCAATTCCGCCACGATCCGGTTTGCGGCCTGATCCAACATTGTGCCGTCCGATACATCGACAGCCTCGGTCCAGATGCGGTCGCCCAGTTCGGCCGCCATTTCATCCAGACGTTCCTGCCCTCGCGCCAGAACCGCGACGCGGTATCCCCGGTCCAATAGTGCATCTACTGTCGCGCGGCCCACACCGGCGGACCCTCCGGCGACCACGGCGACGGGATGATGGGTTGGGGACATTGAGGACTCCTGCGGAAATGGCCATGCGACCCAATGGACCGTTTGGTCTAACAAACGCAGGTTCCCACGCAAAAGGTTCCGGCACCCGGCATTCTATCTTCCAGGACAACCGCACGCCGCAGGCACGACCGGACCCGTCTGCGATCTTGCGCAGAAAGGATCAGTCCGTAAGATCCGCAAGCCGATTACCACCTGCCGCATTGAACCACGCGATAAGGGCACGGCGTTCGGCGGACGTGATACCGGTAAGGTTGGCGGGGGGCATGGCCTGCGTCACACCAGCCTGCAAATATATCTGGCGGGCCTGCGCCGCGATGTCTCCGGTGGTTTCCAGATAGACGCCCTTGGGGGCCCACCGCAGGCCGTCCCAGTTCGGTGTGCGTGCGTGACACATCGAACAGCGGCCCAGCACGATGCTCTCGACCTCGGCGAAACCCTCGGCCTGTGCATAGCGCATCTGACTATCGGTCAGCGGCATGGCTTCGATCGCGTCGTAATCGCCGTCCCATGTGGAAGCGGTAGACAACCAGGCAATCACCACGAAAATCACCGCCGTCGCGCCCAGCGTCCAGGCTGGTCCGCTGCCGGTCGCATGCTTTGTATTGAAGTAATGCCGGATCGTGACACCCATCAGGAAGACAAGCGCCGCAATGATCCAAGCGTATTGCGTTCCGAAGGCCAGTGGATAATGGCCCGACAGCATCAGGAATATCACCGGCAATGTCAGATAATTGTTATGCGTCGACCGCAGCTTGGCGATCTGACCGTACTTCGGGTCAGGACTGCGCCCGGCCTGCAGGTCGGCAACCACGACGCGCTGGTTCGGCATGATGACGAAGAAGACATTGGCCGTCATGATCGTCGCCGTCATCGCACCCAGATGCAACAGGGCGGCGCGCCCGGTAAAGACCTGATTGAGCGCCCAACTGAATACGACGATCCCCACAAACAGAATTAACATCACTGTCGTCGGTCTTGTTTTCAAAGGGGATTTGCATAGCAGGTCATAACCGATCCAACCCGCAGCAAGGAACGCCGCCGAAATCGCGATGGCTTGCCATGTGGTCAGGTCGGCTTTGGCCGGGTCGATCAGGAATAACTCCGCCCCGGCCCAGTAGACGACCGCCAGAAGAGCCGCGCCGGACAGCCATGTGGCATAGCTTTCCCATTTGAACCAGATCAGGTGGTCGGGCATGTTGTCCGGCGCGACCATATATTTCTGGATATGATAAAAGCCGCCGCCATGGACCTGCCATTCCTCGCCCGACGCGCCGGGGGGCAAGGGCACGTTTTTTCGCAGGCCCAGGTCCAGCGCGATGAAATAGAACGACGACCCGATCCACGCGATCGCGGTTATGACGTGCAGCCAGCGCACCGCAAAGGCCAGCCAGTCCCACATGATGGCAAGATCGTACATCGGCAGCATCTCCGTCGTCGGTGGCAGGCAGGCTCAGCTGCCGCGATAGGTGGTATAGCCAAACGGCGACAGCAAAAGCGGCACGTGGTAATGCGCCGCCTGTGACATGCCGAACCGCAACGGCACGATGTCGAGAAACCTGGGGCTTTCCGACGGTACGCCGCAGCGATCGAAATAATCACCGCAGTGAAACACCAGTTCATAGGTTCCCGCCGTGAATTCCGTCGCCGGCAGGATCTGCGTGTCGGTGCGTCCGTCGACGTTGGTCGTCAGGACGCGCAGCGGCGTCCGGGCATCGCCATCGATGCGGTACAGGTGAACTTCCAACCCCTCGGCGGGGCATCCGCGCGCCGTGTCCAGAACGTGCGTCGTAAGGTATCCGGCCATCGCATGCTTTCCTTTTGCAAGTCGTAAGGATGCAATGCGCGCGAGCCAAGGTGAAGTGGAGAATCCCGAAAATCCCGCCCCTTCCCTTGAAAGTCACCGCAAAGCTGTCGCCATATAACCGTCAGCACCGCAGGAGCCGCCGATGACCCGATATCCCCGCGACCTACAGGGCTACGGCCCCACGCCGCCGGACCCGCAGTGGCCGAACGGCGCGAAGATCGCCGTTCAGATCGTCCTGAATTACGAAGAAGGCGGTGAAAATAACATTCTGCATGGTGATGCGGCGTCCGAAGCCTTCCTGTCGGAAATCGTAGGGGCCGCCGCCTGGCCCGGCCAACGCCACGCCAATATGGAATCGATCTATGAATACGGCGCCCGCGCAGGCTTCTGGCGACTGCACCGGATGTTGCGCGATTTGCCTGTAACCGTCTATGGGGTTGCCACTGCACTGGCCCGGTCGCCCGCACAGGTGGATGCGATGCGGGATGCCGGTTGGGAAATCGCGTCGCACGGTCTGAAATGGATCGAGCACAAGGACATGGCGGAAAACGACGAACGCACCGCCATCGCTGAAGCCATCCGCCTGCATACCGAGGTTGTGGGCACGCCACCGCGGGGGTTCTACTGCGGGCGATCATCGGAAAACACGATCCGGCTGGCCACCGGGACAGGGGCCTTTGCATATGTTGCCGACTCTTATGCCGACGACCTGCCCTATTGGATTGAAGTGGGTGACAGGGATCAGTTGATCGTGCCCTATACGCTGGACTGCAACGACATGCGCTTTGCCACGCCACAGGGGTTCAATGCGCCCGAACAGTTCTTCGACTACCTGCGCGCCACTTTCGATACGCTGCACGCCGAGGGTGTCGCGGGTGCGCCCAAGATGATGTCCGTCGGGTTGCATTGCCGCCTGGTCGGTCGCCCGGGTCGGGCCGAAGCCCTGCAACGGTTTCTCGACCACGCGCGGACCAGGGGTGATGTCTGGTTCGCCACCCGCGAACAGATCGCCGACCATTGGGCCGCAACCCATCCCCATACACGGCGCGAAAACCCCAGCCAGATGGATCGCGATAGTTTCGTCGCCCGCTTCGGTGGTATTTTCGAGCACTCGCCGTGGGTCGCGGAACGCGCCTTCGATCTGGAGCTAGGTCCTGCGCACGACACGGCAGTCGGGTTGCACAGCGCCCTCTGCCGCGCCTTCCGCTGCGCGTCCGAGGACGACCGCCTTGGCGTCCTGACCGCGCATCCCGATCTGGCTGGCAAACTGGCTGCGGCCAGGCGTCTGACGGAGGAAAGCACCTCGGAACAGGCCAGTGCGGGCCTGGATGCCCTGACCGACGACGAGCGTGCGATATTTACCCGGCTGAATACCGAATATGTCGCGCGCCACGGGTTTCCCTTCATCATCGCGGTGCGCGACCACGACAAGAGCAGCATCCTCGCCGCGTTCCAAAGCCGCGTTGCTCATGATCGCGCCCGCGAATTCGACGAGGCCTGCCAGCAAGTCGAGCGCATCGCCCTGCACCGCCTGAAAGCCATTCTGCCATGACCCGCACGATCCGGCCCGAACCGCTGACGGCCAAGGCTTTCGCCCCGTTCGGCGATGTGCTGGCCGCTTCCGGTGATGCCGATAAAATCATCAATCAGGGTCTCTGTAGCCGCTTTCATGACCGTGCCCGGCTGGACTTCATGGAAGGACGCGCCGGGATCAGCATTTTCGATGCCGTCCCGCGCAGCCTGCCGCACGATCTGGACATGATGGAACGACATCCCGACGGGTCTCAGGCCTTCGTGCCGATGCACCAGAACGACTGGCTGGTGATCGTGGCCGCCGACGCCGACGGGACGCCGGGCGCGCCCCGCGCCTTTGTTGCCTCACAGGGTCAGGGCGTAAACTTTCATCGCGGCACATGGCACGGCGTCTTGACGCCTTTGGCCCCACCGGGCCTGTTTGCGGTCATCGACCGGATCGGACCGGGCGACAACCTGGAAGAACATTGGTTCGAAACCCCCTGGCGGGTAACGGCCAACTGATCGGGAACCGCCGACAAGAGCGGTCCCACCACACCAAGAGGGATACGAAATGACCGACACATCCATCGGAACGCCGGAGCAGCTCCGCGATCCGGACTATACTCCACCGCTCCACAAGGCGATCCCGCTGGGCATCCAGCACGTCCTCGCCATGTTCGTCTCGAATGTCACGCCTGCGATCATCATCGCGGGTGCGGCGGGCTTCGGCTTCGGGTCGAACTCTCCCGATTTTCCGGAACTGCTCTACCTGATCCAGATGTCGATGCTGTTCGCTGGCGTTGCCACCCTGTTGCAGACCATCACGCTGGGGCCGGTCGGTGCGGGCCTGCCCATCGTGCAGGGCACATCCTTTGCCTTCCTGCCCATCATGATCCCGCTGGTTGCGGGCAAGGGTGTCGATGGCTTGGCCGCGCTGTTCACGGGCGTCATCATCGGCGGTCTGTTCCACACGCTGATCGGCACGTTCATCGGCAAGATCCGCTTTGCGCTGCCACCGCTGGTCACCGGCCTTGTCGTCACGATGATCGGCCTGGCGCTGGTCCGCGTCGGCATCCAGTACGCGGCAGGCGGCGTTCCCGCCATCGGCACGCCGGAATACGGCAGCCTGCTGAACTGGTCGGCGGCACTGGTCGTCATTGCGGTGACGCTGGGCCTCAAGTTCTTCACCCGCGGCATGCTGGCCGTCTCGGCGGTGCTGATCGGCCTGATAGTCGGCTATGTCTATGCATTGGGCGTCGGCATCCTGACGGTCGAGGCCATCACCTCATCGTGGAACCGCTCCGCCGCCTTCGCCCTGCCCCAACCCTTCAAGTATGGATTCGAGTTCAGCGTCGCGGCCATCGTCGGCTTCTGCCTGATGGCCTTCGTCTCGGCCATCGAGACGGTCGGTGACGTGTCGGGCATCACCAAGGGCGGGGCGGGACGCGAAGCCACCGATACGGAGATCCAGGGCGCGACCTATGCCGACGGTCTGGGTACTGCGATTGCAGGCGTGTTCGGCGGGTTCCCGAACACATCGTTCAGCCAGAACGTCGGCCTGATCGCGATGACCGGCGTGATGTCGCGTCACGTCGTGACCTGCGGCGCGATTTTCCTGATCATCTCGGGACTGGTGCCGAAAGTCGGCGGCGTCATCCGAACAGTGCCCATCGAGGTCTTGGGCGGTGGTGTGATCGTGATGTTCGGCATGGTCGTCGCGGCGGGCATTTCGATGCTGTCCGATGTCGACTGGAACCGGCGCAACATGGTGATCTTCGCGGTCTCCCTGTCGATTGGCCTTGGCCTTCAGCTGGAACCGGGCGCAGTGCAGTATCTGCCTGAATGGGCGCGTGTCCTGATGGTCTCGGGTCTGTTGCCTGCGGCGTTCATCGCCATCATCCTGAATCTCGTTCTGCCCGAACACCTGTCAGATGAGGCAACCGAGGAAGTCTCTGGCGGCATGGCCGGACGCAGGCAGCCAGAGGGCATCCCGCTGGAGACCCCGCGCCACTAGGATATCCGGCCCCCGCTTACGGGCGGGGGCCGTTCCGGATCGAACCGTCGCTAGCCAGAACGCGGCAACGCCATATGCCGGTTCACATCCTTGTAGAGCAGATACCGGAACGGCCCCGGCCCACCCGCGTAACAGGCCTGCGGACAGAATGCGCGCAGCCACATGTAATCGCCCGCCTCGACCTCGACCCAGTCGGCGTTCAGGCGGTAGACAGCCTTGCCCTCCAACACATACAGCCCGTGTTCCATGACGTGCGTTTCCAGGAACGGGATCACACCGCCCGGCTGAAACGTGACAATGGTGACATGCATGTCGTGGCGAAGATCGGTCGGATCGACAAACCGCGTCGTAGCCCAGGCACCGTCGGTGTCGGGCATGACGGTCGGCGCGATGTCGGCATCGTTCAGGATCAGCGGGTCCGGAGCGTCCAGCCCCTCGACCGCGACATAGGCCTTGCGGATCCAGTGGAACCGCGCGACTGCACCGCCGTCGTTGCGCAATGACCAGTCCGCGCCCGCAGGGACATAGGCATAGCCGCCTTCGCCCAGATCATGCGCCTGCCCCGCCACCGTAAGCGAGACGGTGCCCTCGACCACGAACAACACGCCCTGTGCGCCCGCGTCGGTTTCGGGCCTGTCCGACCCACCACCGGGCTGAACCTCCATGATATAGTGACTGAAGGTCTCGGCGAACCCCGACAGGGGCCGGGCGAGGACCCAGAGGCGCGTGGCTGTCCAGAACGGCAGGAAACTGGTCGTGATATCGCGCATCGTCCCTTTGGGGATCACGGCATAGGCTTCGGTGAAGACGGCGCGATCGGTCAGCAGGTCGGTCTGGGGCGGGTGGCCGCCCCTGGGGGCGAAATAGGGTGTCTTTGACATGCCTGCTCCGGATTATTGATTGGCGATGCGACAGACATGAACCCGGCGCAATTGCCGCAACTTGTCGGGCGACTGTCCCCGATGTCAACGTGTCCGGCCCGCGCGGGGTCACGATCTACGTATCGTGCGGGCGCCAGCAGCGTCCAGGCGTCCGCCGCAATCCTCTGCGGATGGCGCATAGTTCAGGGCGGCGAATTCCGATCTTGCACCACCGAGCCCGCAGCCTGACCGAAGACGGATCGAGAGCGCCTGGACAACAGGTTGGCCGCGACTTACGAAATATTTCGGCAGCTATACACACAATTACAAATAGTTAAGGCAGGTATTACAGGTTGACGGGAAATGCCTGACACGCATGAATCACCCGTTCGTGATAATAGTTAACAATACGTTAAGACGCGTTAGTTTTTTTACCAGTTCGATTCTTTTCATGTTCAATCCCGATCCTTCCTACAACTTGGGCTTCGGCAGGTCTGCACTGTCGTCGATTTCCGGTCGTACGACCCCGGTTTGCTCCACGGTCACTCACAGATCCGCCCGCACCGGGATCGTGCCCTGGAACGAGGCCGACCACCGCATCTGCACCCTGGCTCACACCGGGGTATTGATCGCGGTGGCCGCGCCTTTGTTCGCTGCAATCTCATACGTGTTGCTTGGCATGCGGGGGGCGTCGATCCGGTATCGCAGCCCGCGCCCTCGTCGCGATGACGCATAGTCCAGCCAGTCAGATTCTGACCCATTGACCGCGCCCCCCGCAGATGAAGTATGGCACCTCGCCCCCTGCCCATAAGACTTAGGGACGCAATTCCCGCCTGGGGTATATCTGCGGGAGCCTGGGCCATGCGTACCGCGCCTCCGACCCGTCCCCACCTCAGACCAGAATGATCGAGATCCGCCGGTTGGACTTGCCCTTGTTCTCGATCTTGCCGACCTCGACCGCGCCGATCTCGGCGGTGGAGCGGACATGCGTGCCGCCACAGGGTTGCAGGTCGACCGGCGCATCGGTGGTTCCGATCCGCACCAGGCGGATATGCCCGGCCCCGCGCGGCGGCTGCACGGACAGAGTCTTGACCAGGCCCGGATTGGCATCCAGCTCGGCTTCGGTGATCCACTCCTCGGTGACGGCATGATCCTCGGCGATCAACTGGGTCAGCCGGTCCTGAATGAAATCCCGATCAAAGATCACCTCGGGCATGACGAAATCCAGCCGCGACTTCTCCGCTCCGATCTGACCTCCTGTTACCGGCAACGGCACCACGACCGACAGAAGATGTAACGCCGTGTGCATCCGCATGAAACGGTGGCGACGGTCCCAGTCCAGACGCATCTCGATCTCGGCCCCCAGCGGCGGCAGCGGCGATTCCTCGGCGGGGACCAGAACGATGGCGTCCTCCACCCCCTTGACCGCGCCCGCAATATCACAGCCGCCACAGTCCCAGGCGATATGCCCGCTGTCGCCGGGTTGACCGCCGCCCTTGGCATAGAAGATCGACGCATCAGGCACGATCCCACCCTCGGGCGTCAGCGCCATCACACGGCCGACGGCGGACTTCCGATAGGGATGGGTGCGGTACAGCATGTCGGTCATGTCGTCTCGGGGGGCTGGTCGGGCGTGTGATCGGATGGCGGGGCAGTATCGGGCGCGGTTGTCCGCAGCACCTCGGGGTTTCGTAACCAGATATCGCGTTGCGCGAAAGGAATCTCCAGATCTTCCGCCTTGAAACGTTCTGCAATCCCGTGGTTCAGCTCCGACGCGACGATCGGCCTGAACAGGATATCGCGCAAGACGACGCGAATCGTAAAGTTCAGGCTATCCGCCCCGAACCCGTCGAACGTCACCAGAGGGCCGGGGTTGAGCACGACCATCGGATGGGCTTCGGCCACTTCGGTCAGGATCTTCTCGACCCGGCGCGTATCGCTGCCATAGGCCACGCCGACCGTCAGAACCACGCGCCCGGAGGAATTCTGCAAGGTATAATTGGTCACAACTCCAGAAATCAGATCCGCGTTCGGCACGATCACATCCTGACGGTCGAACGTCTCGATCCGGGTGGAGCGCACCGAAATCTCGCGCACGAATCCCTCGACCCCGCCGACGTTCACCCAATCGCCCAGTTTGATGGGACGCTCGATCAGCAGGATGACACCCGACACGAAGTTCTGCACGATGGTCTGCAGGCCGAAACCGATACCGACCGACAGAGCACCCGCGACAATGGCCAGACCGCTCAGGTTGATGCCCGCCGCCGTGATGGCGACCAGCGCGGCAACCGTGATCCCGAGATAGCCGGTGCCGGACAGAATGGCGTTGGTCCCGCCCGTATCCAGCTTGGTCTTGGGCAGCACACTGATGCGCAACACACCCTTCAGCAGACGGACGATCATGTAGCCCAGCGCGAAGACAATCGCGAAGGTCATGAAACTTGCGGGCGAAATATCGGTCCCGGCGATGGTGAAACCGCGCAGGAACCTTGTCCACCATTCCGCCAGAACCGTCCCGCGCACCCCCCAGATCATAGCGAACGCAGGCGCAGATGCGATGGCCAGTGCGAACCCGATCAGCGTCGGTGTCAGCGCATCGCGTCCGGCATCCGACCGGCGCGTCACGGCGGCATAGATGTCGAACGCCAGCCCCTGAAGGATGCCGATCAGCATGATCAACGCCAGCGACATGACAGAAGGCCAGAGGATCGCTCCGGCCAGATTGACATAGCCGACCGCCGAGATGACCGGTGTCACCAGCCCGACGACGATCAGCGCCCGGCCCAGAAAACGCAGGACCTGTGCCCAGAACCCTTCCGCTTCGTCGTCGCGCGCGGCAAGTCCCTGCGACAGGAACAACTGACCCAGCCGGAACAGGATCAGCCCGGCAAATGTCAGGATGACGAAATGCGACACCGCACGGCTGACCGCCGGGTCGGCGGATGTGGGCGCAATCACCTCGACCGCGAAGGCGCAGGCCAGAAGGAAACCCAGCATCAGCGCATGCCGTCGCGCCTCGGCCCGACGCTCGGGCGCGACCGGCAGGAACGCCTCAACCGTTTCTCGCCGCGGCAGGGCCTGTAACGCCAGCCAGCGCGCCAGCAGCGTGACCAGCCCCATGATCGGCAGTGTCGTCGTGGCCACTGCAACGCGCGGACCTTCGGCCCCCATCAGTTGCAGGATACGGACAATCGCAAACAAGCCCAGTACCGGCAGGATAAGACGGATCAGCGAAATCCCCAGCAGGATGATACGCACTATTGCGCTGTCCGCCTCATCCCTGGCGATGCGGTCGCGCAGGCGGGCCAGCCAGACGCCCGATCTCCAAAGGAGCATGACCGCCACAAAGATCAGCAGCCCCAGTTCAACCCCGCGCGACTGCCAGACGGCGCGGTCCGTGGGGGTGGCGAACGGCTGCCACATTTCCCGCCCGAAAGCGGCAAGCCAGCTTCCGATGGCGGTTACGGTTGGCAGCCAGTTGACTGGATTGAGTGGCGCGGGACCTTTTTCCAGGACTCGCTTTGTGCGGTCCTGCTCGATCAGGCGGTCCGTTTCGGCGATCAGACCATCGGCGCGGGCGAATTCGGCCTGCGCCAGGCGGACCGGAGCCATGAGCGTTTCCAGCTGGGCATTCAGGTCTGCGCGCTGCGACGCAATATCGGGTGCCTCGGATGACCCTTCTTGGGGAGCCGGGCCGAGCGCTTCTATCTGCGTCTTCAGCGTCGCGATGCGCTCTGCTCCTACCTCGCGGTCCCCGGAAAACTGCGTCCGCCAGCGAACCAGATCGGACCGCAACCTTCCCAGAGCCTCGATCGAAGCCGCTCCGTTGTCGATCACATCGCGCGCGCGTTTTGCCAGATCGGTCCATTCCGGGGACTCGGCGGCAGGCGTGGCTGCGTTCTGCGGCTGCGCGGTCGACGACGGCGTGGAGGTTTGCGGCGAAGTACTTGGCTGGGGTGCAGTGGCGTCCTGCGCCGCCACCGGCAGCACCAGCACCAACCACACCAACACGGCACTCAGAACACGGATTGGTGACCGGATCATTCGAATGCCGTCGGCACCTCGCGCGGTGGACCATCCAGCCAATGCGGCACCGGCAGCCCCTTTTCGCGCAGGAACGCGGGATTCCAGAGCTTCGACTGATAGCGCGATCCATAGTCGCACAGGATTGTCACGATTGTATGCCCCGGCCCCATATGCCGTGCCATCTGCATCGCTCCGCCGATGTTGATGCCGGTCGAACCGCCCATGCAGAGACCCTCGAATTCCAGCAGATCGAAGACGATGGGCAGCGCTTCCTCGTCGGTCACCTGACAGACGAAATCGGGGGTAAACCCTTCAAGGTTGTCGGTGATGCGGCCCTGCCCGATGCCTTCCGAAATGCTGTTGCCCTCGGACGCCAGCTCTCCGTTCTTATAGAAGTTATAAAGCGCCGCGCCCATCGGATCGGCCAGCCCGACCTTGACGCCCTTTGGCTGCAGAACCTGGGCCACGCCCGCCACCGTGCCGCCCGACCCTGCGGCACAGATGAAACCGTCGATGCGGCCATTCAATTGCTCCCAGATTTCGGGGGCAGTGGTTTCAACATGCGCCTGCCGGTTCGCGGTGTTGTCGAACTGATTGGCGAAGATCGCGCCGTTCGGTTCGGTCTCGGCCAGCTTGTCCGCCAATCGGCGGGCATAGTGGATGTAATTGTTCGGATCGCGATACGGCTTGGGCGGCACCTCGACCAGCGTGGCCCCTGCAAGGCGCAGCATGTCCTTCTTTTCCTGGCTCTGGCTGTCGGGAATGACGATCACCGATTTGAACCCCATCGACGCGCCCACCAGCGCCAGACCGATGCCTGTGTTTCCGGCGGTGCCTTCGACTATCGTGCCACCGGGTTTCAACGCGCCCGACGCCAACGCATCGCGAATGATATACAGCGCCGCGCGGTCCTTTACCGACTGACCGGGGTTCAGAAACTCCGCCTTGCCCAGAATTTCGCAGCCGGTGTCGTCGCTGACCCGGTTCAGCCGGATCAGGGGCGTGTTACCGATGGCCTCGGTCAGGTTCTGATGGATCATGTCTGGGCCTCCGGATGGGTTACAATCCCATCTACCCCTCGGTCGTCATGGCTTCAACCGCGTAGCGTGTCCCGGTTGAGCGCCAGCCACTGCGCAGAAATGATCAACGGTGCATTCACCGCTTCGCCCGACGCGACCATCGCCAGCAAATCGTCCAGAGGCACCACGTGGACACGAATGTCTTCGTCCTCGCCGTCCAGACCGTGCAGGCCGTCGCTGTCGTCCGGCAGATCGCAGACCGCTACGTAGGAGTGTAATATCTGCGCCAGACCACCGGGACTGGGATAGTAACGTCCAACAAAATGAAAGTTTTGCGGGTCGACGTTAAGACCCGCCTCCTCCGCCGTTTCGCGGATGGCCGCGGTCTCGGCCGTCTCGCCCGCGTCAATCAGACCGGCGACAGGCTCCAGCATCCAGGGCTGCGGATCGCCCTTGGCCAGCGCACCGATACGGATCTGCTCGACCAGCAGGACGCGCTCACGCACCGGGTCATAGGGCAAAACCGTCGCCGCATCCGTGGCATGAGAGATCGCGCGCTGCAGAACGCCCGAACGGGTGCCGTCGAAGCGCGGATAATCCAGATGCCATTCCTCGACCCGATGAAACCCTTCATAGGGATAGTCGACCCGCTGAACGTCGACCTGATCGGTCCGTCCCTCGCCCCCGACAGTTGCGACCCTGCGGTGGTTCCGCGCCGCGACGATACCCTCCGCACGCGACTGGACCACGTCACGCCGTGCCGCAATTTCAGCGGGCGTCACCCGCCCCATGCCGCGCATCACTTCGGCGGCGGCCAGCCGGGTCCGCGCGCCATGCGCCGCAACCCAATCGGTCAGCGACCAGGGCACACCCGCGCCTCCGGCCCCGCCGACCTCCCGATAGACCAGAGCAGAGACTGCCCCCTCGGGCCCGTCCACCGTTACCGCTTCGGGGGCATATCCGAAGGCCACTTCGTACCAGTCCAACCGGGCCTTGGCCGTGCCGTCCAGTGGGGCGGTCAGATACCCGGTTGCCTGCCCCCCGCAGACCAGCACAGGCCAGTCACCCGCCATCGCACGTTCGACCGACCAGTTGTTCAGCGTGGCGCGTATGCAGCCGACATCGCCCCCAGCCACATCGGTCAGAAGCGCATCCCACATAAGGGTTCCGAACAGGAAATAGCGGCTCATGTTCCGGTCAGCGCTGGTTCATCGCATCGTGCGACCGACGAGGCCGCCGATCAGCCCGACAACCGCACCGCCACCGAACAGCAGGCCCATCACAACCGGATGGAAGACTGTCACCGCGTCTTTGACCAAGAACCCCATCCAGGCCGACGCCGCCGTACCGATGGCGGTGTATTTGCCCTGCAGCGACTCGGCGATCATGACTCCGAAGGCGTGAAGCAACAGACCCAGAACCAGCAGTATTGCCGCCCCTCCGATGCCCGCCGTTATGACATTGGTGACGGTGTTGCCCCGCATCGTCGGCCCCGACGCGATCCGCCCGATATACCGCCACCCGATCAACAGACCGCCGAAGGCCAGAAATTCGCGGAACAGGCCGACGCGCGTCCCTTCCTCCAGCGTATAGCGGACAATGGCTTCGCCTACAGCCCAGGCCAACGCGGCAAACAGGATGGCACTGACAAGTTTGGCGGGGGTTGGCATCAGGTTGGCTTTCGGACCGTCATCTGGATGACGTCACACATGCCATATTCAAACGCCCCCGCACAGCCCGTCAGATACAGGTTCCACATCTTGCGAAACCGCTCGTCGAAACCCTGTGCCGCGACCTCGTCCCAACGGTGGTTGAACCGGTCATACCAGCGCCGCAGCGTGATTGAATAATCCTTGGCAAGACTGATCGACCCGCGATCCTCCAGCCCGGCGCGCGCAAGTTGTTCGGCCAGCTTCATCGGCGCAGGCAGCATGCCACCCGGAAAGATATATTTCTGGATGAAATCGACGCTGCGTGTATACACCGCCCACCGCGTGTCCGGCACCGTGATGATCTGTAACGACGCCTGCCTGCCGGGATGCAGCCGGTCGCGCAGCGTGTCGAAATAGACCGGCCAGTATTCGCGGCCCACCGCCTCGAACATCTCGATCGACGCGATACCGTCGTACACGCCTGTCTCATCGCGGTAATCCTGCAAGCGGAACTCGACCAGATCGGAAAGTCCAGCTTTTTCAATGCGCTCCTCGGCGAAGTTCAACTGCTCCTTACTTAGCGTAAGCCCGGTAACGCGCAGCCCCCGCTCCGCGGCGGCATATTCCGCAAAGCCACCCCAGCCACAGCCGATTTCCAGGACGTGATCGCCCGGCTGCACCTCCATCCGGTCGATGATGGACTTGTATTTCGCGGTCTGCGCAGTCTCCAGCGGGTCCTGCGATGTGGCGAACATGCCAGACGAATAGGTCATCGTCTCGTCCAGCCACAGACCATAGAAATCATTCCCCAGATCGTAGTGCTTGGAGATGTTCTTCCTTGCCTGCGCCTTTGTATTTCGCAGCATCCAGAACCGCACCTTTTCATAGGCTTGCACCAGTTTCAGCCCGGGGAACTTCTGGATCAGCATGTCCCCTTCCTTGTTGATGTAATCGAACACCGCCTGCAGGTCGGGAGTCGTCCACGACCCGTCCATATAGGCCTCCATGAAACCCACATCGCCTTCGCGCACAAGACGGGCGAACACATCCTTGTTGTGGGTCACGATTTCGGCCACGGGTCCGGGCGACGCGCTGTCGTGGCGGAACCGGCGGCCATCAGGCAGCACCACGTCCATGCGGCCCGACTGCGCGCCCTGCGCCATCGCGAACGCCCGCTTGAAGTAACGCGGAAGACCGGCCTGTCCGTCCGTGGTCGTGAATGCGTTCATGTTAATCCCTTTGATATTGGTGGAAGAAAACCACCCTGCGATCGGTTTCTGCAAGAAAAATTCGCAGCTATCCGTCGTCCCGTTGCTTGTATGCATCCAATGCGCGCACTCGTCCCTCGGACAGACCGACGATAGGCTCGGACGGACGGCCGGATCGGCGCGTCATGTTCCAACTGCGCGGGATCGCCTCGAAAAATGCATCATTTTCCAGCCATCTACGCCGGTAAATGCCGTTTGGATCGAATTTTTCGGCCTGTGTCTCGGGGTTGAAGATACGGAAAAACGGCGAGGCATCCGGCCCCGACCCCGCGACCCACTGCCAGCCCATCGCGTTCGACGCGGGGTCCCAGTCGACCAGCGTATCCGCGAACCAGTCGCGTCCCAGTTTCCAGTGCGTCATCAGATGCTTGGTCAGATAGCTGCCGACCAGCATCCGGGCGCGGTTGTGCATCCGCCCGGTCACATACAGCTCCCGCATGGCGGCATCCACGACGTCCATCCCGGTGCAGCCGCGCCGCCAGGCTTCGGCATCGGGGTTATCCTCCCGCCAAGGAAATGCGTCCCACTCGGGCTTCCAGTTCTCGGTGACCAGGCGCGGCGTATGATAAGCCAGATGATGCGCGAAATCGCGCCAGACGATCTCTTTCAGGAAGGTTTCGGCCCCCGCCTTCCCATCCTCCATCGCGCGTTTGCCCGCGAACCAGCATTCCCGCACGCTGATCTCGCCATAGGTCAGGTTTTCGCTCAAGCCGGAGGTGCCGTCGACCGCCAGCATGTCGCGCGCGTCACTGTAATCGCCGACCTTTTCGTCCAGAAACCCCACCAGCCGGTCGCGCGCCGCCTGTTCTCCGACGTGAACGTGTTGCGCCACGACCGAAGCGCCGCGCCCCATCGCGCGGCCCAGATCCCAGTCGCCCGGAGTATCGCTGGCGGGCCAGGCGTCAGGCGCGCGCAATGCCTTCACCGGGGCCAGCGGCGTCTCCGGATCGCGGGTGCGAACCGATTTCCAGAACGGCGTGAAAACCTTGTAATAGCCCCCGGTCCCGGTCTCGACCGTCCATGGCTCGAACAGCACATGGCCCTGAAACGACCGCGCCTCGATGCCGCCTTCGCGCAGCTTTTCCTTCACCTCGGTATCACGTGCCCGCTCGTTGGGCACATAAAGACGGTTCCAGACCACTGTCTCGGCCCCGGTCTCCGCGATCAGCGCCCGCAGCACATCCAGCGCGCGCCCCCGTCGCAGGACCAACCGCGACCCGATACCCTCCAAGGCGGTCGTTACTGCCTCCAGACCCAGACCCAGCCGCCATGCCGGGGCGGCGCCCCATGTCTCGACCACCTCGTCCAGAAGGAACACTGGGATGACGGGATGCCCCGACTTTGCCGCCCAATCCATTGCCGGATTGTCAGTCAGCCGCAGGTCGCGGCGCATCCACAGAATGATCGGCGTCATCCAAGACCCTTCGTCATATCGAAGGGATCATAGGGCCATCCGTCCGGTCGCCCAGCTTCCTCTTGGTAAAAATATCCACGTTTCCGGGCCGAGGCCCCTATGACGCAGCGTCAGGCATTCACGTCGACGACCACACGTCCCCGAACCTGACCCTTCAGGATATCGGCGCCGGTTCGCGGCAGGTCCTCCAGCGTCTTCTCGACGATCATCGCCTCCAGCTTGTCCATCGGCAGCAGTTCGGCCAAACGATCCCAGGCCCGGACCCGGTTTTCATATGGCTGCAGCACGCTGTCGATGCCCAGAAGGTTAACACCCCGCAACAGGAACGGGATTACCGTTGCGGGCAACGATGCGCCGCCGGCCAGTCCAACTGCCGCAACACTGGCCCCATATTCCATCTGACCCAGCAGTCGCGCCAGCATCGCGCCACCGACCGCATCGACGCAGCCACCCCATGTCTCGCCCTCCAGCGGACGCTTGACGGTTTCTGCCAGGTCTTCGCGCGGGATAATCTGCGTGGCCCCCAGCGAAGTCAGATATTCTGCCTGTTCAGGCCGTCCGGTGACGGCGGCAACCTGCTTGCCCATCGCCGACAGCAGCGCGACCGCAACGGATCCGACACCACCTGCGGCCCCGGTGACCAGAACCGGCCCGGCCTTGATTCCGTGATCTTCCAGCGCCTGGACCGCCAACATGGCGGTAAACCCCGCTGTGCCGACCGCCATCGCCTGCCGTGTGGTCAGCCCCTTGGGCAGCGGCACCAGCCAGTCGGCCCGGACGCGGGCCTTCTGGGAATAGCCGCCCCAATGCGCTTCGCCGACCCGCCAGCCGGTCAGGACGACCTTGTCGCCCGTTTTGTACCGGTCGTCAGACGACGCCTCGACCGTGCCGGCGAAGTCGATGCCCGGCACATGCGGATAGTTGCGGACCAGCCCGCCGCCCGGCCCGATGCACAGCCCGTCCTTGTAGTTCACCGTCGAATATTCGACCGCGACGGTAACCTCCGCCTCGGGCAGATCGGCCAGCGTCAGATCCTGAACCGAAGCCGAGGTCCCCTGATCTTCCTTTTCGACGACCAGCGCCTTGAATGTCTCGCTCATTTCCAGAACCTCTCCTGTATCGTGGCCGCAATCTCGCCGTCCTGCGTCACGCAGGTCAGCCGATCGCCCGGCTCCCAGTTCATTCCGACCATACCGATCGCCACACCGCATTGAAACTCGTCCGACCACGCCGCAGACCGGATGCGACCGGCCTGCACATCGCCGTCCATCAACGGCCATTCCCGGTCGCAGACCGGCGGTGCGCCCTCCAACTCAACGGCTACGATCTTGCGCGACGCGACATGCGCCCGCAACGCCGCGCCCCCGATGCAATCGAACCGCTGGACATAGCGCCCCAGCCCTGCCTCGAACGGGGTGTCGGCGCGGGTCATGTCGTTGCCATAGGACAGCATCCCGCCCTCGATCCGTTCGGGGCCACTGGGGCATCCGGCGCGGATATCGAATGGCTGCCCTTTGGACATCAGCGTGTCCCACAGCGTCGTCGCCAGCGCCGGATCGGTCACGTAGATCTCGAACCCGCCCTGTTTGGAATAGCCCGAGCGTGCGACCAGAACCTTGCCGTTCTCAAATGGCAGCCATTTGAAACCGAAGAACGGGATGTCCCGCGTGTCTTCGCCAAACACCTCGGCGGCCAGATCACCGGCCCACGGCCCCTGCACGGCCAGTATCTGAACGTCAGGTTCGGATACGGACACATCGTATCCGGTCCCCATCGCCACCCCTTCGACCCAAAGCGCGAGGTCGCTGTCGGCCAGCGAAATCCACCATACCCCCGGAAACGGTTGCAACGCGACCGGGTCGTTGAGCATCCCGCCGTTCACATCGCAGATCGGGACATAGGCGCATTTGCCCGGTTTGATCCGGTCCAGATCGCGCGGGGTCAGGCGCTGCATCAGCTTGGTCGCGTCCGGCCCTTCGATGCGGATCTGACGCTCGCAGGCGACATCCCAGACCTGAACCGCAGACTTCAGGTGACGGCAATCCTCGGACGGGCTTTCGAACACGACGGGCAGCAAGGTCTTGTTATAGACCGTAAAGGCAGACACTCCCGCCGCCTCGACCGCATCGGTCCACCACGTTCGGCGCAGCCGGTTCGAGGGCGCGAGCGCCGTCATTGGACGTCACGCAGAAAGATCAGGTCGGTCGTCGGCGTCTCCCGCCCCATGGCCGTGAGCATGGCGTGGACCTGCCCGCGGTGGTGCGTTGCGTGGTTGAAAACATGCGTGACGACAAAATCGCGCCGCGCCGTCTGCGGCCCGAACAGCCCGGACACCCAGTCGAGGTCGCCGGACAGATCCGTTTCGGAAAGCCCGCCCGCCCAGGCGGTCAACTCTGCATCGGCGCCGATGCGCATCGCGGCCCAGTCAACCCGCGTCGAGGCGATGTCACGCCCACCCGGCGTGGCTTCGGGTGCGGGACGGGACGCCAGTCGCGAAAGCCAGATCAGGTCCGCCCAGAGGATGTGGTTGAGCGTCGCGCCCAAGGACCCGAAAAACGCGCCCCGGTCCGCCCACCACGCGGCCTCGTCCAGATCGGAGGTCAGGTCCGCATAGGCCACGTTCTGCTGCGCCCCGAACCGCACCATCATGCGCACCCATTCCGGTGAGATCATCGGTGTCTCCATCACCGGGCGACCTCGGGTCCGGACCAGTCGATCTGACAGATTTCGGCGCTGCGCCCATCGAAGTCCCAGACACGGCCAAAGGCGCGCACCCGGCCCTTGGTGGCGGTGGCGACGGTGATGTCGCTGCCCATCCAGTATTCGGTATTGGTGGCGACGATATCGCGCTCGGGGTCCTTGCCCTTGACCGGCACCACCTCGCCCTGAATCTTCTTGCCGACCATCAGGCGACGGGACTTGCCTTCGGTCTCATAGGTGATCGCCGCGCGTTCGGCCCCGAGGAATTCGCTGACCAGCAGCTTGAAAAGACCTGTCGTTCCCTTGGCCCGGCCCGAAAATATCTCGATCAGACCCAGATAGGCGGCCTGGGTTGCACGGTCGTCGATGAACGCCGCCGCCTTCCAGTTGCCGCGCGCCATAAGACCAGGAATTTCCAGGAGAAGCCCCACGTTCAGACCCGACAGATCGGTGTCACCGTAATGTCCGCTGTCGATGCGGATGCCCGACCACGCCTGACAATAGCCTTCGGTCGGGGCGTGTTTGCCCAGAGACACGACGCAAGGGCAGAAGACCGTGCAATTGCAGTTCAGGATCAGCTCGCCCTTGATCGCCCAAGGCGTCTGGGCGGCCCCTTGCGGACGGGCTTGCGGGTGGCGGCTCGACAAGGCGGGCGCGGCGATCTTGGTCATATCGTTCCTCCGATCAGATAGCCCGCGCCGGTCAGACAGGCGAGGCCGATTGCGCGCGGCACCCAGGCCCCGCGTGTTAATTTTTCCAATACCATCAACAAGGTGGCCAATGCCATGAAGCCCAGATTCATCGCGCCGCCGACCAACCCGAGCGCCATCAGCGCCCAGCAGCAGCCCAGACAGGTCGCGCCCAGACGCAGGCCCATGCGCAGCGGTCCTTCGTCCCAATGGTTCATGAAAAACGTCAGCGGCTGGCGACATTTCGACAGGCAGGCGTCCTTGACGGCCGAAAACTGGTAGGCCCCCGCAAGGGTCAATAGCGCAGCGGCGAGCCAGGCCCCTTCCAGCACACCGGCGCGCGACAGGACGAGTTGCGCCACGGCGGCAACACCCGAAAAACCCACCCAGACAACGAGATAGCCCGTGACCAGCCGCCCCCCGCCGCCCGTGCCCTGGGAGTCGGCGATGTCGTCATGCGTGGCGAAGGCGGGCAAAGCGGTCGGCAACATCATCGCCGCCGACATGATCAGCCACATCGCGAAAGCCCCGGCCACCCCCACGGCATCGACCGGCAGGCGAAACATGTCGTGAAGGGCCATCGCCCACCCGTTATCGACGCCGATCAGGAAAACAGCGGCCCATGCCAGCAATAGCCCGGCATAAAGCGCCAGCCAGTGCGGTGCGGTCATGCGTGACAGATGCCTCATCAACCGCCCTCCCCAGCCGCTTGATCCGTTGCCGATTCACCCATATCAAATGTCAGACATTTAAAAGTCAGACAATTGGATTCTGCCGGTGCCGACGAAGACCCCTCCCGCGAAATCGATTTCGCTGTCCATCTCGGACCGGCTGGCCGCGCGGATCGCGGATGGCGACCTGATGGCGGGCGATCGCCTTCCCTCCGAAGCGGAGCTTGCGCTGCAATTCGACTGTTCCCGCGCAACGGTGCGCGAGGCGTTGAAGCGGCTGGCCGCCAAGAACCTGATCCGCACCGCGCGCGGCCATTCCGGCGGCGCTTTCGTGGCCGACCTGACCTATGCCGCGGCACTGGATTCGCATGTCGCGACATCCATGCTGTTGCTGTCGATGAATGCCGTCGATTTCCAGACCGCCGCCGAGGCGCGGTTCGCCCTGGAACGCGCCTGCGTCGATCTGGCGGTCGCGCAGCACGACCGCGCCGACCTGCGCGCCCTGAAAGATGCGATCAACCGTCTGGCCAGCCGCTGCACCGACGAGGCGTTCTGCGCCGCCGACGTCGCGTTTCACCGGGCGCTGGTCGATGCGGGGCACAACCCGGTGCTGTCGTATCAACTGGCGGGCGCGGTCGAGGCGATGCAGCCGCTGATGAACATGATCACCTATGCCGACCGCGACCGCGAGACGATCATCCGCTTGTATCGCCGTATAGCCGGGGCCCTGCAGGCGCGGGATGCGGGCGAAGTCAGGCATGTTCTGGACGAGCTGGAGGCCCTGATGATCGCTTTGTTTCAACGGGGACAGGCGCGGCGGGCGCGGCGCTAGAGATCTGCCCGACAGGCGCTAGACATTCCGTGCGACAGGTCGCAACCTCCGGGCAAAACATCCAACCTCGGGAGCTATATACATGACCTTACGCCTTGCCCTTCTGACCACCACAGTGACCGGTGCCGCGACGCTGGCCGCCCTGCCCGCCGGTGCCCAGAGCCTGACGGTCTTCGACTATTCCGGCTTCGAAGACCCGGCCTTCCACTCGGCCTATATCGAGGCCAATGGTGCCGGTCCGGACTTCGCTTTCTTCGGCGACGAGGAGGAGGCATTCCAGAAACTGTCGTCGGGATATAACGAGCCGGGTGTCACGCACATCTGCGCGGGCTCCGTCACCAAGTTCGTCGAATCCGGCCTGATCGAGCCATGGGACCTGTCGAAGATCACGGAATGGGATAACCTGAGCCGCGATCTGACTGGCCAGAAAGTCGGGGACGATGGCGATGTGTATTTCGTGCCCGTGGACTATGGGTCCACCGCGATCGCCTATAACGCCGACGAAGTACCGGCCGAAGACGTCGCGTCGCTCGATGTCTTTCTGAACCCGGAATACCAGGGCCGCATGTCCCTGCCCGACAATGTCGACGACGCCTATGCGCTGGCCTATCTGGCGACCGGCACCACCGACTGGTCGAACGCCACCGACGCACAATTCGACGCGGCATCCGAGTGGCTCCGCAAGGCACACGTCAACCTGCGGACCTACTGGACCGACCCGGCGGAGCTGTCGCAGCTTCTGTCCTCGGGCGAGGTTCTGGTAAGCTGGGCCTGGAACGAGACGCTTCCGACGATGGCCGACGAGGGCTTTCCCATCGGCTTCCAGCGCGAGGCGGCCGAAGGGTCATCGCTCTGGCTGTGCGGCTACGTCAACATGAAGGACAGTACGTCGGACGAACAACTGGGCTATGACTATGTGAATGCGATGCTGGATGCGTCTTCGACCGTGCCGCTGCTGGAGGCGGGATACGGCCAGTCGAACCTGCCCGCGATGGAAGGTCAGGGCGAGGAAGCGCTGACCGCCTCCGGTCTTGGCACCATCGACGCACCGGTGCTGGCGCAGCTTCCGATGGACGGGCAGTTGCGCCAGAAACAGGCCGAGACCTTCGAGCGGATCAAGGCCGGATTCTGATCGGACGGCCAACCCCGTAACACATGCCCTGCCGGACCTTTCGGCAGGGCTTTTGTTCAAGACGAACGCATCTGACCGGAGACCCGCCATGGCCGACATACTCAACCTCCTCCTGGCCCTCGCCACCATTGGTTTCGGGGCCGCAGGCTGGTTGGCCCCCCGCTGGACGATGGAAAAGGTCGACCTGCGCGACGGCGGGTCGACCATGGGCCTGTCGGAAGTGCGCGCGGCCTCGGGCGCGCTGTTCGTCGTGGCCGGGGTAGGTGCGATTCTGATCGGATTTCCGGCAGCCTATGCCATGTTGGGATTCGTCTGGGGCGGCGGCGCCCTTGGTCGGGCGACGTCTTTGCTGCTCGATGGGCGGACGACACGGAAATGGGGGTTCTTCGGCACCGAAATCGTGTTCGCAGTGCTTCTTCTGGGCATCAACCTGACTTGAATCGGACCACGGAACAGACTATGTTCACTTTGTCTTCTTCGGAGGACTATGGCGATAAACGCGCCCGTAATAAGCGGATCGGACCCGGGGGCGGTACCCGGCGACTCCACCATACATCCCGTATTGGGGGATCATGGGGTCGAAACAGGATCGACGGACGTCTAAAGGGGTAATGCTTTCGCTCGGTGAGTTACCACCGTTATCGGTACAAAATGTACAGTTGCCAATATCAACCGTGCTCCGGTCGCCGTCGCAGCGTAAGCTGCGTCGAGACCGAAACTTAAGCCCTTGCGCCTAGCAGCGTAAGGCGGGGTTCGCAGGCACCTGGCAACAGAAGCCTGCACTTCTACCCCCTTGCGTTTTCGAGATGAAACGGCGTCCAAAACCCTGGCGCCGCCTTTCGCTTGCGCGAAAAACGTTGAGGCAACAGAAGCCTGCACTTATCAACACCGGGCTTGCCCGGACCCGAAGGTCTGGTGGCTTGATATGACCTTTGTTGCATATCGCCGCTTTCCACCCGACCTGCCCTTGCCGCTCCTCCGCCGCTCTGTTCTACTTTTCCCAGGCGACACACCGAGGGGCCAATGACAGATTCATCTGCGACGATCGACTACGGCACGCTGATGCACGATGCCATGCGCGACCTCATCAAACGGGTATTTCTCCGCGTGGCCGAACAGGGTTTGCCGGGCGACCACCATTTTTTCATCTCGTTCGACACCAATTTCGACGGCGTCGAAATCGCGGCGTGGCTGCGGGACCGCTATCCCGACGACATGACCATCGTGTTACAGCACTGGTACGACAACCTGGATGTGCGGGATGACGGGTTTTCCGTGACGCTCAATTTCGGAGACAGTCAGGAAACCCTGACCGTGCCCTGGGCGGCGATGAAGACCTTCGTCGATCCGTCCGTCGAATTCGGTTTCCGGTTCGAGCGGCATGAAGATGACGACCCCGACGGCCCCGATGACGGAGATGAGGCCCCCTTCGCCGAGCTTGAGGAAGAACCTGCACCGCGCCAGGATGCCGAAGTCGTCAGCCTGGATCGCTTCCGCAAATAGGCCGGACCCGAAGACCCGACACGAAGGCCGGATCCGGAGATTGCGCGATCACGTCTTTGTAGATCGTCCCAAGATGTATTGACGTCCGACATTTTGCCCCACAACTCAGCAGTCGGTTCGTTCGGCGTGGGCGACGTATCTTACAGGGATCATCTGATGTCGCTGCACCTCTCCCAGTTTCTCGGACAGATCCTTGCGCGACCCCAGGAAGTCGGTGCGATCCTGCCATCTTCGAGCTACCTGGGCCGGGAAATGACCGATGGACTCGGTGTCGGGACAGGTCCGGTGATAGAACTGGGTCCTGGTCCCGGTGCGATTACCCAGGCCATATTGGGCCGCGGCGTGCCCGCATCGGACATCCACGCGGTCGAGATGAACCCTACGTTCTGCGACATCCTGGCCCGCCGGTGTCCGGGCGTGCGGATCTATCCGGCCAGTGCCACGGACCTTGTGGCGCTGAATCTGCCGCGGGTCAGCACCATCGTTTCCAGCCTGCCCTTGCGGTCGATTCCCGCCGATGTGGTGCTGGCCATCATGGTGGCAGCGCATGACCGGCTGCTGCCGGGCGGTCGCATTCTGCAATTCACCTACGGAATGCGTCAGCCGGTGGCCTCGCAGACGCTGGACGAACTGGGCCTTGCCTGCATCGCCGGCCCCAAGGTCTGGCGCAACCTGCCCCCTGCGCGTGTCTTTTCCTTTCAGCGCGGTGTCTGACGGGCGTGTGCGCGCGGGCGATGGACCTGTGCGGCAGCCTTCGTTATGTCCGCCTCATCGAGATGACAGACCACCGGAGATCGTGATGACCGACATGCGCACCGAAACCGACAGCTTCGGCCCGCTGGAGGTGCCCTCCGACAAATACTGGGGCGCGCAGACGCAGCGGTCGATCCTGAACTTCCCCATCGGCTGGGAGCGTCAGCCCATCGCCATCGTGCGCGCGCTGGGTGTGGTCAAAAAGGCGGCGGCGGCCGTGAATTTCGGCTTCGGCGATCTGGACGCCAAGCGGGCGGGTGCAATCTCGGCCGCCGCGCAGGAAGTCATCGACGGCAAGTTCGACGACAATTTCCCGCTGGTCGTCTGGCAGACCGGATCGGGCACACAGTCGAACATGAACGCCAACGAGGTCATCTCGAACCGCGCCATTGAAATCCTGTCGGGTGTGATCGGCTCCAAGGATCCCGTGCATCCCAATGACCATTGCAACATGGGGCAGTCGTCCAACGACACCTTCCCGACCGCGATGCATGTCGCCATCGGCATGATGGCGCGCGATACGTTGCTGCCCGGTCTGCACAAGCTGCACCATGCGCTGGCCGCGAAATCGGATGAGTTCAAGGACATCATCAAGATCGGGCGCACGCACACGCAGGATGCCACGCCGCTGACTTTGGGGCAGGAATTCGGCGGCTATGCGCATCAGGTGAAAAAGGGGATCGAGCGGGTCGAAGCCTGCTTGTCCGATATCTATGAACTGGCGCAGGGCGGCACGGCGGTCGGCACCGGCCTTAACACCCGCAAGGGGTTCGCCGAGAAGGTCGCCGCGGAAATCGCTGAAATCACGGGACTTCCCTTCGTCACCGCCCCCAACAAGTTCGAGGCGCTGGCCGCCCATGACGCGATGGTCATGTTCTCCGGCGCACTCAGGACCGTTGCCGCCAGCCTGTTCAAGATCGCCAATGACATGCGTCTTCTTGGCTCCGGTCCACGGTCAGGGCTGGGCGAATTGATCCTGCCTGAAAACGAGCCGGGATCGTCGATCATGCCGGGTAAAGTGAACCCGACGCAGGCCGAGGCGCTGACCATGGTCTGCGCCCATGTCATGGGAAACGATGCCGCCGTCGGCTTTGCCGGATCGCAGGGCCATTTCGAGCTTAACGTCTATAACCCGATGATGTCCTACAATGTATTGCAGAGCATGCAGCTTCTGGGCGACGCGGCGGGCAGCTTCACCGACAACATGGTGGTGGGAACGAAAGCCAATATCGAACGCATCGACAAGCTGATGAAGGAGTCGCTGATGCTGGTGACGGCGCTGGCCCCCACCATCGGCTATGACAACGCCACCAAGGTTGCGAAGACGGCCCACAGGAACGGCACGACGCTGAAAGAAGAGGCACTGGCCATGGGTCTGGTGGACGAGGAAACCTTTGACCGGGTCGTCGATCCGAAATTGATGATCGGTCCGAAGTGACAGGCAAGGTCGTCTCCCTCTCCGCGGCCCGCAAGGCGCGCGACCGGGATGCGAAGAAGGTCCGGGCGGATGCGAATGCCGCCCGGTTCGGTCGCACCAGAGCCGAAAAGGACGTCGAAAAGGCGCAGGCCGACAAGGCGCAACGTCACGTCGATGACCACGAAATAGAATGACCGACGCACGACCCCGCAAACGATCGCTGACCCTGCATGGCCACCGCACATCGGTGTCGCTGGAGGAGGCGTTCTGGACCGCTTTCGTCGACATGGCGCGGGCCAAGGGCCTGTCGATCAACGCGCTGGCCGCGCAGATCGACCGGGACCGGGGCGTCAGTGCGGGACTGGCCTCGGCCATCCGGGTAGCGGTGTTGCGGGATCTGCAGCAGATGGCGGATGATCCGCGACGGGACGACGGCGACCGTTCCGGGCGCTAGGCCGACGCCCGCAGCACCCCGAGCACCGCATCCGCGGGCACGTCCGAAGTAACGAACGCCACACCAATACCGCGTGCCAGAACGAAGCGCAGCGTGCCATCCACGACTTTCTTGTCCTGCCCCATCAATGCCAGAAGCCCCTCCGGCCCCGGCAGGTCGCCGGGAATGTCGCGCAGGTCGCGGGACAGGCCCATCGTCTGCAAATGCGCCCGCACACGGCTGGGATCTTCCTGCGAACACAGGCCCAGACGCCACGACAGCTCGAACGCCAGGGCACAGCCGATGGCGACGCCCTCCCCGTGCAGCAGACGGTCGCCGAACCCGGTCGCCGCCTCCAGCGCGTGACAGAACGTGTGACCCAGGTTGAGCAACGCGCGATCCCCCTGTTCGGTCTCGTCGCGTGCGACGATATCGGCCTTCATCTGCACCGAATGACGCACGGCCTGCACCCGCAATGCGGCGTCGTCCGCCAGACGGGGCGCGTTGTCCTCCAGCCATTCGAAAAAATCCGCGTCGCCCAGCAACCCGTATTTCACCACTTCGCCATACCCGGCCCGGAAATCGCGCGGCGTCAGTGTGTCCAGCACGTCGACGTCCGCAATCACCAGCGACGGCTGATGAAAGGCGCCGACAAGGTTCTTGCCGTGCCGCGTGTTGATCCCGGTCTTGCCGCCGACCGACGAGTCCACCTGTGCCAGCAAAGACGTCGGCACCTGCACAAATCGCACGCCGCGCCGCAGGATCGCCGCGGCGAATCCCACCAGATCGCCGATCACGCCGCCGCCCAGGGCCACCACCACATCGCCGCGTTCGCATTTCTGGTCCAGCAACCATTCGACCACCTGCGTCAAACCGGCCCAGCCCTTGGTCGCCTCGCCCGGTTCCAGCAACAATGCGGGGGCCTCGATGTCGCCCAGACCGTTCTGCAACCGATCCAGATGCAGCCCCGCCACCCGCCGCTCGGACACGACGAAGACGCGGGGACGGCCCAGCAACGGCGCGATCAGATCGCCCGCCTGCGCGAACAACCCCTGCCCGACGTGCACGTCATATGCCCGGTCCCCCAAAGGAACATGTACGATGTCGGTCATTCAGGCCTCATGTCAGGATGGCGGCGTCTTGCAGGGCGGCGATGACGCGATCGACCATCTGCGCGATCGACAGTCCCGGCACGGACTGAACCGTCAGGCTGGCCTCTGAATAGGAGTCTGTACGCTCGGCCAGCAGGGCCAGCAATGTCGCTTTCGGATCGTCGGTCATCAAAAGCGGGCGCGTGGTGCGGTGCTTCACCCGCGACCAGAGCAGTTCGCCGTCCGCCTTCAACCAGACCGACACGCCCGACTTGCCTATGACGCCACGGTTTTCAGGGCGCAGAAACGCCCCGCCCCCGGTCGAGAGGATACCCGGACCCTGTTCCAGCAGACGGCGCAGAACCTCGCTCTCGCGGGCGCGGAAGAAGGCCTCGCCGTCGCGGTCGAAAATCTCCTGGATGGTCATGCGCGCGGCCGACTCCAGCGCCTCGTCGGTGTCGCGGAATGGCACGTTCAGACGGCTGGCAAGCGCGGTGCCGACAGCGGTCTTGCCGCAGCCCATCATGCCGACAAGCACGACCGGACGCGTCAGACTGAGGCCGGTCTCGGCGGTTACACGCCGTTCCGCTTGTCCCGCCTCTTCCGGCATCTTGTCGCCCATCGCCCGCATGACGTTTCCTTGACCTGTCGCTTGACCGATTGCCAACTATATCTCCGCCCGCCACAATGGATGCAATGATAACAGGCAGGCAGGCATGTTCCGATTTTTAAAATACCTTCTAATTCTGCTCGTGCTCGGCACGATCGGACTATTCGGATATTCCTATCTGATGGAGCCCGAGACAGCCCCGGTCAGCACCACGATCGAAATCGATGCGGGGTGATCGGCGGCTGGCCTGCGCAGGTCTTGCACTGATCGCAGGGCTGCTTCCAATGGCCGTCGCCGCGCAGGGCGCACCCGAATCGGCAATTCCCTGGCTGTCCGACAGTCTGGCCGCGCCGCAAGCCTCTTCCACCATGGACGAACCTGTGGCTGTCCCCCTGACCGGCCCGGAAGTCACTGTCATGCCGCTGGGACAGACGCGGCGCGACGCCGTGGGTCTTTTGTCGACCCGCCTGACCGGTCTGCCGCGCGATGCCGTGGCCGGATCCGATCCGGAACGAATTGCCGACCTGATCCAGACTCTGCCGGGGGACGCCATACCGGCGATGCAGGATCTGGCGCTGATGCTGATGCTGGCCGAACTGGACCCGCCCCGCGCCGCCGGGGACACCGACAGGTTGTTTTTCGCGCGCATCGACGGGCTGTTGCGCTTCGGTGCGCTGGATCAGGCGCAGGCGTTGCTGGAACGTGCAGGCGCGACCGATCCCGAAGCCTTCCGGCGGTGGTGGGACACGTCGCTGCTGACCGGTTTCGACACCCGCGCCTGCGATGCGATGACCGCCAATCCGGGCGTCGCGCCCACCCTGCCCGCGCGCATCTTCTGCCTGTCTCGATCGGGCGACTGGGCCGCCGCCGCCCTGACGCTGGACACCGGGCGCGCGTTGGGGATGATCACCGACGAGGAAGACGCGCTGCTGGCCAACTTTCTCGACCCCGAATTGTTCGAGGGACTGCCGCCACCGGTTCCGCCACGTCCGATGACTCCGCTGGCGTTCCGTTTGCTGGACGGCATCGGCGAGACGCCTCCGACGCTGGACCTGCCACTGGCCTTCGCGGTTGCCGATCTGCGGCCCACGACCGGCTGGAAATCCCAGATCGAAGCGGCGGAACGTCTGGTTCGCGCCCGCGCGCTGGACCCGAACCGGCTACTGGCGCTCTATACCGAAGGGCGTCCGTCCGCGTCGGGCGGCGTCTGGGACCGGGCCGCCTCGATCCAGAAACTGGACACCGCACTGATCGCCGGCGATCCTGTGGCGGTAGCCAGCGCGCTGCCACAGGCAGTGGCACGCATGCGGGAGGCCGGACTGCTGGTGCCTTTTGCAGATCTCTATGGCGAGCGGCTGTCGCAGGTCAGGCTGAACGGTTCGGCGGCGGATCTGGCCCTGCGCGTCGGATTGCTGTCGCCCGCCTACAAACGCGTCGCCCGCGACGCGAGTCCGACCCTGCCGCGCGACGCCTTCGCCGTCGCCATTGCACAGGACGACTTCGCTGCGCCCCCCCCGCCCGGAAATCTGATGCAGGCCATTTCAGACGGGCTGACGGGCCCGGCCCCCGACCGTCTGACCCGTATGGCCCAAGGCGAACGGCTGGCCGAGGCCCTGCTGGAAGCGGCGAGCCTGCTGTCGGGCGGTGCCCAGGCCGATCCGCAGGATATCGCCGATGCGCTGGCGTTCTTCAGGTCTGTCGGACTGTTGGACGTGGCCCGGCGCACGGCTCTGCAACTGCTGCTGGCATGAGCGGCGACGGCAGTGCTTGGGTCGACCTGTTCCTTGAAGCGCAGGCGGCGGAACGCGGTGCCGCCCTGAACTCGCTGATGGCCTATCGCCGTGATCTGGACGCCTATGCCGCCCATCTGGAAGCGCGTGGCCATGGGGTCGGCACCGCCACCCGGACCCAGATCGAGGCCTTTCTGATCGCCTGCGAGGCCGAAGGTCTGGCCGCTTCGACCCGCGCGCGGCGCCTGTCCGCAATTCGGGGCCTTTACCGCTTCGCGCACGAGGAAGGGCTGCGCGACGACGATCCGGCGATCCGCATCACCGGCCCGCAAAAGCCGAAATCCCTGCCGAAAACCCTGTCGGAGGCGGACGTCGATGCCCTGCTGTCGGCGGCGGAGGACATGGGAGAGACCGAGGCCGAGCGCCTGCGCGACACCTGCCTGATGCAACTTCTCTATGCGACGGGCATGCGCGTGTCGGAGCTTATCGGCCTGCCGGTTTCCGCCGCGCGGGGCGATCCCCGGATGCTTCTGGTGCGCGGCAAGGGCGGCAAGGAACGCATGGTCCCGCTGTCGCCCGCTGCCCGCGATGCGATGGCCGCATGGCTTGCGCACCGCGACACCGAACAGGCGCGTGCGAAGATCGACAGCGGCGCGCCCGCCTCGCCGCATCTGTTCCCGTCGCGGGGCAAGGCCGGACACCTGACCCGCGTCTGGTTTCACAGTCGTATCAAAGCGTTGTCTGCCTTCGCCATGCTTGACCCCAACCGGGTCAGCCCGCATGTTCTGCGTCATGCCTTCGCCACGCATCTGCTGGCGGGCGGTGCCGATCTGCGGGCGATCCAGACCATGCTGGGGCATGCCGATATCTCGACGACCGAAATCTATACGCATGTTCTGGAAAGCCGCCTGAAGGAGCTGGTGCTGACGCATCATCCGCTGGCGCGGGAATAAGCGACGCAACAGGGGATATTTATGCCAAGAGGAAGTGACGCCCATTGCCGCAGGTGCAGGGGCCGCGCATAACTCCGACATGGAAAACACTATCGACACGATCAACTGGGGCGCGACCTGGGGCACGGCGGCGGGCATCGTCCTGCTGCTGATCCTGTCGGCGTTCTTTTCGGGCAGCGAAACCGCCCTGACCGCCGCCAGTCGCGCCAAGCTGCGCAATCAGGCCGACAAGGGCAGCGCAGGGGCTTCCCGCGCACTTGCCGTGACCGAAGACAACGAACGTCTGATCGGCAGCGTCCTTCTGGGCAATAACATCGTCAACATCCTGTCGGCCTCTCTGGCGACCGCGCTGTTTACGACGCTGTTCGGGCAACAGGGCGTGGCCATCGCGACACTGGTAATGACGGCGCTGGTTCTGGTTTTCGCCGAGGTGCTGCCCAAGACCTATGCCATCACCAACCCCGAGTCGGCCGCATCGCGCGTCGCCCCGGCCATCGCCGTCGTGATCCGGGTGTTCAGTCCGATCGTCTCGGCTGTCCGGGCCTTCGTGCGTGTGGTTCTGGGGTTGTTCGGCGTCGACACCGACCCCGATAGCAACATCATGTCCGCGCACGAGGAAATCATGGGGGCCATCGCCCTGGGCCATACCGAAGGCAACGTCGAGAAGGAGGACCGCGACCGCCTGCTTGGCGCGCTGGACCTGGCCGACCGCTTCGTCGAGGAGATCATGCTGCACCGTTCCGGCATCGAGATGGTAAACGTCGATTCCGCGCCCGCCGCGATTCTGGACCAGTCGCTGGCCAGCCGTCACACCCGCCTGCCCGTCTATCGCGACGAGCCGGAGAACATTATCGGCGTTCTGCATTCCAAGGATCTGCTGCGGGCCATCGACCGTCTGGTCCGTGGGCAGGACGGTGGTATAGATGCGGTCGAACGTCTGGATGTGACGCAGGTGATGATGGAGCCGTATTTCATCCCCGAAACCACGACGCTGGACGATCAGATGCGTCAGTTTCTGCGCCGCCATACGCATTTCGCGCTGGTGGTGGACGAATACGGCGCGTTGCAGGGTCTGATCACTCTGGAGGATATTCTGGAGGAGATCGTGGGCGAGATCACCGACGAATACGACCACCCCGAGGAGCCGGAGCTGTTGCCGGAAGCCGATGGCAGCTATCTGATCGACGGTGCCATGACGATCCGCGATCTGAACCGCGCGACCGACTGGGGCCTGCCGGATGACGAGGCGAACACCGTTGCCGGTCTGGTCATTCACGAGGCGCAGACGATTCCCACCAAGGGTCAGGTATTCAGTTTCCATGGCTTCCGTTTCGAGGTCGCGTCCCGCGAGGCGAACCGGATCACGATGCTGCGGATCAGGCCCCTCAGGTGAGGCGTAAGGCAAGAAACTCTCTGCTTTGGAGGCGAGCGTAACCCTGTGCAGCGGCAGTGTCCGGTGACACCCTTGACATGATACCATAAGGTTTCATATATATTGATACCGAATGGTATTACGAAGGTGTCTGATATGCCCGAATTTCCCATCCTTGTCCGCATGATCCGTAGCGCCCAGGTCGAATCGGCGCGCCCATGACCGCGCAGGCCGCATTTCGCGCGTTGGCGGACCCGACCCGACGCGACATCCTGATGATGCTTGCACATCAGGACATGACCATCGCCGAGGTCGCCGAAAATTTCGACATGACCCGCGCAGCCGTCAAGAAGCACCTGTCCGTTCTGAGCGACGGCAATCTCATCACCGTGCGTCCGGAAGGTCGCGCCCGGATCAACACGCTGAACCCCCAGGGGCTGAAGCAGGTTTTCGACTGGTTCGGATATTTCGACGCCTTCTGGGACGACCGGCTTTCCCGCCTCAAGGCATCCATTGAAAAGGACATGCAATGACCGGCCATACGACGTCTGACCGAACCCTCCGGAAATCCATTTACCTGAGGGCCTCACCCGCACAGGTCTGGGCCTATCTGACCGAGCCTGACAAGCTGGCGATCTGGTTCCACAAGCCGGAGAAACCGCTGGTTGCGGGTCCATACGAGCTGTTCGGAACCGACAGCGGAGACAGGCTGATATGGGGCGAAGTTCTTCTGGCAGAACCCTATTCGCGTCTCGACTACAGCTTTACCGTCGCCCCGATGGGTGAGGCGACCAGCACGGTTCGCTGGCGACTGGAGGATGTCGCCGACGGAACCCGGCTGTCGATGACCCACGAAGGCTTGCCCGAAGGGGCAGCGGCGTTCGATCTGATCCTGGCGCTGGACAAGGGCTGGGACGATCATATGGCCCGGATGCGGCAGTCGCTGCACGATATCTGATGAAACAACGGGCGCGGTGCCTATTCGGCCGCGTCCGTCTCACTCCGAACGGTGTCTCCCTGCCGGGCAGCCCAGATCCGCAACTGCCGCGCCGCACGGTGGCCCGCCGCACTCGGGTGCAGCCATTCACTGGGGTCCTGCCCCACGCGCCGCCGTCTGCGCGACAGGAATACCGGTCCGAACCCGCCCCAGTTGCCCGCCGACGGCGCGGTCGCGTCGGTCGGAAGACCATCCTGCCAGCCGCCGGGCAGGTCCAGACCGACACGCTCCAGTTCCGACAGCAGCCAGACCAGTGGAACATTTGCCAGGGGCCGGGCTGTCGTTCGCCCGTTCAACTGCCCACCGACATCGCCATGTGTGCCGCGAAACCAGACCTGCTCCACACTGGCCGTCCGGTTGCCCCGCGTGCGCCAGCGGTCCAGCGCATAGGCATTGCGGTTTTCATCCAATGCCATGGCGTGAAACCCGTATTCGACCGATTGCCCAAGACGATGCGACCGAAAGGCATGGACCTTGGGAAACAGACGCCACAGGATCGGCCAGCGGATACCCACCGCCTGCACCGTATCCAGCACACCGACGGCGGTTATCCCGGCCCGTGTATGGCAATACTGCGCCGCGAAGCTGCGCGCGCTCGGATGGATGGGGTCGTCGCGATAATGGCCATAGGCCCGCAGCACCAGATCGTCGCTGGCATGTTCGGGCCGCAGCAGGCCGATGCGGTCGATCAGGCCCGCCAGCGCCCGCACCGCATAGGCGCCCCGCGAATACCCCAGCAGAAAAATACGATCACCGGGGCGATAGCGTTCGGCCAGAAACTGATAGGCGCGCCTTATCTGGTGGTTGATGCCGACGCCGGCCATCACTTCGGGTAAATTGCACCATCCGCGCCATTCGATCCCCGGTTCGTAATAGAGGCAATGCGCACCCTGCCTTGCCAACAGGCGATAGGTCAGTCCGATCGACGTCTCGGTTCCCGGTTGCAACGACGAAAACGTCCCGTCGATCAGAACCACGTGCGTCTGCGCGCGCGCGACATTACGGGTGATCCCCGCCGTGTCGCGCCCGAACAGGCGAGTGATGAAGTTACTCAGCGGCAATCGAACCCTTCGCTTGTTGCAGCATCGACCAGACACGCGATGGCGTGAACGGCATGTCGACCCGGCGCAGCCCCAGGTCCCACAGGGCGTCCAGCGCGGCATTACCGACGGCAGCCATCGCGCCCACCGTCCCCGCCTCGCCGCAGCCCTTCATGCCCAGCACGTTGGCCGTCGATGGTACCGGCTCGGAATGGAAGGCGATCATCGGCACCTGCACGGCGCGCGGCATGCCGTAGTCCATGAACGACGCGGTCAGAAGCTGCCCGGTTTCGTCATAGACAACGTGTTCACTGACCGCCTGACCGATGCCCTGCACGACACCGCCATGCACCTGACCTTCGGCCAGCATCGGGTTCATCAGGTTACCGAAATCGTCGACCACGGTGTATTTCACCACCTCCAGATGGCCGGTATCGCCGTCGATTTCCACTTCGCACAGATGCGCGCCGTTGGGGAAGCTGCGCCCCGGCAGAGTCGCGGTCTCGCGGGTTTTCAGAAGCTCCGTCTCACCTGCTTCCCGCGCGGCGGCGGCGGCCTCCAGTACGGTCATCACCGTGTTCGATCCTGCGGCGCGGAAGCCGCCGTCTTCGAAGTCGACCGTCTCCACATCCATCAGACCGGCGACGAAAGGCGTGAACTTCTCGATCACCCTGGCCGTCGTCGCGCGGTTCGCGGTGCCCTGCGTCGTAACCGACCGTGACCCGCCGGTGCCGCCGCCCATGGCGATGCGGTCGCTGTCACCCTGCACGATATCGATCAGGTCGGGCGAGATGCCCAGATCGGTTGACAGGAATTGCCGATACACCGTCTCGTGCCCCTGCCCGTTCGATTGCGTGCCCACGTAAAGCGTCACGCGGCCGTCATCGGTAAACTCGATTTCGGCGCTCTCGCTCGGGTCACCCAAGATGCTCTCGATATAATAGCACAGGCCCAGCCCGCGCAGCTTGCCATGTGTGGCGCTCTCCTCGCGCCGCGCGTCGAACCCGGCCACGTCCGCCTCGCGCATGGCGCGGTTCAGCACACGGGGGAAATCGCCCACGTCATAGGTCTCGCCCATCGCGCTCTCGTAGGGGAACTGATCGGGCTGGATGAAGCACTTGCGCCGCAATTCGAACCGGTCCACCCCCAACTCTCTGGCGGCGAAATCCATCGCACGTTCCAGCACATAGATTGCCTCGGGACGTCCCGCCCCGCGATAGGCGTCGACCTGCGTGGTATTGGTGAAGATGCCGCGGGACGTCATGAAACAGGCCTGCACGTCATAGCAGCCCGGCATCACCTTACTGAACAGTTCCGACTGGATATGCTGCGCATAGCCCGAATTATAGGCCCCCATGTTGGCCACATTGTCCATCCGGTAGGCGATCAACCTGTTGTCGGCGTCGAACCCCAGCCTGGCGCGGCAGATCAGGTCGCGGCCCGCATTGTCCGACAGCATCGCCTCGGACCGGTCGCCCATCCAGCGGACCGGTTGGCCCAATTCGCGCGCCGCATGCGCCACCAGCACCGTCTCGGGATAATTCATCCCCTTCATGCCAAATCCGCCGCCCACATCGGGGTTGGTCACGCGCACCGACGACTTGTCGATGCCAAACGACTTGGCCAGCTGATCCTTCATGCCCCAGACACCCTGTCCGTTCACGCAGACGTGCAGCCGGTCGTCCTCCACCTCGGCCCAGGACCCGCGCGGTTCCATCGACGCACAGATGATGCGGTTGTCGTCGACCGTCAGGTCCAAGACCCGCGCCGCCTTGGCCAGGGCCGCGTCGCACGCCGCCTCGTCGCCCTTGGCATAGTCATAGACGACGTTGTCCGGGGCCTCGGGGTGGATCGTCGGGCCGCCATCGGCCACGTCCATCTTGACGTCCAGCTCCTCGAAGTCGATTTCGATGGCCTCCGCCGCATCGCGCGCCTGCTGCAGCGTCTCGGCCACGACCATCGCGATGCCCTCGCCCACGAACCGCACACGGTCCCTGGCCAGCAACGGCCGCTGCGGGTCCGCCGCCCGCGATCCGTCGCGATTCTTCGCCACCGCCGTCGGAAGGTTATTCACGACGCCTGCCGCCTCGACGCTTTCGGCCGTCAGCACGGCGCGCACACCGTCCATTGTCTCGGCTTCGGACACGTCAAGCGAAGTGATATCCGCATGCGCCACGGGCGAACGCAAGACATAGGCATGCAGCGCCCCTGCGGGCGCGGTATCGTCAACGTAAGCGCCCTGCCCGGTCAAAAACCGGGGATCTTCAGTGCGTCGTGTCGATTGGCTCAGGCCAAACTTGTCCATGGATGTCTCCGAACGGAATGAAGGTGCTGATGCGGACACTAGCGGCCCGCGTCCCATAGTCCAGCCATGCACCTCCCCCAGTCCACCTTCCCCTTCGCCTGCCGTCGCGCTAGGACCGGGGCAACAGAACATGAGGCCCGAAATGGACAAGACATTCGATGCAAAATCCGCCGAAGCGCGGATCAGCAAGGACTGGATCGACGGTGGATATTTCCGCGCAGGGGCCAATGCATCGCGTCCCGAGACGTTCAGCATCGTCATCCCTCCGCCCAATGTCACCGGCAGCCTGCACATGGGCCATGCCTTCAACAACACCTTGCAGGACATCTTGACGCGCTGGCACCGGATGCGCGGCTTCGACACCCTGTGGCAGCCGGGAACCGATCATGCCGGTATCGCCACACAGATGGTGACCGAACGCGACATGGCCGCGAACGGTGAGCCATCGCGACAAGAGATGGGCCGCGACGCCTTCCTGGAGCGGGTCTGGCAACAAAAGACGCAATCGCGCGGCACCATCATCAGTCAGCTTCAGCGCCTCGGCGCGTCCTGCGACTGGGACCGCGAGGCTTTTACCATGGGCGGGGCACCGGGCGATTCCGATGTCAGGCCGGGCAGCCAGAATTTCCACGATGCCGTCATCAAGGTCTTCGTCGATATGTACGACAACGGCCTTATCTATCGCGGCAAACGTCTGGTAAACTGGGACCCGCGCTTCGAGACGGCGATTTCCGATCTGGAAGTCGAGAATATCGAGACGCCGGGCCACATGTGGCACTTCAAATATCCGCTCGCCGATGGCGAGACCTATGAATATACCGAACGTGATGAAAATGGTGAAATCCTGTTCACCGAAGTTCGCGACTATATTTCCATTGCCACGACGCGCCCCGAAACCATGCTTGGCGACGGCGCGGTTGCAGTACATCCGACGGATGAACGCTATGCCTCCATCGTCGGCAAACTCTGCGAAATCCCGGTCGGGCCGAAGGATCAACGCCGCCTGATCCCTATCATCACCGACGAATACCCCGACAAGGACTTTGGCTCGGGCGCGGTCAAGATCACCGGCGCGCATGATTTCAACGACTACGCCGTGGCCAAACGCGGCAATATCCCGTGTTTCCGCCTGATGGACACCACCGCCGCGATGCGCGACGACGGCGCGCCTTACGCCGAGGAGGCAGCAAAAGCCAAGGCCATCCGCGACGGCGAGGAAATGTCCGAAGCCGAGATCGACGCCATCAACCTCGTGCCCGACGCCTATCGCGGGCTGGACAGGTTCGAGGCGCGCAAACGCGTGGTCGAGGATATCACCGCTGAAGGGCTGGCCGTCATGGTCCCCGAAAGCGACCCCCGCCTGGGGCGCAAGTCCGCCTCCTCCGCCGCGCCCGCCGATGGACAGGCCGGGGCCCCGACCGACAGCTTCGAGGAAGGCGGCATACCGCCCGAACTGGCTCTGGTTCCGCTGGTCGAATCCAAGACAATCATGCAGCCCTATGGCGACCGCTCCAAGGTCGTGATCGAGCCGATGCTGACCGATCAGTGGTTCGTCGACACCGCGAAAATCGTGCAGCCCGCCATCGACGCTGTGCGGGACGGAACCGTCCGTATCCTGCCCAAGGGGGACGAGAAAGTCTATTTCCACTGGCTGGAGAACATCGAACCGTGGTGCATTTCCCGGCAACTCTGGTGGGGGCATCAGGTGCCGGTCTGGTACACGCTCGACCCCGATGGTGATGCGGATTGGCTGCCGATTTGCGCAACGTCCGAGGCAGCGGCGCTGGAGCAACTTCGCCTGATCCACGGCGATGACGCCGACATACGTTTCGTCGAGGATGAGTCCGCCGCGCTCGACGTGATCCGCGACGATCTTGCCGGTCTGAACACCCGAACCGAAGGCAAGATCCGTCAGCCGCAGAGTCCGCAGACGATACCGGCCTTCCGGGACCCGGATGTCCTCGACACCTGGTTTTCCTCAAGCCTGTGGCCGTTGGGTACGTTGGGATGGCCCGAAGAGACACCCGAACTCGATAAATACTTCCCGACGTCCGTCCTTGTCACTGGCTTCGATATCCTGTTTTTCTGGGTCGCCCGGATGATGATGATGCAGTTGGCCGTCACCGACCAATCCAGGCCCGTCGCAGACCGCATTCCTTTCAAAGACGTTTACGTGCATGCGCTTGTGCGGGACGCCAAGGGTGTGAAAATGTCGAAAAGTCTCGGCAATGTCGTCGACCCGCTGGAACTGATCGACGAATTCGGGGCCGACGCCGTGCGTTTCACCCTGTCCTCCATGGCCTCGATGGGTCGGGACCTGAAACTGTCGACGGCGCGCGTCACCGGCTATCGCAATTTCTCGACCAAGCTGTGGAACGCGGTCCGGTTTGCCGGAATGTATGACGTGGAATTTGCGTTAACCAGCGGTGCGGACTTACCCCAAAACGTGAATATGACGGTCAACCGCTGGATCATCGGCGAAACTGCGCGTGTCCGCGAAGACGTCGATGCCGCCCTTGCCGCATATCGGTTCGACGATGCCTCCAGCGCGCTCTACAAGTTCGTCTGGAACGTGGTCTGCGACTGGTATGTCGAATTCTCCAAGCCTGTGTTGCAGGGCGAAGCCTCTGACGAAAAAGCGGAAACGCAGGCCGTCATGGGGTGGGTTCTGAACAACTGCATGACCCTGCTGCACCCGTTCATGCCTTTCGTGACCGAGGAGTTGTGGCGCGTCACCGGTCACGACGGCATGCTGGTCCATGGCACATGGCCTGAGAACGTCACCTCGGAAGACATTGATACTGCTTCTGAAACAGAAATCCGCTGGGTCATCGCCTTCATCGAAGCTGTGCGTTCTGCGCGCGCGCAGATGAACGTCCCGGCCGGGGCCTACGTCCCTGTGGTCGCGGTTGATTGGGACGATACGGCAAGAAAGTCCTATGAAACCAATGCGGTGATGATTGCTGCCTTGGCCCGGATCGAAGGCCTGACCGAAGGCGCGGCCCCGAAGGGATCGATCGCCGTGACCGCCATGGGCAGCCGCTTTGCCTTGCCGTTGGACGGCATCATCGACGTTGCAGCGGAACGGGCGCGACTGGACAAGTCATTGGCCAAGCTCGACAAGGAAATCAAAAGCATAGAGGGCAGAGTTAACAATCCGAAATTCGCCGGGTCCGCCCCGCCCGAGGTGGTGGAGGAGACCAGGGCCAACCTTGCCGAACGACAGTCGGAACGGGACGCGGTGCAGACCGCGCTCAACAGTCTGGCGGAGTTGGGCTGAGGCTCGGGATGACCTTCAATATCATGATCGTCGGTCAGCGCGGCCGCCTGACCCACGAAGCCTGCCTCTTCGCCGCGACCCTGCGCCACAACGCGCCGGGCTGGGATGGACGGCTGATCGTGGCCGAGCCGCAGCCGGGCGATCGCTGGTCAGCCGATCCGCGCATACCGGCCGGGCCGCAGCGTGATCTTCTGGAGTCGCTGGGCGCTGAGATCGTGCCATTCGAGAGTCGGCATTTCGGAAGCTATTATCCCAACGGCAACAAGATCGAAGGCCTGGTGGCTTTGCCCGACGGGCCGTTCATGTTCTTCGATACGGATACTGTAATCACAAGTGACATCTCGACGCTGGATATTGATTTCTCGCGTCCTGCCGCCAGCATGAAGCGCGAGGGGACCTGGCCTGAAATCGAGATTTACGGGCCTGGTTACAACGATATATGGGGCGTTCTTCATGCAAGACGTGGCGGACGGCTGGCAGATACGCTGGATCTGAACTGGCCTGACGAATACTGGCAGCGCTATCTCTATTTCAATGCGGGGTGGTTCTTCGGACAACATCCGGACGCGTTTCGCAGAGCCTTTTTGGACGCCGCCCTGATGATCCGTGACGACCCGCCCGACGAGGTCGCCTGTCAGGTGCTGGATCCCTGGCTGGATCAGGCCGCGCTCCCCCTGGCGATTCACGAGTTGGGCGGCGGGCGACCCGGTGACAAGGGCGGGATCGACGATGGCCTGCTGGATGGCAGCCACAGCTTTCATTACCGCTTTCTGCCGTTGATGTACGCGACCGCGCCAGACCATGTGATCACAGCGGTCCAGGGGGCGACGGCCCCCAACCCGGTCAAGAAAGTTCTCAAGGACTACGAACCGTTCAAGCGGTTCCTGTATCAGCCCAAGGGCGGCAAGGCGCGGGCGCTGTTCGACCGTAGCGACCTGCCCCGCAAGGAACAGGCAATCCGCAACCGGCTGAAGCGCGAAGGTCTCTGGCTTCGTTGAAGCGACTGCGGGCTAAAGGTCCGACAGGGCGTTGGTTGCAAGCCAGTCGCGGGCCCGGCAGGCCGCTGCCTGATAGATCGGGCGATCGCGCTGACCCGCCGCATGGTCCCAGTCGCGCATACTTTCAGGCAGGGTTTCGTCGGCAAGCAACGCGCAGCGCTCGGGCGTCAGGTCGAAGCGTGGATCGTCAGAGGCAAGAACCGCCAGCCCTTCGTTCAGCCAGGCCGGCATATCGCCGGTCAGCAGCCGCCAGGATGACACCCGCGATGCCAGCGCCGCATGGCTGAGTTCATGGGCGATAATCGCCCGGCGCAGGTCCGCGTCCTCGGTGCTCAGCCGGGAATGCAGAATCAGAAGATACTGATCGTAGGCCTGCGCATAGGGCCCCACGCCGCCAAGCGACCCGTCGCATCCGGTATCGCCACAGATCAGGATGCGGGGCCGTTCAGTCGCGTCACCCCACCATTCTTCGATTCTGGTTTCGGCCCAGTCGAGTTCGTTCAATACCTCGACGGGATCGCGCGCGCCGGGCTGCATCCAGACGCGCGGCGCAATCTCGCGGAACCCGTGCGCTCCGGGCAACAGCACGGTGCGCGGAAACGAAAAGCTGGCAAGGACCAGCACCGGCAGGGCAAGGGCAAACACGCGGATGGGACGCATCAGAAGTTCGACAGGCTCGAGTTGGCGGCGGCCGAGAAACGGTCCAGCACCGCATCCCACAGGTCCGCCGTCCGGGTCGTGTCGGTATCCTGGGTCAAGGTCAAGCGTGACCCCCCGTCCTGGGGCGTAAAAACGACGGTCACGACAGAGCCGCCCACCGTCTCCAGCCGCCAGTCCAGCTGCAGATAGCCGGGCGCGCGCGCCGTGATGACCGTGGCCCAAATGCCGCGTGATCCGTCAAACAGCACCTCTTGCAGATGGCCACCGGGACGCGCGTCCAGGGTGACGATCTGCGGCAGCGCGCCACCGGATTGCGCCGACAGCGACACGCGGGCAACGGGCCACCAGATCGACAGGTCGTCGCAAAACAGGGCCCATGCCTCGGAGGGTGTCAGGCGGGTTGTCAGTCTGCGGCGAAGGGTGCCTTCCGCGGTATCGGTCACGGCACCATCCGGTTGAGCATCGGCCGGATCGGTCCGCAGACTGCCCAGCCAATCGCCCAGCGGGCCAGCGCCGCCCGGCACCAATGCATAGAGATTTCGCGTCCCCTGTGCCCGAACCGACACAAGCCCCGCGTCCAGAAGAACCTTCAGATGCTGCGATACGGCGGGACGGGAAACCGGAAGATCGTCGGCAATGCGACCGACCGGCTGGGGTCCGCGCCTCAGACGGTCCAATACGGCGCGGCGCGTCGGGTCGGCCAGCGCGGTCAGAATTGTCTCGTAACTCATGCCCGATCCTATTCACCGCACGGCTGCGCGGGTCAATCACGTCGGTCTGACAATGCCTTGCGCGGCGCATCCCCGCCCGTGATCGTCGGAACCCTGCCCACGGCCCGATCCCGGCCGATCCCGGTTGTCGCAGAAGTAAGACAGGTTGGACAGATCGGCTTGAAGGCCCCGTCCCCCGCGCATAGGTTCCTGCCAAGCCCGCCCGCGACAGTCGTGGAGGCGGTGGCAGAAGGGGCAGTGCCATGATCGACCCGGTCGATAATTTTCAGAACAATCTCGTGCCGATGGTGGTCGAGCAGACCAGTCGCGGTGAGCGGGCGTACGATATCTTCAGCCGTCTGCTGAAAGAGCGGATCATCTTCGTGAACGGCCCGGTCCACGATGGCATGAGCCAGCTTGTCGTGGCGCAATTGCTGCATCTGGAGGCGGAGAACCCGTCGAAGGAAATCAGCATGTATATCAACTCGCCCGGTGGCGTCGTGACCTCCGGCCTGTCGATCTACGACACGATGCAATACATCCGCCCCGCCGTCAGCACACTGGTCGTCGGTCAGGCCGCTTCGATGGGATCGGTCCTGTCGGCGGCAGGCGAAAAGGGTCTGCGCTTCTCGCTGCCCAACAGCCGGATCATGGTTCACCAGCCTTCGGGCGGATATCAGGGTCAGGCAACCGACATCATGATCCATGCGCGCGAGACCGAAAAGATCCGCAAGCAGCTGTATGACATCTATGTCAAGCACACCGGCCAGACCTATGAAGAGGTCGAGCGGGCGCTGGAGCGGGACAATTTCATGTCGCCGCAGGAAGCCAAGGACTGGGGTCACATCGACGAGATCGTCGAAAACCGGGGCGACGCGAAACCCGACGAGAAACCGGCGACCAAGAAGTGACCCTGCGGGGTTTCCCGGACGACGGGCCGCGAAGTGCAATTCGCGGCTCGATCCATGCCCATTCGGGGTGCGGAACAGGTTAACGTAAAGGCCACCGGCGAACCGGGGTTTGGGCGCCGATTTTGCCATTGTGGCCCCCGGACGATCCGCCTAGGCTTTGGGTCAGATATTCGGAATTCATGAGCGGCGGGGTGCGCCCCGCTGTCGGCGGCCACAGGCAAGGCGGCACGACGAGGAGGCTAATATGGCCAACACTTCCACTTCAGGTGATGGTAAAAATACGCTGTATTGCAGCTTTTGCGGCAAGTCACAGCACGAGGTTCGCAAGCTGATTGCGGGTCCGACGGTGTTCATCTGCGACGAATGCGTAGAGTTGTGCATGGATATCATCCGCGAGGAGACCAAGGCCGCGGGCCTGAAATCCTCCGAAGGGACGCCGACGCCGCGCGAAATCTGCCAGGTGCTGGACGACTATGTGATCGGTCAGGAACATGCCAAGCGTGTGTTGTCGGTCGCTGTCCACAATCACTACAAGCGCCTTGATAATGCCGGGAAATCCGACATCGAGCTGGCCAAGTCCAACATCATGCTGATCGGCCCCACCGGCTGCGGCAAAACGCTGCTGGCGCAGACGCTGGCGCGGATTCTGGATGTGCCGTTCACCATGGCCGACGCGACCACGCTGACCGAAGCGGGTTACGTGGGCGAAGACGTCGAGAACATCATCCTCAAGCTGTTGCAGGCGTCCGAATACAACGTCGAGCGGGCACAGCGCGGCATCGTCTATATCGACGAGGTCGACAAGATCACCCGCAAGTCCGACAACCCGTCGATCACCCGCGACGTATCGGGCGAAGGCGTGCAACAGGCGCTGCTGAAGATAATGGAGGGCACCGTCGCCTCCGTGCCGCCGCAGGGCGGGCGCAAGCACCCGCAGCAGGAATTCCTGCAGGTCGACACGACGAATATCCTGTTCGTCTGCGGCGGGGCCTTTGCCGGCCTCGACAAGATCATCGCGCAGCGCGGCAAGGGGTCCAGCATGGGCTTCGGTGCCGATGTGAAGGCCCCTGACGAAAAGACCGTGGGCGAATACTTCAAGGATCTGGAACCGGAAGACCTGTTGAAATTCGGTCTGATCCCGGAATTCGTCGGACGCCTGCCGGTTATCGCGACGCTGACCGATCTTGACCTGGACGCGCTGGTGACGATCCTGACGCAGCCGAAGAACGCGCTGGTCAAACAGTATCAGCGTCTGTTCGACCTGGAGGATGTGCAGCTGACCTTCACCGACGACGCGTTGCAGGCCATCGGCAAGCGCGCGATCGAGCGCAAGACCGGTGCGCGCGGATTGCGCTCGATCATGGAGGACATCCTGCTCGACACGATGTTCGAACTGCCCGGTATGGATACGGTCGAGGAAGTCGTCGTGAACGAGGAGGCCGTCCGCCGCGAGGTCAAGCCGCTGCTGATCCACTCCGACAAGAAGGTGGAGGAACCGGCCTCGGCCGGGTGATCCTATCGCTATCTTATTGACGCGCCGCCCCCTGGGGCGGCGTTTCGGTTTGCGTGGCATCCCTCTCCCGTCATCCATCCGCGGCATTGCGTCCGTCAGGACGTGCCGCCATGACCTTATCAGCCTGGGCCCGGAGAACAGGTTCGCCCCGGTTGACCGCATGCCGGAAACCGACAGGCGACATGACCGCACGCCGCAGCGGTTCGGTCTGGAGACGCGACCCCCGACATATTGGCCACGATTCCCCAAGATATGGTGGGCCGAGAACAGCAGGCTTCACAGGTTTGGGAATATGCGCTAGGGTCCCGCCAAGGCAGGTCCGATCAACGAACCGCCACCGGCAGTAAACAGTCTTGGGGCAGATGACAGTGCGACAGGCATTTCACGGGGCGCTTGCCTCCAGAACCATCCGATTCACATCATCCGTCGCGCTGATCGCCCTGATCGCGGGCTGCCAGTCCGCGCTCAATGGCGGCAGCGATGCTACCCGTGCGGCCCCGGCCTTTGACAGCGTCCAGCTGATCGAACGCGACGTCGAGGCGCCCGAGGTTTTCAAGGCACAGGATCGCGCACTTTGGGATGGACGACCCAGTCTTGGCGGCGTCTGGGTCGCGGCTCCTGGTGTGCGTGACCCGGAGCGGGTCATCATCCGCAATTCCGACAATGGCAAATTTGTCATAGGCGCTTTGTTCAAGCGTGAACGGGACAACCCCGGCCCGGCCCTGCAACTGTCGTCCGATGCGGCCGCCGCGCTTGGCATCATCGCCGGGGCCCCCACGATCATCGACGTCGTCGCCCTGCGCCGGGAAGAAGTGTCCGAGCCGGTCGCCGCGCCCGCCGCCAGTGCCCCGCTGACCGAGACCGAAACCGTGCCGTTGACCGAAGAAACGGTCCAGACCGACGTCGTTCCCGCCACACCGCACCCCGATGCCATCGCCGCAGCCGCAGCGGCCATCGACACTGCCGAATCCGATACCACGGCTGCAATCGGGTCCGAAGGCGCAGAGGTGTCCGTCGCCGCATCCGTCGAACAACCTGCGCGCCGCCGCAATGTCTTCCAGCGCCTGTTCGGCCGCAAGACACCCGCCAGCACCCCCCTGTCCGCTGCACCGTCAGACCCGTCGACCACAGCATTGTCAGACGCCGGGCCCGCCGCTTCCAGCGCGATCAGCCCCACCGTGACCGCCACCTCGCTGGATGCACCGCCGGTGCGAACCGCTTCCGCCGCACCGGCACCCGCGCGCAGCACAGGCCTTGACCGGGCCTATGTCCAGATCGGCATCTTCTCGGTCGAGGAAAACGCCCGCAACACGGCGACGTCGCTGTCCACTGCCGGGGTCGTGCCGACGGTGCTGGAACAGGAAAGCCAGGGCCGCCGATTCTGGCGTGTCGTGGTCGGACCGTCGACAACCGCATCGGACCGGGCGGCGGTTATCCGCAAGGCCAAGGGGCTTGGCTTCACCGATGCTTTTGCTGTCGGCGGCTAATATCCTATATCGACCGAAGACTATTCCCAATATCCGGAGAACCCTGCCCATGCTCCGCCCTCTGATCGCGGCCGTGCTACTGTCCACTTTCACTTTTGCCAGCAGTGCGCTGGCACAGGAATTCGCGACCCAGGCCGGGGCCGCCGTCGTCGTCGACCACAATACCGGACAGATCCTGCTGTCGAAGAACGCCGACGTGCCTTTGCCGCCCGCATCCATGTCCAAATTGATGACCCTGAACATGACGTTCGAGGCTCTGGCCAGTGGCCAGCTGACGTTGGAAACGGAACTTCCGGTCTCGCAGGAAGCGGCCAGCTATGGCGGATCGACGATGTTTCTGGACCCGCGCGACCGCGTATCGGTCGAGGATCTGATCCGCGGTGTCGTGGTCCTGTCGGGCAACGACGCCAGCGCCGTTCTGGCCGAAGCCCTGTCGCCGGACGGGACCGAGGCCGGGTTCGGAAGGATGATGACCGAACGCGCGCGCGAATTGGGAATGGTCAATTCGGTGTTTCGCAATTCGAACGGCTGGCCCGCACCGGGACATGTCATGTCGATGAACGACCTGGCGATTCTGGCTGAACGTCTGATTACCGAATTTCCTGTATATTACAAATACTTCGCCGAAACCGAGTTCGCCTTCGACGGTCGATCGCCCTCCAACCGTTATAATCGCAACCCTTTGCTGCGGCTGAACATCGGGGCCGATGGCCTGAAAACGGGACACACGCAGGAAGCGGGCTTCGGCCTTGTCGGCAGCGCCGTTCAGGGTGACCGCCGCGTGACTTTCGTAATCTCGGGCCTGGACTCCGAGGCAGCACGCGCCGAGGAAAGCGAACGCATCGTCAACTGGGCGTTCCGCCAGTTCGCCGAAGTCGAGCTTCTGGCCGATCAGAAAGCAATACTGCAGGCCGATGTTTTCATGGGCGAAGCTGAGACTGTCGACCTGATCCCGGAAAATGCGGTGACACTGTTGCTGCCGGTCACGGGCCGCAAGGCGGTGACAGGCGAAATCACTTACGACGGCCCGATCAAGGCTCCGGTCACGGCGGGAACGCGACTGGGTACGCTGACCCTGTCGCATCCGGGTGTGCCACCGATCGAGGTGCCGCTGATCGCGGCAGCCGACGTGGAGCGGGCCGGGCCCATGCGCCGGCTCGAGATCGCGGGCGGGCGCGTCGCAGGCGATCTGCTGGGATCGGCGATGGAACGATTCCAGTAAAGGGTCCGTTCTCCGTGGTCGTTTTCTCCCTTGGCACGAATACCTGCCGAGCCAAGAAAAGCGGCGGCATCGCCTATCGTCTTTTCCCTTTGAACGGGGCCTGCTAGGCCGATTTCATGTTTATTTCGTTCGAAGGCATCGACGGGTCAGGCAAGTCGACGCAAGCGCGGCGGCTGGCCGATTTTCTGCGCGCACGCGGCCACGATGTCGTCCTGACGCGGGAGCCGGGCGGTTCCGACGGGGCCGAGGCCATCCGCCGCCTGCTGGTCGAAGGCGATCCTGATCGCTGGTCACCCGAGACGGAGCTTCTGCTGTTCAATGCGGCGCGGCGCGATCATCTGGAGCGGTTGATCCTTCCCGTGCTGGATCGCGGTGCCTGGGTCGTATCCGACAGGTTTGCGGATTCGACGCGCGTCTATCAGGGCGCGACGCGCGGCGATCTGCGCGAACTGGTCGATGCGCTGCACGGGTTGGTCATCCGGCGCGAACCGGACCTGACCGTCGTGATCGACATGGACCCCGAAGTCGCACTGTCGCGCGGGTTGGCACGCGGATCTGGCGAAGATCGGTTCGAGGATTTCGGCCTGCCGTTCCAGCAGAAATTGCGCGCCGGATTCCTGGCGCTGGCCGGTGATTTCCCCGATCGCATCCGCATCGTCGACGGCATGGCCGGGGCGGACGAGGTCGCACGCCGGGTCGAGGCCCTGGTGTGAACGACATTCCCGAAGCCGACCGCGCGGGCGAGGCGCCGCACCCGCGCGAAACGGCGCAATTATTCGGTCAATCTGCTGCGGAAGCTGAGTTTCTGGACGCCTGGAATACGGGGCGTCTGCACCATGGCTGGCTGTTGACCGGGGCGCGCGGCGTAGGCAAGTCAACGCTGGCGTGGCGTATCGCCCGGTTTCTGCTGACAGACCCGCCCGCGCAGGCCGACACGCTGGACGCCCCTCCGGGCCACGCCGCCCTGCCCCGAATCCGTGCTCTGTCCGAGCCGTCTCTGATGCTGATCCGGCGTCCCTGGGACGAGAAGGCGAAGAAGCTGAAAACGCAGATCACCGTCGATGAAGTCCGCCGCCTCGGCAGCTTCTTCGGCCTGTCCGCCGGGGGGCGCCGCGTCGTGATCGTGGACCCGGCGGACGAGTTGAACCCCTCGGCGGCCAATGCGATCCTGAAACTGCTGGAGGAGCCGCCTGCGAAAGCCACGCTGCTGCTGATTTCGCACCGACCCGCCCGGCTGTTGCCGACGATCCGGTCGCGGTGCCGGGTGCTGCGACTGGCCCCGCTGGATCCGGATGCACTGGAGGCCGCAGTCGTGCAGGCCGGGGGTCACCCCGCCGCCGCCAACCCGTTGGCCGAAGGATCGGTCGGTGCGGCGCTGGAATTGGCCGATGGGGGTGCCGACACCTACGAGGCACTGGTCAACCTGTTGTCCAAACCGCAGATGGACCGCGCCCGTGCCCGCGCCATGGCCGATGCCTGCGCGGGCAAGGCAGGCGCTGCACGCCTGGATGCGACCGTCACCGCCATCGCCCGCCTGCTGCACCGCGCCGCGCGCACCGGTCTGCTGGGCCCGCCCCCGGATGCGCCAGACGCCGAAGTCCGCACCCTGACGCGGCTGGCCCCGCACGACGCCGCCGCCCGCGTCTGGGCGAGATTGGCGCAGGACATCGGCGACCGCGTGGCCCATGCGCGTGCCGTCAACGTCGACCCCGCCGCAATCGTCTGGGACGCACTTGCCCGGATCGACGCGCAGGCACGACAGATCTGACCGCGCGCGCCCTTGAGTCCGGACTGCCCGTGGCCTAATCCGCGCGACATGGAACCCAAAGTCACCGACAGTCACTGCCACCTCGACTTTCCGCAGTTCGAGGGCGAGCTTCCCGACCTTCTGGATCGCGCCGCGAAAGTGGGCGTCCATCGCATGGTCACGATCTGCACCAAGCTGAAGAACGCGCCCGCCGTGCGCGCCCTGTCAGATGCCCACGCCCCTGTCTTCTGGGCCGCCGGAACGCATCCGATGAGCGCCGCTGACGAGCCACTGGCCACCGTCGAAGACCTGGTCGCCCTGGCCATACACCCCAAGATGGTCGGCATCGGCGAGACGGGGCTGGACTATCACTATACGGCCGACAGCATGGCCGTTCAGCAGGAAAGTCTGCGCATTCACATCGAAGCCGCGCGCCGCACCGGCCTGCCGCTGATCATCCACGCCCGCGATGCCGATGAAGACATGGCGCGCATTCTGGCCGAGGAACATCGCGCGGGCACCTATACCTGCGTCATGCACTGCTTCAGCAGCGGGCCTGCGTTGGCCCAAGCTGCGATCGACCTGGGGTTCTACCTGTCGATGTCGGGTATCGCGACCTTCCCCCGCTCGCAGGAGGTACGCGATATCTTCGCCGCCGCACCACTGGATCGCGTGCTGGTCGAGACCGACAGCCCCTATCTGGCCCCGCCCCCCCATCGCGGCAGACGCAACGAGCCGTCGTTCGTCAATCTGACGGCGCGCAAGGGGGCGGAGGTCTTCGGCATGGAGTATGCCGACTTCGCCGCCGCGACCGAGGCGAATTTCGAACGCTTGTTCACCAAGGCGGCCTGATCCGGATCATGCCAGCGGATCGGACGGCAGGACGCACCCCTCCCGCGCCTCAATCTGGGCGATGCAGGCCGACAGGCTGCGGTCCGGGTGGGGGTCGAAGCCGTCGTCCAGCGGCTCCAGAACACCGATCCGGTCAATACGGAACATGCGGAAATCGCTGCGCAATTCGCACCACGCCACCAAGGTCCAGACGCGGCCCCAGAACCACAGGCCCAAGGGCTGCACCCTGCGGTTCGTATGATTTCCATCCGGCGTGACGTAGACCATTCGCACCAGACACCGGTCCCGAATTTGACGGTCCAGCACATCAAGGCGTTCTCGATCGGACGCCGCCATCCCGTCCATGGGTGCGCTCAGACGCGACAGCGCGTCCTGCACGTCCTGCGCGCGGGGCACAACGGCTTCGATCTTCGACAAGGCGTCGCGCGCGCCACCGGCCATGTCATGTCCGCCCCAGGCCGACACCATGCGCGCCCCCAAGGCCAGGGCCGTCACCTCGGCTTCGGTGAACATCAGCGGCGGCAGGTCGAAGCCGGAGCGCATGACATATCCGACGCCCGCCGCCCCCTCGACAGGGACGCCGGACGCCTGAAGGTCCGCGATGTCGCGATAGATCGTGCGTTCCGACACCTCGGCGATTTCCGACAACCGCGCCGCCGTCCACAGCTTGCCGCCGCGCAGGGTCTGCACCAGACGGAAAAGGCGGTCGGCGCGGCGCATGGGCGTCAGCCCTCGAACAGGCCGACGGAATTGCCGTCGGGGTCGATTGCATAAAAGAAGCGCCCCACCGGGATCGGGATCGCATCGCTGACCACCTGGCCCCCGGCCCCGCGAACACGGTCCATGATCGCCTCCAGCTTACCCGGCGCGGCCAGATGAATGGTATTGCCCGTGCCCTCGGGCGCCGGCTTGCCGGGGTAGAGATGCCCGGCCACGCCGGGATCGTCCATGCTGGTCCCCAGCGGGACCATCGGGTTCGGCCCGCTCTCGTCCAGGTGCAGTTCGCGCTCCAGCACGGCGGCATAGAACGCCCGGCCGCGTTCCATGTCAGTGACGGGTATCTCGGCCCACACGACGACATTCGTTGGATCAGACATTTTTGTTCTCCGGTTTACGGCCCCGACCGTCGGGGCACCGGACATATCCTGACACCCCCCTCCTGACAGCATACTGTCAGGAGCGTTCAGGAGGCGGTGGATTTCTCCAGCCCGCCCTCGCGCTGGATGAACGCGACGATCTGATCCACGCCCTGCCCCTTTCGCAGCGCTGCCAAGACATAAGGCCGGGTGCCGCGCGCCGTGTCCAGATCAATGCGCGCGCGATCCAGGTCGACGCCGACATGCGGGGCCAGATCGGTCTTGTTCAGCACCAGAAGGTCCGACCGCGTCACCCCCGGCCCGCGTTTGCGCGGAATGTCCTGACCGGCAGCGGTGTCGATCAGATAGATCGTCAGATCCGCCAGTTCCGGGCTGAAGGTCGCGGCCAGATTGTCGCCCCCGCTCTCGATCAGCACGACATCCAGATCGGGATGCGCGGCGCGCAGATCGGCAATCGCGGCCAGATTGATCGACGCATCCTCGCGGATCGCGGTGTGCGGGCAGCCACCTGTTTCCACTCCCCGGATGCGGTCCAGCGGCAAGACCTGCGCGCGCATGAGGTGTTCGGCATCCTCGCGCGTGTAGATGTCGTTGGTGATGACCGCCACGGACAGATCGCGCGATAATTCGCGGGCCAGATGTTCAGTCAGCGTGGTCTTGCCCGCGCCCACGGGGCCACCGATGCCGATGCGCAGAGGGCCGTTCACGCTAATCATATCGTAATTACTTCAAGCAATTGAAATACGTCTTCATGTCCGAAAGATCCTCGGTTGCAGCGACTCATGCGCCATCGCGTCCAGCTCGGCCAGCACCGCCGCAGACCCCGGTGGGTCAATCTCATCGCGCGCCGCCGTCACGGCGACATCGGCATGCAGGCCACGCAACACGGTCTGCGCCGTGCTCTGGCCAAGCGGCAGGAACCGCGCGGCAGCCGACACCATCTGGCCCGCGAAGCCTTGCAGAAACAACAGCGCGACGACGCCCGCGTCCATTCCCCGCGCCCGCACGCCCAAAGCTACGGGCAGCGGCAAATCGTCCAGTGGCATATCGCCCATCGCGGTGGTCACGTCGCAGAAGGCCGCACCCTGGTCGCGCGCCTCCTGCCAGCGTTCGGGACTGCCCGCGCGGGCGCGCAGGATCGCGGTCAGATGGGCCGGGTCGTCGCCAGCCATGCTGCGGCGGATGGCCCAGACATCCAGCGGGCCGGTCCCGTGGGTCAGAACGGCGCGAACCCAGGCCGTCAGGCTGGTCGCGTCGGTCACGTGGCCCCCGGCCATCGCCGTCTCCAGCCCGTGCGAATAGGCATAGCCCGACACCGGGAACGCGGGCGACAGCCACTGCGTCAGGCGCAAAAGGTCAGTGGTCATGGGGATCATGGCCAAACGTGCGCCCGTGACCGTAAGCTCCGCCTTCGGGATGGAAGGGCCGTGTGTCCGCCGTAACCTGCGCCCCAAGCCCCTCCAGCATCGCGCGCAACACGTGATCGTCGCGGATTACCAGCGTGTCACCGTCGATCTGACAGGGCGTGTGCCGATTGCCGATATGCCACGCCAGACTGGGCAGATTTCCCTTGATAACAAGAACAGGCTCCGCCGCCGCCTCCAGCGCGATCTCGGTCCCGTCATCCAGACGCAGGCCCGCGTGATGCGACAGGTCGGTCAATTCAGGGAGGTCTAGCATCACCGCCATCCCCCGCTCGGTCATCAGCCGTTTACGACGCACGAGCCGCGCGTCGTAGTCGAGCCGGATCGTGTCGGTGGGGGTGTGGAGGTGGGACAGGAGTGTCGTCACAGAAATCCCCCCCTCCATGCTCTCGCCCGGCGAAACCTGCCGGGCACTACCCGTTCGCCCCGACCCGCGGATGGGCGCGGTCGCCAGCAAATCCACTCTCTCGTCATCGCGGACCTCAAAACAGGAAATACCGCTGCGCCATCGGCAGCACCTCCGCCGGCTCGCAGGTCAGCAGTTCGCCGTCGGCGCGCACCTCATAGGTCTCCGGGTCCACCTCGATCTCGGGCAGCGCATCATTCAAAACCATATCCCGCTTGCCGATGCCGCGCGTCCCCTTCACCGCGACCAGCTCCTTCGCCAGCCCCAACTGCCCACCGACGCCCGCATCAATCGACGCCTGCGAGGCGAAGATCACCGCACCGCGTTCGACACTGCGCCCGTAACTGCCCCACATGGGCCGCGAATAGACAGGCTGCGGTGTCGGGATCGAGGCATTGGGGTCGCCCATCTGGGCCACGGCGATGGTGCCGCCGACCAGCACCATTTCAGGCTTCACGCCAAAGAATGCGGGGTTCCACAGGACCAGATCGGCGCGCTTGCCGACCTCGACCGAGCCGATTTCGTGGCCGATGCCATGCGCAATCGCCGGATTGATGGTGTATTTCGCGATATATCGCCGGACGCGCAGGTTGTCGTTGTCGCCCGTCTCGCCCTCCAGTCGTCCGCGCTGGCGCTTCATCTTGTCGGCGGTCTGCCACGTGCGAATGGCGACTTCTCCGACGCGGCCCATTGCCTGCGAATCCGATGCGATGATGCTCATCGCACCCATGTCGTGCAGAATATCCTCGGCGGCGATGGTTTCGCGGCGGATGCGCGACTCGGCGAAGGCCACATCCTCGGGGATCGACTTGTCGAGGTGGTGGCACACCATCAGCATGTCGAGGTGTTCCTCCAGCGTGTTCACAGTATAGGGCCGCGTCGGATTGGTGGATGACGGGATGATATGGCTCAACCCGCAGACCTTGATGATATCGGGTGCATGGCCCCCGCCCGCGCCTTCGGTATGAAAGGCATGGATCGTGCGGCCCCTTATGGCGGCGATGGTGTTCTCGACGAACCCGCTCTCGTTCAACGTATCGGTGTGGATCATCACCTGCACGTCCATATCGTCGGCCACGCTCAGGCAGGTGTCGATGGCGGCGGGGGTCGTGCCCCAGTCTTCGTGCAGCTTCAGGGCGCAGGCCCCGGCGCGCACCATTTCCTCAAGTGGCGCAGCACGCGATGCATTGCCCTTGCCCGACAACGCCAGGTTCACCGGGAACGCATCGAAACTCTGCATCATACGTCCGATATGCCACGATCCCGGTGTGCAGGTCGTGGCCAGTGTGCCGTGCGCCGGTCCGGTGCCGCCGCCCAGCATCGTGGTCATGCCGGAATGAAGCGCATCCTCGATCTGCTGCGGGCAGATGAAGTGGATATGGCAGTCGAAGCCCCCGGCGGTCAGGATGCGACCTTCGCCCGCGATGGCCTCGCTTCCAGGTCCGATAACGATATCGACGCCCGGCTGCGTATCCGGATTGCCCGCCTTGCCGATGGCCACGATACGCCCGTCGCGCAGGCCAACGTCGGCCTTCACGATGCCGGTGTGATCGACGATCAGGGCATTGGTGATGACGGTATCGACCGCCCCTTCTGCGCGCGTGCGTTGCGATTGGCCCATGCCGTCGCGGATCACCTTGCCGCCGCCGAATTTGACCTCCTCGCCATAAATGGTCAGATCGCGTTCGACTTCGATGAACAACTCGGTATCGGCCAGACGGATGCGATCGCCGGTCGTGGGACCATACATATCGGCATAGGCACGGCGGGAAATCGTTGCGGGCATCGGGTCTCCTGTCGGTAGACGACAGATGTCCCGCCGCCCCTGCCGCTTGTCAAACCGGGACGGCGCTAGGGCTATGCGCAAATCACATCCTGCCTAAATTCAGGGCACTGTGCGCAGCAGACTGCCGAAAAATATATCAACCGGACCGCCGGTCCCATCCCATCGGCAGTGATGCGACCGGCCACGCGATCAACCGGCGCGCAGGAATGGGCTGAATGGATGGAAACTGCACATCCGGGCGCGGGTCATGTCATGGACCGCACCTGTCACCTGCATGGTCCGCACAGGGATCACAGGTCAGAGGCGAAGGTCCGAAGTTCCTCGGTGCGCTCGACAGTCCTGCGGGCAAGGCAGATCGTCCCGACGACCGGCGCGTCAGTCCCGTCACGAAAAATCACGGCCTCGGCCTCGCAGGCGCTGTTGCGGAAGGCGATCCAGTCGCGCTGCGACTGACGCAGCGCCTCCTCCAGCGTGATCGGCCCGCTCTGGTCCAGCACCGCCACCTCCTGGTCGAAGACCTGGGCGCGGGCAATCGCCAGGCGGTAGACCTGGTTGAGTTCGGCATCCGCCTCCTCGTAGGCCTGACTGGCGCAGAACCTGTATTCCGGTGCCGTCAGATCGCTGGCCATGCAGTCGATCTGCGGCGCGATCTGGGCCGCGACCGGAGCGGCCAGAACAAGCAGGATCGCGATCAGGGTCTTCACGGCGATTTCCATTTCACCAGACGCCGCGAATTTGCCCGTGTCGTCCGCCCGATGGGTGTCAGCGCGACCCCATAGGCCTGTGCCGCCGATTTGCCCGCCATCAGCGCACCCATCGCGGCGCGACCCGATTCCATGAAAGCGGTCTGCTTTTCGGTCACCATCCGCTTCATTTCTCCGGCATCCGACGAGATTACCCCTGCCATGCCCAGCATCCGTATGTTGATCACACTGGAGGCCTCGACCAGCATCTGCGCGGTCCGCATCTGCAGGCGGAACAATTCCATCATCCGAGATCTCCCATTATCTTGCCATTGAAGCCGAACACCCGGCGATCTCCGGACAGCGGCACGAGTGTAACGCGCCGGGACTGTCCGGGTTCAAAACGAATTGCGGTGCCTGCGGCGATATTCAGCCGCTGGCCCCGCGCCGCGTCCCGGTCAAAGTCGAGCGCGGGGTTGGTTTCGGCGAAATGATAATGGCTGCCGACCTGCACCGGGCGGTCACCGGTGTTGGAGACTTCGATCGTCGTGACCTCTGCCCCATCGTTCAGGGTGATATCACCGGGCGCGGTCAGGATCTCGCCGGGAACCAGACCACTCATTCCGCCGCCTCCGCCACGCGGATCGGATGATGCACGGTGACCAGTTTGGTGCCGTCGGGAAACGTCGCCTCGACCTGCACATCGTGGATCATGGCGGGAATACCCTCCATGCACTGATCGGCGGTAATCACATGTGCGCCCGCCTGCATCAGATCGGCCACCGACCGACCGTCCCGCGCGCCTTCCACCACGAAATCGGTGATCAGGGCGATCGCTTCGGGGTGGTTCAGCCTGACGCCGCGCGCCAGCCTGCCGCGCGCCACCATCGCGGCCATGCTGACCAGCAGCTTGTCCTTTTCACGGGGGGTCAGGTTCATGTCGTCACCTCGCACTGCCAGACGCGTGGCATCGGTCTGCCGCGCAACGTCAAGATGGCCGAGACAAGCGCCCGACGCAACGGGGCCGGATGCCGCGACAGGAAGCGCGCGACCAGCCGTCCGTCCCAGGCGCTGGCATGAGCGGTCACGTCCTGAACGGACAGAACGGCGCGCAGCGGTCCGAGTGCATCCGACACCGCCGGGCCGGCCATCACCAGCGTGGCCATCGCGCGGGCACCGCCCAGACAGGCCGGATCATTCAGCATATCCGGTCCCAGCGTCAGATGTTCGATATGCAACGGCACGCCGTCTCGCGTGATCCTCCGCAAATCGTGCAATCGCGCCGCACGCAGCGTCTCGCCATGCGCTTCGCGGCCCAGAACCACCGTGTCGACACCCAGAAACGTGGCATCGCCCGCCATCTCGACCTGCGTGATACGCGACAGGTCGCAGCCTTCGAATGCGATGATCTCCTGCGGCAACCAATCCAGATGCGCGCCCGCGCCCAGCTTCAGTGTCGTGACAACGCGACCGGGGCCGTCTGTCGCGCGATATGCCCTTTCTGCCGTCTGTGTCCCCGCCGTCGCCCGCGCGCCCGATCCAAGCGTCAGCATATAATCCAGCCGGTCCCCCGATGTAATCCCTCCCGCCGTGTTCAGGAACACCACCTCCGGCTCGGGCGCATCGGTGCGCGGCAGGATCGCCTTGGCCGACCCGGCCTGCCGCAGATCGCGCAGCCCGTGGCGGCCAAGGGTGACATGCGCCTCGCCACGGACACGCTGCATAAGGGAAGTATCAGGCATCCGCGCACCCTGACCCTCTGGCCAAGGCGGCGCAAGGGGACTAGTCCGGGGCATATGAACAGCCTCACGATCCGCCGTCCCGATGACTGGCACCTGCATCTGCGCGATGGCGACATGCTGCGCGCCGTCGCCCCAGAAAGCCGCCATTTCGGGCGCGCGATCATCATGCCCAATCTGGTGCCGCCCGTCGTTACCGGCGCACAGGCCGCATCGTATCGGGATCGCGTAATCGCCGCCGGGTTCGCGCGCCCCCTGATGACGCTGTATCTGACCGAAACGACCGACCCGACGGACGTCGTGCAGGCCCACGCCGACGGCATCATCACCGCGGTGAAGCTTTACCCGGCGGGGGCCACGACGAACTCGGCCTCCGGTGTATCGAATTTCGAAAACGTGCGTGACGTGCTGACGGCGATGGAGGCGGCGGGCGTGCCGCTCTGCCTGCACGGCGAAGTCACCGATGCGAGCATTGACATCTTCGACCGCGAAGCCCGCTTTCTGGACCGCGTGCTGACACCCCTGCGCGCCGCGCATCCGGACCTGAAACTGACGCTGGAACATGTCACCACGTCCGAGGCCGTTGACTGGGTCCGCGCTCATCCCGGCGTCGGTGCCACGATCACGGTTCAGCACCTGATGGCGAACCGCAACGACATGCTGGCCGGGGGGATGCGCCCGCATTTCTACTGCCTTCCGATCCTGAAACGCGGCACGCACCAGACAGCGCTGCGTCAGGCCGCGACCTCGGGCGAGGCACAGTTTTTCCTCGGCACCGACAGTGCCCCGCACCCGACCCACGCCAAGGAATCGGCCTGCTGTTCCGCCGGGTGCTTCACCGCAACGCACGCCCTGCCCCTGCTGGCGCATGTGTTCGAGGAGGAGGATGCGCTGGACCGGTTGGAGGGCTTCGTCTCGCTTCACGGACCCGCGCATTACGGGCTTCCGGTCAATGACGACACGATCACGCTTTCAAAGGGCAGCCATTTGGATTTCCCTGCCAGGATCGAGGCTTACGGTCAGTCCGTCACCCTGTTCGACCCCGGCCATCCGATCCACTGGCATGTCGTCGATTAATCAAACTTAAACGCCTGTTACTAAATCGTTATTTCCCTGCGGGGAACAGCCCCCGGAGACCCGCATGATCCCGACAACCTTCCCGCCATCTGCCGAAATCGCCCGCCTGACTGCCCGCGCCTTGCTGGAGGTCGAAGCCGTTCACTTCAATTCGCGCGAGCCATTTACACTTGCCTCCGGCCTGCCCAGCCCGACCTACATCGACTGCCGCAAGCTGATCTCCTACCCGCGCCTGCGCGCCACGCTGATGGATTTTCTGGCCGTCACGGTGATGCGCGACGCGGGGTTCGAGGCTTTCGACAATGTCGCGGGTGGCGAAACCGCCGGCATCCCCTTTGCAGCTTTCATCGCAGAACGCCTCGCCCTGCCGATGACCTATGTGCGCAAGAAGCCCAAGGGATATGGCCGCAATGCCCGCATCGAGGGGCTGATGACCGAAGGCCAGCGCGTCCTGCTGATCGAGGACATGACTACTGATGGCGGCAGCAAATTGTCCTTCGTCGACGCGATCCGCGAAACCGGGGCGACCTGTGCCCATACCGGCGTCATCTTCAGCTATGGCATCTTCCCCGAAATCACCAAGACGCTGGGTGACCATGGTGTGACGCTGCATGCGCTGGCAACATGGTGGGATGTTCTGGCCGAGGCGCGCGCGCAAGGCAGCTTCGATGCCGAAACGCTGGCCGGGGTCGAAAACTTCCTGAACGATCCGCGCAGGTGGCAGGAAAAGCACAAGAAGTGACGCCGCGGGCCGGTTTCACCACCAAGCTTGACGCCTTTGCAAAAACCCGGTCCCACTGAACAAGTGACCCTGAATCTTCTCCGCCTGCCTTCGGGAGTATCGAGATGATGCGCGTTCTTCTGCTTCTGCCATTGCTTACCGCCTGCGGTGCTTTTGTCGTAACGCCCGAGACCGCGCGCGACGAAGCGCGGCGCATAAACGCGCTGGACACCGCCACGCTCTGGCGGGTTCAGGCATCGACACGGGATATGGTCGAGCTGTCGCAGGTCGAGGCGGAGCTGGGCAGCCGGGATCAGTTCTCGTCCAGCATCGGCTATCTGGGCCGCCGGACACTGGCGCAGGCCGCGCGCGGGCGCTATCGCCGCCCGTCACAGGACGACCCGGCCCTCGACGGGGTCAACTGCGACGACTTTCTGACCGATGCCGCCGCGCAGGTGGAGTTCATGGGCTCCGGCGGGCCACGCAACGACCGCCACAAGCTGGACGACGACGGCGACGGGCTGGCCTGCAACTGGATCGACGATTTGCGTCAGTCCGTGGCTCGGGCGACGCAAAGCTGATTTCCGTTCGTTTTATTTCAGCACTTTACAAGACGACATTCACACCGCCCCCGCTTTCCACAGGCGACCCCCGTTGTCGTATAGTCCCCCTTGGCCTAGGGTGACGGCGAGGTCGCAGGGGCAGAACAATGAACGAGATTGCAAGGGTGGACTCAGGCGTTCCAGCCAGGATCGAGATTTCCGGCGATGCGACGTTGCCGCATAACATCGAAGCCGAACAACAGCTTCTGGGCGCGTTGCTGACCGACAACGATCTGTATGACCGGGCTGCATCGGTCATCCGGTCCGAGCATTTCTACGACCCGGTTCACGCCCGAATCTATGACATCTGCGCCGCGCGCATCCAGAAAAACGCGCTGGCCTCGCCGGTCACGCTCAAGCCGTTTCTGGAGGAGGACGAAGGTCTGCGCGCCCTTGGCGGGCCGTCCTATCTGGTAACGCTGGCTGCATCGGCCATCGCGGCCTATGCGGTGCGCGATTATGCCCAGATGATCTATGACCTCGCTATCCGGCGCGAGTTGATCGCATTGGGCCGGGACATCAGCGCGCAGGCAAACGACGTGACAGTCGAACGGGAACCCGCCGATCAGATCGTCGAAGCCGAAGCGAAGCTTTATGCCCTGGCCGAGCAGGGCCGGTCCGAAAGCGGTTTCCAGTCTTTTCTGTCGGCCATCAAACAGGCCGTCGACGTGGCCAATGCCGCCTATCAGCGTGATGGCGGGCTTGCGGGCATTTCGACCGGTCTGGTCGATATGGACAAGAAGCTGGGGGGCCTGCACCGCTCGGACCTTCTGATCCTTGCCGGGCGCCCGTCGATGGGCAAGACCTCGCTGGCCACGAACATCGCGTTCAACGTCGCCAAGGCCTACAAACGCGGCACCACCTATGACGGGCGCGACGGCGCGGTCGAAGGCGGCGTCGTGGGGTTCTATTCGCTGGAGATGTCCGCCGAGCAGCTGGCGGCGCGGGTCCTGTCCGAGGCCTCCGAGGTGCCATCCGAGCAGATCCGTCGGGGCGACATGACCGAGGCCGAGTTCCGCCGCTTCGTCGAGGCCGCGAAAGCGCTGGAATCCTGCCCGCTTTATATCGACGACACGCCCGCCCTGCCCATCGCGCAGCTGGCCGCGCGGGCGCGGCGGCAAAAGCGGACGCATGGGCTGGACCTGCTGATCATCGACTATCTGCAACTGGTCACGGCACCGGGCAAGGGCGACAACCGCGTCAACGAAGTGTCGGCGATTACCCAGGGTCTCAAGGCCATCGCCAAGGAACTGGATATCCCCGTCATTGCCCTGTCGCAGCTCTCGCGTCAGGTCGAATCGCGCGAAGACAAGCGTCCGCAACTGTCCGACCTGCGGGAATCGGGTTCGATCGAGCAGGATGCGGACGTCGTGATGTTCGTCTACCGCGATGAATATTATAAAGAACGCGAAAAACCGGGCGATCACCAACTGGACAAGATGGCCGAATGGCAGGCCACGATGGAAGCCGTGCACGGCAAGGCGGAAGTCATCATCGGCAAGCAAAGGCATGGTCCGATCGGCACGGTGGAATTGAGCTTCGAAGGGCGGTTCACCCGCTTCGGCAACCTTGTGAAACCATGGCAGGACGGCAATCGGTGATCGGGACCGCTTGACGGCGACGTCAGGCCTGACCATCACGCCGCATATGCCCACCGGAATCCTACATATCGACCTCGAAGCCATCGCCGCCAACTGGCGCGCGCTGGATGCCCTGTCGTCCTACGATTGCGAAACGGCGGCAACCGTCAAGGCGGATGCCTATGGCCTTGGCGTCACGCAGGTCGCGCCCCGTCTGTTCGCGGAAGGCTGCCGCGCGTTCTTCGTGGCCACAGCTGATGAGGGGCTGGAACTGCGCCGTGCGTTGGGACCGGAGCCGCGGATCTATGCGTATTACGGCCATATGACCGGAGATACGGCGACCTTGGCGCGCGCTGACGTTGTGCCGCTGATCTGTTCGCTGGAGCAGTTGATGCGCCATCTGGAGGCGTTGCCGCGTCATCCCTTCGGGCTGCAACTTGATACGGGCATGAACCGTCTGGGCCTGAAGATGGAGGAATGGGCGGCCGTCGCCGAACTTGCGCTGCGGGCCGAACCGGTTCTGGTGACAACGCATCTGGCCTCGTCCGACGTGCCGGATGCGGCACAGAACACCGATCAGCTGGCCCGGTTTCACGAAATGACCGATGGCATTTCGGTGCCGCGCAGTCTTGCGGCGACAGGTGGCATCCTGCTGGGCGGTGAGTATCATTTCGACATGACACGACCGGGCATCGGCCTGTTCGGCGGCCTGCCCTTCGCCAAGGCGGACCCGGTGGTCGCACTGGATCTGCCGGTCATATCCTGCTTCGACATCGCTGCGGGCGAGGCGGTGGGATACAGCGCGACCTGGACCGCGCGCGCACCTTCGCGCATTGCGACGGTCGGTGGAGGCTATGCCGACGGGTTGCTGCGCAGCCTGTCACAGGGGATGGAGGTGATGGTCGGCCCGGTGCCCTGTAATGTCGTGGGGCGTGTGTCGATGGATCTGCTGACCGTGGATATCAGTCATCTGGACCGCGACCCCGAGTCGGTTCGCGTTTTGGACGCGCACCGGGGCGTCGACACCTTGGCCGCCTCGGCGGGAACGATCGGCTATGAAGTGCTGACGTCGATGGGGCGGCGATACAAGCGCCAGTATCGCGGCGGCCAGTAACGCGGCAGATTGTCCTGATCTGCGCAAAGGCAACGGCAACGCGATGCCGGTTTGCTACAATCCTGTAACAGTCACAGCGAAAGGTTTCGCCAAACGGAACTTTTCAAGAATTGGTTGCATTGGTAACGCAAGTGTCTGCTATAGTTTGAATCGAGCAGCCAAAAACCCGATCATCACCGCCAAACAAGGGTTCGGCTACATGAATAACATATCGCCTCCGGTCGCCGTCGCGACAAGCTTTCTGCAGCAGGTGAGCACTTTCTTGCTTGTCCTTATCGCCCTGAGTCTGACCGGCCTCACCGTCGCTTCACTCATGGGGCTTCTTCCCTGGCTCGACCTGCCGCTGGCCATTGGCGAGACCGAAGTGGCGCAGGCCGGGATGATCGCTCAAATCGGCCTGACAGTGCTTGTGCTGTTGCTGGTCGGTTTCCTGCCCGCCAATTCCCGCGTCCGCCGTCTGGAAGTCACGAACCGTAATTTTCACCTTTCTATGGACGACGTTACGCAGGCCTATGCCATGGTTCATGCAGCCGACCGCGAAGGCACATTCCAGTTGAGCCGCGAATTCGATGCCATGCGCGACCGGATCGAATGGATGCGCGCGCATCCGGATCTGGCGGGGATGGAGCATGATGTCCTTGAGGTCGCGGCCCAGATGTCCGTCGAGAGCCGCGAACTGGCCGAAGTCTATTCCGACGAAAAGGTCGACCGCGCCCGCAGCTTCCTGCGCCAGCGCCAGAAAGAGGTCGAGGATTACCGGCAGCGTATCTCGATGGCGCAGGCAACCGTGCAGGAGATCAAGCGCTGGATGCAGGCCGTGTCGGTCGAGGAGGGTCTGGCCGAGAAACAGCTGGAGCGTCTGCAAATGGATCTGGCCGAGGTGACTGATGCATTGAAACTGACCGGCCATGACAGGCCGAAGAATGTCGTGGGCCTGTCGCGGCGCGATGGCATGGGCGACAAGATGGCGGCCCCGGCGGAATAGGCCCGCCATGCCGAAACGAAAGAGGGACGCGCCTGTGACGGGCGCGTCCCTTTTCTGTTCAGTGTCTTGTGATCAGAACTTCATGTTCAAAGTCAGACCGGCGGCAACGTCCTTGGTGCCGGTGCCCAGACCGCCGACCGACATCGAGGTCCGCAGGCTCAGGCGTTGCGTGATGGCGGCGTTTACGCCCAGTTCGATCCGACCCGCGAAACCGGTGTCATCGTCGAAGCCCGCGACCAGATCGGTATCGCCGTTGCTGTAGTCGTAGTCGGCATGCAGGCCCACGAAGGCGGTGCCCGCGTCGAAAGCCGTGCTCAGACGTGCCCCCACCGAAGCGCGACCGAAACTGGTGGTGTCCTTTCCAGCCCCGGCCAGTGTGCCGCCGGTGCCCTCGGACTCCTCCTCGCCGTAGGACAGCGATGCCATTGGCGACAGGGTCTGGCCGGTCGACAGCGCCATGTCATAGGCCCCGGAAACCGTGGCCGCGATCAGCGTTGTGTCCGCCTGCCCGGTGCCGCCCAGCGACACCTGTTCGAAATCACCACGTCCGTAGATCAGCGAGGCTTCGGTGCGCATCGGGCCGCTGACGTAGGCCGCATAGGGCTGCAGGAACGTCAGGTCGCCCGACAGGTCGAACCCGCCAGCGTCGGAGTTGATCTGATCGTGACCGATGGACAGACCGAGGGCGAGGTTAGGCGTCACATGCACATCACCGCCCAGCTGGAAGCCGGTGGCCGTCTGGCGCAGGTCGTTGCCGTTGACGGCGAAGCCGGTGAACTCGATCCAGGTGTTGACGCCTTTGGACTTGGTGCCGCGGGTCGAAGCAGTGGTGTTGGTTTCAAGCGACAGCCCGCTCTGCGCCTGCGTGGCGGCCACGCCCCCGGCCTGCGCCACCACGCCACGCGTGACGGCCGCGGTGCCCTGGGAGAGGGCGGTGAATTGTGTGGCGGCGGCGGGGCCTTTTGGGAGGGGTGGGAGGATTGGTTCACCACAACCGCTAATGTTGCAGGCCCACGCGGCGTTACCCAACATCGTCGTCGCCACCAGGATCGTGGCACCCGTAATACCGGAAAAAATCGTTCTGCTCATATTTAACACTTTCTTGTCTTGGCCTGTATCAAGCCGTCCGTTGTCGCGCAGTCGCCATGACATGAACGTCACGAAGCTTCGAGTGCCGAAGCGTTCCCCCAAGTCAACTCGTGGATTCGCGTGGCGAAATCGCCACGGACAGTGGCAGAAAGATGACGCGCCGACTTCCCATCCTGCCCCCACTTGCGCCCAACCCGCGCATGGACCAAAAGGCGAACATGGCCAAACCCGTCACCCAGTTCGCCTGCACCGATTGCGGCGCCGTTCATAAAAAATGGATCGGGCGATGCGACGGTTGCGGCGCGTGGAATACCATTCAGGAAGAAGTGCCCCTGTCGCAGGGGCCGTCGAAGAAATCGCTGGGCACGGCCAAGGGCAAGCGCATGGCACTGACCGACCTGTCGTCCGAGGAAGTGCCGCCGCCCCGCACCCTGTCGGGCATGGGGGAGCTGGACCGTGTGCTGGGTGGCGGACTGGTGCCTGCATCCGCGACGCTGGTGGGTGGCGATCCGGGGATCGGCAAGTCGACCCTGCTGTTGCAGGCCGCTGCCGCCTTCGCGAATGCCGGTCACAGCGTCGTATATGTGTCGGGCGAGGAGGCGACCGCGCAGGTTCGCATGCGCGCGCAGCGGTTGGGGCTGGCCGACAGCACCGTCAGACTGGCGTCCGAGACCAATCTGCGCGACGTCCTGACCACGCTGGAAGCCGAGAAGCCCGACCTCTGCATCATCGATTCGATCCAGACGATGTGGGCGGACACGGTGGATTCGGCACCGGGATCGGTTTCTCAGGTGCGCGCCTGCGCGCATGAGCTGACCAGTTTTGCCAAACGGTTCGGCACATCGGTCATTCTGGTCGGCCACGTCACAAAGGACGGTCAGATCGCAGGACCGCGCGTGGTCGAGCATATGGTCGATACGGTGCTGTATTTCGAAGGCGAGCGCGGGCACCAGTTCCGTATCCTGCGCGCCGTCAAAAACCGCTTCGGCCCCGCCGACGAGATCGGCGTATTCGAGATGACGGGCATGGGTCTGGCCGAAGTCGCCAACCCCTCGGCCCTGTTTCTGGGCGACCGGGATGCCCCCGCGCCGGGGTCGGTTGTGTTCGCGGGCATCGAAGGCACGCGACCGGTTCTGGTGGAAATTCAGGCGCTTGTAGCACCCTCACAGTTGAGTCAGCCGCGCCGCGCTGTGGTCGGATGGGACGGCAGCCGCCTGTCGATGGTTCTGGCCGTACTGGAGGCGCGGACCGGGATCAGCTTTCAGGGTCTCGATGTTTACCTGAATGTGGCGGGCGGTATCCGCATCTCGGAACCTGCCGCCGACCTTGCCGTGGCTTGCGCGCTACTGTCCTCGCGGGAGGACGCGGCGATCCCTCCGGAAACCGTCGTCTTTGGCGAGTTGTCGCTTTCCGGCGCACTGCGTCCGGTGGCACAGGCGGAAAATCGGTTGAAAGAGGCGGGTAAACTTGGTTTTACCGCCGCCATGGCACCCAAAGGGTGCAAGACGGGGAATGCATCGGGAATATCGGTGCGCCTTTTGCCGGACCTGATTACCCTTGTGGGTGACGTGTTCGGTGCGGGATAAGCGCCTCAAGCGGGCGACACGAGGGGAAGCATGGACGGATTTACCATCGTGGACGGCGCGGTCGCGGCCGTCATCCTGATCTCTGCGATCCTTGCCTATTCCCGCGGACTGGTGCGTGAAACGATGGCCATCGTCGGCTGGATCGCGGCCGGTTTCCTGGCGTTCACCTTCGCCGGGGCGGCGGAACCGCTGGTGCGCGAAATTCCCTATGTCGGCGAAATGCTCGGTGACAATTGCGAACTGGCCGTTCTGTCGGCTTTCGCGCTGGTCTTCATATTGGCGCTGGTTCTGACGAGTTTCTTCACGCCGCTTCTGTCGGGGGCGATCCGTAATTCCGCCTTCGGTCCGTCCGATCGGGGCCTCGGCTTCCTGTTCGGTGTGCTGCGCGGTGTTCTGCTGGTGGCGGTTGCCTTCATCGTCTATGACCGCGTGACCGTGAGCGAAGGCGTGCCCATGGTCGAGAACAGCCGCTCCGCCGTTGTGTTCAGCCGTGCCAAGTCGGGCATCGAACAGCAAATTCCCGAAGATGCGCCGGGCTGGATCCTGACCCGCTATGAAGCTCTGGTCGGCGAATGCGGCGTGCCCGCCCAATCGGTCGAGGCCGCGGCGGCGGTCAACTGACACGACGATCCGGCCCCACAAGGTGTGAAGGCCGGGTGACATCGCCGCGCGACGGGCTTATGTGACGCGCAATCGCATCGACCCATGCAGGATTCGTTCCCGATGACCGACTGGCGCAGCACTCCTTTCGACGACGACAAGCTCAAGGAAGAATGCGGCGTGTTCGGCGTCGTCGGGGTTAGTTCCGCCGCGAATTTCACTGCACTCGGGTTGCACGCATTGCAGCACCGGGGCCAGGAGGCGGGCGGCATCGTCGTGCACGACCCCGAACAGGGGTTCAACTCGGTCCGCCGCTTTGGCTATGTGCGCGATACCTTCACACAACAGGACGTGATGGACACCCTGCCCGGTCCCATCGGCATCGGGCATGTGCGGTATTCCACCTCCGGGTCCAAGGGCGCGACAGCGATTCGTGATGTGCAGCCGTTCTTCGGCGAATTCGCGATGGGCGGGGCTGCGATCGCGCATAACGGCAACATCACCAATGCCGCCAGCCTGCGCCGAGAGTTGATCGAACGCGGATCGATCTTCCAGTCCAGCAGCGATTCCGAGTGCATCATCCACCTGATGGCCCGGTCGTTGCAGCGCAACATCCCCGAGCGGATGAAAGATGCGCTGCGCCGGGTCGAGGGCGCGTTTTCCATCGTCGCCATGACGCGCACAAAACTGATCGGCGTGCGCGATCCGCTGGGCGTGCGCCCCCTGATGCTTGGGCAAGTGGGCGATGGCTGGGTTCTGGCGTCGGAGACCTGCGCACTGGATATCATCGGCGCGGAATTCCTTCGCGAGGTGGAGCCGGGCGAAATGGTCGTCATCACCGCCGATGGCGTGACGTCGCACCGCCCGTTCGAGCAGAAGAAATCGCGGTTCTGCATATTCGAGCATGTCTATTTCAGCCGCCCCGACAGCATTCTGGGCGGCCAGTCGGTCTATTCCACCCGCGAAGCCATCGGACGCGAACTGGCCAAGGAGGCCCCGGTAGACGCCGATATGGTCTGCCCCGTTCCGGATTCGGGTACACCAGCGGCGATCGGATATTCGCTGGAATCGGGTATCCCCTATGCGATGGGCATCATCCGCAACCAGTACATGGGCCGGACATTCATCGAACCCAGCGAGTCGATCCGGAACATGGGCGTGCGCCTGAAACTGAACGTGAACCGGGCGCTGGTGCGGGGCAAGCGCATCATTCTGGTGGATGACAGCGTTGTGCGGGGCACGACCAGCCGCAAGATCAAGGAAATGATACTGGATGCCGGGGCGGCGGAGGTTCACTTCCGCATCGCCTCGCCGCCGACGGCCTGGCCCTGTTTTTATGGCGTCGACACGCCGCAGCGCGAAAAGCTGCTGGCCGCGACCATGACCGCCGAGGAAATGCGCACCCATCTGGGTGTCGACAGCCTCAAGTTCATTTCGCTCGACGGGTTGTACCGCGCGGTCGGGGAAAAGAACGGGCGCGATCCGGCCAGCCCGCAATATTGCGACGCATGCTTCTCGGGCGATTATCCGGTCGAGCCGTCCGATCAGGTCGAGAACGGATTTCAGTTGAAGGCTGCCGAATAAGAAGTGTGGCGCGGCAAAACTTGTGTCGTGCGCTCATTTGGCAGACACAGGCGTCCATGACAGTCCGATTGCGACCTCACCACGTTCTTTGCTCTCTCGGATTCGAGGGCAAAGGCTATGACAGCGCCTTCATCGCGAATATGGCGAACATCGTCTTTGGCCAGCTCATGGCACCGGGGGGAGAGAAGGCCCAGGTTCACATCACCTTGGAGGCCGATTCGTTTTGCGCGCCCTGCCCCCACCGGATCGGACTGGGATGCGCATCGCAGCATGATATCGCCCGATTGGACGCGGCCCATTCCCAGGCACTGGACCTGAGGGCCGGCGACACATTGTCATGGGGCGAATGCGTCGAACGGGTCCGGGCGCGCATTACGCCCGATGACCTCGATGATATCTGCGAGGGCTGCCAGTGGCTGCCGTTGGGTATGTGCAAAACAGCCGTCGCCGAATTGCTGGCCCAGACGTAAAACGCCGCCCCGAACGGGACGGCGTGCGGTTTTGCGAACCAGTTTTGCAGTGGATCAGGCGTTACGGCGCAACGCGGCAAAGCCCCCCGACACCAGCAGCGCGGCCAGCACCGCCTTGACCGCATCGCCCAGCAGGAACTTGGCGGCAAAGGCATCGAACAGCGCCGGGAAGGCCAGATCGGCACCCCAGACCTGCACGCCCAGCATTTCGGCCACGCCCATCGGCCAGGCCAGACCGGGGATATACAGAAGCGCGGAGGCCAACAGGCCGATCCCCGCCATCGCGGCCAGACCGCGTTCGCTGGCCAGACCGGCAAGGAATGCCATGCCGATGAAACCGATCAGGAAGCCCGCTGTCGGACCGAAGAAGGCCGCACCGTTCATGGCGTTGGCGAAAACCGGTGCGCCGAGCGCCCCTTCCAGCAACCAGGCAAGGACTGTCAACGCGCCCAGACGGGCACCATAGGCGAAGCCGATCGACAGGACGGCAAAGGTCGTCATCGTCATCGGCACCGGGTAGAACGGAACCGCCACCTGACTGGCCAGCGCCAGAACAACCGTCCCGCCCAGCACGAGGGCTGCCTGTTTCATCACGGTCATGCGGCCAAGGGCCATTGCGGTCAGTGTCATGTCGTTCTCCATTCGGATGCATGCTGTGGTGTATCTTTTCCGCGTCCGCCGCGCGGGTGTCAACTTGAACCCGCGCACAGGACTGCCGACTTGATCCCGCGCGCGGGACATGGCACCGGGGCGGTCATGAGTGATTATCCCCCCCTTGCCCTTGTCACGGGTGCCTCTCGCGGCCTTGGCGCGGCCATCGCCGAACATCTGGCAGCGCGGGGTTGCCACGTCATCGCCGTCGCCCGCACACAGGGTGCACTGGAAGAGCTGGACGACCGCATTCAGGCGGCGGGTGGCGCGACCACGCTGGCCCCGATGGATGTGACGAAAGCGGATGCGATGCAGCATCTGTGTCGCGGCATCCACGACCGCTGGGGCGCTTTGCCGCTGTGGGTGCATACCGCTGTCCACGTGCCTCCGCTGTCGCCCGCCGACATGGCCGACGAAAGGGACTTCGCCAAATCGCTGGCCACCAATGTGACGGCTTTGCAGCGGCTGATCCCATATGTGTCGCCGCTGTTGCAGGCCGCGGCGCGCGACAGGGGGAAGGCGCGCGCGGTGTTCTTCGACGATGATCGCCCGGTCAAGTTCGCCGGGGCCTATCTGGCGACCAAGGCCGCGCAGCGTGCCCTGATCGCTGCATGGCAGGCGGAGGCGACAACCGAAGCCGCACCCGATGTGCATCTGATGACGCCCCGCCCGATGCCGACCGCCGTCCGCGCCCGGTTCCATCCCGGCGAGGACCGCGCGGCCCTGAGCGATACCCGGTCCGAGGCGGCGCGGCTGATGGGCGAGATCGGGCTTTAGTCCGGCACAAGGCCCCGCCTGCGCCTAGCCTGCCGCGCGCGCCCTGGTCCTGGCGGCCAGATCTTCGGCCTTGTCCGCCAGCGCGTTCAGGCGGGCCAGCGCGGCATCGGGCACGATCTCCTTGACGACTTCGACGGTCTTCGGCTCGGCGGCCTGGCGGGCCTGCATTTCGTCCAGAAGCTGGGTCTGCTGGGCCAGCCGCCGGTCCAGCGCGCGCAATTCCTCCTCGGCCGAGATCGACTTGTCGGCCAGCATCAGCCCGGCCATCAGCAGCATCCGGTCCTGTGTCAGACGATTGCCCGTGGACGCCAGCACCTTTGCCTCACGGTCCAGCAGTTCGGCAGCGGCCGACAGGTAACCCTCCTCGCCGTCCTGACAGGCGACGGCAAAGCTGCGCTCGCCAATTACGATGGTCATATCAGGCATTCGACGTCTCCAGCATGGGTTCCAGTTCGGCCAGAAGGGCCTTCATCTCGGCAAGATCCTGCGCGCGGGCGGTGCGCAGTTCCGCGATTTCGGTCTCAAGCGCGGCGGTGTCGGCCGAAGGTGCCGAGGGCGCGGCTTCGACCGGCCGGTCCTCGGCGGTCCTGGCGCGAGTCAGCGCGGCGTCCAGCGCCGCCTCCCGATCGCGATCCAGCTGCTCCAGCGTGGCGATCTTCTGATGTGCCTGCGCCAACTCGCCCTCAAGCCGCTTCACGTCCGCGCCATTGTCCGCGACCGCCTCCGCCTGCTCCAGCGCGTCGACCGCGACAGTCAGTGCCGCCTCCAGTCGCGCCAGTGCGCTGTCCATATCCGCCTGTTCTGCCATGTCCTGATCCCCAAAATACGTCTTTGCGCCCAAGGGACCGCAAATGCGCGCCCATGTCAAAGGCCGGACGTCCCGTCCTTGCACGCGGGCGACAGCCTGCTAGGAACATGACAAAGCCACAGAAGCCAAATCCGAGAGACCCAAGCCATGACCGATCAGCACCCCGACCTCGACGCCCTGCGCGCCGCGAACCCCGATCACTGGCGCCGGGCCACTGCGATCCGAGCCCTGACGCTGGACGCCGTCGCCGCCGCGAATTCGGGCCACTCTGGCATGCCGATGGGCATGGCGGACGTAGCCACGGTGCTGTTCGAGAAGCATCTGAAGTTCGATGCCAGCCGTCCCGAGTGGCCAGACCGCGACAGGTTCGTCCTGTCTGTCGGACACGGGTCGATGCTGTTGTATTCGCTGCTGCATCTGACCGGCTACCCGGAGATGACGCTGGACCAGATCCGCAACTTCCGCCAGCTGGGTTCGATCACTGCAGGTCATCCGGAATATGGTTATGCGCCGGGGATCGAGGTCACGACCGGGCCGTTGGGTCAGGGCATCGCCAACAGCGTCGGAATGGCCATCGCCGAGGAAATCCTGCGCGAGCGCTATGGCCGCAAGATCGTCGACCACTACACCTGGGTCATGGCCGGTGACGGCTGCCTGATGGAGGGTGTCAGCCAGGAAGCCATCACGCTGGCCGGACATCTGGAACTGTCGCATCTTATCGTGATGTGGGACGACAACGGCATCACCATCGACGGCAAGGTGTCCCTGTCCGACAGCACCGACCAGAAGCAGCGATTCAAGGCCGCGAACTGGGATGTGATCGAAGTCGACGGCCATGATCCGGTCGCCATCGACGCCGCCCTCACCGATGCCAAAAAGGGTAAAAAGCCCACGATGGTGGCCTGCAAGACGCATATCGCCCTCGGCTCCTCGGCGCAGGACACGTCGAAAGGCCACGGCGCGCTGACCGATGACAAGGTGATTGCGGATACCAAGCGGGCCTATGGCTGGGATCAGGCGCCGTTCGAGATACCTGCCGATCTGAAGGCCGAATGGGAGGCCATCGGCGCCCGCGGGTCCGAGGCGCGGGCCGAATGGGAAGTGCGCTTCGCCGATCTGGGTCAGGGCAAACGCGGCGAGTTCGAGCGGACGTTGCGCGGCGATCCGGCCCGCAAGCTCTCGGCCACGATCAAGGCGATGAAGCGCCAACTGGCCGAAAGCCAGCCCAAGGTCGCGACCCGCAAATCGTCGGAAATGGTGCTGGAGGTGGTGAACCCGATCATGCAGGAAACCGTCGGCGGATCGGCGGACCTGACCGGATCGAACAACACGCTGACCGAAGGTATGGGCATCTTTTCGGCCGAGAACCGCGCGGGCCGCTATATCTACTATGGCATCCGGGAACACGGCATGGCCGCCGCGCTCAACGGCTTGGCACTGCATGGCGGCATCCGGCCCTATGGCGGCACCTTCTTCTGCTTCACCGACTATGCCCGTCCTGCGATGCGCCTTTCGGCCCTGATGGGCGTGCCGGTCACTTACGTCATGACCCACGACAGCATCGGTCTGGGCGAGGACGGCCCGACTCACCAGCCGGTCGAGCATCTGGCGATCTGCCGCGCGACGCCCAACACCAACGTCTTCCGTCCCTGTGACACGGTAGAGACAGCAGAAGCCTGGGAACTGGCGTTGACCTCGGCACGCACACCATCGGTTCTGGCGCTGACGCGACAGGGAGTGCCGACGCTTCGGACGACCTTCTCGAACAAGAACCTCGTGGCGCAGGGGGCCTATACATTGGCCGACACGACCGAAGGCAAACGTCTGGTCATCCTGATGGCCACCGGGTCCGAGGTCGAGATCGCGATGAAGGCCCGCGACATCCTGCAGGCCGACGGCATCGGCACGCGCGTGGTTTCCATGCCATGCTGGGAGTTGTTCGAGGCTCAGGACGAGCAGTATCGCAAGAAAATCCTGCCCCCCGGCCCGGTCCGCGTGGCAGTCGAGGCGGGCGCGCGCATGGGCTGGGACCGCTGGCTGTTCGGCGAGCGGGGCAAGCGCGACAAGGGCGCTTTCGTCGGAATGGAAGGCTTCGGTGCCTCGGCCCCGTCGGACGAGTTGTTCGAGCATTTCGGCATCACCGCTGAGGCCGTCGTCAAGGCCGCGCGCGCGATGTTGTGACCGCTCAGCCGGTCGCCCTGCTGTTTGAGCCCCTCACCCTGCCCTGTGGCGCGGTGCTGGCCAACCGGCTTGTAAAGTCGGCAATGTCGGATTCGCTGGGCGACGGACGCGGAAACCCCGGTCCCGGACAGGCACGTCTGTATGAACGCTGGGCCGAGGGCGGGATCGCCGCCACCATCGTGGGCGAGGTCCAGGGCGACCCGTTTGCGGCGGAAAAGCCGGGCAACCTGGTGCTGGGGCCGCTGTCGGACCGCGCCGCCCTGACGGAGCTGACGCGGTGCGGATCGACGGGCGACACGATCATCTGGGCACAATTGGGTCACGCCGGCGCGATGACGCATCCGCCCATCGGCACGCCCAGGGGGCCCTCTGCGCTGGACATGCCCGGTCTGACCTGCGCCGCGCTGACCCGCGACGAGATCGCCGCGCTGCCCGCTACGTTCGCACGAACGGCGCGTATGGCTGTGGAGGTCGGGTTCGGTGGTGTTCAGGTTCACGCGGCGCATGGTTTCCTGCTGAGCCAGTTTCTGTCGCCTTTGTTCAACAAGCGCACCGATGCCTATGGTGGCAGTCTGTCCAACCGGATGCGCCTGACGCTGGAAGTGATCGCCGCCGTGCGCGATGCAGTCGGGCCATCTGTGCCGGTGGCAGTGAAGCTGAACGCGACGGACCAGCTTGAGGGCGGCTTTTCCGAGGACGAGGCGGTGCAGGTCGTCGCCGCGCTGAACGCGACATCGGTCGATCTGATCGACATCAGCGGCGGCACGTATTTTCCGGGCGCGGCCTCGGCGTCCGACGGGACGGCAAAGGGGGCCTATTTCCTGCCGTTTGCGCACCGGGCACGCGCGGTGACGTCCAAGCCGCTGATGCTGACCGGTGGGATCAAGACGCGGGCACAGGCGGTCGAAGTTCTGGCGTCGGGCGCGGTCGATGTGATCGGTATGGCGCGCGCCATGGTGTTGGACCCGTCCCTGCCGCAGACATGGGCAACCGACGGTCCCGACCCGGCGTTTCCGCGTTTCGACTCTCCGCCCGAGGGTGGCATCACCGCATGGTACACGATGCGGTTGACTGCATTGTCGCGTGACGAATTTGGCCCTGCGCCCGAGGATTTGCCCGCGATGGTGGATGCCTATGAGACCCGTGACGCGGAGCGCGCCGTGCATTGGCGGCGGCAGTTCGGGTAGAGACGACGGCATCTGCGTCCCTTTTCCACGCCATCGCCCAAGTGCCGCCATACTTGGACGGACATGATCGGCGCATGTCTTTCCACGATCCCCACCTTGTAAAAAGCCGTGTTGCCGTCTTCGTAGATGGCGACAATATAAGCGCGGCTTATGCCGACGAAATCATGGCCATCGCCCGCAAGTCAGGCCGCCCGGATCTGCTGCGCGTCTATGCCGATGCTGTTCGCAAACCGCAGTGGCGCAAGGTGCCGGGATTCAAGAGTGTCGATGCGGGCGCAGCCAAGAACGGGGCCGATCTTCTGCTGTGCATCGACGTGATGGACACCGCACATGTTGGCGGGTTCGATACCTTCGTGGTTGTCAGCGACGATGGCGACTTCACACATCTGGCACTGCGCTTGCGCGAACGCGGTATCAGGGTGATCGGTGTCGGCACACAGGATGCAAAGAAGTGCCTTGGAGCTTGTTTCACAGCGTTCGAGCCGCTGAAATCGACGGTGAAGGCCAAGGATTGCAAGGCTGGAGAAATCGAGGCCAAAGTGATCGCGGTCATCAAGGAACACGCCCACCCGGACGGGGGCCTGCCGATTCAACAGTTGGGATTGCGCATGTCTCAGATCCACGCGCTCACCAAAAAGAACATTCCCGAAAGCGGCTGGCCGAAATATGCAGAACAGCGGTCGGAGTTATTTCGTCTTGAGAAGAAAGGCACCCAGCAAGTCGTGTACTATGTTGGTGCGCGGTAAAAGCCACCAACACCGCCTAATGCGCCTCGGCATCCTTTCCGCCCGGCAGCAAAGCAACCACCGGCATCAGCAACAGACCCAGAGCCAGCCCGACGATGCCATCCAGCACTGCCGTCACCGTCCATTCGACAAAGCCCGCCGCCGCAGGTACCGCCTGCGCCGCCGCGCCCGCGATGCCCTTGATGGTTTCATAGGGAAGATACCAGACGATCTCTCTGATGGCGTGAACCACGATATTCCCCCCGACCCAGATCATCGCCGCCGTGCCGACGACCGTCAGTACCAGCAGGAACGTCGGCATCCCCTTGACCACGGCACGACCCATGGAGCGGGTGACGGAAAGCCGACCCCCTTCGGCCATGGCAAGGCCCATGTCGTCTGCTTTCACGATCAGGGCCACGGCCCCGTAGACGGCAAGGGTGATGACAAGTGCGGCCAGCGCCAGAATCGCCGCCTCCATCCAAGCGGACAGGCCGGGCTCGATATTGGACAGGATGATCGTCATGATTTCCGCCGACAGGATGAAGTCGGTCTTGATTGCGCCCTTGACGCGCTGTTCCTCCAGATGGGTGGCGTCGAGAGTGGTCGTTTCCGGGTCTATGTCGCTCAGATCATCTTTCGGGACCAGCCAGTGCCAGACTTTCTCGGCCCCTTCGAAACACAGATACAGCCCCCCCAGCAGCAACAGATACGGGATCGCCCAGGGCGCGAACCGCGACAGCAGCATCGCGATCGGCAAAAGGATCACCAGCTTGTTGAAAACGCTCGCGCGGGCGATCTTGAACACGATCGGCAATTCGCGCGCGGCCTGAAAGCCCTGAACATACTTCGGCGTGACGGCGGCATCGTCGATCACCGCGCCAGCAGCCTTGGTACCCGCTTTCGTCGCCTGGGCCGCGATGTCGTCGATGGAGGCCGACGCCACTTTGGCGATGGCCGCCACGTCGTCCAAAAGCGCGAGAAGTCCACTCATGTCATTCGAATCCCTGTCGTGTCCGGATAACGATCTAGCGCATGCGGGCCGGGGTCAACGTGTACCCCCGACCCGATGGCCTGGTCCGCGAACGCAATCCGGGGCTTGCAAACGGCGACCGGCCTGCGATTGATCGGCCATGAGCAATGCAACCGCCGCCGTCGTCGCCATTCTCCTCGTGTCTGTGATCGGGGCGGACTGGCTGTTCAACGATGCGCAGGGACTGAACTTCATGGGCCGACGCCTGATGGACCTGATCGAATACATCGCCTTCTGGCGGTAAGCCGCCCGCACCGGAGATCGCGCGCTGTTGCACCGAATGCCACCGCCATGATAGCGCCGGAGCCGTTAGCGGTCACGACAGGTTGCGGCCTGACGCCGACATCGGTTCTATGCGAGATGGCTGAGAATATTCCCCGGAGGTGACATCATGGTCAAAGTGGCAATCAACGGCTTCGGTCGGATCGGACGCAATGTCCTGCGTGGCATCATCGAGTCGGGGCGCACCGATATCGAGGTCATCGCGATCAACGACCTGGGCCCGGTCGAGACCAACGCCCATCTTCTGCAATACGACAGCGTGCATGGCCGTTTCCCGTCCGAGGTTACCACCGGCGACGACTGGATCGATGCGGGACGCGGCAGGATGCGCGTCACCGCCATTCGTAACCCCGCCGACCTGCCCTGGTCAGACGTCGACATCGTGATGGAATGCACCGGTATCTTTACCAGCAAGGAAAAATGTCAGGCGCATCTGGACAACGGGTCCAAGCGGGTGCTGATTTCGGCCCCCGGTTCGGACGCCGACAAGACCATCGTCTATGGCGTCAACCACGACACGCTGACGGCGGACGACATCATCGTGTCGAACGCGTCCTGCACCACCAATTGCCTGTCGCCGGTGGCCTATGTCCTTGATGACGTCATTGGAATCGAGCGCGGCTTCATGACCACGATCCACAGCTATACCGGCGATCAGCCGACGCTGGATACCATGCACAAGGACCTGTATCGCGCCCGTGCCGCGGCGCTCAGCATGATCCCGACGTCGACCGGTGCCGCCAAGGCCGTCGGGCTGGTCCTGCCGCAGTTGAATGGCAAGCTGGACGGTGTGGCGATCCGGGTGCCCACGCCGAACGTGTCGGTTGTGGACCTGACGTTCACGGCATCGCGCGAGACCTCGGTCGAGGAGATCAACGAGGCGATCCGCAAGGCCGCGGACGGCAAGTTGAAAGGTATCCTCGGTTATACCGACAAGCCGCTGGTCAGCAGCGATTTCAACCACGACCCGCATTCGTCGATCTTCCACATGGATCAGACCAAGGTGATGGAGAAGGGCAAGATGTGCCGCATCCTGTCGTGGTATGATAACGAATGGGGCTTCTCGAACCGGATGGCGGATACCGCCGTCGCGATGGGCAAATTGATTTAGCGAGAGTCGCGAAGTCGATACTCTCGTGGCGGCAAGGTGATGGTTTCCCCTCGGAAACCGTCACAGCCGCACAGAAGTTATCCAGGCACCACCCCACTCTCACCTCAGCCGGAGTCCCCCATGACCTTCAAGACGCTCGACGACATGGACCTGGACGGAAAGATCGTGCTGACCCGCGTGGACATCAACGTGCCGGTCGAGGACGGGCGCGTGACCGACACCACCCGGATCGACCGCATCGTTCCGACCATCAAGGAGATCCTGTCCAGGGGTGGCACGCCGGTGATGCTGGCGCATTTCGGACGGCCCAAGGGCAAGCCGGTGCCTGAGATGTCGTTGCGTCAGGTCGTGCCCGCACTGGAGGCCGCGCTGGGCCGTGACGTGACCTTCGTGGAGCGCCCGGACCGCGCGACGCTGGAGGCGGCGGACGGCCCGGTCCTGATCGAGAACACGCGCTTTTCCCCGATGGAGGAGGCGAACGATCCGAAAATGGCGCAATTCCTTGCCTCCCTGGGCGATATTTACTGTAATGACGCATTTTCGGCGGCACATCGGGCGCATGCCTCGACCGAAGGCGTTGCGAGGCTTTTGCCGTCCTGCGCAGGTCGGTCGATGGAAGCGGAACTGACGGCGCTGGACGCGGCCCTCGGAACACCGAAACCGCCCGTTGCGGCGCTGGTCGGCGGGGCCAAGGTGTCGTCCAAGCTGGACCTGCTGGGCAACCTCGTGACCAAGGTGCAGAACCTGATCATCGGTGGCGGCATGGCAAATACATTTCTGGCCGCCCAAGGCGTGAACGTGCAGAAATCGCTGTGCGAACATGACCTTCTGGACATCGCGCGCGGGATCGTGGCCAAGGCCGAAGCCGCCGGTTGCGCGATCCTGCTGCCGCGCGATGTGGTGGTGGCCGCAGAATTCCGTGCTGATCCGCCGACGCAGGTGGTCGCCGCCAATGCGGTGCCCGAGGGGCATATGATCCTGGACGCGGGGCCGGATTCGGTCGCGCATATCAACACGCTCCTCGATGGGTGCGCCACACTGGTCTGGAACGGCCCGCTGGGCGCATTCGAGATGACGCCATTCGACGCGGCAACCGTCGCCGCCGCCCTCCATGCCGCCGAACTGACGCGCACGGGCAAGCTGGTGTCGGTCGCGGGCGGGGGCGATACCGTCTCGGCCCTGAACCACGCCGGGGTCGCCGACGATTTCACTTATATCTCCACTGCCGGCGGCGCGTTTCTGGAATGGATGGAGGGCAAGGAATTGCCCGGTGTCGCCGCCTTGTCGGATTGACGCGCCTTCGAAGACTGTCCGAAGCCGCGATTGCCCGGCACGGGATCTTGCCTCTGGGCTGAGGATATTCAGCCAGCGAGGAGGCCTTCCATGAAGCACCTGTTGTTCTGCTCCGCCCTGCTTGCTCCCGCCACCCTGCCCGCGTCCGCGCAGGACAGGTCGCTCTGAAATCTGGTTCATCTGCAGCGGGTCTGCGTAGCCCTTCTGGAACGCGAGATGCCCTTTGCCACCCGACTGCGCCTTCAATCCGCCGCGCCTGACCCGAACGAGGCGGACCTGAGCGGCCCGCCCGCCGAACTGCGTCACCCTGCACGGGCGTATCTGCGCGGCGTCAACGCGCCCCGGTCGCTGGCCAATGCGCTGATCTATGCCAGTGTCGCGGCAGCCCGTGGCGACAGGCGAGTACCCGCCCTGCTGGACCGCATCGACCACACCCTTCCGAAGGACGGGGCGAAGGTCTGGCAACCTGTCGCGGATGACGTTGCCGGGCGGGCGACCGCCTTCTGGCTGACGCAGGGGGACCGTTAGCGCAACCAGTCACTTGCGGCAATCCGGAGGGCGGCTTACTGCCGGGGGACCATTCATTCGCACCCCCCCGGAGGCCCCCATGTTCGATCCAGATAAAGCCGCGAAAATCCGTGCCGGTCAGGGTTTCATCGCGGCGCTGGATCAATCGGGCGGGTCGACCCCAAAGGCACTGCGGCTCTATGGGGTGTCCGAGGATCGCTATGCCTCGGACGCCGAGATGTTCGACCTGATCCACAACATGCGTGCCCGCATCGTCCGCGCGCCTGCTTTCACCGGCGACAAGGTGGTCGGCGCGATCCTGTTCGAACAGACGATGGACCGCGAGTTCGAAGGCCTCCCCGCCCCCGTTTATCTGTGGGAACAGCGCGGCGTAGTGCCCTTCCTGAAGATCGACAAGGGACTGGAGGAGACGGCGAACGGCGTGAAGCTGATGAAGCCGATCCCTGGCCTGGATGCAACGCTGGAACGTGCACGCGCGGCGGGCATGTTCGGCACCAAGGAACGCTCGGTCATCGATGCCGCCGACGCGGCCGGGATCGAGGCCATCGTGGCCCAGCAGTTCGATGTCGGCCGTCAAGTTCTGGCGCATGACATGGTGCCTATCCTGGAGCCGGAAATCAGCATCGGCATGAACGACAAGGCCCGTGCCGAGACGATGCTGCGCGATGCCATTCTGCGGCATCTGGACGATCTGCCGGTGGGGCAGGAAATCATGCTGAAGCTGACCCTGCCGGAAGAGGCGGGGCTTTACGCACCGCTGGTCGACCACCCGAAGGTCATGCGGGTCGTGGCCCTGTCGGGCGGCTATTCCCGCGACGAGGCGAATGCCCGTCTGGCGCGCAATCGGGGTGTTATCGCCAGTTTCAGCCGCGCCCTGACCGAAGGCCTGTCGGACGCCCAGGACGATGCGGAGTTCGAGGCCGCACTGGCCCGGACCATCGACAGCATACAGGCGGCATCGGTCGCGGACTGACCGGGACGGATAACCGGACGGCAATATCGCCGCCCCGTGTCATTCCGGGCGTTCAGATCAGCAGGGAGCGCAGGCCTGTTCGGGCGGGTTCGCATCGTTGCAGGTGCAGCAGTCGGTCGATGCGGCCACATCCATCGTTCCGGTTACCAGCGGGATCGCCCCGTTGATGTCGGTGAAACCGAAATGCAGCGGCCATGCGCCGATTTTTCCGCTGCCCACCATGTCCTTGAGCATCGGCAGTTTGTAGGCGTGTTCGACCATCACGGCGCGCGCCTCGTGCCCGTGGCTTACCTTGCGACCTTTGAGCCAGGCCTCGCTGGCCGTGATCTTGATAAATGTGCGGGACTTTTCGCGGTGATTGCGATCGTCGTCGTGCTGTCCTGGGATTTGGTGAAATCAGGCATCTAGACCCTCCTGAAATAGACTCTCCTGGAAAATGAATTCTCGATGGATTTTCCGCCCCGCAAATGGCCCGGCGCCCGGATCAATTCCGGTGCCCTTTCATACGACGGGTTCGGTCAGCGTCAGGTATGGGATTGCTTACTCCGGATCGTGAGGCGGGGGATTCCCACCGGCGTCCAAATGTGCCATCCTGCCCGCGAGCGCCCGCGAGAGGTGCTGGAGCAGGTATAGACGCATGGCATCAAATCGCAGACGCGGAGGCTACGGCCTTATCATTCCATTCTTGCTCATGGGGTTCGGGGGCTATTTCGTCTTTGCCGCCGTGCAGGGCGAATACGGGGTGTTCCGCCGTGTTGAACTGGAAGCGCAGCGCGAGGTGCTGCTGGCGGAACTGGCGCTGCTGGATAGCGAGACCGACAAGATGCGCGATCGCACGCGGCGGCTGTCGGATGACTACCTGGACCTCGACCTGCTGGACGAACGGGCGCGGATGATTCTGGGCATGGCCCGTTCCGACGAAATCATCGTCGAATAACCTTTATAAAAACGGATTCGCTGTCGAAGACATTTCGTTCGGCATGTGTTTGGCCTTTTCTGCCGGAACCCTATGCGTTAGCGATTGTTTAACATTGAACGATTCCTGTGTCCGGAGGAGACGCGCCCTATGGCCACCCGCAAGACCGCCGCGAAAGCGAAGCCGAATGTATCGAAGGAGGACCTCCTCCAATACTATCGAGACATGCTTCTGATCCGCCGTTTCGAAGAAAAGGCGGGGCAACTTTACGGGATGGGTCTGATCGGGGGCTTCTGTCACCTTTATATCGGTCAGGAAGCCGTGGTCGTCGGACTGGAAGCTGCGGCTAAGGAAGGTGACAAACGCGTCACCTCGTACCGCGATCACGGTCACATGCTGGCTTGTGGCATGGACCCCAAGGGCGTCATGGCCGAGTTGACGGGCCGCGAGGGGGGGTACTCCAAGGGCAAGGGCGGCTCGATGCACATGTTCTCCAAGGAGAAGCACTTCTACGGCGGTCACGGCATCGTCGCAGCACAGGTGCCGATCGGCGCGGGGCTGGCGTTTTCCGACAAGTATCGCGGCAATGACAACGTCACCTTCACCTATTTCGGCGACGGCGCAGCCAATCAAGGCCAGGTCTACGAATCCTACAACATGGCCGAGCTGTGGGATTTGCCGGTTATCTTCGTGATCGAAAACAACCAGTATGCCATGGGCACCTCGACCAAGCGGTCGACCAAATCGAATTCCTACTGGGAGCGGGGTGCAGCCTACGGCATCGAGGGCGAAGAGGTCGACGGCATGGACGTTCTGGCGGTCAAGGATGCCGGAATGCGGGCCGTTGAATACTGCCGCGCGGGCAAGGGTCCGTATATCCTCGAGGTCAAGACCTATCGCTATCGCGGGCATTCCATGTCGGACCCGGCAAAATACCGCACCCGCGACGAGGTTCAGAAGATGCGTGAAGAGCGCGACAGCATTGAACAGGTCCGTCAGTTACTTCTGACCGGCAAACACGCCAGCGAAGAAGATCTGAAAGCCATCGACAAGGAGATTAAAGACGTGGTCAACGCCTCGGCTGAATTCGCCAAGGAAAGCCCGGAGCCCGCGCTCGAAGAGCTGTGGACCGATATCTATGCCAAGGAAATTCCGCAGGAGGCCGTGTAATATGGCGACCGAAATCCTGATGCCCGCCCTGTCCCCCACCATGGAGGAGGGCACCCTTGCCAAGTGGATGGTCAAGGAAGGCGATACCGTCAAATCCGGTGACATTCTGGCCGAGATCGAAACCGACAAGGCCACGATGGAATTCGAGGCGGTAGACGAAGGCACCATCGGCAAGATCATCGTCTCTGAAGGCACCGAAGGGGTGAAGGTGAATTCGCCCATCGCCGTTTTGCTTGAGGAAGGCGAAAGCGCGGACGACATCGACACCAAATCCGAAACCCCGAAGGCCGACGCGGAGGTAAATGCCGAGGCTCCAGCTCCGAAGCCTGCCGCAGCTGCATCGGATGACACGCCCGCGCCGAAGTCCAATGCCTCGCCCGATTGGCCAGAAGGTACCGAGATGGTCACGATGACCGTCCGCGAAGCCATTCGCGAAGCCATGTCAGAAGAAATGCGCCGCGACGGTGACGTATTCCTGATGGGCGAAGAAGTCGCGGAATATCAGGGCGCGTACAAGATTTCGCAGGGCATGCTGGACGAATTCGGATCGAAGCGCGTCATCGACACGCCGATCACCGAACACGGGTTCACCGGCATCGCCGTCGGTGCTGCCTTTGGCGGGTTAAAGCCGATTGTCGAGTTCATGACGTTCAACTTCGCCATGCAAGCCATTGACCAGATTATCAACTCTGCTGCCAAGACGCTCTATATGTCGGGTGGACAGATGGGTGCGCCGATGGTGTTCCGCGGTCCCAACGGAGCAGCCGCGCGCGTCGGCGCGCAGCACAGTCAGGATTATGCGGCGTGGTATGCTTCGGTCCCCGGCCTGAAGGTCGTGATGCCGTATTCTGCAGCGGATGCGAAGGGTTTGATGAAAACGGCCATTCGCGATGCGAACCCAGTCATTTTCCTTGAAAACGAGATTCTGTACGGAAAGTCGTTCGAGGTGCCGAAACTGGATGATTTCACCGTTCCGTTCGGCAAGGCGAAAGTCTGGCGCGAAGGCAAGGACGTGACCATCGTCAGCTGGAGCATCGGCATGACCTATGCCTTGGCCGCAGCCGACAAGCTGGCCGAAGACGGAATCGAAGCGGAGGTCATCGACCTGCGGACCCTGCGCCCTGTTGACTACGACACGGTGTTGGCCTCGGTGATGAAAACCAACCGCTGCATTCTGGTCGAAGAAGGTTACCCGGTCGCCAGCTTCTCGGACCATATGGCCAGCACGATCATGCAGCGCGCCTTCGATTATCTGGACGCGCCCGTCATCACCTGCACCGGCAAGGACGTGCCGATGCCATATGCCGCGAACCTTGAGAAACTGGCGTTGGTCACCACCGACGAGGTCGTCGAGGCCGTCCGCAAAGTCACCTACCGCTAAGGGGAAACCGACATGGCTACCGAGATTCTGATGCCCGCCCTGTCCCCGACGATGGAGGAAGGAACGCTGGCGAAATGGCTGGTCAAGGAAGGAGATACGGTTTCATCCGGTGACTTGCTGGCCGAAATCGAGACCGACAAGGCGACGATGGAGTTTGAAGCCGTTGACGAAGGAGTGATCGGCAAGATTATCGTCGCCGAAGGCACCGAGGGCGTCAAAGTGAACTCTCCCATCGCGGTCTTGCTGGAGGAAGGCGAGGATGCGGCGGCTATCGATAGCGCCGCGTCATCTGCACCTGTGGCTTCGTCAGAGACGCCTGCGCCGGAGCCCGAAAAAGGCTATGGCCGCGAAGCCGCGCCGAAGGCGGACGATGATAACGGCGCCAAGGTCGACGGCGAACAGGCCGAGTCTAACCCTGCCCGGACGGCCGCATCCGGCGACCGGGTCTTCGCCACTCCCGTCGCCCGTCGCATCGCTAAGGACAAGGGCCTCGATCTGAGCCAAATTAAAGGTTCCGGCCCTCGTGGACGCATCGTGAAAATGGATGTCGAGACCGCAAAGCCTGGAGAGACAAAACCCGCCGCAACCGCCACAGAGGCACCCAGGACCGCGACCGAAGGCCAAAAGCCGACCGCCCCAGCGGGCATGACCGCGGATCAGGTTGCCAAAATGTACGAAGACCGTGAGTTTGAGGAGGTCAGGCTGGACGGGATGCGCAAGACTATCGCCGCCCGTCTGACCGAAGCAAAGCAGACTATTCCGCATTTCTACCTGCGCCGCGACATCCAGCTGGATGCGTTGCTCAAGTTCCGCAGCCAGCTCAACAAGCAGCTTGAGGATCGCGGCGTGAAGCTGTCGGTAAACGATTTCATCATCAAGGCCAGTGCCCTGGCTCTACAACAGGTGCCCGATGCGAACGCTGTCTGGGCCGGTGACCGGATGCTGAAGCTCAAGCCGTCGGACGTAGCCGTGGCTGTGGCCATCGAAGGTGGATTGTTCACGCCGGTTCTGAAAGACGCGCATCTGAAGTCCCTCTCGGCGTTATCGGCCGAAATGAAAGATCTCGCGGCCCGCGCGCGCGACCGCAAGCTTGCACCTCATGAATATCAGGGCGGCAGCTTCGCGATCTCCAACCTGGGGATGTTCGGCATCACCAATTTCGATGCCGTCATCAACCCGCCGCATGGCTCCATTCTCGCCGTTGGCGCAGGCGTCAAACAGCCAGTGATCGGCGCCGATGGCGAAATCACCGCAGCGACTGTCATGTCGGTTACACTCAGCGTCGATCACCGGGTCATCGATGGTGCACTTGGTGCGAATTTTCTGAATGCGATTGCAGAAAATCTGGAAAATCCGATCACGATGCTTGCCTGATGCTCGCTACATTGGCGCAAACAAAAAGCCGCCCCCGAAGGGGCGGCTTTTCCGATTCAGAATGTTCTAGTTATTCAGACGTCCGGTGCCCTGATCCCAATCAGTTGATCCATCATCACCGACGGATGCGCGCACCCTGCCTCGCCAACGATGCGAGCAGGTACACCGGCCACAGTCGTTTTCGGCGGCACATCCTCCAGCACGACTGATCCTGCTGCGATCCTAGAGCATTGCCCGATTGTAATATTTCCAAGAACTTTCGCGCCTGCACCTATCAAAACGCCATCACCGATCTTGGGATGCCGGTCATCGTCTTCCTTGCCGGTTCCACCAAGCGTAACAGAATGCAGCATCGACACGTTGTCACCCACCACAGCCGTCTCGCCGATGACGATCGAATGTGCATGATCGATCATGATGCCACGCCCAATGCGAGCGCCAGGATGAATATCCACGCCGAATAACTCGCTGACACGCATCTGAACGAAATACGAAAGATCCTTGCGCCCCTGCCGCCAAAGCCAGCTTCCGATCCGGCTGGCCTGTATTGCCTTGAAGCCTTTGAAAAACATCATCGGCTGAAGGAATCGATCACAGGCCGGATCGCGTTCGAACGTGGCCACGATGTCGGCGCGCGCGGCCGTCGCAATAGCCGGATCACTGGTCAACGCTTCATCGGCCAATCCGCGAAGGATCTGTTCGCTCATTTCGCCGGATGCGAGTTTCTGCGCGAAACGATAAGCCAAAGCCATCTCGATCGTCGGATGGTGCAGGATCGAAGAATGGATCAACCCCGCTAAGACAGGTTCGTCACGAATGGCATTCTGCGCTTCCTCTGTGATCCGATCCCAGACGGGATCGATCGCATGCACGTGTCTGTTCGCCAAGGTCATGTCGCCGCGCTCCGCGTTATTATCTATCTGATATAGGGTAAATCAGGGCGGTCTTCAAACGCGACATCAAGATATCGTCAAGGTTGCAAATGTGCCAGGGCCTACATCCTCGGAAATTTGCGCGACGGCGATGGTCGCGCCTTCCGCCATCAGTTGCGCGCGTTCCGGGATCGACGCACCCAAAAGGATGGCTGAACCACTGGTCGCCGTTTCCGAAAGTATCGTTCCATCTTCCCGCAATACCCTCACGATATAAGATTCCCTGGCCTCCCCCAACGGGACGTCCGCCACGTCCCAGCCGTCCCCTCCAAGGCGCGAGCGGCGAATCCAGCCGACTGCTAGACCATCGCTGTTCCACCGTGCTGTCAGATGCACAGGCGCATAGGGCCGCAGCCCCTCTCCGAAAACGGTTAAGGCTTCATATTCGAAGGCGGCATTGTCGAAACTCAGGTTTGCAGGCCCGGTGCGATAATGTCGCTCAAGTCCGAGAGATCCCTTTGCCAACTCCAGTTGCGGCAAACCACTTTGCAAGAATACGACCTGACTTCCGATCGGCCGCTCTGATGCCATCGCCCACTCTGTCCCACGCTGTCCCCGCAGCCGCGACGACAGTCCCCAGACACCTTTTGAGATCAGACGTGCCGTCCGGAACTGAAACACTTCCCAGCCCCAAGGTGACCCATCGTTGATGGCTGCGGCATTCACGCCCGCCAGCAGTGCTTCCACCGAGACCGACTCCAGTTCTCCGGCAGCCAGCCGTACTATTAGCTCCGGTCCCTCGTCGAACAAACCTGGCATGGCGGGAGATAGGATCGTTTCGGTCACTCCGACCTGCGCCGGAGCGCCAATCAAAATGTTCAGGCCATAATTACTGTCCTCGACCGAGGAATAGACCGCGACTGATCCCGGCCAAGGCGATGCCGAAACCGCAGCATATGGGGCATGCGCCACCTCCTCACCTGTTAACAACGGCAGGTCCAGATAGGTCACGTCGACCGGCAGCGGCGCAAGGGGACGAATCCGTCCCGATCCGTCTTCGACTGCATCGCTTGGCTCGAACAGCCCCAATTCTGTGCGCACGGCCTGAACCTTTCGCGGACCGGCGTCTTCCAATCGATCGATCCGCCAAAGATCGGTGGTCCCATCCAGCCGGATAACGTCCCCGGCCTTTTCATGACGACGCGACGGCGGCAGCTCGAACTCGATCGTATCGCGCACGACAGTGGTTTCCGTCAGATATCGCTCTGCAAGTCCGTGTGCCTCGCCTTTTGTCAAGGCGACGGGAAGCTCCTGTTCCGAAACCGGAACAACAGTGGTCCCCGGCACTACCGCGTCGGCTACCCGGACCTCGAAATCGCCCTCAGCGTCTAAATGATGGACGATAACCCGCTTTGGTGTTTCTGCTTCGGCGGCGCGTTGCCATCCGATCACTGGCCCGTCTTGCCGAACAAGAAATTCCGGATCAATCGCATGTTCTTCCGCCAAAGCGCGCATCGAGAAAACAAGCTTGCCCTCCCGCTCACTTGCCTCGACGCCATAGGCCATCATCAATGGTTGAAGATCGGCCCGCGCCGCCTGCATGTTCGTCATCGCATAGCCGCGGACCACACCGTAAACGCCGGACACATCGACTTGCGTCAGGCCGCTCGCCTCGCAAATTTCGCGGATCACAGTCGCAAGCGGCTGGTTCCCGCTTCGTCCCGATATCCAGTGCCCACGCTGATGATTCACGCCGTCGGACCAGACCTCCTCCAACTCGGGGAAATACGGCCAGGGCCGCGCGTCCCAAGCCCAGGCAAAGCTGTGCCCAAGGTCGAGCATTGGCCCCGAATACCGGTCAGATGCAACATTCGCCTCGGGACCCTGCCAATAGGACAGCAGCGCCCGCAGATATTGCATCTGCATCGCATCGTCCCGACGACCGTTGGAATATCGTGGCAGACGCGATTCGGACGACTTCACATCGACAAAACTGTTAGGCTCGTTTGCCCCTTTATCGATCGCGGCGCAGCCATATTCCGTGAACCGGATCGGCTTCAGGCGCGGCTCCCAAAGAGTCGGCAGGTCGGTCCGTACGCCATCAATCCGATCATGGTGGGCATTGCCCCACCAGTTTCGGATATCTTTGTAACGCCAGACCCAGGGTTCGTCGTATGCTCCATCCGTAATCGGCTCGCGGCGCTGTGCATTGCGTGCCTCGGAGGTTTCATAAAACCAATCGAAACCCTCACCACCTTCGATCTGACTGTGCAGATAATCAATGTTCAGGCAGGTTTTCGCCGCGACATCTGCATGGTCTTTACCCTCGCGCCAATCGGCCATTGGCATGTAATTGTCGATCCCGATAAAGTCGATGTTGTCGTCGGACCAAAGCGGGTCCAGATGATAATGCAGGCTGTCCGCATCCGCAGGCTGATACCCGAAGTATTCCGTCCAATCAGCAGCATAGCTGATTTTAGCATCAGGCAGAATTCTGCGGACCTCCGCCGCCAATGCAATCAGTTCTGACACTGCCGGGAACGTGTCGCCCGCCCCTCTGATCTGCGTCAGGCCGCGCATTTCGGAGCCAATGCAGAATGCTTCGACGCCACCCGCTTCCGCGCAGAGTCTCGCATAGTGCAAGATGAAGCGGCGATAAGACCAGTCGCCATCCGGCCCCTGCATAATCACCTGTTGGCCGGCTGCGGAATTGCCGACATTGCGCAAGGAAAAATCACCGCTAACCGTTGTGCCAAAAAACGACGCTACTTCGGATTCGGCAGCTTCCGTCCTGTCGGTCGACCCGTATAGGCTAGGTCCAACGTCCGTTGTAATTCGTCCGCGCCACGGCAACGCCGGCTGCTCGCCCTGCCCCCAAGGATTGGGCAACCCGTTGCCTGCCAATTGCTGCATCAGGATGAAGGGGTAAAACGTGACGTCCAGACCCCGCGCGTTCAGGTCGCGTATCGCCTCGATCACCGAGCTATCGCAAGGTGTGCCTCCGTAAACCGACCGCCCGTCAAGTTTTGGAACGATGTCTGCCGCTGCTCGGTCAACGCCTGAGACATTCCATCTCAACGGCTTGCCGTCCGAACCGGCCTGTTCGACTTTCGGACGAATGGTACAACTCCCACATCGCAAGTCGTCCCCGAACCACGACACGATCAGAGAGACCGACTTCAAGTTCGGAAATTCTTCAGTCAGATCATCCATCGAGACGGTGAAATCCGGAATGCCCTGCTCGGTGTTCACGTTCGCGGAATCTTTCTGCCCGCGCCCCAGATCGTAATGAACCGCAGTCGTGGCAAGAGTGTATTCCCCGGTGCCCGGAATGATAGCTACCCCCTCGATCAAGTCCATGGGGGCCGGGATTTCGCCGGGCGCACGCGCTGTGCGCACGACCTCGAATGACAGTTGCGGCATACGGTTGCCGAACGGCGTCAAATCCAGACCCTCGACCACGACATAGGCAATGCCGCGATACGCTGGGGCATTGCCCGCGCCTTCCACAGCCTCGATCAATGCATCAGGCATCTGGTCTTCTGTGCCGCGATAGATCCGCATCTGGATTGACGATTTCGAGATTTCGCTACCATCCGCCCAGACGCGACCCACACGAGTGATCTCGCCCTCGCTCAGAGCCAGCGCGAACGATATGGAATAGCTGTATTGCGTCTGTGTCGGCGCTTTGGGCGCGCCCTTGCCGCCCCCTCCTCCGCCTGTCGTTTGCCGGTTTTCCATGAACCGCGTCGCCCAGATCACCTGACCTGAGACGCGAACGCGCCCCACCACCCGTGGAATTACCGCGCCTTCCGACGCCCCCGTCAGACGCAGTCGATCCAGCCGACCGTATTCCACCGCATCTGCACCACCGCCCAGGATCGATTGGTCGATGGTCCGACCCAAAGTCGCGCCGACTGCACGTCCGATCACGGCACCGCTCAAACCGATGAACGATCCGCCCAGACTTCCCCCGACGGCCGCACCGACCGCACCAAGTATCAGTGTTGCCATTTTTCAGGTCTCCTTGATCGGCGCAGTCGGAAAATCGAAACGTGCGGATACGCGCCGCAGCCACGCCGCGGACAGATGGCTTTCGACGACACCGTGTCCGCTATAGGCATGGATAAACGTAGGGCTGCTCCCGCCGACCCCGACAACACCCAGATGTTTCGCCACGGATCCGTCGCGCATCCGAAACAACAACATCTCGCCCGAATGGACATCGCGACCGCGTAACACGCGTATGAAATGCCTGTCTGCGGCAGCCGTCAGGACTTCGTCGCCTTGTGGCTCCGACCAGTCGCGTGAATATTCGGGAACGGCTTCCGGCTCGTGGTCGTACAACTCGCGCCAGACACCGCGGATCAACCCAAGGCAGTCCGTCCCGCCACCCTGCACCGAAGCCTGATGCACATAGGGCGTCCCGATCCAGCGCCGTGCGATATCCGCGACGCGGTTCACAGCCGACCTCCATCGTTCCGACCAGCCTTCACAGGATAGCTCATTAACCAGTCTTCGCCCGGAATGCCTGGAAATCCCCGAAAGTTCAGAAGGTTGTCAAACTTCAAACGGCAGGTTTCCATCCGCTTGTCGCATCCTGCCTCCAACCTCACCCGGTCTCCGACGACAAGATTCCGACGCAGCGATGTCCAAAGATCGATTTGCCGAGCATCTCCGTCGATACGGTCCACCTTGATACGCTCGGACGCCCCCTTCGCTTTACCCGAAAGCACGATTAGACGCCCGCGCTCGAACCACTTCGGTGCATACTCCCGCAGAACGGGAAACCGCAGCTTCTGATCCGCATCCACGGCAAGAACTTCACTCTCGCCGGCAAACAACGGTCCCAGATCCTTGCGGCATCGACTGTCGCCCAGCACCGCATCGCACCGCGCTTGATAAACCCGCCCTCGCGTCGTGTTCAAAGCTTCCGCCAGTCCGCGCAACTCGGCGGAAAACGTGCCTTCCCCCCAGGAAATCTCGCCCAGGGAGCCACGGAACTGAATCTCATGCACTGTCGGATCGGTCCAGTTGACAAGGTAGGCCGTGATCTCGGCCGCGTCCCAAAGTCCGGCACGCAGATCCTCGGCACGGATTGAATCGTGACTTAACGCGCCCTGTGCCTCGGCGTTGTCGACGGCCAGACCGGACGTGGCCTGTAATGCACCTGCCGTCATGCCAGACGCCGCAAGACACTCGACACCTTCCAAGACCAATGTTTGATCGTGATCGGTGAAACCCAGCACGACGTCATCGGCACGACGGACAATCCAGACGCGACAGACAGTCGCTGTGCCCCCGGCCAGATGTTTCGAAAGCGCGCTCATACCCGCAACTCCACCACTGGCACGTCCGGCACTTCGCCCGCGTGGAAACTGGCGACTGATGTCATGATGGCGTCGGCATCGAACCGCACCGGGACGTCGAACTCAAAGCCGGCAGTTACTTCAACGCCGACATCGGGTGGCTCAGCGAAGGTGATCAAACCTGTTGCCGCATCGACAGTAAAGTGCCGGAACTCATCCAGTTCGTCATCCTGTATCCCGGCGCGGATGGTCCCGGTTATCGGCTTGCTGATCGGACGAACATAAGTCTGCTCACCGGACCGGTATGTCTTCGACAGCTGAAACACCGTGGTCGCGCCGTCCCCCGTCCCGATCCGCTGATCAATGTAGCTCACCCGATCCGCCGACAGGCTGGTCTTGAAGTCTGCCCAATCCTTCCAGCGAAAGCCGTGCAACCGTCCGCGCCGCGCCTCGAAGAACGCTATCAACTCGCTTACATCGTCCAGAGATCGCATGCCCACCCCGGCATCATACCGACGACGCGAATGCGCCCAGGGCGTATTGCGCTCCTCGAAGCCGTTGGCCAACGTCACGACTTCGGTCAACCGCTCCGGTCCACCGACCGATCCAAAGGACAACCTCGACGGGAAGCGTATTTCGTGGAATGACATATCGAATACCTCAGCGGTTGCGGGTGCCGCGCGAAAGGGCACGGGACATTTCAGCGGCGATCTGACTGCGCGACCGACGGAAACTCTTAGCGTCGGGGGTGGAGATATTCATCTGCACCGTCACAGCACCGCTCGACCCGCCATTCGTTTGCACGCCCAACCGCCCATCCGGACCGCGTGCCAACGGCATGATCGCCTCGGGTCCGGCCTCCCCCATCAATCCGGTGCCGCCGCGCATTGGAAACTGGGTCGCCGCGCTGATCACGCCACCCTTGGCGAACGGCATCACGCGGCCCTGGGCAAAGCTCGCTCCGTTCGCAAACGGCAGAACCGCATTCAATCCGCCTGCCAGCAGGCCTCCAAAGGCTTGGCTGACGGGTTTGACAGCCGTGTTGTAGGTTGCGTTGATCATCGATTGCGCCAGTCCGGTCAGCGCATCAGAAAGCTTCGCGCCATCGAAAATCACGCCGTCGAACGCCCGTTTCAGTGACCCGCCAAAGGTGCGTGACAAACCCTGCACCTCCCGTTGGGTATGCAACATCTGCCCCTCCAACGTTCCCAGTTCCGCCGTAAACTGAGCAACAACCACCTCCGACCCGCCCAACCGCGCTTCAAGCGCGTCGAGCGAGGCGTCGATACCCGCCTCGTCCAGATCCCTGTCATACATTCCGTGTCTCCACCTTGTCGGGAAACCGGGCGGCAAGGGCATCAAGCCCCGCCCGGTCCATTGGCAATCGCCCGTCGCCATGCCCCAGAAGGAACGCCAGTTCCGCAGGGGTCAGCGCCCAGAATTCCGCCGGTTTCAGACCAAGACCGCGCAATCCCGCGGCCATCAACGCGGGCCAGTCGAAGGCTTCATCCTCTGCCCTGCTCATCGCTCCGGCAGGGCGAACGCCCGTCCCAGTAACAGCGCGGCAACCCGGGTGGCCTCGACCGGCCCGCCCTCAATTTCAGCAGATAAAAGTCGGCCGGCGTTCCCTTGCCAACCGCCCCCCCGCAACCCTGCCAGCAACAACCGGGCGACATCGCGCGCCCGAAACCCGCCGTTCTCGAACCGTCGCACCAGACCGACCAGACTGTCCGCCTGCATCTCGGTCTCTAACTCGGCCAAGGCACCCAGCGTCAGTTTCAGCAGGTGACGCTCGCCATCCAAGACCAGCGCCACCTCGCCCGCATAGGGGTTTCCGTCGCCCATCAAAGCGGCGTGAACGTCAGTTCCCCGGCCGAGGCGAGCGCGATTTCATAGGTCGCCTCGCCATCGTGCGTACCGCCGTATTCCAGCGACGTGATCTGAAATGCACCCTGCACGATGCCGAAGTCGGGAATAATCACCTGAAATGCGGGGACTTCGCCGTCGAAGAACAACTGCCGCGCACGCGCATCTGTATCCTCGTCGCGGAAGATGCCCGATCCGCTGACCTGCGCCGATTTCACACCGCCGCCAGACAGCAATTCGCGCCAGCCCCCGGCGCTTTCCGTCGACGTCACATCGATGCTGCCCGCGTTGAATGTCAGCCGCGTTGCGCGCAGCCCGGCCAGCGTCACGAAAACGCCGGTGCCATCCTGATCAACCTTCAGCAGAAGGTCCTTACCTGCCTGAACACTCATGTATCACACTCCTGAAATTGCGACCTGGACGGTCTGATCATCGGTCCGGGCGCGGAACCAGAGGTCGATCCTGCGGATGCCCTCGCCCTCGTCTCGCCGGGCATCCGCCCGCAAGAACCGCATTGAAACCAGCCGCCCCCGCGCCAGCGGCAACTCGTCCCCCACCAATGCGTCCGAAACCGCCGCAGCCACCATTTTGGCGGCAATGTACCCCTCGCGCCGCGTCACCACACTGACGCGCATTCGGTGAATGGCCCCCTGTCCCGACGCGTCGGAAATGCCCACGGCCCGCTCGTGCCCCAGCGCTACGAAAAGGTCCGGGGCGGATTCGGGTGTCGAATCGAACACTGCGCCGCCCAGCAATGCATCCACCGCCGGATCGGCGATCAGGCGGCCATAAACGGCGGTCTGAAGGCTTTCGCCCATGGTGTAACTCATGGTGTCGTCCTTTCCCCGGGGACGTCGCTGGCCAGGATCACCAGCACATGCTTCAGCTCCTCATGCGTCGCCTCGACTTCGTAGACGCGGCTTCCATCGCGCAGTCGGTCACCCGCAATCGGTCGCGTCGGGTGACCGTCGGGTAATGCGTGAGTCTTGATCCGCACCTGCAAGCGCGGTGTGCGCCCGAATTCGCTGTGTTTCAGACCGCCTGACCGCATCCGGACGTCCGCCCAGATTGCACCGCGTTCTTCCCAGCCCCGGACCTGACCACCGCCGCCATCGGGCGTGCGGACCGGCACCTCCAGCGTCAGCCGCCGGGTGTATACCTGCCCCATCAGCCCATGCCTCCAAGGCGCAGACCCCGGAATGGCGCCAGCAGCGCGTCGATCTGAACGCCGACCGCCATATCGCCCGCGTCCAACGTTTCCGCCATAAGCAGAACCGCCTGTTGCAGCGCATCCGGCACCGCATTCCACGTCCCGTATCCCGCGCGTAGCGTCATCGTCAGCGGCAGCCCTGCCCCGACCTTCTCCGACAGCAGGGCAACCGGCCGATGCGGATCGCTCCGCAGCGTCACCGGCCCCAGCGCGCGGAGGCCACTGCGCATCGTCAATTCGGCCCCCAAAATCTCCGCAACCGGAGCAATCGGCAAGGAAATCTCCTGCCCGCCGCCCGTAAGGCCTGCGACAACAACCTCACGCGCGATCAACACCTTGCCCAGCCGCGCCTCAATCGACGAAATCGCGGCCCTCAACCGTAATCTCAGCCGTTCCGACTGACCCGGAACGATGTCGTAGGTTTCCGCCAGCCGCATTTGCGCGGCCAGTTGCGCCACCGGCAGCGCCTCATCCGCGATCCCTTCGGACCTCTGTAATTTCATCGCCATCCGCACCTCCGCATTGCGCGTCGAGTTTCATGTCTGGTGTTTTCCGAACGTGGTGGGTGGAACCAGTACGCCGCACGTGCGGACCAGGCCGGAGGCCCACCGGCCCCACCCTCCCCTGCGAACCCTTCAGGCCCGCAAAGGACGGGAATCGCCCCTGCTTCGGGCGACAGATTTTCAGGCGGCCCCGACTGTAAGACCGGGACCGCGCAATTGGATCAGACGACCGTGAACTTCAGAAGCTTGATCGCGGAAAAATCGGTCACATCGCCGCCGACCCGCTTGGTTGCATAGAACAGAACATGCGGCTTGGCACTGAACGGGTCGCGCAGCACCCGCAGATCGGGACGTTCGGCCACGGTATATCCCGCGCCGAAATCGCCGAATGCGATGGCCGTAGTGTCCACGCCGATATCGGGCATATCCTCGGCGATCAGCACCGGGTATCCCATCAGCTGTGCGGGTTGCCCTGCGGCCAGACTATCGGTCCACAGGAACCGCCCGTCCGCGTCCTTCATCTTGCGCACCGCACCCGCCGTCTTGGAATTCATGACGAAACTCGCGTTGGCACGGTATTTCGCACCCAGCGCATAGACCAGATCGACAATCGCATCAGACGGCTTGCTTGCTTCGAAATCGCCCGACGCGCCGGTTGCGACATATCCCAGGCTGCCCCACGTCCAGCTCTGCTCGTCGATATTCGGATAGACCAGGAAACCGCGCGGCTTGTCTATGCCATCCCCGGTAATGAAGGCCGCAGCCTCAGAGGTGGCGAACTTGTCGGCAATACGTGTGGCCAGCCAACCCTCGACGTCGAAGGCCGCGTCATCCAGCAAGCGTTGCGATGCTTTCGGCATCGCCGACAGCTCATGCAGCGGGATCGAGATACGGTCGAACAGCGATGTATCGGTTTCCTGGGTCGATCCGTTCTCGGTGGCCCATCCGGCCCCCATTTCGGTACGATCGACCAGAACATCGAACGATGTCGCCTCGACGTTGACCACCGTGGCGATCGACCGGATCGACGCCGAAGATGTCAGCACCGATTTGACCGTCTCGGCGGTCTGCGGATCGACCAGATATCCGCCCTCGGCCGAGACGGCGGTATTCATCGACTTGCCCTCCAGCGCCAGCGACCGCAGGCCGTCGTCGTCGCCCGACCGCAGATAGGCATCCATTGCCTTCTGATGCGGTGCTTCCACCATGTCGGATGTGGAAAGTTGTGGGCGTTGGCTCATGTAGGTCATGTTCAGACGTTCTTCCTGTTGCTTCATCTTCTGGGTGATATCCTGGCGGAAGCCTTTGAAATCGCTAACCAGTCCGGTCAACGCCTCAGTCACTTCCCCGACGCCGTCATGGCTCATCCGGTGTTCCTTTCGAGGGTGGTCGGCGGCGTCAGTCGCGCGCCAGTTCAAGACGCGCGGACTGGATCGCCCGCGCCATTTCACGCAGAGGGTCCGCCTTGGCCCCGACCCGCGCACTGGGCAGCATCGGAAAGGTCACAAGCGACACCTCCCAAAGCTCCAGTTCCTTCAGAAGCCTGCGCCCCTGACTGTCCTTTCCGGCCCGCTTGACCGTGTATCCGATGCTAAGCCCGTCCAGAGCACCCGCCTCGATCAGTGACGCCGCCTCACGGGCCTTCTCGACGCCCGGCAACAGACGTCCCTTCACGAACAATCCGCGCGCATCCTCGCGGACCTCGTCCCAGACACCGATCACGCAGGTCGGGTCGTGCTGCCACAGCATCTTCACCCGGCGCCCCTCGGCTGAAATACGCGCCAGACTGTCACAATAGGCTCCCGCCGCGACGACATCGCGCCCGGTGTCCTCTACCCCGAACCACGAGGCATAGCCTGCGATCCGGGCATCTTCCTCCAGACGCACGGAGGTTTCTCCCTGCGCGAACTTGCGTTCCAATATCATGTCATTACTCCTGCTTCGGCTGGCATTCGCCCGACGGCGGACGCCTCAGCCTTCAAAGAAATCCGTGATCGTGATCCAGAGCGGGTGGCACCTGTGCAATGCATAGGCCCGTGTGCCGCGAAGGCTGCGAAGCCCCCCGATCCGCCAGGGGCCCGCCTGCTGAAACCCCTTGGGACGTGTCCTCACAGGCACAACTTCCGTCACGGACGGCTGGAATTCGACCAACCGTCGCACCGGTCCTTCGTACCAGGCCAGCCCCAGAAATTCGCACTGGCGCATTTTGCGAAACCGGACGTGGAATATCACCCCATCCGCCTCCGACGCCTGATCGAAGATATCCGCCCGTGACACGACTGGGAAAAACCGGCTCTCCAGCAACGGTCCAACGGTGAACACCGCGGGTGTAAGCGCCATGCTCATCCCCAGCACCAACGCAGCCCGCGTTACTTTCGCTATGTCAGACACCGAGAAGGTTTCCTTTCAAAACGAAGGACATAAACCCCCCGATGATCGCCGCGAGGATCAGCCACACCAGACGCGAGATCAGCGCATCAATCCGATCAAGCCGCTTGTCGATCTGACTGAAGTGCGTCTCCAGGCGCTTTTGCTTTTCCTCGTTCACGGCCCGATACGTCTCCAGACGTGCAGCTGCCGTCTCGACCGCCGCCAGCCGCTCCTCCGCGCGCCGAAATGCCGCCTCGGTGTCGGAAAACGGTGCGTAGAGAAACCTGGACCCGCCGGTCCGGCCCGCCGTCATGCATCCTCTGCCGGGGGCAGCCCCAGCATCCGGCGCTTTTCGGCGTCCGTCAGGAACGTGGCCGACGCGATCCTGCTCCATTCGGCGTCGCGCTCGGCCTGCAATGCGGGAATACGGTCGCGATCTGCCGACAGGGTGAGGCTCTCGCCCGCATGTTCGCCCAGCCAGTATGCCAATCCTTCGCAGACCTTTGCCACAAGCGGCAAAACCGTCAGACGGTAGAACGCCCGGTTGGCCTCGACATAATTGGCATAGGTCGCGTCGCCGGGGATCCCCAGCATCATCGGCGGCACCCCGAAGGCCATCGCGATCTCGCGCGCCGCGGCCTCCTTGGTCTTCTGGAATTCCATGTCCGACGGGCTGAATCCCATCGGCTTCCAGTCCAGACCACCGTCCAGCAGCATCGGCCGCCCGGCATTGCGCGCGCCCTGATGCTGCGCCTCCATCTCGGACGCCAGCGTGTCGAACTGCTCCTGGGTCAGACCTTCACCGGAATTGACGATCGCCCCCGAAGGGCGCGCAGCATTATCAAGCAGGCCCTTCGACCAGCGCGACGCAGAATTGTGCACGTCGATGGCATTCGCCGCCGCCTGCAACGGCGACAATCCGTAATGATCGTCCTGCGGATGAAACGCCCGCACGTGGCAGATCGGAGAGGTCTCGCCGACGCGAAACCGATGTACCCGGCCCCCGACCGTGTAATCATACGCCACCGGCCAGCCGTCCGATCCCGGCACCACCGCCATCCGATCCGACCGCAGCACATGCAATTCCAGCGGCAGACCGTCCGGCCCGACCGCCTCGACATAGGCATTGCCGGTCAACAGGAACTGTCCGAACATCGCCTCCAGAAACTCGCCCCGTCCCTGTGCGCCATTGGGCCGCGACAGCAGTCCCAGCACAGGGTGCATGTCCAGCCGCCCTTCGTGGTCCGCACAGGTCAGCGGCACCGACGCCGCCGCCTCCGCAATCAACTTCACGGCGCGAAACCCGACCGGGTTCCCGGTGAACCCCATCCGCGTCAGCGTGCCGGTATCCCGCGATGACCAGACCGCGCGCCCGGCCGATCCCATCGCGGCAAGCCGTCCCGTCGCCGAAGCCTTCACCTCGGGCGCGCCGCCCCCGTCCTTTCGCCCAAATCCGAACATCGGTCGTCCTTCCGTCTTGCCAAAAAGAAAGGGCCCCGCCGGGCCCCCATTCTTCCTTGTTCCGTCGATTACAACTGCCGCAGTCTCGGTCCCGACCGCGTGCGGTCCGGGTCCAGCAGTGCCGCCCACAGTGCCCAGACCAGCGCGTCCACGCGGTCCGGCGATCCCTTGCCGCGATATCCGCCCACGGCCATCCGGCACATCTGATCCTCCAGCGGCCCCAGCCCCCGCAGGTGCCGCACCCGGCCCTGTTCATACAGCGCCGCCACCGGCTCGGCCCGCGCGGCCTTGCCCTTGCGCGCCATCACCTTGCGATAGCTGACGGTCGGCGCGACCTGCCGCAGCACCGCCTCGATCATCTCGCCGCCCTGATTGCCTTCCGCGACCACCCGGTCCGCGCCCCAGTGGTCATAGGCATCCGCCACCGCCTTCGCCCATTCGCTGGGGCTGGCCGCCGAGACCGTCGCATCTTCCAGAACCCAGGCTGTCCAGTCCCGTGGCGGTCCTGACGTAACCGCGCCCACGACCACGATCCCGGTCTCGTCCGCGGTCCCGCCCGACGACACCGCCGGGTCCACGCCGATCACGATCCTGTCGAACGCCGGCACCTCATCCACACGCAACGCATCCAGTAGGGGCGTCGACCAGAACGACCCCTCGATATCCTCCAGCAACAGACCGTCCAGCTCCTGACGCCCCATCCGCGTCCCGCCATAGCGTTCCATCACTTCCGTCAGGAATCCGCGCGCCAGATTGGCCCGGTTCACTTCCGTCGCGCCATGCGTCATCACCGTCGATTTCCGCGCCAGGATGTCCTTCAGAACCGGCACGTTCTTGGGTGTCGTCGTCACCACGGCCTGCGGATTGTTTCCCAGCCGCAGACAGAACTGCAACATGTCCCACGCCTCTTCCGCCGATTTCCACTTGGCCAGCTCGTCGACCCAGGCCGCGTCGAACTGCGGCCCGCGCAGCGCCTCGAAATCATGCGCCGAAAACGCCTGCGCCTCGGCTCCGTTCGGCCAGACCAACTTGCGGCTGGTGGCTTTCCACTGCGGGCGCCGATCCGGGGGCGTGCAGCGCAGAATGCCGCTCTCCCCCTCGATCATCACATCCCGCACCTGATCGTATGTTTCCCCTACCAGTGCCACCCGGCGGGCGACCCCGGCCTGTAACGACCGGGCCCCCTCGACCTGTGCGCGCACCCATTCGGCCCCGGAGCGGGTCTTGCCCGCGCCGCGACCGCCCAGAATGACCCAGGTGCGCCATTCACCCTCGGGTGGCAGTTGATGGTCCAAAGCCCAGAAGTCGAAAAGATACGGCAGTGCCTGAAGCTCATTCGCTTTCAGTTGCTCCAGAAATCTCTCCCGCATCCAGATGGGCGCGGATGCCATCGAGACGGCGCCCGATCTCAGCGCGTGCCGCGTCAAGGTCGATCCCGTCTCCTCCTCGTTGGGTGCATAGCGCATCTTCCACCTTCCCTTCTTCCACCAGGATCATCTGAACGGCCTTGCCCAAATCCTTGTGAAGCGTTGCCAGCCCGGCAATCTCCAGCTCGGCCAAGGGCTTGTCCTTAAGCGCGTCCAGGCTTCCCTGAAGTGTCTTGCGAAGGGCGAGCATGCTCAGAAATGCGCCCTCCGCCCGTGTCCGCGTGTCGATATCCGCCTCTTCGGACGGGTGGATCATTTGTTCACTGACCATATCTTCAAGCTCCGTGCAGTTTCGGTTTGGTCCGCACGTCGGCAGAAACGAAAAAGGCGACCGGGGTGTCACCCGTGCCGCCTCGCCCATTTCTTCCAGCTTGCCCTAAAGATGTTTTTGAGCGTTCGGTGGGTCAACAGGATTTCTTCATTTCCGCATACTTATCTTTCAAACATTTGTTTTATTACACATTTTTCATGATTGTTTCAGAATTGCAGCATCCCGTTATCGCATATCAGGGAACGCCACAGCATCTCGCTTGTTGTCATCGCGTCGCTTCGGCGATGGCGTTCGGATTTCCGGACGTGCCTGCAAACAATTAAGTGAGCATCATATGACCTACCGTACTCTTTCCGCCGTCAGCGCCGCAGCGCTGATTGCCGCCACACCCGTCCTGGCCCAAACTCAGGCCCAGGTCGCTACCGATCTCAATCTGCGCGTCGGTCCCGGCGAAAACTACGTCATCAAAAGCACCCTGCCCGCAGAAGCCATGGTCGACGTCTCTGGTTGCGTCGAAGGTGGCTCCTGGTGCGAGGTCACCTATGAAGACGAGACGGGCTATGCCTATGCGCCCTATCTTGTCGTGACCGAAGAAGAACAGATGGTCGCACTGCCCTCCGCCACCGTCACGACCGTCGAAACGGTCACTTATGACGAAAGCAACAACGGCGACGAAGCCTTCATCGGCGGCAGCGCCGGTGCGGCCATTGCTGCAACTGCCATCGGTGGTCCCGCTGCGATCGTTGGCGGTGTCCTCATCGGCTCCGCTCTGGGTGCCGCAGCAGGCGTCGAGGTCAAGGAAGAGACCGTGACCTACGTCCAGCAGAACCCCATCCAGCCGATCTACGTGCAGGGCGAAGTTGTCACCGGGGCCACCCTGCCGGCCGAGGTCACGCTCGTTCCCGTTCAGGACGGTGAACTGGCTTACGTCAACCTCAACGGTAGCCCGGTTCTGGTGAACCCCGAGAACCGCACCATCGTTCGCATCGTGCGCTGATCACCTTCGGAAAACTGCAAAGGGCAGCCATATGGCTGCCCTTTCGCACGTCATGACCAATTGTCTGACATTTGATCCGTTTTCCGACGAGACTTCAAATGTCAGACATTTGAAATCTCAATTGCCGGTCTGTGCGCCTTCCGCGGCCTCCCGCGCCGCCTCGATCGCGCGCCATGCCGCGACATTCTGATTATGTTCGGCCAGCGTCTCGGCAAAGAGATGTCCGCCTGTCCCGTCAGCCACGAAGAATATCTCGTTCGTCTGTTCCGGGTCCAGTGCCGCGCGGATCGCTTCGGCACCGGGGTTGGCGATGGGCGTCGGCGGCAAACCGTCAATCACATAGGTGTTGTAAGGCGTTTCGGCCCGCAATTCCGATTGCCGGATGCCCCGTCCCAGCGGACCGCCCTCACCCTTGGTGATACCATAGATCACCGTCGGGTCTGTTTGCAGGCGCATCCCTTGGTTCAGACGGTTTATGAACACCGCCGCCACGCGACGTCGCTCCTCCGCGATGGCCGTTTCCTTCTCGATGATGGACGCCAGGATCAGCGCTTCCTCGGGCGAGGTGATCGGCAGGTTCGGGGCACGGCTGGCCCAGGCATCCGCCAGAATACGCTCCTGCGAGACGCGCATGCGGTTCACCAACTCCTCGGCCGACGACCCCCGCGCCACGTCGTAGGTATCGGGCGCAAGCGTTCCCTCGGGGGGGACCGGGATATCCGCGCCATCCAGAAAGTCGACCGATTCCAGGCCGTTAATGATATCCCAGGATGTCAGTCCCGGTGCCACTGATACACGCCAGGTGATCGGAACGCCACGCTCCAGAAGCGCGGCGTAATCCTCCGGTACCTCGTCTCCGGGCGCAAAGGTTGCGATCTCGATCAGCTGGTCCTGCCCCGGTATCCGTTCCCGTACCCGGATTTCCGGGTCGGTCTGCCGCACCATATAAGTAACCGTGTATGGAAACACCGACGGCCCTCCGGCGGTCAGGATGTCCAGAACTTCGGGCATGGAAGCCCCGGAGGGGATTTCGTAGGTTCCGAACTTCAGGTCGCCGTCCCGCTCGGCATAGCCGGTGCCTATGCGGAAGATGCTTCCCGAAGACACGATGCCATCCTCGGCCAGACGGGTCGAGACCTCGCGCATATTCGATCCGCGCGGCACTTCGAAAAAGGTCGCGGACTCCAGCGGTCCCGGCTCGGCCCATCTGGATTTCCCGATCTGGATAATCCCGGCTAGCGCAGCGATCAAAACGACGCCAAGGGTCAGCGCGTTGGCGGCAATATGCTTCCACATCAGATATTTATGCCTCGAAGTTAAAGCTTGCCCATGACGAGCGATGCGTTTGTGCCACCAAAGCCGAAGGAGTTCGACAAGACCACGTCGACCTTCCGCTTCTCGGCCACTTTCGGCGCAAGCGACAGCTTGGGCTCTACCGCAGGCGTATCTAGGTTCAGCGTCGGCGGCGCAACCTGATCGCGCAGGGCCAGAATGCAGAAGATCGCCTCGACCGCTCCAGCTGCCCCCAAAAGATGCCCGATGGCGGATTTCGTCGATGACATCGTGGCATTCGCCGCGTGATCGCCCAGCAAACGCTCCACCGCGCCCAATTCGATCGTGTCGGCCATCGTCGATGTGCCGTGCGCATTGATGTAATCCACATCGCCCGCCTTTATTTCGGCGTTCTTCAGCGCGGCGCGCATCGACCGTTCGGCCCCGTCGCCCGTCTCGCTGGGCGCGGTGATGTGATAGGCATCGCCCGACATGCCATAGCCCAGAACCTCGGCGTAGATCTTTGCGCCGCGCGCCTTGGCATGTTCGTATTCTTCCAGCACGACGACGCCCGCGCCTTCGCCCATGACAAAGCCGTCGCGGTCTTCGGAATAGGGGCGCGAGGCCTTGGTCGGATCGTTGCCCCACTTGGTCGAGAGCGCCTTGCAGGCGTTGAAACCGGCGATTCCAATCTCGGAAATCGGGCTTTCCGCTCCGCCCGCGATCATCACATCCGCATCGCCCAGTGCGATCAGACGCGACGCATCGCCAATGGCATGCGCCCCCGTCGAACAGGCGGTGACGACCGCGTGGTTCGGGCCTTTAAAGCCATACCGGATCGAAACCTGACCGGAGACGAGGTTGATCAAAGCCGACGGAATGAAGAATGGCGACACCCGCCGCGGCCCACGTTCCTTAAGCAAAACAGCGGTTTCCGCGATGGTCTGCAACCCGCCGATACCCGACCCGATCATCACGCCGGTGCGCAGTTTGCCTTCCTCGCCGGGTTGCCAGCCGCTGTCCTCGACTGCCTGAACCGCCGCCGCCATGCCGTACAGGATGAAGTCGTCGACCTTGCGCTGCTCCTTCGGCTCCATCCAGTCGTCAGGGTTGAATGTGCCGTCGCTGCCGTCGCCGCGCGGAATTTCGCAAGCGTAGGTTGTCGCCAGATGGCTCGCGTCAAACCGCGTGATCGGTCCGGCCCCGGACTCACCATCGATCAGTCGCCGCCACGTTTCCTCAACGCCGCTGGCCAGCGGCGTCACCATTCCCAGTCCTGTCACGACGACACGGCGCATCTGCATCTGCCCTACCTCCAAGTCTTTAAGGGCTGATACACTGCGATGCCCCCCCTCTCAAGGCATGGTGATGCGGCGGCGGCGGGCGTGGGCGCATCCCGAAACAAACGCGGATGCGATTTCGGACCAGAACCGGCCATGTCGATGGAATACCTCAAGGGCGGGACATTGCGGCCATCCGATACTATGCAGACAATACCCAAGCGGCCTGCCCCCAGGCGAGCTGCAAGACAGGAGAAGTTCCATGACACAGGATCGAACGAGCCATTGGGAGAAGGTCTATGACGAGAAGACCGAGACCGAATTGAGCTGGCATCAGGCCGATCCCGAGATTTCCCTCGAACTCTGCAAACAGGCCGGCCCCATCGCGTCCGTCGTCGATGTGGGGGCCGGGACATCGCAATTCGCCGAACGGCTCCTCCAGTTGGGAATTCGTGATGTGACCGTCCTGGATATCGCCGAATCCGCCGTGGAGAGAGCGCGACAGCAGACCGGCGAGCCGGGCAAGTCAATCGATTGGGTCGTCGCCGACGTCACGACATGGACGCCGGAGAGGACTTTCGATCTCTGGCACGACCGGGCCGTATTCCACTTCCTGGTCGATAGGGATGATCGCGCCGCCTACATCGATCGGCTTGGCCGTGCCCTGCGTCCCGGCGGACATGCAATCATTGCCACCTTTGCGCCGGACGGCCCCGAAAAATGCAGCGGCCTGCCGGTCGTTCGATATAGCCCAGAGAGCCTCGGCGCGGTTCTGGGCGCGAAGTTCGAACTCGTGACGTCTCGTCGTGATCTGCACCAGACGCCATGGGGCAGTCCGCAGTCCTTCCAATTCAGTCTTTTCAAACTGAAAGAGTGACCGAAGCCGCGACGCACACCCGTTGGCTCAGGCCATCCAGGCACTACAAGTTGAGACCGATCTACCGCCCCTCGAACTTGGCCGGCCGCTTTTCCAGAAACGCCATCACACCTTCCTTGAAGTCGCGCGAATGACCGGCTTCGCCCTGGAGCCTGGCCTCCAGCATCAGCTGCTCGGCCAGCGAGTTCTCGAACGATCCACGGATTGCCCGTTTGACGTTCCGGTAGGCCAGCGAGGGGCCGTTCGCCAGATGCGTCGCCCGCTCGTTCCAGACCTCGGCGAAATCCTCGTCCGCAACCGCCTCCCAGATCATCCCCCAGTCGCTGGCCTGGCGCGCGGTGACAGGCTCGGCGAACAGCGCCGCACCCATAGCCTTGGCCATGCCCATCTGACGCGGCAGCCAGTAGGTGCCGCCCGCGTCGGGGATCAGGCCGATGCGGGTAAACGCCTGCAGGAACACCGCCGATTCCGTCGCGATCACCACGTCACAGGCCAGCGCCAGGTTCGCACCCGCCCCCGCCGCCGGGCCGTTGACGGCAGCGATGGTGGGAATGGCGCAGTCGAAAATCGCCATCAGCATCGGCTCGTATTCGTCGCGCAGCGTGCGTTCCAGGTTCAGGGTGTTGAGATTGGCGCGGTCGCCCAGATCCTGCCCGGAACAGAAGGCCTTGCCCTTGCCGGTCATCACCAGAACACGGGCGGTCTTTTCGGACTCGTGCACGGCATGCAGGATTTCGGCGCGCATCTGAGTCGACAGCGCGTTCAACACGTCAGGGCGCTGCAGGGTCAGCGTTGCGACACCGTCGCGTTCGCTGAGCCGGATCGTTTCATAGTCCATAGGGGTCTCCGTCCACGTTCGCAGCGACCCTAGGGCGGGCCGCTGCACATCGCTAGCGGAACCTGACGGCACGGATCAGGGCACGACAGCCCGGATCATCGCGCGCGGCGTCGGTGTCGGGCGGCGGTATTCGGCCCGTTCCACGCGCTGCCTGCGCCCCCTCCGCCCGCTGTGCCGCGCCAAAAAACCTGCGGCGCGCAAGACGGCGCTCAGCAGGCTTCGATGCGCGGGAACGTATTCCAGCTGATTGCGCAGGAGATGTCTGAACCGGCAGACACCATTCAGAAAAAAGGTCACATCGCGTGGCAGATGGCATGCCTCGATTGGCTGCGGATCGCAGAGTCGAGTTATCAGGTCAGCCTGTCGCCATCCATCAAAGCCTGCAAGCGCGCCTCTTCCTCTGGGTTCAGGGCGGCGGGCGTGCCACGATGCCGCGTGATCGCCACGCCCGCGACCGCACCGCCCAGCAAAAACAGGGTGAGCGGCGCGATCCACAGGATCATGTTGACCCCGGTCATGGTCGGCTTCAGCAGGACATATTCACCGTAGCGCGCGACCATGTAATCGATGATTTCCGTATCGGTATCGCCCGCCACCAGCCGTTCACGGAGCAGAATGCGCAACTCGGCGGCGAGGTCCGCGCCGCTTTCGTCGATATTTTCGTTCCGGCAGACCAGACAGCGCAATCCTTTCGACAGCTCGCGGGCCCGTGCCTCCAGCACCGGATCGTCCAACTGCTCGCCCGGTTCGACGGCAAGCGCAGGAGTGGCGGCAATCAGCGCGGCCAGGACCAACCCCCTCATTCCGCTGGCACCCCACCGGTTGCGGGCGCCTTGCGCGCGCCTGCTGCCACGCGGTAGCGGCGGTCGGTCAGCGACAGCAATCCGCCCAGCGCCATGATGATCGCGCCGCCCCAGATCCAGTTGGCGAAGGGTTTGATATAGACCCGGATCGCCCAGCCGCCGCCTGTTTGCGCATCGCCGATCACGGCATAGACGTCGCGAGTCAGGCTGCTGTCGATCCCGGCCTCGGTCGTGGGCATCTGGGCGACGGGATAGATACGTTTTTCCGGAAACAGGTCGCCCAGCAGACGTCCGTTTTCCCAAGCCGTCAGATCGGCACGGGTGGCGACATAATTCGGGCCGCGCAACTGGGTCACGTCGTTCAGTACCACTTCGTATTTCCCGACCGTCAGCCGGTCACCGATGTCGAGGACCGCGATCCCTTCCTGCTGCCATGCGATCAGAGCGGCGACACCGAATACGGTGATACCCAGCCCCCCGTGCGCCAGCGCTTTACCCCAGTCTGCCCCCGGCAGTCGCGTGACACGACCCAGACGATCGGACCAGCGCCCGCGTCCCGTGCGCGTCGCCAGATCGACCACCGCACCCGCGAACAGCCAGACACCAAGGCCAGCACCCAGCGGCCCACCCAGGCTGCGTCCGGTCTGCATTGCCCAGACCAGTCCCATGACTGCCAGTGCCAGCACGGCCACGGGCCAGAGCACGCGCAGCACCCGGCCCCGCCCCCGCTTCCACGGCAGGATCGAGCCCACCGGCAGAATCGCGGCCAGAACGATCACGAAGGGGGTGAACGCCATATTGAAGAAGGGCGGCCCCACGGACAGTGTGCGTCCGAACGCCAGTTCAGCCACAAGTGGCCAGACAGTGCCCGTGAAGACCACGAAGGCGCTGACCACCAGCAGGAGATTGTTGGCCACAAGAGCCGATTCCCGGCTGACCACGCCGAACACGCCCTTGGCCTGCATTACCGGCGCGCGAACCGCATAGAGTAACAGTGCGCCGCCGGTAAAGAAGCCGAGGATGGCCAGAATGAACACGCCGCGTTCAGGGTCGTTGGCGAAGGCGTGGACCGACGTCAACACGCCCGAGCGCACGATGAACGTCCCCACGAGTGAAAATCCGAACGCGAGAATTGCCAGCAGGATCGTCCAGGCCTTCAGCGCCTCGCGTTTTTCGACGACGATGGCGGAGTGCAGCAGGGCGGCGGCAATCAGCCAAGGCATGAAGCTGGCGTTTTCGACCGGGTCCCAGAACCAGAACCCGCCCCAGCCCAGTTCGTAATAGGCCCACCACGATCCCAGCGCGATACCCACGGTCAGAAACAGCCATGCCGCCAGCGTCCACGGGCGGACCCAGCGGCCCCATGCGGCATCGACGCGGCCTTCGATCAGGGCAGCCACTGCAAAGCTGAACGACATGCTGAGGCCGACGTAGCCGAGGTAGAGAAACGGCGGGTGGAAGGCCAGGCCCGGATCTTGCAGCAGGGGATTCAGATCCTCACCGTTGAAGGGCGGAACGGGCATGCGAATAAACGGATTCGACGTGAACAGGATGAAGGCATAAAAAGCCACGCCGATGCTGGCCTGCACGGCCAGAACACGCGCCTTGAGCGTCGCGGGCAACTGCCCCCCGAACCAGGCCGCCGTCGCCCCAAACAGCGCGAGAATCAGCACCCACAACAGCAGCGATCCCTCATGGTTTCCCCAGACGCCGGTGATCTTGTAGAGCATCGGCTTGTCGGTATGGGAGTTCAGCACCACGAGCCGTAGCGAGAAGTCCGACGTCACGAAGGCATAGGTCAGTGCCGCAAAGGCAACGCCTACCAAAGCGACCTGCGCGGAGGCAGCGGGGCTGGCGACGGCCATCCATCCGCTCCATCCCTTCCACGCGCCGATCATCGGCACGATCATCTGTACGATGGCGACCGCGAAGGCCGTTATCAGGGCGAAGTGTCCAAGTTCTGCAATCATGGGGCCTGCCTTACGACAACAGCCGGTCGCAGCCAATGGGGCGCGACCGGCGGTCACAGGCGAGCACGATCACTTCCGCGTCAACTGGACACTTCCGCGTCAACTGGGCACTTCCGCGTCAACCCGATCAGTCGCGGTCGGCTTGCCAATCGCTCAGCGCGGAATTTGCACTGTCATCATCCTCTCCGGCGATCCAGGCGGATTGCACGGGTTCGGGCCGTACGGGGATCGGGACTGTCGCGGGTGCCCGAAGATAATGCATCTCCCGTGCGCCGAAATAGAAACCGACGATCGCGCCCAGCAGCCACCACAGCGGGTCGGGCACATAGGCGAGCCCCCCCATCCGGGCGGCGAACCCCAATGGGTCGACCATCGCATAAACGAACAGGCCCAGCGTTCCCATTGCAAGCATCGGGCGCGGCAAACGGTTCAGCCCGTCGACGAACCGGTCGAACAGACCGCGCCGGTCCAGTGCGAACTCACCGCCCAGCTGCTCCAGTGCGGCTTTCTGCGCCTCGGCCCCCAGACGCTGCCCGTCGGTCGCGTTGGGCAGGAATACTTCGGCCACCCCCCGCGCCGCCCGGCCCAGCGCATCGACCGCGCCTGTGCCCGCGACGATGCCCGACACTACCCCCATTTTGCCGTCCTTTCCGCATGCTCCGCCGCCGTCAGGTGATAGCGCGGCGAGATGAATGCCTCGGCTCGCGTGATCCAGCCGCCTTTGCCGCCATCCCTGCGGCGGGCGTATTTGCGCGACGACGGGCGCCGGTCGGCCAGCGCATAGTACCAGTTGCGCCGCGCGATGCCGTAGGCGTCGGCCAGGTGATCCGGCGCGGCGTCCTGCGCCGCACGGGCGGCGGCGGCGGTCCTGGGACCGATGCGCCCGTCGACCGAGACGCGATGCCCCATGCGCCCCAGCAGGCGTTGCAGGATACGGACCGCATTGGCCCCGGAATTGACCTGCATGTCGAAGACCGAGGCCTGCAACGCCTCGGGCAGTGTATCGATCCGGGCGCGACGAAAATAATTGTCGATGAAAATGTCGACGGCGCGGGCGCGTGGCAGGGCGCGCACGTCGTCCGTATCGACATCCCCGTCGCCGTCGATATCGAGTCCCAGCGCCCGCATCGTATGGATGGTAACACCGTAATTGGTCGCCCCGCCCGGATCGTCCGGATCGTTGACATAGCCACCCTCGCGGGCGACGATTTCTTCTGCGATGGCACGAACCGACAACATGGCCCGACCTCCCATGCTCTGATTGCGTGAAAGCCAGAGGCTCGGGTCGAACGGTTAACGAAGCGTTATGGCAGCGCACGGTCGGGGATCGTGAGGACCTGCACATCGCGGCCACGAACGTCAGCGATCATACCGACGTCGATGTTCGATGACGCCGGGGCAGGTCGCGAATGCAAGCAGCGCTGGTCCGGCATGCAGTCGAGGCCCGAGAGCCCGCCCAGGGACCATTCCGTATTTGTGTGCGTCATCGCACCGGAACGTGCAGGGTTCACACCGCCGTCCGGCATCGGTAAACCGTTAGCAAACAAGGGGGCACATCATGAGCAGAGCATTCGTTTTTCCCGGTCAGGGCGCGCAGGCCATCGGCATGGGGCGCGATCTTGCCGACGCCTATCCGGCGGCCCGTGCCGTGTTTGACGAGGTGGACAGCGCCCTGCGCGAAAACCTGTCGGCCCTGATCTGGTCGGGCGAAGCCGACGACCTGATGCTGACGCGCAACGCACAGCCTGCCCTGATGGCCACGTCGATCGCCGCCCTGCGTGCCCTGGAATCCGAAGGTATTACAGTCGCTGAACACGCTGCCGTCGTGGCCGGTCACAGTCTGGGCGAGTACACCGCATTGGTCGCCGCCGGGTCGATCACGCTGGCCGATGCGGCGCGTCTGTTGCGCATCCGCGGCGAGGCGATGCAAAACGCCGTCCCGGTCGGTATCGGTGCGATGGCCGCCCTTCTGGGACTGGACTTCGAGGCGGCGCAGTCCGTCGCCCGTGAAGCCGCCGAGGATCAGGTCTGTCAGGCCGCGAACGACAACGATCCGGGTCAGGTCGTCGTGTCAGGCCACCGCGAAGCGGTCGAGCGCGCGCTTGTCATCGCCAGGGACAAGGGGGCGAAGCGTGCGATGTTGCTGCCCGTCTCGGCCCCGTTCCACTGCGATCTGATGGAACCTGCGGCCCGCGTCATGGCCGAGGCGCTGGACGATGTGGACATCGCCGACCCCTCCGTGCCGCTGATCGCGAATGTCACGGCCCAGCCCGTTCAGGACGCCACTTCGATCAGGTCGCTGCTGGTCGATCAGATCACCGGGTCGGTCCGCTGGCGCGAAAGCGTGGGCCGCATGGTCGAGATGGGCGTGACCGAGGTCTGGGAAATCGGGGCTGGCAAGGCTTTGTCCGGCATGATCCGGCGCATCGACAAGGGTGTCGCGACGCGCGCCATCGGCACGGCTTCGGACGTGGCAGACGCAACTGCGTCGGTTTGAGACATTCACATGAAGAAAGGCCAGCAGATGTTTGATCTGACAGGAAAATGCGCACTGATTACCGGCGCGTCCGGCGGCATCGGCGCGGAAATTGCCCGCGCGCTGCATGGTCAAGGTGCCACCGTTGGCCTGTCCGGCACACGCGAAGAACCGCTGAAGTCGCTGGCCTCCGATCTGGGCGAGCGGGCGCATATCCTGCCCTGCAACCTGTCGGATGCCGATGCCGTCAACGCCCTGCCCAAACAGGCAATCGAGGCAATGGGATCGGTCGACATTCTGGTCAACAATGCCGGCATCACCCGCGACAACCTCTTCATGCGCATGTCCGAGGAGGAATGGGCCGACGTCATCAACGTCAACCTGACGTCGGCATTTCGCCTGTCCAAAGGCGTGTTGCGTGGCATGATGAAGGCGCGCTGGGGCCGCATCGTCAACATCAGCAGCATCGTGGGGGCAACCGGTAACCCCGGTCAGGGGAACTATGCCGCGTCCAAGGCGGGCATGGTCGGCATGGGAAAATCGCTGGCCTATGAAGTCGCGTCGCGCAACATCACCGTCAACACCGTTGCCCCCGGTTTCATCGCCACGCCGATGACGGACAAGCTGACCGACGACCAGAAATCCAAGATAAACGATCAGATTCCCGCCGGTCGAATGGGGACACCGGGCGAAATCGCAGCCGCCGTGACCTATCTTTCCAGCCAAGAAGCGGCTTATGTCACAGGGGCGACGATTCACGTGAACGGCGGCATGGCCATGCTCTAGGCCGCGCCGGACAAAGGATTTGCCATCTTGCGCCTCCATGATATAGGCGGCGCACACATTCGGGGGCGACCCCGAGGCCCGGCGTTTCGGGCAACCCGGCATGGGGTCACGGACATGCACACCCGCCCGAAATCGGGCATCGAGATGAGGTAGAGACATGAGCGACATCGAGGACCGGGTCCGCAAGAAAGTCGTCGAACATCTGGGCGTCGAGGAAGACAAGGTAACCGAGAATGCGTCGTTCATCGACGATCTTGGTGCCGACTCGCTCGACACCGTCGAGCTTGTGATGGCCTTCGAGGAAGAGTTCGGGATAGAGATCCCCGATGACGCCGCCGAGTCGATCCAGACATTCGGCGATGCGGTGACGTTCATCAAAGCGAACTCCTGATCCCATTCGATCCGTTTCGGATCGTTGGATCGAAGGCGCCCCACGGGGCGCCTTTTGCATGTCTGCCTGCATATCCCTGTCCCGCAGATTGGAATGGCACCGCATCCCGCACCGATGCTAGAAACCGGACATGACCTCGAATGTCGCCCGCGATATCACCTACGCGAACTCCGCCCGGACCCGGAGCGGACGCATGGTCATTCGCGGACTGGAAACCCTGACCGGTCGCCATGCCCTGTTGCGTCGCGCGCGTGGGTATGACGACGCCGTAGCCGAAGGCGCGATCTTCTGGGAGGAAATGGCCAGCCGCTACGGATTGTATCCCGATATCGTGCGCGGAACGCTGGACCTGATCCCGCGCGAAGGGCCGGTCGTCGTGGTTGCCAATCATCCCTATGGCATCCTCGACGGGCTGATGCTGTCGCTGCTGTTGTCGCGGGTGCGGCCGCAGGGGTTCAAAATCGTTGCCAACGACGTTTTCCTGCGTGCGCCCGATCTGGCTGATGCGATCCTGCCGGTTAGTTTCGACGACAGCCGGGCCGGTCAGGCGACCAATCTTTCCATGCGCCGGAGTGCTCTGGCCTATCTGGCCGAAGGCGGCATCATCGGCGTCTTCCCAGGCGGTGCGGTTTCGACCCCGGTGAGGCCGTTCGGCCGGGCCCGCGATCCCTATTGGCGGGGGTTTTCGGCGAAGTTGATCCGGCAATCGGGTGCGACGGTCGTTCCTCTGCATTTTCAGGGATCGAATTCGCGCATGTTCCAGCTTGCCAGCCACATTCATGCAACGCTGCGGATGGGTCTTCTGGTCCGCGAATTCAGGGCGCGTGTCGACGGACCCGTTCGGGTGTCGGTCGGTGCACCGCTGCCACCCGGCGAAATCGCCGCGATTCCCGGAAATCAGGCAGATCTGATGGCGATTCTGCGCGCAAGGACTTATCTGGCCGGGCAGGAGGATGCCGCATTGGGCTTCGACTGGGATAAACAGAAAGCGGGCTGCACATGAATTCCACGACACCGGCCCGCGCATGAGCGTCGGCATCTTCGACAGCGGCCTTGGCGGCCTGACCATCTGGGATGCGGTGACGCGCCGGATGCCCGATCTTGCCGTCACCTATTATGGCGACAATGCCCATGCCCCATATGGCGTGCGCGAGCCGGACGCCATCCACGACCTGACCCGCACCGCCGTCCATGACATGTGGGACAAGGGCTGCGATCTGGTGGTTCTGGCCTGCAACACGGCATCGGCCGCTGCCCTGCGCCGGATGCAGGAGGCGGGGGTGCCAGAGGGCAAGCGCGTGCTGGGTGTCTTCGTCCCACTGATCGAGGCACTGACCGAACGCAATTGGGGCGACAACTCTCCGCCGCGCGAAGTCGATGTGAAACAGGTCGCGCTGTTCGCCACGCCCGCCACCGTCGCCAGCCGCGCGTTTCAGCGCGAACTGGCCTTTCGAGCCATCGGCGTGGACGTCGAGGCGCAGGCCTGCGGCGGTGTCGTCGATGCGATCGAGGACGGCGACATGATCCTGGCCGAGGCGCTGGTCCGCAGTCACGTTGATGCCCTGCGCCGCAAGATGCCCGCGCCGCAGGCGGCTATTCTGGGCTGCACGCATTATCCGCTGGTGCAGGATGCATTTCAGCGCGCGCTTGGCGAAAACGTGACCGTGTACAGTCAGGCAGATATTGTCGCCGCCAGCCTTACCGATTACCTGTCGCGCAGGCCCTACATGGCGCGCGGTGGTGTGTCGCGGATGTTGACGACCGGCGATCCCGAACAGGTCTCGGCCCGCGCCACGCAGTTTCTGCGCCGCCCCCTATCGTTTGATGCCGCCTGAGGATACCCACCGATGCGTTCGCTGAAAAAGACCCGCCGGATCCAGATCATCGTGATTGCGGCTGTCGCGCTGGCCGGAGCGACGGCCCTGATCGGCTATGGTTTCCGGGGCGGCATCCAGTTCTTCATGTCGCCCAGCGAAGTAACCGCCGCGCCGCCGCCGCCCGGTCAGGTGTTTCGCATCGGCGGCCTGGTCGAAGACGGCAGCCTGATCCGCGGCGAGGGCACCCAGATCACGTTCCGCGTCACCGACGGTGGCGCGTCTGTCCCCGTCACCTATACCGGTGTTCTGCCCGATCTGTTCGGCGAGGGCGAAGGCATGATTGGCACCGGGCGGTATGTCGATGCGACGTTTCAGGCCACCGAAATCCTTGCGCGCCACGACGAGACATACATGCCCAAGGAAGTGATCGACGCGCTTAAGGAACAGGGTGTGTATCAGGACCCCGACGCGGCCACCGGAAGCTGACACCGGATGTCATCACAGACCTTTGTGGCCGCGCTCTGGATGCTGGGCAGTGTGGCCAGTTTCTGCCTGATGGCCATCGCGGGGCGGGTCGTCAGCCCTGCGCTCGATACGTTCGAAATCATGCTCTACAGGTCGCTGACCGGCGTTGTGGTGGTTCTGGGGCTGGCCGTCGCGACCGGACGGATGGGTCAGGTTTCCCTTCGTCACATGCCGTTGCAGATCGTCCGCAACCTGGCGCATTTCACAGGCCAGAACCTCTGGTTCCTCGCTATCACGATCGCCCCGCTGGCGCAGGTTTTCGCGGTCGAGTTCACTTCGCCGATCTGGGTGCTGCTGCTGGCACCGCTGGTCCTTGGCGAACGGGTGCGCGGTTCGCAGATCATAGTTGCCATCGCAGGCTTCGCAGGTGTGCTGATCGTGGCGCAGCCGTTTTCGGGCAACGTCTCCATCGGCCTGCTGTACGTCGGCATCGCCGCGGTGTTTTTCGCCATTGCCAACCTTCTGACCCGCCGTCTGACGCGAACCGTGACGGTCACCGGCATCCTGTTCTGGCTGACGTCGCTGCAACTGCTGTTCGGGCTGGTCGCCGCCGGGTGGGACGGGGACATCGCGGTGCCGGACGAATCGCTTGTCGCCTGGGTCGTCGCCATCGGCTTGGCCGGACTTTGCGCCCACTGGTGCCTGACCAACGCACTGCGACTGGCCCCGGCCTCCACCATCATGCCGGTCGATTTTCTGCGCCTGCCACTGATCGCGCTGGTCGGGACCTGGATCTATTCCGAGGCCCTTGATCCAATGGTGCTGATCGGCGGTGCCGTTATTTTCAGTGCGGCCTGGATCAATCTTCAGCTGGCCCGACCGCCCAAGGGTCAGATTGTTGCGCGAGCGCCATAGTTCAGGACCGCAGCAAATTAGTAAGATTTGTGACGTAGGGTCTTATTTGACCGAATCCGCTGCAGAATCCATCGATTTCGTCATCAGCAACCGTGCGACCGGGAAGAGGAAGCTCGCCGTTCGGTCCATGCCCCTTAATGGGGGGCACCACAAGGGACGAGAACAATATGAATCGTTTCACACTCGCCGTGGTCGCGGCGACCGTCAGCACGTCCAGCGCATTTGCCGGGGGGCTGGATCGTTCTAACCAAGCCACCGGCATCATCTTCAAGGAAGGCACCTATGCCGAGTTGAACTTCGGCTATGTCGCGCCTTCGGTCGACGGCACGGACCGGAACCTCGGTGCGGGCGCAGGCGCCAGCGGTGATGTTGCGGATAACTTCTTCCAAGGCTCTTTCGGCTATAAGCAGGACCTGAGCGACAAGCTTTCCTTCGCAATCATCGTGGATCAGCCCTACGGCGCCGACATCGCCTATCCGGTGGGCGGAAGCGTGAACCTGGGTGGCACCACGGCCACGCTCAACTCGCGCTCCATCACCGGTATGCTTCGCTACAAAATCAACAATCGCTTCAGCGTTCTCGGCGGTATCCGGGCGCAGGATATCGATGCCGCGGTGACCCTGAACGGTGCCGCATACGGCCCGGCTTCGGGCTACGCCGCCGATTTCGATGGCGATACCGGCTTCGGCTACCAGTTGGGTGCCGCCTATGAGATCCCCGAGATCGCGCTGCGCGTTGCGGTGACCTACTTCTCCGAGATCGACCATACCCTCGACACCATTGAAAGCGGCCCCGGTGGCGCGCCCAGGGCCGCTGGTCCGGACACGCCGCTGACCACCCCGCAGGCCGTCAACATCGACTTCCAGACCGGCGTCGCGGCCGATACGCTGGTGTTCGGTGGCGTGCGCTGGGCCGACTATAGCGAAGTGAAGGTTCGCCCATCCCGTCTGGGCGGCAGCAGCCTGACCGACATCGACGATTTCTACCGCCTGACCCTCGGGGTCGGTCGCAAGTTCAGCGAGCAGTTCTCCGGCGCGATCTCGCTGACCTACGAGGAAGGTGGCGACGATCTGGTCTCCCCGCTTGGGCCGACGAACGGGCAATTTGGTCTGACCGTGGGTGGGACCTACTCGATCCAGAATGTCGAACTGACGGCGGGTATCAACTACACGCGCTTTGGTGACAGCAATCCGCGCACCGCCGGTGCTACGCCGGTCGCCGCCGCCGACTTCACGGACAACGACGCCATAGGCGTCGGCTTCAGGATCGGTTACAGCTTCTGACCTTTCCGCACCACCTGACGACCGAAGCGCCCCGTCTCCGCGACGGGGCGCTTTGCGTTTGGTGCATGTTCCGGGTGGTGCAGGTGATCGTACAGCAGTAGCGATGGCGGTGATGACCAATGCCCCCTTCACCCTGTCCAGTCCCACCCTGTCCAGTCGGGCCTGGGTCGAACTGATCCTGCTGTCCTTCATCTGGGGCGGCAGTTTTCTGGCCGTCCGCATCGCGCTGGACGAAATCCCCTTTGTCACCACAGTCGCCTTCCGGGTGGGCATCGCGGCGCTGGTCCTTTGGGTCTATGTCGCAATCCGTCGCCTGCCGGTGCCGCGCGATCCGCGCATCTGGGGCGCCCTGCTGATGATGGGGCTGCTCAATAACGTCCTGCCGTTCAGCCTGATGGCCTGGGGTCAGCTGCATATCGAAACCGGGCTGACCTCGATCCTGAACGCGGGCACCGCGGTGTTCGGCGTTCTGGCCGCGGCGATCTTCCTTGCCGACGAGCGTCTGACGGTGCGGCGCGCCATCGGCGTAGGCCTTGGATTTCTGGGCGTTGCGACGGCTATCGGACTGGAGAATCTCGCTAATTTCGACATCCGCTCGGCGGCGCAACTGGCCGTCGTGGCGGGCACTATCTGCTATGCCCTCGCGGGCGTCTGGGCGCGAGTGAACCTGCGCGGCCTTGCGCCACAGGTTTCGGCAGCCGGAATGCTGACCGGCTCCAGCCTGGTGATGATCCCGGCGGCACTGTGGATCGACGGACCGGTTATGCCGCAGCAGACCGATACGATCCTGGCCATCGCCTATTACGCGGTGATCGCCACGGCAGTCGCCTATCTGCTGTATTTCCGCGTGCTGGCCATCGCCGGCAGTGGCAATACCATGCTCTGCACCCTGATGGTCGCACCTGTCGCCATCCTTCTGGGTGCCTGGGTGCGCGGCGAGGTTCTGTCACCCAACGTCTATGCCGGGTTTGCCCTGCTGACCCTTGGCCTTCTGATCATGGATGGCCGCCTGTTGCACCGATTGCGGGCGCGCGCTACGTCACGGCGATGATCTACGACAGCCCGCAGGCCTGGCGGCAGGCCCCCGACAAGCGCATCACCTTTTTCGGCATGTCCGGGCTGGGGAAGACCCATCTGTCGCAAATCCTGCGCGGCAACGGGGATTGGTTTCATTATTCCATCGATTACCGCATCGGCACCGCCTATATGGGCGAGCACATCAACGACAACCTCAAGCGTCACGCCATGCGGGAGCCGTTTCTGGCCAAGCTTCTGCGTACCGACAGCATCTATATCGGGTCGAACATCACCTTCGGGAACCTGAGTCCGCTGGCGACGTTTCTGGGCCAACCCGGCGATCCGGCCAGGGGCGGCCTGCCTTTCGACGAATACGCGCGGCGGCAGGAATTGCACCATCGGGCCGAAGTGAACGCCCTGCTGGATACGCCGTTCTTCATCGAACGGGCGCGCGACATCTATGGCTATGACAATTTCGTCTGCGATACCGGCGGGTCCATCTGCGAAGTCATCGACCCCGAAGACCCGGAAGATCCGGTGATGGCGACTTTGGCCGCGAATTCCCTGCCCGTCTGGATCGAAGGCACGCCCGATCACGTCGAAACGCTGGTCGCGCGATTTGCCCACGACCCCAAGCCGATGTGCTATCGACCGGAATTCCTGAACGAAAAATGGGCCAGACACGGGGGCGAAGATGTCGACCCCAATGAATTCGCCATCGCGACCTATCGCGACGCCATCATGGCACGACATCCGCGATACGCCGCGATGGCGCGCAACTGGGGCGTGACGGTGGCCGCCGCCGACGTGGCGACAACGCGGGATGCCAGCGATGTGACCGCGCTTGTGGCCGAAGCCATTGGCAAACGGCGCGGGCGAACCTAACTCTGCCCCTCCCCATCGTCTATTCCTGACCTTCGGACACAGATCGACCCATGCCCATCACCCTGCCCCGCGACCTGCCCGCCTATGACGTGCTCGACGACGAAGGCGTGATGGTTCTGTCGGAAGATGCGGCCACGCATCAGGACATCCGTCCGCTGCGGATTGGCCTGCTGAACCTGATGCCGATGAAGATCACGACCGAAACTCAGTTTGCCCGGCTGATCGGCGCGACGCCGTTGCAGATCGATCTGACCCTGATCCGCATGACCGAACACCAGTCGCGTCATACGTCCCCCGCCCATATGGAGGAATTCTACCGGACCTTTCAGGACGTGAAGCACGAGAAATTCGACGGTCTGGTCATCACCGGCGCACCCATCGAACATCTGCCGTTCGAAGAGGTCACCTATTGGGACGAGCTGCGGCAGATCATGGACTGGACCCAGACCAACGTGCATTCCACCTTTGGCGTCTGCTGGGGCGGCATGGCGATGGCGTGGCACTTCCATGGGGTTGAAAAACACATGCTGGACCGCAAGGCTTTCGGCTGTTTCCGGGTGTCGAACGAAGACCCGTCGTCGCCCTATCTGCGCGGGTTTTCCGACGAATGCGTGATCCCGGTGTCGCGCTGGACCGAAGTGCGCCGCGACGAGGTCGAGGCGGCAGGCATGAAGGTGCTGCTGGGGTCCGAGGAAACCGGTCCCTGCCTGATCGAGGATACCGCCCACCGCGCCGTGCATATCTTCAATCACTTCGAATACGACAGCGACACGTTGCAGACCGAGTACGAACGCGACGTCGCCATGGGCACGCCGATCAACATACCGGGGCATTACTACCCGAACGACGATCCGCGACGTAAACCGCTCAATCGCTGGAGAAGTCACGCGCACCTTCTATATGGCAACTGGATCAACCAGATTTACCAGACCACGCATTATGATATCTCGCAGATTGGCCGTTAAGGGCGGGGTGGCGACCCTTGCCGCGAAACTCGGAGGCACCGCGATGGAGCGCCGGGCCGCCGCGCGCGAAGCCCGTTTCGAAGCCGCATTTCCCCCCGAGGGTGAAATTTTGGACGTGACGTTCAACGGCAATTCGGTCCCTGTCCACGCGGTTGTGCGTGGCGTTGGCCCGGATTTGATCCTGATCCATGGGGCATCCGGCAGTTCACGGGAATTCACCTTTGACATGATCGACCGGTTGTCGGACCGCTATCGGTGCATCGCCTTCGACCGACCCGGTCTGGGCTATACCGGCCATACCGATCCGAGATACGCCGCCGTGTTCAGCTCCGAAGCGGAATCCCCGGCCGAGCAGGCCGCCCTGCTGGCCACGGCCTATGCCAAGATCGGCACGCTGAAAGGCGATGGGCGTGCGCCGCTGGTGCTGGGACACAGCTTCGGCGGAACCGTCGCACTGGCCTGGGGTCTGGACCAACCTGCGCGCGCCCTGATCCTGCTGGCTGCCGCGTCGAACCGCTGGAAAGGTGGCCTCGGACCGCTTTATGCCCTCAATGCCTCCGCTCCGGGCGGCGCCCTCGCCGTGCCCCTTCTGACCGCCACCGTAAGTATCGACCGGCTGCGCTCCATTACCGAAGGCATCTTTGCGCCCGATGCCATGCCCGACGGGTATTTCGCCCATGTCGGCGCGCAACTGATCCTGCGGCGCGACGGCCTGCGCTCCAATGCGCGGCAGGTGAACGGGTTGAAGCCGCACGTCCTCGCGATGGAACGTCGCTATCGCGACCTGACTCTGCCGGTCGAGATGGTGCATGGCACCGCCGACACCATCGTTCCCGTCGACATTCATGCGAACGTCCTGATCGACATGCTTCCAAATGGTAACCTGACCCTTCTGGACGGCATCGGCCACATGCCGCACCACGCCGACCCCGAAGCGGTCGTCGCCGCCATCGACCGCGCCGCCGCCCGCAGCTGACACTTTGTCTTTGCCCCTGCAGTATTGCGGGGGCCGTGAAGGCAGACCCACTGTCGCGCCGTTGCGGCACACGCTATGTCTCGGGAAAGGAGTTCCGTATGTCCAAACCCTTCGACGCCGCCATCACGAGGTTCTTCGAAGACGAGGCCCCGAAAGATATCCGCAAGGCCATTGAAAAGGCGGACAAGAAGGACATCCTGACCGACGATTTTCCGTATGATGAATGGATGGACAAGGACGACTATGAAGATCAGCTCGATGCGCTTCAGATCGAACTGGTCAAGTGTCAGGCCTGGGTGCGCGACAGCGGCGCGCGGGTCATTGTCGTGTTCGAAGGCAGGGATGCCGCCGGTAAGGGCGGCACGATCAAACGCTTCCGCCAAAACCTGAACCCCCGCGTCGCCCGCACCGTCGCCCTGTCTAAACCGTCGGAAACCGAGGCCGGGCAATGGTATTTCCAACGCTATGTCGAACATCTGCCGACGGCGGGTGAAATGGTCCTGTTCGACCGCTCGTGGTATAATCGAGCCGTCGTGGAAAAGGTCTTCGGCTTTTGCACTGATGCGCAGCGCGAGACTTTCTTCGACCAGGCTCCCGATTTCGAAGCGATGCTGACCCAGGATGGCATCACACTGGTGAAGCTGTGGCTGAATGTCGGACGCGCCGAGCAGTTGCGCCGGTTCCTCGCGCGCGAGGATGACCACCTGAAGCAGTGGAAGCTGTCGATGATCGACGTCAAGGGACTGGCCAGGTGGGACGCCTATACCGATGCAATCGCCGAGACGTTCGAGCGCACCCACACCGACACCGCACCATGGACCGTCGTGCGTTCCGACGACAAGCGTCGCGCACGCCTGAACGCGATCCGCAGCGTGCTGATACAGGTGGATTATGCCGGACGCGACGACAAGGCGCTCAGGATCGACGACAAGATCGCCGGTCGGCCTGAGCTTTGGCTGAACGGTGCCTAAACGCGGCTATCACCATGGCAACCTGCGGCAGGCGCTGGTCGATGCCGCGTTGTCGTTGATTACCGAAAAAGGACCGACCGGGTTCACCCTGTCCGAGGCGGCCAAGCAGGCGGGCGTCACCCCGGCGGCAGTCTATCGGCATTTCGAGGGTCGCGAACAGCTGATCATCGAATGCGCATTACAGGGGCACGAGATTTTCGGCGACCTGATGGACTTCGCCTACAAGGATGGCCAGCCCTCGGCCCTGGCGGCGTTCGAGGCGACGGGCCGCGCCTATCTGGCCTTTGCGCGCAAGTATCCGGGCCACTATATGGCGATGTTCGAATCCGGCCTGTCCCGCCATGCCACACCCGAATTGTCGCGCGCCGTCGGTCGATCGCGTGGCATTCTGGAGAAAGCCGCCGAAGAGCTGTCGCAGCACATCCCCGAAGACCGCCGCCCGCCCGCGACGATGTTCTCTTCGCACATCTGGGCTATGTCGCACGGCGTGGTAGAGCTTTTCGCGCGTGGCAATCCCGGCGGCAACGCCCCCTTCCCGCCCGAGGATCTGCTGGAGGCCGGGATCGGAATTTATCTGCGCGGACTTGGGCTGGTCGCGCCGGATTCTTGATTCTCGGTGGCGGAACGAGGGGCGCCGCCCCTCGCACTCCCCGGGATATTTCCACCAAGAGGACAGCGGGAGGCTAGAACAGCTTGCCCTGGTCCGGGGGCGTCTGCTTCGCACGGGGTTTTGCACGCGACTCGCCGGTCGCCACATCGACTGTCTGCTTGCCTGCGAACTCGATCCTCAATGTCGGCTTGTTGCGGGCAGCGGCGGCGTCGGTGACGATCTCATCGCCAGCGCGGATGACCGCAAAGCCACGTTCCAGCGTGCGCTCGTAGCCCAGCGAAAGACGCATGCGATCCAGCGCTTCCAGCCGATCCCGCGCACGGGTCTGACGCGTCGTGGCCGTCGTCACGAATCGTGACGCAAGAGCCTGCAACCGCGTCTCGCCCTGTCGCACCTGTCGCAGCAGCGGGGCGGATCGCAGCGCAGTCGCCCAGCGATCAAGATCGCGGCGCTTCGCGGCCTGTGCGCGGGGCAGCGCCTGTGCCAGCCGCATCGATATTTCGGCCAACCTGCGCCGTCGCTCGGCCACTGTGCCGGTCAGCGCGGCGGGCGTGATGCGGCCTTCCAACCGCGACAGGGCGACGCGGGCCCGGTCCGTCCGCGCGCGCAGGGCGGCGGGTAAACGGTCGGTGGCCAGATCCAGCCGCTGCCGCGCACTGGCCAGCAGCGCCTCGGGCCGAGGCAGGCCACGCGACAGGTCGGTCAGCCGCTGTCCCCGCGCCGCCACCAAGGCTCGCGCCGCCCGCATCTGACGCATCCCCAGACCGTCGACATGCGCCATCAGGTCCAACCGCACCGGCACCGCCATTTCGGCGGCAGCGGTCGGCGTCGGCGCACGCCGGTCGGCAGCATGATCGATCAGCGTGGTGTCCGTTTCGTGTCCAACGGCGGAAATCAGGGGGATCGCGCTGTCGGCGGTCGCGCGGACCACGATTTCCTCGTTGAAGCCCCAGAGATCCTCGATCGAGCCACCGCCACGCGCGACGATCAGAAGATCGGGCCTCGGGATCGCGCCATCCAGGGTCAGCGCGTTGAACCCGCGGATGGCATTGGCAATTTCAGGGGCAGATGCCTTACCCTGCACCGCCACCGGCCAGATCAGAACATGGCGCGGAAACCGGTCACGCAACCGATGCAGGATGTCGCGGATCACCGCACCCTGCGGCGAGGTGATGACGCCGATCACGCCCGGCAGAAATGGGATCGGCCGTTTGCGTGACGGCTCGAACAGCCCCTCGGCGGCCAGCGCCAGGCGCCGTTTTTCCAGCATCGCCATCAGCGCGCCAGCGCCCGCGACCTCCATCGCGTCGACGTTCAGGTTGTATTTCGATTGCGCGCCGAAGCCCGACAGCTTGCCGGTAACGATAACCTCCATGCCTTCTTCCGGTTCCACCGAAAGCTGACTTATCTGGCCCTTCCACGTGGTGCAGGCCAGCACGTTCCGGTCATCCTTGATATCGTAATAGAGGTGCCCGGACCGCGCCCGGAAGATACGCCCGATCTCGCCGCGCACGCGGATGCGCCCGAAGCTGTCCTCCAGCGTGCGTTTCACCGCACCCGAGATTTCGGAAACGGTATATTCCGCTTCGTTGCGGCGCGGCGCGGGGCCGGAATCGTCAATCAGATCGTCCATTGGGCGGTTCTAGCGCGGCGCGCCTGCCGTCACCATACCGGCGCGCTTGTCCTCGTGCCGTGTCAACCCTACACCGCCCCTGTCGAATACGAAGGGGCGCGTCATGAACATTCTGATCCTCGGCAGTGGCGGGCGCGAACATGCGCTGGCCTGGGCCGTGCTGCAGAACCCGAAGTGCGACCGCCTGATCGTGGCCCCGGGCAACGCGGGGATAGCCCAGATCGCGGAATGTGCGGCGCTGGACATTCTGGACGGGTCCGACGTTGCCACCTTTGCCGATGAAGAAAGCGTGGATTTTGTGATCGTCGGGCCGGAAGCGCCGCTGGCGGCGGGCGTGTCGGATGCTCTGACCGCCGCAGGAGTCGCGGTGTTCGGGCCGTCAGCGGCGGCAGCAAAACTGGAGGCGTCAAAGGCCTTCACCAAGGAAATCTGCGCCGCCGTAAATGCGCCCACCGCGGCCTATGGCCGGTTCGACGATCTGGAGGCGGCCCGGGCCTATCTGGCGGATCAACCGCTCCCCATCGTTATCAAGGCCGACGGGCTGGCCGCAGGCAAAGGCGTCACCGTCGCTGCGTCCATCGAAGAGGCTGAGGGCGCGCTGACCGATATCTTCAGCGGCGTCCACGGCAAGGCCGAGGTGGTGATAGAGGCCTTCCTGCGCGGCGAAGAGGCCAGCTTCTTCTGTCTTGTCGATGGCGAGACAGTCCTTCCCCTTGGCACCGCGCAGGACCACAAGCGGGTCGGCGACGGCGACACTGGGCCGAACACCGGCGGCATGGGCGCCTATTCCCCCGCGCCGGTCATGACGCCACAGGTCGAGGCCCGCGCGCTCGATGAAATCGTCCGTCCGACGATGGTCGAGATGGTCCGTCGCGGCACGCCGATGCGCGGCGTCTTGTTCGTCGGACTGATGATCGAGGACGGCGCACCCAGCCTGGTTGAATACAACGTCCGTTTCGGCGACCCGGAGTGTCAGTGCCTGATGATGCGCCTTGGCGGTCAGGTGCTGGACCTGTTGCTGGCCTGCGCCGAGGGGCGGCTGGACGGCGCGCAGGTGCATTGGGCCGACGATCACGCGATCTGCATCGTGATGGCCGCCGAAGGTTATCCCGGTGCCTATGCCAAGGGGACGGCAATCGGCGGGCTGGACGCCCTGCCTGCCGACAGTCGCAACATGGTGTTCCACGCCGGAACCGCGCTGGCCGACGGACGCATGGTGGCCAATGGCGGACGCGTGCTGGGTGTGACCACACGAGGCGATGATCTGCTGGGCGCGCGCGACCGGGCGTATGCGATGGTCGATGCGATCGATTGGCCGGAGGGGTTCTGCCGCCGCGACATCGGCTGGCGCGCGCTGTGACATGGACCCGGCCCGCTATGATCGTCGCGCGCGTCCTGATCGGCGCGCTGTTCGCCGCCGGTGCCGTGCAGAAGGCGGTCGAACCCGAGGCGGCAGCGGAACTGCTGCGTGGACTGGGGTTGCCGGGCGCACTGGTCTGGCCCGCACTGATCTATAACGCGGCAGCGGCGGCGGCCCTGTTCGCGGGCTGGCGGGTGGTGCCGGTGACGATGTCGCTGGCGGCATATTCTGCCCTGACCAGTTTCTTTCATCTGATCCCGGACGATCCGTGGCAGATGTCGATCTTCGTCAAGAACTGGGCCATCGCGGGCGGATGCCTTGCGCTGGCGGTGGCCGCGCAGCAATCGAACGCGCCGGACGCCTGAAGGCCATTTTCACGCATCACGTCGAGCGGACGGCAGGAAAAGCGCATGCCAATCCGGTCGGCAGATCATGCATGACGTTATTGGGGATGGCGGGCCGCGATCCAAAAAACGGAAGGCGTGTATAGAGCATCTGTCTAGGCCGGGCTTCTGCCAAGCAAAGATCGCTCCATGAGACGGGTTTTCATTACCGCCCTCGCCTTACCTGCAAGCGGCGCTGCCCTCGCTGTCGCTAATGACGACCAGAGCATCGACAGTCCGGGAGATCGCATACTGACCGTGCTGTAGAACCGCACGGTCACCACCCTCGACATGATCCAGCCGTGCCTTCCCCGGATCAGGCGATCCGGCCCAGCACCCGCGCCCAGCTTCGAATGCCCTTGTGGAAACTCTGGACGTCATATTTCTCGTTCGGAGAATGAATCGCGTCATCGTCCCTGGCAAAGCCGGTCAACAAGGATTCCATTCCCAGCACCTGCTGAAAATAACCCGCGATTGGAATCGACCCACCGGCACCGACGAAGGCCGCCTGCTGGCCCCATTCCTCGGTCAGGGCCTGCTGAGTGGCGGCGAAAATCGGGCTGTCAGTCGTCATGGTCGATGCGGGCGCGGCCCCATGGTCCTTGAAGGTGACGTGGCAATCTGGCGGCATCTGCGCGATCACCCAGTCGCGGAATGCCTCGCGCAGGCGCAGGGGATCCTGCCCGCCGACCAGACGGAAGCTGACTTTGGCCGTCGCCTTGGACGGCAGGACGGTCTTGAAACCGGCCCCGGTATATCCCGACGAAATGCCGTTGATTTCCGCTGTGGGTCGCGACCAGAGCTGTTCCAGTCCCGTGCGCCCGACCTCGCCCGCCGGATGCGACAGGCCGACGTCGCCCAGGAAAGCTTCGGTCGAGAAACCGAGGTTTTTCCAACCCTGCTTCACCTCGCTCGGCGGCTCGCCGATGCCGTCGTAGAAGCCGGGAATCGCAATGCGGCCCTGATCGTCATGCAGATTGCCCAGAATGCGCGTCAATACGCGGGCCGGGTTCATCGCCGGACCGCCGTAGATGCCGGAATGCAGATCGCGGTCGGGGCCCGTGATTGTCAATTCCTCGCCCAGAAGCCCGCGCAGGGTGGTGACGATGGCAGGTACGCGGTCGTCGTACAGACCGCTGTCGCAGATCAGCGCCAGTTCGGCGGTCAATTCCTCCTTGTTGGCCTTGAGAAACGGGATCAGCGAGGGCGAGCCCGATTCCTCCTCTCCCTCGAACAGGATGGTAATGCGGCAGGGCAGTCCGCCGGTCTCGTCCTTCCATGCACGGCAGGCTTCCAGGAACGTCATCAACTGGCCCTTGTCGTCGCTGGCCCCCCGCCCCCGGATAACCGGGCCGCGCGGCGTCTGGTCTATGGCAGGGTCGAAGGGGTCGCGGTTCCACAAGGACAGCGGATCGACCGGCTGCACATCGTAATGGCCATAAAACAGCACATGGCGTTCGCCTGCCCCGCCATGCGCCACGACCATCGGATGCCCCGGTGTGGTTCGCTTGCTGGCGTCGAAGCCCAGATGCGTCAACTCCGCCACCAGCCAGTCGGCGGCGGTCTCGCAATCGTCGTCATGCTCGGGATCGGTCGAGATCGAAGGGATTCGCAAAAGCTCCTTCAGTCGGTCCTGCGCGCGGGACTGGTCGGCGTCGATACGGTCGAGGATGGCGGGAATGGGATCGGTCATGGGGCCTCCGGCACGGTTCGCGCCAAAGGTGCGCCGGGTTTCGGGGGCTGTCCAGAGGCGACATCCCGCGTTAGAACCATCGGGCCCTGCCAACTCACGAGGCCCGACATGATCCGCGCGACCCTGATTGCTCTGCTTTCCCTTTCGCTGCCTGCCGCTCTGCCTGCGGGCGCGCAACAGGTTCCCGATCAGGCAACCGCCAAACGGATGCTGTTTTCCACTCGCAACTCGCAGATCGTCATCACCCGGCAACCATTCCTGTCCGCAGCAGACCTTGCCACGCTTCAGAAGATGCCGAAGGTCGCAGAGCTGAAATATTACGGCGCCCTTGCCGCCAGCCCCGCCGAGGGGTTGCAGTCCGCTCAGACACGGGGGGCCTTCAACTTCCATTCCATCGAGGATGCCCGTGCCGCCGCCTTGTCCGGCTGCGGCGCCAGCTGCGTTCTGGTGGCCGAAATCTATCCTCGCCGATACCAGCCCGGTCGTCCCCTGACGCTCAGCCAGGATGCCTCGCGCATCGTGAAGGGACGCGATTTCCGCCGCGCGGGAGCGAATGCCGCCCTGGCGATCAGCCCGGCGACCGGCGCATGGGGTCTGGGCGATGGCGGAGCGGCTGCAACAGCCAGTTGTGCTGCCAAGGGTGCGCGCGATTGTGAAGTCGCCGTCAGCCGATAATCTTTGCGCGACAATCTGTGATCTATATCAAGGCCGCACCTTGTCGTAGACGCTAGGCATCGGGTGATACGCCCTTTAACATCCGACAAAAGACGGCCCCACGGCAAAGGAACCGAAGCGCATGACGGAAAAGACGGCACCCTCGGGATACGATTTCGCCCTGGATCGCGCGCTGAAGGCGCTCCACGACGAAGGCCGGTACCGGACGTTCATCGATATCGAACGCCGCCGCGGTCAGTTCCCCCATGCCGTCTGGACCCGCGCCGACGGGTCGGAACAGGATATAACCGTCTGGTGCGGCAACGATTATCTGGGCATGGGCCAGCACCCCGTCGTCCTGTCGGCGATGCACGACGCATTGAGGGCGACCGGTGCCGGGTCTGGCGGCACGCGCAACATTTCCGGCACGACAGTTTATCACAAGCAACTGGAGGCCGAGCTGTCCGATCTGCACGGCAAGGAAGCCGCGCTGGTTTTCACCTCGGCCTACATCGCGAACGACGCCACGCTGTCGACATTGCCCAGGCTCTTTCCGGGACTGATCATCTATTCCGATGCGCTGAACCATGCCTCGATGATCGAAGGCGTGCGTCGCAATGGCGGACAGAAACGCATCTTCCGACACAACGACGTATCGCATCTGCGCGAATTGCTGGCCGCCGACGACCCTGCCGCGCCAAAGCTGATCGCCTTCGAATCGATTTATTCGATGGACGGCGATTTCGGTCCAATTGCCGAGATTTGCGATCTGGCCGACGAATTCGGCGCGCTGACCTATATCGACGAAGTGCATGCCGTAGGAATGTACGGTCGCCGGGGCGCGGGTGTGTGCGAACGTGACGGGCTGATGCACCGAATCGACATTATCAACGGCACATTGGCCAAGGCCTATGGCGTGATGGGCGGCTATATCGCCGCTTCGGCCAAGATGTGCGATGCGGTGCGGTCCTATGCGCCGGGCTTTATCTTCACAACCTCGCTGCCACCGGCCATCGCCGCCGGTGCCGCCGCCAGCGTCGCGCACCTGAAAACCGACCAGGCCCTGCGCGACCTGCACCAGGAACGCGCTGCCGTGCTGAAGCTGCGCCTGCGCGGGCTGGGCCTGCCGATCATCGACCACGGCAGCCATATCGTGCCCGTGCATGTCGGCGATCCGATCAAATGCAAGATGATTTCGGACCGGCTGCTGTCGGATCACGGGGTCTATTGCCAGCCGATCAACTTTCCAACCGTGCCGCGCGGCACCGAACGTCTGCGGTTCACGCCGTCGCCGGTTCATACGCCGCCCATGATGGATGCATTGGTCCGCGCAATGGACGATCTCTGGTCGCATTGTGCGCTGAATCGCGCTCAAGCCGCAGGATAAGCATTATCGTGCATTGTGCCTTATTTTCTGGTAGCCTAAGCGTGCAGTAGATCTCCGATGGGGAGTCGGGGTCTAAATCATAAGCGGAAACGCGCACGTTAATGAGGCGCGTCCAGAGATTGCGGGGCAGGCCCATATGTTTGGCCGAAAGAGCAAGTTTCTATCAAGAGTCGACAATCCGTCACGGGGTTACGACAGTTTCGAGTTGCGTCTAGGCGATGAAATGCGGGGCGAACGAGCCACGCAGGGAAAGTCGCTGATGGATGTTCAGCGCGAATTGCGCATCAAGGCCAGTTACATTGCCGCCATCGAAAATACCGACCTGTCGGCTTTCGATTCGCTGTCGTTCGTCGCAGGCTATGTGCGCAGCTACGCGCGTTATCTGGACCTGGAACCCGAGATCGTTTTCGCCCGCTTTTGCGAGGAATCGGGGTTCGGCGGCTTCTCGGCCCTGAAACCGATGGAATCGGAAGTGTCGCGCCGGCAAGCCATTTTCGACCAGCCGATCGCCAAGGCCAAAGCCTTCAACGTCGGCACCCGGACCAAGCCGGCCGTCGCGATGGATCCGCTGATGGGCTCGGGCAATCTCTTTGCCAACAAGTCTCGTCCTGTCTTCGCCGGGTTCGAACCGGGCGCGCTGGGTTCGCTTGCCGTGTTGGTCGCGCTGGCGGGCGGACTGGGGTATGGTGGCTGGACCGTGGTGCAGGAAATCCAGCGTGTGCAGGTTGCGCCTGTCGAACAGGCACCCGAACTGATCGCTGAACTTGACCCCCTGGCCCCCGCTACGCTGCAACTGTCCGCTCCGGAAGATACCGGCGTTCCCGCTCAGTCGCAGGACGCGCTGGCGCGGTTGTATCGGCCGCAGGCGCTGGACGTGCCGATCATGACGGCCCGCGACGCGCCGATTTCGACCATTTCACCCGGCAGCTTCGGTGCGCTGGCCGCGGCCGAACGCTCCGGCCTTGATGGCCCGGACGCGAGTTCCGAGGTGATCAACGCCTCGATCAACGCTGCCCTCATCGAAGCCATGGGCGGTGATACCCCCGATGCCTTGTCTGGCCCCATGACTCCGCGTGTCCTGGCAGATGCCCCGGATGCAGTGGTCCTTGTAGCCGTGCGCTCGGCCTGGGTGCGTGTCCGGTCTGCGGACGGCAATACGCTGTTCGAGAAGATCCTGGACCCCGGCGACACCTACGAAGTCCCTGTGGCCGAAGCCCCGGCCACCCTTCGGACCGGCAATTCCGGCGCGCTGTACCTGTCCGTCGCGGGGCAGACGTTCGGCCCCGTCGCCCCCGGCCCGCAGGTCGTGTCGAATGTCGCGCTCGACGCCGCATCGGTGCGCGACAACTACACCGTCGCCAACCTTGAAGACGACAGCGACCTGGCCCGCGTCGTCGCCGAGCTGGAGGTCGATCCGGCCCTGCCCGGTGGTCCCGATCTGGTGGCCGCGCCCGTCGAATGATGGTGCGGCATAGGGGGTGCCGGTTGCGCCCTCTGCGCCCAGATATTACCTGTGACACGAATTCTGCGACCTGAGGTCCCTGCCCGTGTCCGACACCCTTCATTCCATTCGTCCCTGGCGCCAGATCGACCGCCGCAAGAGCCGTCAGATCATGGTCGGCAACGTGCCTGTCGGCGGTGATGCCCCGATCACCGTGCAGACGATGACCAATACGTTGACCACGGATGTCGCTGGCACAATCGCACAGGTTCAGGCCGCCGCAGATGCCGGGGCCGATATCGTCCGCATCTCGGTCCCGGACGAGGCATCTTCGAAAGCATTGAAGGACATCGTTGCCGAAGTGACGGTGCCCATCGTGGCCGACATCCACTTCCATTATCGCCGCGGTATCGAAGCCGCCGAAGCCGGGGCCGCATGCCTGCGGATCAACCCCGGCAACATCGGCGATACCGCCCGTGTGCGCGAGGTAATCGCCGCCGCGCGCGATCACGGTTGCAGCATTCGCATCGGCGTCAATGCCGGTTCGCTTGAGAAGCATCTTCTTGACAAGTATGGCGAACCCTGCCCCGACGCGATGATCGAAAGCGGGCTGGACCATATTCGCATCCTGGAAGACAACGACTTCCGCAACTACAAGATCAGCTGCAAGGCGTCCGACGTCTTCATGGCCGCCGCCGCCTATCAGGGGCTGGCCGAGCAGACCGATGCCCCCATCCACCTTGGCATCACAGAGGCCGGGGGGCTGGTCTCCGGTACGATCAAATCGGCCATCGGGCTGGGCAACCTGTTGTGGATGGGGATCGGCGACACGATCCGTGTCTCGCTCTCCGCCGATCCTGTGGAGGAGGTGAAGGTCGGTTACGAGATCCTGAAATCGCTGGGTCTGCGGCATCGGGGCGTCAATATCATCAGCTGCCCCAGCTGTGCGCGCCAGGGGTTCGATGTCATCAAGACGGTCGAAAAGCTGGAGCGTCGGCTGGAACACATCAGGACGCCGATGTCGCTGTCGATCATCGGTTGCGTCGTCAACGGTCCGGGCGAGGCGCTGATGACCGACGTCGGTTTCACCGGCGGCGGCAATGGTTCGGGCATGGTGTACCTGGCAGGCAAGCAGAACCACAAATTATCGAACGACCAGATGGTTGACCACATCGTCGAACAGGTCGAGGCGCGTGCTGCGGCGATCGAGGCCGAGACAGCACAGGCGGCAGAATGATCGTCTAGGCGGGTCGCAGTACCGCGACAGCGAACTGTTCGCGATCGTCGGTCAACATCGTCTCAACCTGCCAGCCTGCCTTTCCGGCCATATCCGACAGTGAATCCGGCGTGTATTTCCGACAGCTTTCCGTATGGATCGTCTCACCCTCGGCAAATGTGATCACCTGACTGTCGAGCCTGACGGATTGCGCCTTTCGCGACACCAGATGCATCTCGATCCGGGCCGGGTTTTCGCACCACCGCGCTTGGTGCGTGAAGCCATCGATGTCAAAATTCGCATGAACTTCGGCGTTCAACCGTCTGAGAATGTTCAAGTTGAATTCTGCCGTCACGCCTTGCGTGTCGTCATAGGCGGCAATCAGGGCGGGGATCGGTTTGACCAGGTCGGCACCCAGAATGAACCCGCAAACGCCGTTCCAGTCACGGGCCCGCGCCAACAGGGAGATCGCGTCAACCGGCTCCAGATTGCCGATAGTCGAACCTGGGAAGAACCCGACCTTCGCAATTCCGTCCATTGAATGCGGCAAATCGATGGGTGCAGTAAAATCGCCCACGACCGGATGGATCGCCAACCGGGGATAGCGCGCGCGCAGGTCCTTCGCTGTCGCAAGCAGAAAGTCTTCCGAAATGTCGATGGGCACGTAACTTGCGAAATGGTGGCCCGCATCCAGCAGAGTCCGCGTCTTGACCGATGCGCCTGATCCCAGTTCGACCAACGCACCACCGTCGGGCACTGTGTCCACCAGCGTGTCGGCATTGGCGCGCAGGATCGAAGCCTCGGTGCGGGTCGGATAATACTCCGGCAACTGCGTGATCTGTTCGAATAATTCGGACCCGCGCCGGTCATAGAACCATTTGGGGCTAAGGTGTTTCTGCGGGGCAGTCAGGCCGGCCAGCGCATCGTCCAGAAGCTCGGAATTGGCAACATCCTTCATCAGAGGTCCCGCGCCAATCTCAGGCCCATCATCTGCCAGCGTTGGTGGGGATAGAAGAAGGTGCGATAGGTCGGGCGCATCTGGTCGCGGGCCGTGGCACAGGACCCGCCGCGCAGGACCATCTGGTTGACCATGAATTTACCGTTATATTCGCCTAGCGCGCCTTCCGGCGGGCGGAACCCTGGATAGGGCGTGAAGGGCGAGGCAGTCCATTCCCAGACGTCGCCCCAGACACCCTGCCCCGGCATCGGACGTAACTGGCCGTGATCAAGGAAATTACCGTTGATCGGCGTGTCGCGAAACGCCAACTCGTGTTCCACTTCGGTCGGCAGGCGCGTCCCTGCCCAGCGGGCGAAGGCCTCCGCCTCGTAATAGCTGACGTGAACGACCGGTGCATCCAGTGCCAAGGGTTGCGCGCCGCGCAGTGTGAACGTCCACCATTCGCCGTCCTGTTGCCACCAGTAAAGCGGATGTTCCCAGCTTTCGCGGGTGGCGACCGCATGCCCTTCCATCAGCCAGTGGCGCGCGTCGCCATAGCCGCCGTCTTCCATGAAGTCGATCCAGTCGCGGTTGGTTACAGGGCGGTCGGCGATGTCGTAAGCGGGTGCAAAGACCGGGTGGCGCGGCTGTTCGCAGTCGTAGGCGAAGCCTTTCCCGTCATGCCCGATCTCGACCAGCCCGCCGTCGTGGCGCGTGAATGTGAGCGGAACTTCGGACGTCACCGGCAGAGGCTCGGGGTCGCGATAGGCGGGCAGAAGAGGGTTGAACGAAAGCCCGTGCAGCAGGTCGGTGACCAACAATTCCTGGTGCTGCATCTCATGATGGCAGCCCAGTTCCACCAGACTGGCGATATCATCTGCGTCATCACGGTTCGACGATAGCAGTCCGGCCAGTGCCTCGTCGACATGGGCGCGATATCCGGCGACTTCGGCGCAATCCGGACGGCTGACCATGCCGCGCCGGTCACGGGCGTGGCGCGGCCCGGCTTGCGTATAATAGCTGTTGAACAGGAAGGCGAAGCGGTCGTCGGGGCTTACATAATCGGGCAAACGGGGCTTCAGGATGAACTCTTCGAAGAACCACGTCGTATGCGCCAGATGCCATTTCGCGGGGGAGGCATCCTCCATAGATTGCAGCATCATGTCTTCGGGACGCAGGCGTTCCGTCAGGTTGGTCGTGCGATGGCGCGTACGCTCGAACAACGACAGAGCTTCGGGCGGGGCAAGCGGGGCTGGGGCAATGGCGGCCATGGGGCTCCTCCAGAATCTGAACGAACCTCATACTTAGGTCATCTCATTCAGATTGCCCGTTACCGTTTTGTGTCATGGCCATTGTGCGCGGATCAACGCTCCGGCAGCAGGCCCTTCGGCGAGAATCGTAGCACCAGCAACAGGATGACACCCATCGTCAGCAGACGCATATGTGCTACCGACGCCAGCAGATGCCCCTTGAGCCAGAAGCCATCGGCCATGCCCGCCGTCACCCCCTCCATCAGAAGCGCACCCAGCGGTTCGACCTGAACCCAGAGCCACCAGATCAGAAAACCGCCCAGCACCGAGCCCCAGTTGTTGCCCGACCCGCCGACGATCACCATCACCCAGATCAGGAAGGTATAGCGCAGTGGCTGATAGGTGCCGGGCGTCAGCTGCCCGTCCAGCGTCGTCATCATCGCCCCAGCCAGTCCTACGACGGCGGATCCAAGAATGAAGATCTGCAGATGACGGGCGGTAACGTCCTTGCCCATCGCTTCGGCCGCCACCTCGTTGTCGCGGATGGCGCGCATCATTCGCCCCCACGGAGAGGCGAGCGCGGCCTGCGTCAGCCAGATCAGGAGCAGGAGCACGACGCCGAACAGGCCCGCGTAGGCCAGCTTGACCGCAATGGTCGACGCGGTAACCGGGTCGGCATCCAGCCCGGTTGCGAAATTTCTGAACCCTGACGATGCCTGAAGGTCGATTTCGTAGGGAACAGGGCGCGGCAGGCCGATGACGTTCTTGACGCCGCGAGCCAGCCAATCCTCGTTCTTCATGATGGCAATGACGATTTCGGCGATGCCCAGCGTTGCGATGGCCAGGTAATCGGACCGCAGGCCCAGGGCCGTCTTGCCGATCACCCAGGCCGCGCCTGCCGCCAGCAAACCGCCGACGGGCCAAGCGAGAAGCACTGGCAGGCCAAGTCCGCCGATGTTGCCCGCACTGGCCGGATTGACCGCCTCGACCGCTTCGACGCCGGGGTCCAGAACCGCGCGGAACACGAAGAAGCCGACCAGCAGGATCGCCGCCGTGATCCAGCCGCGATAGGTTTTCAGCCTCCGGTATGCCATGATCGCCGCGATCACCGTTGCCGCGCCAAGGGCCAGGCCGCCGACAACGCGTAGACCGCCCGCTGCCAGGGCTTCGGTATTCGGCGGCGTCGAGACCAGCACAGTGCCCAGACCGCCAAGCGCAACGAACCCCATTATGCCGACGTTGAACAGCCCGGCATAGCCCCACTGCATATTGACGCCGAGCGCCATGATCGCCGAGATCAGGCCCATATTGAAGATCGTCAGTGCGACATTCCACGACTGGATGAAGCCGGTCCCGACGAACAGTACCGCCACGAGGGAAAACAGGGCGACCACGCGGATGTTATAGCTGCTCATACCGATTTCCCCGCAAACAGTCCCGTGGGCCGGAACAGCAACACGATTATCAGGATAACGAAGCTGACCGCGAACTTGTAATCGGTGGACAGAAGCTGGATCAGGCCGTCCGGCTCCAACGCCTCTGGCATCAGATAGCCCAGCACCTTTTTCAACGGATAGGTGATGGTGACTTCGGCGAATGCGATCAGGAATCCACCTGCGATGGCCCCCACGGGGGAGCCGAGGCCGCCAACGATGGCCGAGGCGAAAATCGGCAGAAGAAGCTGGAAATAAGTGAACGGCTTGAAGCTTTTGTCGAGACCGTAAAGCGTGCCCGCGATCGTCGCCAAGGCAGCCACGATCAACCAGGTATACATCACCACGCGTTCGGGGTTGATGCCCGACAGCAGAGCCAGATCTTCGTTGTCGGAATAGGCGCGCATCGACTTGCCAGTGCGGGTCCGGTTCAGGAACCAGAACAGGATCGCGACCACGATCACTGCCACCACAACGGTGATGACCTGCGTCGTCTTGATTGCCATCCCCTCGTCCAGACCGGTCATTCGTTTGAAATCGCCCGCAGTTATCAGAAAGCGTGCGCCATCTGAAAACAACTGATCGTCCGGCCCGATGATGAAACGGACAAGCCCGTTCATCACGAACATCACCCCCAGCGAGGCGATCACGAAGGTTACCGGCACAGCCTTTTTCGTACGGTAGAATTTATAGACCACCCGGTCCGTACCAAGCAGCAGCAGCCCCGTCACCGCGATCCCGATCGGAAGCGCCAGAAGTGCCGTGGGCAAAGGCCCGGCGGAAATTCCAATCGCCTGAAACCCCCATGTTGTCAGGATCACCGCCATCGTCCCAAAGGCCATCGTGTCACCATGGGCGAAATTGGAAAACCGCAGGATGCCATAGATCAGCGTGACGCCAAGCGCGCCGAGTGCCAGTTGCGCGCCGTATGCCGTGGCCGGAATGAGGACGAAGTTCGCGAGGCTTACCAGCGCGTTGAGCGGTTCCATCAGGACGTGTCCTCAGAGGTCGGATAGGGGGTGCGGTCGGTCAACGCAGCACGCAGGTTCCGCGCGCGACCGGGGCCAGCAGGGCCGATCCGTCGCTGCGCTTGATCGTCAGGATGACCGGGCCGGAGATACCATCGGTGAACCGCGCGGTATCGTTCGTCAGCGCGCCTTGCAGGCGGAATTCCTCGGACGAGGTGGTGACCGTCGCCGACCCGGAGCGCAACCCGCCGCTTTCGTCATTCACGGTCAGCCGAACCTGCGCGCTGCGCGGGGCGGACGCGAATGTGCAGACCCAGTTGACGACACCGGCATTGTCCCAGGCATCGTCGCTGGCTCCGCTGGCCATCGTGGCCATCGTGGCCATCGTGGTCACAGTCAAAATCGCGGCCGTGTGTAAAAATCGGGACATATCTTATCCTCCAAGAAAGCTGCGGCGGACTTCGGGGTCAGCCAGAAGCTCTTCACCCGTGCCAGTGTGGGCATTCCGCCCCTGTACCAGAACATACCCGCGATCCGCTATTTCCAAAGCCTGCCGGGCATTCTGTTCGACCATCAGGATCGGAATGCCAGTACGCGCGACCTCGATGATGCGGTCGAACAATTCGTCCATGACGATGGGGCTGACCCCTGCCGTAGGCTCGTCCAGCATAAGGACTTTGGGCTTGGTCATCAGGGCACGCCCGACGGCGACCTGCTGACGCTGGCCGCCAGACAATTCGCCAGCGGGCTGACGGCGCTTGTCGCGCAGGATCGGAAACAGGTCATAGATCTGTTCCATCGTTTGCCGGAAGTCATCGCGACGGATGAAAGCCCCCATCTCAAGGTTTTCCTCGACCGTCATGGAGGTGAAGATATTGGATGTCTGCGGCACGAACCCCATGCCCCGGACAACACGGTCCTGCGGCGACAGGGCGGTGATATCCTCGCCGTCCAGCCGAACGCTGCCCTTCCGCAGGTTCAGCATCCCGAACACGGCCTTCATACCGGTGGACTTGCCCGCGCCGTTTGGACCGACGATTACGGCGATTTCGCCCGGATCGACGGCAATCGTGCAATCGTGCAGGATGTCTGGCCCCTGCCCGTAACCGCCGGTCATGCTGTCGCCGACCAGAAAGGCGTTCGTCGTCTCGACCCGGTCGGCGGGCGCGCTGCCCTGCTCCATCGTGCTGCCGCCGGGCCGGGTGATCGACCGGTCCTTGTTGCCGCGGCTGTCCTGCCAGTCGTTCTGCGTCATGCGCCCGCCCCGGCAAGCTGATCCTTGTTCTTCAGGCCGGTGCCCAGATAGGCCTCGATCACCTGTTCATTGGCCTTGATCTCGGCCAGCGAACCTTCGGCCAGCACGTGCCCTTCAGCCATACAGATGACATGGTCGCTGATCCGGCCGATGAAATCCATGTCGTGTTCGATGACGACAAACGTGTAGTTCCGTTCCTGGTTAAGGCGCAGAATCGCATCGGCAATCGTGTTCAGCAGGGTCCGGTTCACGCCCGCGCCGACCTCGTCCAGAAAAACGATCTTCGCTTCGACCATCATCGTGCGGCCCAGCTCCAGCAGCTTCTTCTGCCCGCCCGAAATCTGGCCTGCCCGTTGGTCGGCAAGGTGTGTGATCGTCAAGAACTCCAGCACTTCATCCGCTTTTGCCCGCAACGCGCGCTCCTCATCGGCAATGCGCTTGCGCCCGAACCATGTGTTCCACAGACCCTCTCCGGACTGGTCGCCCGGCACCACCATCAGATTCTCGCGACAGGTCATCGAACTGAACTCATGGGCGATCTGGAATGTCCGCAGCAGACCCTTGTGGAAAAGTTCGTGCGGCGGCAGGCCGCTGATGTCTTCGCCCGCCATCGTGACCGTGCCCGATGTCGGTTTAAGAACGCCAGCTATCACATTGAAAAGTGTTGTTTTTCCCGCGCCGTTCGGACCTATAAGCCCGGTGATCGTGCCCGGCTCGATCCGCAGCGTCGCACCGTCCACGGCCCGGAAGCCGCCGAAATGGCGATGCAGGTCGGTGACCTCGATCATGTCTGTTCCCCCGATTAGACAAACAGCCCCGGCAGAGTGCCGGGGCCGTTCGATCGCGTCAAAGTAGGATCAGCGGTAGCCTACGACCACCAACTCACCATTCTCGAAAGTGACTTCACGGTAGTTGCCCGCCGATTCACCGGGTCCGATCAGTTCCACAGCCGAGGCACCGACGTAATCGATGTCGCCGCCGTCCTTGAGGATCTGCAGACCCTTGGCCAATTCGCCGGGCAGGATCTGCTCGCCGGGGGCGTTGGCGACGTCCATCACACTGTCCTTATAGGCTGCCGGGTCTGTGGACCCTGCCGCCTGCATGGCCAGCAGGATGAGGGCCGCGGCATCATAGGCTTCGGCCGAAAACGGCGAGGTGCCGTCATAATCCGCAGCCGAGGCCATGTCCTGATAAAGCTTCGCGCCGGGGCTGTCGGTTCCGGGGTTCTGGCCGGTCGAGCCGTCGATCTCCGAGCCGAAGTTGTCGACCAGAGCCTGTGAAATCATGCCGTCCGGGAAGTGGAACGTGTCGAACGCACCCGAGTCGATGGACGCGCGCACGATGCCCGAACCGCCCTGATCGACATAGCCCGCGACGACCAGACGGTCGCCCCCGGCCGCGGCCAGCGCGCCGACTTCGGCCGAGTAATCCGCCTTGCCGTCCTCGTGCGCGGCCGAGATCGTGACCTCGCCACCGGCTTCCTCGAACGCGGTCTGGAACGCATCGGCCAGACCCTTGCCGTAGTCGTTGTTGGTATAGGTCAGCGCGACGCTCTCGATGCCCTTGTCCATCAGGATTTCCGTCATGATGACACCCTGACGCGCATCCGAGGGGGCGGTGCGGAAGAACAATCCGTTGTCTTCGGCGGTCGACAGACCGGGGCTGGTGGCCGAGGGCGAGATCATCACGATACCGTTCGGCACGGCGACGTTCGACAGCATGGCACCCGTGACGCCCGAACAATCGGCGCCCACGATGCCCACGACACCATCGCCGGTGATCAGACGCTCGGTCGCCGATGTGGCAGCAGCGGCGTCGATGCAGGTGCTGTCGGCGCGCACCGGCTCGACCATGACGCCATCCAGCAACATGCCCGAATCCGAGACTTCCGACATCGCCATTTCGGCACCGGCGGCCATAGCGGGTGCCAGTGATTCAAGCGGACCCGTAAAGCCCAGGACGACTCCAAGCTTGATGGGGCTGTGCGCGTCCGCGAAGGCGGCTGTCGTGGCCAGCGTCGCGGCTGTAGCCAGCAAAAACTTTCTCATATGTATTCTCCCGGTTGGCGACTCTTTCTCGAGTCTTGGGAAGGGAGGGTATGCAGCATCCTGCCGAGATGAAAGCCATGATATGAACGGTTCGCAAATTTTTATCTCTGCGAAAATGGGACGTTACAGAGAAATCCCCTGCCTCCCCGCCAAATCGACAAAGAATTGCCAGGCCACCCGTCCCGAACGCGACCCACGCGTCGCCTGCCATTCGACCGCCTGGGCGCGCAGGTCGGCGTCCGAAACGGTCACGCCGTAAGCATCGCAATAGCCCCGGATCATTGCCAGATAGGCGTCCTGATCGCAGGCGTGAAATCCCAGCCACAGGCCGAATCGGTCGGACAGCGATACCTTCTCCTCGACCGCTTCCGACGGATTGATGGCCGATCCGCGCTCGTTCTCGATCATGTCGCGGGGCATCAGATGGCGACGGTTCGACGTGGCATAGAAGATCACGTTATCGGGCCGCCCTTCGATCCCGCCGTCCAGCACCGCTTTCAGCGACTTGTATGCCGCGTCATCATGGCTGAAGCTCAGGTCGTCGCAATACAGCACGAACCGGTGCGGCACATCGCGCAACACGTGCAACAGGTTTCCGACGGTCTGGATATCCTCGCGCTGCAACTCGACCAGTTTCAGTCCAGTTTCCTCAAGATCGCCGTGGACAGCCTTGACAAGGCTTGATTTTCCCATTCCCCGCGCACCCCAGAGCAGGGCATTGTTGGCGGGCAACCCCTCGGCGAACCGGCGGGTATTATCCAGAAGCGTATCGCGCGCCCGGTCGATACCCAACAACAGGTTCAGGGGGATGCGGTTCGGACTTGGCACCGGCAACAGGCGGTCGGGTGCCGTGTCCCAGACATAGGCCGATGCACTCCAGTCCGGCGCTGCGAACGGCGCGGGCGCCAGACGATCCAGCGCCGCGGCGATCCGATCCAGCGCATCACCCTGCCCGTCGCTCAAAACGTCTCGTCCTCGTCCAGCAGGCCTTCTTCGCGCATCCGCTTTTCACGCTGCCGTTCGACCATACGCACCAGCCAGATCGAAATTTCGTAAAGCCCGAAAACCACCACGAACAGGATCAGCTGCGTCACCACGTCGGGCGGTGTCACGAGGGCTGCGACCAAAAGGATGCCGACCACGGCATATTTGCGCACGCCGGCCAGTCCGGCGGAACTGACCAGTCCCGCCTTGCCCATCAGCGTAAGCAGGACCGGAAGCTGAAAGCACAGACCAAAGGCCACGATCATCTTGAGAGAGATGTCGAGCGACTCGTTCACCTTGCCTTGGAACACGATGCCGATGCCCGACGCGCTGACGCCGTCGGCTCCTTCGGCCACCAGAGCGGCCAAAAGGGACGCGGCATCCGCGAACCCGAGGAAAAACTGCATCGCCAGCGGCACGACCACGAAATGCGCGAAGGCCGCGCCAAGGACGAACAACAGGGGTGAGGCGATCAGGAACGGTAGGAACGCATTCTTTTCCTGCTTGTAGAGACCGGGTGCCACGAACCGCCACAACTGATGCGCGATGACGGGAAACGACAGGATCAGCCCGCCCACGACCGACACGCGGATCAGGGTAAAGAAATACTCCTGAGGGGCGGTATAGATCATCGTCGGGTTCGGGTTGCCCAGAGACCGCATGGTATTTTCAATCGGCAAAAGCAGAAATTTCAGAATCTGCTCGGCCACGATGAAAGACAGGATCATACCGATCAGGAACGCCGCGACGGACCAGATCAACCGGGTCCGAAGCTCCGCCAGATGCTCGATCAGCGGGGCGGAGCTGTCGTCCATCTCGCTCATGCCTTGCCCTCCGACTTGGCCGGAGAAGGCTTCTTCGCCGCGGGCTTGCGGGCCGCGGGCTTCTTGGCGGCTGGCTTCTTGGCGGCGGGATTGCGGGCCGCGGGCGCCTTTTGGGCGGCAGATTTCGCTGCGGCGGGCTTGGCAGCGGCCTGTTTCGGTTTGGTCTGTTTACGCGGGGTCTGCTTGGGCGCGGCCGCAGCGGGATCGGGCACCAGATCCGGCTCGTCCGACATCTCGGCGGCTTCGGCTGCCAAGCGCGCCTCGGCGCGAGCGGCGGTTGCCGCCTGGATCTTGTCGCGCGCGGCGGCGCGGTCCGGACTCAGGCCCGCGTCGGGCTTGGCGGCCGTTCCATCGGCTTCGTCGGGATTCCAGGCGCTTAACTCGCCCGTGGCGTCCTTGATGGCATCCAGCCCGAACTGCTTGGGATCGGCCGCTTTGCGCAAATCACCCGCGATATCCTTCACACCGCTGTCCTCGGCCGCGTCATTCATCGCAGTCTGGAATTCGCGGGCCATCTTTCGGGCCTTGCCGGTGAACTCACCCAGCGTACGGAACATGCGCGGCAGATCCTTCGGACCCACCACGATCAGGGCGACGACGCCGATGACCAGCAATTCGCTCCAGCCGATGTCGAACATGTCAGCGCCCCTGGGTCGCGATCAGACCTTGTCCTTCTTCGCCGCTTCCGGCGTCACGTCGCGCGCGGCGGTCCCGTCTGCCAGCGCCGGATCGGCGGCAGTGGACGTGGTGGCCGTGGTGTCGGGTTCATCGTCCTTCGAGCCGTCCGCGACGCCTTTCTTGAAGGACGTGATGCCCTTGCCGACTTCGCCCATCAGCGAGGAAATCTTGCCCCGACCGAATAGCACAAGAACGACGACGGCGATAAGAAGAAGGCCCGGCAGGCCAATGTTGTTGAGCATGGTAAGTCTCCCTCGAAGGGGCCTCTCGACAGGCCCGCAGTCTGCGTTTCGGACATTACTTACGCATTGAGGCGGGCACATGAAAGCGCCCGCACGCAAATTTGCTTGGGTCTCGCGATGATCAGCGCAGCAAGGGGGCCGGGTCGATCGCATCGAAGCCGCGCCGCACCTCGAAGTGCAGGAACGCCGGGTTGCCGCCGCCAACACTGGCGACGCGCTGACCCGCAGTGATCGAATCGCCCTTGGACACACGGATGTCCTTGATGTTCGCATAGACCGTCAGCAACCCGTCGGGATGGCGCAGCACCAGGATCGGTACCTGATCGGTATCCCGCGTGATCGCGGCGACGGAGCCCCCGGCGGCCGCCAGAACGGCAGTGCCCTCGGCGGCACGTATGTCTATGCCTTCGATACCGTCCGAAAACGAACGCAGCACCTCGCCCGATACCGGCCTGCGCAGCCCCGTGGTCGCGGCGGAGGCAGCAGGAGCGGCGGTGGCGGCGGCAGGCGTGACGGGCTGAGCCGCCGGTTCAGGCGCGCTGGCCGCCGTGCGGAACTGATCGAGGTTCGGACTTTCGGGCAGCGCCTCTGCTTCGATCGTCTCGGGCAGGGCCGAACTGGCCGAAGGCGGCAGCGGAGCACCGGACCCCAATCCCGAACCGGCCGTCGCCACCTGTTCTGCGCCGTCGATGCCGATCACCAACGGGATCAGCAGATACTGGCCTTCGCGGACAGCCAGATCGGTGCCCAGGCCGTTCCAGTCCGCCAGAGAAGCCGGGCTGACTCCGTATAGACGTGCGATGGAAAATGCCGTCTCGCCACGGGCGACGCGGTGACGGACCGGTTCCTGCCCGTCTTGCACGGCGACCTGCGCCGGGGCGTTGCCGCCCGATGCGCGATCAATGGCGGCACCCGCGATCGAGGTGATGTCAGGGCGCCCGTTCGTCCCGGACGCGCCGGGCACGATGCGACTCGGCAAGGCCAGAACCGCGTCCTTGTTCAGGCGGCTGTCTGGCTCCATCCCGTTGAAACGGGCCAGTTCGGTGGCGGAATATCCGATGCGGCCAGCGACAGACGTGACCGTATCGCCGCGTCGCGCCACGACGACCTGATAATTCGGATAGGTGATAAGACCATTCGCATCGGGCGATGGCCGTTCAGCGACCGAACGTTGCACCCCTTCAGACGTGTCGATCGTGCCAGCCTGATTTCGTAGATCGAAGTCGAGGTTCCCTGACTGGAATTCCGCGCATCCCGCAAGGACGCCCACACCCATCAGAAGCCCCACCCATGCGGTTCTGCCTGTTCTGGACATCACTGTCCCCCTGTCACTGCCCAAATTCGGGATGCCACGTCCTTTAGTCGTGTTCCACCCCCTCCACCAATGGCACGAAGCGCACTGGCGAAAGTTCGTCGTAATCGTATCCGTCCGGCGTGCGCGTCACCTTGATCAGCATCTGGATGTGATCCGACACGCCCACCGGTACCACCATGCTACCCCCGATACGCAGCTGTGCCAACAGCGGACCGGGCGGATCTTCGGCAGCGGCGGTAACAAGAATGCGGTCGAAGGGTGCCTGTTCGGGCAGACCGAAACTGCCATCGCCGGTGATCTGGGTGATGTTCGACAGACCCATCGCCTGATGATTCCGCTGAGCGATCCGCGTCAGGGCGCGGTGGCGTTCGACGGTATAGACCCGCCGCGCCAGATGCGACAGGATCGCGGACTGATATCCGGTGCCGGTCCCTACCTCCAGCACCTTGTCGCGCGGCTGCACGTCCAGCGCCTGTGTCATCAGGCCAACCACGCTGGGCTGGCTGATGGTCTGGCCGACCGCGACCGGCAGTGGCACGTCGTCATAGGCCCGCGCTGCGAATGTCTCGGTCACGAAGAGCGCGCGGTCCACCAGTTCCATCGCCGTCAGAACGCGCGCATCCGTCACGCCGCGCGATCGCAGAGACAGTTGTAGGCGCATGGTGTTTTCGGGTGTCACGGAACCTCAGTCGCTGTATTTTGGAAAAGCGATCCGAAGATCGTCCAGCGCGGCGGCGTCGGTCAGGTCGCACCGCATCGGAGTGACCGACACCCAGCCATCCATGTTGGCCTTGACGTCGGTGCCGGGCTGCGTCGCCTCGGCCTGCGCGGACCCCTTGATCCAGAGATACTTGCGACCCGAGGGTGCGGTCTGCGGCGCGACCGACATGCGTGCGTCGCCGCGATAGCCTTGCGCCACTGCCGCCAGACCGCGCACCCGTTGGGCGGGGCACGGCGGAAAGTTGACGTTGTAGAACAGTTTGTAGGCATCGCCGCCCCAAGGCGCGTCGGCCCACAGACGCCTGACGCAGTCTGCACCGTGTTCGGCGGCCGCTTCGAAGGGATTGTCCAGGTGGACGTTGTCAGGGCCATAGAACTGCGACAAGGCGATGCCGCGGATACCCTGCAACGCCGCCTCCATCGCGGCGCCGATGGTGCCGGAATAGACCGTGTTCTCGCCCGCGTTGTTGCCCCGGTTCACGCCCGACAACACCAGATCGACCGGCCCGTCGACCAGATCGCCCAGGCCCGCCAGAACGCAATCCGCAGGCGCGCCTTCCAGCGCAAACCGGCGCGGGCCAAGCTGACTGATCATCGACGGCTTGACATAGTTGATGCAGTGCCCGACGCCCGACTGCTCGAACGCGGGCGCAACGGTCCAGACTTCGCCGTCGTCGCCCGCCACGGCGGTGGCGATGTCGTGCAGCACGGCCAGACCCGGAGCCGAGATGCCGTCGTCGTTGGTAATCAGAATGCGCATGAAAGGCCCCTTTCGCCCTCCTGTTATGTTGCCGGGGTCACTGCGTCCAGCGGGGCGCGCGCTTTTCCAGAAAGGCCTGTATCCCCTCTGCCGTGTCGTCGTCCGCCAGATTGGCCACCATCGCATCACGAGTCAGGTGATAAGCCGCCTCCACGGGCAATTCGGCCTGGGCATGGAACACGCCCTTGCCGATACGCACGGCGGTCGACAGCTTTTCCGCAACCTTTCCCGCAATGGCCGCTACCGCGTCATCCAGCGCGGATTGCGGCACGGCGCGATTTATCAGCCCCGCCGTGACCGCCTCGGGCGCGGTCAGGAAGGCACCCGTCGACAGCATCTCGAACGCTCGCTTTCGTCCGACATTGCGGGTCAGGGCGACCATGGGCGTGGAACAGAACAGACCGATATCGACCCCGTTCACACCGAACTCCGCGTCCTGGGACGCAATCGCCATGTCACAGGTTGCCACCAACTGACAGCCGGCGGCGGTGGCGAGGCCCTGGACACGCGCGATCACCGGCTGGGGCAGGGTCTGGATGGCAGCCATCACGGCGCTGCATCGGTCAAACAAATCGCCAAAAGCAGCCGCCCCGCCGTCCTCGTGCTGGCGCATGTCCTGCATTTCGCGAAGGTTGTGTCCGGCACAGAATGCTCGGCCCGCCGCGCGCAGGACGACGACGCGGGACGACCCTTCCGAAATGTCTGACAATTGATCGCGCAGGGCGGCCAGCATTGCATCCGAGAGGGAATTGAGTGTGCCGGGGTCATTCAGCGTCAGGGTCGTAATGCCATCGGCGTCGGCCCGAAGTAAAATGTCAGACATTTGAAATCCTCCTCGATCCGTGGCGATAAGGGTGCGACCGGAACGGGGGGGATGCAATGACGGAAATGACTGGGCCGAAAACGACCGGGCTGAAAATGGATGCGCGCGCGCTGCAACGGTTTCTGTCGGCCGAATTCCTGCAGGTGGCCGAGGATTTCACGCTGGACCGCGTCGATATGGATGGCCTGACTGTTCGCATGACAGTCGCCGACCGGCATCTGCGCCCCGGCGGCACGGTGTCCGGTCCGTCGATGTTCGCGCTGGCCGATGTGGGCGTCTATCTGGCGATCCTGTCGCGGATCGGTCCGGTCGCGCTGGCTGTGACGACAAATTGCTCCATCGACTTCATGCGCAAACCCGTCGCCGGGGCCGACCTGATCTGCGAGGTGCGGATCCTCAAACTGGGGCGCGCGCTGGCGGTGGGGGATTGTCTGCTTCGATCGGAAGGCGACGTCCGGCCCGTAGCGCGGGCGACACTGACTTATTCCATCCCGTCCGTATCCTGACGTCATTCGGCGCGGCAGGTCACGGCGGCGATACGATCCACATCTTCTGGCGCAATGCTGTTGAAGACGGCAATGCCGGTTCCGGTGCTGACTGTGGAATTGGCCAAAGGCTCTCCTTCGGCATCTTCCGCAAGACAATAGAGGACCGTGTTTTCGGCATCGTCTCCTGTCATGCTTTCGACGGCGCATTCGACTCCGCCTGCGGTGGCTTTGCAGTCCAGTGTATCGAGATCGGCTTCGGGATCGACCGGCTGCGCCAGGGCGGAACCGGCAGAGAGGGCGAGAATCAGAAGGGGTCGCATGGCTGGCTCCGTCGTTTGTTGATGCGGCTCAACGCAAAAGCCGCGTCGACGGTTCGCTCAAATCTTGTGCCCCGCATAAAAAAGGACCGGGTGTCCGCAGACGACCCGGCCCAGGGGGGAAGTGTCCGGACGCCTCATGCGCGCCAGAACGGCTTTGCCACCTCGTGCAGCACTTCGGCGGTGGTCAGACCGATATCGGGATATTGTATCGCATCGAGACGCTTGAGCCCGGCGCGCGTCCGCGCCCGTGTCTCCCATTTGGCCAGCGTCGATCCGGCGGCAATCAGCGCAGTGGCGACTGGCGAAGCGCCGGAGACAGCGTATGCGTTGAGGGCGGGGTGATCGAATGCGAGGGCCGTCATGGTCTGTTCCTTTCGGGATATAACCTTGTGCTTGTATTGATACAATTTCACCGCTAGGGTGTGATTTATAGATACAATCTTCCCGCACCCGAATCCAGCGATACATTGTGATGAATACAATTCCGGATACGAATGTAATTCAGGTCTCGTTTGGCGAGGATTCCCGGCCAAAGTATGCGGTGCTGGAATCCGCCGTGCGGGCCGCCATCGACCGGGGCGCCCTGCCCCCCGGCACCCGCCTGCCCCCGGTGCGCGAACTGGCATGGAAGATCGGCGTCACGCCGGGCACCGTCGCCCGGGCCTATAGCCGCCTGACCGACAAGGGCATCCTGAGTGCCGCGGTCGGGCGCGGGACATATGTAGCGGAGCCGGTCAGTGCCCGGCCTGCCCCACTGATCGCCGATGTGATCGAGGACATGATCGAGGTCGACTCGATCCCGCATCGCACCGGCGGCGACAGCTATGAGGTCAACCTTTTCTCGCCGCATCTGCCTGCAAAAGGGCAACATCTGCTGATCCGGAAACTGCTCGCTCAAGTGGCCGAAAATCCGCCGTCGGGCATGATGCACTATCCCAGTCGCGGTGGGGCGCAGGCAGCGCGCGAAGGCGTTCTGGCCTGGCTCGACAACACGCCGCTCGGCCCGGTGAGCGAGTCGGACATCGTTCTGACCCATGGCGGGCAAAGCGCCATTTTCCAGGTCCTGCAGACCGTGCTGACCGGATCGAAGCCGACCGTTCTGGTCGAGGCGCTGTCCTATCCGGGGTTCCGCCGTGCCGCGCAGGCATTGCGCGCCAATGTCGTGCCTGTCGCGATGGACCGTCATGGCATCGTCCCCGAAGCGCTGGCGGAAGCGGCGCAGGGATGCGACGCGCAGGTCCTCTGCACTTCCCCGGAAGTTCACAACCCGACCTGCATCTTCACGCCGGAGACCCGGCGGCTGGAAATCGTCGAGGTCGCCCGCGCCCACAACCTTCAGATCATGGAGGACGATTGCTACCGAATGGGCCGGTCGCAGGCCGCCTGCTATCGCAGATTGGCACCGGAACGGGGCTGGTATGTCTCCTCGATCGCAAAAACGGTAACCCCGGCGCTGCGTTTCGGGTTCGCCATTGCGCCCGGCGACTGGACGCCCGCGCTGCGGCGGTCGGCGGAACACGGCTATTTCGGCCTGGGAACCCCGCTGACCGATCTGGCGGGGCTGTTGCTGCCGCATCCTGATCTGCCGGGACAAAGCGCCGCCGCACGGGCCGAGGTCAATCGTTATATCCAGACCGCCGCGAACCATCTTGGCGGCTATGACCTGAACTGGCGTATGGATGTGCCGTTCCTCTGGCTGACCCTGCCCGGAGGGTGGCGCGCCGGCGCCTTCTGCCAGGCCGCAGCCGGCCTTGGCGTCCGCATCCGCGCCGCCGAGGAGTTTGCGGCCCGCGACGACCATACGCCCCATGCCGTGCGGCTGGCGATCAATGCGGGCGTCAGCCTGACCAGCTTCGAAGCGGCGATCCGGCGTCTGCGCGACCTGCTGGACAACCCATCGGAGCGGATTGGGGTCTGAACGGATGGGGTAAAATAAAACCCCATTCGTAAACAACTGATTATACTGTTTTATTACAATATTTTGCGCGTTGACGCCGTCAATGCCGCCTCTATAAGGCCTCCATGCGGGGCCTGGCCCCATCGTCATTCACCCAGAGAAGGGCAAGGCCATGAAGACCTTTACCATGACCCCCGACCTGATCGACAAGAAATGGATCCTGATCGACGCCGAAGGCGTGGTTCTGGGGCGTCTTGCGTCAGTCATCGCCACGCGCCTGCGCGGCAAGCACAAGGCGACATTCACGCCGTCCATGGACATGGGCGACAATGTGATCGTGATCAACGCCGACAAGGTGCAGATCACCGGCAACAAGCGTGAAAAGCCGCATTACCGGCACACAGGATACCCCGGTGGTATCAAGTCGCGCACGACGCAGGAAATCCTAGATGGCAAGTTCCCCGAGCGGGTCGTTATGCAGGCGGTCAAGCGGATGCTGCCCGGCAACAAGCTGTCGCGTCACATCATGACGAACTTGCGCGTCTATGCCTCCGCCGACCACCCGCACGAGGCGCAGTCGCCCGAAGTGCTGGACGTCAAATCGATGAACCCCAAGAACCACAGGAGCGCTTGAGCATGGCCGAGCAACTGAACTCCCTCGAAGACCTCAAGGGCGCCGTCGACACTTCCGGTTCGACCGCCTCCACTGACGGTGGCGAGACTGTCCTGCTGGACACCTCCGCCCCGCGCGAGCCTGTCCGCGACGAGCTGGGCCGCAGCTATGCCACCGGCAAGCGCAAGGATGCCGTCGCCCGCGTCTGGATCAAGCCCGGTTCCGGCAAGGTTGTCGTCAACGGCAAGGACGTGAACACGTATTTCGCGCGTCCCGTGCTCCAGATGATCCTGAAGCAGCCGTTCGAGATCACCGACCGCGAAGGTCAGTTCGATGTCATGGCGACCGTCAAGGGCGGTGGTCTGACCGGACAGGCCGGTGCCGTGAAGCACGGTGTCTCCAAGGCCCTGCAACTGTATGAACCCGGTCTGCGCGGCGCGTTGAAAGCGGCAGGTTTCCTGACCCGCGACAGCCGTGTCGTCGAGCGGAAGAAATACGGTAAGGCCAAGGCCCGCAAGAGCTTCCAGTTCTCCAAGCGCTAAGTCTCGGCCTCGCATTGCGATTGTCGAAGGGTCCGCCATGTGCGGGCCCTTTTCGCATACCCCTGGGCCGTTGGCTGCCATCGTTTAGCCTGCGCCGAACCCCGCGCAGACGACATGGATTTGCGCTGAGCATTGCAGGACGACCGTTCATGCGGCTCTATCGCTGCAAATGGCCCGTTTCATCTTCACCCGTATCCTTCTGTTCATCATCGCCGTCTGCGGCTGGGCTCTGGTCGGGTTCGGAACCATGATCGCCGGACGCGGCGTGTTCCTTTATGCGATGGACCCGGTGCTGATGGGCACCGGCGGCGGACTGGCAATCGGCGGCTTGCTGGTGGTGGCTCAGACACTGGCGGCGCGGGTTCAGGTCGTCACGGCGGAAACCACGGCGGCGATCCTTGCGCGACTGGACGCGCAGGCCAAGGCGACAGTACCGGCCCTGCACCGCAATACGGGTCTACGGGCCACGCCCCGTCAAACCGGCGACTGATACGGGTGACCACTTGCGAAGGCGACAAACGTCGCGCATGACATGCGTTATCGCTTGGGGGTGCCGTTGGATCAGGACAGCAAACGCGGATTGACGCTGATCGCGCCGCCGTTCCTTTATGCGGTCGCGTTGATGGCGGGTCCGATGCTGGCCATCGTGCTGTTCAGTTTCTGGACGCAGGATTACCTGACCATCGACCGCACCCTGACCCTGGCCAATTACCGCGAGGCGCTGACCGACCCGATCTATCGCGCCATCATGGGGCGCAGCCTGTGGATTTCGGGGCTGGTGACGCTGATCACCGTTCTGCTGGCTTTTCCGGTCGCCTATTACGTCAGCTTTCGCGTGCGTCCTGACCGAAAAAGCCTGTGGCTGTTCCTGATCACCATTCCGTTCTGGACAAGTTACCTGCTGCGGATATTCCTGTGGAAGGTGATCCTGGGCTACAATGGCGTGTTGAATTCGATTCTGGATTACATCAACGTCCCGCTGGAAGCCTTTGGAAATGCAACTGGAATCCTCTGGATGCAGGAGGGGCTCAGCGCGCCGCTCTATTCGGCAAGCGCCGTCGTCCTGACCCTGTCCCACGCCTTTGCGCCCTTCGCCATCCTGCCGATTTTCGTAGCCCTGGAAAAGATCGACCGCAGCCTGCTGGAGGCGGCGCGCGACCTGGGCGAAACCGCGCTTACCGCGTTCTTTCGTGTGACCCTGCCACTGGCCGCGCCGGGCATCGTGGCCGCGCTGCTAATCGTGTTCATCCCGACAGTCGGGGATTATGTCACCCCGGCGCAGGTCGGCGGGCCCGGCGGGCTGATGATTGCCAACATGATCCAGACGCAGTTTCTGGGTCTCAACAACGCGCCGATGGGCGCAACACTGGCGGTAATCGCCATGATACTGGTCACGATCATCGCGCTCGCCACGGTCTGGCTGGCGCGCAGACTGGCCGGGGGACCGCGCTGATGCTGCGTTTCTATGTATTCGCCTTCCTTCTGTTCCTCTATGCGCCGATCCTGCTGTTGCCGGTGTTCGCCTTCAATTCGGGCACGGTGATTGCTTTCCCGCTGGATGGATTCACGCTGGACTGGTTCGCCGAGCTCTGGACCAATGCGGAGCTGCATCGCGCGCTGGGCAATTCACTGATGGTCGCGGGCGCCTCGTCGGTGCTGTCGGTATTGCTGGGATTGGCGGCGGCGCGGGCCAACGTGCGCTATCGTTTTCCGGGCAAGGCGGCGGCGCTTGGTCTGGTGATGCTGCCACTCGTGCTGCCCGAGATCATCGTTGCGACGTCGCTTCTGGTGGTGGTTGTCCGGTTCTTCGGCTGGTCGCTGTCGCTCTGGACCGTCGTCGCGGCGCATGTCCTGATCAGCACGCCCTTTGCGATTGCCATCCTGAACGCCAGCTTTCAGGCCCTCGATCCGGCGCTCGAAGAAGCGGCCATCGATCTGGGCGAGACCCGTGCCTCGACCTTCCGGCTGATTACCCTGCCTCTGATCATGCCGGGCATCGTGGCCGCGCTGCTGATCTGTTTTACGATCTCGCTCGACGAATTCATCATCGCGTTCTTCCTGACCGGCAGCGACACCACCCTGCCCGTCTATATCTGGTCGCTGCTGCGGTTTCCAAAGCTGCTGCCCGTCATCATGGCGCTGGGCACGATCCTCGTGCTTGTGTCGGTGCTGATTTTGACGCTGGCCGAATGGAACCGCCGCCGTGGCATCGCGCGCATGGGTGGCAAAGATACCGGAGGGTTTCTGTGACCGAATTACATGCGCGCGCATCCGGAGATGTGCTGATTCATCTGACAGGCATCCAGAAATACTATGGCGATTATCATGCCCTGCGCGGCATCGACCTGGACATCCGCGCGGGCGAGTTCTTCTCCCTGCTGGGGCCGTCGGGGTGCGGCAAGACGACGTTGCTGCGCGTGATCGCGGGGTTCGAGGATGTATCCGGGGGCACTGTCGTCATCTCGGATCGGGACATGACCAAGCTGTCACCCAACAAGCGGCCCACCAATATGGTGTTCCAGTCCTATGCCATTTTCCCTCATCTGAGCGTTACCCAGAACGTCGGATTCGGCTTGCGCAAACGGTCGGACCTGAATGCCGAAGTCAAGGCCCGGCTGGTCGCGGAGGCACTCGACATGGTCGGGCTTGGCGGCTTTGGCGGGCGGGCGGCCAACGCACTGTCCGGGGGGCAGCGGCAACGGGTCGCGCTGGCCCGTGCGCTGGTGCTGCGGCCCAAGGTTCTGCTGCTGGACGAGCCGCTGAGCGCGCTGGACAAGAAGATGCGCGAACAGATGCAGGTGGAATTGATCCGCCTGCAACGGCAGGTCGGCATCACCTTCATTCTTGTCACCCACGACCAGGAGGAGGCGCTGGTCATGTCCGACCGCATTGCCGTCATGTTCGAGGGCGAGATCGCGCAACTGGCCGAGGCCGAGGATCTGTATCGCAGGCCCGTCAGCCGCCGCGTGGCCGAATTCATCGGCACGATGAACTTCCTGCCCGCGACGGTCGACGACGACGTGGTAGAAGTCGCGGGGCTGGGCAAGATCGTGGTGGACGACCTGCAGTCGATCGCGACGACCGACGGGGAGCCGGTAGTCGGGTTCCGGCCCGAAACCGCCACTCTCCTGTTTCCGGGGCAGACGTCGGAGGGCCGGGTGGCGGACGGCAGCGTCACCGAAGTGGTCTATTACGGAGATATGACCTATTACGATGTCCGGCTGGACGGGTGCGATGCCCCGGTGCGGATCTCCATGCGCAACGTGTTCGGACGGCCCGTGCTGGATATCGGCACACAGGCGCGGCTGGCCTGGTCGCCGGGCGCTCTGACGCTGTTTCGCTGATTTGTCCGGAAATGATGACGTATGACACTGACTGTCTTCCTTGCGGTACTCGGTGCGGCGGCCCTGCATGCAGTCTGGAATGCGATGGTCAAGGGCGGCAGCGACAAGCTGTTGGGCATGGCCGGTATCATGCTGGGTCACGTTCCCTTCGCGCTGGCCAGCCTGCTTTTCGTCCCCTTGCCCGCCGCCGGGGCCCTGCCATGGATGGTTGGCGGCATGGCGCTGCATTTCGGGTATCAGATGTTCCTGATCAACTCCTACCGGATCGGCGATCTGACGCAGGTCTATCCTATCGCCCGCGGGTCCGCGCCCCTGATCGTGGCCGCCGTTTCAGTCGTGCTGTTGGGCGTCGACCTTGCGCCGATGGAGCTTCTCGCTGTCCTGATCATCGGGCTTGGGATCGTCAGTTTGGGACTGGCCCGGCATGCGGACGGGCTTCGCAACGGACGCGCCGCGTTTCTGGCGCTTGTCACGGGTGGGTTCATAGCGGGGTATTCGCTGGTCGACGGCACCGGCGCGCGGGCCGCGGGCACCGCCGTGGGCTATTACGCATGGCTTTCCATAGGGAACGCGGCGATGATGGCGCTCTATCTCGCGCTGCGGTCGCCTGGCACGTTCCGGCAACTCGCCGGACCGGGGAAAAGGACCTTCTGGATCGGTGGCGGCGCTTCTTTCGTGGCCTACGCCATTGTCACCTGGGCCTTCACGCAGGCCCCGATCGCCCTTGTCACCGCCCTGCGCGAGACGTCGATCATCTTCGCGCTGTTCATCGGTGTCATGATCCTGCGAGAGCCTCTGAACCTGATGAAGTTATTTTCGACCATGACGACCCTGCTGGGTGCGGCCCTGCTGCGTTGGGCGCGGACCTGACGGCGCGACAGCGGGCGAGAATGCGTCGCGCCAACGGTTGATCCTGTCGCAGCGGCGGGCCACGATGCACCAGACAACAAGGCTACCCGGAGATCCCCATGCGACACGTGCTATTTATGGCGTTCCTGCTGCTCGTCCCGCTCGGTGCAATGGCGCAAACGCTTTACGTGGCGCAGACCGACGACGGTTATCTGAATATGCGAGCCGGTCCCGGCACGCGATTCGACGTCATCCGCCGCCTGTCCCCCGGCGACCGCGTGGACGTAGAGGAGACGCTGGGCAGATGGTACTATATCCGCCTGTCGTCCGGCGAACGTGGCTGGGTGTCGGGCAATTATCTGGAACGCGGGGAAAAGCGGGCGGGCAATGTGCTGTTCGTCAAGCAGACCTCCGACGGATATCTGAACTTCCGCGCCGGACCCGGAACAAGCCACCGCATTCTGCGCCGCGTCTATCCGGGCGACCGGCTGGTTCCATTGCGAACCCAGGGCGACTGGATCGCCGTGCGCCACGCCACCGGGGCCGAAGGATGGGTGCATGGCGCCTACGTGTCGCGCTAAAGCGACACGATCCGAACTTCGTTACCCTTGCAGGCAAGCGCGATCTGGCCTTCGCACAGACGCAGGGCATCGGCCCCGAAGACCTCGCCCCGCCATCCCCTGGCCCAATCGCCAGACCGCTCGCCCGCAGCGATGTCGTCCAGATCGGATGCCGTGGCGATCAGTTTGGACGCCACGCCCGCCTGTTCCGCCTTGGCCTTGAGCAGCACGCGCAGCAGGTCGGCCAAAGCGGCATTGATCTGGTCGCGGCTTTTCTGGTCGGGCAGCTTGGGCATGTCTTCACGCGGGATCGCCTGCCCCGTGGCCACGGCGGCAAGGATGCCGTCGGCGATCGGACCTTTCCGGGCCTCGCGCAGCAAAAGACGGGCCTTGGACAGATCGCCCGCGTCCCTGGGCTTCATCGAGACCAGTTCCAGCAGGGCATCGTCCTTGTAGACGCGTGTGCGCGGCACGTTGTTCGACTGGGCATAGGTCTCGCGGAAAGCGGCCAGTTCGCGGGCGATGGCGACGTAGCGCGGCGACGGATTCCGCATCTTGAGACGCTTCCACGCGCTGCGCGGCTCGACCCGATAGGTGGCGGGGTCGCGCAGGATATCCAGTTCCTCCTCGACCCAGGCCTGACGGCCGGATTTTTCCAGTTCCGCGGCCAGATATTCATAGATCACCCGCAGATGCGTCACGTCGGCCAGCGCATATATCTTCTGCGCGTCCGACAGCGGACGGCGCGACCAGTCGGTGAAACGCGAGGATTTATCGATCTGCGCCTTGGCGACCTTGCGGGCCAGCGTCTCGTATCCGACTTGTTCGCCGAAGCCGCAGACCATCGCCGCGATCTGCGTATCGAACAGCGGCGCAGGAATGGTGTCGCCTTCTATGGCGAAGATTTCGAGGTCCTGACGTGCAGCATGGAATACCTTCACGACGGAGGTATCGCGGAACAAGTCATACAGGGGGGCAAGGTCGATGCCGTCGGCCAGCGGATCGACCAGGACGGCATCGGTCTCGCCATCGCCGGGATAGGCCAGCTGCACGAGGCAGAGTTTCGAATAATACGTCCGCTCGCGCAGGAATTCCGTGTCGACGGTGACGTAGGGGGCTTTCGCGGCCTCGGCGCAGAAGGCGGCAAGCGCCTCGGTCGTGGTCAGCGTTGTAATCTGCGAGGCGGGAATGGCGGCGACCTTTCGGAACGGATGTGTCGGGCCGGTCTAGTTGATATTCACAACAGGGGGAAGGTCCAGCCGGGTGCGATCACCACCCGCGAAACGGCGCAGAACGGCGGGGTAAAGCCGATGCTCCTGAATCAAGACGCGGGCCGCCAGCGTATCGGGCGTATCGTCCGGCAGGACGGGCACGCGAGCCTGTCCCAGAATGGGGCCGTCGTCCAGTTCGGCAGTGACTTCGTGAACCGAACATCCCGCCTCTGCATCGCCTGCATCGATGGCGCGGGCATGGGTGTGAAGGCCCTTGTAGAGCGGCAGGAGCGAGGGGTGAACGTTCAGCATCCGGCCCTGCCAGGCACGTGTGAAACCCTGCGTCAGAATGCGCATGAACCCGGCCAGCGCGATAATATCGGGAGCGTCTTCGGCCAGACGGATCTGCAAGGCGGCCTCGAACGCGGCGCGATCGGGATAGGCGCGATGGTCGATGGCGGCAGTCGGGATGCCCAGGGCGGCTGCGCGTGCCAGCCCGCCCGCGTCGGGGTCGCTCGACAGCACCAGACAGGGCCGCGCCGGGTGGTCGCCGGTCATATCGCGGGCCAGAACCTCCATGTTGGAGCCGCCGCCGGAAATCAGGATCGCGACTTTTTTCGCACTGTCGCTCACCAGCGCGGATCGCCGGAATAGCGGATGCCTGCGCCGTCGGTGACCGTGCCCAGACGGGCAACGGTTTCGCCCTGACCCGTCAGCACTTCGGCCAGCGCGTCCGCGCGGTCGGCGGACACGACCACAACCATGCCGATACCGCAGTTGAAGGTCTTGAGCATCTCGTCCCGCGCGATGCCCCCGGCCTGAGCAAGCCAGCCGAAAACGCCGGGTGCCTCCCAGGAGGACAGATCGATATCGGCACCCAGGCCGTCGGGCAGGATGCGGGGCAGGTTTTCGGTCAACCCGCCGCCGGTGATATGGGCCAGCGCGTGGACCCCGCCCGCACGGATCGCGGCAAGCGCGGGTAACACGTAAAGTCGCGTCGGCGTCAGCAGGGCCGCGCCCAGCGTGGCATCGGCGAAGGGTGCGGGATCGTCCCACGTCAGCCCCGCGTGCTCCGCCACCCGGCGCACCAGACTGAACCCGTTGGAATGCACCCCGTCCGAGCGCAGGCCCAGCAACACGTTGCCCGCAGCGACCCCTGCGGGCAAGTCGCTGCCCCGCTCCATCGCGCCGACCGCGAACCCGGCAAGGTCGAAATCGCCCGCGTGATACATGCCGGGCATCTCGGCCGTCTCACCGCCGATCAGGGCGCAGCGGCTGGCCACGCACCCCGCCGCGATGCCTTCGACGATCTGCGCCGCGTCTTCGGTGACCAGCTTGCCTGTGGCGAAGTAGTCGAGGAAGAACAACGGCTCCGCCCCCTGGCACACCAGATCGTTGACGCACATCGCCACAAGGTCGATGCCGACCGTGTCCATCCGTCCCGTATCGATCGCCAGCCGCAACTTGGTGCCGACACCGTCAGTCGCCGCGACAAGGATAGGATCGGAATAACCCGCGCCCTTCAGGTCGAACAGCGCGCCGAACCCACCCAGACCGGCCATCGTTCCGGGCCGCTCGGTGGCTTTCGCAGCGGGCTTGATGCGATCGACAAGGGCGTTTCCCGCGTCGATATCCACGCCTGCATCGGCATAGGTGAGGCCATTTTTCGTCATCGTCATCCCGACCTGTCTGTTTGTCGGCTGCGGCGTATCAGCCGGGGCAGTTCGCTTCAATGGTGCAAGCTTGACGGCGGGTAAGGGTTTGCCTGAAATGCGCCCGATATGAGGGCCGATATGGAATTGATGGACATCTACGGCGCCTTCTTCGGGATGCAATCGCTGCTGGCACCGGAATATATCGTGCCCGCCATGATCTTTGCTTTCGGCCTGTGGCTGTGGCGGCGACCGGGAATCGGGTTCTGGGCCTGGCTGACGCCCCGGTCGATCTGGGGTCACAGGTCGCACCGGCTGGACCTGATCCTGTTCGGGATCGGGCGTCTGCTGGTGCTGTCGGGTCTGCTGACGCGACTGACGGTGACGCCGTTCATCGCCACCTGGGTCGCCGACGCGATCGGCAGCGGAGCGGTCGAGATGTCTCCCTGGACGCTGGCGGCGCTGATGTTCGTGGTGGGCGACCTGACGCTTTACTGGATGCACCGCGTGCTGCATGGCTGGTCCGCGATCTGGCCCCTGCATGCGCTGCATCACAGCGCCGAAGTGATGACCCCTGTGACCGCCTATCGCCATCATCCCCTGATGCAGCTGATCGTTCCGCTGGGTTATTCCGCAGTGATCGGCATCGTGTCCGGTCTGGCGATCGGCGTGCTGGATGCGGGACCCACGGTGGCGGAAATCGCCGGGGTGAATGCCTTTCTGGTAATCAGTCACGCGGCTTTGGCCAACTTCCGGCACAGTCATGTCTGGATCGGCTATGGTCCGGTGCTGGAGCGGTTGTTCATCTCGCCGGCGCAACATCAGATCCACCATTCCACCCTGCCCCGACATCACGGGCGCAACTTTGGCGAGGTCCTGTCGGTTTGGGACTGGATGTTCGGCACGCTCTATCTGACGCGGGGCATCGAAGTTGTGCAGTTCGGGTTGGAGGATGAGCCGAAGCTCACCACTCATACCCTGCGCGCGGCCCTGTGGGAGCCGCTGCGGCGTCTTGGGCGTGGCTGAAGCTATTCGTCCGTTGTCGTCGCGCTCGTGTCCGTCGCAGCCCGGCTGCCAGCGAAGATTGCCGCGCCGATGACGATGATGGCGGCGATCAGGAAGCCGCCGTTGCTGTCGGACCCGCCGCTGGACGGCGCGGGCTGAAGCACGCCTGCGTTGCCGGAGCCGAGGGACAGACTGCCGATCAGAACGGCGGCAGCGAGGGTTTTCGTCAACTTCATGAAAATACTCCGGTTGTGCGCGTGGACCTTAGGAACGACATGACGCTGCGGCAAGCGTAAACGCCTCATGAAATTCTCTCGGTGATTGATATTCTGCTTGATGGGACAGGCGGTTTCGCAGGTCAGAAACCTTCAGCCGCGCAGCACAGCCTTTGCCCCCATCGTCACGAAGAACCTGTTCACCAGCACCGACATGACGAAAACCACAGCCATGATCGCCATCAGCGTCAACATGGCCCCGGTGTCCAGTTGGAAACCCGACAGCGCGACCAGTGCGAACATGGCGATCGCCAGTTGCAGGGCCAGCGCGATAAGCCCGCCGAATACCGCGAATCGCCAGGCCGCAGCACTGTCGGGCACCGCGCCGATGGCCCGGCCCCAGCCTTGACCGGCGGCGAGTGCGGCGATCATCGGGGGAATGATTGCTATGGCACCGGAGGGAATCGCCACTGCGAAAACCTGCACGACGATCATGCCGAGTGCGGTCAGCGCAATATGCGTCCCGACAAGAACCAGGGTATATCGGACCAGAAATGGTGTTCGCGCGTCGGTCATCCTGTGTCTCCTGTCTTGACCCCTCCGGGCCATCTGGTATCGCATCGACCCAGGGGGCCTGTAGCTCAATTGGTTAGAGCAGGGCGCTCATAACGCCTTGGTTGCGGGTTCAAGTCCTGCCGGGCCTACCATATTCCCCCTGCCCCGCGCGCCGTCCGATCAGCGCGGCACGACGATCTCGGCTTTCAGGCCGCCCAGGTCGGAGACCCCGAGCCGCAAGGCTCCGCCATGCGCGCGGGCCACATCGCGTACGATGCTCAGTCCCAGACCTACGTTGCCGGATGTATTGGAGCGCGCTGCATCCAGCCGAGCAAAGGGGCGCATCGCCTCCATATGGTCCTTGCGTGCGATACCCGGCCCGTCATCCTCGACCACGATCACGATGGACGAGGTGGCAAGCTGCATCGATACCCGCACCTCAACTCCGTATCTCAGCGCATTCTTGACAAGGTTCGCAACCGCGCGGCGCATCCCGTCGGGAAAGATATCCGCTTCAACCGGGATGCCCGTGACCCGCAGGTCGCGCCCGGGCGCAGCCATCGCAACGGCTTCGCGGACCAGTGAAAGAACCTCGGTGCGGGTCCGTTCGTCCGTTGCGCTTTCGCGCGCGAAGTCGAGGAAGGTGTCGATGATCCGCTCCATTGCATCGACGTCGTCGGCCAGCGCCTGTGCCTCGGCCGAGTCCATCATCGACAGCTCCAGTTTCATCCTGGTCAGCGGCGTCCTGAGATCGTGGCTGACACCCGAGAGCAGGAGCGTGCGTTGTTCGATATGGCGATCTATCCGGGCGCGCATGTCCAGAAACGCCATGCCCGCCGCCCGCACCTCGGTCGCACCGGAAGGACGGTAGTCCGTCATCTGGCCGCGCCCGAAGGCCTGGGCCGCGCGGGCCAGACGGCGAATCGGGCGGATCTGGCCGCGCATGAACAGAAAGGACACCGCCGTCATCAGGATCGCGGTTCCGAACATCAGCACCAAAAGCTGATGCGGATTTGCCGTCGAGACTTCGTTGCGGGAAAACATCAGGCCGGTCCCGTCCGCGAACCCCAGGCGCACCTTCTTGCGATCGGTGCGCGTGTCGATGGTCACCAGATCGGGAAAGCGGCTCATCAGCGTGTCGCGCATTGCACGGCCTGACAGATCCCAGAACCGCGTCATCATGGCATCGGGCGGGTCGACAAACGCGATCTCCAGCGGTTCTCCCAGTTCCGGTCGCGACCGGACGAGGGTGATTTCGCGCGCCATGTTGGATGTCATCTGAACCGTGGCATCCTCGTAATGGCGTTGCAGGAACATCACCGCCACGGCAAGCTGGATCGCGACGACCGGAACGATCAGGATCAGCGCGGCGCGGGCATAAAAGCTGCGTGGCAACCAGCGGCGCAGCAAGCTGCTGCGATACGGGTCCGAACGGACGGGGTCGTGTCCGGGACGATCGAGACCGGAAGGATCCAGAGGAGTGTACATGACCGAAAGCTACCCCTCCGACGGCCGGGTTGGAAGCGATCTGATCCGGGTATTGGCTCCGAACCCCTCGCCCATGACCGCCGAGGGGACGAACACCTTCGTCCTGGGCAGGTCCGATGTCGCCATCATTGATCCGGGTCCAGCCCTGGACGCGCATCTGGACGCAGTGGAACGGGCGGTGGCGGGCCGCCGGGTTATCGCGATCCTGATTACACATTCGCATCTGGACCATTCCCCCGCCGCAAAACCGCTGTCGCGCCGGCTGCAAGCGCCGGTGCTGGGGTTCGGCCCGTCGACGGCAGGCCGCACACCTGAGATGGAGGCTCTAACGGGTCTGGGTGGCGGAGAAGGCGTGGACCACGATTTCATGCCGGATCGGCTGTTGTCGTCGGGCGATCTCGTTTCAGGGGACGGTTGGTCGCTGCGCGCACACTGGACGCCCGGACATATGGCCAACCACCTGTCCTTTGAATGGGCAGAAGCGGCGACCGTATTCACCGGTGATACCGTTATGGGTTGGGCCAGCACGATGATTTCCCCGCCCGATGGCGATCTGGGGCAGTTCATGGACGCGCTGGACAGTCTGGAGCGGCTGGAAGCGAAGGTGTTTCATCCCGGCCACGGCGGACCGGTTCATGCCCCCGCCGCCCGCTGCCGCGCCTTGCGAGACCACCGGCAGGCCCGCACTGCGGCGATTCTGATGGCGCTGGACCAGACCCACACGATCCCGGGCATCGTGGCACAGATCTATGCCGACACCCCTCCCGCCCTTCTGGGGGCAGCGGGCCGCAATGTGCTGGCCCATCTTCTTCACCTGATTCAGCAGGGCCTGGTCACAGCCACCCCGGTAGCGGGCCCCGACGCATGCTACAGTCGCGCATGACACCCTGCACAAAAATACCACGCACCCCCCTTGCGCCACGCGCCGCGCTTGGCTAATCCCGCCCTCGGTATTCCGGCGTAGCTCAGCGGTAGAGCAGTTGACTGTTAATCAATTGGTCGTAGGTTCGATCCCTACCGCCGGAGCCAATCTTCCTTGATTTCATTGAGGAAATTGGCAATCCATAAAATCTACTAACAGCCTACTTACAGAATTTACTCTGTCGAAGCAGGTTCTTCGTTCGTCTGCGGCTCAAGCGATGTGCCGTTTTGCAACGCCTCAAGTAACTTCAATGGATCAAGTGCCTTAGACCGGAGACCTTCGATTTTCTTCTGATAACGGCCTGCGTCTGGACCCCAATCAAAGTATATGCCGTGGTCTTGTTGTCGAAGTTGATCTGCTTCATGGGCGTCAATAGATAGGGAAATGGTTGACAGAAGCAGAGTCGCGTCTTTGCCGACTACTTTCCCAAACACTTCAAGTTCGTAGTCGCCTGCTGCAAAGTCGAAGCCTCGTATGTCTATCGGAGTCAAAAAATGGTGATTGGTCGCAATGCCTGCTTCGCTAACAAACAAACCACTTCCACGGGCTAAATCTTTCTCGCCATATACCCAAACATTGAAGTTCTGTTGAGTTTCCCCACGACGCAATCGTATGAATAGATGTTCTAAAACCGTACCCCGCTTTCCCGTCGAATAGAGCAAGGTCCGCAGAAACACCTTTGAAATGCCACCTTCGCCGCCGTCGGGTCCGAAGAACACAACCGTAGGCCGCGTCATTTTTAACTTGCCCCGTCGAATCTGCGAAAACCAAAGTGTCGCTCCTGATATAAGCAATGCTAGAACTGAAATTGCGATAGTCGCAAATTGCATCGAAGTCTCCCGGCCTGAATTTGGACGAAGGTAACATGCAAGTTCCCGCAGTGACTATCCAATATGCACAAAAAAGCCGCCCCCCGAAGGGACGGCAGTTAGACACTCTTGCGGAGTTCGTTAAGGGTATTCGCACAACCCTGCAACGGTCGCGCGATGGTCGGCGGGAAGTGCCCACAGGGGCACCGCCAAGACGGCCGCTGTGGCAAGATCAAGGTCACCTAGCCCTTCCCCCGTCAGAACGTCCATGACGCTTTGTGCAGGCGACGACAGGGCCACAGTCAGCACGTCGGGCAGGTCTACCCCTAGCCGGTGCCCGAACAAGTGCGCCACGCGGTCAGCGGGCGACGGTAGGCCGTCAATGGGCCGTTCAATGCGGTCGGCGGCGAAGGGGGCGGCAAGCTGGCCTGTGGGCACCAAGGGCTTGGTCAAGGAACGCCACCCAGCTGGGGCAATTCCGCTCAGGATCGAAGGTGTCGAACGGAACGGGTGTGATCGTCCTTGCTTTCGACACGTAGTCTTCAGGCAAGTTATGATGCGGATTTATTCCGTGAGGCCCTGTTTGAAAGGGGGGGGCAAGCCCTGCATCCCCGGGCGGAAGTCGCGCGACAAACCTGTCAAATACGACAAGCGGCGATACAAGCAACGCAGTCGGATCGAGATCATGTTCGAACGCCTGAAAGACTGGCGTCGGGTTGCCACCCGCTACGACAGATCCCCGACGGTTCCTTTCATCAATCGCGCTCGCAGCAACCGTCTTGTTCTGGGTATACATCAATGATGTCTGGAGCCTAATTCCGCATGTTATGGGGTAACAGGATCCAGATCAGTCACCTTTCCGTTGCGGCCGCATTATCGTCATACAGCAGCAATTCATTTGGCTGGAGGTGGAAATCGAGCTTCGATCCGAAGGCCCGGTTGATTGTCTGAAACCTCAAGGTTCGCATGATGAAGTTCCGCGATCGCTTTGCACAGGCTCAACCCCAAACCGTTGCCCCCTGTCGTCCGGCTTTTCTCGCCGCGATAAAAGCGTCTGAACACCTTTTCACGATCTTGGGACGCGATTCCGGTACCAGTGTCAGAAACACTGAGAACTGGACATTCATCCATGTATGAGGTCGCCAGTGTTATCGTTGTGCCTTTGGGGGTATGCCGCAACGCGTTTTCAGCAAGATTGGAAATCAGCTGCATCAAAAGGTCGGGGTCGCCCAAAACGACGACAGGTTGATCCGACACCTTAAGATCAAGTTTTTGTCCGCCGTCCTCTGCCGAAGGTTCGAACGCTTCGTAAACGTTTGTGACGAGGCTTCGCAGGTCGGTGCGCTGAAATCGCTCGCGCCGATCCCCCGCTTCTATCTGAGCAATCCGTAAAAGCGCATTGAAGGTGCTGATGATGTCCTCGGTCTGTTCCAGCGCGATAACGGCGTCCTGGGGATTTATGACCTGCTGGCCGGACATCTTCTCCAGGCGCTGCCGCAAGCGTTGTAAGGGTGTGCGAAGATCATGTGCGATGTCGCTGGAAATCTGGACCTGACTTTCCATCAGGTTTTCAAGCTGTTCCAAGGTGTCGTTGATGCTGATGGAGACGCGTGACAAATCGTCGTTCGATGTAGCATCGGTCGGGATACGCGCAGCAAGCTGGCCCGCCGCCACCTGTTCCATTGTACCTGAGATCGCTTCAATCCTGCGCTCCGTCAGGCGGCCGACCCAAACACCCGCAAACGTCCCGAATGCCATGATGAGAATGAAACCGGCGACCAGCGTGATGCCAAGTGCCTCGAGAACCTCGGCTATGACATGGTTTCCAGTTCCTTGTAGCAGCGTATACGGACCAATGTTGCTTTGCGCGATCCAGTAACCAGAGACTTCGTCTGAATGCTCGCCCTCAATATCAACTCTGTCGGCTGGGATGTATCCTTCGGACACCGCCCCTTCCATTGCGTAAACATTACCTGCCAGTATTGTTCCGTCCGGGCCAAGTAGCTGAAAAATGCGTGCATTCTCGAAATTGACATCGGCCATGACATCGACGCTCTTGACCAGCTCTTGAATGCCGTTTTTGTCATAGATTTCAGCAAGGATTATTATATCCGAGGACATCTGATCGTGCAGCCAGTCGCGGACCTCGTAGTTAGTGAACCAATAGGCACCAACGAAGATGACAGCCGACAAGACAGAATAAAGGAATGCGAACTGCAGCGACAGTCGCAGCGATGTCCGGCCAAGCCTAAGCATGCATGCTGTATCCGGACCCGCGCACGGTATGGATCAATTGCCGGTCAAAGGATTTGTCGACCTTGTTCCTGAGCCTTGAGATGTGGGTTTCCACGACATTCGTCTTCGGATCGAAGTGGAAATCCCACACGCCTTCAAGCAGCATCGTCCGTGTAACCACCCGTTCGGCATTGCGCATAAGATAGACCAGCAGCCGGAACTCACGTGGCTGAATCTGGATCGGAGCCCCTGCCCTGACAACTGTGTGCTTGATCAGATCGACTTCCAGATCGGCAAGCTGCAATCTTGTCTCTTCGGTTTGCATCGGGGGTCTGCGTGCCAACGCCGTAAGGCGGGCAGAGAGTTCCGAAAATGCGAAGGGCTTCACCAGGTAGTCGTCTGCACCGGCTTCCAGACCATCGACCCTGTCGTTTATGCCGCCCATGGCGCTCAAAATGATGATTGGCGTGGCGACATCCGCGCTGCGGATCGACTTGACCAACGACAATCCATCCAGTCCCGGCAACATCCGGTCGATGACCATGACGTCAAAATCGCTGTCGAGCGCGCTGAGAAATCCGGTCTTACCATCTGCTGCCCGTTCGAACATATGCCCAAGCTCCCGCAGGCTTGAGCAGATGTAGTCGGCAGTTTCTTGATCATCTTCCACGATCAGGACGCGCATAGAGCTCACTTTCGAATTGTGTTTCGAGATTACTTCCAAAATTCTCGATCCACCATGGTCGCCACATTACCAATCGGTATAGACACGACCACCAGCAGGCCAGATCGGCTGCCTTAATCGAGAGCTTGAAGCTCCAAGAGGCAGACATGGTCACGCTCGATACCAATATCCCAATCCAACCTCGCTCGATTGGGATTCCTCGCCCTTTCAGGCTTTCGATGTCAGATCGCAGATTTCTTCTCGCGGCGCTTTGTACGCTGCTGGCCATCCGCGTCCTGTTCATGTTGTGGCTGCCTTTCACGGACACGACAGAGGCGCGTTACGCCGAGATAGCACGAAAAATGATCGAGACGGGTGACTGGATCACGCCTCAATTTGATTACGGCATTCCCTTCTGGGGCAAACCGCCGCTGCACACATGGCTTTCCGCTCTTGGCATGCAGATATTCGGTATTGGAGGTTTTGGCGCACGTATCTTCATATTCCTGTCGGGGCTGACGGTTCTCGGCTTGACTGGCAGATTCATGAAACGGCAAACGGGCGCAGACCAAGCACTTGTCGTGATGGTCGTGCTGTTTTCGTCGATCCTGTTCTTCGGGGCCTCGGCATTTGTCATGACCGATATGGTCATGACACTTGGCACAACGCTGAGCATGGTCGCTTTCTACACTCTTGTGACCGATCGCCGCGGCGGCGGGATTGTCTGGGGACACCTGTTCTTTGTCGGGTTGGCTATCGGATTGCTGGCAAAAGGGCCCGTCGCGTCTGTTTTGACGCTGATGCCAATCGGGCTTTGGCTACTGATCGGACGCCGCTGGTCTCTGCTGGCGGCGCTTCCATGGCTGTCCGGGACAGTACTGCTTTTGGCGCTGACGCTGCCGTGGTATGCCGCCGCAGAGCTGAAAACACCGGGTTTTCTGCGCTATTTCATCATCGGCGAACACTTTGAGCGCTTCACCGTATCAAACTGGCAAGGTGACCTCTACGGCGCCGGGCACGCACGGGCGAAGGGCCTCATATGGTTCTACTGGCTTGGTGCATTCCTGCCGTGGACACTGTTTGCAGGCTGGCTGCTTTTGCGCGCGAAGAACGTGGTGGCGGTCATAAAGGCAGACAATCGCGGCTGGCACAGCTATCTTCTGCTCTGGGCGATCGCGCCAATGCTCCTCTTCATGCCTGCTGCCAACATTCTTGAAGCGTATGTCTTGCCGGGTATTCCGGCAACGATCCTATTGCTGGTGTCCCTTTGGTCCTCGGTTCAAGGATCACCTGGAAATGGTACCAAAGCGATATTCGGCCTTTGTGTAGGCGCCGCCACGGCATTGTTTCTTGCTCTCACGATTCTTGCTCATTTCGCTCCGGACACACTAAACTTGAAGTCGCAAGAGGCGTTGGTCGAGCAGGCTGCACAGATCGATCCGGATATGCGTCTGACCTATTGGGGCAAGCGCAGCTACTCCGCTGAATTCTACACAAGCGGCCAAGCGCAGGTGGCCATAGACCCGCAAAGCCTAAAGGCGCTTGCCTTCAATAATGTCAGGGATGCCGTCGCGGTGCGGCGCGGTGCACTCGACGAAGTCTCGGCAATTCTGGGCGAAAGTTTTGTAAATCTTGGACAGTTTGGGCGCGACTTCCTTCTAGTTGAAGCGGATGCCTCAGGAGCAAAGCCATGAAACTGGCCACAATGCCGATACACGACATTCAGGCAGTCCCGGCGCCTGTAAATGTGCCAGAGCTTTCCTTTGTAATCCCAGCCTTCAACGAGGAAGAAAACATCGCGGAGACGATCCGACGCGTCAATGATGAGGCCCGGACATTGGTACGGTCCCACGAAATTATCGTGGTGGACGATGGAAGCTCGGACAGCACATTCGAGAGCGCGAAGAAGGCCACGGGCCACATTCCTCTGCGTATCCTGCGACTGTCGCGCAACTTCGGAAAGGAACAGGCGATCATGGCCGGGCTTGTGGCTTCGACGGGTTCCGGGGTGGTGATCCTTGACGCCGACCTGCAGGAGCCGCTGTGCCATCTTGCTACCATGCTGCAGCACCGGGCCGAAGGGTTCGAGGTTGTCTATGCAGTGCGCGCACACCGGGACGATGAGCCCTGTCTGAAGCGTTTCTTCAGCGGCGTTTTCTACAAATTGCTAAACTTGGGAACCGAAGCCGATATTCCGGCGGACGCGCGCGATTTCAGATTGATGGATCGCCGCGTAGTGGATGCGCTGTGTGCCCTGCCCGAACGAAACCGCTTCATGAAAGGTCTGTACGGCTGGGTCGGCTTTCGCTCCAAAGCCATACCGATCGAGTTGGAGCAGCGCACAGGCGGAACGTCCAAATTCGGCTTTCGAAACCTTTTGACGCTAGGTCTAACCGGTTTGACGTCCTTCACCAGTTGGCCATTGCGGGTCTGGACCTTGATCGGCATGAGCGTCGCCGCGCTTTCTATTCTGTACGGGTTCTGGATCGCTGCGAAGACGATGATCTTCGGAGTCGATGTGCCCGGCTGGTCAACGCTCGCGGTTGCGGTGTTCCTGTTGGGGGGCGTGCAGCTTATTTCGATCGGGGTGCTTGGTGAATATCTGGCCCGCGTCTTTACCGAGGTCAAAGGACGCCCGGGGTTTATAATCGCGGAAACGCACAGTCTGATTAAGGATCAAAGATGATGCTGAATCAGTTCCTGAGGTTTGGATTTGTCGGGGTGCTTGCAACAGCTGTCCATATGCTCATCGGCGCGACGCTTATCCATTCTGGTTGGTCCGCACTGTCTGCCAACCCGGTTTCGTTTCTGATCGCGTTTGGAGTCAGTTTCATGGGTCACTACGGTTTTTCCTTTTCCGATCAGGAAAAGGAGATAACGACCTCCCTGAAACGTTTCGCATTGGTAGCATTTGGCGGGTTCATCGTGAACGAAGCGCTCCTCGCCGTGCTGGTATGGACTAGCCTCCTGCCCCAGATATCATCACTGATCCTTTCCACCGGCATTGCCGCCATAGTGACCTTCTTCGCCAGCCGGAATTGGGCGTTTCGGCGATTGTCGAAAGATCCCGCCCCGCGAATGCACCTCGGGCGATGAAAGGTTCAACCCAAGGGTCGCGAGTGGTCACCGAAAGACGCTTTTCAAACGCAAACCCGGCGACGTCCACAGGGTACAGGCCTTTGACATGACCGACGAAACTATCGGACGCATACGGCGCTTGTCAGCGAATGTGATCGCGTTCAATCCGGCCTCTCGCATATCTGCTCTGCTTTCAACTTCGCCGCGAACCGGCAGTGACGGTCTGTGCATTTTCAGCCGGGCGCATTTGATGCCTTAGGAAAAGTGAGCTTGACAAGCAAACCGGGGTTGTTTGAGCCAAGTTCGAGCTTTGCATCATGCAAATCGGCGATCACGGAAACCAGGCTAAGGCCCAGACCATTTCCTGAAGTGGTCCGACTCCGCTCCAGCCGGTAGAGCCTTCGCAACACGTTCTCGCGTTCTTCGACTGGGATACCGGGGCCATTATCGGCAACAGTAAGTTCTATGCGTGAGGGGCTCGCCTGAACAGCAACCCTGATGGCTGATCCTGTCGGCGTATGGCGCAGAGCGTTTTCAATCAGATTTGCAAGAACCTGACCAAGCAAACCTTTTTCACCTGAAACGATTGCGGTTCCCTGCCCCGGCAGATCGGACTCGATCCGATGATTGGATTCATCAGCTGAAGGTTCGTAGACCTCGACGAAGGTCGCAGCCAGTGCTCCCAGATCGACCGGTTGAAACCTGTTCTTCGGACTACCGCCTTCGATCTGTGCGATTTGCAATAATGACTGAAAGGTCGCGACGATGCCGGTTGTCTCCTGACCCGCTTCATCCAGGATGGTTTCAAGCTTGTCAGGCAGGTTCGGCAGTTCTCTGGCCCGGTTCAGAAGGACAGCAACCCTTTGGATCGGAGTCTTGAGATCATGCGCGATATCAGCAGAGACCTGCCGTAGCGCATTGACGGACGATTGCTGTGCGGCAGCCATGCGATCCACCTGCTCGGCAATGGAAGACAGATCATCTTCGCGCCCGGCCGTGTTCTTGACCCGCGCAGACAGGTCCCCGTGGGTGAGTTGCTTCAAGGTTTGGCCGACGGCTTCGATGCGTCGACCGCTGCGGCGGGAAATTATCAACCCGGCCGCAAGTGCGATGGCGGTTGTGGGCAGGACACTGAGAAGAAGAATATAGAGGAAAAGTTCCTCCAAATCCTCGATCTGCGAGCGACTGTTGGCAACCGTCAACTGGCCACCATAGAGGTTGGCGGTCAAAGCAAGATACGGACCTTCAGGAAGGTTTTCTCCATCGGGAAAGGAAAGCACGCCGAAGCCCTCGCTGGAGCGTGCGATCATCGCGTTACCATAGTATTTTCCGTCAGCAGTCAGGTAGCTGAGAATTCGTCGTTCCGGATCCGTTACCGCGGCTTCGGCTGCTATCAACTGGGCGACCGCACCGGCCGAGGGGGCTGCCTGAAATCCAGCCAGGTCCTGACGCAGATCAGTTTCCATTGTTTTGCTGAAGGAATCCCGGATGACCAGATATGACGCGCCGAGACTGAGAAGACTTACAAACGCGAACAGCAGAACAAGAGCAAGGGCGAGGCGCAACGGCGTAGACCGTAGCAAGGCCTGCGTTCTCTCTTTGAAAGTTGTCATTCTTCGATCCGGTAGCCGGACCCTCTGACCGTCTTGATCAGCTCTGTTTCAAATGGTCTGTCGACCTTTGCGCGCAACCGGCTGATGTGTGTTTCCACCACGTTCGTTTGCGGGTCAAAGCTGATATCCCAGACCGCTTCCAGCAGCATGGTCCGGGTCTGCACCCTTCCCTTGCGGCGAAGAAGATGTTCGAGAAGCGCGAATTCCCTTGGCAAGAGATCAATATGCTGTCCCCCGCGCGTCACCTTGCGTCGCATAATATCCATTTCCAGATCACCGGCGCGCAAGACTATTTCATCCTGTGTCGCACGCGGGCGACGGGCCAGTGCCGCGACACGAGCCGACAGCTCGCCGAACGCAAAAGGTTTCACGAGATAATCGTCGCCGCCTGCATTCAGGCCCTCGATCCGGTCATCGACGCCTCCCAAAGAGGTCAGGAACAGAACAGGTGTCTGATTTTTGGCGCCGCGCATGGTTTTCACAACCGACACGCCGTCTAGCCCAGGCAGCATCCGATCAACGATCAGTATGTCATAGTCGGTCGTGCTGGCCTGTAAAAGCGCATCCTTGCCGTCAGTCATCAAATCGACCGTATGGCCTTCTTCCCGAAGACCTTCGGCAACGTAGTTGCCTGTCGTTCTGTCGTCTTCGATGACAAGAATTTTCATAATGCACTTCCATGATCTTCTGGTGGCCCCGAAACGAGGCCACCAGCATTCTTACATCTTTATCAGATGTCTGCGACTTACTTGTCGTCGTCGGCTTCGTTGTCGCCGTCATCGTCAGATTCGTTGTCGCCGTCATCGTCGGCTTCGTTGTCGCCATCATCGCCGTCATCGCCATCATCGTCATTATCGTGGACATCGACGGCCATCGACCCGTCGGCGAGAGTGTATTGTACCTCTTGCTTCGAGCTGTCGGGCATCACGACTTCGAACTCCACAACACCGTTGCCCTTGGTTTCGTCATCGAACTCGGCTTCCATGACCTTGCCGCCGGTCTTGGTTTCGACATCCGCCACGACAGCTGCGACTTCAGGGTTGGCTGTCAGAAACTGCTGAAGTTCCTCAGCCGATTTTGCGTCGGAGTTTTCGGCGGCATATGCCATCGATCCTGCAAAGACCGAGAGGCCGACAAGACCGGAGGTGGCAGCGAGTGCGAGTTTGTTGCGTTTCATGTTCGTCTCCTTGGTGCTGGGCGGGACCATCCCGTCCGATGAGACAGATCTATGGAGCGACATTCTCGTTCGACTGACCGTTGCATTACATCTTTGTTAGGTTCGATCGGACTGCCAGACGTCCATTCGTCATGCACGGGGACTGGGGGCGAACTGATCGAATGCTGGCTCTGGCGGGCTTGACGGATAAATCCGGCATGACTTGCTGACACACTCATGAGGTCATCGGTCGGCATTTCCGGGCGGTCGAGCGACGATCCGCATTCTGCCCGAGATGAAAATAGGGGCAATGTGATGCTGATGTGAGGGGCAGGCAGCGAAGTCGGAAAATGCCGGGCCATCAAGATATTGAGCAACTATCGGCTCTGTACAACTCAGGAACATCAAAGTCCGGTGGCTGATCGAGTTTGCTGCCTTGGGTTTATAATAAAAAATGGCAACGGCTGGTAACCCCATGCCGTTGCCTTGTCGTCAGACTGGTTCTCAGGCGGATGCAGGCTGACCCTCGAAAGTTTCGTCCTGTACTGTTTCAGCGCGTTTTTCAGCCTCCGCTATGATCCGTGGTCCCGCCAATCGCAGCGCCAGCGCAAAGGCGCCACCCAGGACGATCGCAAAGCCTACAGCAATGATACCGAAGCCGAATCCGGCGAATAAGATCACGGCCACGAGCGCGCTTGCCAGCAATGATTTGATGCGTTCCATGTGTCAGGTCTCCTTGTTCCTTGTGAAAGGAATATGGGTCGCATCACGGACCGCGTCCTGTCGGTGGCATTACAACGATGTAATGCTTCGACGCTTCCAACTTCGAAACGCCCACACGCTGTCTCAGGCGAACGAAAATCTCATGAGGGCGCCTGTTCCGGTACCACACGCGGTGCCTTGGGCAGGCCACCCTTGTCCGGTTCCGGCATCAACGCCCCAAGCGAGAAATATATCTTCATAAGATCGTCGACATTCATGCCCGGTACGGCGCTGACGGCGGCTTCGGTCACAAAAACAAGTCCACCGGACATCGGGATCGGCGATGTTGGTAAATAGACAAGCTTCCGTCTTTTGCCACTGACCTCATAGGTCTGCGGCGACGTCAGCAGCGCGAGCACCTCTGCGCCTTCCTCATTGCCAAAACGGCACATGACAACTGACATCCCCTGAAATTCATCTTGATTGTCAGTGTTCATCAATCGCACGACCTGGCTCACCGGCTTGTAGATGGTGCGCACCAGCGGAACGCGCGAAAACAAGGTATCGATCCAGGTCGCCAACTGCCGTTTCGCTTGAGACTTCACCAAGACACCAAGTGCCCAGACACCGATCAGCGCGCTGGCCAGGCCAAGCCAGAAAGCGACTGTTTCATGACCAGGGCCGATCACCGTTGACCCGCCAGAGGTCAGCAGATCGCCCAAGAGGGTACCGGGACCCAAAGCACCGCGGAGTTTCCCGACAAGCCATTCTATGATCAGAAGCGTCAGGATGATCGGCAACAGCACAAACAACCCGGTCAGGAACGCACTCGCTATCCCCTTTTCCCAGAAGTACCGCAAAGGATTCACTGTCTCGTCCTTCTCGTTGTACAGCCATCCTACATAAGTTGGCAGGACTTCGGCTGGTGATTTGCGGCCGATGAATTCATAATTGGCTGTGGTGCGCAAAACAGCCCGAACTTTCAAGGAGATCGGATGATCGACAAGTTTCAGGACCATGCGTCAAATGAGCGGACCTATCTATCATGGATACGGACTGCGATCGCGATTGCCGGTTTCGGAATAGTCATTGAGCGCCTGCCCGGTACGCCCAACGGTACATGGACCGGCTTGGCATTGGTTATTTCGAGCGCAGCGCTTGTCGCGCTCGCCTCTTTACGGTTTATCTTCATTCGCAGGCAAATCGAGCGGTCGGACCCGGGGCGATCCATGTTCGGCGCAATCGAAATTCTCTTTGCCTCTATGTTGGCCATGCTTCTACTCACGGTTTTCGTCTTTCTTATCGGGCTTGCCCGCGGCGGCTGACTCCGGCCAAGATTTCACGATGACGTTCTGATAGGCGAAGGGGATCTCGATCCCTTCGGCATCGAAGCGCTTCTTGATGGCCTCGGTGATGTCGTATTTCACGTCAAAAGCAACCGCAGGATCTGCACACCAGACCCGCAAGATCAGATCATTCGGGGGGCCGAGGACCGACCCGAGATCTGCTCGATCAGACGGCGACGGGCCGCGCAACTAGCACCAGGTCAGTCCCGGAAACCAGATGATCAGCATACCGAAGATGGCAAAGATGGCGGATCATCTGGCGATGTTGAGCGAGATAGGAGTCGGGATCGTACGCTAAGATGTGCCATTTGCCTCAGCATACCCCCTTTTAGAGTTTCCCTAACAAATCAAGGCTTTAATCCGTGCCTATAATCTCGGCTTCATATCCTTACCAATCCGTAATCCAACCGTCAGGTTCGCGTAGAGGTCCCTTCTCTATCTATTCGACGCATAAAGGGGTTTCGCAGGATATGCGGCTTCCCGGAGAGCCCTGGAGGTCCGAGCATGTTTGAAATGATCACGACGTGGATGAGTGGTCTTGGCCACGTGGGCGTTGCTGCTCTGATGCTCGCTGAAAATGTTTTTCCACCGATCCCGTCCGAACTTGTGATGCCCCTTGCGGGATATTTGTCAGCGGAAGGCCAGCTTTGGCTGCCAGCAACGATCCTCGCCGGAACCCTCGGCTCCGTTCTTGGCGCATTGTTCTGGTATTACATCGGCGTCTGGATCGGTGAAGAACGGTTGCAGCGGTTTGCTGCACGACATGGTGCCTGGCTCACTATCTCTCCGAAAGACGTCGACAGTGCCGCGGCATGGTTCAGAAACTATGGCTGGCGCGCAGTTTTCTTCGGACGCATGATCCCCGGTGTGCGCACGCTCATTTCGGTGCCTGCAGGTATGGCAGGAATGCCGCTCAAGCCTTTCCTCATATTCACGACTCTTGGCAGCTTCGTCTGGACCGGGCTGCTTGCGGGTGCGGGATACCTGCTGCAATCGCAATATGAGACCGTTGCGGTCTGGATCGACCCGGTTTCGACGGTCGTGGTTTTCGGGCTGATTGGGGCTTACATCTATCGTCTTGTCCGGCAGTTTTTCAGGCGACGCGAAGCACAGGCCGACTAACGTGCCCGAACGGACCACTGCAAAAATCCGCCGAAGATTACAAATCTGTATAGCCGCCGCGAAGACAGCTTAATCTGCCGAGCCGACATGTGTTTCACAACGCATGAATACGGAGTTTCTCTCATGACACATCTACACTCTCCCAAACGGCGTACGAAGCTGACGGGAGCACTCCTTGCGGCGACCGTTGCATCTACCGGTCTCGTCTCGCTGGCGCCTTCCGCCGCACTTGCGGTTCCTGCAGGCGGCTATGCCGATCTGATCGAACAATTCAGCCCGGCCGTTGTTCTGGTCGAGGTCACCCAGAAGGCTACTCCTGTCGGCGCTGACGGCGGGATGCCCAGCGAGGAGTTCTTAAGGGAATTCCAGCGGCGGTTCGGTAACAACATGCCGCAAATGCCGAACGTGCCTGACCGACAAGGTCTTGGGTCCGGCTTCATCATCTCGTCCGATGGACTGATCGTCACCAACAACCATGTGATCGCCGGGGCAACGACCGTCACGGTCAAGTTCGCCGACGGATCAGAATACGAAGCCACAGTGGTCGGCACCGACCCGCTGACCGATATCGCATTGCTGGATATCGAAGGGTCGGACCTGCCGACCGTTACCTTTGGCTCATCCGATACGATGCGCGTGGGCGACGAGGTCATCGCGATGGGTAATCCCTTTGGTCTCGGAGGCACAGTCACGACAGGTATCGTTTCGGCCAAAGACCGTAACATCAACGCGGGACCGTTCGACGAATTCATCCAGACCGACGCGGCCATCAACAAAGGCAACTCCGGCGGGCCACTCTTCAATGACAAGGGCGAAGTGATCGGCGTCAACACCGCGATCTTCTCGCCGGATGGTGCAAGCGCCGGTATCGGCTTTGCCGTACCGTCTGACCTTGTCGCAAAGGTGGTTGCAGATCTTCAGGACGATGGTCAGATCGATCGGGGTTGGCTGGGCGTCCAGATCAAGCCGGTGAGCGATGAAGTCGCATCCATCCTCGGCCTTCAGGAGGGCCAGGGCACGCAGATCGAGAAAGTCGTGGACGGTGCACCGGCGCAAAAGGCCGGCCTGCAAACCGGCGACATCATTCTCAACTTTGATGGCACACAGATCGACGAAGCCCGCGACCTGACCCGCGCCGTTGCCGGCACTGCCCCCGATACCGTCTCTAAGGTCCAGGTTCTGCGGAAAGGAGAACGCATGACGCTGGATGTCACTCTGGCAAATCGCGCGAAAGCGCAGGACGCCTGATAAAAGCTTCGCTGCGGCTCGAACCCTTCGGGACGCAGCGGAGGTCGTCACTCACGGCCGACGACCCGCCCTGGTGCCATTTGCGCCGGGGCGGGTTACATATTTATAAAAGACGCCAAATGAGGGGCCAACGTGACGATTTCCGATACTTCGCCATCTTCCGGCATTTGGGCACGGGTCAAGCCGGTCGCCCCCTATCTCCTGACCGCCGGATTGTTCGCACTCGGCGCATACGCGCTCTACCAGTTGCTGAAACCGGTGAATTTCAGGGACGTCATGGATCAGGTCCGCAGCACGCCATGGCATATCATCGCCTTGTCTTTGCTGGCAATGTTCGCGGGTTACGCCGCCCTGATTGGATATGACTGGTCCGCCCTGCGGTATCTCGGCAAGAAGCTTCCGCTTCCTGTGATCATGACGGGCGGATTTCTGGGCTATGCTCTCGGCAATACCGTCGGGGCAGGTCCGGTTACCGGCGGCGCGGTGCGCTATCGCATCTATTCATCCCTGGGACTAACCGCTTACGACATCGCGGCGATTGCGGTTTTCGGGTCACTGGCGTTTGGGCTTGGGGCTACAATTGTCGGGTTCGGCGCACTCGCCTATCACCCATATGCCTTGCAATCGCTGACTTCTATTAGCCCGGCCATTCTTCGATGGACCGGGATCGTGGCATTGGTTGCGTCTCTGGGGATCCCGGCCATCATGGCGCTGCGGAAATCCGAAATCACCCTGCGCGGCCGTAGATTCCGTATGCCATCTCTGGGTTTGCTTAGTGGTCAGTTGCTGTTTACCGCCATCGACATCCTCATGGCGGCGACTGTTCTCTATCTCCTGCTGCCGCCCAACGACATGGGGTTTGCCACGTTTCTGGCGGTCTTCGCCGCTGCGATTTTCGCAGGCGTCGCCAGCCATGTGCCCGGCGGGGTCGGTGTTTTCGAGACCATCATACTCACGGCCCTGCCCGCTTCGGTCCCTGTCGATCAGGCCGCTGCGGGTTTGTTGCTCTACCGTCTGATCTATTATCTTGTGCCTTTCGCGATGGCCCTTGCTCTTTTGGCCCTCAGCGAGTTGCGCATGGCCAGCACCAAGGTCCAGTCACCCCGAATGCAGGCTCTAGCGCCGATCTTTGGTGCCGTCAGCTCGATCGTGCCGCTGGCCATGTCGGCGATGATATTCGCGTCCGGCGTCTTCATGCTTCTTTCGGCTGTTATTCCGGCGTCCAGCGACGTCGCCGAAGAAATGGAACTGCTCCTACCCCTGGGCCTGGTGGAAGGCGGCGCCCTGTTATCCAGCGCCATCGGGGCAGCGCTGTTGGTTATTGCGCATGGCCTGATGCGACGTGTGGAGGGCGCGTGGTGGGTTGCAGTGGGCGCGTTGGCGGCCGGGATCGTGGCATCGCTGGCGCATGGGCTTGATTATGAGCGGGCGAGCATCCTTTTGCTGATGATCCTCATTCTGCTGCCCTGCAAGCGCGAGTTTTACCGAAGCGCGCGATTGACGCGTAACCCGCTGTCACTGCGCTGGGTCCTGCTGTTGGTATCGATCATCATCGCTGGTACCAGCGTCTATTTCTTTGCATACAAGGCCACTCCATACAGCAATGAATTGTGGTGGCAGTTCGCGGCGGATCAATCCGCGCCGCGTGCAACCCGCGCCGGCCTGGTCGGGGCGCTTCTGATCGGATTGTTCGCACTCGTGACCGCCCTGCGCCCGCCAAGGGTCATAGCCGAACTCGCCAGTCCAGAAGAAATCGAACAGGCTCGTTCAGTCATTGCGACACAGGCCAATCCGGATGCGAATTTCGCTCTGACCGGAGACAAGTCGCTGCTGTTTTCCGACAGCGGGCGGTCATTTCTGATGTATCGCGTTCAAGCACGTTCATGGATCGCGCTTGGCGATCCTGTCGGTGATCCGGACGAAGCTGCCCAACTGGCGTGGGAATTTTTCGATGCGGCCAATGCGGCCAATGCGCGGCCCGTATTTTACGAGGTCGCGACGGACAATCTGGCCCTCTGGGCCGAGATGGGTCTTGCCATGCACAAGATGGGCGAAGAGGCCGTGGTGCCATTGGCCGACTTCTCGCTCGAAGGCAGTCACCGCAAGAAATTGCGCACGGCCTACAATCGCGCGGGCCGGGATGGGCTTAGCTTCGAAATGCTGAGCGCACCGGTCGATGACACGACAATCGATGTGCTGCGCAACATCTCGGATCAATGGCTAGCGGACAAGCGCACCTCGGAAAAGCAGTTCTCCGTCGGCCGGTTCGATCCTGACTATCTGCGTCGGTTTCCCATTGCCATCGTGCGGCACGATACGCGCATCGTCGCCTTTGCCAATGTCCTGACGACCGAAGGGAAAGACACCGCAACGATAGATCTCATGCGACACGTCGACGATGCACCGTCCGGATTGATGGATTATCTGTTTACCGAGTTGATGCTGCACCTGAAAGCCGAAGGGTTCCGTGCATTCAGCCTTGGCATGGCACCGCTCGCCGGACTTGAAACCCGGCGCGGCAGTCGGTGGACGATGAAACTTGGCGCACTTGTCTATCGCCACGGCGGGCATTTCTACAATTTCGATGGTTTGCGGAACTTCAAGGAGAAGTTTGATCCCGAGTGGAAACCCCGCTTTCTGGTTGCTCCGCCCCGCGCGAACATCCTGCTAATCGCGACGGACGCGGCGTCGCTGATTGCCGGCGGCATGCGCAAAGTCGTCGCGCCGGGGTGATGTGTTACGTCAACCCCCGAAAACCGGACGGGTTCATCCGGGAAATCGCGCGACGCGCTTCAGAGCTCTGCAGCGAGGGTGCCGGAGCCGCACGGCCTCGGCACCCGCTTCCTGTTCTTGACCCAAAGCGGATCTATTATGTGTCCAGCGACGTGAACAGATCCGGGTTTTCGTCTCCTTCGACAATCAGATAGCCCGCGAGGCCCTTTTCCGCCCGCGACAGCGCATGATCGACCAGCACGAAACGTCCGGGAACATCGCATTTGAATTCCGCCACGGCGGAGCCGCCAGCCGGAACAATGACGGTCTGGATATCCCTCAGCGGCGGCGTCTCCAGCGATCCATGCACATAGACCCGGTCGAAGATTTCGCCGATGACGTGGAACGACGACGTGAAATTGGGTCCTCCGACACCGAAGAAGATGCGCACGGTCTCGCCGACCTTGGCCTTGAGCGGGTAGTGATCGGTCAACGCGCCGGTATGGCCGTTGAAGATGAAAAATTCGGGACGCTCGTCGACCAGCTTGTCGTAGCTTTCGGTCAGCAGACCCGGGGTTCCGATGCGTTCCTCGGTGTAAAGCTCGCCTTGCATGACATAGTATTCCCGATCGACCGGGGGCAGCCCGCCTTCCGGCTCGACCAGGATCAGGCCGTACATGCCGTTCGAGATGTGCTGCGCCACCGGCGATACCGCGCAGTGATAAACATAAAGCCCGGCATTGAGCGCCTTGAACTTGAAACTGTAGCTCTCCCCCGGCCCCGGCGAGCCGAGCGCCGCGCCGCCGCCGGGTCCGGTTACGGCGTGCAGGTCGATGTTATGGGCAAACCAGCTGTCCTCGTTGTTCTTGAGATAGACCTCCACGGTATCGCCGACCCGGACGCGCGCAAACGGACCGGGAACCTTGCCGTTGAAGGTCCAGAACCGATAGCTCGTATTGCCGTCAAGATGCGCCTCAAGCTCGATTGTCTCGTATTCCAGCCGGACGGTCGCAGGTTCGGTGCGCGTGATCGGCGGCGGCACGTTGGCCGGGTTCTCGCTGATGTCCGCCATGGTTGGGTGGGTGGGGTTGGAAGTATATAGCCGGTTGCCGACCATACCCGGGGTCAGCCCATGTCCGGCAGCTTGGGCCTGCCCGGCCTGGGCGGTCTGTGCGACGACAGGCGAATATGCCAGAATGCTCCCAGCGGCCAGACCGGCCGAGCCGACGAGAAGACTTCGGCGGTCGACGCGCAAAGCCCCGTCGGCCCCTGATGCGGTGTGGTCTTTCCGGCTGGCGTTTGCCTTGTTGTTTGGCGTTGGCATTGCTGTTTCTCCTTCAAGATTGTCATCCGGTATCGAAACGGTCCATGGAGGGACGTCTTCTTGAAAAAGCTACGGCGCTCGCGATTTAGTCTCACCCGTCGTAATGACGTTCTCGGTCGGCTTTCATTACGGTGAAGGCATGTGTCGCGGTGGTGCGGCCGGAGCTTATTCTCATCCTCTTGCAAATTTTCGAGAATTTCTGGACGCACTGCGACTACATCATCATCGATGCGTTGCCCTGTCATGGCGGAACCGGGCGCGTGGATGATCGGGCAGCTGAGCGACCGCGATCCCAATGCAGAATAGGAACAGCAACAAGTGCGCGCCTTTAAGGAAACATCTGAATGCAGCACCGCAATACGTTCCCATCACGACAGAATAATTCTTGCTACACCACCAAACCTCAACCGAATTGATCCAAGTCAAGAAGTGAAGAAGCGCGCGACATTAGGAGTTGATAAACAAAACCTTGGGTCCCTCCTGTGCCTGCCACCGCCGCCATCAGTTCGACACGTTCAGAAACAGTCACCTTGTCTGCACCGACCATCCGGTGCGGCGGCTGCGTTGCAACGATTGAGCGCGCCCTTGCGGCGCTTCCGGATGTGGAGAGCGTGCGCGCCAATCTGACACTGCGACGGATCGTTGTGACGCCTGTGCCGAACTCACCCGGTCTCATGGGGATTTTTGCCGAACTGGAAAGGATCGGCCATCCGGCGACACCGATCGACGCAGCCGATTTGTCCGTGGAAGCGGGTGATCGGACAGGCCAGGCGCTGCTGCGTGCCGTCGCCGTGGCGGGGTTCGGTGCGATGAACGTCATGCTGATGTCTGTGGCAGTCTGGTCCGGTGCGACAGGCACTACGCGGGAGACGTTCCATCTGATTTCCGCCCTGATCGCGGTTCCGATCGTGGCCTATGCGGGGCGCTTCTTCTTTGTCTCGGCCTGGGCCGCGCTGCGCCGCGGGGGCGTGAACATGGATGTTCCCATTGCACTGGCCATCGCGCTGGCAACGGGGCTGAGCCTTTACGAGACGGTCCGGGGTGGCGAACAGGTGTTCTTCGACGCCGCCGTGACGCTGACATTCTTCCTCCTGATCGGTCGTTGGCTGGACCACAGGATGCGGGACAGAGCGCGCAGCGCGATGACGGGGCTCGCACGCCTCGCGGTGCGCGAAGCGGTGGAGATCACCCCCTCGGGCGGGCAGCGCACGATTGCGGTCGATGCAGTCGTTCCGGGCATGGTCCTGAGGATCGCGGCAGGCGAGCGTATTCCAGTCGATGTCCGCATCGTCTCTGGTGCTACCGATCTCGACCGGGCCCTGGTGACTGGCGAGTCCAGTCCCGTATCCGTGCGCACCGGCTGCGAGATCGAGGCCGGGGCATTGAACCTGACCGGTCCGATCGATGTGGTGGTCCTGCGCCCTGTCAGCGAAAGCTTTCTTGCGCAGATGATGGGAATGCTGGCCACGGCGGAGGAAGGTCGCGGACAGTATGTCCGGATCGCCGACCGCGCGGCGCGGCTGTATGCGCCGTTGATTCACCTGTTGGCGCTGGCGACATTCATCGGCTGGATGGCCGTCACCGGCGATTGGCAGCAGGCCGCTTTCATCGCGATCAGCGTGCTTATCGTGACCTGTCCCTGCGCGCTGGCCCTTGCCGTGCCGGTCGCCCACGTGGTCGCCGCCGGACGATTGATGGCCGAGGGCATCCTGATGAAGGATGGCTCGGCGCTGGAGCGGCTGGCGAACATCGACCTCGTGGCGTGGGACAAGACTGGGACGCTAACGACCGGAGAACCGGCGATCAGGGTACTGCCGAAGCTTGATGCCGCATCGCAGGTTGCAGTTGCGTCTCTGGCCGCGCGATCGGCGCATCCGGCGGCACGCGCGATCGCGTCGCGACTTGCCGTGCCCGGCACAGCGCCCGTGGATGTCGCAGAACGCCCCGGTTTCGGCGTCGAAGGTGTGATCGACGGGCGACGGGCGCGGCTGGGCCGGGAATCCTGGGTCGGCGAAATTGCGGCCGATGTGATGACAGGTGACGGGCCTGCCTTTGCCTTCGAAGGCGGCGAGATGCTGCGGTTTCCGCTGGATGAAAAACTGCGCGATGGTGCAGTGGATTCAGTGTCGGACCTTGCCCTGATGAACCTGCCGGGGGAAATCCTGTCCGGCGATGCGGCCCCGGCCGTGGCGCAGGTTCAGGGCCTTCTGGGTCTTCGCGGTGCACAGTCGGCAATGAGCCCCGCTGACAAGATTGCGTGGCTTGACGACCTGCGCGCGCAGGGCATCCGGGTGCTGATGGTGGGCGACGGTCTGAACGATACGGCGGCGCTGGCCACCGCGCATGTGTCGATGTCACCGGCATCGGCATCCGAGGCGGGCCGCGCTGCCGCCGACCTGGTGTTCCTGCGCGATGATCTGCGCGCCGTACCGCAGGCCGTCGGCGTTGCCCGCCGCACGGGCCACATCGTGCGGCAGAATTTCGGCCTGGCGATCCTCTACAACTGCATCGCCGTACCGCTTGCGGTCGCGGGTCTCGTCACGCCGCTGATCGCGGCCATCGCCATGTCGGCGTCGTCCATTGCGGTGGTAGCGAATTCGCTGCGCCTGAACCCACGTGCGGTCGCAAACGCTGTGCCGGATGCAATGTTTCGCGAAGTTCCGGCATGACGATCCTCCACCTTCTGATCCCGATCACACTGCTGATGGGTGCCATCGGCCTCGGTGCCTTCTTCTGGAGCTTGCGTAGCAGTCAATACGACGATCTCGCAGGCGACGCCGAGCGCATCCTGCATGACGATGGCGACACCCCGCTTCCCCCGAAAAAGGAGACCGCAAGATGATGAACCGCTTGACCACGGGTGAGCGACAGGCTGCGATGGTCCTGTCGGGCATGGTCGCTCTGGCAGGTTTCGCCATGGCCATAGTCGGCCGGGGCGATCCGATGGGAGTGCATGGCTGGATCACGCTGATCTTTGCCGGGGTGCTGTTCTTCCTCGTGGGCAACGTACTCTATGGTCCCGAGCCGACTGAAGACCGCTCGGCAAGCTACTACGATGATCCCACCAAGGTCGGAATCCTTCTGTCTTTGTTCTGGGCGGTCGTGGGCATGGGCATGGGCGTCTGGGTCGCGGCGCAACTGGCCTGGCCAGAGCTGCGCTTCGATGCCGCCTGGTCGAGCTTCGGGCGCATCCGGCCCGTCCATACATCGGGCGTTATCTTCGGCTTCGGCGGCAACGCCCTTATCGCCACCTCGTTTCACATCATGCAGCGTACCAGTCGCGCGCGATTGGCTGGCCATATCTCGCCCTGGTTCGTGCTGCTGGGTTTCAACCTGTTCTGCATCATTGCGGCGTCGGGCTATCTGATGGGCGTCACACAGTCCAAGGAATACGCCGAACCGGAATGGTATGCCGACATCTGGCTGGTGATCGTCTGGGTCGTTTATTTCGTGCTATATATCCGCACGCTGGCGCGGCGGAACGAGCCGCATATCTATGTCGCCAACTGGTATTACCTGGCCTTCATCCTGGTTGTTGCGGTGCTGCACATCGTCAACAACCTTGCAGTTCCGGCGTCCTTCGGCGCGGCAAAGAGCTATTCCGCCTTCTCCGGTGTGCAGGATGCAATGACGCAATGGTGGTACGGCCATAACGCGGTGGCCTTTTTCCTGACCGCCGGTTTCCTCGGCATGCTCTACTACTTCCTGCCCAAGCGTGCCGAACGGCCAATCTATTCCTACCGCCTGTCGATCCTGTCTTTTTGGGGGATCGTGTTCTTCTATATCTGGGCGGGCTCGCACCATTTGCACTATACCGCTATTCCGCAATGGGTGCAGACGCTGGGAATGACCTTCTCGGTCATGCTGCTGGTGCCGTCCTGGGCCAGCGCTGGCAACGCGCTGATGACGCTGAACGGTGCATGGCACAAGGTGCGCGACGACGCCACGCTACGCTTCATGATGGTGGCGGCGGTGTTCTACGGCCTATCGACCTTCGAGGGATCGTTCATGGCGATCCGCCCGGTCAACTCGTTGTCGCATTATACCGACTGGACGGTGGGACACGTGCATGCGGGGGCAATGGGCTGGGTCGCGCTGATCACCTTCGGGTCGATCTATGCAGTCGTGCCGGTGCTCTGGCGCAAGGAGACGATGTACAGCTGGAAGCTGGTCGAATGGCACTTCTGGCTCGCCCTGGCCGGAACCGTCATCTACGTTTTCGCCATGTGGAACAGCGGCATCACCCAGGGGCTGATGTGGCGCACCTATACCGAGAGCGGCTCGCTCGCCTATTCCTTCACCGATACACTTGTGGCGATGCATCCCTACTACATCGCGCGCATGATCGGCGGAGCCCTGTTCTTCGCGGGTGCCGTGATCGGAGCGTTTAACGTCGTGATGACGATCCGGAGTGCCGGTCATCAGGCACCGCAACTCGATTATCCAACCGGATCGGAGGCAAACGAGCCTGCCGTCCCTGCGGCGGAGTAGAACCATGTTCAGGACACTTCTCAAACCCTTCACCCGCTTCTTCGAGTTTCACGCGAAGACCCATTACCGCGCCGAGCGGCATTCGATGGCCCTGAGCGTCGGGATCATCCTGGCTGCGGGCGTGGGCGGTTTCATTGAGATCGCGCCGCTCTTCACCATCGACGACACCGTGGAAGCCGACCCCGACATGCGGCTCTATACTCCGCTCGAACAGGCCGGGCGCGATATCTACATCCGCGAGGGCTGCTATGCCTGTCACAGCCAGATGATCCGCACGCTTCAGGACGATGTGGACCGCTACGGTCCCTACTCGCTTGCGGTCGAAAGCAAGTATGACCACCCGATGCTCTGGGGATCGAAGCGCACCGGTCCCGATCTTGCGCGCGTGGGCGAGAAGTATTCGGACGACTGGCAGGTGCGCCATCTGGTCGACCCTCGTGCTTTGGTGCCGGAATCAGTGATGCCGCAGTATGCCTTCCTACTGGATACCGCGCTTGAAACCGACAGCCTGCCGGGTCGTCTTGCCGCCCTGCGGGCTGTGGGTGTGCCCTATACCGATGATCAGATTGGAAGCGCGGCCTCCGATGCGCTTGGTCAGGCCCTGCCCGACACCGAGCGCGCGGACGGTGTCCTCGACCGCTACGGAGACGAGACGAACGTGCGGATATTCGACGGTCGCAGCGACCGTCTGACGGAGATGGATGCGCTGGTCGCCTACCTTCAAATTCTGGGCGGCCTGACCGATCTGCCGACCAAGACGCAACCGGCAAGTGGAGAGGAATGATGGAACTGACCTATGAATGGACATCGGCGTTCGCCCAATCCTTTGGCCTGATCTACCTGATGGTCCTGTCGGTTGGAATCACCGTCTATGCGTTCTGGCCGAGTCTGGGGAAACGCTTCGACAAGGCCGCCAAGAGCATTCTCGACGATGAGGACGGCCCATGTCAGTAAAGGAACGCGATCCGCTGACCGGACACGAAACGACCGGCCACGAATGGAACGGTATCACCGAATTGAACACGCGCGTGCCACGGGCGGTCTGGTTCTTTATTGCCGTGACCCATATCTGGGCTCTGGTCTATTGGGTGCTGATGCCAGCGTGGCCACTTGTCACGACATATACCAAGGGCCTTCTGGGCTACGATGATCGGGAGCGGATCAAACAGCAAGTGCTCACGGCCGATGCCGAACAAGCAGAGTGGACGCGGGCGCTCGCCACACTTCCGGTAGAGGAAATCCGCCAGGATGCCGTCCTGATGGCTCGGGTCGAACAGACCGCGCCAGCCCTGTACGGCGACAGCTGTGCCGCATGTCACGGATCAGATGCTGCTGGCGGGCCGGGCTTCCCGAGCCTTGTGGACGGTGCATGGCTTTGGGGAGGAGACGCAGGGACGATCATGGAAACCCTGCGCGTCGGGATCAACGCACCTCATCCCGAAAGCCGCTGGGCGCAGATGCTGGCCTTCGGTGAGACCGGCATCCTGACCCGACCGCAAATTCGGACCGTCGTGGACTACGTCCAGTCCCTTTCGGGGCTCGATACGGAAGCTGCCCCGGACCGGTTGGCCGAAGGCGAGACGATCTTCGCCGAAAACTGCGCAAGTTGTCACGGCGAGAACGCCAAGGGCATACAGGAACTTGGCGCACCCAATCTCACCGATGATTTCTGGATTTACGGTGGGGACGATGCGTCGATGTTCACGACGATCAACCTCGGCCGCCAAGGTTGGATGCCTGCGTGGGAAGACCGACTGACGGTCGCCGAGCGCATGGCACTTACGCTCTACATCCAGGATCTTGGCGCGGAGCAAGGCGAATGACCCGCCCGCGCCTTTTCGCCGTCAGCTCGGCCGGTCTGCTGGTCGCGGGATTTGTCGCGGCCAATGCCCACCTTGTCATCGTTGCCATCGGGTCCCAGCCCGATTGCCTCCTCGAAGTCACAAAAGAAAAAGGCGCCGCTCCTCGTGCGGCGAAACCGTCATGCTGAGCGACCGCACTGATCCGCCCCCGCCCGACAATCCCCATGCTGGGGGCATCATCCCCAAGGTGGTTCCGCCCTTGCCGCGCGAAAACCTGCGCGCACGCAACCTGCCGTGGCGTACGGTCTTCACATGGCTTCGGGCAGGCTGGTCTGATTTGTGGACAAATCCGGTGTCCAGCTTGCTCTACGGAGCGGGCGTTTTTGCCGGCTCGCTTCTCGTGGTTCTGGTGCTGTTCCAGTTCCGCTATGAATACGCGCTCTTTCCCGCGCTTGCGGGTTTCATGGTCCTCGGCCCGCTAATCGCGAACGGTCTTTATGAAAAAAGCCGTCGTCTGGAGACGGGCGAGAGAACCGACCTGGCCGGGATGATCTTTGTAAAACCGCGTTCCGGCTATCAGGCGTTGTTCATGGGCGTCATGCTGCTGGGGCTTTTCCTGCTTTGGCTCAGGGCCGCCGTGCTGATCTACGCACTCTTCTTCGGCATGGTTCCCTTTCCAGGCACGGATGCGCTGATCCCGATGCTGTTCCTGACCCCGACCGGCTGGGCGCTGCTTCTGACGGGGAGTGCGGTCGGGGCGCTTTTCGCGGCCTTCGCCTTCGCGATCAGCGTCTTCGCCGTGCCCATGCTGCTGAACGAGCGGACGGACGCTCTCTCGGCCATGGGCATTTCCATGGCGATGGTATGGGCCAACCTTCCGGTCATGCTGGTTTGGGGTGCGATCGTGATGGTCCTTTTCGCCCTTTCGGTCGCGACGGCCTTTATCGGATTGGTCATCGTCTTTCCGATGCTGGGTCACGCCACATGGCACGCCTACCGCGCCATCCGTCCCGATGATCGGCAAGAGGGTGACACCGAGCGCATGTTCATCCGTCCGGCGGAATGACCTCGAAGATCGCGCCCTTTCCCGGTGTTTGATCCCCCGGTTTGATGGTGCAATCCATTTGACGGAATGGAAGGAAGCCCTATCGGCGCGCGAGCATGGCTGAGCAGCCTGCCGGACGTCGACTGGCTGCTCGGAGACCGCGGAAATGATGCCGACTGGTTCAGAGAAGCGTTGAAAGACAAAGGGGTACGCGCATTTATCCCCGGTCGAAAACAGCGTAAGAAAACCATCTAGTACGACAAGCACCGGTACAAGCGACGCAACCGCATCGAGATCATGTTCGGCAGGCTCAAGGATTGGCGGCGTGTGGCGACACACTGTGATCGCTGTCCCAAGGTCTTCCTCTCCGCCATCGCCCTCGCCGCAACTGTCATATATTGGCTATGAGCCCTGACCCTAGGAATTCCAAAAACAGGTTTCGTCGGGTCAGTTCAAGTCGCTTGGAAACCCCACCCGGCTGCGTTACCCACGTTCTGGGCGAGCCTCAAAGATCGGGTGACCTCTTGATAATCGGCGCAAACCGCATGGCCCAATTCACGCTGGTCCATTCGGACAAGGAACAGGAAATGAGCCTCAACCCGGATCTCATACGACTTGGATCCCTGCAACAGATCACTGGCGCAAGATCCGACGCCACTGTCGATGGTCTGCCGCAGGTGTCCTGTGTCACCCTGTGCCATAACGAGGCGATGATCGTCGATCAATTCCTTGATCACTACCGTGCCCTAGGCGTCAATCAGTTCTACATCGTGGATGACCGGTCCACCGATGGCACCTTCGAAAACCTGCAAAATCAGCCAGACGTGGCCGTATTCCGGCCCGATCAGGGCGCTGAATTCAAAAATAACGTCGGCGTTTGGCGGCAGGACATTCTGGACCATTTTTGCGACAACGCATGGGTCAGCCTGCCAGACATGGATGAATTCCTTTATCTCCGGGAAGAGGCCGGAACGTTGCCGAAGTTCGCGCAATCCATGGATCAAAAAGACGAACACGCGCTGATGGCGGTGATGATCGACATGTATGCTGATCGGCCATTTACCGAGCAACACTATCAAGGCACAAGCCCGCTCCAGGATGCCTACCCGTTCTTTGACGGGCAAGGGATGCCGCCAGATGGATTGCGCATCTCGGCATTGCCGCAAAGCTTCGCCAATCGGTTTCCGACCCCGGCGGTGTGCTTCATGGGCGGCGTGAGGGAGCGACATTTCTTCACCCCAAAGCCGTTGTCCAAATTCCAACGCGCGCTGATGTCCCGGTATTCCTCGATGGAGCGACCGCTAAATCCAAACCGGCTGCAAGCCTGGCAGAACAGGATCACGCGGGCCGTGACAAAATCCGCCTTTACCAACTCTCCGGTGGTGTTGAATAAATTCGCATTGCTCAGATGGCAGGCGGGCATGAAATTTCATCGCGGGCCACATGCGATCGACACCGCCGTCCCGGTCTCCGAGTCCATTGCGGCGCTTCTTCACTACAAGTTCTACAAGGGCGTGAACGGGTTCGAGTACAATGCCAAACGGGGCCAACATGCCGGCGGTGCACAGATGTATGCCACGATGATAAGCCGGACCGATGCCCTTGCGCAGTCACCCATGTGCGACATCACACGCCGCTTCGACGGCGTTGCGTCCCTTTCGGGTATTGTTCGTTGATACCCTAGAGGAAACCGAGCATTTTGTAGCCGGTTTTACGACGCGAGTCGGCCCAACACATCAAGAAGAACCTGACTGTCGTAACCGGAGAGACCGGCGGAAGATCATGGCGCAGCGCAAAGCAGCCCAGGCAATAATCCAAGCGTCGCTTCAGTTGAGCGCGGAAGCCCTTTGCGCCGTATGTTTTATCGGACCCCGACCCTTCCGCAAAAATATAATACGTATCAGGCACATAGGCCACCTGATCTTGCAAGACGAAATCGTACACGGCATATGATGCCGAGCACCACGGCGTCCCCAGCTCCCTCCATCGCGCCTGCAACCGGTCGACCGTTTCGGAACGGAACATCCCGTAAATCCACTCGGCTGGGAAGGTGAGGTTCCTGGGCACCCGCCCGCCTTCATAACTGTCCTTGAAGTTGAAAACGTTGGGATGCGGGGTCTTGAACCGCTCGCCCTTAGGTCCGGCGACTAGCTTTGTTTTACCAGCCGCCATTTGACATGCGGGCTGGCTGTCGAGGGCTTCGGCCAAGACTTCAAGATAATCGAGGGTCGAGACATCGTCGCAAGCGCGCAGCACGAAGTATTCGCCCTTTGTTGCGCCGATCCTCATGGCGCGGCTGAAATTCTCCAGCGGCGGCAAGAGCGTCGTCCCGATGTCGATTGAGACCCGGTCGTCGCGGTCGCGAAATTCCTGTGCCACGCGAATGGTTTCATCCGTCGATGCATTTTCCACGACGGTGATGGAAATATCAGCAAGGGTCTGCTGCAACAGGTTGTCCAGCGTGGCCGCCAGGGTTGCAGCACCGTTATGGACCGGTATGACAACGGCGACTTTGACAATTCCCATGGTCTCACAATTCCCGTAGCAAGTGTTGGTGCTCAAAAATCTCGCGTCCTCCGAAGCGTTCGAGGGCTGCGAACGAACGGACGCAGACGATGCAGCCGGTCGTTCTTGCACCGACCTGTCTATTCAGTGCAAGTTGACAGTTAGTTTGTCCCCCTGAAGAGCGCAGTCGATCATATGAAAGCCGTAATTCTTGCCGGCGGGCTTGGCACGCGCATCAGCGAAGAATCGCACCTCAAGCCTAAACCGATGATCGAGATCGGCGGGCGACCGATCCTCTGGCACATAATGAAGCTCTACGGCCATCACGGGATCACCGAATTCGTGATCTGCTGTGGCTATAAGGGCTATGTCATCAAAGAATACTTCAAGAACTACTTCCTTCACATGTCGGATGTCACCTTCGACATGAGCGACAACAACATGGAGGTACATCAGCAAAATGCCGAGCCGTGGCGCGTGACCCTCGTGGATACCGGCGAACTGACCCAGACGGGAGGGCGGCTGAAGAAGGTGGCCGATCATATCGGCGATGACACGTTCTGCCTGACTTACGGCGATGGCGTCTCGGACGTGGATATCGGCGCGCTGGTGGCGTTTCATGAAGCAAACGGACGCGAGGCGACGGTGACGGCGGTGCAGCCGGCAGGCCGCTTCGGCGCGATCGAGTTGCTGGAGGACCGCGTCAGCCATTTTATCGAGAAGCCTGAAGGCGATGGCCGCTGGATCAGCGGCGGCTTCTTCGTATGCGAGCCCTCGGTGCTGGAGCGTATCGCAGGCGACGCGACGATCTGGGAACGTGAACCCTTGGAGAGCCTCGCCCGTGACGGACAACTGTCGGCCTATCGCCACGCAGGTTTCTGGACTGCCATGGACACTCTCCGCGACCGAAATGTGCTGGAGGCGCAATGGGCCGGAAATCAAGCGCCCTGGCGCGTCTGGGCATGACCGACGCGGCGTTCTGGTCCGACAATCGGGTGCTTGTCACCGGCCATACTGGCTTCAAGGGATCGTGGCTGTCGCTCTGGTTGAGCGATATGGGTGCCGAGGTCTTCGGGATGGCACTGGCCCCTGACACGGTACCGGCCCTGTTCGATCAACTCGGGCTGCGGGACCGCATGGATCATGCCGAAGTCGACCTGCGCGACGCGGAAGGCGTCACCGCCCGCATCCATGCCGTGGCCCCCGACGTCGTCTTTCACCTTGCCGCCCAGCCCCTCGTCCGCCGCTCCTACGCGCAACCGGTGGAGACTTGGGCCACGAACGTGCAAGGCACCGTCCATGTGCTCGATGCGATCCGCACGGCTGGGCGGCCCTGTACCGTGGTCGTTAGCACTACCGACAAGGTCTATCAGAACCGCGAATGGACTTATGGGTATCGTGAAAGCGATCGCCTCGGCGGCCATGACCCCTACAGCGCAAGCAAGGCGGCGACAGAGCTCGTGATTGCCAGCTACCGCGATGCGTTCTTTGCCGAGGGCGATGTGAAGCTCGCCTCCGCCCGCGCCGGAAACGTGATTGGCGGCGGCGACTGGGCGGAGGATCGCATCATCCCAGACCTCGTGCGCAGCCTGCGCGATGGCCGCGCCGTCGAAGTTCGCAATCCAGGCGCCACGCGGCCTTGGCAACATGTGCTGGAGCCCTTATCAGGCTATCTTGCCTACGCCGAGCGCCTGCACACAGGCACTGCTCCTCCCTCCCTGAATTTCGGCCCGGACCCTAATGCCAACCGCCCCGTGGGCGACCTGCTTGACGTGGCCCTGCGTCATTGGCCGGGGGGCTGGCGCGACGTCTCGGGCGGAGCGCAGGTCCATGAGGCAGGACGTCTCGCACTTTCCACTGAGTTGGCGAAAGACTCCCTCGGCTGGTCCCCTTGCTGGGACTTTGAAGAATCCGTCAAGCACACCATTGACTGGTATCGCGCGGTCACGGGCGGTGCGGACGCGTTAGCCATGACCCGTGCGCAGATCCAGGCCTTCGAGGGCGGCACATGATCTTCCACGCCCTGCCCCCCCAAGGCCTCTACAACATTAGCATCGAGAAGCGCGAAGATGCGCGCGGCTTTTTCGCCCGCACCTTCTGTGCCGAAGAGTTCGCGCAGGTCGGTATAGACGTAACCTGGTGCCAGGTGAATTCAGTGTTCAACCAGACCAAGTTCACCTTGCGCGGCCTGCATTTCCAACGTCCGCCGATGGCAGATGCCAAGCTGGTGCGATGCGTGCGCGGTGTGATCCTCGATGTCGTCGTGGATATTCGTGCAGGGTCCGATACCTACGGCCATGCCACCTGTGTGGAATTGAGCGAAGACAACCGCGATATGCTATATATACCTGCGGGCTTCGCCCACGGCTACCAGACCCTGACGCCCGATGTGGAGATGCTCTATTTTCACAGCGCGCCCTATTCCAAGCCCCATGAAGGGGGTCTAGCATGGGACGATCCGGCGCTTGCCATTCCTTGGCCCTTTCCCCCGACGGAAGTATCCGTTCGAGACACCGGGCACCCTCGCCTGTCCGAATTGGAGCCGATTGCGATATGATCCACACCTGCCGCCATTGCGATGCCCACTTGTCCGAACGGTTCCTCGACCTCGGCCATGCGCCCCTGTCCAACGGCTATCTGGACGCGGCGGGCCTTCAGGCGGCCGAGGTGACCTATCCCCTGCGCCTCAACGTCTGTACCGCCTGCCGCCTTGTGCAGACGGAGGATTACACCAGCGCGGCGGATGTCTTCGGGGCGGATTACGCCTATTTTTCCTCCACTTCATCGGGCTGGGTGGCCCACGCGAAACGCTACACTGACATGATCGTGGAGCGTCTGGATCTTGGCCCGGACAGTTTCGTGATCGAGCTGGCCGCCAACGATGGCTACCTCCTGCAACACATGAAAGCGGCGGGCGTGCCCTGCCTCGGGGTGGAACCCACGACTGCCACCGCAGATGCGGCACGGGCCAAGGGGATCGAGATCGTCGAGGATTTCTTCAGCATGGCTCTGGTTGAAACTCTTACAGCAGAAGGAAAATCCGCCGATCTGATCCTTGGCAACAACGTCTATGCCCATGTGCCAGATATCAACGATTTTACTCGTGCAATCGCCACGGCGCTGAAGCCCGAGGGCGTGGTCACGCTGGAGTTCCCGCATCTGATGCGGATGGTCGAACTTCGCCAGTTCGACACCGTCTACCATGAGCATTTTTCCTACCTCTCGCTGATGACCGTCCAGCGGATCTTCGAAACCAACGGATTGCGCGTGGTGGACGTCGAAGAGCTGCCGACCCACGGTGGATCGCTTCGCGTCTACGGATGTCGGGCGGACGCGAGCCACGTCGCATCAGGCAACGTGGCTTCAGTTCTTGCAGAAGAACGCACCCGCGGCATGGACACCCCCGCTTTCTACGAAGGTTTCCAGGCCGAAGCCGAAGCCGTCAAGGACGCCGCCGTCCGCTTCCTTCTGGACGCAAAGCGCGACGGAAAGACCGTCGCGGGCTACGGCGCAGCGGCAAAAGGCAACACGCTGATGAATTTCGCGGGTATTCGCCCGGACCTTTTGCCACGTGTCCACGACGCGGCGCTCGCCAAGCAGAACATGTTCCTGCCCGGTAGCCACATCCCGATCCTTGCGCCCTCGGCGCTCAATGATGCGCGCCCCGATTATGTCGTGATCCTGCCGTGGAACATCGCCGATGAAGTCCGCGCGCAACTGTCACATTTGGCGGAGGCTGGCACACGGTTTGTAACCTTCGTGCCTGAGTTGAAGATCGTATGAGCCGGGATATTGCTCCTGACGCTCATATTAGCCCGATGGCTGATCTTGAGATTTCCTCTAAAGGCAGTGTTCTGCGGGTAGCGGAAGGGGTGATGATAGATGCTTTCGTGAAGATCAAAATGGCTGGTGGAACGGGCGACGTCACGATTGGAGAGAACAGTTACCTTAACAGCGGCTGCGTGATCTACTCAGGCCATGGCGTCACCATCGGGCGCGACGTGTTGATCGCCGCAAACTGTACAATTGCGGCCACCAACCATGCATTTGATGATCCAAGCCGTCCCATTTGTATGCAGGGGTTCCAACCGTCGCGCGGCGGGATCATTGTTGAGGATGACGTTTGGATCGGGGCCAATTGCGTGCTGCTGGATGGGGCACATATTGGCCGGGGATCAGTTATCGCAGCGGGATCAATTGTACGCAGCAGGTTGAATCCTGCAACAATTTTCGCAGGCACTCCTTTGCGCGCTGTGCGCCCGCGCGGCGACACAAAATCATGAGCCGGATCACGATTTTCGGGGGTCACGGTTTCATCGGGCGCGCTGTGGCGCGCAAGGCGCAAGAGCGCAGCTATGAAGTGATCTGCCCTCCACGCGGAAGTATTACTGTGCCTGAGGGTAGGCATGGAACGATCATATGGTGTATCGGGTTGACGGCGGATTTTCGCAACCGACCTTACGATACGGCCGTTGCACATGTAGGTCTATTGGCCGAAATTCTGGCGCAACGGGCCCACGATAGGGTACTGTTCTTGTCGTCCACCCGCGTTTATTCAACGGGCACCAACACATCCGAAGACGCCACCTTGTCGGTGCGCCCCGGCGATCCCTCTGACCTTTATAACGTCACCAAGCTTGCAGGAGAGGCGCTTGTTCTGACGGCGGAAGGTAAGGATGGCACAGTCGTCCGACTGTCCAACATTGTGGGTCCAAAAGAGGCGGGGCGCTCAACATTCTTGGGCGCAATTGCGCAGCAGGCGAAAGAGGGTGAGATTCGACTGGAAAGTGCGCTCGACACTGCGAAGGACTATCTTTGGATCGACGACGCTGCGGAAGCTATCTTAAATATTGCCGAGCGGGGCACGGAGCGGATCTACAATGTTGCCCGTGGAGCGCAGACCACGCATCGTGACTGGGTCGATGCCTTGGCGCGCCACACTCGATGCGATATCCATGTAGCTCCCGGCGCCCCAAATATGAGCTTTGCGGCCATAAATACGGGCCGTATTTTTGCAGAATTCGACCATACGCCGATCAATCCAATCGAACAGATTGTTCAGATTTTAAAATAAAATCAGGGCAGTATAAGGTAAAAAAGGTATGACTATGGACGAAAGAGCAAAGTTTGAAGCCGAACGTCGCAAGGTGATTGCACAATACGGCACCGACGACGCGTTCAAATCTTTATCGCAAGAGTGGCTTCAGCAAAGCATGTCGCGCCGGTACGTCTACAACTTCGACTGGCTAGGAAGGCCAATCATCCAATACCCGCAAGACATGGTCGCCGTGCAGGAACTGATTTGGCGGGTGCGCCCCGATGTAGTGGTTGAGACGGGAATCGCCCACGGCGGATCGTTGATTCTGTCGGCCTCTGTTCTGGCGATGTTGGACTACGACGACGCCGTCAGCAATGGCGAAGCGCTTGACCCTGCCACCCCAAAACGAACTGTGGTGGGCGTTGATATCGACATCCGGGCTCATAACCGCGACGCGATTGAGTCTCACTGCATGGCGTCGCGCATTCGCATGGTAGAAGGCTCGTCCATTGAGCCAGAGACAATCGCGGCCGTAAAGGCGCATATTCCAAAGGGCAGCAAGGTTTTGGCCTTCCTCGATTCCATGCATACCCATGATCATGTGATCGCAGAGTTAAATGCCTACGGAACGCTTGTAACCCCCGGAAGCTATTGTGTCGTGTTCGACACGTTTGTCGAGAATATGCCAGAAGCGTTCTTCGAGGATCGGCCATGGGATGTTGGCAACAACCCGATGACCGCCGTGCGGGCATTTCTGAAAGGTACCGATGATTTCGTAGTGGACAATGCAATGGACGAAAAACTGCAGGTCTCAGTCGCTCCGAATGGGTTTCTACTTCGCGTGAAATAGTCCAATTATTCAGGCGACGGGGCCGCAAGGGGCCGAGAAAGCCTGTTCCCTAGGTATTTGTTCCCACGGTTTGATGGTGCGGTCCTTTCTCAGGAATGGAAGCTACTGCGTTGTGTTCGATACAGTGGTCGAAGACATGGAGGCTTCGATGTTTCCGGATCGGCCCTGGGGGCCGGGTAACAATCCAAAGACAGCCGTGCGGGCATTTCTTCAAGCCAACGAGAATTTCGAAATCGACCACACGATTGACGCGAAATTGCAGATCTCGGTTGCGCCGAACGGATATTTGCGTCGTGTGAAATAGCTGATTTTCCAAGTTGCAAGACGTGCGTTTCACCACTCACGCGGCGAAAGCTATGGCGGGAAAGAAGGTCTTGGGACACCGGTCATATCTGGCCGCTCACGGCGCCAGTCTTTGAGCCGACCGAACATGACCTCGATGCGGGCGTGCAGTCTGTGACGCTGTTTGTCGTATTTGACGACGTGCTTCTTGCTTTCAATCACGGTGCAGGCACTTATTCCTCTGTCTTTCGTAACCGTCCGGCGTCACCGCTCTGCCACGCATAGAGAGTGTTCGATAGTGTCGGCTTTGGATACGCTGACCCGTCCTGGCCGATGATCAGCTGGTTATGCTGACCTCGTTCATCCAGCGACGAAAGGTCGAAATGCTGTTTGCCCATCTCAAGCGATACATCGGTTTGCGGATGATGCGGCTCCGAGTACCCAAAGGCGCAAACGAACAGTTCCATCTCGCAGCAACCGCTCTGAACCTTCGCAAAGTGGCTAAATTGGTACCAGCAACGGCGCCTGGGTGAAGAAGGGCGGCGTTCGGCCAATCCGCGCAACCCGTCAAAGCATCTCTGACATCGACTTCTTCGTAACCGCCCCATTGATGCCGCAGCTTATGCGGCTTGACTGTCGGTTTTCGAGGCCCGCAGCGTCCAATTCCACGGCAGCAATTCATCGAGCCTTTTGATCTTGTGATCATGTATGCGGTCAAGAATGTCGGCGAGATAGGCCAGGGGATCGAGGCCGTTGAGCTTGGCTGTCTCAATGATGGTCATGGCGCGGG